>CALOAN010000001.1:0-4941 GCA_942491345.1 uncultured actinomycete
CCAGCGGTGGACCTGAGCTACCTGAACGAGCTGGACGAGATGAGCAAGGAACGGCTGCTGAACCCACCGGACCCGATGGAGATGATGGGGGAGGAGCCAAGCGAACCGGAGCCGGAGCCGGATGAGTCCGCAGATTCTAGGCAGGACTTCACGGAAGCGTTGGCTGCGCTTCTCAATGGCAAAGACATTGAAATCAGCGTCTAATGGCAAAGCTCACAATCAAGCGCAAGACCGAAGACGCCCCTGCCGAGCCTATCCTGGACCCGTAGGACCCCCAGGACCTGAAGGACCAGAAGGACCCCAGGGACCGCAAGGCCCAAAGGGGGACAAGGCGACCCTGACCGAAGGGCGACAAGGGCGACCGAGGCCCGAAAGGCGATCGCGGCACCGACGGCGTTTCGATTGTCGGCGGCAAGGGCGACACCGGACCACCGGGGCCGAAAGGTGACCCGGGCGAGGACGGCGGCGCGAGCATTCCGAAAAGCGCGACGCTACACGCGACGGAAACGGCGCAGTGGCTACTGTCACGATTGAGGGCGAAGATACGTGGACGCTAGCGAGAAACCCCAACGGGTCGGTCGCGGCATTGACGGATACAAATTACAACGTTGCGGTGGACCGCGACGGCAATGGTATTGTGACGGGCGTAACCGTTACTCAACTTTAGGGGAACAGCACAATGGCATTTGACGCAACAGACTGGACGATCACGCGATCGACTGGCGCAATTCGATACACGGGCGATGCGCACGCCGGCACTGCGCCGACCTACGCGACGGTCATCGAGCTACACCGTGCGCTGCAAGACTTTGCAGACAACGAGCTGGATAGCGGCGACGACCAGTTGTCGATCATTGACCAGACGCCTTCAGACCGCGGCGGTGCAGACACGAACATCACGCTGCTGAACGGGTACAACATCGACCAGACCGCGAGCGAGCATTTATACGATGGCTCGATCACGCAGGCCGACGGTGACGAAATCTACGACGGCATCCAGGTGTTCGGTAACGCGACCTCGATCCAGGTCATTCAAAACGGCGCGTTGCTGACGAACGCGTTCTGGAACGAGCCGAAAATGATTGCCGCGGTCGCCGACCCCGTGTCGTCTACGACTCACCGCTTCTTGATCAAGGTGCGAGACGCCGGCTCCGACATAGATGGCCGACGGCTGCTCGGGACGCAGCGTGTGCTCGGCACGGCCTTCACCGAGTTCTTCATCGGTGGTGGAACCAACCGCGGTAACAACGTGCTCGCGCTGACCGCGAACGACGACGGAAACAACCAGACCGCAGCCGGCACGATCGCGACGTGGACCGATATCGTCAACGATAACGAAGGCTACACCTTCATCAACGCGGACGGCCTCGGAACCGGTACCCAGTACTTCTATTCCGATTGGGAGCTAGGGACGCGCACCAAGAACCAGTTTTACGAGCGAGCGAAGTGGATTCAGCGCGAGGGCACAAGCGAAACGCTGTACGGACTCGACGGCGACTTGTTCCGCGGCATCACGCACGAGATCAATATCACCAGCCCGACGGGCACGTTCGTTGAGCCCGAAGCGGTTTCGTGGACCGGCGGCACCGGCCAGTTGCTCGCGATCGACTCGACGACCGCCGGCACCAAGATGTGGATTCAGATTCTGACCGGCGTCGCCCCGACCAACGGCCAGACGATCACGGGCACGTCCACCGCGACAGCAGATGTCAACGTCACGGTCACGCCGCGCCTTGTCCCGTCGTGCTTCGTGGGAACCTCGACTGGCTCGGCCATCAACCCAGGCGCCTTCGGTGTCGGTATCGGCGCAGACGACTTGACGGTCAGCGACCTGCTCACCGACTTGACGAACACGAACCGACAGCCGCCCAACAACGTTCAGTTCACCGTCGAGAACCTAGTCAGCGGCGACCGCGTGTTAGTCGGTCCCGACGACGGCGGCGGCGGACTCGATCTGGCGCAGGACACGCTGAACGGAACGCTCAACGGCGGCACGGTGACGGAGGTTGTCGTCAACGGAACGATCCCATCGGACACGCCGGCGAGCGGAACGATTCGGATTCAGAACGACGAGGGCCGGTACGTTCGCATCCCGTATGACAGCTACACGGGCTCGACGTACACGATTCCGAGCTACGACTTCAGCGGGACGGGCGCGAACGATTCGTGCACGACCGGCAACAACGTGTTCATCAGCTACATCGACAAGCAAACGGCCACCACGGCAGAGAGCTTCACGTCGGTCTACTCGTCGCCGCGGACGCTGTTCATTCGAGTGCGAAACTCGACGGCGCAGATCAAGACATTTGAATCGACCGGCACGCTCGGCTCTGGCGGCGGCTCGGCAACCGTAGGTCGTATCGCGGACGCCTGATGAGTGCGGCAATCCTCGCTCATTGGGAATGGCGGGACATGGTCCCGCTGACCGAAGCACCGCTCTGGTCGCTACCGCTCCGAGATTTCGGCGTGGTCGATTGGCGCATGGTTCCGGTCAGCGGGATTCGCAACGGCGAGACTCAAGTGCAGTTGCGCGAGTTCGCGAGCTACGCGGACGCGCTCGACGACGAGCTGCCGCGAGTGTTCATCGAACCACGCACGCCGCATCAGAATCCCGAGACGACGTGGCTGCACAGCTTCGAGCATCCGAAGGACTGCGTTTACATCTTCGGGAGCGCCCACTACAATCCGACGCTGTTCCACCGCCGACCTGGAGATCCTGTCGTGTCCATCGAAACCGCGCAGAACAAAGGCGTGCTCTGGTCGCATCAGGCGGCGATGATCACGCTCTACGATCGGAGGCGCAATGGCTACTGCTAGCGTCAACGATGCGCGTACCGTGGTCACGCAATCCGACGCGACGACCGGCTTCAATACGGGATCGGTCAATACGACGACCTACGCGGAAGCGAGTAGTTCGATCACGACCGCCATCGATACGGGTTCGAACCGCATCGCGTACACCGGTACGACCCGAAGCCTCGTGACCTATCCCTTGGTCTACGTGTGGTCCGCGAACATCGCAGACCAAGGAATTTGGAATCCGGGGACAGGCGCGGATACCGCGCACGGGTTGGTTCTCGGCGACGGCACGAATCGCATCGTGCTCCAGAACGCGGGCTCGGACCGCGAGGTGTTCAAGCACCAGGAAACGCAGACGACGTTCCAATGCCTAATGGTGGACGCGGCCTACCTCGACACGAAAAACACGGACGGCGAGATTTACGCGAACGCGGGATCGTATGCGAGTTTTGACGATACGTCCGTCGAGGAGTTCGGCGCGTACTTCACAACACTCGCCAAAGCGTTCAAGGGTTGGAACTGCGGCGTGGACGTGATCCGCATCGGCGGGTACGGCGACTACGTTTCATTTTACGGCGGCACGTCCAGCGACCCGATTACGCTTTCCGATTGCGCCGTACAGGACCGCTCGACGTCGGACGCCCGCGCACTCGGCATCATCCGGCAGTACACCGCGGGCACGTTCGGCTGCCAGGGCCGACTCGGCATCGGCCATTCGTCCACAACCTATTTCGAGGACGACGGCTTCGTGCTGGTGTTCGAGGGGCGGGACGTGACCGATGCGGCGTTCGGGATTTCGTTTCGGCACCTGACGGCGGCCTCTCCGTACACGACGATCATTCTGAAAAACGGCACGATCGGCTCGGCGGGACCGGGCGTCGAGATCGAGGACTCGGGCACCGAACGCTTGGCGCTGACGCTGGAAGGCGTGACGTTCAACAACCTGAAGAACGCGATCACGCTCCCGGCCAACTACTACGGTGGCTCGGGCACGGTGACGGGCTGCGTGTTCAACGGCTGCGGTCAGATTCACCCTGGGCCTTCGACGTTCACGAACAACGCGATCACGAACACGACGACGGGCGCGGACTCGGGCGCGGTGCTGCTCGACACGACGACCGACCCGGACTTGTGGTTGAATAACACATGGACCTATGGCGGTGGCGCGACGGAAGCGGCGATTCACATTACGGCGACCGGGAGCTACACGTTCACGAATCTAACGTTCACCGGCTACGGCGCGAACGACAGCAACACCGCTTCGATCTACAACGACTCGGGCGGTGCGGTCACGATCACGAACTCGGGATCGACCGGCATCACCGTTCGGAACGAAACGGGCTCGTCAACGACGGTTCAGGCGTCGGCCACGACGACGGTCAACGTCGCGACGACGACCGGCACGGCGATCGAGAACGCCCGCGTCTACCTCGAAGCCTCGAACGGGACCGGACCGCTTCCGTACCAGGACACCGTGACGATCACGCGCTCGGGCTCGACGGCGAGCGTTTCGCATACCGCGCACGGGATGCCAACCGGCAAGCAAGTGGCGATTCGCGGCGCGACGCAGACGGAGTACAACGGCGTGTTCACGATCTCGAACGTGACGACGAACGGCTACGACTACACGGTGTCGGGAACGCCTACGACGCCTGCGACGGGAACGATCACGGCGACGGGCGTCTTGATTCACGGGCTGACCAGCGCGCTCGGCGTGATCAGCGACACGCGCTCCCTCGGAACCAACCAACCGGTCAAAGGCCACGCTCGCAAGTCGTCGTCCTCGCCGTACTACAAAGACGCGCCGATCGTCGGCACGGTAGACGGCGCGAACGGCGCGACCTTCACCGCAACCATGATATTAGATAATGATGCCCGTCATGATCGACGAGACGAGCAAGCGCATCACGATCACGCAGGACTACCTAACGCCGGTGAATGGCACGCTCTACGAGCCAGACACCGAAGCGTTTCGGCCAATGATAAACGGGCTGGTAGACGACGAGCGGTACATCTAGATAGACGACTACGCGAGCCGTAACGCGCCGGTGACGGTCGCGGGTGTGACGCTGGCGCAGTCGATTGAAATCATCAACGGCTACAGCATCGAGTTCGACGATACGCCGGGCGCGTATTCGGTTC
>CALOAN010000002.1:0-12391 GCA_942491345.1 uncultured actinomycete
CAGCCTCCCGAGTTTGCTGCCGCCCTCGATGACCTTCGGCGCGTTATGGATCGCGCCAGGATGCACCCTGAGATGAGGACCAACGTCATCGCCTCGATCCTGACCGGCGACCTCGACCAACTCCGCGAACTATGCTCAACTCTGAAGAGGAGGAGGACCGTATGACCGACCCGCAGGCCCGTAGACTCCGACTCGCCGCCCTCGACGCTGTCGAGATCGCAATGATGGATCCTGACCCCGTCGCCAGGATCGAGGAGACCGCCACCGACGCCGCCATCATCTTCGACGTGGAGGCGGACGAAGTTCTCGCCCTGGCCCGTTCTCACGTTCGCGCCCATGAGGAAGGAGATCACCGCTGCCTCGGTTGCGGGGCCTCGATGCCTGCCGCGTTCCTCCTCTGTACCGGTTGCGGTCGCCATATCATCATCGGAAGGAGTTCGTCATGACTGACCCTCAGCTACTCGGAAGGCTCGCCCTTCTGACTGCCTCGGTGGAACGACTCGCTGCGGCTATCGAAAACGCCCCTCTAACGCCTCCGACGCCCTCGGTGACCGATGGATCCTCCCTCTTCATCCAAGGCCGTGAGATGGCCCTCAGGGACCGCCGCGACGACATCGAGAAGGAGATCCGCAGGCAGGCCGAGACCGGACTCTCGATCGGAGCGATCTCCGAGATCCACGGCCTTGATGAGGACGAGGTGCGAGCCGTCCTCGATGAGCCTTCCGCCCGGACGGTGGCGGCGGAGGTCATCGTCGAAGTCTTCGCCCTCGAAGCCGCCGAGAAACTCCGCCTCGGAGAGACTGAGAAGGAGATCGCGCTGACCCTGGGCGTGGATCAGAAACACATCCGGCCTTTGGCCGAACTCGCGCCGGAGGGATTCTGATCATGGGCGGGATCGGAGCGCCCCTCACCGTCGAGGACCTCGTCCGCGCTTTGGATCTCACCTTCAACGCGGTCGCAGCGGATCTCTCGGGCGGGATCTCACCGGGCGACCTCCTCGACATGATGGTCTCGGGCGATTTTCAATACGCTGAAGGCGTGGCGAACTTCGTCCGATGGAGTAACACGCCGGAGGCCATCCGGGTCGCTGCCGTTGAGCGATGGAGTCGCGCTTGGTACGTGGATCCGATCACCGGGTTGGTCTCGACCGACTGCTAGGCCGACTCCACCTCCTCGAAGCCTGTGGCCCCTCTTCGGAGGGGCCTTTTTTGTCGCCTCCCCGGAGGTCAACTTCGGCGCAATCTTGCGATCAGGCTTGTGATCAGGAAAGTGATCCGAGGCGGATCCATCGTGTTTTCAGCGAGTTAGGATCGAGTTCGGCGGATGGGGGAGGATCCGACCTTGTATTATTTCTCTATTATTTTTGTATTATCTCCTTTGTTTTCAACAAAAAGCCTACATTTTTCTCTTGACTCCCTCGCTGGGGCGTCCATCATGGGGCCGAAAGTGAGGGGCTGTCATGAATCAGATCGAGAGAATCGTGATCGCAGGAACGCGGGTTGCATCCGGGGATCCGGTGGTCCTCCTGCCTGACGTGAAGAATTCTAACGGGACGTCTCACGCGATCCCCTACAGCGCCGCGATCCACTCGCCGGATGACATCGGCGGTCTAGCCCTCGATGGCGGGTCTGCCGGATCTCCGATCAACGTCCTGATGGAGGGATGGGTCGAAGTACATAGCGCGAACCCGGCGAGGGTCGGCCACAAGGTCGCAGGGTCGAAGATCGTAGTTTCGGCCTGTGATCGAGTTCCCGGTCCGAGTGAGAGGTACCGGCTCAACCTCATGATCGGCGGTCCCGAGATCGAGGCCGAAGCCGCCACCGAAGCCGACGAAGACTAACGTCCGAAGAACTGAGAAGGAGATCAGAGAATGAAGGAAGCAAGGCATACCGAAGAGGATCGAAAGTCGTGGTTCGCGCCGGAGGGCTTCTCTCGCGTGGAGGACGCAAAAATCGTTCCGGAGGAGCGCGAGGCGATCGTCTCGCTGCCGCTGGCGGAGGTCGCCCGCGAGGTTGTCAAGGTCGAGGCCGGGGCGGTCATGAGTGGAACCGAGTCCCGGCTGGCGCTCGTGAAGGATCCCGGCCCTGCCGTGGTCATCATCGGACCCGGTCCCAAACTGAACCGAACCGCGACCTACCGGATCAGAAACGCGGCATGGATTGTCGGCGGCAGGTTGAACACCACCGAGGACGTGACTCTCTCCGGTTCGAGTATCGGAGTCGCGTGGCCCGAAGGCGGAAATCCGATTGATTGTGTGCCCGCCGATGGAGTCGTGGCCGATCGCCTCGATCGCCTTCACTCGACCCGGATCAGCGCGAAGATCGAGACCTTCGAGGAGGCTGATCTATATCGGAAGATTGTGGAACTCCTCGATGGTAGCGAGTGGTCCGGAGATCAGCTTTCCGTGATGATGGGAGAAGGGATCAGCCGCGCCGCTGCCGCCTCTGGGGCCGTGGCCTTCCTCTTCGACATCATCGACGATGAGGCCCTTCCCCGAGCCTATGTCTCGAAGTGGCTGGCCCGTGTCGGTGACGCCCTCGAAATCACTGGGGATCTCGTTGGTCCTCTCTTCCTCGATGTCCTCCGCGAGTCCCTTCACGACCACTTCGACGGTCTGACGGTTGCCGAACTCCGCGAGGCTGTAGACGCCCTCCTTCCGGATGTCCTCATGGCGGGCGAGTAGTGTATTGTCTTGCCCTCCTCCCCTGCGGCGGCGGCGGTCGTCGTGATCGGTCAGTCGTGGAACCTACCTCCCGATGCACTGACTCGATCGAAGGCTTCGGGGTCGCTTCCATCGTGGCGATCCTGCGGCAAGGTTCGTCTCCCTTCCATCTGGGGGAGGCGGATCCGCGCATTTCTCCGGCTCGCGGTGCGGGCGGGGGGGGCTTCCTCCTTCTCCCCTCCGTCCGTGCCGTTAGTCGGGGTCATGTGGCCCCTCTGTGGCCTCCCGTGAGCGAACTCGAACCACGGCCCCGGATCAGCCTCGGAGCGGTCTGGCGGCCTTCTCAGAAATGGAGATCAGACCCATGAAAAATTCAACCTTTCAAGACTTGCAAACCTCGATGAGACGGAAGGTCCCCGCGACCTTCGCCACGACCTCGACGACCGTACTTGACGCGGGGCCGGGTCGGTCCTTCGTCGGGATCGAGATTCCCGCGGCTCTCGCTGCCGGAGACCTCACCTTCGCGGGTGCCATAGATGAGAATCTCGCCCTCGGTGAGGACCCCGCAGCAACCTATCCCGTTAGCGCGGTTCAGACCGGCGCGGATGCGTCCGTTGCGGCCTTCACCGTCGTGATTGCGGGGACCGAGACGGGTCTGATCCCTCTCGACGTTCGAGCCTTCAATCCCTACCGTTACCTCGTGATCACTTCGACCGTCTCGCAGGCTGGAAAAGTGGTCAACGGGATCTCGAAGCCGGTTTGATTTTTGACCGACGAAGTCCCCACGACGGACGCCACGCCTCGGGGTGTTGAGGAGCGCCCTCTGGCGAGTGTCTCCTTCTGTTACTCCCGGTCTCCGTCGAGGCCGGGAGGCTTTTTCGATCTGGGCCGGATGTTGTCATCCTGGCCCGCCGTGGCCCCCCCGGAGGTGAAACGCGATGATGGATCCGGCAACCGCTCCCGTGGATCTCTCTATCATGATCGACAAGGTCCTCACGGACGGGACGGATGGCCTGTGGAATCTCCTCGATGTTATCGAGGAGGATGTTGATCTCGAAGCGATCCGCGAAGCCCTCCATGCCTCCCGGAACGCCGTTCACCGGTCCTTCGTGCCGAAGGGTCGCTCCGGTGTCCTCGACGCGATAGACGGGATCCTCGCGGGCCTTCTCGGCGCGCCCCGATGGACTCCGCCCCCAGCGCCCCCAGCGCCCCCGCCTCAGCCGCGAGTTCGGCGGATTGTGACGCCCTCCCTGACCCGCGAGAAGGTGAAGAGGATCAGCCGGAAGCCGATCCCCGATGAGGTGAAGGACGCCATCGTCCGGGAGTATTGCCCCGAGGTGGTGACCTACGATGATCTGGCTGAAAAGTACGGGGTCTCCTCGACTTCGGTCCATCGGATTGTGACGACCTGGAAGCGCTGATCAGGCCCCCGCCAGCCTGCTACAACCTTGTGATCAAATTCCCTTGCAAGTTTTCAAGTTGTTGATTCTTTGAATACTTAGCGGATGTTCTGGCGGAGGGAGTGGGATTCGAGCCGGATTCCCGGAAGCGTATGATTTTCAGAGACTTACGCTCTAACTCATTGTGTGAACGGGTTTTCTGTATTTTCTGAGGGCTTCCGGAGTATCGCCTGCTGTCACCTATGTTCAACTAGGATCGACCTATGCTATTATTCCCTTGTGAGCAAATTTGCGAGCAACCCCGCCACCACCACCACCGCCACGAAGGAGGAGAGCATGACCGAGAAGAACACCACCGCCCCGAAGAGGATCGCCCTTCATCCGAAGAACGTCTACACCCTTCCGCTACATCGAGACGCCACCGGCAGGATCAAGCCGAAGTATTACGCCGACCACGAGGACCTCGGAGGCGTCACCGGTCTGACCCTGGCGGTCCGCCCCTCGACGAAAAAGGGCGTCACGGATCCGGACGCTGCCGCCCTTCGATATTGGGTCCACCGCTACACGTACAACGGGAAGACTCACGCCTTCAATCTGGGGAAGCTGGCGAAGAAAATCCGGGGCCTGACCTTCGGTCTGACTCTGGCCGACGCCCGGACCGAGGTGGTCCGCCAGCGCCACGCGATGATCACCGAGGGCGTCTACCCTCACGAGGAGCGAGACAAGGTCGAAGCCGAAGTGATGACCTTCGGGAAGATCGCGGCGGAGTACATCGACAACCGGGACGCCGGATGGAGCAATGAGAAACACGCCGCACAATGGCGGGCGACCTTCGACCCTGACTCACCGGCAGGTTACGCCGCCGACCTCATTGATCTGCCGGTGGCCTCGATCAAGCCGGTGGACGTCTACAACGTCCTGACCCGGACCCGGACCGATCGAAGCCGCGCCGGGAACGTCCTCACGGTGACGGATCCGGAGACCGGGAAGAAAACCCCGAAGCGGTTCTCACTTTGGACCGGGAAGCATGACTCCGCGAAAAAGGTTCTGGGGCGGATCCGGAAGGTCCTCGGTCACGCTGTCAAGTTGGAGTTGATCCCCAGCAACCCCGCCGACCCGGAACGACTCCCCGACCTGCCGGATCATAATGGCGTTGAGAAGCATTTCGCGGCCCTCCCCTGGCAGGAGGTCCCCGAACTCATGGCTCAACTCACTGAGAAGGCGGAAGCCGGTGAGACGCGAGCCTCCGCCCTTGCCTTCCTGATCCTGACGGGCGTCCGGACCTCGGACATCCTCTTCCGGAAGGATCGCGCCTCCGGGGAACTCTACACCGCGACCCTCGACGAACTCGACCGGGAGGCGATGGTCTGGAACGTCGAAGCTGACCGGATGAAAAAGCGGAAGGGTCACTCCGTCCCCCTCACGCCCGCCATGCTGAAGATCATCGACGCGGTGGAGCGCCCTGTGGGATCCCGCGTCCTCTTCCCCGGAACCTCCGAGGCCGGGACGATCACGAAGGACTCGATGCGGACTCTCCTTCAGAAAACCCTCGGATACAAAAAGGCAACGCCTCACGGAATGCGGGCGACCTTCACGAACTTCGCCGCCGATAACTCCGGGAGTTGGACCGAGACGACCGCCGATCGCGCCCTGGCTCACGTCGAGAAGGACAAGGTCAAGCGAGCCTACAACCGCACCGACCAACTCGAAAAGCGGCGCGAACTCATGACCGCGTGGAGTGACTTCGCGACCTCGACGCCCGCCGAGACGGTGGCCTCGATTAACGGCTAGTCGGTTCTGACTCTCCCCCTTCCGCCCCTCTTCGGAGGGGCCTTTTTTTGTGTGAACGGCTTCGAGGTTGTGACTGATCCCGTGAGCAAGGGTCGAGGCCGCGACCGTAACTCACTGAGAACACAGGAGATCCGGCCCATGACCGGATCCTGACGTCTCCGCCTGACTGCCTTAGTGGAAAATGGAATATGGAATGTAAATACTGCAACTAAAGAAGTTAGGTGTTGACTTCTCATGATTGCGGTCGTATATTGATTGTGGAACGGATGAGGATCACCACCGGAACGCCGTCACCGTCTGACGGCAGGAGCCAGGGCGCAGGCCCGGAAGGTGGAACTCATTATGACCAATAGCAGCAACAAAGCAGGCGCGGAGGCCCCGATCCCGAGGGGGTCCACATCGCGGCAGGTGAGCGATGTTTTCGATCTCGCGAACTGTGACGACGTCGGATCCATTGCGGACCTGATCAGCCAGGGCGACACGGCGCGGGAGTTCGGGATCTCTCCCAACACTCTAAAATCATGGCTCAAGATCAAAGGCTTCCCCCAGCCGGTCCGCATCGGAAATTATCGCTTCTACAGCCGTCGCCTGATTCAAAAGTATTTCCTCGAACGGATGGCGGAGGCGACCGAGGCGCAGAAGGGCGCATAGTGACCCGAGGCGTCACCACCACCGCCAGCGCCTTCGATGAGGCGGTGGCGAAAATCGCAGGAGGCGAGGAGGCGACTCTGACCGATCATCCGGATCGGGCGGAGTACTGCCGGAGTCATGGCCGGTTGTCGCTGGTCGTGACCTCCGAGGAGGAGGCGAGCCGATTCATCGAGGCGCTGTCGGGGGACTCGTGTCTCCTGACCCTCTATGCCTTCGAGAACTCCGATCTGGAGTCCATGCTGAAGAGGAAGATTCAAGAGAAGACCTTGACCGCCGTCGAGGTCATAGGACGGACCCCAGAGGACACCGACGCCGAACGGGAGCGCCTGCTAGCGGTCGCTCCATCGGAGCCGCCAGAGGCCCCGCAGGACGCCAGGGAGACGCCTCCCGCGTCACCGGGTCCGACTGATCGCCCCGCCGAAGTCCTGGCCGATGCCGCCAGGAATATAGAAACCGCCCTCGACGAACATTCCACCACCGTCGAGGAGGACCGCGAAGAACTGAGAACGGGTTCCCTAAAGGAGGAGACCGAGACCGAACCGGACACCCCTGTGGTCCACTTATCATCCGAACCGGACACCCCTGTGGTCCACTTATCATCCGAACCGGATACACCTGTGGCCCACTTATCATCCGATAACACCTGTGGTCCACTTACGGGCGAGAAGCTACGAACCGGTTCCCCAAAGGAGGAGGAGACCGAGGCCGAAAGCCCCGGCCCGTGGCGTGGCGGATCCAAGCCGGGGCCGGAAGACTTCACCGACGACGACCGAATCATCATCGACACGGTCGGGAAGGCCATCTCCGAGATCGAGGCGGTCTGCTCCGAGGAGGAGCGTTCGTGGACGTTCGGCGCGATGATCAACGGGCGTCCCGGCTCTGACGGAGGCTATAGCGTCCGCCTCGATGCTGATCAGATCGAAGAGGTCAAGCGGTGGTGGTCGAAGAGACCGCCGACGCCCTGCGCCCCGCCTCCGGGGATCCGGATGATCATCTTCAAAGTCATGGACGCCTCCATGAAGGACGACCGCCTCTCAACAGTGGAACGGGCGGCTTGCTGGGCCTTCACTAAAAAGGCCCATCACGACGGGACCGGATGCACTATCTCGAACCGGACCCTCGGGAGGCTAATCGGATGTCACCGGAAGACTGCGGGGAAGGCGGCGGAGAGGCTGGCGGAGTTGGGATACATACATCGCAGGAAGAGGTTTCAAAAATCCCCCGTCACAACGATTCTCGAACCGCCCGAGATCCCGCCTGAGTTCGACAATTCCGGCCAGGAAGGCGAGGAGGTCTCATGACGAACCCGTTCGCGATAGGCGGACCCTCAGTCAGACTTTCCCCAGAAGGGACAGAGAGTCCCTTTTGTATGACCATTGAGTTTTACAGAAGGGACGCAGAGTCCCTTTTGAGGACAGAAGGGACAGAGAGTCCCTTTTATAAAGGGACACAGAGTCCCCACAGAAGGGACACAGAGTCCCCACAGAAGGGACACAGAGTCCCCCTATCTGCGGTGTATGACCTGCGGTGTATGACCTGCGGTGTATTCATCGCAACGCGGGCGCGAGGCCGCGCCCTTTGTCGATGTCGGACATCGACGCCTTCCGCCTGCCGATCCCATTCCTGCGGATCGGACCCGAACAACCGAGCGAACCACGAAGGAGAACATCATGAGAAGGAAGACGATCTACACCGACCGAGTCCGCGAATTTGTCACGAGGAACGATAGCTGTACCTCCCGCGAGATTCTCGCTGGGGCGACGGGAGCGCCCGAACGCCTCCGGCCAGCCATCGCATTGTTGGAGGACCGAGGGACGATTAAAGGCGACGACGGAACCGGCCTTGATCGGAGATGGTCGCGAGTTTGGAAGGCACGTCGCCTCCGCGAAGTTCGCAGGCTGGCGGAGGAGGTGATCGAGACCGTGGCCGCTCATCCCGGAATCGGATCAAAGGATCTCCGAGGGAGACTCTCGAATCGGTCCGTTGATCTCTTCGCGCACGTCCTCGGGGTCCTCCTCGGTCGCGGCGTGATCCTCGACGAAGGGGCGAAGTCTCAGCGCCGGTTTGTCATCGGTCGCCGCCTGCCGGTTGCTCCGGAGCCGGAGCCGCCTCAGCGATCCCTTCCCCTCCGGGCGGACGACCGCCAGCCGGAAGCCTGTGAGCGGCCCTCAGCCGCCGCGATCCAGACCGAGATGATGAGGGTCCTTCGGGAGCGTGGCCCGGTTCTCGCGTCCGAGGTTGCCGCCGCCGTGGAGGAGAAGTTCCCCGGCCAGCGCGGGCGGATCAATGGGAGTTTCGGAGTGTTGCGGGTTAGAGGGATGATCGCGGATGTCGGAGGTCGGTGGAAGGCCATCTCCCCGGAGCCTCCGGTACCGATCAAGAAACGGCCCTCAGCCGTCGAGAAGGTCGAAGACGGGCGACCGGTCGCCTCGGCCCCCCGGAAGGCCGTGGAGGCCGCTCCCGTGCCCGAGGAGGTGGATCAGGATCGGGAGGCGATCATCGCTCGAATGGTGGCGCGGTGTTCTTCCATCTCCCTGCCGGTCCTGGCCGCTGCCGCTGATCTGTCGATGGCCGAGACGCTGGCGATCGTCGCCAGGATGATCGAGGACGGGACCCTCGACGGGCGTGGCATCGGCGTTGGGGCGGCATGATGCGTCGAATCCTATCCTCTCCGCCGACCGGTGGCCTTAACCTCCGCCGTTGTAGTACTTCCGCGCCACCGGTCGGCCCTTGCTCACGAGGTTGTAGCAGGTCGGAGGTGACATGATGGCGCGGAAGTGTTCCGTCTGCGTCTGTGATGACGTCGAGGAGATCAACGCGGCGCTGGTCGGTGGCGCGTCATATCGCGACGTTGCGCGACAATTCGCGCCGTTGAAAAAGGACGCCATCGGAAGACACGCGAGGAGCCACATCCCCGCAAAACTCGCGACCGCTGCCGCTGCCGTGGATCTCGCTGGGGCCGATCGGCTGGCGGCGGATGTCGCTCACCTTCGAGATCGCGCCCTTGCGATCCTGGCGGAGGCCGAGAAGACGAAGGACCACCGAACGGCCCTGGGCGCGATCCGGGAGGCCCGAGGCGTGATCGAACTCCTCGGAAAGGTTCAGGGCCGACTCGCTGACGGGACGACGGTCAACGTCCTGACCGGCGACAATGCCTCCCTGTGGGTCTCGATCTCCGAACGGATCATGGGAGCGATGGAGGGCGCTCCCGAGGATGTCCGCGAGAAGGTGGCGCGGGCGATCGGTGAAGTGGGGAACGAGTGACCCCGGAGCGGTACCTCCAACTCCGACTCGATCCGAGTCTGGCCCTCGATCTCTGCGGCCTTCATCGGGATCCGTGGCAAGTGGAGTTTCTGCGGCGCGGTGGTCACCGCGAGGTTCTGAACATCGCCCGTCAGTCGGGGAAGTCTCAGACCGTAGCGGTTCGCGCCGCGTTGGAGTTGGTCATGCCTTCCACGCGCCCCCGATTGACCGCGTGTTGGTCTCCGTCGCAGTCACAGTCCGGAGAACTCCTTCAGAAGATCCGAGGCGCGGCCCTGGCGATTGATCCGGACGTGGATCTCGACTCCGACTCCGCGACCGCGTTGAAGGTGAAGACGACCGGGTCCAGAGCGATCTCGCTCCCGGCGACCGAGGCGAGTTCCCGAGGATGGACGCCGAACCTCGTCCTCCTCGATGAGGTCGCCCGGTTGCCCGATTCCCTCTATCACGAGGTTGCCGTACCTGCGACCGCCGCCACCGCTGGGGACATCATCATGTTATCCACGCCCCGAGGCCGGAGAGGGGTCTTCAGCGCCGCCTATCACGGAGACCTCGGGGACGAGTGGACGGTGACGAAGGCGACCGTCTACGACAATCCGCGAGTGTCCCCGGCGTGGATCGCGAAGACGAAGGCCACCACTCCGCCCTGGGTCTGGCGGCAGGAGTACTTGTGTCAATTCGTCACGACCGATAACGCCGCCCTCGATGCTGATCAGATCGAACGGGCTTTTTCTGAGAACGACTTCAGACCCTTATTCGGAGGTGTTTAATGAATCAAAATCCTCTCCTCTTCGGCCTCGACCTCGGTCAATTGCAGGACTTCGCCGCGCTGACCATCGTCGAGATGATCCCCGGTCCGACTCTGAAGGAGAACTCCTTCGCGGTGGTACACGCTCACCGCTGGCCGCTGGGGACGAGTTACTCGAAGATTGCGGCGGATGTCAAAGCCTTGACCCAGCGCCCCTACAGTCCGCACCTCGCAACCGCGCCCGTCTGCTTCGACTTCGGTGGCGTCGGTGGAGGCGTTGAACCGATCCTCATCGGTGAGGGTCTGAACCTGATCGCCTTCACCGCGACATCCGGCGACCGCGTCACCGAGGACGAGACCGCAGAGGGCCTCCCGTGGTGGAAGGTGCCGAAGACGGATCTCTTCTCGAACCTCCAACTCCTTCTCGATCAGAACCGCCTTCACGTCGCGCCAGGGATCCCGTTCCGTGATGACCTTATGCTCGAATTGCAGTCGTTCACGATGAAGTACACCTCCACCGGCAGGCCGAAGTTCGACATCGAGAGATCCGAGGGGACCGGTCACGGGGACCTTGTCTCCTCGCTCGTCCTGGCCCTCTTTCACGGCCTCCGGAACCCGAGGCTCTGCCATCCCCGCCCGAAGCAGGCGAAGTCTCTCAGACGCCCGAAACGGGGACCGCTCAAGTCGATGAGATATGGCACGGAAGACGAGCGGCGGACATCGAATGGTATGCCGACCGATCGACCCTCGCCTCCGGGATCAATCTGGAAGCGGGGTCGCCGCTGATCCCGTGGTAGGATGAAGGCGGAGGCCGGTCCGCGGCCGCGACCGGATGCAACCGGATCGCGACCCTGACCAAAGGACCTGACGAGGAGGTCAAGTGGCTGAAGAGATCCTACACCGAAGCGATCCGTTCCGGGTCGAATCCCCCTATATCCTCCGAACTCGTTCACAGATTCAACGCTGCCGGTCATCGTGGCCGGTGGCGTCTATTTGCTCACAGGAGAGATCACAATCTGGGGCCGTGCGTGGCCGGAAGGGAGGAATGTAGAAGGAGGCGGTCCGTCGAGGCGCGGCAACGCCAGCGACGGACCTGAGCCACCGAGTCACCACCACCACAAAGCAGAAGGAGAACTCAGTGACCTATTCGGATTCTATCGTGATCCCGTTCAACGCCCGCCCTGGCATTCCTGCCGATCGCCTGACGCCTCCGGCCCGGAGCCTCCTCGCTGGCCTTATTAACTCGATGAGGTTCACAGAGTCGATCCTTGACGGCTTCCCCCGAGACCTCCGGCCCGTGACCGCCGACACGCTGGCGGAGGAGGCCATCTCAACGGGTTACGCTGCCGCGTTGAACGACTCTCTGACCTCGACTCTCTCTCCCTTGGGGTCTCGCCTCCTCGCGGAGTGTCTCGACGTCCTCGAAGCCGCCGCCCGTCTGGGGGCGCGGTCATGAAGTACAGGAAGCCGCCTCTCCTCAGATCGAAGACTCAACGCCCCGCCCGCCGTCCCTGGCAACCGGAGGAACGGCCCGCCGAACTCCCCGAGCCGGAGGCCCCGAAGATCAACGCCAGGGTCTTCCACATCGACGGTGACGCGGTCGAGGCCATCCGCTCCGATGTCATCGAGGAGGTGGTTCCTCGGACGGTTGGAGGCTGGCGGGTGTACTTCAAAAATCGGGGGATCTTCGGAGTGTGTCTTCGGATCTCACAGATCGCCGCCGCCCTCGACCGTGGCGCTCCCGGATCCTCCGATCTCCGTGCCGCGATGTCATACGCCGAGATGGAGGCTGACGTCTCCCCGAGGTCACGGATCGGGGTCAACCTGCCGCCCTCCGCCGTCCGGGCGTTGCTGCGGTCCTGCCGGGTCCTCAGTCGC
>CALOAN010000003.1:0-177718 GCA_942491345.1 uncultured actinomycete
TTGCTGCCAATGGGGGCAACGGCGCCCGCGCTTGCCGCGGATGGCCTCGTCATTTCGGGTGTGGTGGATGGTCCGTTGTCGGGTGGTGTTCCGAAGGCGGTTGAGTTCTATGTGACGGCCGATATTGCGGATTTGAGTATCTATGGGTTCGGTTCGGCGAACAACGGCGGTGGTTCTGACGGTGAGGAGTTCACGTTCCCGGCGGTGTCTGCTGCGGCGGGTGACTATCTCTATGTCGCTTCGGAGATAGATGGGTTCACGTCGTTCTTTGGGTTCGCGCCGGATTACACCAGTAGTGCTGCGAGCATCAATGGTGACGATGCGATTGAGCTGTTCCAGAACGGCTCGGTGGTTGATGTGTTCGGCGACATCAACGTCGATGGCAACGGCCAGCCGTGGGAGTACACCGACGGTTGGGCGAATCGTGTTGCCAGCACGGGTCCGGATGGTTCGACGTTCGTGATTGGCAATTGGACGTTCAGTGGCCCCAATGCGCTGGATGGTGAAACGACGAATGCCGCTGCAGCGGTTCCTTATCCCCTCGGCCGAGTAGTCGAACCACCGGTGAGTCTGGTGATTTCGGGTGTGGTGGATGGTCCGTTGTCGGGTGGTGTCCCGAAGATGGTCGAGTTCCTTGTGACGGCGGATGTTGCCGACTTGAGTGTCTACGGGTTCGGTTCTGCGAATAACGGCGGCGGTTCTGACGGTGAGGAGTTCACGTTCCCTGCGGTTTCTGCTGCGGCGGGTGACTATCTCTACGTCGCTTCGGAGATAGATGGGTTCACGTCGTTCTTTGGGTTCGCGCCGGATTACACCAGTAGTGCTGCGAGCATCAATGGTGATGACGCCATTGAGCTGTTCCAGAACGGCTCGGTGGTTGATGTGTTTGGTGACATCAATGCTTCTGGCTCTGGCCAGCCGTGGGAGTACACCGACGGTTGGGCGAATCGTGTTGCCAGCACGGGTCCGGATGGTTCGACGTTCGTGATTGGCAATTGGACGTTCAGTGGCCCCAATGCGCTGGATGGTGAAACGACGAATGCCGCTGCAGCGGTTCCTTATCCCCTCGGCCGAGTAGTCGAACCACCGGTGAGTCTGGTGATTTCGGGTGTGGTGGATGGTCCGTTGTCGGGTGGTGTCCCGAAGATGGTCGAGTTCCTTGTGACGGCGGATGTTGCCGACTTGAGTGTCTACGGGTTCGGTTCTGCGAATAACGGTGGTGGTTCTGACGGTGAGGAGTTCACGTTCCCTGCGGTGTCTGCTGCGGCGGGTGACTATCTCTATGTCGCTTCGGAGATAGATGGGTTCACGTCGTTCTTTGGGTTCGCGCCGGATTACACCAGTAGTGCTGCGAGCATCAATGGTGATGACGCCATTGAGCTGTTCCAGAACGGCTCGGTGGTTGATGTGTTTGGTGACATCAATGCTTCTGGCTCTGGCCAGCCGTGGGAGTACACCGACGGTTGGGCGAATCGTGTTGCCAGCACGGGTCCGGATGGTTCGACGTTCGTGATTGGCAATTGGACGTTCAGTGGCCCCAATGCGCTGGATGGTGAAACGACGAATGCCGCTGCAGCGGTTCCTTATCCCCTCGGCCGAGTAGTCGAACCACCGGTGAGTCTGGTGATTTCGGGTGTGGTGGATGGTCCGTTGTCGGGTGGTGTCCCGAAGATGGTCGAGTTCCTTGTGACGGCGGATGTTGCCGACTTGAGTGTCTACGGGTTCGGTTCTGCGAATAACGGTGGCGGTTCTGACGGTGAGGAGTTCACGTTCCCGGCGGTGTCTGCTGCGGCGGGTGACTATCTCTATGTCGCTTCGGAGATAGATGGGTTCACGTCGTTCTTTGGGTTCGCGCCGGATTACACCAGTAGTGCTGCGAGCATCAATGGTGATGACGCCATTGAGCTGTTCCAGAACGGCTCGGTGGTTGATGTGTTTGGTGACATCAATGCTTCTGGCTCTGGCCAGCCGTGGGAGTACACCGACGGTTGGGCGAATCGTGTTGCCAGCACGGGTCCGGATGGTTCGACGTTCGTGATTGGCAATTGGACGTTCAGTGGCCCCAATGCGCTGGATGGTGAAACGACGAATGCCGCTGCAGCGGTTCCTTATCCCCTCGGCCGAGTAGTCGAACCACCGGTGGAGTTGTTCTTGATCCATGAGATCCAGGGAGCGGGACCGTCAGTTGCCATATCTGGCCCTGTTAAGGCTGAGGCCATTGTCACCTCACTCCTGACGAACAATGACGCCCTTGACGGATTCCTGTTCCAGGAGGAAGAGGTCGACTACGACGGCGATCCTGCAACATCTGAGGGCATACGGGTCCGATGTGGATCGACATGTCCGGTCGGACTCGCGGTCGGTGACCGTGTCACTGTGATAGGCGACGCTGGCGAGGACTTCCAAATGAGCCAGATCGATGCCACGGGCGGCAGGGTCGTCGTCCAAGAGTCGGGCGTTGCGTTGCCATCAGCAGAGCCGCTCGAGCTACCAGCGCGCGACGGTACTGACGAGGAACTCACGTTCGAAGAGCTCGAAGGCATGCTGGTCGAGTTCACCGACACGCTGTTTGTGAGCGAGTACTTCGAGCTTGCCCGCTTCGGACAGGTTGTGTTGACGGTCGACGAGCGACCGTTCCAGTTCACCCACCAGAATCTCCCAAGTGTCGATGGGTATACGACGTTCCTGGCTGATCTCGCCACCAGGCGCATCGTCCTCGATGACGACAACAACAACCAGAACGATGCGATCACCGGCCTGGTTGACGAGCCGTACTACTACCCCACACCGGGCCTCAGCATATCCAATGACTTCCGAGGTGGTGACAGCATCCTCGGCCTGACAGGCGGATTGGATTGGGCGTTTGGTGAGTGGCGGGTCAAGCCGACACCTGAGGTGTTTGACTACACATTCACCCGCAACGACGAAAGGACGGAGAGCCCGGATCAAATCGCAGGGAGACTCAAAGTAGCGAGCTTCAACGTGCTCAACTACTTCACGACTATCGATCTTGGCCCCGACATTTGCGGGCCGAGCGCCAATCTCGATTGTCGTGGGGCGAACTCTGTCGCCGAGCTAGATCGCCAGCGGGCCAAGACAGTCGCGGCCCTCGCCGCGATCGACGCAGATGTTGTGGGCTTGATTGAACTCGAAAACAACCCGAGTGAGTCGCTGTCCGACCTCGTCGGCGGTCTCAACGCTGTAGTTGGCGACGGCACGTACGACTTCGTCGACGCAGGAACCATCGGCACCGACGCGATCAAGGTCGGACTCATCTACAAGCCGGCGATCGTCGACGCGGCAGGCGGCTTCGCAATTCTCGACTCGTCGGTCGATCCGACGTTCATCGATACCAAGAACAGGCCTGTTCTGATCCAGACGTTCGAAGAGATAGCGAGCGGGGCGAAATTCACCGTCGCCGTCAACCATCTGAAGTCGAAGGGCTCACCCTGTGACGACGTTGGAGATCCCGACCTCGGAGATGGCCAGGCCAATTGCAATCTCACGCGAACCAGCGCTGCGACTGCGCTTGCGAACTACCTGGCAACAGACCCAACCGGAAGCGGCGACTCGGATTTCCTCATCATTGGCGACTTGAACGCGTATGCCATGGAGGATCCGATCTCAGCGATCACTTCGGTGGGGTACACGAATCTGGTGGACTCTTTCGGCGGACCAGGGGCCTATAGCTACGTGTTTGACGGACAGCTTGGCTATCTCGACCATGCGCTCGCGAATGCGAGCCTGTTGGACCAGGTCAAAGGTGTGACTGAATGGCACATCAACGCCGACGAGATCAACCTGTTCGACTACAACGATGACATCCAGGATCCGGCTGAACAGTCCTTTGAGCGGGAGTCGGCGGCTCTCCCGATCTTCCAGGAGGACGCCTATCGGTCATCGGACCACGACCCGGTGATCATCGGACTCGATCTCTGTGAAGAGATCGCCCCGGTAATCGAGACGATCACGGCCACGCCTGATGTTCTTTGGCCTGCAAACCACAAGTATGTGGAGGTGACGACCACGGTCGTTGCCAGCGACAACTTCGATGCCAATCCGACGATCGAACTCGTCGAGGTGGTATCGAGCGAGCCGGACAATGGCGTTGGCGACGGCAATACGGTCAATGACATCGTGATCGTTGATGACTTCACCTTCAAGCTCCGGGCGGAACGCTCAGGACAGGGTGAGGGCAGGACCTACACCATCACGTACAAGGTGACCGATGCGTGCGGCAATGAAGCCGTTGATTCGGTGACGGTGTTCGTTCCACTCAATCGTCGCGGCGGACGTTGATCGAGTCGGGCATCTAATGAGATGGGGCCCCGCCGTTTGGCGGGGCCCCATCGGTTCGGACAGCGGTTTCCCTGTCCGAACCGATGTACACACGGTGGTGTCTATCCATGGACCTCTTGTCATCCCTCCGAACGATCGAACGCCCGTCCGCCGACTCTCCGTAGACTCTCCCCATGCCCATTGACCCGATCCTGATTCCCGATCCATCGCCTGAGCGGCGGGTGTTCACGAACCGCACGCTGAACATGCGCTCGATCAAGGCGATCGGGTACGACATGGACTACACGCTCACGCAGTATCACGCCGAGGCGTGGGAAGAGCGCGCCTTCGCCCACGCCCGCGAGCGACTCGCCGCTTTGGGATGGCCGGTTGAACATCTCGAGTTCGACGCATCGGTTGTGAGCCGCGGACTGGTCATGGACCTGGACCTCGGGAACCTTGTCAAGGCAACCCGGTTCGGGTGGGTGATTCGCGCCATGCACGGGACGCGGTTCCTCGACTACTCGGAGCTTCGCCACGCCTACTCGGGGACGCTCGTCGACCTGAGCGACGACCGATATGTGTTTCTGAACACGCTGTTCTCACTCTCCGAAGCGAGCCTGTTCGCCCAGGGAGTCGACCTCCTCGACGCCGGGAAGCTGCCGAGCGGCGTCGGCTACCACGAGTTGTTCGTTGCGGTGCGTGCGGCCGTGGACGGTTCACACCGAGACGGGGTGCTGAAAGCGGACGTGCTCGCCGACCCGGAACGGTTCATCTCGCTCGACGGCGACATCGTTGCGAGCCTGCTCGATCAGCAGCACGCGGGGAAACGTCTGATGCTCATCACGAACTCGGAGTGGTCGTTCGCGAGTGCGATGATGACCTACACGTTCGACCGCTACCTGCCGGCCGGTGAAACGTGGCGAGACTTGTTCGGAACGGTGATCGTCTCGGCGGCGAAGCCGGACTTCTTCACGTCATCGAACTCCCTGTACAAGGTCGTCGACGAGGAGAGCGGGCTGCTCCAGCCGCACTTCGGCTCGATCGAAACGGGCGGCATCTTCTACGGGGGCAATGCCCGTCTGGTTGAGGAGTTCCTCGGATTGTCGGGCGATCAGATCCTCTACGTCGGCGACCACCTTTACGGCGATGTGCATTTCTCGAAGGCGCTGCTTCGGTGGAGGACCGCACTCATCTTGCAGGAACTCGAGTCGGAGATTCGAGCCCTGGAAGGGTTCCTCCCGAGCCAACGGCGGCTCGGAGAGTTGATGGAGCAGAAGGAACAGCTCGAGGCACGCCTCAGCGCACTGCGCCTTGCCGCCCTCCGATCTCGGAGTGGTCATTCGGCGCCGATGATCGACGTGCCGGACTCCGCCACCGCCATCGCCGCCACGAGAGAGAAACTCCTTGCGCTCGACGACGACATCGCGCCGCTTGCGATCGAAGCGGGACACCTCCGCAACCCCGCATGGGGGCTCATGATGCGCGCCGGAGCGGACAAGAGTCTGCTGGCACGACAGGTCGAGAGATACGCCGACATCTACACGTCACGCGTCTCGAACCTTCTCTACCCGGGCCCGTATGCCATGTTCAGAATCGGACGGCTCGATCTCCCGCACGATCCACATCCGCCGCACGAGTCGCACGACCCGGCAACCATTTCCTAGATCAGGTCGATTCCGTCGTCTTCCAAATCAGCGTCGTCGACGACCAGGTCGAACCGCTCCATGCAATCCGCGCAGCGGTAGGGGACGATGTCGCCGGCCATCGGAGGGTCGTCGGGCGGGAATCCCGTCAACAGGTGTGCCGTCCCTCCGCACTCGACACAAACGATCGACTCAGCGAGCGGACTCATTGGTGCTCCTCACTTGACGGTGATAACAGTGCAGTCTGCCGAGTGGGCAACTTTGTGCGAGATGCTGCCGAGGAAGAACCCCGTGAAGTCGCTGAGGCCTCGCCGGCCCATGACGATCACGTCGGCTCCGATGGCATCGGCTGTGTCGCAGATGGCCTGGGCGGGCGACCCGAGTTCAACAACGGGTGTGACGTTCTCAACCCCGAGCCGACTGGCCTGCTCGGCCGCGTTCGCGACGATCTTGTCGCCCGCATCTTGAAGGACCGAACGGGACTCTGCGTAGAGGCCCTCGAGTTCGGCATACGCACCGAGCGCCAGCGGAACCGTCGAGGCATACGACACGACGTTGAGAATCGTCATTTCGGCCTGGTACTTGATGGCGAGATCGCAGGCGAATGCCAGGGCCTGGTCACCGTGGGTGGAACCGTCAACCGCTACGAGGATGTGAGAAACCATCCGACACCTCCTTCCTCCCAGTGTCGCGCACGAAGGTCGGAGTGACCAGGGGCATCTCGCAATACGGCGCCGGCTGGTACGATCCGAGAGCCAACGACCCCTGCGGGAGAGCGACGAAGGTCGCGCCGACGGAGCAACCACCCCGGGAAACTTGCAGGCACACGGACCGTGGGGCGAGGCGCCTCTGGAGAGCAGGGCAACGGCCCTCACCGAAGGGGAAAGCCGCCAGGGCGGTGAATCTCTCAGGTCATGCGACAGACGGGGCGCAGGCCCGACCGCGCACCGATCGAGGAGCAGCCGATGACCGACATTCCGTTCCGGGAGCTGGAACCAACCGATGACTTCTGGTCGCGCCACATCGGTCCGTCGACTGCCGACCTTCCGGAAATGCTGGATGTTGTTGGTGCGACCTCGATCGAAGACCTCATCGACCGTGCGGTCCCTCCGGCGATCAGGATCAATCACGAACACAACGTGCCCGGGCCGATGTCCGAGCGGGAGGTCATGGTAAGGCTCAGGATGCTCGCCGACCGCAACGAGCGGTACACGTCGCTGATCGGCATGGGCTACGCGGACACGATCGTCCCGCAGGTCATCCAACGCAACGTTCTCGAGAATCCCGGCTGGTACACGGCGTACACGCCGTATCAGCCGGAGATCTCGCAGGGGCGTCTCGAAGCGCTGCTCAACTTCCAGACGATGGTGTCGGACCTCACCGGCATGGATATCGCCAACGCGTCCCTCCTCGACGAGAGCACGGCGGCAGCCGAGGCAATGGCGATGTTCAAGCGGGTGAACCGTGGCTCAGGCTCGGTGTTCTTCATCGATGAGGAGACCCACCCGCAGACGATCGAGGTCATCAAGACGCGGGCCCTACCGCTCGGCCTCGAGGTTGTCGTCGGTGATCCCCACGCCGATCTTCCGGACGGTGTGTTCGGCGTGCTGATCCAGTACCCGGGTACCTCGGGTGTGGTTCGGGACCACGCACGGGCGGTCGAACGCATCCACGAAGCCGGGGCACTTGTGGCCTTCGCTGTCGACCTGCTCGCGCTGACGCTGCTGACGCCTCCCGGAGAGATCGGCGCGGATGCCGTTGTCGGGAGCTCCCAACGTTTCGGTGTGCCGATGATGTTCGGTGGGCCACACGCGGCGTTCATGGCGACGAGAGACGATCACAAGCGACAGCTGCCGGGTCGGATGGTCGGCGTGTCAGTGGACACAGAGGGGCGAGTCGGGCTGCGCCTGGCCCTCCAGACCCGCGAGCAGCACATCCGTCGTGAGAAGGCGACGTCGAACATCTGCACGGCCCAGGTGCTCCTTGCGGTTATGGCCGGCTTCTACGGCGTCTATCACGGTCCCGACGGCCTCGAACGGATCGCAGCACGGATCCATCGGCTCACGAGTGCGCTGGCGCGAGGACTCGGCGACGGTGGTGTTGCGGTGCTGAACGACACATGGTTTGACACGCTCACTGTCCGCACAGTGAGTGCTGAGGAGACTCTGGCCAAGGCACGCGAGCGCAGGATCAATCTCCGTCCGGTTGACGCCACGACGGTCGGAGTGACACTGGACGAAACCACAACACCCGCCTATGTGGAAGCACTCTTCGAGATCTTCGACGTCACGGCCGACACGGAGGTCCTCATTCCGCATGCCGCTTCCGGGATCCCTCCCGAGCTGGAGCGCACTTCGGCGTTCATGACGCACCCGGTCTTCCACGAGCATCGATCCGAGACCGAGATGATGCGCTACATCCGACGCCTCCAGAGTCGGGACATCGCCCTCGATCGGTCAATGATTCCGCTCGGCTCGTGCACCATGAAACTCAACGCCGCAGCCGAGCTGGCGGCCGTGACTTGGCCGGAGTTCGCCGACATCCATCCGTTTGTACCCCTCGACCAGGTTGAGGGGTACATCCGCCTCATCGCAGACATTGAGGGCTGGCTCGCCGACCTCACCGGCTACGACGCCGTGTCGGTGCAGCCCAATTCGGGGGCGCAAGGCGAGTTCACGGGGCTTCTGGCCATTCGGGCGTATCACGAGTCACGCGGCGAAGGGCATCGGGACGTCTGCCTCATTCCTGCATCGGCCCATGGGACGAACCCGGCGTCGGCTTCGATGGCCGGCATGCGGGTTGTTGTGGTTATGACCGACGACGACGGCAACATCGACGTGGCTGATCTGCGCGCCAAGGCCGAGCAGTTCTCAGACTCGCTCGCGGCGATCATGGTCACCTATCCCTCGACCCATGGTGTGTTCGAGGACACGATCATCGAGGTGTGCGACGTGGTGCACGAATACGGCGGTCAGGTCTATCTCGACGGGGCGAACCTCAACGCCTTGGTCGGGATCGCTGAGCCGGGCTCCTTCGGGAGCGACGTCTCCCACCTGAATCTCCACAAGACGTTCGCCATCCCCCACGGAGGTGGAGGGCCAGGTGTCGGACCGATTGCGGTGCGTGGGCACCTCGCCCCCTTCCTCCCCGGCCACCCGCTCGTCCCCGACATGCCCGGCCACGAGGACGGGATCGGGGCCGTTGCATCCGCGCCGTGGGGGTCGGCCGGCGTGCTGTCGATCTCGTGGGCGTATATCGCTCTCATGGGTTCGGCCGGCTTGCGGCTGGCGACAGAGATAGCGATCCTCAACGCCAACTACGTCGCAGCCCGCCTCGCGCCGTTCTACCCGGTGCTCTACACCGGCAACGATGGGTTCGTCGCACACGAGTGCATCATCGACATCCGCGACATCCGGCACGACACGGGTGTGACGAACGAGGACATCGCGAAACGACTCATCGACTACGGATTCCACGCGCCGACGATGTCGTTCCCGGTGGCAGGGACGTTGATGATCGAACCGACCGAGTCGGAGTCGAAGCAGGAACTCGACCGGTTCTGCGATGCGATGATCTCGATCAGGGCCGAGATCGACGCCGTCGCAGCGGGGGATGTCGACGTGGAGCAGAGTGCGTTGCGGCACTCGCCGCACGCAGCAGAAGACCTCCTGGCCGACGAGTGGGACCGCCTCTATTCGAGAGCAGACGCAGCGTATCCGGCCGATCATCTCCGTCGGGACAAGTACTGGCCACCGGTGAGTCGGATCGACAACGCCTTCGGCGACCGCCACCTTGTCTGCTCCTGCCCTCCCATGGAGGCGTATTCGGACGAGAACCCGAACACCGAGGACTGAGCGATGTCGAGCGAGAGTGGATCAGCCGGCCGCAAGAGGCCGTCCGGCATAGCCAAGTGGTTCATGCAGTCACCGAAGTGGCTGTATCGCGCCAGACTCGGCTTCGTGTTCGGCCAGCGATTCCTTCTCCTCGAACACAAGGGCAGGAAGTCGGGAGCCGTTTACCAGACACCCCTCGAGGTCGCCTTTCACAACCCCGAGACCGACGAGTACATCGTGACATCGGGCACGGGTTCCAAGGCCGACTGGTACCGCAACATCCAGGCCAGCCCTGCCGTTGCCATCTGGATCGGGAGCAGCCGGTATCCCACAGCACAGCGATTCCTCCCGACCGAAGAGGCCGTTGAAGTCATGAAGAACTACGAGCAGGAACACCCCAAAACGGCGGCAAAGCTCGAAGCGATGATGGGTGTCTCCCATGACGAGACCCAGGACTCGTGGAATGCGATGATGCAGCAGATACCGATGATCGGTTTCACGCCCGATCGGCAGTAGCGGCTTCGCTCTCAGTTCCGCTGGCAGCCGAACGGTCCCAGCGCGCAAATATGACCGTCGCGGCACCGAGGCCGACACCGGCGACCACGAACATCGGATCCCACCCTGCAGTATCGATGATGAGGCCGAACAGCGGGCCCCCGATGAGCGTTCCGATGTCCAGCAGGGCGGTGAAGAACGACATGGCCGAGCCACGATCGCTGTCGGGGGCGCGGTCCACAACCATTGCCGTGAGGATCGGGAACGCGAAGCCGTGGCCTGCGCCACAGAGAGCACCGGCGATAGCCACCCCAACCCACGAGCCGGTGCCGGCCAGCACGAAGAACCCGAGGACGAGGGAAACCATCGACGCGTACAGCACGAGCTTGCTGCCTACACGGTCGGGGAGCCAGCCGAAGAAGACCCGCTCGAGGATGGCGACTACCACGTAGGTGGTGAAGAACAATCCGACACTTCCGAACCCGGTGTCGTCGACGTAGCGGCGGATGAAGACGAAGTACGCCGTGAGCACGACCGAGAACGCGCCGAGCATCCACCAGATCGGCAACAGGTTCCGTTGCGTGACGATGCTCCAGAATCCACCCGGAGACTCTCCCGGCTCCAACTCGGGCCGGCGCTCAGGCAGCGGCAGCGAGAGCAGCAGCGTCGCGATCGCGAATCCGGCCGCCGTTAGGAACAACTCTCGGAATCCTGCGATTGACAGAACGAAGTCGCCCAAGATCCCGGCGACGGCAATCGGCAGCAACCCCGACACGCCGAAGAGGGCGATGCCCTCGGTGCGACGCGCCTTGGGCACGACGTCGGTGCCGTACGTGAACAGGGCGCTGAACAACATGGCTTCAGCAACCCCGTGGCCGATGCGCACGGCATACACCCACGGTCCCAGGACCGTCACGGTGAGGTAGAGGAGTACGAACGCGATGTTCAGGACGTTCCCGAACAGGATCACCGGCCTGCGTCCGTATCGGTCCATGACCGTTCCGAGCAGCGGGCGCATCGCCACCGAGGCCACGGCGGTCGCCGCATAGATCAACCCGATCTCGGTGTCGCTTGCGCCGAGGTCGGAGAGGTAGCCGGAGAAGTGCAGGAACAACGCCCACGTCATGCCGCTCGCGAAGTTCGCGAGCCATGAGAAGACAAACGGGCGGGTGAAGAGGCGTTCCGGCACGGGCGAAGCCTATCGACGGTGCGATTCGAGCAATTCGGCGTTCTGGATTCTCGGCTGGCCGATCGTGGGCAGGGGTCGAGTCGGGTTGTGTAGGTTTGATGTCACGGTTCTTGTGTTCTCAGGGGTTGTACGTGGTGAGAGCGCAGACTGGACGGGAGCCACGCTGTGGTTGGATCGGTTGAGGATGAGTTCACCGATTTTGTGAAGCTCTACGAGCCGAGGCTCCGTATCGCGTTGATGTCGGCGTATGGCCCCGAACGCGGTCGAGATGCGACGGCAGAGGCATTGGCGCATGGCTGGGAACACTGGGATCGGGTGAGTGGAATGGACGAGCCGGTCGGCTACCTGTACCGGGTTGGCCAGAGCAAGAGCCGGCCCCGGCTCCGGCCACGTCCCGATCCAGTACCCATGTCCGGTACTGAGCCCTGGGTTGAGCCCGGTCTCCCCGCCGCATTGGGCCGGTTGAGTCGGAAGCAGCGGATGGCGGTCGTACTCGTTGACGGCTACGGATGGACCCACAGTGAGGCTGCGGCGGTCATGTCGGTTTCGGAGGCGACGGTGAGGACTCATCTCGGCCGAGGTTTGCGCAAGCTTCGAGCGGCTTTGGGGGTGACGGCTGATGCCTGATCTGTCAACGAGCATCCGTGAGTATTACGACGCTGTTGCTGAGCCGGTCGACGTCTCTGAGATCCTTGAACGATCCGGGCACCGTCGGGTCGTCCCAAATTGGGCGGTCGCGGTGGCGGCCGCACTCGCGGTGTTCGTCATGATTGGCGGGTTCGTGTGGCTGATCAGCGGGACCGACTCGGAAGTGATCGACGAGCCAATGCCAACCGTGGTTGCCACGACAACGGCGAACATCCCAGACGAGACGCCGGTGAGCGTTCCGGACGCGGCACCACTCATCACGGTGGACCCTGCGCTTGTCGCTTCGAGTCTGCCGGTCGACGCGACCAAGGCGGTGGCCGTGGGCGACGGTTCGCTGTGGGCGTGGACTGACCTAGGCATCGTCCGGTGGAATCTCGAAGATCGCAATGCCGAGTTGTTCGGATCGGCCGACGGTCTCCCGGTCACCGACGGAGCATGGGGCGGGATCGTCGTTGCACCAGACGGGACGGTCTGGGCGTCCACCTCGAACCAGGGTCTCGCCCGGTTCGACGGAACCCGCTGGAGCGAGCCGGCCGGCTACGACCAACTCGACATCGTCAACCCGCGATGCGTCGATGGTGAGGAGTGCCTGAACTCGATCACGGCGATGGCCGTCGGTCCCGATGGAGTGCTCTCACTGGCCTTCAGAGAAGAGACGCTGCTGCAACTCGACGGCACCGAATGGAACGTTGTACCCGTGACTTCCGCCGAAGTGGACGGCGCCTCCGTTTGGGCGACGGGCGCCTCCGTTTGGGCGACGGATATGGCCGTCGCGGCGGATGGCACGCTGTGGGTGGCTTCGTGGGAGGAACTGCTGGCATACGACGGAGATGAGTGGGACCGATTCACGGCCGCCGACGGTCTCCCCTCAGGTAAGATCGACTCCGTGGCGGTGGCTCCGAACGGAGACATCTGGATCAAAACGATCGATCCCTTCGAAGAGGGCGCAGCCGTTGGCGTGGCGCGGTTTGATGGCGATTTGTGGACCGTCTTCGACGAGAATGACGGGCTCTACGAAAGCGCAACAGCTGCTCTGACTGTCGGACCCGATGGCACGGTGTGGGTCGTCCACGGAGGGGCCGTCCGCGGAGCCTTGGATGACCCAGGATCAAGTGAGGAACCTGCCGCGGGCGCGGTCTCACGGTTCGACGGTACAACATGGTCGTCGATCACGATCGCCGACGTGGGTTGGGGATTCGGGTGGGGCGGCGCCGCCGTCGATGACACCGGAACACTCTGGATCACGTCCCGTTTGGGAATCGTCGGCCTCAACGGATCTGAGGCGACCGTGTTGCGGGTCCCCGGCGGAATCCGGCCAGGGGTCGATCCGTCGAACGCCGTCGCCCCAGACGTATGGGACCCGATCCTGTCCACGACGGCGGCCAAAGCCGCACCAGCAGCCGCGACCTGCCCGGAAGGCTCCGACCCGGACAACCCCGGGATTGTCGACCAGGCACGCCCCGACCCCGGCTATGCAGGGAACCAGGCTGCCGCGTTCGACCGACACACCGGCAGGATCGTCTACGTCGACTCAGCGAACGAGACCTGGACATTCGACGTGTGCACCAACACCTGGGAACAGATGAATCCCATTGGTACCCCCGAGCGGTACCCGGGCGGCCTTCTCGTCTACGACGCCGACTCCGACCGGGTCATCTCCCTGCGCGCTACCAGCAGTTCGGTCTACGACCCGAACGCCAACACGTGGACACGGATCAGTGACCGGGAAGCGATGCCGGGTGACCATCCAACGGGCTCGTGGATGGTGAGCGGAGCCGTCTACGACCCGGTGTCGGGTCTCGTCCTCGCCCAACACGACCAACTCGGAATCCAACTGACGGTCCTCAGCGCCTACGACGTTGACGCCGACCGCTGGACACGTGTGGGAGCCCTGGACGGTCAGGCATGGCGCAACCTGATCGGCTACTCAACCCAGACCGACCAACTCATATTCGCCGGCTACGGGGATGGCCGTGGTTCGGGCACGGGCGACGACACCGGTGACCGCAACTACACCGACGGACCACCTCACGTCGTCGACCCCCGAACCGGAAGCACGCTCGCCACTGGTCCCGGCGCCGTCATCATGGGCGCATACTCCATCATCAGCTACGCCGCGGACACCGATACCGCCTACGTTCAAACCCAGCCGAACAAGGAGATCTGCTGGTTCGACCCGGAAACACTCACGTGGGACAACTGCTTCGAGGGTTCTGACTACCCGGCTGATGTGGCGCGCCAGGGTTTTAGCGCTGACGGGGCCCCGGTGATTGGTCCGGCTGTTATGGGTGGCGCCATGGTCGGCGACCCGATCAACAATCGACTCGTTCTCATCAACCCTCACTCGTTCGGGCTATCACCAGCCGTGAGCGCCGTCTGGGCCGTGGACCTCGACACCGGCGAATGGACACAACTTCTCGCCCCACCAACACCATGAACCTCCGCACACACGGTATCGGGCCACTCGGACTTCAAGAGTTCGACTTCGGAGGCGAGAGCAGTCCGTCCGGCGCGATCCAGGAGGTCCTCATAGAACCTTCCGCCGTGGCGGGTGCTCGTCGCCGCCATTGGTGCCACGTCTGGAGCGAGTCTCGTCCTCGGCCCAACACGCGATCTGACATCCGGATGTTTGGCCCAGACCCCGCTGGTCGCACCGGTCGGCGCGGTCCTCGGCGATGCCGAGTACTTCCTCCACGCCACATGGTGGGACGGAGCGTTCGATGAGAATCTCGAGGAGATGCAGGCAATCGTGGCTGAGGCCGTCGATCCGGCAATCTGGTCCGTGGATCTGCCCGCACGCATCCGTCTCTGGGCCGCTACAGCTGGTTCCTTCGCGCGGTCATTCGAGGACCCATGGGACGAGGATGGCTGGTTCGCTCAACGTGATCCCGACGGCACCATCCGAGAGGACCTCGATGAACTCGGTGAACTCGACGACGGCGTCATCAGCTACATCGATGAGGGACTCCTCCTCACCACGCGGCCGCAACAGACAGGCCTTGACGCGACCTCCGAGATCCTCCCTGGAAGCCACAGTTCCTTGCTGGTCCCCGAAACCGTGGCGTACCTCATCGACGCGGCTCGGGCCGGCTAGGAACCGTCCGTCTCTACTCGTGTGTTCGCCGTGGCGAGGAGTTCTACGGTGTCGCCGGTGGTGGGGTCGATGGCGAGTACGTTGTCTGTGACAGTGGTTCCCGGCCAGGTGCAGCAGGAGTTGCCGATGACGACAACCCGGGTATTGATCGGGTCGTAGACCAACGCTGAGGGGAATACTTCCAGAGCGGTCGTGAAGCTGCATTCCCAGGTGAACGTGACCGGTTCGAGTCTGCAGAGATCGCCGTTGTTGGTGTATGCGGTGTCGCCTCCGGTGGCGTAGCTGAACGATCCGAAGCCCCCAGTGACGCCATCTGCCATCGCCCACACGCCGCCCTTGGTGTCGGCCGCGGACCACGAAACGACCTCGCGCTGATACGCGCCCAAGGAAGGCCACGCCAGGCCACGTCACAGTCCCCGAAGCACCCCACCCACAAAGGCTTGTGATGTGGGGGTCAGACCGTTGGGAGAAGACTGGCTCTGCTTCGTCGTGCACAGGCCCTCGGAGGATGAGTCGGTCGGTCCGGACGGGGTGTTGCGGTACCTGAACACTTCGGGATCGCAAGCAGCCACCTGATTCGAACCATCACCCGTACCCGGCAACATCGGCGGCCGTTTCTTCTGTCTTCGGTCGTTGTGGGGTGCTCCGCCCAGTTGTCTTTATGGGGGTGTTCCGCTGGTGGTGTAGGTGTGGCCGAGTCGGCTGGTCCATTGGTGGTCGCCGTTGGGGAGGGGTGTGTAGGTCCAGGCGTGTTGGTGGCGGATGCAGTGGTCGTGGCGGCAGAGTGGCCCGAGGTTGTTTTCGGTGGTTGGGCCGCCGTCGCTGTAGGGGGTGCGGTGGTCGAGGTCGGCGTTGATGGCGGGCATGCGGCAGCCGGGGAAGACGCAGGTGGGGTTGCGTGCCTCGACCGCTCTGCGTTGCGCAGCGGTGGGGCGGCGCCTCGTGATACCGGTGTGGGTGGGTTGGCCGGTATCCGGGTTGGTGATGGTGTAGCGCCATTCTGCGTCGGTTTGGTGTTTGGTGACGCGGCGGGCGATGTCGGCAATGACGGGTCCGTAGCCGGCGAGGTCGCCGGGGTGGTTGTTGAGTTCGGTGAGGGTGTCGAGGTCGACGCGCAGGTCGATGACGCCGCGATCGGTTTTGCCGTATGCGGTGCCGCAGAGGAGGTCGAGGTAGACGTCGGCTCGGAGTTGGTCCATGGTCCGGTGTTCGTCTTTGTGGCGGAGGGAGCGTGCGATGTGGTTGATGCGCTGCGCGGCGGCCATCACCCGGTCGGGGGGCAGGTCCATGCCCAAGAGGTTCGCGGTGCCCGAGTCGTTGGCTTCGACAGCGACGCGTCGTTCCTTGACGGCGTCTTGGTAGCGGCGGGTGGCGTCGTCGGGTTCGGCCTCGATACACAGCCTGCGCAGTCGGGCATGTAACTGTCCGGTGGTGTAGCGGGTGGCGTCGTCGGCGATCTGGTCGACGATGCGGCGGGCCACATCGTCGTCGAGATGGCTGGTGCCGTCCAACAGGACGCGTGCCCTGCGCAGGTCCAACACACCCGAGGCGAGCATGTCGTGGATGTGGGGGAGGCGGGTGGCGAGTTCGAGGGCGATGCCGATCTCGGTGTCGGCGCTGCGGCGGGTGAGATGCAGTGCGGCTCGGACCTCGGCAGCGGCGGCTTCAGCAGCATCTGATCGTTTCGTGTCGTCGTCGTCCAAGATGTCAACAACGGCGGCCATATCCGCATACATCGACGCCGTGTAGTGCGACACGAGTCGCTGGTGGGCGCGCAGTACGACGATGCGGTCATACCCGGAGACCCGCCTCACGTCGATCGAGGCCAGGAAAGCAGCCAGGATCGGGCCCGGTTCCATTGCATCCAAGCCGGATGGGATCCCCTCGTCGTAACCACACTTGGCGTCGTACAAATCCAACATACCGGCAACGTATCACCCCCCTACGACACAAAACCGGTTCGACGAAGAGAAACCAGAGGAAATCCGAGAAACGCCGGAAACTCATGCCGACAACGAGCCACGACACGCGCGATACCACTCCGACCTGTTGTTCCGGCGTAGGTATTGCCCGGGGCGGGTAGGGCTGCCCTCTACCGGAAGTTCTCCCCAGACTCGGCGTGAGTACGGAGGATTGCGGCCGGTTCGAAGCGAACACCATGGCGTTCCGCGAGGGCATCGAGTTTCGCGACGATCTCGGCCGCGCCAACCCGATCAACCCACCAGAACGGGCCTCCTCGGAACGGCGGGAATCCGAGGCCCAAGACGGCTCCCATGTCGCCGTCGAGCGCCGACTGGAGCACACCCTCCTCGAGACAGCGTGCCGCTTCGTTGACCATGGCGAGGGAGATCCGTTCTTGGATCTCCGCCTCGGGGATCACGCGACGCGGACCGATACCGAGCGCCTGGTAGACGGTCTCATCGACACCACCTCGTTTGCCCTTGTCGTCGTATTTGTAGAAGCCGCGTCCGTTCTTGCGTCCCATCCGTTCATCGCCGACGAGGTTGCCGGCCATCGTCGGAGCGGCCATTCGTTCACCGAAGGCATCGAGCATGACTTGTGCGATGTGTGCTTCGACGTCGATGCCGACTTCGTCGCTCAGCAGAACGGGACCGACGGGGAAACCCCACGCGGTCATGGCGTCGTCGATGGCCTCGATCGACGCTCCGTCTTCGAGGAGATGGAACGACTCGTTCAGGTACGGCACGAGGATTCGTGTGGTGTAGAAACCCGGACCGTCCTTCACCACAATCACCGTCTTGCCTTGGCGCTTTCCGACCTCGACGGCCGTCACCGTCGCCCAATCTGCCGTTTCCTTCGTGACGATCACCTCGAGTAGCGGCATACGTTCGACCGGTGAGAAGTAGTGCATGCCGAGCACGGCTTCGGGCCGGGCGGCATTCGCCGCGATCTCGCTGATCGGCAGCGATGACGTGTTCGAGGCGAACACGGTCCCTTCCGGTGTGATCGCTTCAACCTCGGCGAGGAGCGCCTGCTTGAGTTCCAGACTCTCGAATACCGCTTCGATCACGAGGTCCGCGTTCTGGAATCCGCTCCAGTCGGTTGTGCCCGTGACCTTGTTCATGGCGCGTTCGGCCTCGAACGGGCGGAGGCGGCGACGTTTCACCTCGCGCTCGATGTTCTTCGATACGTGTGCCAGCGCACGCTGGACACCCGCGTCATCGACCTCCTTGACGCGCACCGTCGTCCCGGCCTTCAGAACGGACACCGAGGTAATGCCGGCCCCCATAAGCCCGCCGCCAAGGACTCCGACCTTGGATATCTCGTTGGGCTCGGCGTGCCCGGAGATGCCGGTTGTGTACTTCATCATCTGCGAGGCGAAGAAGATTCCGCGCAGCGCCTTCGACTCCGGTGACGTGACCAATTCACCGAAGAACACCGCCTCGGCTTCGTACCCGGCCTCGGGGCCCTCGTCGACGCCTATCTTGACCGCTTCCAGCGCCCGCTTCGGCGCCGGGTACAGACCCTTCGTCTTGGCCAGCATGGCCTCTTCAGCCCTCCGGAACAGCATGCGCCTGCCGACCGGATTCTGTTCGAGGGCGAGCTCCTGCAGGTGGGTGGGCGCCAAGAATCCCCGAACGGATGATCCGCCGGACTCACCGAGATGGCCGAGCGCCTCAGCAGCCCGCAGCTTCGCGATGTCGTAGAGGGACTCAACCGGCACGATCTCATCGACCAAACCGATCTTGTGAGCCTTGTACGGCCGTACCGAACGACCAGTGAGGATCATGTCGAGTGCGGCAGCGATGCCGATGAGGCGAGGGAGGCGTTGTGTCCCGCCCCCTGCAGGGAGCACGCCGAGCTGGACCTCGGGCTGGCCGAGCTGCGTCTTCTTGCCATCGGCCGCGATTCGCATCGATCCGGTGAGGGCGAACTCGAGTCCGCCGCCGAGGCAGGCACCGTCGATGGCCATCACGACTGGCTTGGCATGAACGGTGTGAAGCGCCTCAACGCGGGCAAACAGCGCGTGCAGCTCGCGGATCGCTTCGGCCGCCTCGTCGGGATCGGTGAGCGTCTCGAAGAATCGGAGGTCCGCTCCTGCGAGGAAGTTTCCGCTCTTGGCGGAACCGAATACCACCGCCTTGATGGATGGGTCGTTCTCGATGCGATCGATCACTGCGATGAAATCATCGAAGATCGCCGGGCCGAGCGTGTTCACTGGTTCTCCGGCGCGGTCGAGCAGGACGACGGCGACGCCGTCCTCGACGTCGAACACGAAGTGCGTGAGTTCCATGATGTCCTCCCTAGCGCTCGAGCACGACGGCTGCACCGAGCCCGCCTGCCGCACATTGTGTGACAAGGGCTCTGCCGCCGTCTCGTCTGGCCAGTTCGTTGGCCATCGTGGTGATCTGGCGTGCACCGGTCGCCCCGAACGGGTGTCCGATGCTGAGCGAACCCCCGAAGAGGTTGAACTTGTCGTCGGGGATCTCTCCGATTGCTTCGTCGCGGCCGAGCCAGCGTTGCGCCCACTCGACAGACGCAAACGCCTGGGTATTCGAGAGGACCTGCGCAGCAAACGCCTCGTGCATGTCGATGATGTCGATGTCGTCGAGCGTCAATCCGGCCTTGTCGAGGGCGATCGGCGTCGCGAACGACGGCCCCATGAGCAGCTGCCAGTTCGGATCGAGTGCCGCGAACGCCCACGATCGGATGAAGGCTCGTGGTGCGAAGCCGAGCCGTTCCGCTGTCTTCTCCTCCATGAGGATCACGGCGGAAGCACCGTCCGTCAGCGGAGACGAATTGCCGGCAGTGATCGTTCCATATTTGCGGTCGAAGGCCGGCCGCAGCGTCGCAAGCTTCTCCAGGTTGGAGTCCGGGCGGGGGATGTTGTCTCTTGTCACCGTCGTTCGATAGTCCGGCCCGACCGGGAAGGCCATCACCTCATCATCGAAGATGCCGTTGTCCCATGCCTCGACGGCCTTTTGGTGGGAGCGCAGCGCGTACTCATCTTGAGCCTCGCGGCTGATGCCGTTCTCCTTCGCCATGATCTCCGCGGACCCGCCCATTGTGAGAGCGGTGGAACGCTCGGCGATCGCAGGGGGATTCGGTGCCAGGTCTTTCGGGCGGAGTGCGGAGAAGGCCTTGACCTTGCTGCCGATGTCCTTCGCTGCGTTGGCGTCCATGAGGATGTCGACGAACCGATCCGAGTAGAGGATCGGCGGTTTCGACATGGACTCAGCGCCGCCGGCCACCACGATGTCGGCGTCCCCGAGCAAGATCGACTGGGCACCCGAGACGACTGCCTGGGTGGATGTCGCACAGGCTCTGGTCACCGAGAAGGCGTCGACGCTGTCCGGCATGTCACCGGCAAGGACGATCTCCCGGGCGATGTTCGGGGCTCCGACGTCGGGAATGACCGCTCCGTAGACAATCTGATCGATCTGGTCTCCTGCCACACCGGATCGTTGAAGGAGTTCTCCAACAACACCAGAGGACAGGTCGAGCGCGGAGAGGTCCTTGAAATCCGTTCCGGATTTCACGAACGGTGTACGGAGGCCGTCGACGATCGCGACTCTTCGGCCATACACAACGCCGGGGCGGTTCGCGCTCATGGGGACTCCTTCACGTCGGTGGTCTCACATTCTCGCGCACCCATCGCGGCTGGGGAGCGAGACATGCGGCGGGAACGACGAAGGCCGCCCCGTTGCGGGGGCGGCCCTCATGCTGAGACGATTGTGGCGAAAGCCGAGGACTAGAAGTCCATCGCGTCCTCTCGGAGCCCGAACGCCGGGTGGCGGAGCTTCGACAGGGCGAGCTTCTCGATCGAGCGGACCCTGGTGGGGCCGAGGCCGAGGTTGCCGCCGATCTCTTCGTGCGTACGTGGGAGTCCATCTTCGAACCCGACCCGCATCGAGAGGATGTAGGCCTCACGCTCGGGCAGGCGGTTGATGGCGTCCCGGAGAGCCTCGATCGCACTGGCCTTCTCGGTCTCGCGAACCGGGTCCTCTTCGTCGTGGTGGGAGACGAAGTCTCCGAGCACCGCACCGTCTTCTCCGACCGGCGCCTCGAGCGACACCGAGTCGTTGACAAGCTGTGCCTCGACGACGGCGTCGAAGGTCAAGCCGGATTCCTCGGAGAGCTCTTCGGGAGTCGGCTCGCGCCCAAGCTCGGAGAGCAGGCGGTTCCTGGTGCTGTTGAGCGTGACGAGCGTGTCATGCAGGGAGTTCGGGAGACGAACCGTGCGCGACTTCTCGGCCACAGCGCGCTGCATGGACTGGCGAATCCACCATGTCGCATAGGTTGAGAACTTGAAGCCCTTGCGCCAGTCGAACTTCTCAACCGCACGGATGAGGCCGAGGTTGCCCTCCTGGATGAGGTCGATGAACTCGATGCCGTACTGGCTGCGGTAGCGCTTGGCCTGGCTCACAACCAGCCGGAGGTTCGCCTGGGTGAAGCGCTCACGGGCCTCACGTCCCTTGCGGGCGGCGCGCTGGAGGCGCACTTTTTCGGCGCCTCGCACCGAGACTGCGGCGAGCTGTTCCTCAGCCGCGGTTCCGGCCTCGATAGCCTGAGCGAGCTCAACTTCTTCGTCTGCGGTGAGCAGCTCGTGATATGAGATCTCTTGAAGGTAGCGAGTCAGGCTGTCGCCCATTTCGAGCGGTTGACCCACCCATCGCATCTTTTCTGCCGTCTTCATGTTTGTGAAATCCTTCACCTGTAGGTTCGCGTCTCAGCGCTGTCCGTCTTGGAGATTCGGCCCAATAGGTTCCAGCGTCCCCATTTAGACGCTCAACCTCGGAAATTAGTTCCCGGTCGGTAGGCCTTCGTACACGGAACAACACTCTCAACAACGGAGGGGTTCCACGAGCCGACCAGCTCGTTCGAGGGCCCAATATCGCACACTTTGGCTCAGACATCAAGTGTTGATCGCGATTCCCGCCCCGATCCCTGGTCGTACACTCGCGCCATGTCCGAGTTCGACACCCTCGCCGATCTGGTCGAAGTGACCGAGAAGCTCATTCCGTTCAACCGAATCCTGGGCGTTCGCGACTGCCGGATCGACGACGACGGCGTGGCCAGGATCAGGGTCGACCACCGCGAAGACCTGGTCGGCAACTTCGCCCGCGGGTTCCTTCACGGCGGTGTTGTGGCGGCGACACTCGACGTCGCCGGCGGGATCGCGGCGATGATGGCGGTGGTCGGACGTACACCGCCCACTACCAGGGAAGAAGCCGGTCGCATCTTCTCGAACATCAGCACGATCGACATGCGCATCGACTACCTCCGGCCGGGTGTCGGCGATTGGTTCGATGCCTCGGCTTCGGTGCTGCGCGGCGGCTCCAGAGTGGTTGTCACCCGCATGGAATTCCACAACGACGAGGGCACGCTGGTCGCGGTCGGAACCGGTACCTACATCGTCGGGTGACCTGCCGTTTCTCATTGACCGAGAGGTCACACGGTCCGTGGGTCGATCCAGCGGAGACCTGGGAATCTTGCGAAGTCCCCGTCTGTCGAGATCCACTCAGAGCCGGATTCGATTGCGATCGCCGCGAGGTAGGCGTCTGGGATCAGGTTCCCGCGCGCTGATGTTTCCCCGGCAAGCATCGTGAAGATGTCCCAGTGACGAGGTCCCGGCTGGACGAGTTCGGCCTGCGGTTGTGCGCGTAGGGCCTCCACGAACTCGAGTGCATCGATGAATGGGGTTGGCGTCTTGAAGATCTTCGGGTGGGTGACGACACGAAGGAAACCGCTCAGGACGATCGGCGTGAGGCCAAAGGCTCCGGGAGCAGAGATCGTCTCGTCGATGACGGCCCGGCACGGTTCGTGGTGGTCCGCATCGGCTCGGTGAGCGTTGACGAGGATGTTGACATCAAACAGCCTCATCGGCCCTCCATGAGGTTGAGAAGTGCCGCCGAGTCGTCGAGGTCGACTCCGGGGAGAAGACCGTCGCCGGCGAACACTGGGAGGTCGGGTGCGGGAGAGTCTGCGATTGCGCGGCGTGCAGCGAGTTGTCGGCGCACCGCTTCTTCGATGAAGGCAGTCAAGGTTTCACCGCTGGCCGCAGCTTCGGCCTTGACCGCTGTGAGGAGATCATCATCCATCCTGATGGTCGTTCGCATACATCAAAACATATTGATAAGTCATCAATATGTCAATCAGTGACGATCCGGCCCGATCGGATGATCACCACCGGGTCGAGCAGCGTCTCGAGATTCTCCCTCGGGTCATCTCGGACGAACACCGCGTCGGCGGTTGCTCCGGGAGCGAAGTTGTGTTCAACACCGAGGTAGTCGTATGCGGCTCGTGTGACGGCATGAAGCGCGGCAAGTCTGGAAAGCCCGAGTTCGTGGAGGCGGATCGCCTCGAGGGCGACTTTCCCGTGGGGTACCGCCAGATCCGTGCCGGCAAGAACGGTCACGCCGAGCCGTTCGGCCTCGGGTAGAAGCTCTCGCACGTTCCCGACACCTTGCGCCAGTAGCTTCCGGCCGGAACTGTCGGCCCCGAGGAACCCGATGATGGATTCGGCGCCGAGGATCGTCGGAACCCATGCGGCGTTGTGGCCTGCGAGCCGCGGCAGGTCGTCCACAGACAGGAACAACCCGTGCTCGATCGAGTCCACGCCGGCATCAACAGCCGGTCGGATGCCCGCGGGCGCCATGGTGTGCACGGCGACCCTTCTCCCTGCTGCGTGAGCAACGTCGACGGCAGCGCGCAGCGCCGCCTCGCCGTAGTTGGCTTGCGGTCCCACGCCCCTGCGCGGCCAGTCGCCGATGATCTTCACCCACGATGCGGGACCGGTAGCTGACGCCCGGACGGCCTCTGCGAGTCCGGCCTCGTCAACCTCACATCCGTAGTCCGGGTAGTAGCCGCCCGGCGGGGCGATCATGCGTCCGGCCATCCGCATCGCCGGACGCGTGGCAGGGGGAGCGGCGAGGATCTCGAGCGAGACGTCGCTCGACGACCCCTTGTCCGCGATCAGGAGCACACCACCCTCCACCTGCATCCAGGCGTTCTTGATGCAGTTCGATCGAATATCGTCGTCGGTGAGCGATCCTCCCTGACCGATGCTGTCCATGCCGACATGGGCGTGGCAGTCGGCGAGACCGGGGAGAGCGTAGAGCTGCTCGGTCGAGACCTCCTCGTCGATCGGCCCATCATCGGGATTCGTGAACGCGTCTCCCTCGACGACAAGCGGTGTAGGACGTCCTCCAGGCTCCCGAATGGTGATCAGCGTCCGCATGGGAGACAGCGTATCGGCAGAATCAACCGCCCGAGGACCTCACTCGATCGCGTGGGCTGCGGCCACGTTGCCGTACCAAGAGAGACTGTCCTTGGGAATACGCTCGCCGGTCCCATGGTCGACCCATATGAGGCCGAAACGCTGGCTGTATCCGAGCGTCCACTCGAAATTGTCCAGGATCGACCAGACGAAGTAGCCGGTCACGGGCACACCCTGGTTGATCGCGTCCGCGACGGCGCTCAGGTGTGACCACAGGAAGACGATGCGCCGACGATCGTGGATACGACCGTCCGGACCCGGACCATCCGAGTAGGAAGCGCCGTTCTCGGTCACGCGGATGTCGGTAGCGCCGTAGTCGTCGCGGACTCTCTTGAGGAACGTGGTGAGAGCCGACGGGACGATCTCCCATCCCATCTCGGTGAAGCCGTCAGGTGGGTTCGGACCGGGTTTGAGCCAGGTGATCTCCTCCTCCTCGTGGCCGGCCGAGACCGCGAGTGCGGTGTAGTAGTTGACCCCGATGAAGTCGAGCGGCACTGCGATTTCGGCCAGGTCGCCAGAGTGGATGAATGAAGGCTCGGGGTCGTAGGCACCCCGTTTCCGGAAGGCGTCAACGATGTCCTGCGGATACCCCTTGCCGAAGACAGGATCGAAGAACCAACGATTCCGAAACCCGTCGAAGTGCCGGTTCGCTGCCACGTCTGCAGGATCTGCACTTGCGGGTGCCGACGGCCGGCAGTCCAGGATGATGCCGACGTCGCTGGTGGGGACGTTGGCACGGATGACCGGCACCGACCGGCCGTGGGCGAGGAGCAGGTGATGCGCGACGGTGAGCGCCTCCCTCAGATCGGTGTGGCCCGGGGCAAACTCGCCGAAGTAGTGACCCAGGAACGAGGCCACCCACGGCTCGTTGTGGGTCGCCCACTGTGTCACGCGATCGCCGAGTGCTCCGCTCACAACGTCGGCATACCGGACGAATGCATCGACGGTCTCCCGGTTGGCCCAGCCGCCGACGTCCTGGAGCGCCTGCGGTAGTTCCCAGTGGTAGAGGGTCACGTACGGCGTGATGCCGTTGTCGAGAAGCTCGTCGACGAGGCGGTCGTAGAAGGCAACCCCGCGCGGTTCGACGGGCCCGGTCCCTTCCGGGATGATTCGGGTCCATGCGGTGGTCAGGTTGTATGCCGGGATCCCTGCGTCGGCCATGAGCGCGATGTCCTCGGGATACCGGTGGTAGTGGTCACACGCAACGTCCCCGGTGTCGCCATTGAGAATGCGGCCGGGTTCTCTTACGAACCGGTCCCAGATCGACTCGCCCTTTCCGTCCTCGTTCCAGGCACCCTCGATCTGGTACGCCGAAGCCGTGACCCCGAACACGAATTCGTCTGGAAACGTCGTCATATGCCCCGTCCTGCCGTCACGTCGCCATATCACCGAGAGCGGCGACAACACGGTCGACCTCTTCAAAGGTGTTGTAGTGCACGAAGCCGATTCGGACGAGTCCGCCTTGGCGTGCGACACCGAGGCGCCGCATCACCTCCACGGCGTAGTAGTCGCCAGACCACACAAAGATGCCGAGGTCTCCGAGGGCAGCTGCCACTTCATCCGGGTGCGTGCCGCTGACTGAGACCGCGAAAGTCGGTGTGCGACCGTGGGAGGTATTGCGCCCGTAGAGGCGGACCCGGGGGAGTTCGGCGATCCCTTCGAGGAACCGCTCGGAGACAGCACGCTCGTACCATCCGATGGTCTCCATGGCCGATCCGATTCGTTCTCGCCTCGAATCTCCCTCGCCGAGTGATGCGATGTAGTCGACGGCTGCTGTGATGCCCGCCAGGCTCTCAAAGCTCTGTGTCCCGGTCTCCCACTTGTCCGGCGGATCATCCGGAGCCGGGCGGATCTTGTACGCCGTCACGTCGTTGAGCACTTCCGTGCGTCCGTAGAGGCAGCCGGTGTGCGGCCCGAAGAACTTATACGACGACGCGGCGAGGAAGTCCGTTCCAAGCGCTGCAACATCCAGGAGGCCGTGCGGCGAGTAGTGAACCGCATCGACATAGGTCAGCGCTCCGACGAGGTGCGCTGCGCCGATCAGTGATCGGAGGTCGGTCACGGTCCCGACCGCGTTCGAGGCATGGGTGGCCGCCACAAGACGGGTACGTCGGTCGATGACGTCGGCAACCTGTTCGACCTGAAGCCGACAGCCGTCCTCCGGATCGAAGTCGAGCCAGCGGACTTCTACGCCCGCGTCCCTGGCTGCGATCACCCACGGCCAAACGTTGGCGTCGTGGTCCAGCCTGGTGACGACGATGTTGTCGCCGATCATCCATGTTGCCCCAAGCGCTCGGCTGACGGACAGTGTGAGCGAGGTCATGTTCTGTCCGAACGCGATCTCAGCCGGCGAGGCTCCGAAGAGATCGGCAACCGCCTGGCGCGCCGACGCAGCGACAGCGTCGGTTTCGCGTGAAGTCACAAACGGCCCGCCGTGGTTGCTTCCCCCGGCACGCATGAAGTCCGCCATCGCGTCGATGACGGACTTCGGAACCTGCGTTCCCCCGGGCCCATCGAGATAGGCAGCCGGCTGCCCATTGACGTACCGAGAGAGTGCCGGGAATTGACTGCGAACGGCTTCAACGTCGAGCGCCATGGTTGCCTCCAAGTGTGGAGGCCGACGCTACTCCGCTATTCCGCTGATTCGCTAATCACTCTGCGGGCGCTCTCGGCGAATCGCCGGGAGGTTTCGCTTCTGAACAACACCCATCCTGAAGACCGCCCTGTGTCCGCTGTCGCTCACGAAACGAGCGTCGGACTCCTCCAGCAGGCGCCGCAGACGGTCGATCTGGTTGCGATGCCGTTCAATCTCGTGCTCCAGGAAGAGAATCCTTCGGACGCCTTCGAGGTTCACGCCGGCGCTCGTGAGATCTTGAATCAGCGACAGGCGCTCGATGTCGGCCTCCGAGTAGCGGCGCGTCCCGCCGGGTGTCCGATACGGCTCGATCAGCCCGCGCCGTTCGTAGATCCGCAGGGTCTGTGGGTGCATACCCGACATTTCTGCGGCGACGGAGATCACGTAGCGAGCTTCTTCACGGTTGCTCATGTCACCCCCAAGTGCTCTCTCGGGTTGTCCGGGGCCCGCTCATCGCGAAACGCCTCGAGGAGTTCGCGCTCCCCATCGGACAGTTCGGTCGGCACGGTGACTCTGAGGGTCACCAGAAGATCTCCCGTACCCTTCGACGTCTCAACACCCTTGCCGGACACCTTCATGACGGTACCGCCCTGTGTGCCGCGAGGGACCCGGATCTTGGTGACTCCGTCGAGGGTCGGCACCTGAATCACCGCGCCGAGCGCGGCCTCGGAGAACGTAACGGGCACCTCGATCTTGAGGTCGCGTTTTCCGGACCGTTCGAAGACGGGATGATCCGCCACGTGTACACGGACGAAGAGGTCACCCGCGGGACCGCCATTCGATCCCGGTTCACCCTTCCCGGCGAGCCGAACCTTGGTGCCGTCCGAGATTCCCTGGGGAACCTTCACCTTCACACTGCGCCCATCGACGTTGATGGTCTTGGTGGTGCTCGCCAGTGCTTCATGGAACGTCAACGAGAGGTCCGCCTGGAGATTGCGACCGGCCGCGGGACGCGGCCGGTATTGCTGTTGACCCTGGCCGAAGAGATCGCCGAGGCCTCCGAGGAGGTCTTGAAAACCACCGCCGCCGGCCGAGGCCCGACCACCGAAGAGATCCTCAACACGGACATACTGCTGATGACCGCCCGGGTCCCCTACGAAGTAGCCCATCTCGCGAGCGTGGTCATACTCCTTGCGCTCATCGGCATCCGAGAGCGTGTCGTAGGCCTCGTTGATCTCCTTGAACCGGGCCTCAGCGACGGCGTCGTCGGGGTTGTTGTCGGGGTGGAACTCGCGCGCAAGCTTGCGGAAGGCCTTCTTGATCTCTTTGTCCGAAGCGGTCTTCGAGACGCCGAGGGTGGCGTAGTAGTCCTTCTCAAGCCATTCCTTACGCATGTTTCACCGTCACCAGCGATGGCCGGATCACCCGACCGCGCATGAGGTAGCCCCGCCGCAGCTCGGCGTCGACGAACAGGTCGCCGTCACCGTCAGCGGGTCCGGACACCGCCTCGTGCACCTTCGGATCGAATGGTTCGCCGACCGCAGGGATCGGTTGGAACCCTTCGCGAGCGAGGGTCTCGAGGAGCTGTGTGCGCGTCGACAGCATGCCTTCGCGTGTCTTCTCCTCCGACGCCGTCTGCGGTTCGAACATAGTGGCCGCGTCGAACGCGTCAAGGGTCGGAAGAAGACTCTCGATGACCCGTTGTGATGCGCGCTCCACGTTCTCCGCCTGGTCCCGCTCGACTCGGCGCCGATAGTTGTCGAAGTCGGCCGCCACGCGCTGCAGCATCTCGAGCTGCTCGCCGGCCTCCTGTCGCGCCTCGCCCAACTCGCGAAGCAGAAGCGCCTGGGCTTCGTCCGGGTCCTCGGGGAGTTCGAGACCAAGATCATGCGCCGTCGGCCCCGCCTCCAGGATCACGAGATCGTCGAGGGGGTCGGGCGCGATCGGCACTTGACCCCCTCCGTCGGCGGCTGCGCCGCTGCCACCTCCCCCTGAGGGGGAGGAATCAGGAGCAGATCCGTCCGGCTCGAAGCTGTCCTCAGGCCTCTTCATCGTCCTCCACCACCTCGGCTTCGACAACCTCGTCGTCGCTCGCCGGTGCGTCGTCGGCTGCTGCCGCAGCGCTTTCCGCTGCAGACGCCTCGTAGATCTTCTGTCCGAGGATCTGGGACGACGTCAGGAGCTCGTTCGTGGCGTTCTTGAGGGCCTCGGTGTCTGCGGCTTCGTTGGCCAGCAACGTCCGCAGCTCGGCGATCTTGTCCTCGATCACCTTCCGCTCGTCGTCGGTCAGCTTGTCACCGTGTTCGGCGAGCTGCTTCTCGATCTGGTATGCCGCTTGGTCCGCCTGGTTGCGGGCCTCGGCTGCCTCTTTGCGCTGTGCATCGTCGTTGGCGTGCGCCTCGGCATCCTTGACCATCTTCTCGATGTCCTCATCGGACAGCGCTGTGCCGCCGGTGATCGTCACCTGCTGGGTCTGACCCGTACCGAGGTCCTTCGCCGACACGGAGACAATGCCGTTGGCATCGATATCGAAGGTGACCTCGATCTGGGGGACGCCGCGCCGGGCCGGGGCAATACCAGGGAGCTTGAAGCGTCCGAGGCTCTTGTTGTCGTTTGCCATGGCACGCTCGCCCTGGAGGACGTGAATCTCTACCTCGGGCTGGTTGTCGGCGGCCGTGGTGAAGATCTCCGATCGGCGGGTCGGGATTGTGGTGTTGCGCTCGATCATCTTCGTCGATACACCGCCCTCGGTCTCAACACCGAGCGTCAGCGGCGTGACGTCCAGGAGGAGGATCCCCTTGACGTCACCAGTGAGAACACCTGCCTGGAGCGATGCACCGTCGGCAACGACCTCATCCGGGTTGACGCCCTTGTTGGGCTCCTTCCCCGCGAGTTCGTTCACGATGGCCTGCACCGACGGCATGCGGGTCGAGCCGCCAACGAGGATGACCTGATTGATGTCGTTCATCGTCACACCGGCATCCTTGAGCGCCTCTTCAAACGGCATCCGGGTCCGCTCGACGAGGTCTTCGGTCATCTGATCGAATTCCGACCGTGTGAGCGTGCGGAGCAGGTGAATGGGGCCTTCGTTCGTTGCGGTGATGAACGGCAAGTTGATCTCCGTCTCCATCACGGAAGACAGATCGATCTTGGCCTTCTCAGCGGCCTCCTTCAGGCGGGTCATCGCCATGGCGTCCTTCGAGAGATCAACTCCGTTGTCGTTCTTGAAGCCTTCAACGAGCCAGTTGATGATCTTGTCGTCCCAGTCGTCGCCACCGAGATTGGTGTCGCCATGAGTCGACTTGACTTCGAACACACCTTCGCCGATCTCGAGCACCGACACGTCGAACGTGCCCCCGCCGAGGTCGTAGACGAGGATGAGGTGATCGTCTTCGGTCTTGTCGAGTCCGTAGGCCAAGGCGGCAGCGGTGGGCTCGTTGATGATGCGCAAGACTTCGAGACCCGCGATCTGGCCGGCTTCTTTGGTCGCCTGGCGTTGTGCGTCCCCGAAGTAGGCGGGGACGGTGATGACCGCCTCGGTGACGTTCTCACCGAGGAACGCCTCGGCGTCCCGCTTGAGCTTCATGAGGATCCTGGCGGCAATCTCCTGCGAGTTGTACGTCTTGCCGTCGACCTCGATATCCCAATCGGTGCCCATATGGCGCTTGACCGAACGGACGGTGCGCGACGGGTTCGTGATGGCTTGCCGTTTCGCCTGGTCGCCGACCAGGACTTCGCCGTTCTTGGCGAACGCAACGACCGAAGGGGTAGTGCGGTGCCCCTCTGCATTGCTGATGATCTTTGGTTCTCCGCCCTCGAGAGTCGAGATGACAGAGTTGGTGGTTCCGAGGTCAATACCTACGGCGCGTCCCATATGGGTGTGCTCCTTCGTTGCGCGTGCCTACCGGCATGGTGGGCTGGTTCTCTGAGTGGTTGCATACAGTATAACTTGAGTCGGGTCGTATCAATTCCCGATCCTCACCGTCGTACTGCCGTTGTCAAAGCCGTATACCCCTTGGGGGTATATCATGTCGCCATGAAACCGGAAGACGCCGAGGTCCACGACATCCTGACGAGGCTTCGTCGGGTGGAGGGCCAGATCCGCGGCATCCAGGGGATGATCGAGGACGGGCGTGACTGTGCGGACGTGGTCACCCAGTTCTCCGCCTCGATGCGTGCGCTCGAACAAGCGGGATATCGATACTTCGCGATGACGTTGAGCGCGTGTGTCAGCGAGCCGGAACGTGCCGCCCTCGAGGGCTACGACCCCGAGCGGCTCGAGAAGCTGTTCATGCAGCTGACGTGATCGGCGACCGAATGGGCGAAGTTGTTCTCGTGGAGGCGCGTGACTGGGAGGTCTGGAGCCAGGAGCACAATGCCGTGATCATCGATGTTCGCGAACCCTTCGAGTGGGCCATGGGAACACTCCCCGGCGCCGAGCTGATCGGCCTCGGATCGTTGTTCACACGCATCGACGAACTCGATCCCGACCGTCCGATCCTGTTCATCTGCCGCACCGGAAACCGTTCGGGTGTGGCTGCCGGATTGCTGGCACAACGCGGCTTCAAGGAAGTCGCCAACCTCACCGGCGGACTCGTTGCACTTGGGTTGGCCTAGTGCGGCGACCACGAACCTCTGCGCTGTTCTGTCGGCCCCCGAACGTTCGTGGAGACAGCACTAGTCGACCACCCTGCGGGTGGAATCGAGAAGGAGAGACATCACCGTGACATATGGATTGAATCGCAAGCTGGCCGGTCTGGTTCTCGTTGTGCTGCTGCTGGCGGCAGCGTGCTCGTCGGGCAGTGACACAGCGACGATCGAGCTCGTCTCGCCCGCGCAGGCAGCTCAGGTCATCGACGATGATCCGGCCGGGCTTGTTGTTCTGGACATCAGGACTCCCGAAGAGTTCAACGAAGCGCGACTCGCGAATTCGATCAACGTCGACTACTACGACGCCGACTTCGCCGAGCAACTCGACGGCCTCGACAAGAACGATCCCTACGTGATGTACTGCCGATCCGGCAATCGATCATCCGACGCCGTCAAGACGATGAAGGAACTGGGCTTCGTCGAGGTATACGAAATCGACGGCGGCATCGTCAATTGGTACGACTCGGGTTTCCCCGTCGAGCAGTAGCTGCCCGCTCGGAGCTCACTCGACCAAGGCTGTGTCGCGCGGCGTGAAGAACGAGAAGTGCGGCAGGTACGGGGTCGGGTCGGTGGACCAGTCGAACGCGGCGATCTGATCGAGGCTTCGCCTGCCGAACAACGCTCGTGTGATCTCAAAGGAGTCGCCGCGCACTGTGACGCCCGGATCGCCCGTGCCGAGGACGCGATCGAATCCCTCGACTTGAATCCGGAGTGCCGGGAGGTCGGCGGCGTCGAGGCGAGGGCCGATTGCATTCGATGCGCGGAGGCAGAGGCGCAGCCCTTCGTCGCCGTGAGGTGGCCGGACCCCGAGCGCACCCATTACGTCGCAGTGGTGCATCACCAGATCCATCACCATGGCCGACATCGCTCTGCCCGACGCCTCGAGCATGGCCTCGATCGTCGGTCCGACGTCCGTCCATTCAGCGGCGATCTCACGCGCTGCTGTGTCCCGCCGCTCGTCGACCTGGCGTTGTGTCCACGGTTCGGAAGGTGCACCGTCGAGGCGGCCGGTCGCGTGGTCGGAAGCCACCCCCGTGACGTGTGCAAACGCGTCCTTGACCGTCCACAGCGGTGTGGCGGGAACCGTCGTGGCAAGGTCCTCGCCATCGAGTCCGAGTACAAGTGTTGTGAAGCGCTCGCGGTTTGATCGATAGATGGCGGGAAAGTCGAAGCTCACGTTGTTGCTTCCAGCCAGTCGGTCACAAGATCGACGAACCACTCGGCGGCTTCCAGCATCGGAACATGCCCGACACCTTCCATCTCTTCATACGTCCAGTCGGGCCGCTGCTCAGCCGCCCATCGGGCCGAGTCCACGGAGACCAGCCGATCCTCCGAACCGTGAACGAGCAGGGTGGGGGCGCTGATCTTGTGGATGAGCCTGCTGAATCGGCGCGGGCGAAGTACGTATCGCGCGATCGACCGGTCTGCCTCGAGGAACGACGGGATCGCCCAGTCATGCTTGCGCCGCCTGCGATTGGCGTCCGTGAGCCGATCCCGTGCCCACTCCGGGACGGTCTCCGAATTCGCGGTGACCATGCGGAGTGTCTCGGCGGTTTCCTCCTCGGGCGAATGAGCGGCGCGATAGACCCGGAAGGCAGGGACGCCGATGCCAGGTACCAGGGGTCCGATGAGCTTCGTGAGAACTTCGAAATCTGGAGGATGCCTGCGGCTCACAGGAAGTGCGGGGTCCACGAGGACGAGTCGATCGACCCGAGTGGCGTGCTCAACGGCGGTGATCATGGAGACGAGGCCGCCCATCGAATTGCCGATGAGCGTGGCGTTGTCGTAGCCGATGGTGTCGATCACGTCGGCGACGAGGCGACCGTTGTCCTCGACGCTTGGCCTGCGTTCTCCCGGCGTCGATTCTCCGAAGCCGATGAGGTCGACCGCACACACGTGCCCGCTCCCGGTCAGCAACGGGCCGGTGACGTCCCAGTTCTCCGTCGACCCGCCGAGCCCGTGAACGAGGAGTAGCAGGGGCCCTTGGCCCCCATAGTCAGTGACCCGTATCGGCCCACCGATGTCGAGCATCGTGCTGTTCACGGGCCCAACGCTAATGGCTTCAGCGGATGACGGCTTCGACGAGTTCCGGCGTGTGGTCGGGGTCGTAGCCACCCTGGAGGTAGAAACGGGTAATGCCGAGACCCTCGAGAGTGGAGAACTGCTCGCGCAATTGATCGTACGTGCCGATCGGAGTGCCACGTTTCGCGAACATTGCAGCGAGGTCCTCCCGCGTCCTGTCGGCCTCTTTCGCAAGTGCATCGAGGCGTTGTTCGAGTTGAACCTCGGTCGCGGCTCCGACCACCTGGCCGGCACTCGAGAGCATGAGGGCATCGGGGTCACGACCGGCGGCGTCGGCGGCTGCGCGAGCCCGGTCGATTCTGATCCCGAGGTCAGGTCCCGGGTACACGTTGAACTCGTCTGCATATCTACCGGCGAGCCGAGGGGTCTTTGTGGCGCCGATGCCGCCGACGAGCAGCTTCACGTGTCCGGCCGGCCTCGGAGCGATTGGGAACGACTCGAGCGTGAAGTGATCGCCGTCGAAGCCTGTTGGATCGTCCGACAGCACTGCGCGGACATAGGCGAGGGCTTCCTCCAGCATCTCAAACCGCTCGGTCATCGGCGGATAGGGGAACCCGAACACTTCGTGTTCCCGGTCCATCCAGCCAGTCCCGATCCCCAGGGTGAAGCGGCCTCCCGACATGCGGTCGATTGTGATCGCCGTCTTTGCGAGGACCGCCGGGTGCCGGAAGGTGATCGGCGAGACCAACACCACCAACTGGAGTGTCCGCGTGTCGCGAGAAAGGCCGGCGAGTTGGGTGAGAGCGTCAGGGGCGGGAGCCGTCTTGGCACCCTCCTCGTCGAGCGACATCAGGTAGTGATCGGGGAGCGCGATGGCGGGGAGGCCGCGTTCTTCTGAGAACCGAGCGGCGGCGAGCACATCTTCGTAGACACCGCTCGTCTGAATGGCGAATTCCAACTGAGTCTCCGGTCCGATCAGTACCAGGTCGATGGTACGGCACTCGGCGCGAACCTACGCGACGGAAGCGGCAATCGGGTCAGACGCACTGAGCTGCCGCGGCACGTGCGTGCAGTGCGAAATCGAAGGCTTGGTCGAGGACCCAGCGGAAGGCGAGACCGTCAAGTGCGCCGAGCAGCACTTCAGCGGTCATCGTGGCCTCGGCGGGCGAGCGATTCGGATTCGTACGTTGGATCGCTGCTGCGAATCGTTCAACGCGCCGGACGTGGTGGCGCAGGAACCGACGGGCAACGGAGTCATCGTTGCTCCCCGAAACGGCGATCTGGAGGTAGATACGTGCCAGCTCCGGCTGGTCGATGATGAACCGGATGTAGGCGTCGACGAGGTCGTCGAGGGTGTCCCTGCCGGCGTGATCGGGATCGGGATCCACAGCACGAATGGCGTCCCGGGCCACCCGCATGATGGCCTGCTCCTTCGAGGCGAAGAGGTTGTAGAACGAACCGGCCTGCACCCCGGCCCGGTCGCAGATCGCCTTGAGTGTGGTTGATTCGAGTCCACCCTCGGCGAGCAGTTCGCGGGTCGCGTCGAGGATTCTCGTTTCGGTCCTGATTCCGACCTGATATCTGGCCATCCCCACGTCTCCTTCACGCCGGAGTTTACCCGAATCTTGAGCGGACGCTCCAAAATAGAGTGTATACTCAAAAAGCCGGACGGTCAGCGGTCAACGTCCGCGGTCGTTCGTCGCCAGGCACACATCGGCGGCATGAAACGGGGAGAGCGCAATGAGTCACTACAAGAGCAACCTTCGAGACCTCCAGTTCAACCTCTTCGAGGCGTACGGCGTCGACGAGTACCTCGGTGTTGAACCGTTCGAGGAGTTCGACTACGACACCGCGATGGACATGCTTCGCGAGATGGACCGGCTCGCAACCGAGGACTTCGCCGAGAGTTTCGTAGAGGCCGACCGGACGAAACTCAAGCTAATCGACGGCAACGTCGAGCTGCCGCCCGGGGTGAAGAAGAGCCTCGACGCACTTCACGACGGCGGATGGCACCTCATGGGAGTGACGCAGAGCCTTGGAGGATTTGGGGCACCCGATGCGCTGCGCTGGGCCGGCAGCGAATTGTTCGCAGGTGCCAACGCCGCCATCTACCTCTACGCGATCGGCGGACTGATGGCGCGCGTGATCGAGGCCGTCGCCACACCCGAACAGGTCGAGCGTTTCGCGAGACCCATGATCGAACGGAATTGGGGCGCCACGATGGTTCTGACCGAGGCGGACGCCGGATCCGACGTCGGCGCGGGGATCACCAAGGCAACCCACGTCGAAGGTGACATGTGGCATATCGAAGGTGTGAAGCGGTTCATCACCTCCGGGGACAACGACTACTACGAGAACATCATCCATCTCGTCCTGGCCCGCAGGCCCGGAGCAGAACCGGGAACCAAGGGACTTTCGATGTTCATCGTTCCGAAGTATCACGTGAACGAAGACGGGTCGCTCGGTGAGCGCAACGGGGTTGTGACGACGAATCTCGAAGACAAGATGGGGATCCGCGGATCAACCACGTGTGAACTCACGTTCGGGATGGATGAACCCGCCGTGGGCTACCTCGTTGGTGACGTCCACGATGGCATCCGCCAGATGTTCCTCATCATCGAGGATGCCCGAATGTCAATCGGCGTCAAGGCGGCCGCCACCCTGTCCACCGGATACCTGAACGCCCTCGAGTACGCACAGGAACGGATCCAGTCGGCCGACCTCACCCAAAGCCGCGACAAGACGGCGCCGCGGGTGCCGATCATCCGCCACCCGGCCGTTCGCCGGATGTTGATGACGCAGAAGGTGCACGCCGAGGGGATGCGGGCGATGGCGATGTACGCCGCGTGGCTCCTCGACATGTCGCATCTCCATCCCGAAGAGCCGTACTACGCGAAGCTGAACGACCTGCTGCTGCCGCTCGTCAAGGGCTACTCGTCCGAGAAGGCATACGAGCTGCTCGCGCAATCGCTGCAGGTCTTCGGTGGTTCCGGGTACACGCGCGACTACCCCATCGAGCAGTACATCCGCGACGCCAAGATCGACACGATCTACGAGGGCACCACCGCCATCCAAGGACTCGATCTCTTCTTCCGCAAGATCGCACGAGACCAGGGTGCGACGCTGATGCGTCTCGGCCAGGACATCCTCGAGACGATCAAGGGCGGCTCCGAGGATCTGGAAGTCGAGCGAGAGCTGCTCGGCAAGGCGCTCGACGATGTGCAGGCGCACGTCGGTGTGTTGGTCGGCCACTCGATGGCCTCAATGCAGGATCCGCCTGCGATCTACAAGACCGGGCTGCACACCACGCCGCTCCTCGAGAGCCTCGCCGAGGTGATCATGGGCTGGCTCATGATTCGCCATGCCGAGATTGCTCTTGACGCACTGGACGGGGCGAGCGAGGCCGACCGTGCCTTCTACGAGGGCAAGATTGCGTCGGCTCGCTATTTCGCGACCACGGTTCTTCCGAAGGCAAAGCTGCGCAGGGAACTCGCAGAGGCCGAAGACGGGAGCTTGATGGATCTGCCGGTGGAGTCGTTCTGAGGTTCTCCTGCAGATTTGGCCGGTCCTAGAATGCGAGCGTGGTTGTGATCGTCGAGTGGCTCCTGTTACTCGACGGCTTGGCCGCTGAAGGAAGTGTCTCTCGCTTGGAAGGTGCCCCATGTTGACTCTCGCTGAATCGTCGTATCCACTGCTCAACGTCTTCTGGTGGATGTTGTGGTTCTTCATGTTCATGATCTGGATCTGGTTGCTGATCACGATCTTTGCGGACATCTTCCGCAGCCCGATATCCGGTTGGGCAAAGGCCGGATGGTCGATCTTTATCATCATCCTGCCGTTCCTCGGCGTGTTCATCTATCTGATCGCCAACGGCGGCAAGATGCAGGAGCGGTCGATGGAGTCAGCCGCCGCGGCGCAGCAGGCGCAGGCCAGCTACATCAAGAGTGTTGCCGGGACCGAAACCACGGCCGACCAGCTCAAGACACTGTCGGATCTGCACGACGCCGGCAAACTGACGGACGAAGAGTTCGCTGCTCAGAAGGCGAAGCTCCTCGGCTGAGCCGATCGAGTCGATTGAAGTGATTGAGGGACCGGGTTCAGCCCGGTCCCTCTGTTGTTTGACCGTGGGGAATGTGGTGCGTCTACGCTTCGCCCATGAGCACCAATGACTTCTACGACCGCATCCTCGGGCTACGCGCCCTCCGGTCGTTTCGCACGGATCCCCTGACGTACACGGACCTCGAACGGCTTCTCGAGGCCGCCCGGTGGACCGGCAGCAGCAAGAACCTTCAGAATTGGTCCTTTGTGGTCGTGGACGGGGATCAGAAGGAACGCCTCGCCGAGTGCGGCAACTTCACGGACCCGATGCGCAACGCTCCGATCGCGATTGCGCTGGTCGAAGAGGCAGGCGGATACGAGTTCGACACGGGCCGGGTCGCGCAAAACCTGATGCTCGCCGCCGATGCCCTCGGGATCGCTTCGTGTCCGATCACGCTACATCGCGACGATGCGGTGGCGACGGTGCTCAGCCTGCCTGAAGGTGTTCGGTGCCGGTACGCAGTTGCCCTCGGCTACCCGACCGACGACGCTGCCCCGGCACGTTTCGGAGGGCGGAAGCCGATGAGCGAAGTGGCCTACCGAAACCGCCACGGTGAGACCGGGTGACCGACCAATCGATTGGTGTCTTCGATTCGGGAGTAGGCGGGCTCGGCGTGCTGCGCGAGATTCGATCGCTGCTTCCGAATACGCCGCTGGTCTACGTCGCCGATCAGGCCTTCTCTCCGTACGGTGAGCGCGGTCTCGACGCGGTCCGCGAGCGGGCGTTTGCGGTCAGCGACTACTTGATCGGCGAAGGCGCCACCACCGTGGTGGTGGCCTGCAACAGCGCTTCGGCGGCAGCCCTTCACGCACTCCGGGATCGGCATCCGACGGTGTCGTTCGTCGGCATGGAACCCGCGGTGAAGCCGGCAGCCGGGGCCACCAAGCGCGGAACCATCGGGGTCCTGGCCACGGAGGCGACGTTCCAGGGCGAGCTCTTCTCGTCGGTTGTTGATCGACATGCCCGCGGCGTCTCGGTCGTAGCCAGGGCTTGTCCGGGCCTCGCCGCGGCAATCGAAGCCGGTGATGACGTCGGTGATCTGGTGCGCCGCTACACCACGGATGTCGTTGGTCGCGGGGCCGACACGATCGTGCTCGGGTGTACGCATTACTCGTTTGTCGCAGATCAGATCAGAGCCGCGGCCGGTGAGGATGTCGAGGTGATCGATCCCGCCCCAGCGGTTGCGCGGCAAGCCGCGCGCGTCCACATCGAAGACAGCGGCCGCGGCTCGGGAAGCACGCTCTACCTCACGACCGGCGACCCCGAGCACTTTGCCTCCCAGATCACCCGCCTCACCGCGGAGCACGCCGACGTCCAGGGCATCAGAATCCCGGATCCCGGCGATCCTCGCATCCGCGTCGTCGAGGGAGATATCACCGCCCAGGACGTCGACGTGATCGTGAACGCCGCCAACGCCCAACTGGCGCACGGAGGTGGTGTTGCGGCAGCGATTGCACGAGCCGGAGGTCCGTCGGTGGATGAGGCGTCTCAGGCCTGGGTCGCCGAGCATGGACCGGTGCCGCGAGGTGGTGCGGCCGTGACCACGGCAGGTGACATGGCGGCGGGTCACATCGTTCACGTTGTCGGTCCGATCTACCGGGGAGTGCCGGAGGATGAAATCGAGTTGACCCGGGCAGTACGCGCCGCGCTCGACTCGTCTGAGCACCTCGGGGCGAGGTCGATTGCGCTGCCGGCCATCTCAGCCGGTATCTATGGCTATCCGCCGGATGAGGCGTGCCGGGTGATCGTCGAAGCCGTCGAGAACTGGCTCCTGGAAGGCGGCTCGCTCAGTGAGATCCGGCTCGTCGCGTTCGGTGGGGACATTGCAGAGCGCTTTCGGCAGGCCTTGCGTTCATCGCGATAGCAATGTCGTCCTAACATCGGTGCGATGGAACCATCGGTGGCCATTCTTGGAGTCGGTTCGATGGGCGAGATTCTCGCCCTCGGTCTGCTGCGCGCCGGATGGGAACCCGAAGATCTGGCGCTCGCCGCCAGACGACCCGAACGAGCCAGGGAGACCGAATTCCACACCGGCATCACGACCTCACTCGACGCCGCAGAGGCGGCGGTGGGAAAGCGGGTTGTTGTGGTTGCGGTCAAACCCAAGGACGTGCCGGCCCTTCTCGCCCAGATTCGCGACACGATCACGCCGGACCAGGTGGTGGTCTCGTTTGCCGCCGGGGTCACCACGGCTGCATTCGAGAGCGAGTTGCCGGGGATAGCAATCGTTCGCTCGATGCCGAACACACCCGCGGCCATCGACGAGGGAATGACGGCCTATTGCGGCGGAGCCGATGCCGACGAGGCCGCACTCGACGATGCGGCAGCCGTTCTCGGAGCTGTAGGTTCGACGATCCGGTTGTCGGAGGATCTTCTCGATGCCGTCACGGCTGTGTCAGGGACAGGGCCTGCGTACGTCTTTCTCCTCGCCGAAGCGATGACCGAAGCCGCGATCCGCGAAGGTCTGCCGCATCACGCAGCGGAGAAGCTCGTGCATCAGACCCTCAGGGGCGCAGGCATGCTCCTCTCAGGGTCGGAGAAGAGCGCGTTCCGTTTGCGCGGCGAGGTGACCTCGCCGGGTGGAACCACGGCCGCAGCGATGCACGTCCTTGAAGAGGGCGGTTTCCGTGCTCTCATGGAAGATGCCATCCAGTCCGCAACTCGGCGATCGCGAGAGCTCGGTGCTGCCGCCTCGAATGAATCGGCCCCATGAACGTCGTCGGCCGCAGTCTGCTCGCCGTCACGAATCGATCCACCGTCCGCAAGCTGTTCTCAGAGTCGTCCGCCGGTCGGCGCTTGTCCCTTCGCTTTGTCGCAGGTGAGACACTCGATGACGCTGCAGCTGCCGCACGGCAGCTGAACGACGCCGGGGCGCAGGTCTCGCTCGACCATCTCGGGGAGCACGTAGCCGACACCGATGCAGCTGCCCAGGCGAGAGACGACTACCTCCAATGTCTCGATCGGATCAACGCGGACCGGCTCGACGCGAACATCTCCGTGAAACTGACGCAGCTCGGGCTCGGTCTCGACGATGATCTCGCGGTCGCATCGTTGTGTGCCCTCGCCGCTCGGGCCGCGGAGGGCGGGGCGACGGTGACGGTCGACATGGAGGAGTCGGAACTGGTCGAAGGGACCGTCTCTGCGTTCGAAGCGGTGCAGACCGAGTACGGGAATCTCGGGATCGCCGTGCAGTCCTATCTCTATCGAACGCCTGCCGATCTGGACCGGATCGTTCTGCGGGGTGGCCACGTACGGCTGTGCAAGGGTGCCTACGCCGAACCCGCTGAGGTCGCGCACCAGGATCCCGACCGCGTTGATGCTGCGTTCGATGCACTCACCAGGCGTTTGATGGCAACACCCGGGGTTGCACCGGCCATCGCCACGCACGACACCGATCGGATCGAACTTGCGAAGCTACTCAGCGAAGGGCGCAGCGAGCCGTGGGAGTTCCAGATGCTCTACGGCGTCCGGAACAGTCTCCAGCGATCGCTCGTCGAGGATGGCTATCCGCTTCGCGTGTACGTCCCGTACGGGACCGCCTGGTATCCGTACCTCACTCGAAGGATGGCTGAGCGGCCCGCGAACCTTGCGTTCTTCCTGCGCGCTGCCGTCGGCCGCTAGGACACGCCGATCCTCCGATTGGGTACGATCCCCATATGAATCGTCTCATCTTCGCGATTGTCGCACTGGTGGTGCTCGTTGCAGCCGCGTCACCTGCCGAGGTTGCACCGGTGCTCGAAGCTCAGGGTTTCTTCGTCGAATCGGGATCGAACGCGGATCCAAACGCTGTCGAGGTCGCCGTCGCCGAAGCCCGATTTGAAGGTGGCGAGCTCTCAGTCGCCGTCCTCGCTTCTGAGCCCGCGGGTGGTGCGACGATCTTCGCCGAGAACACGCTCGACGAGATGGGAGGCAGAGGGACCGTCTTCACCGTCGGGCCCGAGACGGTCGGATGGGCATCCGAGGGCGACATCTACACAAACGAGGAGCTCGACAACGCGACCGACGTCTCGCTCGACGGTGGCACCGACACCGAGGTGGTGGAACTCTTCGTCGCAACGCTGATCGGCGAACCGGTCGGGGCAGCCGAACCCGGCGGCGGCGGTGGCCTGCCGTGGGGTTGGATCCTGCTCTTCATCGTCATTGCGGGCGGGGCGTTCTTCTTGTGGCGCAGGTCCCAGTCGTCGAAGCGGAGCGAGACGGCCGCCATCGACTCCGCGAGGGCCGAGGTCAAGAAGCGCCTCGACGACGTGGCGAACGACATCATCGATCTCGAAACTGAAGTTGCGAGCTCGGAGATCGTGGCGGTTCCTGTCTTGTACAAGTCCGCCACCGAGGCTTACTCGAAGGCGCTGAAGGAATACGACCGAGCCGAGACACCCTCCCAGCTCATGGCGACGGCAGAGGACCTCGATCAGGCGATCTGGCAACTCGACAGCGTTGAGGCGCTCCTCGATGGGAAGCCGGCTCCTCCGAAGCCCGAGAAGCCGAAGTTGCCCCAGCCGACGGCCCCTCCCCGAACCTCGACATCACCACCACCGGCGGGTGGGTCTCCACTTGACACACCCCCGCGGGTGCCGCAGACGACGTACCGCCGCCCGGCGAGGCGCAGCTCGTCGAACACATCCGCGATCCTCACGGGAATACTGATGGGAGCCATGTCATCGTCACGGCGCTCGCCCTGGGGTTCGTCGGGTTCATCGCGCCGGTCGGGCTCGTCCGGTTCATCGAGCCGATCCCGTTCGTCGGGCAGGTCGCGCATGCGCGGCGGCGGCCGACGCAGGCGCTGACGCCGGTCCTAGAATCGGCAGAACTGTCGTAGACAAAGAGTCGTATCCAACGAAGAGGGGACCCGGCGATGCTCAAGAAATGGTGGAACTACATCAAGTCGTGGTTTGGCGCGACCTCGAACAAGATGATGGATCCCGAGATCGAGATCCAGATGGCGATCGATCAGGCGAACAAGAAGAACCAGGATCTCAGGAACCAGGCAGCGAACATCGTCGCGCACCGCACCCAACTCGAGGCAAAGATCGAGAAGGCAGCAGACCAGGTCGGCGAGACCCGCGAGATGGCAAAACAAGCCATCCTCAAGGCCGAGGAAGCGAGAAGCGCGGGAGACACCGCTGGCGTGACCAAGTGGACCAACATCGCCCAGGCGCAGGCGACAAAGCTTCAGGCTGCTGAGAACAACCTCACGTCGCTCACGGGCCAGTACGAGATGGCAATCTCTCAGGCCGACGAAGCCAAGGCCGCCGTTGTGGCGAATGCCGCCAGGTTGCAGGAACTGTCCGCCAAGCAGATGGAACTGCTCGGCGCACTCGAGCAGGCGAAGATGCAGGAGTCGGTCAACGCTGCCGTCCAGTCGATGTCCGCGACGATGGACGATTCAATGCCGTCGCTCGAAGATGTGGCGAACAAGATCGAGAAACGCAAGGCGCAGGCCATGGGCCAGGCCGAGGTCTTCGACGTGACGCCCGAAGGCGGAGAGATCGAGCTTCGCCAGGCGATGAACGAGGCGCAGGCCGACGCGAAGCTCGAAGAACTCAAGGCAGAGCTCGGATTGACGGACGTCGCGGAACCCGCACCGACACCCGAAGCCGAAGGTGAAGCGTCCGGCACGACCAGCTGAGGTCATGACGGAGAGGGTCCTCCGCGCATCACCTACCATGTAGAACTCGCGATGCCGGAGGATCTCTTCTCATGACCACGATCGAGGCGCCGACGCGAACCGTCGTCACCGTTGACGGCAACGAAGCTGCGGCTTCGGTTGCCTACCGAACCAACGAAATCCTGGCGATCTATCCGATCACGCCGTCCTCACCGATGGGTGAGCTCTCGGATGCCTGGTCGAATCAGAACCGGCCGAACATCTGGGGCAATGTCCCGGAGGTGATCGAGATGCAGAGCGAGGCCGGCGCCGCCGGAACCGCTCACGGCGCGATCCAGGGCGGTGCGCTGACATCGACGTTCACCGCGTCTCAGGGCTTGCTCCTGATGATCCCAAACATGTTCAAGATCGCGGGTGAGCTCACGCCTGCGGTGTTCCACGTCGCGGCGCGGACCGTCGCAACCCATGCCCTGTCGATCTTCGGTGATCACAGTGACGTGATGGCTACCCGCATGACCGGATGGTCGATGCTCGCTTCCAACTCCGTTCAGGAAGCGCACGACATGGCGGCGATCGCCCAGATGGCGACGCTCGAGAGCCGGATCCCGTTTCTCCATTTCTTTGATGGATTCCGCACCTCACACGAGGTGAACATGATCGAGGAGCTGTCCGACGACGACCTTCGAGCGCTCATTCCGATCGAAGGGGTGCTCGCCCACCGCGATCGCCGGATGGATCCGGATCGTCCGGTGCTGCGCGGCACAGCCCAGAACCCCGATGTGTTCTTCCAAGCCCGAGAAGCCTGCAACCCCTTCTACGACGCGGTTCCCGACATCGTCCAGAACGCTATGGACCAATTCTCCGACCGGACGGGACGCCGCTACCACCTCTTCGACTACGTCGGAGCACCCGACGCAACCGACGTCATCGTCATGATGGGCTCCGGCGTGGGGGCGGCCGAGGAAGCCGTCAACGCACTCGTCGACCAAGGAGAGAAGGTCGGCCTCGTCAAGGTGCGCCTCTTCCGGCCGTTCTCGACGCACGCGCTCGTCGCGGCGCTGCCCGCAACCGTCCTGAACATCGCGGTCCTCGACCGGACCAAAGAGCCGGGAGCGGTCGGCGAACCGCTCATGCAAGACGTGATGATGTCGGTCGTCGAAGAGACGCAGGCGGGCCGCACATCGTGGACCGTGATGCCTCGGATCATCGGCGGACGGTACGGCCTGTCCTCGAAGGAGTTCACCCCGGCAATGGTCGCCGGAGTCTTCGACGAGGCACGCAGGGAAGATCCGAAACGCCGCTTCACCGTCGGGATCGTCGACGATGTGACCGATCTCTCGATCGATGCGCGTGAGGGCTTCACGACAGGGCGCCAGTCGCAAGTCCGGGCCGTGTTCTACGGCCTCGGCGCGGACGGCACCGTCGGAGCGAACAAGAACACCGTGAAGATCATCGGTGACCATTCCGACCTCTACGCGCAGGGCCACTTCGTTTACGACTCGAAGAAGTCGGGCGCTATGACCACGTCGCACGTCCGGTTCGATCCGAAGCGCATCGAAGCGACGTATGAGATCTCCGATGCCAACTTCGTGGCGTGCCACCAGTTCGAGTTCATCACCAAGGTCGACGTGCTTGCGAAGGCGTCTGACGGCGCAACGTTCCTCCTCAACAGCCCATACGGGCCGGATGAAGTATGGGACCACCTGCCGGCCGAAGTGCAGCAGACGATCATCGACAAGCACCTGAAGTTCTACATGATCGATGCGACGGCGGTTGCGCGGTCGGCGGGCCTCGGCCAGCGTACGAATACGGTCCTTCAGACCTGTTTCTTTGCCCTTGCGGATCTGATGCCGCAGGAGCAAGCGATCGAATCCATCAAGAAGGCGATCGAGAAGTCGTACTCGAAATTCGGCGAGGTTGTTGTCGAGAAGAACAACGCGGCCGTCGATCTGGCCGTCGCGAACCTGCACCAGGTCGACTACCCGGACACCGTCACCTCAACGATGAAGATGAAGCGGACGGTCCCGGCCGACGCTCCGGATTTCGTGCAGCGGGTCACCGCAATGATGCTCGAGGATCGCGGGAATCTGCTCCCGGTTTCGGCGTTGCCGGTCGACGGCACGTTCCCCACCGGAACGACGCAGTACGAGAAGCGCAGCATCGCGATCGATATCCCGATCTTCGACCCGGAGATCTGCATCGAATGCGCCAAGTGTGCACTCGTGTGCCCGCACGCCGCGATCCGGATGAAGGTATTCGAGCCTTCGGCACTCGAAGGAGCCCCGGAGACGTTCAAGTCCCGCGGGTTCCGGAGCCGTGAGCTTCCCGATCATCTGATGACCATCCAGGTCGCGCCGGACGACTGCACCGGCTGCGGCGTCTGCGTCGACGTGTGTCCTGCCAAGTCGAAGGAGGAGGTCAAGCACAAGGCAATCAACATGGAGCCCAAGCTCGACTACCTCGATGACGAGAGGGTCAACTGGGACTTCTTCGAAACGATCGAAGAACCGTCGCGGGACAGATTCAAGATGGAGACCGTCAAGGGTTCTCAGATGCTCGAACCGCTGTTCGAGTTCTCAGGGGCCTGTTCCGGTTGCGGTGAGACGCCGTACGTCAAGCTGGTCAGCCAACTGGTCGGTGATCGCCTCCTGGTTGCGAACGCGACCGGGTGCTCGTCCATCTACGGAGGCAACCTCCCGACGACGCCATGGCGCACGAACGACCAGGGTCGCGGACCGGTATGGTCGAATTCGCTGTTCGAAGACAACGCGGAGTTCGGTCTCGGCATGCGGCTTGCTCTCGACATGGAAGAGGCTGAGGCTCGGCGTCTCGTCGGAGCTCTCGCATCCCTGATCGGAGAGGATCTTGCCACGGCGTTGCTCGAAGCGGATCAGTCCGAACCGGCCGGCATCGAGGCGCAGCGGACCCACGTCGCCGAACTGATGAAGAAGCTCGCAGACATCGACGACGAAGAGGCTCGGCGTCTGGAGTCGGTCTCCGGTGCACTCGTCCGCAAGTCCGTGTGGATCATGGGCGGCGACGGATGGGCCTACGACATCGGATTCGGCGGTCTCGACCACGCCCTGGCTTCAGGTCGGAACGTGAACATCCTCGTGATGGACACCGAGGTCTATTCGAACACGGGCGGTCAAGCGTCAAAGGCCACACCGCGGGGCGCCGTTGCGAAGTTCGCTTCCAGCGGCAAGACGACCGGGAAGAAGGACCTCGGGCAGATCGCCATGTCCTACGGCAACGTCTACGTCGCCCAGGTCGCCATGGGGGCCAACAACCTCCAGACCGTGAAGGCCATCGCCGAGGCTGAGGCGTTCCCGGGGCCGTCGCTGGTTATCGCCTACTCGACGTGTATTGCACATGGGATCGACATGGCGACATCGATGAGCCACCAGAAGGATCTCGTCGAGGCCGGATACTGGCCGCTCTATCGGTACGACCCGAGGCTCGTCGAGGAGAACAAGCAGCCGTTCCGTCTCGATGGCCGGCCGCCGTCCAAGCCGCTCATCGACGTCATCTCAAAGGAAGCCAGGTACGCGGTGCTCAAGCGCGTGAATCCTGAGCACTACACCGAGTTGATGAACCTGGCCCAGCAGGACGTCGACGATCGGTGGTCGCTGTACCAGGACTTCACCGAAATCGATCGAGTGAGCGCGGAGGAAGAGGAGGAAGAAGAATGAGCGTCGATCTTTCGACGACGTATCTCGGGTTCGATCTGAAGAACCCGATGGTCGCTTCAGCGTCGCCGATGACGGCGCGTCTCGATTCACTTCGCGAACTCGAGGAAGCGGGAGTTGCCGCCGTCGTATTGCCGTCCGTGTTCGAGGAGCAGATCGAGCACGAAGCGATGGAGATGCAGCGCTTGATGGAGCAGGGGGCTGGGACGTTTGCCGAGGCGTTGTCGGGTTATTTCCCCGAGTTCGACGACTACGCCACGCGAACCGAGGCGTATCTGCGCCATGTGACGCAGGCCAAGGAGGCTCTGTCCGTTCCGGTCATCGGCTCGCTCAACGGGACGACGAACGGTGGCTGGGTCAACTATGCCAAGCGGATCCAGGAGGCAGGAGCGGATGCGCTGGAGTTGAACGTCTACCTCATACCGACGAACCCGGAAACCACCGGACCTGAGATCGAGGATCAGTATCTCGACCTTGTGTGGGAGGTGCGCCAGCAGGTGTCGATCCCACTCGCGGTCAAGGTCGGCCCGTACTTCTCGTCGACGCCGAATATGGCGGTGCGGTTGGCGGAAGCGGGGGCCGATGCCCTTGTGCTGTTCAATCGGTTCTACCAGCCAGACATCGATCTCGAGAGCCTCGAGATCGTGCCGAAGGTGAACCTCTCCACATCAGTCGCGCTCACGCTGCCGCTGCGATGGATCGGTCTCCTGTGTGGTCACGTCGACGCCGATCTTGCCATCACCTCGGGTGTTCACACCTCCGAGGACGCGCTCAAGTCACTGCTGGTCGGATCGAAGGCGGTCATGATGGCGTCTGCGCTGCTCAAGAAGGGCCCAGGGCAGGTCACGGTGATCATCGATGAGATGCGTGCCTGGCTCGAAGAGAACGAGTACACCTCGGTGCGGCAAATGCAGGGATCGATGTGTGTCGGAACCGCACCGAACCCAGACGCATTCGTTCGCGCCAACTACATGAAGATGCTCGTGACCTACTGGTCCCAGGGCGTCTAGATCGAAGCCGATTGGATGTGGATCGGGGGCCCATGACCGGGCCCCCGATTGCAGTCTCTACACTCCTGCTCGACCAACAGGAGGCATGTGTTGACCACGACCGAGACGCCACCGGAGAGCGACAAGCAGCGGACGGGGTGGAAGGTCAAGCCGAGTGTTGTCCTCGCCGTTCTCGCCGGGCTCTCGGTCGTCGGGACACTCATCTTCTGGTGGCTCGGGTCGCTGCCTGAGGACCCTGAATTCGCAATCGGTCGTGTGGTCTTTGGCAATATCCCTGCGCTGATCGTTGCCCTCTTCTACGTCACGATCGCCACGTTCCTCGCCGTGATGTTCTACCTCTTCGCAGAGCGGGCGAGCAGTTGGGAGCGAGGCACCTGGGAGTCTCGATCCGGAATGTGGAAGCAGCGGATGATTCGCCTTCGCGATGCGGTGCTGATGCGGACCGTCCTCGAGGATCGCCAGGCGGGGCTCATGCATTCGATGATCTACTGGGGATTCATCGTGCTGCTGATCGGAACGATCACCCTCGAGATCGACCACCTCCTCCCCGCCGGCATGAAGTTCCTGCACGGGTGGTTCTACGAGGGGTACTCGGCGGTTCTCGATCTCGCTGCGGTTGTGTTCCTGATCGGAATCGTTTGGGCCGTGGTTCGTCGCTACGGGCAGAAGCCGTGGCGCCTCAGGACGAAGACGCGGCCTGAGGATGCCTGGATCTTGATCATGCTCGCCTTCATCGGCGTGTCCGGCCTTCTCACCGAAGCTGCCCGGATTTCACTCGCCGGCCGTCCGTCGTTCGAGGTGTGGTCGTTCATCGGCTATCCGCTGTCCTATCTCGTGCCGTCCGAGACCGCCTCGGGCTGGCACCAGGCCCTCTGGATCAGCCACGCGGCTGCGTTCGTCGCCTTCCTGGTGATGCTTCCCGCGACCAAGCTCCGCCACGTCGTGACGTCGCCGACCAACCTTGCGCTTGCGCCTCGCACCCGGCCGAAGGGCGCCATGAGCCCGGTGCCGAACCTCATGGAGGCGACCGATATCGAGACCATTGGCGCTTCCCGTCCCGGCGAGTTCACGTGGAAGCAACTGTTCGATACCGACGCCTGCACGATCTGCGGTCGATGCACGGACGTGTGTCCGGCGAACCAGACAGGCAAAGCGCTCGACCCGCGCGAGATCGTCCTGAAGCTGGGCCAGGTTGCCGATCAGACCGCAGCGAACCCCGTTTCGCCACCAGTGAGCGTCGATGCCGCCCTCACCGTGTCGTCGGACCTCGTCTTCGAACGGATCACGGCGGAAGAACTCTGGGCATGCACCACATGCCGGGCCTGTGACCAGGCATGCCCCGTGGGACTCGAGATCGTCGACAAGATCCTCGACATGCGCCGCTACCTCTCGCTGATGGAAGCGGATTTCCCGTCGGAGCTCGGCAAGGCCTACGTGAGCCTCGAGAACTCTTCGAACATCTACGGCGTGGACCAGACCACCCGGGGGGACTGGGTCAAGGAGCTGGACTTCGACGTCAAGGTGCTCGGCGAGCCGGGTGTGACGGCTGAGTACCTCTATTGGATCGGGTGTGCGGGGTCGTTCGACGATCGGAACCGAAAGGTGACGATCTCGACCGCGAAGCTCCTCCATAATGCCGGCGTCGACTTCGCGATCCTCGGCAAGAACGAACTGTGTACCGGGGATCCGGCGCGACGGACCGGGAACGAGTACGTGTTCCAGGGCCTCGCGCTGCAGAACATCGAGACGCTGAACGATCTCGGTGTCACAAAGATCGTCACCCAGTGTCCCCACTGCTTCAACACGCTGAAGAACGAATACCCGCAGTTCGGCGGCGACTACGAGACGATCCACCACTCGGAGTTGCTCCTGCGCCTCGTCGATGAAGGGAAGATCAAGCCGGTATCGAGCGACCAGAGTGTGACGTTCCACGATCCGTGCTACCTGGGCCGCTACAACGACGGATACGCACCCCCCCGCGAAGTGATCGACGCAGTCGGGAATCGGGTCGAGATGAAGCGCAGCGAGAGCAACGCATTCTGTTGTGGTGCCGGCGGCGGGAAGATGTGGTACGAAGAAGACACCGGCAAGAAGGTCAACATCGAACGGACACAGGAGGCCGTCGCCTGTGGGACCGATGTCGTCGCCACGGGTTGCCCCTTCTGTTTCGTGATGATCGACGACGGCGTTCGCGATCTCGGCGTCGAAGAGACCGTAGTGGTGAAAGATATCGCGATGCTCCTCGAGGAGAGCATCCGGTCTGACGGGTGAGTTCCGACACCCTGCTCGTTGTCCTCGTCGCGATCGTGATGGTCATCGGCGTCGCGGGGACCGTGCTTCCGATCCTGCCGGGCCTGTGGGTCGTCTGGGCCGCCGCGCTTGCGTATGGCTTGTTCGGCGGTTTCGGCGTGGTGGGGTGGATCGCGTTTGCGCTGATTACGGCTCTTGCGGCCGCAGGCACTGCCAGCGGGGTCTACCTGCCACAACGCAGGGCCGCGTCGATCGGCGTGCCCTGGTGGGGGCAACTGGTGGCGCTCGGATGCGCGGTGGCCGGGTTCTTCATCGTGCCGGTCATCGGTGCACCCCTCGGTTTCGTCCTGGGAATCTTGCTCGTGACGTTGGCCCGCGAACGCCACTTCCAGGGAGCCCTTGCGGCCACCTGGGCGACGCTCAAGTCGATGCTGTTGGCTTCGGGGCTTCAGTTCGCGGTAAGCCTGGCCATGGTCGCACTGTGGGTGATGTGGGTCTGGCTGGGGTAGGCCCGGTTAGCCCTTGACCGAACCCTGGGTGAGGCCGGAGACGATGGCCCTCTGTGCGATGAGGAACGTGACCACGATCGGGAGTGCCCCGATCACAGCGCCTGCCGCGAGTTCACCCCACTTCGAGGCGTACTCGGCAATCGTGTAGTTCTGGAGCCCAATGATGTAGGTGAGCTGGCCCTTCGATGTGAGCAGTGTCCGCGCCAGCACGTATTCGGAGAACGTGTTGACGAGGGTGATGATGAAGATGACCGCCAGGATCGGGCGGACCAGAGGCATGATGATTCGCCAGAAGATGAGTGTGGGGCTTGCACCGTCCACCCGCGCGGACTCATCGAGCGACGTAGGGACTGAGTCCATGAAGCCCTTGATGAGGAATGTGTTGAATCCAACCGCTCCCCCGAGGTAGACGAGGATCAGGCCAGCGTGAGTATTCAATCCGAACGCAGGGAAGGCGACTCCGACGCGCTGCAGAATCAGGAAGATGGCGATGAACATCAGGTATTGCGGGAATACTTGGACGAGCAGGAGGCTCAAGAGCCCGAGGCGCCGGCCCCGAAAACGGAATCTGCTGAACGCGTACGCAGCCATGGCGGCGAGGATCACGTTGAAGCTCGCTGCGAGGAAAGAGATCTTCCAAGAGTTCCAGAGCCACGTCATGAATGGGTTGAGATCTGGGTTGGACAAGATGTAGCGGTAGCTGTCCAGAGTTGCTCCACTGGGGATCAAGTCGGAGCTCGAGAGAGTGTCATCGGGATTCACCGAGGCGGAGATGATCCACACGACGGGATAGAGAGCGAAGAAGACCGCGACCAGGGCGACGACATGGCGCCATCCCACTTCCCGAATCCATCGACGGAGTGGCAGCGGCGGCAGCTTCTCTTTCGGTTTCTTGCGGCGTCGGAGGGCTGTGCGCACCGAGGCGTAGGCACCAGCAGATCGGGCGCTTGCCGCTGTGCCGCCCACCAGGGGTGTGACCGGATCGGCGCTGCCGCGGCCCATGTCAGAGTCCGCCATAGATGTCCTCCAAGCGCCGGGTAAACCGGAAACTGATACTCGAGATGACGATCAGGATGAAGAAGATGAGGATCGTGATTGCCGAGCCCACGCCGAACTGATTGCCGCGGCCGGCGGATACGGCCACGTTGAATGTGAATGTGATCAAGATGTCCGTCGCGCCGACGGGGACCGCGGCATTCACGACGGGGGGCCCACCCTGGGTCAAGAACTCCACGAGGATGAAGTTGTTGAAGTTGAACGCGAAGGAACCGATGAGCAGTGGGGCGAGGGAGACCATGAGCAGCGGGAATGTGATGCGGCGGAGAACCTGGAATCCGGTGGCCCCGTCAACCCGGGCAGCCTCCTGCAACTCGTGGGGAATTGCCGCCAGCGCACCCGTCGAAATGAGGTACATATACGTGAATCCGAGCCATGTGTTCACAAGGAGCAGCGCCACCTTCGCCCAGGTCGGATTTGTGAGCCATGGGATCGGATCGATGCCGAACGTGCCGAGCAGCCGGTTGACCGCCCCGAACTGTTCGTTGAGGAGGCCGCGCCAGATGAGGATGCTCAGGAATGCAGGGATCGCGTACGGGAGGATGTAGATCGACCGGTAGATCGGCGTCCCTCTCATCCGTTCGCTGTTGAACGTGAGGGCGAGGGCAAGACCGATGGTGAATGTGAGGAAAACGGATGCCAGGGCGAATACCGTGTTCCACACGAAGACGCCCAGAATCGGGCCGCGAATCCGTGAGTTCGTCATCAAATCCGTGTAGTTCTCGAGCCCGATGACGACGCGCCATCCGGGCTCGATTGTCGTACCGTCGGGACACACGAAGCTGCCCACGTCGTCGGGCGTGCAGGTCTGATCGGTGGCGTTGTCGAAGAGCGTGTCCGAGGTCTCGTCATAGATGTACCGCTGAGAGCCCTGAACCACGCGTGCTCGGCTGGTGCCGATGGGAATAGCCTGGCCGTCCGGCAGATCGAGTACCCAATCTCCGAGTTCGTTGGCAACAGCAAAGAGCGCGGGCCCAGCGACACGTTCGTATGAGCCGATTCGGCTTGGTAGGCCGTCGTCGCCATCGACGACTTCATAGTCCGCGAGGTCGATCGTGCCGTCCTCTACCGGCTCATCGTCGGACCGCCGCGGAATCCCGGCGAAGGCCACGCCCGACTCGTCGTCGACGAGAACGAACAACAAGTCACCGCTAGCGGCGTCCTGATAGACGGTGAGGCCGAAGACCTGTTCGGCAGTATTGGGATCGATGAATGGCTGCGACTCCAGAACGTCGATGGCCTGCTGCTTCGTCAGAGTGTGACCGGTTGACCAGTTCGTAATGGACACGAACGCGGTGAAGATGATGGGGATAACCATGAAGATGAGCAGGAATGTCAAGCCCGGTGTCAACCACCTCAGTGCACTCGTGCCTGGCCAGAGGTAGACCCAGTTGATGAGGATGATGAGCACGGCCAGGAGTGTTGCGATTGCCCAGTCACCTTCCGTGATGAAGACGATGAAGGCGTATACGCCGAGCGCGTCGAGCAGCGCGAGTGCTCCCATTCGAAACCAGAATCCGATGCCAAGCGACGGGGGTTGTCGTCGAGGCTGCTTTGGATCCTTCACGGATTTTGTGTCGAGAGCCGTCATCGCTGCGGCATCATACTGGGCCGATCGTGACCTTCCCCAGGCGCGAATCGGGGAGGGGCGTGAACCCCTCCCCGATGGTCGGGTGAAACGGGCCCGAGGCCCGCCTCACGATTGTGCGTCTTGGCGATCAGCCGGCGACGGCTTCGCGCACCTGCTCCGCAGCGTTCGTCATTGCGGTGGTTGCATCAATCTCCTGGTTCCTCAGAAGCAGGATCTGATCTCCAAGCGGGCCCCAGACTCCGGACATCTGTGGGATGTTCGGCATCGGGGAGCCGTCGGCGCCGGAGAGCGCAAACACCCCGGCAATCTCGTTGTCCGCCGCAACAGCGTCGAACGTCGCAACGTAGACCGGGTTGCGAGGATCAGCCTCGTAGAGCGCGGTCATCGTTTCTTCGTTCGCGATGTAGTCGAGGAGGAATGCCTGGGCGAGAGCTGTGTTCTCGCTGAACTGGTTGATGAACATTCCGCCGGCGCCAAGGAACGGACGCATGGGCTGTCCGTCGATCGTCGGGAGCTTGGCAACGGCGTACGGGAGTTCCTTCTCGTTGAAGCCGGCGAGCTGCCATGGACCGCTCAGGAAGAACGGTGCCCTGCCATCCTCGAACTGCTTCTGCGCATCACCGCCGTTGACCGACTTCACGTAGCCGTCCGCGACGAGTTGCTCGAGGACTGTGACGCCCTCAATCGCCCCATCGCTGTCGAGTCCCACGTCCGTGGTGTCGTAGCCCGTCTGCGCATCGAAGGCAAAGATGTAGCCGCCGAGCGCCGAAACGAACGGATAGTTGTGATATGCGTCGGCACCGTCACCGCCACCGGGTACTGCCCAGCAGTTGTCGATGTCGGTGAGTTCGTCACATATGGCCGTCAGCTCAGCGAGCGTGGTCGGCGGTTCGGGGACCAGGTCGGTGTTGTAGAACAACGCAACAGCTTCGCTCTGGTACGGCATGCCGTAGAGCTGGCCGTTGTAGTTGAACGCCTCGAGAGCGACCGGGAACCACTCGCTGTCACGACCGCCAAGATCGATCGGGGCTGCGATACCGCTCGCCGCCATCTCTCCAACCCAGTCGTGGCCGCCGATGAAGATGTCCGGGCCTTCTCCCGCCGGAGCCGCCGTGGTGACCTGTCCGCGCAGGTCGTCGTAGACCGTCGGTTCAATGACGAGCTGGACGTTGGTCTCTTCGAGCACCTTGGGAGCCAGGCTCTCGAGGATCGGGCTGCGCTTCTCGTCGGCCCAGATCACGAGTTCGATCGCTTCCATCGCCTCGGTGGTCGTCGTGGTAGCGGCCTCGGTGGTCGTCGTGCTTGCTTCGGTGGTGGTGGTTGTTGCCTCGGTGGTCGTGGTGCTCTCGTCACCCGTGTCGTCACTGCTGCAGGCAGCGGCGACGAGGGTGAGGGCGAGTACCAGACCGACGAGGATTGTGAATCGACTCCTCATTCGGGAGTTCCTCCTTGTGGACAGGTTTCGGGCCGCGGGATCGCGACCGTTGGGGAGTGTAAACCTCTGCTTTGAATAGTCCTGCAAGGTGCTGCAATCTTGCTGCAAGCTTGCAAAGACTCTGCAAGAAAGCCCATCGCCGGCGTACGCTTGCACGTGATGAGACCCAAACTTGCCGAAGTCGCACAACTCGCCGAGGTCAGCGAAGCCACGGTGAGCCGCGTGCTCAACGGCCGACCCGGTGTGGCCGAAGGGACCCGGCGCCGGGTCCTCGATGTGGTGGGCGACCTCGGATATCGCGACGTTCCTTCCCTGGCCGACCGAACCGAAGTTGTGGGGATTGTCACCCCTGAGCTGGAGAACCCGGTCTTTGCTCTGTTCGCCCAATCACTTCAGTCGCACCTCGCGATTCGCGGCTTCCTCCCCGTTGTCTGTTCCGCGACGTCTGAGACCGTCAACGAACAGGACTACCTGGATCACTTCGTGGCATCTCGCGCTGCTGGGGCGATCGTGGTCAATGGGCGATACGCCCAGCCCGAGGTCGGCTACGACGCATATCTCGATGTGCGCGACAACGGCCTTCCGTTGGTGCTCGTCAACGGCATCCACGGCCCGAGTCCGCTTCCGGCCATTGCAATCGACCTGGAAGCCGCGACTGCGGCCGCGGTACGTCACCTTGTGACGCTCGGTCACCGCAAGATCGGCATGGTCATCGGCCCGATCCGATATTCGACGTCGCTGGACATGATCGACGGTTGGCGTGACGCGACGCGCCGCCTCGGCGTGTCGTCAGACGACTCGATGATCTCCGAAACGGTGTTCACCTTCGAAGGGGGACAAGCCGGAAGCGCGCAGCTGCTCGAGGCAGGCGCAACGGGGATCATCGCAGCGAACGACCTGATGGCTGCCGGTGTGATCGCCGCGGTCCGGACATGGGGTGGAACTGTGCCGGAAGATGTTTCCGTGATTGGATTTGATGGCACCCCGCCCATGTCGTACACGTCACTGCGACTCACGACCATGCGACAGCCGATCGACCGGATGTCGGCGGCCGCCACAGAGCTGCTCACCGACTCGATCGGAGGCAACGGGGTCAGCCAGACCCAGGTGTTCGCCCCCGAACTCGTCGTCGGCCGTTCCACAGGCCCGGTGAGAGAGTCAGCCAACGCATCGAGGCTCAACGGGTAGCGGACAGCTACCAGCATCCGGCCTGACCCGCCGGCGGCGGGCCTCATCTTCGCGATTCAGGCTCCCAGGCCGCCCCCTCTGCGGCCGAGCTGATGCTCGGCCGCGTCTCCCCCACCTGCGGTGGTGGAGACGAAGACCCGGGCCGCCCCCTCTGCGGCCGAGCTGATGCTCGGCCTCTCCCCACCTGCGGTGGTGGAGACGAAGACCCGGGCCGCCCTCTGCGGCCGAGCTGATGCTCGGCCGCGCCTCCCCCACCTGCGGTGGTGGAGACGAAGACCCGCCGCCCTCTGCGGCCGAGCTGATGCTCGGCCGCGTCTCCCCCACCTGCGGTGGTGGAGACGAAGACCCGGACCGCCTCGTCCCGCCTTTGCTGAAACCGGGGGACGAGTCTCGCGGTACGCTTGCGTTCATGAGGATCCTGTTTGTTGCCGCCGAGTTTGCTCCGTACGTCCGAACGGGTGGGTTGGGGAATGCTGTTGCCGGCCTTGCTCACGCCGTGGCGGCTGATCATGAGGTCACGGCCGCCATTCCTGGCTATCGGGATGCGGACATGCCGGGCCGCAAAGTCGCAGGCCGTCCTTGGCGGCGGCATCGCGAGGGGAATGTCGAGGTCCTTTTCTGGCTCGACGAGTCGTTCGATCGCCCGGGCGTCTACGGTCCCGACCCTTCGTCCTCTTACGACGACAACTGGGAGCGATTCGCCAGATTCTCCGTTGCCGTGTCCGAGCTTGCCGGAGAATTCGATGTGATTCACCTGCATGACGGACACGTAGGGGCGGTGGCTCTCACCACTTCGGTTCCGTCGGTCTTCACGATCCACAATGCGTCCTATCCGATGATCGGTCCGCTCGGGCCGAGCATCGAGATCTTTGGCCTCAGTCCGAAGGCATCCGTGATGGGTGGCGACATGGAGTGGTTCGGCGAGGCGAACTACCTGAAGGCGGGCATCGTCGGTGCGACCCAGGCCACTACGGTGAGCCCTGGGCATGCCCGCGAACTGAACGTGGATGCACTCTCGTTCGGTCTCGGTGGGATCATCCGCGGGCTCTTCCGACCCATCCTCGGTGTGGTCAACGGCATCGACACCGACGATTGGGATCCGAAGACCGATCCGATGCTGCCGAAGCCATTCTCGGCCGCCGATCTGACCGGCCGCTCGGCGTCGCGTGCCGCGCTCCTGAAGACGTACGGCCTCGAGGATGGGTTTTTGCTCGGCAATGTGGGTCGGATGTCGGGACAGAAGGGCCTCCGCCTCATCGAATACGATCTCGCGACGTTGGTGGACGAGGGTGCCCGATTCGTCTTCATGGGAAACGGCGACCTGGATGCGCTCGTCGACTCATGGGTGGAACGTCATCCGAAAGCCGTCGTGCACGTGCCGTTCGACGAGCCGGCGTCCAGGCTGATATTCGCCGGATCGGATGGCTACCTCATGCCGTCCCAGTACGAACCCTGCGGCCTCGGACAGATCTATGCGATGCGATACGGGACACCGCCGATCGCACACTTCACGGGTGGCCTCGAAGATACGGTGTTCGATATCGACGAGGACCCGACCAACGGGACAGGGTTCGTGTTCCGTTCGTTCGATCACCCCTCGCTGACGAAGACGATCCGCCGCGCCATGCGATACCGATTGGCGATGCCGGGCCTGTGGAACAGGATCCAGACAAACGGCATGACCTACGACTGGTCGTGGAGCGCCCGTGCGAAGGAGTACGAAGCGATCTACGAGTCGGTGCTTCCGTAGGTGGAGGCAGCAGGGCGACCTCATGGTCGCAATTCGAGCTCCCAGAGCCCCCTCCGCTGCCGCGCATTCGCTCGGCCGCGCCTCCCCCACCTTCGGTGGGAGAGGCAAAGGCCTTGCTACTCCACTACCCAGATCGCGGCGGATCGCGGTCCCAGGGAGATCGACGTTTGGTTGTCGCCGGCAGTCAGCGTGCCGTCGCCCCACACAAGTGTTGCCTCTTCGAAGGCGAACTGTTCGCGTGTGATCGCCTGGATTTCGCGTTCGCGTCCGGCGTTGACCACCACGAGAAGACGGTCGTCATCGTCGGCGCGTTCTACGGCGAACATCATTGAACCGTCTCCATCGTCCGGTGGCCAGAGGATCCGGTAGTTGGTGCTGCGAAGTGCGGGATGCTGGTGCCGTAGCGCGACGAGGTCCTTCGTTGCGTGGAGGATGCGCTGGTTCCAGTGCCTTTCGTGGTCCCACGGGAACGAACGCCGGCAATCGGGGTCGAGACCGCCGTCGAGGCCGACTTCCGTGCCGTAGTAGATGCTGGGTGCACCGGGAAAGGTGAGGAGGAGCGCCAGAGCGAGCACAACCGAATCTTCATCACCGGAGGCGATCGACAGAATGCGGGCCGTGTCGTGTGAGTCGAGCAGGTTCAGGTTCGCGAGCGTGGCAGGTTCCGGATAGTGATCGAGGAGCCACTCGATTCTGTCACGATATCCTGAGCCGTCGACGGCCGGAGCGACGTCATAGTGGGGGTTGTCCATCATCGTTGACGGGTCGAGACGGTCTCCCACGGTGAACGCGATTGTGGCTGTGGTGAATGGGTAGTTCATCGTGCCGTCGAACCGAGTACCGTCGTTGACGAACCCACTCGCCTCCGACCAGATCTCACCGACGATGTAGAGATCGGGATTCACGGCACGTGTTCGTTCTCTGAACTCCTCCCAGAACCCCTCGGTTTGGATCTCCTCGGGAACGTCGAGGCGCCAACCATCGATCCCTCGGCCGGCCCAATACTCGCCGACCCCCATGAGATAGTCGCGGGCCTCGGCGTTGTCGGTGTTGAACTTCGGCAACGCGCGCAAGCCCCACCATGCTTCGTAGTTCGCCGGCTCGTCCATGGCGTACGGATTGAGCGGGAATCCGTTGATGTGGAACCACCCGACGTACGGCGACTGTTCGCCGTTCTCGAGCACATCGTGAAAGCGGAAGAAGCCCCGGCTCGAGTGGTTGAACACCCCGTCGAGGACCACCCTTATCCCGCGTTCGTGGCACGCCGCGAGCAGTTCGTCGAAATCCTCGTCGGTGCCGAGGATCGGATCGATGCGGTAGTAGTCGTGCGTGTGATAGCGATGGTTGGATGCTGATCGGAAGACCGGGTTGAAGTAGATCGCGGTGATCCCGAGTTCGGACAGCCAATCGAGGTGCTCGGCAACACCAAGGAGGTCGCCGCCCTTGTACCCGTGGAACGTTGGAGGAGCGTCCCAGGGTTCGAGGTTGATGGGCTTGCGAACCCGGTCGGACTTGGCGAAGCGGTCGGGGAAGATCTGATAGAACACGGCGTCCTGCACCCACCCCGGCCGGTCGTGGAGATCGGTAGGTGCACTGCGGTTGCGTTGACAGTGCCCACAGGTATCTGGATCGTGTTTGCGGTATGTCGTCACGTGGCTGGCCCTTCGCGGTGATTCCGACAGATCGACCATGTTACGCGAATCGCCGCGTACTTCAGGCATCCGCGGTGGCGATCAGACCGTGAGGTCGAGCGGGATCTCGAGCCCTTCGGTGTACCCCGGGGTCTCGTAGTAGACGAACCGACCGTTGTCCTGATCCCAGCTCGCCACCACGGGGACATCAACCTTGCGGTCACTCTCACACGGCTCACCAGCGAGATGCATCGCGATGTCGTCCGGGTACTCCTCGATGAACCCGCCGACGAGTGCCTGTTGGCCGGCACCCAATCCGCAGCGGTTCCAGTCGGTGACCTTCGCCACCCAACCGGAGATCTCATCCATCTGTTGAGCGCCACCACGGCCCTCGGAGAGCGCAATCAGCCGCACCGCCAGTTCCGTGGTGCCGACCTTGCACGGAACACACTGCCCGCACGAGCCACGGGCGTTGAACGCCGCATACGCGCCCATGGCCTGCACCGCGCAGATCGTGTCGTCGTAGAGGGTGAATCCTGCCGATCCGAGTCCACTCCCGATCGACTGCAACCCCTCATACGACAGGGGAACATCCAAGTGATCGGCGCGGATCGGCCGATTTGACACGCCGTTGGTGATCATCTTGATCGGACGTCCGGAGATGGTGCCGCCGGCGTGGACCTCCACGAGCTCACGCATCGGTGTGCCGAGGGCGAGTTCCACAACCGTGTTGACCGTGGTGTCACCACCGAGAGCGAAGATCATGGTGCCGGGGGACTGTTCGGTTCCAACGGAGCGGAACCACTCGGCGCCTCGTGCGAGGATGTTCGGGAGATGTGAGAGGGTCTCCGCATTGTTGACCGAAGTCGGATTCAGGGGTGATCCCTGCACCTCGAAGAGGCCCTGCATATAGGGCGGGTAGAGGCGTGGCTTGGCCTCGCGCCCTTCGATCACCTCGAGCATTCCCTTTTCTTCGCCGAAGAGGTATACGTCCGGGCCGCGCACGATGGTGATCGGCACCTGACCGATCATGCCGGCATCCACCATCTCGACTGCCGCCCGCTCCAGGGCGTCGATCGCTGCGTGGTGTTTGTGCTTGATGCCGATGAACGCCTGCTCTGCGCCGACAGCCATGCCCGCGATCGTTATCCCCTCGAGGAGCGAGTACGGATTGTTCTGGAGCATCCAGCGGTCCTTGAACGTGCCCGGCTCACCCTCCGAGACATTGGCGACGACGAACTTGCGGTCGGCGACCGCGGCAGCAACACCACCGAGCTTGATCGCTGTCGGAAATCCCGCGCCCCCGCGTCCTCGCAAGCCGCTGGCTCGGATCTCACCGATCGCGGCGGTGGGGCCCATCCGATTGAGCGCTTCGAGACCTGCACCACCTCCGGCTGCGACGTAGTCGTTGAGATTCCGGTACGGGGTTTCCGGGAGGAGCCGGTGTTCGATGGTCATCGTGAACGGTCCGCGGTGAAAGATGGGCCTGCCATGGGCGGCATCTTACGCATCGGCGTCGTCGCGTACCGGACGAATCGCGGTTCTGACCATCACCATGTCACCAGAATGGACAATCTGTCCATATACTATGATATAGTGTCAAGTTCACGACAGGATCAACGAGGGATGGCGGATACCACCATGAGTCAGCCGAATGGCACTTCACGCCCGATTGCGGTCGCAGCCCGCGGCCTCTCCAAGTCGTTTGGAGATACACACGCAGTCTGCAACTTGAGCTTCGACGCCCGAGCCGGTGAGGTGACCGGCCTGCTCGGGCCGAACGGCGCAGGCAAGACAACCACGATCAGGATGCTGACAACGCTGCTTCCGATCGACTCTGGGACGGCTTCGATCGTCGGGATCGACGTGTCGCAGAGACCGGATGCGGTGCGGCGCGTCATTGGCCTCGCCGGTCAAGCTGCAGCGGTCGACGAAAAGCTGACGGCTCGCGAGAACCTGGAGCTCTTCGGGCGCCTGTACAAGATCCCGAGCACCGACCGGGCGAAACGCATTGACTACCTCATCGAGCGCTTCGATCTAGCCGATTTTGCGGACCGGGTCGCCGAGACCTACTCGGGCGGTCAGCGCCGCCGGCTCGATGTTGTGGCAAGCCTGATCGCGTCGCCGCCGGTGCTGTTCCTCGATGAGCCGACGACCGGCCTCGACCCCCACACCCGAACAGAGCTATGGGGAGAGATCCGCGAACTCGCCGACAAGGGCACGGCCGTGGTGTTGACCACGCAGTACCTCGAGGAAGCCGACCGGCTCTCCGACTCGATCGTGATCATCGACGAAGGTGCCATGAAGGCTGTTGGTACGAGCGAAGACCTCAAGCGGGACCTCGAGCGCGACGTGCTCGAAGTGCATGTCGCCTCCAGAGAAGAGCTGTCCCGGGCCGCACAGACCGTCGCCCAAGCCGGGGCAGTTGCTACCTCAGATCCCGAGGGCACCCGGCTCCAGATCCCGCTCACCGGGGGCGCGCGTCAGAGCCTGTCGCTTCTGAGAGCGCTCGATGCGGACGGAATCAGCGTTGCAGATTTCCAGCTGAGGAAGCCGACGCTCGACGACGTGTTCCTTGCAATGACCAGCGGCGGAGGTGACCGATGACGACAATGGAGAAGGTGACGGTGCCAGAGCCGGGCGTGTGGCAACGGTTCCGATGGGCGGTGCAGGACACCGTGACGATGACATGGCGCGACCTCATCAGGACCCGGCGTCAGCCCGAGATGTTGTCATTCGCCGTGATCATGGGCGTGTTCTTCCTCCTGCTCTTCTACTGGGTGTTTGGTGGCGCGATCGCCGCCGGGGCAGGAGTCGACTACATCCAATACCTGGTGCCCGGCATCTTCGTCATCACGACCCTGACGGGCGCCCAACAGACGGGCACGGGCCTCGCTGCGGACCTTGCCGAAGGAGTGACCGACCGGCTCCGATCGTTGCCGATGAGCCAATTCGCCGTACTTGGGGGCCGAACCATCGCGGACGCGCTGCGCAACGTAGTTGGCGTACTGCTGGTCGCAGCGGTCGGGTATGTGCTCGGGTTCCGATTCGCCTCGGTGGGTGGTGCAATCGGCGCCGTTGCCCTCGCCGTCGGAATCGGGTACGCGTTCTCGTGGATGAACGCGGCGATCGCTGCTCAGGTGAAGAGTGCCGAGATGGTCGGCATGTTGAGCATGTTCTGGCTCTTCCCGCTCATGCTTGCCAGCACCGTATTCACTCCGGCTGAGCAGATGCCCGGCTGGCTGCAGGGATTCGCGAAGTGGCAGCCGATCTCCGTGGTCGGTGACGCGGCCCGAGAGCTCTGCAACGGCATCCCGGCAGGCGACGCCGTCCTCTGGTCGATCATCTGGATCGTGGGATTGCTTGCAGTCTTCGTGCCGATGGCCGTCGCGATCTATCGGAGGGCGTAGTGGCACCCAGCGACCCCAACCGGAGCGACCCACGGGAACGAATCATGCGTGCGACGTTCGAACTCGTCGCCGAGGAGGGGCTGGGTTCAGTGACGATGACCGCCATCGCCGACCGGGCGGACGTCGCTCGACAGACGCTCTACAACCACTTCGCCGATGTGGAGCAGATCGTTATCGCAGGGATCGAGGAGTACAACGCAATCGGGTTTGCCCACCTGACGGAACTCCTCGCAGCTACTGCGACCACCGAGGCGAAGCTGGATCTCCTGGTCCGGCACACGGTCGCGGCGACGAACCACGGTCACGCGGCTGCCGATCTTCGTAGCGCGCTCTCTGCTGAGTCCCGAGCCCACCTCGATCAACACGTGACATCGTTCAGGTCGTTGATCGAGTCGATCATCGCAGGAGGTGTGGCCGAGGGAACACTTGACGAGTCGTTTGATCCGGGTGTGTACGCCGTTCTCATCGAGGGACTCCTTCTCGCGGCAGCAGACCTGGCGACGGACGCGGGCGATCCCGCGGAGGCCGCAACGGTGACCTCGCAGGCTGCACTGCGAGTCCTCGGACTCGGGAGCCAGTAGCTGAGAGCGGCGAGACCGTAGGTGGAAGCAGAGGGGCAAGTCTTCGTGTCTCGTGTCTCGTGTCTCGTGTCTCGTGTCCAACCCGCTCCCTCGCGACACCCGTCGGGCTGGACGCTCAACACATCAGCCCCGGTACGATCTACCTGCCCCATTCACCCACCGAGGGAGTCCACGTCATGCACTATCGACGGCTTGGAAGCACCGGCTACGACGTCTCGGAGATCGGATTCGGGGCATGGGCGATCGGTGCCGATTGGGGAGACGTCGACGACGACACCGCTATGGCTGCCCTCCATGCTGCGGTCGACGCCGGTGTCAGCTTCATCGACACGGCCGATGTGTACGGCGACGGGCGCAGCGAGCGGTTCGTGGCCCGCCTCGTTCGGGAGCGGCCAAGCGACGACCTCGTTGTTGCCACCAAGGTGGGGCGCCGTCTCAGCCCCCATACTGCCGACGGCTACACCGGCGAGAACATCGAGCGATTCATCGATCGCAGTCTGACGAATCTCGATACGGACGCCCTCGACCTCCTGCAATTGCACTGCCCGCCGACCGACGTCTACTACCGACCCGAGCTGTTCGGCGAACTCGACGCCCTGAAGATTGCGGGGAAAGTCCGCCACTACGGCGTCAGCGTCGAGCGGGTAGAGGAAGCGATGAAGGCGATCGAGTACCCGGGTGTTGAGACGGTGCAGATAGTCTTCAACATTCTCCGGCAGCGACCGGCAGATCGGTTCTTCGATCTCGCCGCGCAGGCCGATGTCGGTGTGATCGTTCGCGTACCGCTCGCCAGCGGGATGCTCACCGGAAAGATGCGGCCCGACACGGTCTTCACGTCCGACGATCACCGCAGCTACAACCGCAACGGCGAAGCCTTCGACGTTGGCGAGACGTTCGCCGGCGTGCCGTACGACATCGGACTCTCCGCCGTCGCGGAACTGAGGGAACTGGTACCCGATGGCGCAACGATGGCGCAGATGGCCCTCAGATGGATCCTCATGCACGACGCGGTGTCAACGACGATCCCCGGGGCGAAGAACGTCCATCAAGCCGTGTCCAACGCCGCAGCTTCCGATCTTCCTCCGATCGACGCCGCAACAGTGGCTGCGGTAACCGATGTGTACGAGAGGACGATTGCGGAGCACGTCCACGCACGCTGGTAGTACGCGGCAGCCCTATCGTCACGCCATGCGCATTGGATATCAGGGTGAACCGGGCTCGTACAGCCACCAAGCCGTCGGAGAGCTGTTCGCCGATGGTGAACCCGTCGGATTGTTCGGATTCGCTGCGGCCTTCACGGCACTTGAAGAAGGATCCATCGACCGACTGGTTGTTCCGGTTGAGAACTCGACTACCGGTTCGGTCCTTCCGGTACTCGATCGCCTGCCGGGTGGCAACGGTCACCAGCCGTTCGCGATCGTGGCCGAGCACCTCGTAGAGGTGCGCCACGCGATCCTCGGGATTCCCGGGGCTCTGGTCGAGAACCTGACCGAAGTGCGCTCCCACCCCCAGGCGCTCGCCCAGGCAGAACGCCACCTGCTCGACATGGGTGTGGAAGTCGTCGCCCGCCCAGACACGGCGGGCGCCGTACGAGAGGTCGCCGAACTGCGCGACCCAGCAGTTGCAGCGCTTGCACCACCGGCATCGGCCGAGATCTACGGTCTCGACATCCTGTTGAGCGAAGTCATGGACCGGGCACATAACACCACACGTTTCGTGGTTCTCGCTCCAGGAGCGCCGCAGGTCGACCCGGACGATGACAAGACCACCATCCTCTTCACGACGTCACACACTCCGGGAGCCCTGGCACTCGTTCTCGCGGAACTCGGCCTGCGAGGTGCAAACCTCACACGCATCGAATCCCGCCCATCGGACGAGGCCTGGTCGTACCGATTCTTCGTGGACCTCATCCACGATCCGGGACCGGAGGGCCTCGCCCGCGTGATCGACCCTCCTCCCGCGACCTGCGCGGATCTCTGGGTTCTTGGGAGCTACACCCGCGTAGCCGAGTAGCCGCCAACCCGAAGGTCCGCGTCGCTGGAGTGCTCCACAACTACCGTTGTTGTCAGGAGGCATGACGAATGGCGACCAGCACAACGAGCTTCGGCGCGAGCAAGCGGGAGAGCCACGACTCGTCCGCCTACTACGCCAGGCGCATGGTCCGAACGCCGGCCCCCGGGGACGTCGGTGATGTCCGCGACGCACCGGCGAATGTGCTGGACCGGGTGTTCGTACAGTCGTCCGAGTCGATGGACCAACTCCCGAGCGACTGCGTCGCCCTCATGATCACCTCTCCGCCCTACAACGTGGGCAAGGACTACGACGAAGACCTCGACCTCGACGAGTATCTGAACCTGCTCCGCCGGGTCTTCATAGAGACCTATCGAGTGATTGAGCCCGGCGGCCGCGTGGCGGTGAATGTGGCCAACCTCGGTCGCAAGCCCTACCTGCCGCTGAACCATCTCGTCGGCGTGCTCCTCACCGAAGTCGGCTTCCTTCTCCGAGGAGAGATCATCTGGAGAAAGGCAAAAGCCGCCGGTGGATCAACGGCATGGGGGTCGTGGCAGTCGGCGAAGAACCCGACGCTACGCGATGTCCACGAGTACGTCCTCGTCGCCTCGAAAGCTTCCTTCCGGCGAGAGCGCGCCGGTCAAGACACGATCTCCAAGGAGGACTTTCTCGAAGCCACGATGTCGGTATGGGACATCCTCCCCGAGTCGGCCCGCCGGGTCGGCCACCCGGCCCCGTTCCCGACCGAACTACCGCGTCGCCTCATCGAGTTGTACACGTTCGAGGGTGACCTTGTGCTCGATCCGTTCCTCGGTTCGGGTTCGACGGCGATCGCTGCGGTCCAGGCCGGGCGCCACTACGTCGGATACGAAACAGACGCCGGATACGCATCGCTCGCTGAGAAACGAATCGCTTCGGCCCGCTCAGGACATCGGCCGACATCTCCGTGACCGGCGCTCCTATCGGGCGCGATTCGCGGATGGAGCAGGCCGTCCTGGCAACGGTGCCGTTCCTCGGAGTCGGACTCCTTGCCTCGCTGCCTCTCCTGTTCATCTCATGGTCGGCCCCGCCCTTCACGGTCGTCACCGTGCACCTCACCGCGCTTGTGCTCCTCGGTCTCCTCGCCTCGATACGACTGGCACCATTCGCCGGGGTTGACTGGTTCCTGGGGCAGTCCTGGAGCCGGTTCTGGAGAGGTATCGCATCGGGTGTGTCGGTGGTGTTCCTCGTGACCGGCATGGTTGGTCTCGTGGCGCTTGCGTCGTCTGCCGCGCTGCGCTACCCGCCGTCGATGCAGTTCCTCCAACTGCTGTCGGCGCTCGACATCGCCTGGGCGGGTGCGGCGCTTGTTGTTGGTGTCTACCGGGCGTGGCGGTTGCCTGCAGCGATCGCGGCGGGTTCGCTGCTTGCGGTGATCTGCATTTGGTCGATCTGGTGGTACCTGGATGCCGTCGGATTCGGTCCGAATGGTGAGTGGATTGTTGATGCTTCAGTCCTCATGCGGCGCGTGCTTCCGTTCGACGTCGCGGCCGCGGTGATGGCGATCGGGGCCCTTCTGTATGGAACGCGTCGTCAGGCGATCGAACAGGCGAGACCCCAGTCGTAGCTCGAGAACTCGACGCTCGGAGAGGACGCGACGACCCAGTTGGCATCCTCGTCGGGCATCCACTGAGCGATCGATCGCGCAAGATCGCGCCGGCGGGCGGGAACCCAAGTGGGCATTCTCTTCGGGCGCACGAAATCGCCGCCGTACCAAAGGAAGATGCGCGACAGATGGAGGGTGGCGGAGTCCCGGTCAACCCGTGCACCACCGCTCGAGAGAAACGTCTGCATTTGGTCGTTGAGTTGGACGTCGAGCCTGTTGCCGAACGGCTCATGGCGCAGGGACGGACACGACACCGACCCGCACACAAGGGCGGCGTGGATCCTCGGGTCCTTGAATCGGCGAATCTTGCCGTGCTCGATGTCGTTCAACGAGAGGGCCTCCCCGCCGACCATGGCCCAGGGTGTGTCGAACGCGCCGGGGAGCCGAAGGACGGTTGCCTCGCGTTCCGTGAAAGCGTCGGCGGCAAGCGCCAGTGCCCCTGCGTTGTACAGATTGAGCCAGAACGAGAGGGCGCCGTCCACGGAAAGCGCGTCCGGGTCGACTTCCTCCATTCGAAAGCGGAAACGGGCAAGCGCTCCCCGCTCCGACGGAAGAACCGCGATCCCGTCCGTGCGGAGGAGCGAGAGAACCTCAGCCAAGTCGTTCGACTGAACGAAACCCTGGCCGGTCGGCCTGGGCCGTCGCGTTCGCCGTGCGCGAGCGATCGACCATGCAACGGCGAGTGGATTCGGCTGGTCCGTCATTGGGCGTCCCCCCGGATGCGGTCTTTCGGCTCAACGGTACGGCGGCTCGGTCTGTTCCCGAAGGCCGGAGATCATTTCCTTGTCGATTTCCCCTTGTACATGCGCAAGTACGTGAACCCGATGACACCCGCCAGCATCGAGCCGATGAAGATCCCGATCTTGGCTTCGTCGGCGAACACGTCGCCGTCAGGGCTTGACCGGAAGGCGAGTTCGGCGATGAACAGCGAGACGGTGAACCCGATACCTGCAAGGAATCCAAGCCCGATGATGTGGCCGAATTGCGTATGGCGCGGGAGCTGTCCGAGTCCAAGCTTCAACGCGAGCCACGTAGCGAGCGTGACACCAATTGGTTTGCCGACTGCGAGACCGACGGAGACCCCAAGAGCGATGGGGCTGAGCACGGCCTCCACGACGTCGACACCGACGAATCGGACCCCGGCGTTCGCCAGGGCGAAGAGCGGCACGATGAGGAAGGATGACCAGGGATGGAGGGCATGCTCCCATCGCTCGAGCGGTGACACGGATTCCCGTGCGATCGCTGCGAGCGCCATCGCGTCCTGGTCGAGCCGAGCATGGGCCTGCGGCGACGCCTGATCGCGGTCGAATCGCACGAGGATCCAACCTGCTCTCCTCCGGAAGTCCGAATCGCTGTAGTACGCACGGGCGGGAACGAGCAAGCCGAGGATCACGCCGGCGATCGTTGCGTGGACACCCGACTCGAGGAATGCGAACCACGCGAGGAGCGCAAGCGGGAGATAGATGATCCCTGCACGAATCCCTGCCTGCCTGGCAAAGAGGATGACCAGCAGAGTTACGACGGCAACGCCCATCCAAACGAAAGAAAGATCCGACGTGTAGAAGATCGCGATCACCACGATCGCTCCGATATCGTCGACGATCGCCAGCGCGAGCAAGAAGAGCTTCGCTCCGACCGGGACACGGCTGCCGAGCAGCGCGATCACTCCGACGGAGAAGGCAATATCGGTTGCCATCGGGATTCCCCACCCGGAAAGCGCATCGGCTGGGCCGCTCGTTGCGACGAACGCCACGTAGATGAGGGCTGGGACGATCATCCCGCCGAGTGCAGCCATCGCAGGAAGTGATGCCTTCTTGACGGTGTTCAGCTCACCGACGACTAGCTCGCGCTTGATTTCGAGGCCGACGACAAAGAAGAAGACTGCCATGAGGCCGTCGTTGACGAAGTGCTTCAGCGACTCGTCGAAGTGGAAACTCCCGATCGAGATCGTGATGTGGGTTTCCCAGAACTCGAAGTACGAATCGCCCCAAGCCGAGTTCGCCCAGATGAGGGCGGCAACGGTTGCAACGAGGAGAACAACCGCGCCCGAGGCCTCGGTCGCCATGAACGAGAGCGCTGGACGCACGAAACGCCGCTGAAGCGGCCCGTCGGTGTGAATCCAGGTTCGGTGGAGCGGTTCGGTGTCTTCGTCCATGCGTTCGGGAGAGGCTAGTGGCGACAGACCGGTTCAAGTCCGTCGTAGCCGGGTGCCGTCCATCCCTGTCCTGGATAGCTCGGGGAGGCGGGCTTCCACTCGTCACGCAGGAGAGAGAAGCGTTGTCGGATCGACCGACGTTCCGAGCGGCCGGGTACCATCCCAACACCTCTCCGGAAGGGTCGATTGCTCCTCGACGCCATCAGAATCATCGTGGGCCTCGTTGCGCTGATCTACGCGGCGGATCGCCTCGTCAAGTCGGCGGTGCGCATCTCGCGCGCCTTCGGCGTGTCTGTCGTTCTGATCGGGGCCGTCATTGTCGGATTCGGTACATCGGTGCCGGAGTTCGTGGTCTCCGCGATCGCCGCGCTCGAAGGTGAACTCGACCTGGCCGTCGCCAATGTCGTCAGCTCGAATACCTCGAACCTGACATTGGTGCTCGGGTCTGCAGCGGTGATAGCGCCGATCGTCGCACGACGACGAATCATCAAACGCGAGGGTGCGCTCATGTTCGCTGCGGTTGCGGTGTTGACGGCGTTCCTTGCGAACGGCTGGCTGAGCGGCTGGGAAGGGTTCGTTCTTCTCGGCTTGCTGGGTATGGCGATCTGGCTCATGATCCGCTGGTCCAGTGACGATCCGGACGCCGTCATGGCGCAGATCAGCGACGCCGTGGAGCCCGAGACAGACGTGCCGAAGGGCAGGCCCGAGTGGAGATCGGCGGTCGGCAAAGAGATCGTGATCGGCGTTGTTGCACTCGTCGTGACGGTCATCGCCGCCGACCTCCTGCTCGATGGCGTTGTCGGGTTCGGCGAACGGTTCGGCCTGTCAGCGGTGGTCCTCGGCCTCATCACCGGTGTCGGAACCAGCCTCCCAGAGCTCGCCGCCGGGATCTCGGCTGCCCGCCACCGGGAGCCGGAACTCGTCCTCGGCAACGTCCTCGGATCAAACATCTTCAATTCGCTGGGGGTCGTGGGCCTCGCAGCCGTCCTCGGTCCGGGCGCCATCCCTGAGATCACCATCGTTCCACTCGCGATCATGGTCGGCGCCTCGCTGATCGCCGGTTTGTTCTCGCTCACAGGCCAGAGAATCGACCGAACAGAAGGCGCGGTCCTCCTCGGCGGCTTCGTCGCATACGCGGTATATGCGTTTGTGTGAGATGAGAGACACGAGATCCGAGACACGAGACACGAGACACGAGACACGAGACACGAGACACGAGACTCGAGACTTGAGACATGCCGGGAGGTGGTTTCGGGGTGCCGCTGCTGCGATCGGCGGTCAGATGGTGGTGTTGCGACGGAGGCGACGGAGCATCCGCTGAAGCTCGTCGATTTCCATCGTGAACTTCTCGGCTTCTGCCTCAGGAATCAAATCAAGATCGCGAGCTAGCTGGACCTGAGTGTCGAGCTCATATGCCGAGCCGAGAGCAATGGAAAGGAAGCGCCTGAACTCCTTGTTTGAACCTCGACCCGAGCCTTCGGCGATGTTGGAGGGGATTGAGATAGCCGCTCGAACGATCTGATCGCCGAGGGCGAACCGAGCAACGCCGGTGAAGCTCTCGGCGACTCGAACGATCTCCAACGACAGCAGGTATCCACGTCTCCAGACGTCGAGACGCTTGAAGTTGTGCACACCACCGATCTACCAGATTCCCGAATCGCTTGATAGAGCCCTGATCAGAGGTCATCTCGTGTTTCGGATCTCGTGTCTCGTGTCTCGTGTCTTTTTCTACTCGCTCGGGACCAGCGTTTGGGTCGCCTCCGCTGCTGCGTCTACTTGGGCTCTTGTCCAATTCATGGGGGAGTACTCGCCGGTGAGCCACAGCGGGATCATGTCGTCGTAATGGGGGTGGTCGGCATGGCCCGACTGCCCGGTGGTGTGCGTGGTGAGTGACCGGGACAGATCGCCGAGGTCGACCAGCATGCGCATCGACGGTAGCCAATCCGTCTCGAACCCTTCATACGCCGTCCATCCAGTTGCGTTCACGAGGTCCTGGCCTCCCGCCGTGGCGAAGGGGCCGCGGTTGAAGCGGTCTTCGATGAGTCCGATTCCGGAGTCTCCGAGTGTCTGATTGCGGAACACCGACACATGCATCTCACCCCAACTCCATTCGTCGGGATCGTCGCTGAACAACTCCTGAAGATCCGAGTACCCGTCGGCGAGCGCGCGGGTGAGGATCGCGTCGCGGTCCTCGACAGTGTCGGTCGTCTGGTCGTCCCAGAACGGATCGGTGGGATTCTCGAGCATGGCGCCGACGACGGTGAACCAGCGACCGCCCCCGTTCGGCCAGTAGTCCTCGGGGAGATCATCGTGGAACGTGTACTCAAGGAGACGAGTCCAGACGGCGTTGAATGCTGCGGCGCCGCTCGAGTCGACCTGGTTGCCGAGATCCCACGACGCAAGAACGTCGCGAACCGGAGTATCGAATTCCAGGAGATACGGAACCACGGCCTGAGCGTTCAGACTGAATGAGTCAAATTGAATCGACGCGTGTTCTGCGAGGCCGATTCCGGAGTTCGACCCAACGAGGTCGACGATTCGCCGTGCCCGATACCCATGATTCCAGTCGTACGTGATCGAGTACGGGTAGGTGTCGTCGACTACCGCGTTGTTCGCGGTGACGATGTATCCGCTCTCCGGGTTGTACGACCTCGGCAATTCGTCGAACGGTATGAATCCGGTCCACTCGTAGTCGTCGGTCCATCCCGGGACGGGGAATGTCCCGTCGCCGTTCGCCCGAATCGGGATTGTTCCGGGAGCTTGGTATCCAATGTTCCCGGATGTGTCGGCGAAGATGAAGTTCTGCGCCGGCACTGTGAAGGAGGCCAGTGCTGTGCGGAAGTCTTCCCAGTTCTCCGCAGCATCGAGACCGATGAAGGCCTGCACGATTCCGGGGTTGGTATCGAGCGCCGTCCAGCGAAGGGCGATGGCATATGGCTGAGGTGCTTCGATTCCCGATTGATCAAAGTCGTCGAGCGCCTCGTAGGCAGTGGAGACGACCGGTCCGTGACGGGTCGTCTTGACTTCGATGGTGATTGGATCACCCCCTGCCACCTCGATCGTCTCCTCGTGCACGTCCATATCGACCCACGTCCCGTTCACCTCGTATTGGTTCGGGTTCTCCGGGTTGACCTTTTCGATGTAGAGGTCTTGAACGTCTGGTCCGAGGTTGGTGACGCCCCACGCGATGTTTGCGTTGTGGCCGATGATGACACCCGGGACGCCGGCAAACGAGAAGCCCGCGACGTCGAACGGACAGATGCCGGACACCTCGGTGCAGTGGAGTCCGTTCTGGAACCAGATCGACGGCATCTGGATCGCGAGGTGTGGATCGTTGGCAAGGATCGGGGAACCGGTGTCGGTGTGCGCGCCGGACATCACCCACGAGTTCGAGCCGATGCCGCCCTCCGCGTCGGAGACGCCGAGGGCGGTAACAAGGTCGAGGTTGTCCTGAACGGACGCGAGCGCACGCTGAATGCCTGGGACGCTCCGAAGTGACGCTGCGGCGGCCGCAGGCTCGTTCTCCGTGGTTGGGACGATGTACGGATTGATCTCACCCGGGTAGGGCGGAAACAGCTGCGCAACCTGCGCGTCGGTGAGTGTTCCGAGCAGCATCGCCCGCTCGATCTCGGAATCCATGTTGCCGCGCAGCTCCCACGCCATCGCGATTCCCCAGCTGAGGGTGTCGACCGGACTCCACATCTCGGGTGTGTAGCTGTGATTGGTGAACTCGAGCACCGTGTATTCGAAGCTCAAGTCTGCGGGCGACTGGGTGGCCAGGTAGGCGTTGACGCCGTCGGAATAGGCCTGCATGATCGCCTGCATATCCGGCGGTGCGTTCGCGAATTGACTCTCAGCGATCTCCCGCCAGCCGAGCGTTCGAAGGAACGTGTCGGTCTCTACTTGGGAATCTCCGAACATCTCCGAGAGGCGACCGGAGCCGATGTGCCGCCAGAAGTCCATCTGCCAGAACCGTTCCTGCGCATGGACGTAGCCCTGCGCCATGAACAGGTCGTGTGACGTCGAGGCGTAGATGTGGGGGATTCCCATGTCATCACGAACAACCTCCACAGAGGCGTCGAGGCCGGCAATGCTGACCTCTCCATCAACATCGGGGAATGCGCGCCTGACGGAGACCCGCATGAACAGAGCGGTTCCCACTACGACGACGAGGAGGACTGCCGCGATGACCCCGAGCAGGACCTTCCACCACTTCCGCGACCGCTTCTGCCCGTCGCTCGGCGCTTCTGCGTCACTCATGTGGCCGAGGGTACCGCCTCGACTCGCGCCGTGTCGTCGTACCATGGCGCCATGGAGAACTCGATGGAACCGTCAGACCAACACGATGACCAGGCGCCGATCACCCCACAGGTAGTTGAGCCCGCACCCGACGGAGCGGAAGAGGATGAGGGCACGTTCGTCAGCGAACCGTCCAAACTGATCCGTATCGCTTCGATGACACGTGCGATGCTCGACGAAGTCCGAGCGTCCGGCATGGACGACCTCGGACGCCAGCGGCTGCTCGCCGTGTATCACCGCTCGATTGATGAACTGCGCGATGTGCTCTCGGACGACCTCAAGGAGGAACTCGATTCGATCTTCGTGCCCCTCGAGCGAGAGACACCAACCGAGCCGGAGATCCGCGTTGCCCAGGCCCAGTTGATCGGATGGCTCGAGGGACTGTTCCAGGGAATCCAGGCCTCGCTGTGGACGCAGCAGATGTCGGCTCAGGCGCAACTCGAGCAGATGCGCCGTCGCCATGCCCTCGAGCCCCCGAGCGACGAGGACCAACCGGGGTTGTACTTGTAGGAAGACCCGATCCGTGCTCAGCCGACACATTGGGACCGGTCGCTACGATGCACGGACCGAGCGAAAGGACGACCCATCGTGCAGGAGACTGAACTGTTGCCGGTCACTTCGGTGGTGATCAACCGCTACTACGTGGATCTCACCAACAAAACGGTCCGTCTCGAAACGGTTCAAGCAGAAGATCTCGAAGACGCCCTGGGTGGAGTCGCGCGGGCGACGAAGCTCCTGAGCAACATCGATGTCGACGATCCATACGACCCTTCCGCACCGCTGGTCATGAACCTCGGTCTCTTGAGCGGCACTCGGGTCATGACGGGGTTGCGAACCTTCTTCCACGGATACTCGCCGTTGAAGGTGGCCGACAGCGGTGCCGCCGGGCTCATGTGGACGGCCGGGAGTGGCCACTTCGGCACAAAGCTCCGCGGACTGGGAATCGACGAGGTGATCTTCACGGGTCGCGCCCCGCAACCGACGCTGCTCCGGCTCTCCGAGGGAGACGACGGTGGACCGGCGCAGTTCGAGTTCCTCGCAGCATCCGACCTCGCGGGGCAGACGATCAACGAACGTATCCAGACGCTGCATCAGCGGTATCCCGATGCGCATTTCGCATCGATCGGACCCGCTGCCGAGCACTACGAAACCGTGAGGTATGCAGCGATCGGACTCTCTACCGACAATCAACTCGAGACCGGCGATCCCAAACAACGCTTCTGCGGTCGCGGCGGGTATGGCGGCGTCATGGCATCGAAGAACCTCTGGGCGATAGCGGCCGACGGTCCCGACCCGGGTCGGACCCGCGGGCTACGAGATGTCAATCGCGAGATCAACCTGGGACCGGGGAGCGCCAGGTACCGAGATCTCGAGGGTGACCTCGGAGGGACATGGCGGACACTCAAGTGGATGCACGAAGAACAGGCCCTTCCTGAGTTCAACTACTCACCAACGGGAACCGACGCGGGCGTCGCCTTGTACCGCCCCACCGTCGAAGCTGGACCGTTCGTCGTGAAGGCGGAGGGCTGCTACCTCTGTGGCATCCGTTGCCACAAGAACGTGTACGACGAGGACCCGGACGGTGAAGCAGGGCGTTTCCGGGCGAAGGTCGACTACGAGCCGATGGCTCTCCTGTCTTCGAACCTCGGGATCTATGATGCCGATGCGGCGCTCTCGCTGATTCATCTATCCGACGAATTCGGGCTGGACTCCATCTCCCTCGGCGTGACACTCGCCTACGCAATGGAGTACAACCGCCGCAACAACGGCGATCTGCTCGGCGGCCTGAGCTTCGGAGATGTCGATGGGGTGACGGCTGCGATCCACGCGGTGGCCGAAGGGCGTCTTCCGGAGCTCGGCCAGGGCGTCAAGCGGTTATCGGAACGCATGGGTGAAACCGGCTACGCCATGCACTCGAAAGGCGTCGAGTACCCCGCATTCCATCCACACGTGAACCCCGGCTTCCCGTGGGCCCTGGCCGGTGGCCACATGTCGATGCGCACGTTCATGCTCTATGCCCAGGAGAAGCAGACAGATCTCGACTACTGGTTTGATGCCATCACTGCCAGCGGCCCGCTGTATCTGCTGGACGATCTGACGGGACTCTGCAAGTTCGCCAATGCCAGCCCCGAACTGGAGTCCGAGGCGGTGCGAATAGCAACAGGCCTCGATGTGGCAGCGGACGAGTTGAGTCGAGCGGTGATACGAACCCAGCTGCGTGGCTATGTCAACGAGCGGCGCTGCGGCTTCGAGATCGACGACTACCGGGTCCCGGAGGAAGCACACGGACCGATGGGTGATTCGGATCTCGAACTCTTCAACACCCGTGAGTTCTTCGAGGAATTGCGGGCGCGGGTGATCGAGGCACTGGACACCGAAGCAGCAGCTGTCGGCATCTCGTAGACGTCAACTCGCTGAGCTGAGTATCGTCGGCGGTGATGAGTCTCCTTGCTCACGCATCCGATCTCGAACTCGACCGCCCAATCATGCTGCTCGCCATGTCGGGATGGGTCGACGCCGCTTCGGTTGGGACCGACACCGCCGAGAGAATCGCCGAGGGAGGTGATGTGGTTGCCGCTTTCGATCCGGATGCCCTTTTTGACTACCGATCGTCACGGCCCACACTGCATTTCTCGGCAGGCGATCTCATTGACGTGGTGTGGCCCCGTCTCGAGATCATCCACCGATCCATCGACGGGGTCGAGCTGCTCATCGCGACCGGGAACGAGCCCGACTTCCGTTGGCAGGAGTTGAACCGGGAGTTCGTCGCGCTCACACAGCGGTACGGCGTGAGCAAGTTCGTGACGCTCGGCGCTGTACCGGCCCCGGTGCCGCATACCCGCCCGGTCCGCGTGGTGTGTACGACCTCTGATGCTGAACTCCTTCGAGATGGTGACGAAGTGATGCCGGACGATCTTGTGGTCCCTGGAGCGGCCGTGAGCGTTTTGCGCCAAGGTGTTGCCGACGCCGGCTTGCCGGCGATCGGATACTGGGCCCAGGTTCCGCACTACCTCCAGAGCCCGTTTCACGCAGGAGTGCTGGGGCTCATCGAACGAGTTGGTGGACAGATTGGTGTGCCCTTCCCGATTGGAGACCTGGCACTGGAGGCCGCGTCCCAACGTGAACAGATCGACGCGGATCTGGCCGAGCGCGACGACGCTCGGCAGTACGTCGAGCGTCTCGAGCTCATGCAGGACGAACGACCCGAACTCGTGACTCCGTTCCAGGAGGTTCCGTCGGCAGATGAGATCGGCGCAGAAGTCGAGAAGTACCTCAGGTCGGCGGGGGACGAGGACTCACCGTAGATCCGAGACACGAGACCCGAGACCCGAGACCCGAGACCCGAGATCTGAGATTCGAGACTCGAGATCGGAGCCGAACGGGCAGTCTCAAGTCTCAGGTCTCGAGTCTCGCTACCAGGTGCGACGCGCGGCGGGTTGGCGGACCGAGCCGCCGGCTGGGTCCGGCTCGTCTTCTGCTAATTCCCGATGATCCCTACGAAGAGGGTCAGGATCGCGAGGACGGCGGTGACGGCGATCATTGCCCACACCGACCAGGTGAGACCCCGCATCGACTTCACCGTGTCATTGAGTGCTGTGATGAGATCATCGAGGCGTGGATCGCCTCCACCGGGACTTGCAGGTGTCGCGGGGGTGACCCGCGTACGTTGCACCGGCGCCGGAGCGGGAGCAGTGGCCTTTGGTTGAGCGGAAGCTTGCGTTTCGGCCGGGACCGGTTTCGACGCGGCGGAGGCCGAAGGTGGCGACGAGGCCGCAGGTTTCGACGGTTTGCTTGCCGTCGGCGTGAGATGCACTTCTGCGCCCTCGGTGGGGTGTCCGAGTCGCACCGTTGTTGGACCCTTGATGTCGAGGAACTGGATGCGTGCTCCGTTGTGGAACGTCCCATTCCGACTGGAGGCATCCTGCAGGACCCAGTGGGAACCGTCGTACTTCACCACCGCATGGCGGCGTGAGATTCCCGGTCGGGCGACCCGGATGGTGGCAGATGCGTCCGCGCCGATTACAGCCGTCGTTCCGGCTGGAACGGTGGCGTCATTGCCGGTGGCCGCGACCCTCAGGTCCATGAATCCCCATTTGCAAGAGCTTGATGACGGCTGAAATCTAGTGGTTCCAGGGCTGTTGTCACAAAAGAGTCACGCACCGACCACTCAGAGCGGCAATGAGGCCCGCACGGTGGTTCCCGCTTCGGCCTCCGAGTTGATCGATATCTGTCCACCGGCCCGAGTTGCCCGCTCTCTGAGATTCGTAAGTCCCAAGCCCCATGCAACGGATGCGGGATCGAAGCCAATGCCATTGTCCGAGATCAGGAGGGCCAGCCGATCATCACCGCCGTGAATCTCGATCGTGATACGGTCCGCCTCGGAGTGACGGAGCGAGTTGCTCAGAGACTCGCGAACGAGCTGCGTGGCATCCTCCACGATCCTGCGGGGGAGTGTCTCGAGAGTCCCGGTGTACGTAACGTGCACCTCGGTGTCGTGTGGACCCGCGAGACGGGTCACGAGCTCTCGAAGTTCCGATCGCAGTGTGCGTTGGTCATCAGCCGGGGAACCGAGATCGAAGATGAAGCCGCGAAGCGAGGTGATGGTCTGGTCGAGGCTCTCGACGTCCTGCTCGAGCGCCCTCCGAACCTCCGGATCGACCACCTTCAGCGCCTGTCTTTGGAGGGAGAGGCCGACCGCGAAGAGATTCTGGATGATGGCGTCGTGCAGGTCACGAGCGATACGTTCACGATCTTCAGCGACGGCGAGACTCTGGAGGCGGCGTTGGAGCCGTACCGTTCGGATCGCCGTTCCCGCGATCATCGCGAGCGCTTCTACGAGGGCTTCGTCCTCGTCGGTGAATCCGCCGTCCTTGTCGGTGAGATAGAGATTCCCAAAGAGGTTTGGTCCGGCTCGAACCGGGACTCCGAGAAACGGGCCCATTGCCGGATGATGCGGTGGCATACCCACCGCATCCGGATGGTCGGCTATGGCGTTGAGCCGGACCGTCTTGCCTTCCCTCGAGATAACACCGAGAACGCCGCGCCCCTGTGGAGGGCTGCCTATGGACTCCGCAAGCTCGGGATCGAGGCCCGCGTGGACGAAGTCCACGAGCGTTCCGTGTTGTCCAACCACCCCGAGCGCGCCATGCGGCGCACCGGTGAGATCCATAGCGATCTCGACCGTTGTTGCGAGAATTGCCTGCAGATCTGTCTGGCCGGCTACTGCGGCGGCTCCTTCGACCAGGTCGCGGAGTCGCGCTGGAGTGAACTGTCTCAACACCACGGGAGAAGGCTACTCGGTTACGAACAAAGCCAATCAGCGCTCCATCAAGCCCGCGGATGCTGTAGTTTTCGGGGGTGCCACGAAAGAAGAAGCCGGCCGGTTCACTCCGCGTTGTGCTCGTCGATGACCACGAGGTGGTTCGACGAGGGCTGCGATCCCTCATCGACTCATACGACGATCTCAGTGTGGTTGGCGAAGCCGGAACGGCGAAGGAAGGTGTGCGGCGGGTCGGCTACGACGTGCCCGACGTCGTGGTGATGGACGTTCGCCTGCCGGATGGCTCAGGCGTCGAAGCGTGCCGGGAGATCGTTGATCGCTGGCCGGACGTGGGGGTGTTGATCCTGACGTCGTTCGCCGACGAGGAGGCGTTGATGTCGGCAATCATGGCCGGGGCCGCAGGGTACGTTCTCAAGCGGATCGATGCGGAGGCACTGATCGACAGCATCAGAAGAGTGGGCGCGGGCGAGTCCCTGCTCGATCCGGCCATGGCCGAACCGCTCTTCGACCGCCTGCGGGGCCACACGGTGGACGACCCGCTCATCCGCAGACTCTCTCCCCAGGAACGGCGGATCCTGGACTTGATCGCCGACGGAAAGACCAACCGTCAGATTGCCGAGGAGATGTTCCTGGCGGAGAAGACGGTCAAGAACTACGTCTCGAACCTGCTGGCCAAGATGGAGATGTCGCGCCGAAGCGAAGCCGCCGCCTACGCCGCGCGCGTGGCGACGAAGCACGAACACCAGTACCCGCCGGAGGAATGGAGCCAATGATGCTCCGCCGGTTGAGCGTGACATGAGGGTTGTCGATGTCATGACGACCGACGTCATCACGGCACAGCCCGGGTGGTCCCTGAAGCAAGCGGCTCGGGTGATGATCGACGCCGGGGTTTCCGGGCTTCCCGTGATCGGAGACAACGGCATCGTCGTTGGCATCATCACGGAGGCAGACTTCATCGAGACCGAAGCGGGACGAACGATCGGTCGCCAGCGCCTCTTCGACACTGTGTTCGGCGAGAAACGAACTCGGACTCCGTCGACCGTTGAGGCAGCGATGACACGTTCTCCGATCGTTGTCGACCGGAACACCACGATCGCACAAGCCGCTCGCCTGATGACCGACCGCAGGGTGAAACGACTACCCGTCGTGGACCCGAACGGGCGTTTGGACGGCATCGTGAGCCGTGCCGACATCTTGGTTGCGTTCGCTCGCGACGATGAAGCCATCGCAGATGATGTCCAGCGCGGCGTGATTCGGAGAATCCTCATGCTCGAATCCCGCGACGTCTCGGTCCACGTTTCAGACGGCGTGGTGATGCTGTCGGGACAGGTCCCGAATCGCTCGGACGCAGAGCTTTTGGAGGAACTCGTCGGCCGCATCGAAGGTGTCATCCAATGTGAGAGCGATCTTGTGTGGTCGTTCGACGACATCTCAGCCGGACCCGCACGGTAGGCGACCAACCAGGAACAGAACCTCGGGAACAAACGCGCCACCTTCGACGTTGGTTCGCGCAAGCCAGAAGGTGGAGCGACATATGGTGTCCTTGATTGGTGAACCGTACCTCGATGCAATCGAGCCTTGGCACGAACAGGCTGCGTGTGCGTCCTACTCGGCGGACTTGTTCTTCCCGCCGAGTGATGTCCCGGGATCAACCCGCAGCGCAAAAGTGATCTGCGCCTCTTGTCCCGTCCAGGAAGAGTGCCTGACATTCGCGCTCGAAACGGGCCAATCGGAGGGTGTCTGGGGTGGTATGGATGCCGGCGAGCGGCGTCGCCTCCGTCGCCGGATCCGAGATCGCGCTCGTCGCAAGGCTTCCTGAGCATCCCGGGAGCGGCGGTGGTTCTGCCGCTACGATTCCCGGCATGAAGACGAAGGAATACAACAAGCAGCTCGCCAAGCTCGAGGTTGAGCTCGCCAAGCTTCAAGCCTGGATCAAGGATCAGGGGCTCCGCATCATCGTTATCTTCGAGGGTCGCGATGCAGCGGGGAAAGGCGGGACGATCACGACGATCACCCGCAGACTGAGCCCTCGCGTTGTACGCACCGTCGCGCTGCCGGTACCGACGGAGCGTCAGAGGACGGAGTGGTTTCTCCAGCGCTATGTCGCTCACCTACCCGCGGCCGGGGAGATGGTCCTGTTCGATCGGTCTTGGTACAACCGCCTCAATGTCGAGAAGGTCATGGGTTTTTGCACCGAGGAGGAATACGAGCGCTTTCTGACCCTGTGCCCCTCGTTCGAGCAGAACTTGGTGGACGACGGCATCACTGTGATCAAGTACTGGCTGCATACGAGCGACGATGAGCAGGAACGTCGTTTCCAGGCCAGGAATACCGATCCTAAGAAGCGGTGGAAGCTCAGCCCGATGGACCTGACAGCGCGGTCCCGCTGGGTCGACTACTCAAAGGCTCGCGATGTCACGTTCGAACACACGAACACGGAGTGGGCGCCGTGGAACCTCGCCAACCTCGAAGACAAGAAGGCTGGTCGGCTCAATGTGATCACTCATCTCCTTGGTCAGGTTCCATATGAGGATCTCACGCCACCCCCGCTCGAACTGCCGGAGCGGCAGCCGGCCGGCGAATATGTCGAGCCCGACTGGAGTGGTCTCGAGATTCCGCAGACGTACACGTAGCCCCGAGCTTCCAAGACGTTTGTTCGAAGGTCGTTGCACAAAGGGTGTTCCGCCATACACTCGTGTTCACCAGGACTCGCGGGGACACTTTTGCGCCGAACACTGATCTCAATTGTCATCGCCGTGCCGGTCGTGATCGTGTTGATCATTGCGGGCACGTATGTGTACGACGAAGTCATGCACCCCGAACGCGTCGGGCGCAACGTCTCGGCCGCGGGTGTCGATCTTTCCGGTCTCTCGACCGAAGACGCGGTCGCCGCGATCGCTGCGTACGAGCAGCAGCTCGTCGAGACACCTGCAACGTTCGTCGTCGACGGCAGAGAGGTTGTCCTCGATCCGGCAGACGCGGGACTGGCAGTGGACGAACAGGCGATTGTCGACGAAGCACTGGCCCAACGCAGGGGTGGCGGGTTCTTTTCCGAGTTCACGGGCTGGGCCGGCGCCCGATGGGATCCGATCGTCCTGGAGATCCCCACCACCGTCGACAACGAGATGATCGAAGTTGTTCTCCATGGGTGGGATCGAACGGTTGTCGATCACCCGGCCTACGAGGGTGCCGTGCTCGTGGAGAACAATGTGGCGGTGCCCGAGTACCCGCGCCCCGGGGCCCTGATCGATCGGCCGCCCGCGTTTGCCGCAATTGCGGCGTCGCTCGACACGTTCGATCGACTCCCGACAGCCCTGCCGCTGACCGACCTCGAGCCGACGGTCACCAACCGCCAGATCGACGATGCCGTCGCCCGAGCGAATGACCTCATCGGAGAACCGGTGATGCTCTGGCGCGAGGGATTCGATGGTCGTCTGATGTTCACGTCTGCCGGACTCGCATCGGCTCTGCGGACTGAAGTAGTCGTCAATTCGCCTGCGACCATTGTGGTTGAGCTGGACGAATCGGCGTTGCGCGACCTCGCCGTTGACGACGTAGAGCGATTCTCGACGCCGCCCGTTGATGCATCGTTTCGTTTCGACAAGGACACCGGCGAGATCACGATTGTTCCTTCGAAGCCGGGCACGGTCGTCGATCTCGACGCGCTGCCCGAGGTCGTCATTGACGCGGCGTTGAACTTCGGGGTTGCACGAGTCCCGACCATGATCGGTGACAAGGCCGCTCTCACAACAGAAATGGCCGAGGCCATGGGTCCGTTCGGAGAGGTGTCGACCTTCACGACCTACCACCCGTGCTGTGCCAGCCGGGTCACGAACATCCAGAAGCTTGCCGATGAGATCGACGGTTCGGTCGTCATGCCGGGAGAGACGTTCTCGATCAACGAGACCGCAGGGAAGCGGACGACGGCAGAGGGGTATGTCCGGGCCGGGGCGATCATCGGCGGCGAGGTCTACTGCTGCGACAACCCCGCGAATGTCGGCGGCGGCACCAGCCAGTTCGCCACGACGTTCTACAACGCGGTCTTCTTCGGCTGCTACGAGGACGTGGAACACCAGCCGCACAGCCTCTACTTCTCCCGATATCCGTACGTTCGAGAGGCGACCCTTGGGTTCCCCTCCCCGGACGTGAAGTTCCGAAATGATTCCGATGCACCCGTGTTCATCGACACGTCGTACACCGGTGGTTCGATAACCGTTACCTTCTACGGCAACAACGGCGGCCGGATCTGCACATCGGAGCGCTCCGGCAACACGATTACCCGCGTGATGGCTCATCCCGACGGCACCACAACCACACAGTCGTGGACGTGGAACTACAAGCAGCCCAAGCCGAAGGTGACACCGACAACCGCGCCGCCGGAGACGACCACAACCGTGCCGACGGATACCACCACGACGACAACCGTGGCGCCGACCACGACGGCTCCGCCCGTCGAGCCGCCGCCCGTCGAGCCGCCGCCCGTCGAGCCGCCGCCACCGGAACCAACGACGACCACGACCGCTTCTCCCGGATAGGCGCCCCCTCGCTACAGACCTCATCTGCCGCGATTCGGTCTCCCGGGGCGAGGCCCGACTGCGGGGCTGTCTCCCGGCCCCCCCCTCTGCGGGCCGCCCCCTCGCTCGACTGCCGGGGAGACCTCATCTCTGCGCGATTCGGTCTCCCAGGCCGCCCCCTACCGCCCTCGCTGGCGCTCGGGCACCCTCCCCACCTTCGGCGGTGGAGGGGAAAGGTCAGCTCTCGGCGATGGTGACCGAGTTGATGGTTACCGGTTCGATCGGGCGGTCCTGGGAGCCGGTCGGATTCTGTGCGATGGTGTCGACGACGTCCATCCCGTCCGTTACCTCGCCGAAGATCGTGTAGGCGTTCGGCAGCCCCACGTTGTCGTGGCAGATGAAGAACTGCGAGCCGTTGGTGTTTGGTCCGGCGTTCGCCATTGCCACGGTTCCCCGGCTGTACGTTGTCTTGTCGTGGAATTCGTCGCGAAAGCGGTAGCCGGGTCCGCCGGTCCCGGTGCCGGTCGGGTCGCCACCCTGGATCATGAATCCGGGGATCGTGCGGTGGAAGATGACGCCGTCGTAGAAACCGTCGCGAGCGAGGAACACGAAGTTGTTGACCGTTTGGGGGGCGTCGGCGGCGTAGAACTCGACGGTGATCTCACCGGCGCTGGTGTCGATCATTGCCGTGTAGGTCTTCGAGAGATCGATCGCCAACTCGGGCGGGGCATCATATTGGGCGGCCATTGCGGCTCCTCGGGTCGGTTGCTGTGCGGTGAACCCTAGGGAGGTCTCGTTCTTGAACGACGGCGAGGTTCCATCGCCCGTTTCCGGGGCGGTAGCTAGAAACCGCGGCGGCGGCGGCGCTTGCGTTGCGAGCCCGGTTTGAACGGAGCCTGATCCTCGGGAGGTTGCCACGAGAAGAGATCCGCGACCCGCTCGTCGTTCGAGAACATCTTGATGATCGGAACGTTCAATCCAGCGCGACGCTGGATTCCGAGCACCTCGTTCACCTGATCCCACTCGACCAGCGTAACGACGAGACCCTCCTCGCCGGCTCGCGCTGTGCGACCCGAACGGTGCAGGTAGGTCTTGGGGTCATCGGGCGGGTCGTAGTGGATCACGATATCGACGCCTTCGATATGAAGGCCACGCGCTGCGACGTTGGTTGCAACCAGCGCCGTTGCCTTGCCCTCGCGGAAGCGAGAAAGCGACTGCTCGCGTTTCTGCTGCGGGAGGTCGCCGTGGATCGCGGCAGCGGAGACGCCGAGATCGCGGAGCTTCTTGTTGAGATCGTCGGCCGCCCACTTCGTTCGCGTGAACATGAGGGTCCGTTCCGCAGTGCGACTGAGCGCCGCCGCCATCTTGGGTTTGTCGAGGTGGTGGACCTTGAGGAAGCGGTGCTCGAGAGTGTCCACATGCTCGCTGTCGGACTCGACTTCGTGGCTGACGGGGTCGGTCATGTATCGATCGACCAACTCCTGCACTTGCGAGTCGAGGGTGGCGGAGTAGAGATAGGTCTGGTGATCGTCAGGGACCGCCGCCATGATTCTGCGAACCTGAGGCATGAAGCCCATGTCCGCCATCTGATCGGCCTCATCGAGACACACAACGCTGATGTCGTCGAGACGCGCTTTGCGTCGCTCCATGAGATCGATCAGGCGTCCCGGGGTAGCAATGAGCAACTCAACGCCGGCATCCAGGGCGTCGACCTGGTCCTTCATCGAGGCGCCGCCGTACACGGTGACAAGACGGAACCCACGAGCTTCAACGAGGGGCTGAAGATCGCGTGTCACCTGCATGGCGAGTTCTCGCGTTGGTACCAATACCAGGGCCCTGGGGTGGAACGGCTCCGCCCGCTCGAGACCCTCCGCAATGGGGAGCCCGAAGGCGAGCGTCTTGCCGGATCCGGTCTTTGCCTTCCCGAGGACGTCAACGCCGGCAAGTCCGTCGGGGATCGTCGCCGCCTGAATCGGAAACGGCGAATCGAAGCCCGCGTTGATGAGAACCGCGACAAGTTCAGGTGAGATGCCGAGGTCGGCGAAGGTCGTGTCTGTGGCGAGTTCGTTGGTCATGATGAGGAGGTGGGCCGGAACCGGCCATTCACAACGGTAGCGGCGGGCACGCAATACCCCACCATCAATCAGGTAGCCTGACTGCGGAACAAGACCGGAAGGAGACCCACATGCCGTGTGGCTGCTGTCTGGTGGCGACCATCGGTTCCATCGTTCCGCGCCTGACACTGCTCTTTGTTTGGCTCTTCACGGATCTGGTCGATCGCGCGTTCGACGGGTGGGTCGCTCCGCTCGTCGGTCTTCTGCTGCTTCCGCTCACCACCCTTGCCTTTGTCTTCATGTGGGCGCCGGGCCGCGGAGTTACCGGGTTCGGGTGGGTCGTCGTGATCGTTGCGTTTCTCTTCGACCTCTCGTCGTACGGCGGTGGCGCCTACGGCCGCGGTCGCACCACGCGAGTGTCCGTCTAGCGGTAGTCCTAGCCGAGGACCCGTCGGAGGAGGCTTTGGCGTGCCGCCGCACGCTTGCCGGCACCGACACCGACTCCGAATGCCACCCCCGCCATCGCGGCCGCACCAACGGCAGCGGTGGTTCGCTTGATGACGGTCTTGCGCGTCCTGCTGAACTCGACAATGGGCCAACCACGGTGGTATGCGATGGCCTCGAGCGCCCGGTCGGGGTTCACCGCCACAGGATGACCGACAAGTTCGAGCATGGGGAGGTCGCCGGCCGAATCGGTGTAGGCGTAGGAGAGGGCCAGATCGTAATTGCGCTCCCTTGCGATTTTCGCGATTGCGGTCGCCTTGCCCTCGCCGTAGCAGAACGGCTCGGCAAGCTCCCCCGTGTACACGCCATCCTCGATGGCTGCGACAGTGCCGATGCCGCCGGTGAGCCCGATCGCGGTGGCGAAGTCTCCGACGATCTCAACCGGTGATGCCGAAACGATGAAGGTGTCGCGATCGGCTGCATGATGCAAATCGAGGAGGCCCCGCGCCTCGCGGCGGACCTCGGTCTCGAGTCGCGGGACGATCTGTTCCCCGAGTTCCGCCATCTGATCGACGGGAACACCCTTGATCGCCTGGAGCACCCGGTTCTTGACGGCTTCGGTCTTCTCGTCAGAGGCCCCTGCGAAGAGGAAGGTCGTTGCGTTGGTTGCGTCGGCGAGGAGTTCACGTTTCGACACCATGCCGGCTCGAAACGCCGCAACACCCAATGCAAAGACCGAGGAGCCACTGATGATCGTGCGGTCGAGGTCGAAGAATGCAGCGCCTCGGCGGGTCTCGGTCTCGCTCATCGCACTGTCTCGAGGCCGTCGGCGGGGATGGCGAAGAGCTCGGAGGCCCCGGCCCGCGTGGATGGCAGCCAGCCGGCAGCGCGTGGCAGGATCTGGTTGGCGTAGAACGCCGCGGTATCGATCTTCGCTTCGAGCCATGGGTCGCGTTCTTCGGCCGCCGCGGCCAGTGCCATGCGCATCAGGTAGGCGGCACCGGCGACCGTGCCGAACATGTCGAGGTACGGCGAGGCCCCTGCCAACCGGTCGTTCGGGTCCTCGCAGGCGATCAGCCATTCTGTCGCCTCACGGAGTGCCGCTACCGCGGGGATGAGTGCCTCGCGCATGACGGCGAAACGTGGGTCGCTGGATTCGGCCAGCTTCGCGTCGAATGCCGCGATCTCGTCCAGATATGACCGAACAACGGCGCCCTCGTGCATGGGAAGCTTGCGCATCACGAGATCGATCGCCTGGATCCCATTTGTGCCTTCATAGATCGGCGTGATTCGGGCATCCCGGTAGTGCTGGGCAGCACCGGTCTCCTCGACGTAGCCCATGCCGCCGTGAACCTGGACTCCTAAAGAGGTCATGGCAACGCCGATATCGGAGCACCAGGCTTTCGCGACCGGGGTGAGCAAGGCGACCCGATTCGCCGCCTCCTGCCGACCGGCTTCGTCGGGATGGCGGTGTGCTCGCTCTCCGGCTGCGGCCGTGTCATAGAGGAGGCCGCGAGACGCCTCGTTGTATGCCCTCATGGTCATCAGCATGCGACGGACGTCCGGATGCTCGACGATCGGAGACTGCTCGGTCTTCGGTGTTCCGACGGCCCGGCCTTGGACGCGCTCCTGCGCGTACGATACGGCCTGCTGGTAGGCCCGTTCGGCGATGCCGAGTCCTTCGAGGCCCACCTCGCGGCGGGCCTGATTCATCATGGCGAACATGTAGCGCATGCCGTGGTTCGGCTCTCCGATGATGTATCCGACCGATCCTTCGAACGAGAGCACACATGTCGGGCTGCCGTGGATGCCGAGTTTGTGTTCAATCGAGACCGTCTCGACGTTGTTCCGGCTGCCGACGGCGCCGTCGTCGGCGACGAGCATCTTCGGGACAACGAACAGCGAGATTCCTTTCGTGCCGGGCGGTGCATCGGGCAATCGCGCCAGCACAAGGTGGATGATGTTGTCGGTGAGGTCATGGTCGCCCCACGTGATGAAGATCTTCGATCCGCTGATTCGATACGTCCCGTCGTCCGCAGGGACCGCCTTGGCCCGCAGGGCTCCCACATCCGACCCGGCTTCAGGCTCTGTGAGCACCATGGTTCCCGTCCACGCTGCCGTGACCAGTTTCTCGAGGTATGTGGACCGCAGCGAGTCGTCGGCGTGGTCGCGTATCACGGTTATGGCGGAGCCGGTGAGCATCGGATTCAGCGAGAATGCAAGGTTCGCGGCGACGAACATCTCGCTGATCGCGAACCCAACCGTCTCGGGGAAGCCGTGCCCGCCGAATTCGGGAGGTCCCGCGACGGCGCTCCAGCCGGCGTCGACGTACTTGCGCCAGGCATCCTTGAAAGCCTCCGGTGTTGCGACGTCCCCGTCGTTCCACGTACACCCGATCTCGTCTCCTGCACGATTCGTGGGTGCAACAACCTCGGACATGAATCGGCCGGCTTCGTCCAGTGCACCGTCGATGGTATCGGGGTCGACATGCTCGAATCCGGGGTATCCAATCAGGCCGTCAAGGTCCGCGATGTACCGGAGATTGAACTTGATATCGCGCAGAGGAGGAGTGAAATCAGCCATATCGCGAGGATAGGCGACTGGACGGCTGCCGGACACCAGTCTCGGCTACGCGTCGACGTCGACCTTTACTCGTTCGTCGTTCTCGGCGAGCTGGTCGGATGAGAGGAGTGTCCGGACATCGAGGGCGAAGTCCATGACCCGCGCATCGACCCACATTGCGTTCTCGTCCAACCAGGAGTCGATGAACTCGACGGTCTGGAGAGTGTGAGTTGTTTCGTTCGTTCGTTCGGCGGTCATCGCTTCTCGTTCGCTTGCTTACTCAAGGGTACGCCTTAGTCTTTCGTATTCCTCCTACATCGACCAGAGGATCCCCATGCTCAAGCGTCATCTTCTTGTGATCATTGCCGTCCTGGTTCTGGGCCTCGGAGCATGCTCGTCTGGCAACAACTCCGCGGCCGATGACACCACAAGCACCAGCACCGAGGGGGGCTATATGGCTCAGGACGGAGATCTCGTCGAAGTCCACTACAGCGGCACGCTCGACGACGGTTCCACCTTCGACTCGTCACGAGAGCGCGGCACGCCGCTCTCATTCACCGTGGGTACGGGCGAGGTCATTCCCGGGTTCGACGATGCGGTTCGTGGTCTTGCCGTCGGCGAGGCCACCACGGTGAGGATGCTGCCCGCCGACGCATACGGGGAGTGGCGCGAGGATCTCGTGGTCGAGGTGCCCTACGGGCCATCTCAAGGCGACGTCAGCGTCGGAGATGAGGTGTTCCTCAACACGGGGCAGCCCGCCGTCGTTCTCGAGGTCAAGGATGGCACGGTTGTGCTCGATACGAACCACTCACTCGCGGGCGAGGCCCTGACCTTCGAGATCGAAGTCCTGGCGATCACCAGGCCGCAGTGAGACACGAGACACGAGACTCTAGATCCGAGACACGAGACACAGGTCGGGTCTCCGGTCTCACGTCTCGTGTCTCCCTACCGCCCGCGGAGCCTGGCGGGTGAGCGATCCGAGTCTGGCGTGCGGTGGAGTCTCGTGGCTCAGGTCACTTCTCCCAGCCATAGGTGCTGGAACTCCTCGCTGGTCTTCAAGAGCGCGTCTGCTCTTCCCTTCGCCTCGATTCTTCCGTCTCGGAGGACGATGACCAGATCGGCTCGCTGGAGGGCGGGTTTCCTGTGCGATACGACCAGCGCCGTTGTGCCCGATTCGTCGGCGAACAATCGATCCCAGAGGAGCTGTTCGGTTTCAACGTCAAGGGCGCTCGAGAGGTCGTCGAAGACCAGCAACTCCGGGCGCCGCACGAGCATGCGTGCCGCCGCAGAGCGCTGGATCTGCCCACCGGAGAGCCGCACACCACGCGGACCAACCATGGTCTCGAGACCCTCCGGCATGGCGGCGAGATCCTGCTCCATGGTCGCTGTGTGAATGGCCTCCGCTACCTGTTCGCTCGTTGCGTTCGCACCGAGCTTGAGATTCTCCTCGAGGGTGAGTGAGAAGAGACGCGGAACCTGCGGGGTGTACGCGGTACGCGGAGGTGTCATGAACGAACCCGGATCGGTGATGTCCTCGCCATCCCAGGCCACACTGCCGGCGTCCGCCGGCAGGAGCCCGAGCACGGTCCTCAGCAGAGTTGTTTTGCCCGAACCGATGCGCCCGGTGACAACGACGAACTGTCCCCGGTCGACCGCGAGGTCGATCGAATCGATACCTCCGCCGGACGACGGGTACCGGTAGCTGAGCCCGCGAGCGGCGATGAGCGGCGGGTCGTTCGGGTCATGCCTCGGCGACGATATCGAACCAGGCTGCAATTGGGGGGCAGCGGGGGCGAAGAGGTCGCGTGGCGCCACAACGTCGCGCCATGTCGCCCCGCGCATCAGCGAGATCATCCGGTCGGCGGAAACACCCGCCTGCTTGACTCTGGCGAGGAACAACCCGATGAAATAGGCCGAGTCGGTGACCATCGCCAGTAGATACACGAACAAACTGAACTCACCAACCGTGATCCCAGCCGAACCGTCGGTCGAGATCGATCCGGCGGTGAGAATCAGTATCAGCCCGGTACCGATGCTGACGGTGTTGTGGAACACTGCCTCGAGTCCGGCGGTGAACGTCCGATCGCGCACCATCATTCTGCGCCGGACGTCGTTCAGCTCGTTGAAGTGCGCCTGCATCATCGACTCCGCTCCGGCCACTTTCACTGATTGAACCGAGCCCAGCGTCTCTCCGAGGAATCCCGTGATGGCCTCCGTCGACTCGCGTGCCGCGGTGCGGTACCGACGGATCGTCGAACCCGTACGGCTGACGACGAGGATGATGATGGCCACAGGAGCGAACACGACCAGGGTGATCACGGGATCGATCGAGAAGAGCAGGATCACCGCAACAAGCGCGGAGAGCATCGATCCGATGAAATCGACGGTGAAGTCCATCGCCTCAACGGTGTGGTCGACATCGTCCCGAAAACGCGAGACAACCTCGCCGGGTGTCTCGTCGATCGGCCGTGCGCCCGGCAGCGAGAAGATCCACGCCAGCATTGAACCGCGCATCGAAGCTCCAGCGCGGAACAGCGTCTCGGAGTGCAGGCGCATCCCGCCGAACACGATGATGATACGAGCGACGAGGTAGGCCCAGAGCGCCGAAATGATCGTCGGCAGGTTCCATCCGGCGGCTTCGCCTGTGAGCTGATCGAAGAAGGCCGCGACGATCAGGCCAATCGCGATCGGCATCGTCCAGATGGTGATCCACAGGACCACGCCGAAACCGTATCGCACGGGCTGGTTCCGGATGAGCGCCAGGATCATGCGCATGATTGGTGCCTGGGAGCGGGTGGTCATGCGAGCACCTCCTCCATGCCGGTCGCCAGAAGCTGTGAGAAACGCGAATCCGGGTCGGCGGCAAGCACGGCGCGCTGGCCGAACTCTGCGACACGTCCTTCATCGAGGATGAGGATGTCGTCGGCTCGTGTGACGGTCCCGAGCCGGTGAGCGATGACAATACCGGTGCGGTCTTCGAGGAGATGGTCGACAGCCCGTTCGATCAGCGCCTCGGTCGCCGGATCGAGGCGAGACGACGCCTCGTCGAGCACCACTACGCCCGGGTCCTCGAGGAAGATCCGGGTGAATGCCAAGAGTTGAGCTTGCCCGGCCGACAGTCCGCCGCTGCCAGAGTCGAGCAACGTGTCAAGGCCGTTCGGCATCGACGCGAGCCAAGAGTCGAGTTCGAGGCGATGGATGGCTTCGAGTATCTGTTCCTCGGGTATGGCGTCATTGAAGAACGTGAGGTTGTCCCGAATCGAAGCGCGGAAGAGCTGCACGTCCTGGGTGACCATGCCGACGCGTTTTCGGATATCGACAACGTGAGCGTCCCACGTTGCGACATCGTCGAGCCGGACCGAGCCGGACTGTGGTTCGTACAGGCGTGTCACAAGCCGCGCGATCGTGGACTTTCCGCTCCCGGTGCGGCCGAGCAACCCGACGACTCTGCCGGGAGCGATGTGAAAGCTGACCTCTTTCAGGACGATCTCAGAGGACTCGCCGTCGGCGGCGTCGTCGTACGAGAAGCTGACATCGTCGAACTCCACGCTGAGCGCACCTGAGCCGATCGATTGATCTCCCTCCGCCTTCAGCTTCGTTGTAGTCGTCATCAGTTCGTCAACTCGCGCGATGGCGGCTCCAGCTTTTTGGAGATCCTCCATCTGGGCGCGGATCTGTTCCATCGGGTGCCGGGTCATTTCCACGTAGTGGAACACCAGGTAGACCGCGCCGATGGACAGCGTCCCGATGCCATACAGCCACGATCCCAGGATGAAGACGATCGAGGTCGAGAGGCCGTAGAGGACAATGGTCGAGCTCCACATCGTCGCCCACCCCATCCAGGCGCGTACCGTTCGTGGCAGCCAGCGTTGCTGGATCTCGTTGAAGCGCGTCTCCATATAGGGTCCCGCTCCGTTTGAGGTGATGTCCTCGGTTCCCTCCACCACCTCGCCGACGAACCCGTACGCTTCTGCGGCTGTTGCCCTCACCGCTTTCCACCATGGGACGGCGACGCGGTGGAACCCGGCCATCGCGACGATTGCGAGGACCGTGAAGATGCTGACGCTCAGGCCGACAATCCAGCTCTCGAGCCATAGCATCACAATGATGCCGATCACGAGACCGCCGTTGCCAACAACCTTGATCATCATCGCCGAGAAGAAGTTGGAGAGTGATGTCACGTCGCCGTCGATGCGCTCGATGAGTTCCCCTGCCGAGTGTCCTTTGTGGAATCCCATATCGAGGTGAATGACGTGGTCGGTCAGGTCTCCGCGCAGATGGTTCGTAGCCGACCATCCGATATCTTCGGCGAGGTAGGTCGCCCAAATCGCCAAGGCCTGCTGTCCGACGGCGATCAGCATGAACGTCACGGCGATCGGGATGAGGCCGCTCGCGTCGCGACCGTCGATCGCCCCGTCGATGAAGCGTTTGATGAGTTGTGGGTTGACGAGCTGAAGGACGATCGTCGAGAACAGGACGAAGCTGAGCAGCACCACCCGCGGCCGAAGAGGCCTCAGGTAGTTGGCAAGAAGGCTGAAATATGCTCGTACGGGAATCATGTCGTGTCCTCGGTCATCCTGCGGCGGTCAATCCGGCCATCAAAAAAGCCGCCCGGTGGGCGGCTGTCTCGCTTGAACGCTGCTGCCGGGTCAGAACCGGAAACGGGCGCGCGCGAGGGCCGCCTGGGGTGTGTTCGGCTGTGTGGCTCGGAACATCCTTGGGTCTCCTCGCTCGACGCTGCGGCCCGTGGGGCGCCTGACAGGGGAACTCTCGCGCGGCGCGCGATTGATGTCAAGCCTGCGATCTCGGGCGGGCATCACATCGGGTGGGTCAAGCTTCGGGTGTGGTGAGCCGACATCTATGGTATGGCATCGACAATCTGTGCCGCGTGTGGGTCCGATCTCCTCGATCCGGAAGCACGCTTCTGCAGCGCCTGCGGGGCTTCCGTTCCCGAAGCTGAATCTGTTCCCGACGATGATCTCGTCGGTGAGCCTGATCGCGTTGCGGCGACGGATGTGCCTGTCGCGACCGAGTCGGATCTCGAAACCGATGTGTCGGCGGGGCTTGATTCCGAGTCTGAGTTCGTAGGAACGTCCGGCGACCTCTCGAAGTTCGGGCTCGAAGTACCACTCCGTCACCGCCTCACCGAAGAGCAGTGGCAATACGCAACGTGGGGTGCCGTAGCCGCTGGCGCCGTGGCGATCGTGGCCCTTCTCGCCGTGGTGTTTGGCCTCCTCTCGGGTAGCAAGGACGCGCCCCGCTCACCTGTCGCGGCGGCCGGCCAGCCGTCCTCGACAACGACGCTTGCGCCCAGGACCGGCATGATCAACGAGTTCCCGGTGTCCTATCCGTCGATCGTTGAATCCCCCCAGATCGGGGAATCCGCCGGGTATCACCAGGATCGGGCCTACATCGCCTTCAAGCTCACGGTCGATACCTGCGATCGCAGCGAAGGAATGCTGAGGGCGGTTGGTTCGATCCGGAACGAAACGCTCATCGGTCAAACCCTCGACTACCACCTCGTCATCGAGATGAAGCGTCGCGTGGTCGGTACATCGCTCGCTTCGCTCGAAACCACCGTCGAAGACCTGGGTCCGCTTGAGACCGCCGAGTGGAGTGTTGAAGCGGTGTCGACCAAAACCGTCAACGTCGAGTGCTTCGTTGACACCCTGACGGTGGCTCCCTCTGAGGCTTCCTAGCGACCGGCGTGGGTTCGAGCACCGCATCGGGACATCGTGACGCTGTGATCGGGCGATGGGTGCTGATCAGCCCAGGACGCGCACGACGAAGAGAGCGGCGAGGAGCGCAAACGAGTTCGTTGCGATGTGCGCCATCACCGGGGCGACCGTGCTGTTGGCGCGAAGTCGAAGCCACAGGAATCCGAACCCGGCAACGGCCGTGCCGATGACGCTGCCAACGGCGGCGAGGGCGATTCCGGTGAAGCCGTCGAGCATCCCGCCCGCCGGGTTCGTTTCGAGCGTGTTCAGCGTCGGGAGGATGTGCCAGAGACCAAAGAGCAAGTTCGTCGTCAGCGCGGCCCAGATCGGAGCCCAACGCCGAACGAACATGCCAAACAGCACGCCGCGAAACAGGGTCTCTTCGTAGAACGCAGTCGCGATCGGGATGCGAATCAGCGCGTCGAAGAGGATGACCCATGTGGACCGCTCGATGACTCGATCGTCGTAGAAGAACTCACGGGTCGCGGGGATAGCTACACCGATCAGGACACCAACACCGATCACCCCCATCACGATCCCCCCGACGACCACTCCCCGGCGAATCCGATCCCTGCAATAACCCAGAGCGGGGACGGTCACACCGGCATGGCGGGCGATCGCAAGTGCCACACCGAGGATCCCGAGGTTGAACGGGATGTGCAACCACGGATTGAGGACCTGGTTGGCGACGATGTTGGCATATCCGGTCAGTGCGAGGATCGCCAGGATGTGCAACCCGTGCATGGAATGCTGCCGCGGCGGCTGGTGGAACCACATCGACGGGCGCCACATTCGATCCCACTCGGCGCGGGTCCACGAAGCGTCTACATCGGTCGGGCGCGGGAGCCTGCCCTCGTCCACGGAGTCGTGTTGGTCGTCTTCGGCGGTGGCCATCGGCCCAAACCCTACCGGTGGGTACGCGGTGCAACGCTACGCTGGTGGCCATGGCACTGTTGGACGCGTTCAAGCAACAGGTGTTGAGCCTCGGCAGAAGCGAGGCACGCGCGAAAGCGCGACCGCTGCTGGTGGACGACGAGTCTTTCGAACGGTCCGCCGCCGGACTCGATCGTCGGACGGCCGAGGCCTTCGTGATGTTCTGGTTGTTGTCCGACCGCGCGGTCTACCTCGTCGCGGGAGGAGCCGATGGTGATTGGGCATTCCGGATTCCCTACGCATGTGTGGACGAAATGGCGCTCGATTTCGACGAGAATGCTGCAACCCTGCCGTGGTACGTACGCCTCGCTGTCGACACGGACTCGGACTGCGCCATCACGACGCTCGGCGACTCCGGTGATCCCGGCAACCCACTCGCTGCGCCGTTCCCCAGGGCCGTCGACGGCGAAGAGAGAGATCGATTGGCTCGCGGTGAGATTGTCCCGCTGACCGGTTTCGCGGTTGTGCCGCACAAGTTCCGCGAGACGCTCTCTCTCCAGCTCGCGGCTTCCGGAGCCACTCTCCACCTTCACGGCGAAGACCGGGCCCAGGCGCAGCGAAGGGTGAGGGCCCGCAAGCGCGCGAAGACGACGGAGTAGTCGCGCGACCGCCGGCCTGAACAAGGACAAGAGACCCGAGACACGAGACACGAGACCCGAGAACCGAGAACCGGGTCCAGTCTCATGTCTCATGTCTCATGTCTTGAGTCTCGCCTCGCTACTTCTCCAACGGCTCGAAGACTGCTGTGAAGTGGCGCAACCACGGGGCTTGTTCCACGATCCGGTAACCGCGGATCTCCGGTGCGTGTTGGGCAACCTCGATGACAACTTCTCCTACGTAGTCGATGTGGCTCTGGGTGTATGTGCGACGTGGGATCGCGAGCCGGACCAGCTCCGTCGGCGCCGGCTCGTCGGGCTCGTTTCCGGGCCGCGGCCGGCCGAACATGACGGTGCCGATCTCGACCCCGCGCACACCGCCGTTGCGATAGAGCTCAACGGCGAGCGCCTGCGCCGGATACTCATGGGGAGGGATGTGGGGGAGCAGCGCCTTTGCGTCTAGATAGACGGCGTGACCGCCGGCCGGCTGGACGATGGGAACCCCGGCGCCAACGATCCGATCGGCAAGGTATTCCGTCGACCGAACTCGATATCGCAGGTAGTTCTCGTCAACAACCTCTGCCAACCCTTGTGCGAGCGCTTCGAGGTCGTAGCCGGCGAGTCCGCCGTACGTCGGGAATCCTTCGGTGAGGATGAGAAGGTTCCTGGCCTGGAGCGAGAGATCGTGGTTGTTCATTGCCAGAAACCCACCTATGTTCACCAAACCGTCCTTCTTTGCCGACATGGTGCAGCCGTCGGCGAGTGAGAACATCTCCTGGGCGATCTCCTTCGCCGTGTGATCCGCGTAGCCGTCCTCGCGGATCTTGATGAACCACGCATTCTCTGCGAATCGGCACGCATCGAGGAACATCGGAATGCCGTATTCGTCGCACACGGCACGTACCTCTCGAAGGTTCTCCATCGAGACGGGCTGACCTCCACCGGAGTTGTTCGTGACGGTCATCATCACGAGGGGAATCCGATCAACGCCCACGTCGTCGATCGTGGCCCGCAGCGCCGCGACATCCATGTTGCCCTTGAACGGCAGGATCTCCGACGGATCCGACGGTTCAACGAGATCCCGCGCCTCGGCGCCGCGATATTCGACGTTCGCGCGCGTCGTATCAAAGTGGGTGTTGTTCGGAACGACGTCACCCTCAGAGACCATGACGGAGAACAGGATCTTCTCTGCCGCGCGGCCCTGGTGAGTTGGGATGACCTCGGAAAAGCCAGTCAGGTCCTCTACGGCGCTCTCGAAGCGGTAGAAGCTCCGGCTCCCGGCGTACGACTCGTCGCCCCGCATCATGCCTGCCCACTGTTCGGACGACATTGCCCCTGTGCCGGAATCGGTGAGCAGGTCGATGATGACCTGGTCCGCGTGCAGCCCGAAGAGGTTGAAGCCGGCGCGGCGGAGAGCCTCCTCTCGCTCTTCGACCGATGGCAGGTCGATAGCTTGAACGGTGTGGATCCGGAACGGTTCGATGATCGTGCGGTACGGCATCAGGTCCTTTCGACGACGTCCTGGATTCTCGCAGCCCGAGCCGCTCTGCGAGTCGGTAGGCTGCGGGCTCATGGAGCTACTTGGCGATCTCGACGTTCATCTCTTCAACGAAGGGACCCAGACCCACCTGTACGACCACCTCGGTGCTCAGGTGTTGCCCGACGGGAGTGCTCACTTCGCCGTGTGGGCTCCGAACGCCCGCGAGGTGTCGGTTGTCGGCGACTTCAACGGCTGGGACCCGTCGTCCAACCCGATGTTTCCCACCGGTTCCGGCATCTGGAAGACCCACGTTCCCACGGTCCATCAGGGAAACACGTATAAGTACCGGATCATCACGCAATCGGGAGATCACATCGAGAAGGCCGACCCGGTGGCGTTCCTTGCAGAGGTCCCGCCGAAAACGGCGTCGGTGGTATGGAACCTCGACTACGAGTGGAATGACGAAGCGTGGATGTCGACCCGGGGCGTCCGCCAAGCGCATGACGCGCCGATCGCGATCTACGAGCTCCACTCCGGCTCGTGGCAGCGGGCAGAGAACGGCGACTCGTACTCGTATCGAGATCTCGCCGTGCCGCTTGCGGACTACGTCACCGAGATGGGCTACACCCACGTCGAGTTCATGCCCCTCTCCGAGCACCCGTATTACCCGTCATGGGGCTACCAGGTGACCGGCTGCTTTTCTCCGACGAGTCGATATGGGACCCCTCAGGATCTGATGTACCTGGTTGATCACCTCCATCAGGCGGGGATCGGCGTGATCATCGACTGGGTCCCTTCTCACTTCGCGACCGACGGGCATGGTCTGTCCCAGTTCGATGGAACGGCGCTCTACGAACACGCCGACGCTCGGAAGGGGTTTCACCCCGACTGGGGCAGCTTCATCTACAACTACGGGCGGAACGAGGTGCGATCGTTCCTCGTCTCGTCCGCGAATTTCTGGCTCGATCGGTATCACGCGGACGGGTTGCGCGTCGACGGCGTCGCTTCGATGTTGTACCTCGACTACTCACGTGAAGAAGGGGAGTGGGAGCCGAATGCCTTCGGTGGGAATGAGAACCTCGAAGCGATCTCGCTCCTTAGGCAGGTCAACAGCGTGGCGTACGGCGAGCACCCGGGCATCGTGATGATTGCCGAGGAATCCACGGCATTCCCCGGCGTGTCCCGTCCGGTTGACGTCGGCGGCCTCGGGTTCGGCTACAAGTGGGATATGGGCTGGATGCACGACACCCTCGAGTACTTCGCCCATGAGCCGGTGCACCGCTCGTTCCACCAGAACGACCTGACGTTCCGCATGCTCTACGCCTATGACGAGAACTTCATCCTCACGCTCTCCCACGACGAAGTGGTCCACGGGAAGGGATCGCTGATCAACAAGATGCCGGGCGACGAGTGGCAGCAGTTCGCGAATCTCCGGGCGCTCTACGGCTACCAGTACGCACTTCCGGCCAAGAAGTGTCTGTTCATGGGCGGCGAATTCGGACAGCGCTCGGAGTGGTCGGCAGATCGCCAACTCGAGTGGTTCGTCCTCGAGCACGGAAACCACGGCGGCATGCAGCAGTGGGTGAAGGATCTGAACGCCATGTATCGGGCCGAGCCGGCGCTCTTCGTCGCTGACTACGACCCCGCCGGGTTCGAATGGATCGATGCCGGCGATGCAGGGGCAAGTGTCTTCAGCCTTCTTCGAAAGGGTGGTGGCCGCCCGGTGCTGGCCGTGTTGAATCTCACACCTGTCACACGACCCGGATACCGCATCGGTGTCCCGGACGGTGGGACGTGGGAGATCCTCCTGAACAGCGATGATGTGCGCTACTGGGGCTCGGGGGCAGGCTCCTCGGGGTTGGTTGAGGCGGTTGATGACCCCATGCACGGACGCACCCAGTCGGTGTCACTCGACCTCCCACCCCTCGGCGTGATCTTCGCCGCTCCGGCCGGCTGAGCCGAGAGCCAAGAGTCACGAGCCAAGACTCGAGACTCGAGACGCAGCTTGCGCTTCGGCTGCTACACGTGCCGCGCAGGATCGAGGGTCGGCACGGCATCGATGTTGTGGGAGCCGCAATCGAGGCATTGGTAGACGATGTTTGCCGGGGCTGAATCAGATGTTCCCGCCTTGGCGAGCGGCACTCCGCAGATACGGCAGGCTTCGAGTGTCCTGTGCTGGTTCGTGCCACACCCCGGGCAGTCGATCCACTCGTCCTCCGGGAACTCGGTGCGTCCCCAGTTTGCCTTGGTGATCTTGAGCTCTTCGTCGGTGCGTCCCAAGGGGAACGGGGGCGGCGGCGCCTCACTCGGAGCGATCTCTGCCCCTCGACCGTTTTCCGGCAGGGCTGAGCCTTCCGCGTCGAGCGAGAACAGGGCGATCCCCTGCGCCTCGGCGATGCTGATCGCCGCCGGGGTGAATCCCTTCGTTGAGAAGATGACACGGATCCGATGGTCAGGCTCCGTCGCGAGTACGGCGAGCACGGTGCGTTGATTCAGAGGACGGTCTGGGACGCGCACGAATGCGGCCATGCCTTCCGAGCGCAGCTCCACGCTCTGTGTCCCCCGTTCTGCGATCTCGACGGGGGGCTCGCCGACGTGGAACATCCACAAGTATGCCGCTTGGTAGGCCTGATCGAGTGTGAGCGTTGAAACCGATTTGTGGCGCATCGCTCGGCCTTTCCAGAGTACGTACCGGAGTTGTATCGGCAGATTGCGGCGACTTCTAGAGGGACGAACGCGGGATCGAGTGTTCCCAGTCGGCAAGCAGCGTCCTGAGAGCAGCAACGAAAGCCAACGGCTGGTCGAGGATCAGGTGGTGATGTGCATCGGGTATCGAGACGAACGGTGCGTTGTGGCCGGTCAGCTCGTACATGTACGCCGCAGTGTCCTCTGGCACGATCGTGCTCAATTCACCGCGGAAGAAAGCGATCCGGCACCGCACGGAGAGGAGTTGATCGCGCAGCGGTATCAGCGTCTGATGGAAGAGATGCGGATCGAATCTCCACGTCCAGCCCGATCCGCGCTCGTGCAGAGAGAGTCGGCCGACGTGATCGACGATGAATGTGTTCTCGCACGGCTGGGATGGAACGAGCCTGAAGTGACGGAGTGCGGTGGCCTCATCCGGATACGTGCCGGGGGAGCGAAACGCCGTGCCCCTGGCCCCTTCGCGCGATTCAGGGTCCGGCCGGCGGACAGGGGTATCAACGACAACCGCTCCTGCGAGGCGATCGCCGTATGCGGAGGCGAGTTCCAGGGTGATGCCACCGCCCAGGGAGTGCCCGACCACCACCGGTGGCCCGGGGAAAGCGGCATCGTCGGCAACTGCCAGCACTTCTTCGGACCACAGCGTGTGGTTGTAGGTCGTCCGCCGTCCACTCTCACCGTGACCGGAGAGATCGAGAGCGACCGCATGCCAACCCCTCGTGAACATTGGAGCAATGAACGACCACCAGTGTGCATGGGCCGCTCCGCCGTGGACGAATATCAGCCCAGGTCGGCCTGGTTCGCCCCAATCCAGATATCGGATTTCAGATCCGGCAACCTGAATGCGCTGTTCCCGGTAGGGCGTCTCGATGGCACGAACGAACCACGGCGGAGCGACGCCGTCACCCACTTCGGACCTCGTGGGGCAAGGTGAACCATCGCAAGTGTTCGAAGTCGTCGGTGAACACTGCAACGTCAGCGGTGTCTTCGACCGGCAGCGCTGCTTCGAGGATCGACCGAGCCTCGTCGAGGTAGTCCGAAAGCACCGAATCGGCGTCGCGGTGCGGCTGGTGTTCGTAGCGCATCACTCCCGTTGAATAGTCGATCTCGGCCAGACTGAGCGACGGCTCACCACGCCCGTCTCGGTGTTCCCAAAGGCCGGTTACCGGATCGAAGCGGTAGTAGGGCAGCAGCCTCCAACCTTCGTTCGCGATCAGGTGGACGGCCTCCACGATGAAGTCGAAGACGATGTCGGAGATGAAATAGTTGAAGTTGACCCGCACCCAGCCGGGTTTGATGCCCTCACAACCTCGCGTGATCTCCCGCTCAAACTCGATAGACGTATCGAGGTCGATGTCGAGCAGGCGATGGCCGTATGGACCGGCGCACGAGCACCCGCCTCTGGATTGGATCCCGAACAGGTCATTGAGCAGCGCAACCACATAGTTGTGATGCAGATATCGGTCACCGTGGTTCACCACAAACGACACGATGGAGAGCCGCTCTGCTTCCGGATTCCCCAGGAGTTTGATGTTGGGGTTCTCGCGCCAAGAATCGATCGCTCGAGCGATGAAGGACTCCTCGAGTTCTCGGATTCGGTCCAGCCCGACGGCGCGCTTGAGTTGGAAGACGAGACCGGCACGAATGGACTCGACGATGGCCGGCGTGCCCCCTTCCTCGCGGGTCTCGATGTCATCGATGTAGCGGTGATCGTTCGGGTTGACGAACGTCACCGTTCCGCCGCCGGGGACCGCGGGCACACGATTGCTGAACAGCTCCTTGCGGGCGACGAGGACTCCCGGTGTGCCCGGTCCGCCAATCATCTTGTGAGGAGAGAACACCACGGCGTCCTTGTAGGCGGCGGGATCGTCCTCAGGGTTCATGTCGATGGACACGTAGGGGGCGGCTGCCGCAAAGTCCCAGAACGAGAGTGCTCCATGTTCATGGAGCAGTCGGGCTATGGCGCGAGTGTTGGTGATGATGCCGGTGACGTTTGATGCCGCTGAGAAGCTGCCGATCTTCAGCGGTCGATCCCGGTGGGCTTCGAGTTCGCGCTCGAGCTGGGCAAGGTCAATGTGGCCGTCCGCGTCTTCTTCGATGCGCACCACGTCTGCAATCGACTCTCTCCACGGCAACTCGTTGGAGTGGTGCTCGAACGGTCCAATGAAGACAACCGGCCGTTCGGATTGCGAGATGTGATCGCTGAGGTGATAGTCGTCCTCGAGTCTCGACGGGATGCGGAGGCCGAGCACCGAGACCAGCCGATCGATGGCCCCGGTGGCCCCCGAACCTGTGAACACAACCGCATGGTCCTCGTTCGCGTTCAGACACGAGCGGATCATTTGCCTGGCTTCCTCACGGAAGCGTGATGTCTGCAGGCCGGTGCCTGACGACTCGGTGTGTGTGTTTGCGTAGAGCGGGAGTACGACGTCGCGCAGGTAGTCCTCGATGAACGACAGCGACCGGCCCGAGGCGGTGTAGTCCGCGTAGGTAACCCTTCGGAGGCCGAAGGGGCCCGGGACGGCGTAGTCAGAGCCGATGACCGATGCCCGGATGGTTTCAACGAGGTCCATAGGCCGAAGAGTAGAAGGATGGAGCGAGACTCGAGACTCGAGACAAGAGACGAGACTCGAGACAGGAGACAGGAGACAGGAGACAGGAGACAGGAGACTCGAGACAGGAGACAGGAGACAGGAGACAGGAGACAGGAGACAAGAGACAGGAGACAAGAGACAAGAGACAAGAGACTCGCGACTTGCGACATGTCTCAAGTCTCGGGTCTCCCTACCGGCCGCGATCGCTGCGGGTGAGCGGTGAGCGCCGGGTGATTGGTGAAGTCTGGTCGCTCAGCGTCTGGCGACGTTGAGCCAAATCTGCTTGAAATCCGTGATGGCAACTAGAAACATCTAACATCAAGTACCACGATTCACAAGCATGGTCTGCAATACCGTGCTCACGGGTTTGAGTCCATTGGGACCTTCGTCCCTGCGGGGGGGACTTCGGTCCCTAGAGGTACAACTGGACGTGGGGTAACAATCACTCCCGTAGCGATCCGCGGGCTCGTGGACGTCACCGGACCGGGGACCGGAATAGGCGACGAAGTAGCCACCTGACGAGGATCTTCCATTGATGGGAGTTTCCGCGTGGCCAGAGTCGATCTTGAGATCACCAGACGACAATTCTTCGGAGCCGGACTTGCCGGCGCTGCGGCAATGGGCGCCGGGCGGGCACCGCTGGCCATGCACTATCCCGACCCTCCTTGGTTTGCCACCGGTGAAGTGACGACGACCTACAACTACTGCGACATGTGTCCGTGGAAGTGTGGGATTGCCGTCCAGAGCGTCGACGGCAAGGTCATCAAAGTCGATGGGAACGCAAACGACCCCAAGAGTCGCGGGATGTTGTGCGGCCGTGGTCAAGCGGGTGTTTCGTTCATGTACGACCCCGACCGGCTGCAGTCCCCGATGATTCGTACGGGGGAACGAGGCGAGGGCAAGTTCCGTGAAGTGACATGGGAAGAGGCGCTCGACTACTCGGCCGAGAAGATCCTTGCCATCAAGGACACCTACGGGCCGGAGTCCCTCGCGATCTTCGGTCACACCACGGGCGACTTTTGGTTCACCGACTACTTCGCCCAAGCGTGGGGCACACCCAACGCTGCGAAGCCGTCGTCGTCGTTGTGTCTGAGTCCACGTGACGAGGCGTGCACCCTGACGCTCGGCTTCCCCGTCGGCGGACACGAGCCGATGGATTGGGACGAGATCGAGTGTGTGGCGTTCATCGGAAGCCACGTCGGCGAAGACAGTCGCAACACCGTCATGCAGGACTTCGTCGAGGCACGCAACCGCGGAGCGCAGATCATCGTTGTCGACCCGCGCTTCTCCACTGCTGCTGCGAAAGCCGACCACTGGTTGCCGATCAAGCCGGGCACCGATACTGCTCTGTTGCTTGCATGGGTCAACGTTCTCATCGAAGAGAACCTGTACGACGCTGCCTACATCGCCGAGTGGGCCAATGGATTTGATCAGCTCGCTGCTCATGTGAAGGACTTCACGCCGGAGTGGGCAGCCTCGATCACCGAGCTCTCCGCAGAGCAAATCCGTGCGACAGCCCGGGTGATGGGCGAGCGCCACCCGAAAGCGGCGATCATGCCGGGCCGCCATACCACCTGGTACGGAAACGACTCGCAGCGGATGCGTGCGGTGTTCCTCGTCAATTCGCTGCTGGGTGCCTACGGCCGGCACGGCGGAATGTACTTCAACAAGTCGCCGTTTCTCGACGCGTACCCACACCCGCCGTTCGCAGTCACGGGTAGCTCAGGCGGCTGTTCCGCGGAACCGGGTGAAGCGGTGAGTGACGAACTCCCGCTCGGACCGTCCGGCAAGGCTCGTGCCGACGGCGCCCGCGAGACATTTCTCCGCGGAGCGACCGCGATGCAAGAGCTGATCGATCCGATGATCACCGATGATCCCTACCGGATCGCCGGGTTGATCGTCTACGGCGTCAACCTGCTGAATTCGGTCCCGATGCCATCGAGGACGATCGAGGCGCTCAAGAAACTCGACTTCATCCTCGCCGTCGACGTTCTACCCCAGGAGCATGTCGCGTGGGCCGATGTGGTGTTCCCAGAAGCCACGTTCCTCGAGCGGTACGACGAACTCTCGACCGTGCCGTACAAGACACCGTTCATTCAGATGCGCGAGCCCGCCGTGGCGCCGCTCTACGACACGATGCCGGGATGGATGATGGCAAGGGAGCTCGGCCTGCGAGTTGGACTCGATGCGTTCTTCAAGTGGGAGACGATCGAGGAATACCTCAACACACGCCTCCGCTCAGTTGGTACCAGCCTCGAAGAGATGCATGAAACCGGTGGTGTGATCATCCAGGAGGGCAAGCCCTATCTCGAGGACTACGGTGGCGAATCACCGTTCCACACGGCTTCTGGGAAGATCGAACTCTCGGTTGCCGAACTTGCCGAGGCCGGACTTGATCCAATCCCGGTCTACGAACCGACCGAGGAACCGCCCGCCGGCTACTACCGCCTCCTCTACGGGAGAGTTCCGGTCCACACCTTTGCCAAGACACAGAACACTCCCGTGTTGAGCGACGTCTATCCGGAGAACGAACTCTGGATCAACGAGGATGAAGCCTCCGCGCTCGGATATGGCAACGGGGATTTCGTCTGGCTCGAAAACGAAGCCGGCGACCGAACCGGCCCGATAAAGGTGAAGGCCACGCAGAGGATTCGGAAGGACGCCGTGTTCATGGCACACGGATTCGGCCAGCAGGCAGCCGGGCTCACCAACGCAAACGGCAAGGGTGCCAGCGACACCAAGATGATGAGCCGGTACAAGCTCGATCCGATCAGCGGCGGTGCCGGGATGCGAATCAACTTCGTCCGACTGGTGGAGGGAGAGTGACATGGCATCTGCATTCCTCCTCGACATGAGCCGCTGTATCGGGTGTGAAGCATGTGTCGTGGCATGCAAGGCCGGCAACGAGCTCCCCCTCGACCGTCAGTACATCGAGTTGATCGAGCAGACATCCGGCACCTTCCCGAACCTCACGGGCGGTTTCCAGAACCACAGGTGTTATCACTGTGCCGACGCCACGTGTGTCGCCGTATGCCCCACCGGCGCTTTGTTCAAGGAAGACGGTCTCACGCGGTTGGATCGGGACGCCTGTTCGGGCTGCGGCTACTGTGTCCAGTCGTGCCCGTACGGCGTCCCGAAGATGTCCGATGGGCGCTCGAGCAAGTGTGACGCCTGTGCATCGAACGTCGGTGGAGGTGGATCCCCGTGGTGTGTGACTACCTGTCCCGGCAAGGCGCTGGAGTACGGCAATCGCGACGAGATCCTCGCTGAAGCGAACAAACGTGTCGCAGCGCTGAAGGATCGGTATCCGAAGGCTCAGGTCTACGGAGAGACACAGGCGGGCGGTCTCGGCCTCATCCTCGTGCTCCCGGATGATCCACAGACGCTCAGCATTCCTGCCGATCCGCCTTCCACTCCCGAGGTCGCAAACCTGTGGAAGAACTGGGTTCAGCCGATCTCGATGGGCTCTACGGCCGTCGCCGTCGCCGGCCTTGGTGTCCTTGGTGTCATGGCTCGGAAGAACCATCTGGCAGAGATCAAGGAGATCGAGGAGAGGAAGAACGCCACGGTTTCAGCCGGCGGCGAAGAAGGAGGGCACGACGATGCCTGAGTCGAACGGCGAACAGAAGATCCTCCGCTATCGGCGCCGCCAACGCATCATCCATGGCGTGATGGCAGTTTCGTTCCTGATCCTGCTCTTCACCGGCCTGGCCCTTGTCTGGAGCCCGCTGGCCTTCATCGCGGCGGGTGGCTGGTCTCGGTACCTTCACCGCATTGCGGCGCTCGGGTTCATGTCGGTCCCAATCCTGTACATCGTGCTCGACAGGCCCGGTGCGAAGGAGATCGTCACCGAGTCGTTCAGGTACGACAGTGACGATGTCGCTTGGTTCAAGAGCTTCTACCGCTACGTGCTCGGCAGGACTGCCACGATGCCGCCGCAAGGAAGGCTCAACGCCGGGCAGAAGCTCCATCACTCGGCGGTGATGATCTTCTCCGCCTCCATTGTGGCTACCGGGATCATCATGTGGGGCTTCAAGAGCAGCCTGAGTGCCACGGCGCTGTCGTGGACCGCCATGGTTCACGATCTCTCGATGCTGGCGCTTGCACTGCTGCTGCTCGGCCACGTCTACTTCACCTATGTCTACAAAGCCTGGTCATCGATGGCCACGGGATACGTGCCCAAGGAGGACATGGAGCTCGAACACAGCAAATGGGTCGAGGAACTCGAACACGAGAGTGCTGAGAGCCCCTCGGTGTAGTCGGCAGGAATAGCAAGGACCCGGAATGAAGCCGGAGGGAGTCGAAATACTCCAACTGAGGAAGAAGGAAGACCATGAAGAGAATGCAATGGGTATCGCTAATCGGGCTTGTGCTCGCTCTTGCGATGGTTGCCGCTGCCTGCAGCAGTGACGACTCCGCAGACGATACGACAACAACAACTACCACGGTGGCAGAGACAACCACCACGACCATGGCGGCGTTCGATCTCACGGCGGCCGTCGACGACTACCTGGCAAACATTCCCGAGGGCTTCCTGGCCATCGGCGACGTGCAGGTGTTCAAGGATGGTGTTGAGGCCAGTGACGCACTTGTCATCGACGTGCGTGAAACGGGCGAATACGAAGAGGGACACATCCCCGGAGCGGTGAACATCCCGATCCGGACGCTCACGCAGAACTTGGACAGGATCCCGACGGACCGTCAGGTCTACGTGTACTGCAAGTCCGGTTTCCGGGCCGCGCAGTCTCTGTCGGCTCTCGGCCTTGTCGGCTACGACAATGTGCTCTCCTACAAGCCGGGCTGGGACGGCTGGACGGAGGCGGGCGAGGAAGTGAGCACCGAAGAAGCGATCGCCGAAGTTGTCGGTGCCCCCGACATCGATCCGGAGCTCCTCGCGGTCGTCGACGGCTACATGTCGACGATCCCCGATGGATTCAACTCGGCCGGTGATGCTGCCAAGTTCATGGAAGCAGCAGACGCGGGTGCGTTCGTCCTGGACGTCCGGACTGCCGACGAGTACGCAGTCAGCCATATTGACGGTGCGACCAATGTCGACATCCGGAGCCTCGCGAAAGAGATCGACATGGTCCCGACCGACTCCAATACCCTCGCGTATTGCGGATCCGGGCATCGTGCCGGTATGGCGCTCCCGGCTCTGGCCGTGCTCGATCGTGCGAGCAGCAAGGCCTACGGCGGAAGCTACGACTCTCTCGTCGAAGCCGGCGCCCCGGTAGCGGCTCAGTAGCGGCTCACATGCGAGGAGAAGCGCTCGAGCCCCAGGCCTGAAGAAGACTCGAGACTCGAGACAAGACGAGGGACCCGTTCCTAGACCCCCAGTACGGGAGTCCGGGGGCGGGTCCTTGTTTGCTCCTCGATTCGAGCTTCCACCCACGACCGATCGTGTCTCGAGTCTCGAATCTCGAGTCGTGGGTCTCGTGTCTCAAACCTCGTGTCTCGTGTCTCTCTTACGCTGCCGGGCGGCAGACTTTGCAGGCTCGATAGCCGTCAGCTTCCGCGGCTCGCCCCGTGCGGAACTCGACGCGGTGTGCATCCGTGATTCGTTTCGCGTGGCGACATGTCGGGAAGCAGTAGATGCCCGTGGTATCGCTGCCGACAAGACGAACTCCGCGGCGGGCCGCTGTCTCAATCGCGTCCGGATCGAGTCCTTCATGTTCGAGGAGTTTGCGCTTCATCGGGGAGCCGTAGGCATAGTTGCCGATCTGACCGTCGGTGCGTACCACACGATGGCACGGGATCAATACGGGTACTGGATTCCGGCCGAGAGCGGTTCCAACGGCGCGAACGGCGCCAGGGTTTCCGATTTCTCTGGCGATCCAACCATAGGGACGGATCTCTCCCGGAGGAATCTCGGCACACTTCTCGAGCACCTTGCGCTGGAACTCCCCCACAGACGAGAGATCAACGGGCAGCTGCCCCAGACGGCCGGTCTCGATCGTGTGGCTGAGGTGTTTCTCCAACAACCGAGGCAGAACGTCCACGAAGTAGGCACGGCGCGGGTGCCGCATTTCGAAATCCGCGCGTGTTCCCACGGCTTCAACGGGCACGAACGCGGTGATACCGCGCCCGTTCCAGGCGACAAAGGCGCGCCCGGTTGGACCCGCTATCTCGGTATAGGAGTCGGCGAGATCGGTGCCCATCAGCACGGTCTCGAGCAGCGTGTCGGGCGCGGGGCGCCGGAGCGCGCCAAGCCCTTCGACGGTGGCGTCTTTGCTGGTCATAGGGCCTCCTCTTCGATCACGGCCCGAAGCCGGGCGAGGCCGCGCCGCACATCAGAACGGGTCGTGCTCTCGGACCTTCCGGTTGATTCGGCGATCTCCGCGTGCGGGAGACCGACGACGTGATGAAGTACGACGGCTGTTCGCTGCGGACCCGGCAGCGCTGAAAGCCGTCGTCGCCATTCCTCGAGGCCGGCGTTGTCGACTGCTTGCGCGGCGGCGTCCTCGAGCACATCGACCCGATCGCCTTCCAGTGGTGCCACGGGATGGCGCGCGATGCTGCGAGCGCGATTCCGACAGAGGTTCAGAGCAATGGTCCAGACCCACGGCCTCAGCTGGAGGTGCCTGATGCGGTCGGCGTTGTAGCCGTCGAGCGCCCGGTACACGCGAACGAACGTCTCCTGGGTCACATCCTCTGCATCCTGGCGATTCCCGGTGAGCTGGAGCGCACCGGAGTACACACCATTCTGAAGGTGGCGTACGAGGTCGGGAAAGGCGCCGTCAGGGTCGGCGGCAAGCCGGATAGGGAGCTGGTCGAGGGTCGTGGTCATCTCACAAGGAAGAACCCCGCGGGCGCCCGCGGTGTTGCACTCATGTTTCGCCGATGAGTTCGGCAAGAAGGACGAGGACGTGTTGATCGATCTCGTCGCGGATGGGGCGGACCTGTTCCGGCGAGAGGCCCGCGGGATCAGGCACGTCCCAGTCGAGGTATCGCTTGCCCGCGTAGAACGGACAAGCGTCCCCGCAGCCCATGGTGATCACGACATCCGAGTCCTGCACGGCGTCGTCGGTGAGCTTCCGAGGCTGTTCGCCGCCGATATCGATCCCGAGTTCCGCCATGACGGCGACTGCCGATGGGTTGACCGAGTCTGCGGGAGCGGACCCGGCGCTCCGCACCACCACACGACCGGCGGCGTGGTAGGCGAGAAGCCCTGCAGCCATCTGCGACCGGCCGGCATTGTGAACACATACGAAGAGAACGGTTGGGGTGGGCACATGCGAAGAGTAGACACGAGACACGAGATCCGAGACCGGAGAGAGGAGACTCGCGGCGGGCCTCATCCTCGCGATGCTGTCTCCCAGGCCGTCCCCTCCCGCCCTCACTTTGCTCGGGCGCCCTCCCCCACTGCGTGGTGGAGGGGAAGACGGGTGGCTACTTCGCTGTCTCGGAGATGACCATTCCACGGGCTCTTGTATGAGAGAAACGCGGGGTAGCGGGCAAGAAGTCTCGAGATTCTCTGGTGCTTGCTGCAGCTCCGGGGCGGCCACTCGGTAGCCCCCCACCGGCGATCGGTGACTGGTGACCGGCGACTACCTTCCGGGCCATGGATCGGTCGACACGGAACGGGATAGCGTTTGCGCTCCTGGCTGCACTCTTCTGGGGTGTGAGCGGCGCGATCGCGGCCGATGCCTTCGCCGAAGTCTCTCCCGCGCGTGTAGCCGAGGTTCGTGCACTCGTCACGTCCGTCTTCTTCATCCCGTTTGCGCTCTATCGCGGAGCGCTCGCGCCGAGGGGCGGTCTTGGCTGGTTTGGGCTGCTCGGTGTGCTTCTCGCCGGCTCCAATGTGACGTTCTACTGGGCCGTGGAACGACTCGGCGTCGGACCCGGCGCGACGATTCAGTTTCTCGCGCCGATATTCGTTCTCGTCTGGATGGTTGTGGCGCAGCATCGGAAGGTCTCGGCCGCGGTTTGGCTTGCGGCCGTGGCTGCGGTGACGGGAGTGTTCCTCATCACCGAGGCCTGGAACCTTGAAGGGGGTGACTGGGTTGGGGTGGCGTGGGGGCTCGTGTCGGCGGTGGTGTTCGCGTCATACCTCGTCTACGGAGAGTTTCTCGGTAGGACGTACTCCTCGATCACGATGGTGACATGGGGATTCATCTTCGCCTCCATCCTGTGGTTGATTGTGCAGCCGATCTGGACGTTTCCAACGGATCTCTCGGCGAAGGTGTGGGTTGAGTTGGTCTGGGTCGGAATCGTTGGCACGGCGTTGCCGTTTCTCTTCAGCCTCTCAGCGCTTCGGCGCGCAGCGTCCGGAATCGTGGGCGTCATTTCGACGACCGAACCGGTGTTCGCTGCAGCGGCGGCCTGGGTTCTGCTCAGCCAGTATCTCAGTGCCGTGCAGATCATCGGGGGCTTGATGGTGCTCGGCGCGGCTGCTGCCATTCAGCGATGGGGGGCTGCCGACGTGGAGGGACCGCTCGAGCCGACGCGGTAGCTCGCCTTCGCCTGGTAGCGTCATCGGTATGCGAGTCTTCAAGCGGGCCTTGCTCGGCCTCCTCCTCCTGAATGTCCTCCTCGTGGTTGCGGCGCAGGTTGCAAAGAGGATGCTGCCGGCGTACGGCGACGACGACTCCGATGTCTTTGCAGCCGTTGCTGCGATGGATGGAGCGGAGATCGTGAATCGCTCGGACTCGTTCCGTGCCGGGTCTGGAACGGCAGTGATGGGCGGGATGACGGTTGATCTCACCGGGGCCAACTTCGCCAACTCCGCGACTCTTGAACTCACCGCTGTTGCGGGGGGAATCGAAGTGACGGTGCCGACGAAGTGGAGGGTTGAGATGACGTCGACGGTCTTTGCCGGCGGCACCGAGAACCTCACCGATCCGGATGCTGCCGACGACGATGCTCCTCTGCTTGTGGTCGACGCCCGCGCCTACTTCGGTGGTATCGCGATCCGTTCTGTTGCCTGAAGGCTCAGCCGGTCGGACCCCCTACCGCCCGGGTCACGGGTAGCCTCGGACTATGGCCGTGGATCTCGCTGGCACCGTCACCTACCTCAAAGACCATGCCGTTGAGCACGGATTCCACGTTCACGACGAGCGCCACTTCGTCGAAACGTACACCCTTCGACAGGCATGGGAGGTCGACCTGCACCCGGCCGAGGCCTGCGAAGGTCCCCTCGACCTTCATATGGCGATCGACCTCGATCCACGCGTCGTGTTGGACCTCGAGGACTTGCTGATGGAGGCGCCCGACACGCCGGAGGATCCGGGCGCCCGATTCGCCGTGCCGTTCCTCTTCAACTGGGGACTCCCGCAGATGGTGAACCCTCCCGATCTGATCGTTCTATCGGCGGAGCTGGCCGGGATCGGCGGGCTGGAGCTCCCCATCGAGGTGTCGGCGGTCGATAGTTTTGGAGCGCTGTCCGACGGTCAGGAGCGCCGCCTATCGGTGGTCGCGGCGGTCGAGCTCTCCCTCGTCGACCTCATGTTCCGTCAGGACAGTCTGTGTGAGACCCTCGATCGGGTTCATGCGGTGAGCATGTACGTCGTCGAGCACGCTCCAGCCTGGATCGGCTAGTCCTTCGACGCCCTGGTATCAGCCGGAGGCTTCTGATCGCTCTCAGCGGCTGTGTCGGTGGCCACGCCCGCCTTGGGCGCCGGATGATCGTCTGCGTGTCGATTGACCCACTTCGTCAGAGGCGTGTTCATCTCGGCCGGACGGTCGCCCCAGTCGTAGACCACAACGGTACCGGCTGCGGCGTCATGCATTGCTCGGCGCGTCGGGCTGATGAAGATACCGAGGAACCCGAGGCCGAAGACCAGGAACGAGAATGGGAAAACCAGGGTCCGGATGAAGGCGTTCCTGCCGGGGATGGTGGTCCCCTGCCGGTTGAGGACACCGATGCCGACGACTCCCATGCCGACGGTCTTCCCGGCCAGCGCGAACCCAACCCAGAAATACACGAATGCCCATGAGACGAAGACGAACACGCCGAGCACGGTCTGCTGCCACGTCACACTGATGTCGGCTCCGAAGACCAAGCTCAGGACAACATCGAGGCCGAAGATGAACAGGATGAACGCGAGCCAGACAACGATCGAGTCCAACCCGAATGCTGAAAGGCGGGAAACGGGACCTGCGTAGTGCCCGGTAACCTGGGCCCTGCCGTCCTTTGCGGTTCTGGCCTTTCCTTCGAGCAACGGAGGAGCAACCGGCCGAGTCTGCGGATCATGGCCGGTGAGCCGGTAGGCGAAGCGACCCACGATCTGATCGAGGGAGACGATCTGACGGCGTACGACATCCATGGCCGAGCCCGCGAGCGCACCGGTGCTCTCGGCCACGATATCGGGGATTCCCGCACGATCGGTGAGCGCCTTCACATCGACACGGTCCATCAAGTGGTTTACGTCGATCCGGTCCATCAGATGGTTCACGTCGACACGATCGAGAAGCTGATTGACATCGACACGGTCCATCAACTCGTTGACATCGACACGACCCAGGAGTTCGTTGACATCGACGCGCTCCATCAACTCGTTGACATCGACACGACTCAGGAGTTCGTTGATGTCGACGCGCTCCATGAGAGCGTTCACGTCGATCTGCTCGACGATCTTCTCCGGGTCGACGATGTCGACGACTGCTCCGGTTGCCTGCGAGGCCAGGCGAGAAAGGAATCCATCGCGCTTGGGTGGATCGCCGTTTGCTGCTGCCGCGGCGGCGATCAACAGAACAAACAGCGGAAGATGGCGATCGCTCATGGAGCGACGATATCACGTGGAGTTGCTGCAGATCGGCGCGGAGCATCGTCCGGAGAACACCTCCACTCGGTCGGACGACGGTGAGTTGAATCCTGGTTGCAGCACGTCGATGTGCAACGATGGTGCGCATGGCAGATCAGAAAGCGATCGTTGCCAAGGTCACCGGCCGTGTCCAAGGTGTCGGATATCGGTACGCCGTGGTGCACATCGCCGTGGAGTACGGACTCGAAGGGTGGGTGAGAAACAGGCCGGATGGGTCGGTCGAAGTGTGGGCACAAGGTGACGAGGCCGTTTTGGCCGAGCTGGTTACATTCCTGTGGGAGGGTCCGCGATCGGCACGAGTTGCGGGCGTCGACGTTCGCTCCGCCGATCCTGATGGGTCGCTCCGCGAGTTTGTGGTGCGCTCCTGATCGGCCCGATCAGCGCAACGAGGGTGCGGTTCATTGTATGGCGCCCACATCCGGAGATGTAGACGCCACACGCGATTCGACTACTCGTACGCAATCGCCTCGAGGATGTTCAGTTTGGCCGCGCGGCGGGCGGGGATGATGGCGGCGAGCAAGCCTGCAACAACTCCGAAGATAACGAGGCCGGAGATCTGAACAGCCGGGATCGACAGCACATTGATGCCCTGCGACTTCAGCGCCGCGGTGACCACGATTCCGAAGAACAATCCGACGACGATGCCGAGGATCGCGCCGATGACGGCGACCATGATCGATTCCCAGCGGATCATGCGACGAGTCTGAGGCCGGGTCATACCCACGGCCCGCAAGAGGCCGATCTCTCGTGTCCGTTCGTAGATCGACAGGCTCAGTGTGTTCGTGATCCCGAAGAGGGCAATGATCACCGCCAGGATCAGGAGTGCATTGAACAGTACGAGCAGGGTGTCAATCTGGGCCTCCTGAGACTCCCGGTATTCCGCCTGATCGCGCACCGTCACATTCCCGTACGGGGCGGCAGCGGCTTCGACGACCGCGCGGGTCTCGGCAAGGTCAACGTTCTCCGCGCCGGCGACGGCGACGACGAAGTCGGTGTCCGAGCCGAATCCCGAGAAGTTCGCCTCGTAGAACTCGAGACCGACCAGGAAGTTGGACTGAACAATGTTCTGCTCGCCGTAGATGCCGACGATTTCGACTTCCTGGAGGCCGGTGGACGCGAACCCCATCGATATGGTGTCTCCGACGACCCAGCCCTCGTCCGATGCGACGTCCTCGTGCACGAGAACGCCGCCGTCGACCAGCGCAGCGACGCTGCCGTCCTGAACGTCGAGGAAGATGGTCTCGTCAACCGTCTCGGCCTCGATAGCTGTGAGGAACTCGTCAGAGCCGTTGCGGTCCCAGAATCCGATCCGCAACGAGGTTGTGGTTTCGACCTCGTCCTGGATCTTCAGCTCTTCGGCCAGTGACGGGCTGAACCCGCCTGCGAAGCCGTCGACGCTGATGACGTAGTCCGCACGGAGCCCCTCCTCGATCGAGTCGCTGACCGATGCCTTGATCGAGTCGCCGAGGATGAAGAAGAACGCCACGAGTGCGAGGCCGATCATGAGCGCCGACGCCGTAGTTGCCGTGCGCCGCGGTTTTCGTACGGCATTGGCAATGGCGAGGGTGCCGGTCAGGTTGTCGATCTTGGGCAGTGGCCACCCGAGGAAACGTGCCAGGGACGGCACGATGAGCGAACTCAGCATGCTGACCGCCAGGAAGACGACCAACGCCCCGATTCCGACGGCCGTCAACTCGTTGAGCGGGCCGAGGTCGATGACGTCGCCGAACAACCCCGCAAGGATCAGACCCACACCGATGACGAGCAGGATCGACCCGAATATCGTGCGCCTCCGATCTGACATGCGCAGGCGCACGTCGACATCCTGGAGCGCGGCAACCGGCGGGATCCGTGCTGCACGAATTGCGGGGAGGATCGCAGCGACCAGCGTCACACCCACCCCCACGATGAGGCCGATGATGATCGTGCGCGGAGCAAGTGACGCCGTTGTGGACGGCAGGTCGAAGCCGACGGCTGCCATGCCCGCGGTGAGCAGGGCAGAAATCACGAACCCCAAGGCGATGCCGAGCACGGACGCGAAGATGCCGACGATCAGTGCCTCGATTGCCACCATCCAGACCACCTGTCCGCCGGTGGCGCCGACGGCACGTATCAGCGCAAGTTCACGCTGGCGCTGCCGGACGATGATACGGAAGGTGTTCTGAATGATGAACGCGGCCACGAATACCGCAACGGCGGCAAACACGAGCAGCGCGGTGTTGAGGAAGCCGAGGCTCTCCTGGAGGGCTTCAGCCTGCGCTTCGGCTTCGTCGGCGGAAACGATGGCTTCAACGCCCTCGGGAAGGGCGAGGGCAATACTGTTGCGCAGGAGTTCAGGGGTGACCCCTTCATCCCCGACAACGGTGATTCCGCTGTACAGACCTTCGAGGCCGAAGAGCGTCTGGGCGGTCTCGAGGTCGAAAACGGCCACCGTTGCCCCTGCGATGTTGTCAGCGTCACCGAATCCGACAATTCCGACGAGGTCATATTCGGCGACCCCGTCGACCGTTTGAACCTTGATCGGCGTGCCGACGACGAGTCCGTTATCACCGGCCGTCTTGGCATCGATGACAACCTCTGTTGGTCCGACGGGGGTCCTCCCCTCCCGGATCACGATGTTGCCCCTCAGGCGTTCGTCCTCCGTCGAGGACGCGCCGATCGTGGGCGGTCCCATCGGTACGATGGCCTCGCCGTTGCTGTCGTAGATCAAGGCGAAGCCACCGACATTTCCCTCGGCTGCGGCGACACCCTGGACGCCCAGCACGGTGTCGAGCACGGATTCTTCGATCGGTGGAGGACCGCCGAAGCCGACGTCGAACTCCGCCTCTGCCTGCACGATGACGTCTTGCCCGGCGAACTGGTCGTCGAAGAGATCGGTGAAGGTTTGGTTGATGGTGTCGGTGAAGATGAAGGTGCCCGCGATGAACGCGACGCCGATCATCACGGAAATCGCGGTGAGGACAAGGCGCAGCTTGTGCGCGAATATGGTCTTGAGTGCGGTTCGGATCATGACGTCACCCGCCGAACTCTTTCATCCGGTCGATGACCATCTCGGCGGTCGGGTCGTGCATCTCGCCAGCGATCCGTCCGTCCTCGAGGAACACAATCCGATCGGCGTAGCTTGCCGCAACCGGGTCGTGGGTGACCATCACGATCGTCTGTCCGAACTCTCGCACAGCGCGTCGCATGAAGTCGAGCAACTCTGCCGCGGATTTTGAGTCGAGGTTTCCGCTTGGTTCATCGGCGAAGATGATGTCGGGGCGTGACACGAGGGCTCTCGCGGCAGCCACCCGCTGCTGCTGACCTCCCGAGAGCTCCGACGGTCGATGGCTGAGCCGATCACCGAGGCCAAGGATTCCCACGACTTGGTCGAACCAGGCGTTGTCCTCCTTGTCGCCGGCAATGAGGAGCGGCAACAGGATGTTCTCCTTCGCCGAAAGGGTGGGGACCAGGTTGAAGGACTGGAACACGAACCCGACCTTCTTGCGGCGCAGCAACGTCAGGTTCTTGTCGTTGAGGGAGCCGAGGTCGGTGTCACCAATGTAGACCTGCCCGGACGTGAGTTCATCGAGGCCGGCGATGCAATGCAGCAGTGTTGACTTCCCGCTCCCGGACGGGCCCATGATGGCCGTGTAGCGACCCCTCTCGAACGCCTCTGAAACGTTGTCGAGCGCCCGCACTTCGGTGTCACCCGCGCCGTAGATCTTCGTGCCGTTGCTGATACGGGCTGCAAGATCGGTTGTTGGCTTGGTCTCGAGCATTGGATCCCCTTGAGGTTGCGGGTGGACGTGTCAAACCTACGCGTTCCGAGCCGCGTGTGCATCGGCTGGGCGGCGGGTTGTGCATCCGATCGGATGACGGGACCCTGAGGCAGGGCCCGATGGTCTGAAGACTAGTCGCAGCCGGGTCGACCAGCGCACCGACCGTGAGGGCCAGCGCGAGGAGAGCGTCGCAGGAGGCAGGCGGGAATGGATTCGCCGAGTACGGCGAGCAATGCCGTTGGGACGTTGTCCTCTACTTCCTGCGCTGCCCCGACTGCACCTTTAGGTCTGGAGGTGTGTTGTGAACACCAGGGGATTCGTCGGGTTGGTGGTCGTGTGCGTAATGCTTGCCGCATGCACCCCTCCATCGGGCGACACAACCGGATCGGAGACAACGACCACCGCAGCGGCGATTCAAACGTTTGAGGCGCCGACCTCGAGCCTCGCTCCCGAAATGACGAGTACGACGAGGTCCCCTTCGTCGACCACCGGCGCGAAGGATGCGCCGGACTCCACAACCGCCGCCACCAAGACGACCAGCTCGTCTGCCGAATGGGAGAGCGTTCTGCCCTCCGACATGCAGTGTGAAGACTTCATAGAGATGGACCTCGGCTACGAAGCAGCGCTGGGCTATTGGTTCGTGAGCGGTCGCCCGAACCGCATGGACACCGACGGCAACGGCATTCCCTGCGATGAGGAGGCCTACTCGGTGCGGTTGCCGGTCGTCGGGGAGGGCGAAGACGCCTGGTTCGCTCGCGGACTGTATTGCCGGGATATCGTCACCGATCCTTGGATGGGGCCAGATGTGCCGTTCCTCTACTGGCTCATAGAGGGCTCTCCAGATCGTATGGACGCGGATCGTGACGGGATCCCCTGCGAGACCCTGTTTCCCGAGATCGTCTTGAGTCAGTTCCTCGAAGACCCGTACCTCCTCGAAGACGGACTGCCCTCCGGGTTGAACTGCGAAGACCTGCGCTGGGTTCGACCGTTCTACCGGCAGGCGGTCGCCTACTACGTTGCAGCGGGCTTTCCCGGCGCACTCGACGACGACGGCGATGGAATTCCCTGCGAGAGCACGGGGTTCGAAGACGAGCTCTGGGACATCGAGTGGGTAGCGGACACGGCGAGCGGGATGTCGTGTGACGACCTTGCGAACTCAGAGCGGTTTGAGCATGACTACTTCGGAGTCGTCCTCTATTGGCTCTACCACGGACGTCCGGCTGAACTGGACGCCGACCGTGATGGACTGCCGTGCCATCCCGGGTGGGGGAGGTCCTGGAGCCTCCAGGACGTCAAGTGGTTCACCGACGGGCTTCCCGGCTACACGAACGCCTGCTGAAGTGCGGATAGCGTTGCTCACTGCTCCGGTATCGTGACGCAATCGCCTTTGATCGTCTGATCGGGGAAACCCGTGCAAGGTGACCATCTCTGCAATCTCGTCGCACAGCGACGCACCGGACGTTCGTGGATCCCAAAGTCGCGGCTGTGGGACGTACCGGGATGGCCGCCGTGCAAGTACGTCAACACCACCGAAACGCGCAGCCGGAACCGGCGTGGCGACCGACCAGCGAGCGCACTCGAAGACGCGGAGCCTCCCCCCGAGGGGGAGTGATCTCGGGGGGAGGAATCTTGCTGGTAGCGGGCGGCTCGTAGCTTGCGACCTACCTCGATGCCAAGGTCGGGGTGACGGCTCGGCCATCGCTGAGGGAGATGTTGATGGACTCGCCGCCGCCGACCCGGCGCAGGGCCGTGATGAGCTCGTCCATGGTCAAGACGTTGATGCCGTCAACCGCCGTGATGACGTCGCCGACCGCAATCCCCGCCCCATCTGCGGCCGAACCCGGCGTCACCTCACGGACGTCGACGCCAACCGGGGCCGATCCACCGTCTTCGGTTGTGTCGTACGCGGTTTCGCCGGCAATGCCGAGCAGAGCGTGAGAAACCGAACCGGTCGCGATGATCTCGGCAGTGACCCGTTCGACGATCTCCACGGGCGTGGCGAAGCCGATCCCCTCGACCCCGATGTTGGAGACACCGACCGCAGTCGTGATCCCAATGAGAGCCCCGTCGGCGTCGACGAGAGATCCGCCGCTCGAGCCGCTGGTGATGGGAGCGTCGGTCTGGATCATGCCGTAGAGGATGGTCTGCGGCCCCGTTTGCACTTCTCGTCCGAGGGCCGACACGACGCCGACCGAGAGGGAGGGTCCTCCTTCAAGTCCAAGCGGACTCCCAATAGCGATGGCTGGCGTACCGATGGTGAGGTCGTCGGTGGTTCCAAACGCAATCGGCGAGAGATCAGTCGCCGAGATGTTGAGGACGGCGAGATCGGTGAGCGGATCGGTGCCGATGAGATCGGCTTCATAGATGCGTCCGTCGGAGAGAATGACGCGGGCTGCGGTCCCTCCTTCTACGACGTGATCGTTCGTGGCGATGTTTCCGGAAGTGTCGAGAATGACTCCGGACCCTGATCCGGCCGGCACAAACGCTCCGTTCGATTCCGAACCGACCTCGACGGTGACAATGCTCGGGATCACGGCAGCGCCAACAGTCGCGGTGTCGGGAGTGGCCGTTACCGATACCGGCCGGGCCGTGATCACACGGGCTGGCTGCGCTTGCTCGATGACTACGGGCGCTTCGTCCTGCTGGAAGTTCGCGCCGGCGACACCACCCGCGAAGCCCGCGGCTGCCACAGCGAGGGTGACCGGCAGAATCATCCAGGTTCTGCGGCGGCGCGGCTTGACCGTCCGATCGGGTACGGCGGAACTCATTGTGTTGGTCGAGAATGTCGGTCGTGCTGGGGGACCCGGGAGATAGCTCATTGGTTTTCCGTTCTTCACGCGTACTGGTAACTCACCAAGGTCAACGCAAAACATCATGCAAAGTTCCTGAGAAACAGATGAGAACCGCTTCCTGGGGATCCGGACCGGTCAGGTTGTGACGCGAGAACGGATCGAGTTCGTCGCCTCTCCGACGAGAAGCCCAAGTGCAGCGCCCCCGACCACGTCGAGCGGCAGATGTGCGCCCGCGTAGATGCGGGTGACGCCGACAATGAGTCCGAACATCTGGAGCCCGACAATCGCAACAGGTGAGCGACCTCTCCCGATGACCGTGGCGAGCGTGCTCGCCACAGCGGCATGGCCGGAGACGTACCCGAGGCTGCCGTCGGTCTTCGTGGCGAGGCGCAGGTTCGTGGTCGGGTCGTGGTCGTACGGGCGTCCGCGCCCGACCAACTTCTTCACACCTTTCGCAACCAGCCATGTGGTGAAACCCGAGGCCGCATACGCAACGGCAGGATCGAGGTCTCGGGTCCGCCGGTACGACCATCCCGCAAGAGCGAACGGGGCGGTGAGGCTGCCCGCCTGCATCGGGAGCCAAGCGACCGGGGCGAGCTGATCGGGGGCGTTGTTGATCGAGTGGTAGATCCGGCGCTCCCATTCAGGAAGGCCGCGGCGAGCGTGAGCCGCCGATCCGACCAACACAACTGCCGCGGCTCCGATCCGAACGGCGCGTCTCAGCCTCATCGTGCGTCGCCGTTCGTTCGCTCCGCGGGGCGGCGATTGGGCGCAGGACGAAGGCGGGTGATGCGGTCAAGCGGGGGCGTGTCGCGGCCCGTCGCGATTGCGATCTCAGCACGTATCTGTGCGAGGAGATCGTCGTCGCGTTCCTTGAGGGCGTTCTTGGTGGCGCCGCTGAGCGCCGCGCCCTGCATTCGAAGAGTCGCCGCCGACACCGACTCTTCGCCAAGGACATCGACCGTGCACTGGACGGACCGCTCGGCGCCGACCAAAAGTGCGCTCGACGTGACGAACTCCGCAATATCGTTCTGCAGCAGGAGATCCGTTTCCGCGAGCTCGCTGAACTCGAAATCGATGATCCACGGATTGTCCTGGTCGTCGAGGAGCACGTTGGCGAGGCGGAGATCGCGCTGAGCAAGGCCGGAACCACGGAGGATGTCGACCTGCTGCCAGGTCTCGGTGAGGATGGCGTCGGTCAGTTCCTCAGGGTCGACCGCCACCAGCATCGCAATCACGAAGTCCAGCGCGTCGGTCGGCGATCGCACGGTCTCAGCCAGTTCCGGAACGGTGATTTCCGCGGTTAGTTTCATGGGTCACGACTCGGTTCAGAGGGGTCGCGATGCTACCGGTGGATCATTCGTCTGCCGGTCCGTTCTGCCGGTCACCGCCGCGACTGGTCCTTCGATCGACCAGTAGAGCGACGCTGAGGGCGACTGCCGCACCGAGGGCCGCCCCTGCGATGACGTCAGTCAGCCAGTGCGCCCGCAGATAGACGCGGCCGGCCATCATCGCGATGGTCCATGCAGCTGCAGCGACGAACCAGTGCCAGCGGTTCCTGGCGATCGGCGCGAACACCAGGACGAGGGCTATGGATACGACGCCCGCGGTTGCAGAGTGTCCGGACGGGAAGGAGTAGCCGGTGGTTGATACGAGAGCGTCGGGAGGCCGGGGCTCCTGGTAGATCGCCTTGGATATCCATACGGTCGCCTCCGTCAGCCCAATTGCAGCAGCCCAGAAGACCAAGATGTGCCAGCGGCGACGGGTGATCAGCCAGGCGCCCACGCCGATTTCGATCGGGACCATCACCCACGCGCTCCCGATGATCCTCAGTGCCTTCGCCACGAAGACAGCCGGTTGCCACTCCGTTTCGACGGCGAGATCCCAGAACCATGCGTCGATCGGCTCTGCGAGGTCACGGAGTGTGGGGATTGCGATGATCACGAAGACGGCAATGACGACTGCCCACAGGCCGAACGCCCATCGAACAGCAGCCGATCGGCCGCCGAGGAGCTGTCCATTGGCCTGCATCGGGGAACTGTAGACCACGGCGGCTACCCGGTTCGAGTCACAACCATCGGGCCATCGAGGGGTTGAAGCAAACGGGGTACTTCACCGTCACGAAGCTTCATCTCAGCGAACACCGCCGAGCGCCACTGCCGTGATCAGTCTCGTCAGCTGCAGCCGGTGGTGTCTCCGCAGGTCAGGCAGACGTAACACGAGCCGCTGCGGACGGTCATGTGACCGCACGTGGAGCATGCCGGAGCGTCGCCCATCAGGTCACCGAGCGAGGCTTCGGCTGCCGTTGTCGCAGCGGCCGCAGCGGTCCCCGGACCATCGGAGACGACGACCGAGGCCCGGGCCGGTACCGGCTGTGCCTGCGGCATCGTGCTGTTGTCGTCATCCACGAACTTCGCGGCGGCAACCTGCGCATCGATGTCCTTCTCCATGGCCGCGTCGGTGAGGTCGAGCTGGGTGCCTGCGTCGACGGCGATGCCCTGTGGCGGCTCCGGCAGCTCACCGGAGCGATCCGGTGGCACCTGGACGAGTTCGTCGCGTCCGAGGTACTCAACACCGAGGGCACGGAACACGTAGTCGATGATCGAGTTCGACATCTTGATGTTCGGGTGCCCTTCGACGAAGCCGCGAGGCTCGAACGTTTGGAATGTGAACGTGTCGACGAACTCCTCGAGCGGAACACCGTATTGCAGACCCTTCGACACAGCGATCGCGAAGCAGCTCAGCACGCCGCGCAGCGTCGCGCCTTCCTTCGCCAGGTCGATGAAGAGCTCTCCGAGCGTGCCGTCCGCATACTCGCCGGTGCGGAGGAACACTTTGTGTCCTCCGACGCGAGCTTCCTGTGTGAAGCCTGTTCTGCGCGACGGGAGCAGGAAGCGCGGGCGAGAGATGTCGTTGTATGCCTCGGTCGGGGACAGTCCCGGCTGGAACATCCCCGCGTGGATCATGACCTCGCGGATGATCGTCTCGGTGATCGCTTCCGGCTCATCTTCGTTGGCAAGGTCGTCGGTGGTGGACGACAGGGGTTGGGATGCCTTCGATCCGTCGCGATAGAGCGCCATCGACTTCAGGCCGAGCTCCCACGAGAGCCGATACGACTCTTCGATGTCCTCGACGGTGACCTCGTTCGGCATGTTGATGGTCTTCGAGATGGCACCCGAGATGAACGGCTGGGCGGCAGCCATCATCTTGATGTGGCCGCTGTAGTCGATGAACCGTTTGCCATAGCGGCCGTTGCGATTCGCCGTGTCAAACACGGGCAGGTGCTCGTCGAGGAGGCCGGGGGCTCCCTCGATGGTTTGGCGTCCGCACACGTAGTCGTTTGCGTCGCGGATTTGCTCATCCGAGAAACCGAGTTCGTGGAGCATCGAGAAACCGAGACCGTTGTACTGCTCGGCGGTGAACCCGAGGTTCTGCATGGTGTCCTCGCCGAGTGTCCACTGATTGAAGGCGAAGCCGATCTCGAACACCGACGGAAGCGCTGTCTCGATCTTCTCGATGTCCTGGGCGGTGAATCCCTTCGTCATCAACGTCGCAGCGTTGATGTGCGGAGCGCGCTGGATGCTCATCGTGCCGATGACGTAGTCGATGATCTGCTCGATGCGCTCCTCGCTGTACCCCAGTCGCTGAAGAGCCGGCGCAATCGAACCGTTGGCGATCTTGAAGTAGCCGCCACCTGCAAGCTTCTTGAACTTGACGAGCGCGAAGTCGGGCTCGACCCCGGTTGTGTCGCAGTCCATCAACAAACCGATCGTGCCGGTAGGTGCGAGGACGGTGGCCTGTGCATTTCGGTAGCCGTACTTCTCACCGAGTTCGACTGCGTTGTCCCAGGCCTCGCGGGCTTCCGCCACCATCTCCGGTGGCCCGAAGCCTGGATCGATTCCCGTGACGAAGTGGCTCACGCTGTCGTAGTCACCCTGGTCGGCGTTGTAGGCGGCGCGGCGATGATTCCTCATCACGCGCAACATCGCATCGCGGTTCTCATCGAACTTCGGGAACGGCCCGAGAACGCTGGCCATCTCGGCCGAGGTGGCGTAGGCGTCCCCCGTTAGGATCGCCGTGAGGGAACCGGCGATCGCACGTCCCTCGTCCGAGTCGTACGGGATACCGATGCGCATCAGCAGAGACCCAAGGTTGGCGTAGCCGAGGCCGAGGGTGCGATAGTCGTACGAACCCTGCGCAATCTCCTTCGAAGGGAAGTGAGCCATCGTCACCGAAATCTCGAGCACAATGGTCCACAGACGGATTGCGTGGCGGTAGGCGTCGAGATCGAAGACACCCTTGGTGTCGTCGTAGAACTGGCCGAGATTCAGCGACGCAAGGTTGCACGCCGTGTTATCGAGGAACATGTACTCGGAGCACGGGTTCGAAGCCCGAATCTCGCCTTCGGCCGGAGCCGTATGCCACTCGTTGATCGTCGTGTGGAACTGCACACCCGGGTCGGCACTCGCCCACGCGGCCTCAGCGACCTGGCGCCAGAGGTCGCGGGCCCGCACGGTCCGCATGGTGCTCCCGTCGGTGCGGCTCGTAAGGTCCCAATCCTCATCGTCGATGACCGCATCAACGAACTCGTTGGTGAGGCGAACAGAGTTGTTTGAGTTCTGGCCGGAGACGGTTGCGTAGGCTTCGCCGTTGAAGTCGGCGGGATACCCCGCTGCGACCAGCGCTCGGACCTTGTCTTCCTCCTTCGCCTTCCACGCGATGAAGGTCTCGACGTCGGGATGGTCGATGTCAACGATGACCATCTTGGCTGCGCGGCGGGTCGTTCCACCGGACTTGATGGCCCCGGCGGCGCGGTCCCCGACCTTGAGGAAGCTCATCAACCCGGAGGACTTTCCACCCCCGGAGAGCGGTTCGCCTTCACCCCTGATGCGAGAGAAGTTCGCTCCTGCGCCTGCGCCCATCTTGAACAGACGAGCCTCACGGACCCAGAGATCCATGATGCCGCCGGGGTTCACCAGGTCGTCGTCGACGCTCATGATGAAACATGCGTGGGGTGCCGGCCGGCTGTACGCATCGGGGGACTCGACGTTCTCGCCGGTCTCCGGGTCGACGTACCAGAAGCCCTGTGCGACACCTTCGATGCCGTAGCGGTGGTTGAGGCCTGTATTGAACCACTGAGGAGAATTCGGCGCCGCCATCTGATGGAGGAGCATGTAGGCGATCTCGTCTTCGAACGCCTGGGCGTCTTCGCTTGATGCGAAGTATCCGTGTTCCTCGCCCCACCAGCGCCACGTGGACGCCAGTCGGTCGATCACCTGGCGCGCTGATCTTTCCGGTCCGAGGACCGACTCGCCGTCGTCGTCGACGAGCAGGTTGCCATCATCGTCCCGCTGGGGGACACCAGCCTTGCGGAGGTACTTCGACACCAGAATGTCGGCAGCGACCTGTGACCAGCCAGCCGGGACTTCCGCGTTCTCCATCTCGAATACGGTCGAGCCGTCGGGGTTGGTGATGCGGGAGTCTCTTCTAACCCACTCCACGGTTTCGTATGGATCAACCCCTGCGGTCGTGAACCGCCGTTCGACTTGGAGCCCTTCCGTCATTGTTCCTCCTCAAGGAGCGCCACCACCGGCGCTCGATATCCACAGATCTATACACACCCACTAGATGTTGGGGTAGGGAAGCAGCGTACCCCCTACATCTAGCACGGTTTCACGAGTGTAATTACACGCGTGCCATCCGTCAAACACCCCGCGTTTGGGCCCATTTTGCCGTGAAAACGGGTCGTCGCACCCCCAGAAACAGACAGCGGTCCCTATTTGTAGATGGCGGCTCGGCCTACGGCAAGGCAGATTGGGTAGAGCTTTTCGCGGAGCCATATTTGTTTTCGCGAGGCTCGGCCTAGGTGTCGTCGACGGACCGCTCCGACCGCTCGGTCAGCGTTGCGGCGACCTCCGCGATGTCGCCGGGGGCGGTCTTCGATGCCATCCAATAGCCCCATCCGGCAGGGACGAAAGCGAATTGCAGGATCGACAGGCTCAGGATCCAATTGAACGGCGGTGGAAGCCCCTTGGCCGCGTTGGCGAGGGCTGGAGCTGCGGCCTGGCCGGCCGATCTCGTGATGTTGTTCCCGAGTTCTCTGACTCCGAAGAGGGTTGCGCGGTGCTCGGGAACGTTCACATCAGAGATCATGGCGAAGCCGTTCGGCGAGTCGACCGACGTCAACCCGTAGGCGAGAAGCGCAGAGAGGAGTGCGACCGCAAGCCACGGATTGGTGACAAGACTGGTTGCGAGCTCGCTGAGGAGTGTCGCCGTTCCGGCCCCCTCCGTGATCTCGAGGTCGCGCAACGGAATCCACAGGAAAGCCAGGAAGAACGGAATGGCGGCGAATACTCCGACGGCACTCACGAGGGCGCGGCCGCGCGGCGTTCGCCTCTGAAAGCGATCACCGACGTATCCGCCGATGATCGAGAACCCGTTGCCTACGGCGAACAGGATCGCGAGCAGACCGCCGAATTTCGTTGCGGTGGATTCTGAGTAGCCCTGTGCGATCACCTTCTCCTGGTAGAGGAAGGCGACCCAGATCAGGGAGCCGTAGGCAATCTGCGCGAAGAGGCCTTGGAAGATGATCCACCGATTCGTACGACCACGAAGGAGAGGCCGGATCTGGTCTCGACTCATCCGATACTCGTACGTGTCTCCCGAAGCGTACATCGCCTGGAGTTCGGGTTCCCTGAAACCGCGAGGGGCCTCGAATGCGAACAGATAGAGGAATGCGAACAGCGCTCCGAGTGCCGACGTGACGAGGAGTGGAGCTCGGAAGTCGTCGGCCCCGAGTTGGCTGGCGAGCGCGATGCCGAGGCCGGCTCCCAGTCCCTGAGAGATTCCCCAGAAGCTCATGGCGAGTCCGCGACGAGCCGGTCCGACGAAATCCGAGATCACGGAGAAGCCGGCCGATGCGATGGCGCCGAGACCAGCGGCAACGAGGATCTGCCATCCGAAGAACTGCCAAAACGATGAAGCCGTGGTCGCGAGTGCCTCGCTCACCGCCCATACGAGGGTTCCGAAAATGAGGAGGACCTTGCGGGACGATCTGTCCGCCGCGTATCCCCAGAAGACCGCTGTCGTCGCGAGCACGAGTGTCTGGACAGAGATGAGGGCGCCGACGGCCAACGTTGAGGAGCTGGTTCCGGCGATGACCGGCTTGGTCATCGAAGGGATCAGCCAGATCGCGGCGTTGTCGAGCGACGCAAGTACCACGAACACGACGATCGTGTACGCGACGTGGAACGGATTACCCCACCAGGAGGAGCGGACACGCTGCATGGCTGCCATTGTGCCCGCTCCCCGTTCGTCGGTGTCAGCTGGTGTCGTCGTCTCCCGTTGGCCCCGCATCGGTCACCGGAGGTGGTGGCGGGGCAGGTGTGCTACTCGCCGGCGGGAGTGGTGCCGGCGCCGGCTCCGGACTCTTTCCGAAGGGCGCCCACGCAGCCATGATCAGCCCGAGCAGGATCCCGACCAGCGGCAGGATCAACACCCAGGGGCTGCTCAGCGGAATCACTCCGTAGAGGAAGAGGCTCACCGCGAGGAAGAGTCCAAAGAAGAACCCGGTGATGGTCCCGAGAATCGGATGGCCCCTCATCACGACACCCCCTTCTTCACGCCTGCGGCGAGCACGCCGGCCCCCATGACGACGGTGCCGGCCGCTGCCATGAGCGCCGCTGGACCGGGGTCTCCGTCGAGCTGCACCGATACGGCGACTTCACAATCGATGTCACCCTGCTGGTGCCACGCGGTTAGCTGGAGTTCGCCGGCTCCCGCCGGTACCCAACTCGGGACGGAGTACGTATAGCTCCCGCTTGCTTCCACATCCACGGTTTCGCCACCCCAACTCACGACCTGCCACGAGTTGAACGGAGTCTTCAGCAACACGCCACCCTCGAATGGAACAGGGCTGTCGGGCGGCTGGGCGCCGGGCTCGAGCGTGCCTGCGTAGTTCACGGTCTCTTTCTTCGGCACGAGGAACACCTCTGAGAGCGGACGCTCGGCGACGAGCGTCTTGTCCGAGGCCTTGGATGGGAATTCGGCGAATCCGGTGCACTCGCCACGTGTGACCTCGCCCGTTGCCGGAGCTGCGAGAAGCACCGCCAACATCATCCCCAGCATCAACACGGAGAGGCTGATCGCGGTGTCCCTTCGAAAGCGTCTCGACATGCTTCTCCTCTCGATTGGCATCGATACCAGCACAACTCTACGGAGCACGGCTGTCGCTGGGCGGTAATCTCGATGCCTGTGACCGATGTGGACCGAGCAGCCTGGCAACCGGACGCTGACACGATAGAGCGGGCGAATCTGACCGCGGCGATCCGTGAGCGGGGTTTGTCCTCCTACGCGGAGCTTCACGGGTGGTCGATCGATGAGCGTGGTGCCTTCTGGGATATGGTGCTGGATCGTCTGGGGATCGTCTTCGACGAGGCACCCGAGCGAATCCTGGAAGGCCCTCCACGTGATCCGCTGTGGCTTCCCGGTGCACGACTCAACATCGTCGACTCGTGCTTCACCGCGCCGGGCGATAAGACCGCCGTTGTGTTCCGAGCGGGCGGAGCGAACCATGCGATGTCTTACTCGGATCTGCGCCGCCTCGTCGACGAGTTCGCCCACGGCCTCTCGCTGCGCGGCGTCGGAGCGGGGGATGGTGTTGCAATCGCCATGCCGATGACGGTCGAGGCCGTTGTTGCGTATCTGGGCACAGTCGCCGTCGGAGCCAGGGTGGTCTCGATCGCGGACTCATTCGCTCCACATGAGATTGCTGCACGACTGCGGATGACCGACCCGTCGCTCGTGGTCACCCAGGATCGATTTGTCCGTGCCGGCCGCGAGCACGCCATGTTCGACAAGGTCACCGAAGCGGGGGCTCGGCGGTGTGTGGTCATCGATACCGGCGCCGGCATTCCGCTCCGCGACGGCGACGTCGCATGGAACGAATTCCTCATCGACGCGGGACCCTTTGATCCGGTCCCGTGCGCCCCGGATGGCCACGTCAACGTCCTCTTCTCGTCGGGAACCACCGGTGAACCAAAAGCCATTCCGTGGACCCACCTGACCGCGATCAAGTCGGCGATGGACGGTCACTTCCATCACGATATCCACCGAGGTGACGTGGTCGCGTGGCCGACAAACCTGGGCTGGATGCTGGGGCCCTGGCTCATCTTCGCATCGCTGATCAACGACGCCACGATGGCCCTCTACGACGATGCCCCGACCGGGCGCGGGTTCATCGACTTCGTGCGGGAGGCGGGCGTCACGATGCTGGGCTTCGTCCCGTCGATCGTGGCGGCTTGGCGCGAAAACGGCTTCCTCGACGACGCGGATTGGGGTGACATTCGCGTGCTGTCCTCGTCCGGTGAGGCATCCTCGCCGGACGAATACGCCTGGTTGATGGACGCCGCCGGGGGTGTCCCGGTGATTGAGTACTGCGGCGGGACCGAGATTGGCGGCGGCTACATCGCAGGCACCGTACTGCACGACGCCATCCCGGCAACCTTCACGACACCGGCGCTCGGACTCGATGTGCGGATTCTCGACGACGACGGGCATCCGGCAGACAGCGGAGAGATGTACATCGTGCCCCCGTCGTTCGGTCTTTCCCAGGAACTGATCGGACGCGACCACGACGACGTCTACTACGCCGGCGTTCCGGAATCTGACGTCCCCTTGCGCCGACACGGCGACCACATGGAGCGCCTCCCCAACGGCTACTACCGGGCGCTTGGCCGAACCGACGACACCATGAACCTGGGCGGGGTCAAGGTCTCATCCGCCGAGCTCGAGCGCGTCGTGGGTGTGATCGACGGAGTGTCCGAGGTGGCTGCCGTCGGCGTCCGGCCGCCGGGGGGTGGGCCGAGCCGGCTTGTCATCTACGCGGTACCGGAGCCGGGCGTAGCACCCGATCCCGGGGTCTGGAGTGCGCTCATGCAGCAAGCGATTCGCTCCGAGCTGAATCCTCTCTTCAGGATCGACGACGTGATCATCGTCGGCGTCCTCCCGCGGACGGCCTCGGCGAAGATCATGCGGCGCGAATTGAGGGCGAGACACGAATGAAGCCGGTCGTCGTCCTCCAGAACGAGCCTGACGCGCCGGCGGCGTATCTAGGAGATGCGCTCGATCGGAGGGGCATCGAATGGATAGCCCTCCGTCTCGACGCGGGTGAGCTGCTGCCTGACCCGGAAAGCGTGTCAGGGGTGGCAGCACTCGGGGGGGCGATGGGTGCGTACGACGAGGACGCCCACCCCTTCCTCGTGGCTGAGAAACGGTTCCTCGCCGCATGTGTGAAGATCGGGATCCCGGTGCTCGGGATCTGTCTTGGGTGTCAACTGCTGGCCGACGCACTCGGGGGTCGGGCCTATCTCGCAGACTCGGCAGAGGTTGTCTTCGCCCCGGTGCAACCGACGTCTTGCGGCGACGGTGACCCGATTGTCGCTGCACTCACCGGCCGGCGGGTGATTCGGTTCCATCAGGATACGTTCGATCTCCCGCCAGGCGCCACGCTGCTGGCTACGGGCGGTGGATTCAACCACGCCTTCCGGCTGGGGACGGCAGTCGGAATCCAGCCACACCCGGAGGTCACGCCGGCGCTCCTCGGGGGATGGCTTGCGGATGGAGATGCCCGCCAGATGGCAATCGACAGCGGAACGGACCCCGATGGGCTGGTCGGAACCTTCGCCGCCGCCGAGGCAGAGGTCATGGAGACGGCAGCAGCAGTGTTCGACGCCTGGATCGACGAGATCGTCTAAGCCGTAAACGGCCCTTCTCTCTCCACCTTCCCGAGCTACATGGGGGGCCGTTCCTACACTGTGGAGGCCGAAATCAGGAGGTAGGTGGTGCCGGGTCGGGCGTACGAAGCTCTACGCGAGCGTATGACCGACGTCTCCGGTGTTGTCATGCTCATCGGTGCGGCGGAGACCGGCAAGACGACGCTCGCGAAACTCCTCATCCTCGATGCCCTCGACGCAGGCCTCTCCGTTGCGTATGTCGATGGGGACGTTGCCTCAACGGTTGCCGGACCGCCAGCGTGTGTGGGGCTCAAGTACGTCGAGTCGCCGGCAGACCTCGACCCGAGTATCCCTCCCGCCGAGATGCGTTTTGTCGGCTCCACGTCGCCCCAAGGCGTGGTCCTGCCGCACGTTGTCGCCGTTGCCTCTCTCGTCGAAGCGGCTCGCACCCAATCCGGCCTCGTGATCGTGGATACGAGTGGAGTGGTCGGCGGTGTCGTAGGGCAAACTCTGAAGTACCACCTGTGGGAGTTGACCCAACCGAACCTCGGCGTCGCTCTCCAGCGGGGCGAGGAACTCGAACCGATCATCGGCATGCTCCGGCGATTCCTCTCAGCGAAGATCACGACCGCCGAACCTCCGAACGACGCGACCCCCCCGTCACCGACCGAGCGACAGGATCGCCAGTCCGCGGCGTTTCGAGAGGCGCTTGCCGCCCCGCTGCCGAGATGGCGAGTCCAGACGACGGTGTTCGCCCCGACGCTTCCCGAGGAATTCGATCTCGATCGGCTGGACGGGATGCTGGTTGGTGTGCAGGACGATCAGGGTCGGTGCCTCGGCCTCGGTGTGGTGGAATCAACCGGCGGCATGCTGCGCGTCGCGACCCACCTCGGTGAGGAGATGCGCGGTCTCAGATTGGGATCACTCCGAGTCGATCTCGAGACGTTCGCCACTCAGCGCGTGCGACTGCGACAGCTGATCTTCGGGATCTGAACGCAAAAATCGCCGACGAGGTTCGGGCTTCCGCGATCGGCCGCCAAACGATGACCTGGGGACGGCCCAAGGAACCTTCGCAAGCGTTCCCCGCACTTCCCCGAACGAGGGCTGACTGCTTCGGCACCTTGGGCCATCCTTAGTCGACCCTACGGATTCCGCAAACTCGCTTCAAGCCCCCTGAGGCCCGATTCAGGGGAGGATTCCGCGCTCTTGCGATTCGCTCTTTGGCTCTATTGGGGCCAGATGGGCCTCAGAGGGAGAGTTCTCCACAAATCCACAGCTATCCACAGGTGCTTGTGCACAACCCTGTATGGACAAGTTTCTGAGCGGCATGTTTCGCGCTCCCGCTAGCGCCCCGCTATCCCGTCGTACAGATCGATGAGCCGGTTGGCTGTGGCGGGCCAGGAGAACCGCTTGGCGTACTCGATGGCTCCCTTCGAGAGGTTGTTCCGGAACTCCTGATGATCGAGGATCGCTGTGCTCGCCGCAGCGAAGGAGCGAGGGTCGTGGTCGTTGATGAGCAACCCCGACACGGACGAGCCGATCACGTAGGGGAGGCCGCCGACGCGGCGTGCAACAACGGGGAGCCCCGAAGCCTGCGCCTCCGCAGCGACGAGGCCAAACGATTCGGAACGCGACGGCATGACGAGAAGGTCGGCCGCTCGGTAGTAGTGAACGAGCTTGTGATGGGGTTGTGGGGGCACGAACGTGACGCGATCGGCGACTCCGATGGAGCGGGCTTGCCGACGGAGGCGATCGATCTCACGGGAGCCGTCCGTTCCGCTTGGGCCGCCTACGATCATGAGTGTGGTCGGGCCCGAGCCGACCGCCACCTCGTCGGGGAGATATGGCAGCATGTCGATCGCTACATCGAGTCCCTTGTGGGCTTGGATCCGACCGACGGCCAGCACAACGGGCTCGTCCCCGATGCCGATCTGTCGTCGCGCCTCGTCGCGTGCGCCCGGTGTGAAGAGCGTGTGGTCGATTCCGGGTTCGGACACACAGAGGCGTTCTGGACTCGCCCGATAGTGATCGATCAGGTCGTCGAATTCATACGGCGTGGATGCAACAACGCAGTCGGAGAGGGCGATCACTCCATCCTCGGCTCTGAGGCGCGCGGAACTCGACGGGCTCTCGTCCCGCCGTCGTGCTGCATCCTTGACGCGGCCAAGGGTGTGGAACGAGTTTGCCAGGGGCAATTGGTACGCCTCTTTGACGAGCACGCCCGCCCATCCGGAAAGCCAGTAGTGAGAGTGGACGATGTCGAATCCCTGACCGCGAATCGCGGCGACCACTCCCTCGCCGAATTCAGCCACATGGGGGACGAGGTCTCCGATCGGGCATGACTGTGGTGGTCCGGCGTCCACATGGACAACGCGGTAGCCCTCTCGGACTTCAACCGATGCCGGTTGATCAGGATGCGTCCTGCGGGTGAACACGACTGCATCGATCCCTCGACCGGCCATCGTGCACGCAAGTTCATTGACGTAGACGTTCATTCCGCCCGCATCGCCGACGCCGGGCTGCAGAAGCGGGGACGTGTGCATTGCCAGGTACGCGACGCGTTTGATCATGCGAATGTCCCCTCAATGATCGAGAGCGGACGCTCGACGGCGCCGAGGCGGTATTTGTACCGCTCATCTCCCTTCAAGAAGTCGAAACGAGCGAGCCCATCCAAGATCGAGCGCTCGATCATGGCGGCGAGCAGCACAAAGCCGGGGCCGGCCTCCGCGAAAGCGGGGTCGTAGGCTGAGTTGTAGAGGTAGTAGCCCTGCGGGTCGGCGAAGCCGAACGCCGCCGCCGCGGGTCGCCCATCGACGCTCAGCAGGTCGATGGAGGCGCCAACCTCGGCGAGGAGAGCGAGGAAGAACGCTTCCGCCCGTTTCGTCATGAACGTTGCTTTGGTGCCGGGCGCCGCGCGATGCATCGTCAGAAAGGCGGCAAACGCAGCAGAGTCCGATCGCCGCTCGTAGACGGGTTCGCCCGCAAGGTCGACGAATCTCCTTTGCTTGCGGCGCAGCTCGTGGCGGTGCTTCTTCGAGAGGGAAGCAAGCCACGCACCCGGCTCGGTCGGCAGGTCGAGGACCAGCGTTGCCGCATGGGCACGGACGGCAACGGACGGCGCCACCTGCTCGAGTGCGCTCAGCAGCTCCTCTTTCCCTTCGATCGGAACGCTGTCGAACGAGAAGTCGAACCCGCTGAACCGCTCGCCGAGGAGTGCAACACTTGGCCCGATCGAGGACCCGAGCGGCGCGTGGTAGTCGGTGACGTCCGCCTCACCCTGGAAACGGACAATCCGCTCATCGATCCAGATCGGCAAGGCACCATCAGTCGAGTGAACGATCAATGTCTCGGTATTGGGTTTGGCGAATTGCGACTCCCATGCCTTCAAGAACGGGGCATACGGGAACGGGCCGGCCAACGGCGCCATCGAGTGAAGCGATTGGGTGGTTGAATCCCATGAGGGAACGATCTCGGCGTCCATCGTTCAGATCCTGGTGAGTTCGCCGACCGGAACGCCGCCACCGAGTACCGGCGGCGCCGCTTCGTCCGCAAGACCCGACCGCATCGCGTCGGGGAGGAGCCCGAGGTCGTCGGCTGCGGCGATGATGGCGGCTACGGCGACATCACTCTCGCCTGCCTTCGCCTTCGCCGCAATGCCGATTCCATGGCGGCCGATCCCGATCTGCCCTTGGGCGCCCACCTTGACCGGCCCGCCCCACCAACGTGCGAGTTTGCCGTCGGCCCGCTCGTTGTCGGCAACGAGCGAGGGGAATCGCGAAATGGCACTCGCCGCTCGCTCATAGCGCGGGTTCGAGCTCAGCTGAGCGAATGCGGTGGCAAGCCCGCGTACGGACCCCCGTATCGTCGGAGCGCCACACCCGTCGACGCCCACAGGTTCAGCGCTGATGCCAGTTGCCGCCGTGACCTCTTCGACGATCCGGCGCTGGAGCGGGTGGTCCGCGGCGAGGTACGAATCGATCGGCCAGCCCTGGACGACGCAGGCCGCCAGCATTGCCGCGTGTTTCCCCGAACAATTGTGGAAGACGCGTTCGGCCGAGCGGACCCCCAGACGGATCTGGAGGTCTCGCGCGCCCTGAGCGAGCGGCCAGACCGCCGGGCACCGGAGGTCGTGCTCGTTGAGGCCCACATCGTGCAGTATCCGTCGGACGATCGCGATGTGTGCCGGCCATCCGCTGTGGCTCGCACATGCAACAGCGACATGCTCGGGGAGAAGATCGATCCCAGCTTCAAGGGCGATCGTGGCTTGGAGCGGTTTGACGGCCGATCGGTAGAAGAGCGGCCGGTCGGTGTCTCCGGATTTGTAGAGCTCAGCTCCTGTCTCGTCGGTGGCGAAGATCGCGACGTCGTGAGCTGCCTCCGTGAGTCCGGATCGGACGGTCAGGAACCGCAACGCGGCTACTGCCCTTCGAGCAGGTCGGCCGCGTCGGCGAGACCTTCGCGATAGCGGAGTGTGATCTCCGCGCTGATGCGATCGTGGACGTCGTAGACGGCGCGACGCTGGGCCGAGACCTGCCGCTCCGCGTCGGTGAGTGCCGCCTGGATCTCTTCGAGGTCATTGTCTTCGAGACTCGGGAGGTGGGCGAGGAATTCGTCACCGAGTGCCCGGTCGATCGCGCGATTCCCTTCGCCACTGAGGTCCGGAAGGGTTAGGGGGAGGTCGCGCGGGATCGTGTTGCGGCTCGGTCCGTCGATCCCGTCGGCGAGGATCTGCGGCAGGGCCTCGATCAGCGTCCGCCTCTCTTCGCCGGACCGGCGGCGGATTTCGAACGAGAGAAGATCCATTCGCCCATGGAGCATGCGGCGATAGAACGACAATTCGGTATCGAGATCGTCGAGGACGGCTCTGCGAGTTCTCAGTTCATCCATCGGCAGCAAGCCGAGATCCTGCACATACGCCGGATCGGTTACCAGGTCGATGCGTCTCCTGCGCGGTTCCACGTGTACGGCTCCCCGTGTGTGCTTCGCGTCAGGGACAGTAGTGGCGCACGGTCGGGTACGGATTGATCGCGACGTTGTTGGGACGGATTTCGAAGTGCAGATGCGGCGAGGTATATCGAGCGTTGCCACTGTTCCCGAGGTAGCCGACGACCGTTCCCGCCGAAACGTATTGGCCGGAAGAGATGCCCGATGGGTGGCTCTCGAGGTGTGTGTAGTAGTAGGTGGTGCCGTCACCGGAGTACAGGTGCGTGGAGAGTCCGCCGAGGCTGTTCGACGAGAACTTGACCCGTCCGTCGACGACCGCGATCAGGGGTGTGTTACGGCTGTTGAACATGTCGACACCCTTGTGGCGGCGGCCGCCGGATCTCGGGAAGCCCCACGAATCGATGAACGAAGCGCCCCCTTGGACCGGGCAGTAGAACCCGGGTGTTGCGGCCGGCGGGAGACCCGCCGCGTTTCCGGGCTTCGAATTGGCTGCAGCGACATCCTGGGCCTTCTTGAGGGCGACGGCAGCCTGCAATTCGCGGCGTTCTTTCGCGAGATTGTCGATCGCCCGCTGCTCGGCGGCCGAGGCATTGTTGTAGGTATCCTTGGCCTCCTGAGACAGCGCATTGGCCCGGTCGACCAGCGCTGCCGCCTTCGCTTCGAGGATTTCGACCTCGGCCTTGCTGTCGATCAAGTCCAGCTTCAGCCGGTCCATCTCCCTCGAGACCGCCTGGAGGCGGTCAAGGTCGGCAATGTCGCGATTCGCAGCGCGGTCCATGAGTTGCTGCGAGGTCAGGAGATCTTGAATCGATCCCGCTTCGAACGCGGCCGATACCAGCCCGCGGCCGCCTGAGGTATACGCCTCGAGGACAAGCTCTTGGGCGGTCTCCCGGAGTCCCGCCACGTCGCTTTCGTAGCTGGAGATCTTGCTTTCGAGCAGACCGATCGTGTAGATGAGGTTGTCGAGCTGACTCGTCACCTGATCGAGTTCGAGCAGCGCGGCTTCGAGGTCGTCCTGCGCTGCCTGCCACTTTTCGTAGGCGGCGGACGTTGCATCCTGGGCGCGCTCCACCTGATCTTCTGCGCGGTTGACGTCCCCTTCTGTTTGGGCAGACGCGCCGATGGGCACGAGTGCTAGAAGCACGACGATTACGAGGAAGATCAAGCCGCGATGAACGCGCTGCGTTGACATAGAAGCATGAGGCTAGTGCTTGGTTCCGGGAACGAACAGTCCCTCGATCAGCCAAGCGCCACGAGTGCGAGCCAGAAGAGCGGAGCGGCGAGCCACAATCCGTCGAGGGGACTGAGTTGCCCGGGCAGTCGAACGGTGTGCACGATTGACCCGGTACGAACCATCGAGCCGAGAACGCGACCGGCGATCAGCCCAGCGGCAACGGCGACGGAAGCTACGAGACTGGTCGCCAGGTCGATCTCGTTGGTCAGGACTCCCGCCAGGAGTCCGGCGATCAGAGCTCCAACGAGTGTTCCAACATTCGGATCGATCGTTTGCCCGCCGTACGCGCCGGTCACGAGCGCGGCGATGATCGCCAATCCCACGATGAAGAGGAACGAGAGCGCAATTGCAGTTGACATCATGCGAAGCATCACCAGTGCCCCGGCTCCTGCGGCCGCAATCATCGCGACGGATGCGGTCATTCCGATCGACTCGATCCCTCTCCACCGCGACACGAATATCGGCCAGAAGACCGCGATTGCGATCGCTGCGGCGAAACCGCCGGCGAATCCCTCATACCCCCACGCGTAGGTGGCGGCCGCCGCGATCGGAGGGGCAAGCAGCGCGGCGTAGAGGTTGATGGAGCCGGCCCGCGTCGCGTCGGCGTCGGATAGATCCCAGAGCCATGCCAGCGAGGCACCGACGGTGATCACGACAAACCACTCCAGCGGCACCCACGCCGAGACGAGCAGGGCGGCGAGGACGATGACGGACAGAATGCTCTCTGCGGGATCGACGGCCATCGAACGCTGGGTGCGGGGGGCGGCGTAGGTGCCTCCGGACACCGGCGGAATGATCGCCATCTCATCGTCGGCACTCACGGTGGCGTCCCGACCGACGGGGTTCCCGTTGACCCACACGCCCGCGGATTTCAAACCATTGGCGAACGCAGGGCCGAAGGACTCCGAGGCGCGGTTGAGAATCTCCTCAACGGTGCCGTCTTCGACGGTTATCTCGTCGGTTCCGGCGATCTCTCTGAATCGTGCGAACAAGCGAAGTGTTGGCATCGGCGGACAGGCTAGTCGTGTGTGGGGAACGGCCGAGGACCGCTGGAGCCCGATTGGGTCACAGCGCCTGGTTGAGAGCGCCGAGCGCTGTGACGGCATCGGCCGCATCGGATGTCGCGAGTGACACGAGCGGGCTCCGATCCGCCGCGGCCAATCCGCGCGACCGGATTTCCACACCGTTCCTGGTGATACCTCCGAAGTTGATGGAGTAGGTCCGTGGGCTGTCGTCGACCAGGACGTCGGCTGCCTCGGGCCCGCTGGAATGGGCGTGGAGAGTTGCTGCGAGGAGGTTCAACGCGCCGTACCGGTACTCGCCCGTTTGCAGATCGGCCTGGGTGACGAAGGGAAGACGATCGGCAAGGACCGTGAACGGCAAGGAGGAACGGACACACGATCGAATCGTGGCGGAGAGGGCCCCGGGATCAACCGTCGTTGAACGGAGGTCGATCCACGCACCGGCTGGTCGGAGTGCCTCCGTGCCCGCTGCGGCTATCCACTTCATGGTTTGGTTGTCCGGTACGCCGACGGGCACAGCCACCATCGAGAGCACGCTGTGATGAATGCCGTTCCCTGCGGAAACGGCGTCGACGACACGGTCGACCCGATCCGAGTCTCGGTGGGAGAGCAGGACACGTTCGATCCTGGCTGCAGGATCCAGCATCTTGTGAACTGCTGCCGCAACTGAGGCGTTCGCGGCGATCTCGCCATCGAACGCCGTCACGATCGGTACCGGCGCCTCGCCGGACTGCAGCGTCCCAACGAGCACACCAGCGAGTTCCTCGAGGCGCGAAGCCGGTACAACGAGCCGACCGACCTTCCAGCCGTTCTCGGTGGCCCTCAAGCGCAGATAGGCGTTGACTGCGTGCTCCATGGTTGGCGGCGTCGAGAGGAGCAACGCGGCGTCGTCGATCAAGCCGCCGAGAAGGCCGCGGCGTGCGTCTGGAATCAGGATCGCCATTCGATGGGTCCCTTGCCGGGGCTGATGTGGATTCGGTGCGGTGCCATGGCCGTTCATCGTACGCGGATGCACGCTGCTCTATATGCGCGCGCCAACGGGTTCCCGGCCATAATCGACCCCGCTTGTTCTGACCCGACGGGGAGGTTCTGATGAGGGGCGCAGTCCGCGCGAGCCGGCGAGGCGACGGTGATCTTCGCATTGGGCTTGTTGAGGTGGGGCCACGCGACGGTCTCCAGAATGAAGCGGCGCTCCTCGACACCGGGACGAAGGTGGAGTTGATCAACCGCATCGTTGATGCAGGATCGCGCCGGATCGAGGTTGCCTCATTCGTGCGTCCCGAGCGGGTTCCTCAGATGGCAGACGCCGAGGCTGTGGTCGCCGCGCTCGGTCCTAGTCCTGATGGAATCTCGTACATCGGCCTCGTCTTGAATCAGCGTGGTCTCAAGCGAGCGCTGGCAACATCGGTGGATGAGATCAACTTCGTCGTCGGAGCATCAAATGGTTTCAATCGAGCCAACGCGGGCGTATCTCCCGACGCGACCATGAGCGAAATCGAGGCGATGATCCCCAACGTCGATGGCCGCGCTTCGACCATCACAATCTCCGTTGCCTTCGGCTGCCCGTTTGACGGGCCGGTGGCCATCGGCGATGTGGCTCGGCTTGCTGCTCGGGCGGCGGCCGCAGGCGCACATGAGGTCGCTCTCGGTGACACCATCGGTGTTGCGGTACCGGCTCAGATTGAAGCGATGATCTCTGCGATCCGTTCAATCACCGACGTCTCGTTGCGGTGCCACTTCCACGACACGCGGAACACAGCGGTGGCGAATGTGGTCGCAGCCTACGCCGCAGGAGTTGAGACGTTCGATGCGTCCGTCGGAGGAGCCGGCGGGTGTCCGTTCGCTCCGAACGCGACCGGCAACGTCGCCACCGAGGATTTGCTGTATCTCTTTGGTCGAATGAATGTCGAGACCGGAGTGGATCCGGCCATGACGATCGAAACCACCCGGTGGCTCGAGCAGAAACTCGGTCGCGAGCTGCCATCCGCAGTTGCCCGGGCGGGCTGGTGGGGTCCAATCACGGGAGTGAGAGACTCGAGATTCGAGACCCGAGACCCGAGACTGAGACCCGAGACTTGAGACCCGAGACTTGAGACCCGAGACTTGAGACCCGAGACTTGAGACTTGAGACTCGAGACCGGCCAAGAGCAGAGCTTGGGGGAAGGCTTCGTTGGCTCTTGGCTCTTGGCTCTCTCTTGTCTCTTGTCTCTTGTCTCTTGTCTCTTGTCTCGTGTCTCCTTCCAACCCCCCGCTACTCTTCCGGGCCCATGCCTCTTCCCATCTCCTTTCTCTCCGATTTTGGGCGGTCCGACGAGTTCGTCGGTGTTGTTCACGGAGTGATCGCGCGGATTGCGCCTGAAGTTCGCGTCATCGACGTTGGACACGACTTTGATGCCGGCGACGTGCAGGGTGCCGCGTTCGCGCTGATGCGGTCGATCCAGTACCTACCGGAAGGGGTTGCCCTCGCCGTCGTTGACCCGGGGGTCGGGACGGAGCGTCGTGCCATCGCCGCTCGGACCCCGTGGGGGTTCTTTGTAGGGCCGGACAACGGTCTGCTCGCCCCTGCGGTAGCGATCGTTGGCGGTGCAGATCTGATCGTCTCGATCGAGGATCCCCGATTCCGTCTCCCCTCCGAAGGTGAGACCTTCCATGGGCGCGACGTCTTCGGTCCGGCCGCCGCCGTGCTTGCCTCCGAGCAAGCGACCATCGAGGATCTCGGTCCGGTTGTCGCCCCCGGCACCGTCGCTCCGATGATGGTTCCCCTCGTCGAGTCAGACGGGCTCGGAGGCGTGCTCGGTGAGGTCCTGTGGGTCGACCACTTCGGCAACGCTCAGACCAACGTGAGCCCGGCCGACCTCGGATCGCTGGGGATCCAACCCGGCGATGACGTGTCGATGTTGATTGCGGGGACCGACCGCACGATCGCTTGGCGCGCGGCATACGGGGATGTAGCTCCGGGCGATGGCCTGATTCATGTCGACTCCTACGGCCAGATTGCCATCGCCGTTCGGAGTGGCCGGGCGGATGAGAAGTTTGGGCTGTCGGTTCGAACGGCGGTCGGGTTCCGGCCGGCGGGCATCACTCGAATCCCCATCACGCCGCTCCAGGGTCACGAAACCTGACCGCTACGGTGTCAGGCCGGTCGCGATGAGTTTTGCCGCGAACGCACCGACGATGAGGACCAGGAGACCGATGACGACGATCGCTGTGAACGGGCGCATACGCTGACGATACCTTCGCTCCGTCGCGAGACCAGCGGTGGCTTGAGACCTCGGGTGGAACCGCCGAAGCTGAAACCGGTACGCTTGCGCCGATGAGAAAGCACATCCCCGACGCCACCGTTGCCCGGCTTCCGGTGTATCTCCGCTGTTTGGCGATGCGCGCCGGCACCGGCACGTGCTCGTCGGAGGATCTTGCCCGCACCGCAGGGGTGAACGCCGCCCAAGTCCGCAAGGACCTCTCGTTTCTTGGGGCGCAAGGTGTCCGGGGTGTGGGCTACGACGTGGACGAGCTGAAGCAAGATATCCGCACTGCACTCGGCCTCACGCACGAATTCCCGGTCGTGATCGTCGGGGCCGGCAACCTCGGACGTGCGCTTGCGAACTACCGCGGCTTCAGCGAGTGGGGCTTCTCGATCGCCGCGATCCTCGACGTCGATGCTCGTCGAATCGGCAGCACAATCAGCGGCACAACGGTTGAGCCGATGTCAGAACTCGAGGAACTCGTGCCGGAACGGGGCATCGAGATCGGGATCATCGCCACGCCCTCGGACCAGGCACAGCTCGTGGGAGATCGGCTTGCCGCGGCCGGCGTTCGATCGATCTTGAACTTTGCCCCGACGGTGATCAGGGTCGAAGCGTCGGAAGTCCGTGTCGTGGACTTATCGACCGAACTGCAGATCTTGGCGTATCACTTGCAGGAAAAGTCGGAATCCTGAATGGCCTTCAGCAGGGGGTAGGTCTCAGGTCTCTCCCGCAACCGTGGATCTCCGGCGTGGGCGCAACGCGTTGTCTATTCCGCGGGGGTGTCGCGTTCGTATCGATCAAGGGCCATGACGAACATCACGAACAGGATGAACGCGCCGAGAGCGAGTGCGATTGCAGGAACCCGAATCTGGAATGCATTCAGGCCCTCGAGATTCGATGGGCGGATACCACGAGGGGCGTATACGACGAACAGAATGCCGCTCAGCGTGAGCCAGCCAAACACGGCCGTCGCGGTGACCAGAAAGGCGAGGTGCTTCCCGATATTGGTCGACAGGATCAGCCAACCTGCCCCGATGAATACGAAGATCGATCCGCCAACCAGGACGATCCCACGCATCAGTTGGGAGAAATCGGTGATCTCACCAGAGTCATCCCGACGGTTGAAGACCGCTCCGACGATGTCTTGCACCGCCTCGCGTACAAACGGGATCATGGCGAGCAGGAGAGCGATCATGGCGATCAGGCCGAGGATCTCGAGTGTCCCGAGTCCACGTTCAGAGCGGGTCGCGCCGTGGATTGTTCTCGCTGTTCGATCCATCACATGGTCCTCTCGTAGAGAGAGATGAGTTCGATGTCGGCCTCACTGAGCGACGCGCCGAAACCGGGCATCCGGCCCGTGCCCAGCCCATTCACGCCGTATGGCTCGTTGGCATTGGTGCCGGCGATGATGAAGTCCACCTGGTCTTCGATTGAGGGGAACTGCGCGATCGAGCGGCCGTCGTTGATCGCCGGTCCCCATGCTCCCCGCCCCGCCCCGATCTCAAAGGTGGAACCGGCGCTGTATCCACCGGTGTGGCAGCGCGCGCAGTAGCCGTTGAAGAGCCCGACGGCCCGTTCGGCATCACCGGCGCTGACCGTCACTCCGGCCTGGTCGCTCATAGCCGATGCAACCTCGTCGAAGTCGACGAGCCAGAGTTGCGCGTCGGCAGACCTTTCGAGAAAGCCCAGCCCGGATTCGAGGTCGGCCAGGAAGTCGTCCTGCTTGTCGGCTGTGACTCTGATCAAGAGGAGGTCGGCTTCGATCGCGCTGAGCACGGTCTGTGCTTCGTCGAGATCGGGTACCGGTCGGTCATCACTGGTGTTCGTGTATGCGTTCGCCGGGTCGAAGGCTACGTCGTACACCGATTGTTCGACCTGAACGAGGCCGAGCAGTTCGGTGAGCGTCTCGTAGGCAACGGCCGAAATCTCCGTGAGGCGCGGCTCGGCCGCATCTGAGAGTCCGTCACGATCAGCGTCGGGCGCAGGGTTCGGGCATGTAGCGAGGACGACGGCCGCAGACGCCTCGGTGCACGACCCATCTCCTCCGAGCAGCGTCCGTATCTCGGTACCGAGGTCGCCCGCCACGGCCAGTTGATCAGGAGCGAGGAGCACGTCATCGATCAGCGCCTGCTGGCGATCGGTGAGCGCCTGGGTGGCCTCATCGCCTCCTGCGATTCGGTTGAGCGCACTCGAGACCGTCGGTTCGGTCTCGGCCACGACGTCGACCTGGGGAATCTGAATCGACGCCAGAAAGTCGATCACGTGATCGACCTCCTGGATGGTCATTGCGCCGCCTCCGTCGAGACCACTGGCGGGCATCGGTGTGCCCTCGCGCCCATACACGATGAGGTTCTGGATCTCCTCACGGTCGAAGCGGTACAGCACATCGTTGAGTGACGGCACCTGCCAGGAAACATCAACCCCGCTTCGCGGTTCGGTGAACGCCGCTGCCCCTCCGCCGCCCTGGGGTCCATGGCACGATGAACACACGAACACGTTGTACCAGTGTTCCCCTTCCTCGACGGCCAACTCCACGAGATCGTCGGCTGCGTCCGCCCGCCGGTTTGACTCGTTGAACGCATAGGCGGGGATAACGAGCGCGAGCGCTGCAGCGGCAAACACGGCGGCACGCAGCACCTTCGTGGTGCGAACGTTCTCGAGTTCGGCGTCCGACATGTACGGCGTCTGGTTCGGTGGCGACGTCTCTGTGACGGTGGAACGAGAGCGGCGGCTGTTGAGGAAGAGATATGCCATCCAGGCGAGGAGCGAGGCAACGACGACGACGAGGACGATCGCTCCGATCCCGAAGCTTCCGCTCGCCGCGGCCGGTTCGGCTTCGTCGCTGGCCGCGAGGATGACTGGGAGCGCAGCGTTCAACACGTCCACCTCATACACAGAAGGGTCCTTGCGGGTATTCGGCCGTGAGCTGCTTCGATCGCGGCGTCTGCACGACCGTGCCGGTCTCGATGATCAGGTCGTCGGCGTCGGTGACGCTGAGTGCGAAGCGGTCCATATTCCGCGGCGCCGGTCCGGTGTTGTACTCGCCGTGGATGTTGTAGCGAGATCCGTGGCACGGGCATTCGAACCCCTGCGATGGGAGGCATTCGGGGACGCGGCAGCCGAGATGGACACACCGTTGCCAGAGCGCCATGACCCCGACACCGTCACTGTCTCCGCCGGCCACCACGAAGGGAACCCCTTCATACGAGGATCCGGGAAGCTCAGACATGTCGAATGGGACGATCCACGCCTGCGCCGAAGGAACGAAGACCGGAAAGATGGTCCCGCCGTCGGTCAGCGAAGCCTTCAGATCGGTCAGATTGCCGGCATTGATGGGTGTTCCGAAACCGCCCTTCAGCCTGGGCCATACGTACGCGAGGGCACCGAGGGCGAACTGTGCGAGGAACAGTCCGAAGACGGCATACAACGCCCGGTTGAGGAACTTCCTCCGCGTTACGCCGTATTCGGCCGGTGTGAGTGTCTCCTTGTCGGTGAGCGGATCGACGGGAGGATCGGTCGACACTTCGGCAATCGTCGCAACCGCTGCGGGGGCGTCATCCGCGTCGTCTGACCCGACGTGGATCACCGGCGCCTTCTGGGAGACCGGTTCTGCCTTGCCTTCGATCTCGTCTGATGTGATTGGCCCGGCTGAAGGTCCGCGGCGAACCGCAATTGCGAAGATTCCGAGCACGGTGAGTACGCCTGCTCCGATGATTGCGATGACGAAGATGGTGGTTGCGCTCATGATCGCCTTCTCATTCCAGGAGCGACTTGAGGTCGTCGAAGAATATCCCGTCTTCCCACGGGAACGTGAAGTTGAAGCCAGGGCCCCGGAAGAACGAACCGAAGATGGTGAGCACAGCGGCCGCCATGATGAAGAAGGTGAAGATCATGATGGCGAGCTTGCGATGGGATGGCTTCACCGACGGGTTCTTGTCGATGTACGGGATGATGGCGATCGCGATGGCGCCGAACGTCGGAATGATGATGCCGGCGATCTGCGGGTCGAAATACGCGAGGAGTTCCTGCAGGCCGAGGAAGTACCAGGGCGCCTTCGAAGGATTGGGCTGTTCGTTGAAGTTCGCGAACTCGAGGAGCGGCGCGTCGAGGAAGATGGCAAGCGCGATCAGGAACGTCAACACGACGAGCAGCGCCACGAACTCGATGGCCAGCAGATGCGGCCACACCGTCACCCGATCAGTCGGCGCCGACCTTATTCGCTGGACCTCGCCGGCTCGTATGACGGTGAGGAGCCGATCGGACTTGGCTCCATTGGAGCCGGGCTCGCCTTCGGCAGCGCCGTCGTCCTCGACGACTACCGCGTCTTCGAGTACCGCAACGGCGGTCGCGGAAGCAGCAGACGCCGCGACGGGAGCGACGGAATCGGGACTCGCTGAGGGTGCGGTTGGCGCCTGCCCCCCTCCCTCAGCGGCTTCGCCGCTGCCACCTCCCCCTGAGGGGGAGGAATCCGGGGCAGGGGAGGAATCCGGGGCAGCGGAGGAATCCGGGGCAGCGGACGACAAATCCGAGGCAGCGGGGAGCGCGGAGATGTCGATACCCTCTTCTTCGGCCCAGTCGAGCAGCACGTCATCAACCGAACCGCCGGCAGTCCTCGAACGCGCCTTCGCCGAGCGCTCAACCAACGACTCCGGCATCTTGCGAGCCTTCGCCACAGCGGAGAGCAGGGCGGCACCCGAAACGGCGCTCGCTGCCGAGGTCTTGGTACCGGGCTCGGGCGCGGTTGGCGCTTGACCCTCTCCGTCGGCGGCTTTGCCGCTGCCACCTCCCCCTGAGGGGGAGGAATCTGAGGCGGAGGAATCTGAGGGGGAAGAACCGGCCGCAGCGGGGGGTGCCTCACCCTTCATCTCGGCGAGGATCTCGTCAACCGGACGGCCTTCCTTCTTCGCTCGCGCCTCTGCCGAGCGCCGGAGGATGTTTTCGGGGATTTGTGCCATGGCGATTTCCTACAGGGGCCCTGAGATGCCGCCGTCCTTGCGGACGCGCCAGAAGTGAACGGCCATGAACAGCGTGATGATGAACGGGAGGAAGAGGACGTGGAGGACATACCAACGCAAGAGCGTGTCCGGGGTGATTTGCACACCACCGATCAGCGCGAAGCTCACTTGATCACCGAACACCGGAGCGTAGCTTCCCATCGTCGTCCCAACCGTGACGGCCCACAACGCCAGCTGATCCCACGGGAGCAGGTATCCGGTGAACGACATCAGCAGCGTCAACAGCAGAAGGATGACGCCGACGATCCAGTTGAACTCACGCGGCGGCTTGTAGGCGCCGTGATAGAAGACCCTTGCCATGTGGAGGAAGACCGTCAACACCATGAGGTGTGCGCCCCAGCGATGCATGTTTCTCACCAACTGCCCGAACGCCACATCGGTATTGAGCGCTTGAAGGTCGTAGTACGCCTGCGGCGAGGTCGGTGAGTAGTAGAACATCAGGAAGATGCCGGTGATCGTGAGCACGATGAAGAGAAAGAAGCTCAGGCCGCCGAGACAAAGGGTGTAGGAGAGACGGACACCGTGACGCTTCACCTTCACCGGGTGCAGGTGGTAGAGCACGTTGTTCATCACCACGTAGGAGCGGTTCCGCGGAGTGTCCTGATTGTCGGCGCGCATCGGCGAGCCCGGTCGGAAGATCGAGGTCCAGACCTGGCTCTCACGGATGTGGTCGAGCACGCCGGTAACGGCGCCACTCACGCTCTTGCCGTTGCCCTGTTCGTCCGTCACCTGTTCACGCTCCTGCAGTCGGGCAGTGAACCCGAGAATCCGCTAGATCACTATATGTCCGTGTGGACGTCATCCCGACCCGTCTCTCATTGGGCGGCCAAACGCCGACACCGGCGTTGGCTTGGGCTTCTTCACCGCTCGAGTGCGCTTCTGCCACTGCACCATCACGGTTGCGATGATGATGAGCATCACGACCGGGTATCCCCCGACAATCATTTGCTGCAGGGTGGCATACGAGATCGATATCTCGTTTCCGAGCACGAGCGCCGGCGGAATCGTGACAAGGATCTTCTGCGGCGTCCACTCGAGCGAGCCCTGAGTCAACGCCACCCACTGGTTCGGAATCACGGCGAACACGACCAGGGCCATGGCCGTGAAGAGCCAGGCACCGATCGCGGCGCGGGCCCATGTGAATGGACGACCGTAGACGAAGGCGAAGGTCGCGCCACCGAGGATCATGAAGATGCCGCCGATCGCGACCAGTTGTCCGAGGGTCGCAGGGAACCACCCGCGGGGGACGAGCGAGTAGAGCTCGTTCCCGACGGCGTCCGTCGCAGGAGACTCCGCCGCGTGGACGAACATCGAGGCGGCGATCGCCACGACGATGCCGAGCACGATCGCGACAATACCAACCGCGAGTTTCCTGCCGTTTGTCATTGCATTGTCCTCCACACGGCGGCGATTCTATGCGGAACGAGTCCGCCGCGCATACAAAAGCCTCGAAGCGGTTGCCGATCGACGCCGCCGGTCGCGCGAACGCCGGTCTCCGAGGACCGTTGATTCCCTACTTCAGCCTGTGATCCGGGACGGCTCCGGCTAGGCTTTCGGCCGCTCACAGGAGAGATGGGCCTGCAGTGGCGACGGAGGACAGAGCAATCGTGAACGCGGAGGAAGCGACACCGGAAGACGCACGTTCCGGCGTTGAAGACAACGTGCGCTGGCATCTCATGTCAGCAGCCTTGTTCCTCGCCCTGGCGGTCGTGGCCGGTTCTCTGGCATCGTTGCAGCTGGTCTTCCCCGACCTCGGAGCCCGTATCGCGGCGCTGTCATATGGCCGTCTCTCGGCGGCAGCGATGCACCTCTTCCTCTACGGCTGGCTCGCCATCGGTTTTCTCGCAGCGGTCTACTTCGTCTTGCCGCGTGTCTCCGGCCGATCGGTCAAGGGTGAATGGCTGGCGTTGGTTTCTTTGCTCGCTATCGCTGCGGCGGCCGTATCGGGAGCCGTCCTGATCCTTGCGGGATTGAGCGACGGACGCCCCTACCTCGAAGCTCCCGTGTTCAGCGAGGCCCTTCTGCTGATCGGCCTGACGCTCTCGACGGTTGTTGTGACCCGGACCATTGCCCAGGACGCGGGCCAGTTGGTTCCCGCACAGTGGTATCTGCTCGGCTCCTCTTGGTGGGCGGTTCTCCTCGTTGCATTCGCACTCCTTCCCGGTCTGCCGGGCGCGGTCGGTGCGATGCAGATCGGGTTCTTCCGTGCGGGTCTTGCCGGCTTCTGGTTCGCAGCCGCGGGCATTGCTTTCCTCTACTATCTCGTTTCGAAGCTCACCGGGCAGTCATCGTTCGAAGGGTCACCGGTCTCTGCGTTGGGGTTCTGGTCCCTCGCCCTTGTTTGGGCCGCCACCGGGCCGGTGCTCTACATCTACGGCCCGATACCGGGCTGGCTGCAGAGTGTGGGCGTCGCATTCTCGATCGCATTGTTCGTGCCGGTCGCGCTGATCACCCGAGATCTCTCCATCTTGATGCGCGGGCGCGCCCGGTTCATCGAGGATCGGGTCACGTTCTCATTTGCTGCTGTCGGGATGCTCCTCTTCGTTCTTGTCCCCGTTCACAACCTCGTCCAAGCACTCCGAACCTCGAGTTCGGTTGTCGGCTTGACCGAGTGGAACGCGGCGGGCGATCTGCTGCTGTTCGGCGGCGCGTTCACGTTCTGGCTCTTCGCCTTCGGCTACCACGCCACCGGCGCCGGCACCAGCCATCGAGGACTTGGGGGATGGCATCTCGGGCTCTCGATCACGGGCGTCGGCGCCGCGATCGCCGCGATGTGGATTGCGGCAGTGGCAACCGGTCTGACCTGGGCGGCCGACGTCAACACGGGAGAGTTCACGGCCGTGGGCGAGGGCTGGGCGCTCACCGACTGGGTGCTCGAACCGTTCCTCGCGATCCGCGCCGGCGGGACTGTCCTGTTCGCCGTTGCTCAGCTTCTCTTCCTTGCCGTCGTATTGACCGCCACCTGGCGGGTCGAAGGATCTGAAGCAAACATCGACGACGAAGCGTTCGATCTTCAGTTGGCCGGAGACAGAGCGTCGATATCGTGCCCGACGCTGCGCGGAGGCATCATCGCGACGTTCGCGGTCGTAGCGATCCTCACCGTATTCGTGCCGTGGCTCGATGCGAGTGTTTCAAATGCGACGATCCTCGCCGAGACGGCACGGTCGTATCCTGAGGGCTCTGCTGTGGCCGACGGCAGGGCCGTGTACATCCGTGAGGGTTGTGTCTCATGCCATACCCAAGCAGTGCGACCGATTGTGCCCGACGTCGGACTTGGTCCCGTCTCCGTCGCAGGAGACTACGTGAATGAAGCTCCTGCCCTCCTCGGGCTCGAGCGTCTGGGACCGGACCTCATGCATGTTGGCAGCCGCGTTGACGACGCCGACGGCCTCAGAGCGCATCTTGACGACCCCCGGGCCGATCGGCCGTGGTCGATCATGCCGTCGTATCGATATCTGACCCAGGGCGATCTCGACGCCCTCGCCGAGTACCTGCTCTCACTGAGGTAGCGATGGAAGAGAATCTCGAACAACTCGAAGCAACCTACGGAGCTCCGGCCTCGCTGTTCGAGCGGTCCGCGGCTGCACGCGCCAGAGCTTCAGGTTCGACCACCGAAGCGGTGGTGGCCCAGTGGTCAGGTGAAGACAGTCCCTCCGCGGATTCCTCGCCTTCCGCGGATTCCTCCCCCTCAGGGGGAGGTGCCCCCGAAGGCGGCGGCGGGGGTCAGGCATCAACCGAGTCCGAACTGAGTTCCGACGCCCCGGCCGCTGGTGCCTTGTCGGGTGCCGCACTTCTGGCAGCCGTCGCCGATGCCCGCGGCATGCCCGAAGGCCTCATCGAGAGATCGGCCAAGGCTCGTGCGAGTGCAACCGGTGGTTCGGTTGATGACGTGTTGCTCGAGTGGGCAAGAGAAGAGGGCATCGGAGTCTCGGATTCCCCGCCCTCAGATTCCTCCCCCTCAGGGGAAGGTGGCGGCGGCGAAGCCGCCGACGGAGGGGGTCAGGCATCAACCGTGCCCGATCAGAGTCCCAAGACCGGCGAAGCCGCCGACGGAGGCGGTCAAGCGTCAACCGCGCCTTCCGGTGCCCTGTCGGGTGCGGCCCTGCTCGCCGCAGTCGCCGAAGCGCGCGGGATGCCTGAGTCTCTCGTCGAGCGCTCAGCGTCCGCGCGCGCCAAGACGGCCGGCGTTGACGTAGACGACATCCTTCGCGACTGGGCGGAAGAAGAGGGCCTGTTGGAGGCGCCGGTCGCCCCAGCGTCCTCCCCCGCAGATTCCTCCCCCTCGTCCCAGATTCCTCCCTCTCAGGGGGAGGTGCCGCCGCCAGGCGGTGGAGGGGGTCAAGCGTCAGCCGCGCCCGAACCGAGTTCCGATACCCCGGCTGCGGGTGCTTTGTCGGGTGCCGCGCTGCTCGCGGCGGTGGCCGAAGCTCGGAAGATGCCCGAGTCGTTGGTTGAGCGTTCGGCGAAGGCGCGTGCAAAGTCGGCCGGTGGAACCGTCGACGACGTGTTGCTCGAGTGGGCCGAAGAAGAAGGCATCGACGTTTCCGATTCCTCTCACTCGGACACCTCCCCCTCAGGGGGAGGTGGCAGCGGCGAAGCCGCTGACGGAGGGGGTCAGACATCGACCGCGTCCGTGCCCGGTGCAGATGCGGGCGGAGGGGGTCAAGCGTCAGCCGCGCCCGAACCGAGTTCCGATGTCCCGGCTGCGGGTGCTTTGTCGGGTGCCGCGTTGCTTGCTGCGGTAGCCGAAGCTCGGAAGATGCCCGAGTCGTTGGTTGAGCGTTCGGCGAAGGCGCGTGCAAAGTCGGCCGGTGGAACCGTCGACGACGTGTTGCTCGAGTGGGCCGAAGAAGAAGGCATCGACGTCGGCGGATCCGACAAGGACTACGTGCCCGCTGCGGACCAGCCCGAGGATCTCGAGGAGCTCGTGGACGCATCCGACGTCGGCCCGGCTCCGAAAGTGGACATACCGAGTCCGATCGAGCCCGAGCCAATCGAGGAACCGGAACCCGAAGAACCGGCGTCTCCTCGTTCCCGCTACCCGGCATGGCTTGCTGCGGTATTGGTTGTCGTTCCGCTCCTCGCTGTGCTCTACGTGGTCGTGGTCCCGAACCAGCCGACCTGTGGAAGTGCCGGCCAGCTCGCCATCGATCCGGCGACCGGCAATGCCGTTGGCTGTGATGGCGCCGAGTATGGGGTTGATGCCGCCAGCAACTTCTCGGCCGGGGCAGCCATCTATGACGCAGGCTGCGCAGTTTGTCACGGCCCAAACGGTGGCGGCGGCGCGGGACCTGCCATGGCAGGCGGGGCGGTGCTCGCGGCGTTCCCCGAGGAGGCGTGCGCATCTCAGATCGAGTGGATTGCCCTCGGTTCAGGCGACTGGCCGGACGCAACCTACGGTGCCAACAACACCCCTGTGTCTGGAGGGATGCCAGGCTTCGAGGGGCAGTTGACCGAACTCGAGATCGCTCAGGTCACGCTGTTCGAACGCGTGGAGTTCGGCGGCCTCGATGTGGAGACGGCAGAGACAGCCTGTGGTTTTGAGGTCGCAGAGGGCTGATGCCGACTCCGGGTTCGCAATAGAACGGTCGGACCTAGCCTCCCCGTCATGTCCTTCACTCCCCAGGTGCTCGTTGTCGGCGGTGGCCCCGGCGGTGCGTCCGCCGCTTTCTGGCTTGCGCAGCGCGGCGTTGACGTTCTCCTCGTCGAGAAGAAGCACTATCCCAGAGAGAAGGCGTGCGGCGACGGCCTGACCCCGAGAGCCGTGCGGCAACTGATCGATATGGGGTTCGACTTCGACCGCCCCGACGTCCACCGGGTTGTCGGCCTTCGCTCCTACGCCGGTGATGTGATGCTTGAAATGCCCTGGCCGGAGCACTCCGTGTATCCGAACTGGGGGGCAACACTCCGACGGTCCGATCTCGACGGCCGGGTCGCGGCGCTCGCCGAGTCGGCCGGCGCGACCGTTCTCCAGGGTGTCGAAGCGGTTGCGGTCGTCGCCAACGGAAACCTCACGGCCGTCGAGCTCAAGCGCAATGGTGACGACGTCGAGGTTGTCGTGCCGCGGTACGTCGTGGTGGCCGACGGCTCACTCTCCCGCTTCGGCCGGCAGCTTGGTACCGAGCGAAGGCGGGACTATCCGTTCGGGCTCGCAGTTCGCGGCTACTGGGAGAGCCCGAACTCGACCGACGGCTTCATCGAGAGCCAACTCGATATTCGCGACAGCGAAGGCCGGGCGATGCCCGGCTACGGGTGGGTGTTCCCGATGGGCGACGGCACGATCAACGTTGGAGCCGGCCTCGTCTCCACCTTCAAAGGATGGAAGGACATCAACACCAGTCGCATCCTCGATGCGTACGTCGCCGCGCTCCCCGAGCACTGGCACGTCGGCCCCGAACCCGTCGCCCGTCCAATTGGAGGGAAGCTCCCGATGGCCTTGTCCGTCGGACCGAAGTCCGGGCGGAACTGGGTGCTCGTCGGAGACGCCGCAGGAGCAGTGAATCCGTTCAACGGCGAAGGCATCGACTACGCGTATGAGACTGGCCGCCTCGCAGCGGGTCTTGTTGCCGACGCGCTGGCCACCGACGATCCGGAAGCGTTGTCGGTCTACGACGAACTGCTCGCTGCCGACTATGCCGCGTACCATCGCGTCGCACGCATCTTCGTGTCCGCGATCGGGAACCCGTCGGTTATGAGGACTCTGACGACCGTTGGCATGAGGTCGCGACCGCTCATGGAATGGGTGTTGAAGGTCATGGCGAACCTCCTCGAGCCGGAGGAGCGCGGGATGGCGGAGAAGGTCTACGTTGCGATTGAGCGGGCTGTTGAGATGCCAGGCGTTCGCAGGATCAAGGCCTGACTACCCGCGTCGGCGCTGGATCGCGGCGTACACCGCACGCCAGACCACCAACCCGGATCCGTTAACGGCGATTGTCACGAGGATGAACGTAGCGGACACGGCCACGCCGAGAACCCAGGCTCTCAGGAAGCCGGCGACGGGCGCTGCGATCGCCCACGCCCACGCAACCCGCCACACCGCAGCGGGACGCGTGAGCACCTCTGTCGAGAACACGCCGAACCACGGCGCGACCAGAGCCCACGCAGCGAGCACACCGAGTGTTGTGACGACCAGCCGCCACGTTTCGTCGAGCGTCGAGTGGGTCGCGAAGCCGACCACGGTCAGCGCCGCCAGGACAGCAACGTCGCCGATGACTGCCCACCGAAGCAGGGAACGATCCGCGAAGGTGATCATGACCGGAGGGTAGGGGGAGTGGGACACCACTAGGTGAAGCCGGGCAGCGGTTTGGCAAGGCGCGCAAGCACCGTAGACTCTCGCCCTGCACATGGATCTTGTTGCGTACTTGCCGATCGCCCTGATGTTCCTCCTCGGACTCGCGTTCGCGGTGGTGTCGCTGCTCGCCTCCTGGAAGCTCGCCCCGAACAATCCGACACCCGAGAAGCTCGCACCGTACGAGTGCGGGATTGTGCCGCTCCAGGAGCCGGTCGAACGTTTCCCGGTGAAGTTCTATCTCGTGGCCATGTTGTTTGTGATCTTTGATGTCGAGATCATCTTCCTCTTCGCCTGGGCGGTCCGGATGGACGAGTTCGGATGGGCCGGCATCGCTGCCGTGGGTGTCTTCATGCTTCTTCTCATTGAGACGCTCGGCTACGTGTGGAAACGCGGCGCGCTCGACTGGAACGTGTCTACGAGGGCCCGCTACCGCAGGGTGGTGGCGCCCGATGCTCCCGTCGAGGAGGCTGCCTAGTGGCCGGCGAGACCAACAACCCGAACTTCCTCCTCACGACAATGGAGAAGGGCGTCAACTGGACAAGAACCCGATCCATGTGGCCGGCCACCTTCGGGCTTGCGTGCTGCGCGATCGAGATGATGGCAACCGGTGCAGCTCACAACGACCTCGCACGGTTCGGCATGGAGGTGTTTCGTGCCTCCCCCCGACAGGCCGACCTGATGATCGTGGCAGGGCGAGTGTCGCAGAAGATGGCACCGGTGCTCCGACAGGTCTACGACCAGATGGCCGAGCCGAAGTGGGTCATCTCGATGGGTGCGTGCGCATCAACCGGCGGCATGTTCAACAACTACGCCCTCGTCCAAGGTGTTGACGAGATCGTGCCGGTCGACGTCTATGCGCCGGGTTGTCCTCCCGGACCGCAGTCTCTGATGCATGGGATCTTGACGCTTCAGGACAAGATCATGTCAGGTGAGATCCGACGGTCGACGGGGATCGTGTGATGGCCGACGAGACAACACCGCAAGGTGCGCCCACCGACGCCGAACTGGACGAGATCGTCGCGGAGGCGCCGGCTCGTGATCTCCCGGACGATCCGATCCTCGCCGGACTCGCTGAGTCCTTCCCGGCGGCCGATTTCACGTCTTTCCAGCCGATCGTCGGTCCCCGGCAGGACACCGCGATCGTTTCCGGCGACGACCTCGTCGCCTTCGTCCAAGCCGTGAAGGATGCCGGCTTTGAGACCTTCATCGACCTGTGCGCGGTCGACCACCTCAATAGGGAACCGCGGTACGACGTGGTCGTCAACGTGCTCTCGATGCAGCACACGCAGCGACTCATGGTGAAGGTCGGCGTTCCCGGAGACGACCCCAGGGTTCCTTCGGTCACGTCGGTCTACACAGGCGCGAACTTCTACGAGCGCGAGGCCTGGGACCTCTTCGGGATCGTGTTCGATGGACACACCGATCTCACCCGGATCCTGCTCCCCGACGAGTGGGAGGGGCATCCGCTGCGCAAGAACTACAGCGTCGGCGCGGTACCGGTGCAGTTCAAGGGATCGCACAAGTCGTCATGAGCGATACACCCCGCACCACCGAAAGTGCCGCCGACGCTCCGACCGGTGAGCCACAGGCCGCAGAGGCCGTCGGCGCGATGGACTCGAGCGATCGCCTCCGAGAACACGATATCTGGGTAGCGGGAACCGAGGAGCCGGATTGGATCGCCGACGCCACCGACGAAGGCGCGCAAGAGATGCTTCCGCGCGACATCGAACCCGGTCTCCAGCTCCAGCGTGGTGTTGTCGTCGACGATGACTACCTCGAGGACGAGACGATCATCAGTGACGAGCGCCAGATCCTCAACATGGGACCGCAGCATCCCGCGACCCACGGCGTGCTCCGTCTCCATATCGAACTCGAGGGCGAAACCGTTCGACGTGTGAAGCCGATTATCGGGTACCTCCACACCGGGATGGAGAAGACGGCCGAGACGTTGCCGTACATCTCCGGGGCCACGAACGTCACGCGCATGGACTACCTGTCTCCTCTCAACAATGAACTCTGCTACTCGCTTGCCGTAGAACAGCTCCTCGGCGTCGAGATCCCCGCACGGGCTCAGGCGATCCGGGTGTTGATGACCGAGCTCAATCGGATATCGAGCCATCTCATCTGGGTCGCGACCTTCGGCATGGATATCGGAGCCCTCTCGATGATGATCTACGGTTTCCGGGAACGTGAGTCCGTTCTCGAGTTCTTTGAGAAGGTCACCGGACTCCGGATGAATCACAACTACATCCGGCCCGGCGGTGTGGCCGCAGACCTTCCCGAAGGATGGGAGGATGACGTCGAGGGGATCATGGACACCGTCCGAGCCGGTCTCGACGACTATCAGGACCTCCTCAACGGAAACCCAATCTTCCTCGATCGAACCCAAGGTGTTGGTGTCATCACGCCGGCCGAGGCACACCAGTATGGCGTCACCGGGCCTATCGCCCGGGCCGCCGGCGTCAACTTCGATCTGCGGAAGGCCTTCCCATACAGCGGTATCGAACAATACGAATTCGACGTTCCGCTGGGCAAACACGGCGATGTGTTCGACCGCTACCTGGTGCGCATGGAGGAGATCCGCCAGTCCTTCCGGATTGTCGAGCAGGTGATGGAGACGATGCCGGCGGGTGACTACCGCACCGACGATCGGAAGATCACACCGCCGCCGCGCAAACGCATCGATGAATCGATGGAGGCGCTGATCCATCACTTCAAGCTCTTCACGGAGGGCTTCAAGGCGCCAGTCGGCGAGGTCTACCAAGCCGTTGAGTCTCCACGCGGCGAACTCGGTATGTACCTTGTCTCCAAGGGTGGAGCGAAGCCGTGGCGACTGCATGTCCGCACGCCTTCATTCGCAACCGTTCAGTCACTCCCGGTGATGATGACAGACCTCATCGTGGCCGATGTCATCGCCACCCTCGCCTCATTGGATCCCGTGCTCGGGGACGTGGACCGATGATCAGTCATTGGAGCCATGAGAACCAGCAGCGGGCGACTCGTCTGCTCGAGCGGTATCCCGAGAAGCGGTCGGCCGCTATGCCGCTGCTCTATTTGGCGGCACATGAACACGGCTACGTCAACGACGACGCGATGCGCGAGGTCGCCGAGCTGACCGGCCTCTCCGCAGCCCAGGTTCAAGCCGTCGCTTCTTTCTACACCATGTACAAGCGTGCTCCGGTCGGCCGGTACCTGGTCTCGGTCTGCACGTCGATTTCGTGCTACCTGCGCGGTGCCGACGAGGTGCTTTCAGCGATCGAGGACGAGACCGGTGTCCTCGACGGCGAGACGACGACCGATGGGCTGGTCTCTATTGAGCATGTCGAATGCGCAGGGGCCTGTGGCGGAGCCCCCGCCGTGTGCGTGAACTGGGAGCTCATCGAGGGTCTCGAGCCGGACAAGGCGCGCGAGCTCATCAAGTGGCTGCGCGACGCGAAACCTGAGGTGGTGCTCGGCGACGAGATGCAGATGCTGTTCGGTGGCCGGGAGTCATTCGATTGGGGGCCGAAGGAGCTCGAAGGCGCCATCGCCCCGCTTCCCGCCTTCGACCCCTACGGGACCACCAAGGTGGATGACCGATGACCCCTTCCATCTTGCTTTCACGTATGGTCGCGTACCCGGCTGATTCGAACACGCTTGCGCGGTACATCGAAACCGGTGGGTACGAGGCGCTCAGGAAGGCCCTCAAGGAGATGAACCCGGATGACGTCGCGGCCGAGGTCAAGGCGTCGAACATTCGCGGCAGAGGAGGTGCGTCCTTCCCCACCGGCGTCAAGTGGGGCTTCTTGCCTCCCGACACCCGACCCCGATATCTCGTCATCAACGGTGACGAGTCCGAACCCGGCACGTTCAAGGACCGGATGCTCCTCGAACGCGATCCCCATCAGCTCGTAGAAGGCATTGCGATCTCGTCATACGCGTTGGACGTGCAGCACGCCTTTGTCTACGTACGCGGCGAGTATCCCAAGCCGGCGCGCAGGCTCCAGCGAGCGATCGACGAAGCGTACGAAGCCGGATACCTGGGCACGAACATCCTCGGGTCGGGCTTCGATCTCGAGGTCACCGTCCACCTTGGCGCCGGTGCATACATCTGCGGCGAAGAGACCGCACTCCTCTCGAGCCTCGAGGGCCGCCGTGGCGAGCCACGAATCAAGCCGCCCTTCCCGGCTATCGAAGGCCTCTATGCGAAGCCGACCATCGTCAACAACGTCGAGACGATCTCGAACGTCCCGTGGATCGTTACGAACGGCGGAGCGAAGTACGCGGCGATCGGCCCTGAGACTTCGTCCGGCACCCGTGTCATGTCGCTCTCCGGCCACCTCAAGAAGCCGGGCGACTACGAGATCGTTGCGGGAATGACGTGGCGGGACCTCATCTACGACGTCGGCGGCGGAATCCTCGACGACCGTGATCTCAAGGCATGGGTCCCCGGCGGTGCGTCTGCACCGTGGTTCGTGCCGTCCGAACACCTCGACACGCTGGTGACGATCGACGACATCGCCAAGCAGGGATCCATGATCGGATCCGGGGCAGTGATCGTGATGGACGACACCACCAACGTCGTCGGCGCGGCCCATCGCATCGTCCGGTTCTTCTCCCACGAGTCATGCGGGCAGTGCACTCCCTGCAGGGAGGGGACAACGTGGCTCGAGCGGATCCTCAGCCGGATTCTCGACGGCTACGGCCGCCCGGAAGACATCGGGCTCCTGCTCGACGTGTCCGACAACATCAGCCCGGGCCTCACGTGGCCACCGGCCATGACCACCATCTGCCCCCTTGGTCCCTCGGCAACGGCACCCGTTGTCTCACTCATGCGGTATTTCCGCGACGAAGTCGAAGCCATGATTCCTGCCCCGGCCGCCGTGGCGGTTGGCGCCGAGAGTGACGGAAGTGGGGAGGTCGTCGGTGGCTGAGGAGCGCAACACCGTCACGATCACGCTCGACGGCGTCGATGTCGAGGTTGATGCCGGTCAGCCGCTGATCGACGCGGCCCAGAAGGCCGGGACCTACATTCCGCGCTTCTGCTACCACCCGCGCATGAAGGCTGTCGGCATGTGTCGCGCCTGTCTGGTCGAGGTCGATGGCCCACGAGGGACTGCACTCGTTCCGTCGTGCACGCTGCCGGTCGGCGACGGCATGGTGGTGCACACCAAGTCGGAGACCGCCAAGAAGGCGCAGGAGGGTGTTCTCGAATTCCTCCTGATCAACCATCCCCTCGACTGCCCGGTCTGTGACAAGGGCGGCGAGTGCCCGCTGCAGGATCAAGCGTTCGCGTACGGACCCGGCGAGTCCCGTTTCGTGGAGGAGAAGCGGCACTACGAGAAGCCAATCGAGATTTCCGACCTGGTGCTCCTCGACCGCGAACGCTGCATTCTGTGCGCCCGGTGCACTCGGTTCTCGGATGAGATTTCCGGGGATCCGCTCATCGAGTTCAAGGACCGCGGCAACTACGTCCAGGTCATTACGTTCCCCGACGAACCGTTCGCGTCCTACTTCTCCGGCAACACGGTCCAGATCTGCCCCGTCGGTGCGCTCACCGCGAAGCCGTATCGCTTCAAAGCACGGCCGTGGGACATCGACGCCGTTGAGTCGGTCTCGCTCGTTGACGCCGTTCATTCGAAGATCTCAATCCAGACGAGCCACAACGAGATCATTCGCATCTACGGCGTCGACAACGATGCGATAAACCACGGCTGGTTGTCCGACAAAGACCGGTTCGTGCACAACCACGTTCAGTCGCCCGATCGGATCACGGCGCCACTCATCAAAGAGGACGGCGAGTTCCGCGATGCGACCTGGCAGGAGGCCGTCAACCTCGTTGCCGAGCGGCTCACCACATACGACGGGAACGCCGTGGCCGGAATCGGAGGTGCCCGCTCCACCAATGAGGATGCATACACGTTCTCCAAGTTCATGCGGTCGGTTGTCGGCACCCCGCACCTCGATTCCCAACTCGATGACGGACTCGATCCGGTCTTCGCTGCGGGTGTGAAACCGCGAGCGACCATCAACGATCTCGAGACGGCAAAGGCGATCCTGCTCTGGGGCCCCGATCTCAAGGAAGAGCTGCCTGTGTTGTACCTCCGGGTCCGTCGTGCGGCCACCGAACTCGGCGCCAAACTCGTGGTTGTGCATCCGCGACGAAACGGGCTCGACGATGTGGCGACCGAGTCAGTTCGCTACAAGCCGGGAACCGGGCCGGAGGTACTCCGCAAGTTGTCCTCAGGCGACGGAGCATACGAAGCCGCCCGAGCGGCGCTTGGCGAAGGCCCTGTCGTCGCTCTCGTCGGTCGGCCCGGCCTGACTGAGCTCCCCGAACTGGCTGAGGCAGTTGCTGCATTCGCTCTCGAGCTTCCCGATGCCAAGATCCTGCCGCTCATGCGCCGCGGGAACGTCTTTGGTGCAATCGATATGGGTCTCGCGCCGATGCTGCTCCCCGGGCGTGTCGTCTTCGATGATCTCGACGCACGCGAAGCGTTGGAGCACGCATGGGGACGCATTCCAGACAGTCGGGGCATGGACTCGACGGCGATCTTCGAGTCGCTTGCGAACGGCGGTCTCCGTGCCCTGCTGCTCAACGGAGCAGACCCGGTGCGTGACCACCCCGTCCCGTCTACTGCGGTCGCAGGTCTCGAAGCAGCGGACTTTGTCGTGGCCTTCGAGATGTTCATGTCCGACTCGGCCGCCTATGCCGACGTCATCCTTCCGGTGGCAGGTCTCGGAGAGGTAGAGGGAACCGCCACCAACCTCGAGGGCCGCATCCAGAAGATGAACCGAATCATTGCGCCGGCTGGAAGGTCCCGTCCGGTGTGGTCGATCATGGAGGACATCGCTGCCGCGATGGGGACCGACCTGGGAGCCAGTTCCGCCGAAAAGGTCGGAGCGGAGATAGCCGACGTCGCGCCTGCCTACGGCGGAGTGACCTGGGATGCTCTGACGTGGGGCGGGGGACGAGATGGCATTGTGCTTCCCGGGCCCGGCGGCAGACAACCGCTCGAGTACGTGCCTGAGAATCCAGGCGTGCCGGTTGTCTCCGGCCACCACGTGCTCCACACGGCCCATGTGCTGTACGACGACGGTGTGATGGTCCGACACAGCTCTGGAATCGCAGGGCTTGCGCCACGCGGCGCTGCCTATCTCCACCCACGCGACGCCGCGATGCTCGCCGTCGTCGACGGTGACGAGATCATCGTCCATGTTGATGGGAGTGTCCAGCTGCCCGTGGTCATCGACGCAAGCCTCACCGAAGGTACGGTCTACGTTCCCTTCAACCTCTCCGGAACGGCCGGCCTCGGCGCCGTCGGAACTGTGCGCATCGACGTCGTGCGAGGAGATGACAGCTGATGGAAGATTTCATCGTTGCGGCCGTGAAAGTCCTCGTAGCCTTTGCCTTCCTGCTCGTCACCGTCATGCTGCTGATTTGGGCCGAGCGACGGATTGTTGCGTTCATGCAGAACCGACTCGGCCCGAACCGTGCCGGACCCATCGGGATCCTGCAGACGCTCGCCGACGGCGTGAAACTGATGTTCAAGGAATCGATCTCGCCGGACCGGGCCGACATGTTCCTGTATCTCGCGGCACCGGTCATGGCTCTGATTCCAGCGTTCTTGATCTTCCTGGTCATCCCCATCGGCGCCCCGATCATCGTCGGGGACACGACCTATACCCTGCAAGTCACCGACCTCAACGTTGGTGTCCTCTACATCCTCGCGATGTCGTCAGTGGCGGTCTACGCGATCACGTTCGCCGGGTGGTCGTCAGGGTCGAAGTATCCGCTGCTCGGATCAGTTCGCGCGTCCGCACAGATGATCTCGTACGAGGCCGCCATGGGCCTTGCCCTCGTCCCGGTCATCATGTTCAACGGAACGGCTTCGCTCGCCGACATCGTGGAGGCGCAAGGTGCGACCTACTTCGGGTGGATACCGGCTTGGAACATCGTGTTGATTCCTTCGTTCATCGTGTTCCTCATTGCCGCGTTCGCCGAGACCAATCGGGCACCGTTTGACCTCGTCGAGGCCGAGCAGGAGATCGTCGGCGGATTCCACACGGAGTACTCCGGCCTTCGTTTTGCCCTGTTCTTCCTGGCCGAGTACATCAACATGTTCAACATGGCGGCGCTGACCGTGACACTCTTCCTCGGAGGATGGCAGGGGCCGGTGTTCGGCCCGACGTTCCTGGTTTGGATCCTGCCGGTCTTCTGGTTCCTGCTCAAGACGTTCTTCGTGATCTTCTTCTTCATCTGGGTGAGGGGCACCTTGCCGAGGATGCGCTACGACCAACTGATGGCCTTCGGGTGGAAACGCCTCATACCTATCTCGCTCGCGTGGATCATCCTCTCCATGGTCGCCGTTGGTGTTCGTCGATTCGGGCTGCCATGGGCATGAAGGAGGTAGTGCGATGAGCTGGTTTGCCGACCTTCTCGGGCCGTGGCGTGGGTTCACCGTGACCTTCCGCCAGATCTTCAAGCCGAAGGTGACGACCCAGTACCCGAAGACGAAGCGGGTGAAGCCGCAGCGATTCCACGGGCGCCACGTCCTCAATCGATACCCCGACGGCATGGAGAAATGCATCGGATGCGAGCTGTGCGCCGGCGTCTGCCCCGCACGGTGCATCTACGTTCGCGGCGCGGACAATGATCCGGACGACCCTGTGAGCCCAGGGGAGCGATTCGGGTTCGTGTACGAGATCAACATGTTGCGATGCATCTTCTGCGCAATGTGCGTCGAGGCATGTCCGACCGAAGCGATCACGATGACCCATCTGTTCGAAATGTCCGTGGTCGATCGCGAAGAAGGAATCTTCGACAAGGACAGCCTCCTCGTCGAACCGGACGGGACGCCGAACCATCCACTCCCCACGACGCCGCTCATCGACATTCAGGAGTTGAAGCTTGGCGACGGCTGGATGCGGGCAACGTCACCGTCGGGCCGTGCGGCATTCGAGGGTATTGAAGCGTGGACCCCGAGCGCACGGATGGGTGGAATGGCCCCCGCAGAGCCGGGCCAAGGAAGCTACCAGCCACCGGCTACCGGCTCTCAGCCTGAAGATCCCGACTCCAAGCCCGAAGGCCCACGTCCCGAGTCGCAGGTCGCAGATCCTGGTGCGGAGAACGGCGCTGAGGTCGGGGAGGGCGCCTCGTGATGATCTCCCCGGCGACTGGCGACCGGCGACCGGCGACTCGATCTCCTGAGGTGGCGAATGACTGAGGTCATCCTCTTCGGGCTGTTCGCGGCCGTGGCGCTCGCCGGTGCCGTCGTAATGCTCACCGCCAGAAACCCGGTCTATTCGGCGATGGGTCTCCTCGTCGTGATGTTCTCGATGACCCTCTTCTATGTCTTGCTCGACGCACACTTCGTCGCCGCCGTACAGCTGTTGGTCTACGCCGGAGCGGTGATGACCCTCTTCCTCTTTGTCATCATGATGATCGGGGTCGACAAACGGGAAGACAACGCCGAATCGATTCCGTTCCAGCGCCCGGTTACCTTCGTGGCTGCAGGCGGGCTCGCAGCCGTCGTTGTTCTCGCCGGCTACCAGGCCTGGGTCACGGGCAGCGATGCCTTCGGCACCCCAGACCTCGTGGGAACAATCGAGACGGTCTCCGATTCGCTGTTCGGGACCTGGACGATCGCCTTCCTCTCCACCGTCCTCCTGCTCACGATCGCTGCCCTCGGGACGATCGCCCTCGCGCTGTTTGGACCGACAGCCGTGCGCGAGACGGATTCGGAGGAGGGCACATGACCGTCACCGTCGCGTGGTACATGGTGTTCGCCGCCGTTCTCTTCTCGATGGGTGCAGCCGGTGTGCTGCTGAGGCGGAACGCCCTGGTGATGTTCATGTCGATCGAGCTCATGTTGAATTCGGTGAACCTGACGTTCATCGCTGCCGGGAGCGAGCTGGGTCTGATCGAAGGCCAGATCGCCGCGCTGTTCGTGATGGTGGTTGCGGCCGCTGAAGTCACCATCGGCCTTGCGATCCTCGTCGCCGTGTTCCGCCGCCGCAGCACCGCGAACGTCGATGACCTTTCGGAACTGAGGGGGTGATCGCGTGATCGACTACCTCTGGCTCCTCATCGCACTCCCGCTCCTCGGTGCCGCGACCCTGATTCTGTTCGGCAAGCGCATCGGGGAACCGGCGTCCGGCTGGCTGGCGTCGGTGCTCGTCGTCGTGCCATTTGCCATCGCCGCCGTGCTCACGGTGCCGTTCCTCAACGCGGAGGAACCCGAGACAATCTTCCTATTCGCGTGGATCCCGATGGTGGGCGCGAACGCCTCGCTGCTGTGGGACCCGCTGTCGGCTTTGATGACGCTCATCGTCACCGGCGTCGGCTCGCTGATCCACATCTATTCGATCGGCTATATGCACGGCGACCCGCGGTACCCCCGGTTCTTCGGCTACATGAACCTGTTCATCGCCTCGATGCTGACGCTCGTGCTCGCCGACAACTTCGGGCTCATGTTCGTCGGCTGGGAGCTGGTCGGGTTGTCGTCCTACCTGCTGATCAGCTTCTGGTTCACGAAACCGTCAGCTGCCGCAGCGGGCAAGAAGGCGTTCATCGTCAACCGCATCGGCGACTGGGGATTCCTCGTCGGCCTCATGCTCATCTTCGCGGCGTTCGGCACGCTCGACTTCGGTGTCGTGTTCGGTGAGGCAGACAGCTTGCTGAGCGTGGGTATGGCAACGGCCATCACTCTGTTGTTGTTCGTGGGAGCGACGGGCAAGTCAGCGCAGATACCGCTCTACATCTGGCTCCCGGACGCCATGGAGGGTCCGACCCCGGTCTCAGCCCTCATCCATGCCGCGACCATGGTGACCGCCGGCGTCTACATGATCGCCCGCTCTGCCGCTCTCTTCGAACTCGCTCCGGTCACGTTGGCGATTGTGGCGTCGGTTGGCGCCCTGACGGCACTGCTCGCAGCGACGATCGCCATCGGTCAACGTGACATCAAACGAGTCCTGGCGTATTCGACGATCAGCCAGCTCGGCTACATGATCATGGCCGTCGGCCTCACGGCGTTCACGGCGGGGATCTTCCACCTGATGACCCATGCCTTCTTCAAGGCTCTGCTCTTCCTTGGGGCCGGGTCCGTGATCCACGCGATGGCCAACGAGCAGGACATGTGGAAGATGGGCGGCCTTCGCAAGTACATGAAGATCACGTTTGTCACAATGGTCATCGGCTGGCTGGCGATCGGCGGATTGTTCCCATTGTCGGGCTTCTGGTCGAAGGATGAGATCCTCGGTTCGGCGTTTGCCAAGGGTGGCTTCTTCTTCATCCTCTGGTTCATCGGGATCGTCACCGCGCTGCTCACGGCGTTCTACATGACGCGCCTCATGATCCTCACCTTCTTCGGGGAGAAACGGTGGGACGAGGGTGTCCATCCACATGAGTCGCCGCCGACGATGACCGTTCCGTTGATCATCCTTGCCGTGTTCTCAGCCGTCGCCGGTCTGTTCAACACGCCGGTGCGGCTCGGACTCGAACACTTCCTCGAGCCGTCATTCGAGGCCGTCAAGCAGGTTCACCCACCCGACGGCGTCACCCTCTGGCTGCTTGCGCTCGCTTCCCTGGTTGTGGTGATCATCGGCATCTTCATCGCCTACCGCCGGTACGGCCGCGGTGAGCTTCCGACCGAGGAGGGCGGCTACTGGGCCGCCGCGCTCGACGGCTACGGCGTCGACGCGTTCTACGGAGCCGTCATCGTGGCCCCCGGCAAGGCGGTCGCGGCCTGGTTGGCAAGGGTCTTCGACCCGAAAGTCATCGACGGTGCGGTCAACGGCCTCGGATCTGCAACTCGGTCGTTCGGATCGACGATGCGGGTTCTTCAGACGGGGTGGGTGCGTTCATATGCGGCCGCCATCGTTGCCGGCGCCCTCGGCGTGGTGCTTTGGCTGCTTTGGCAGGGGGGTGCGTTCTGATGACGCTGACCGTCCTCGTCCTGCTGCCGTTGCTCGGAGCCATCGTGGTGGCGGTGCTTCCGAAGCGGCGCCCAGAGCTCGTCTTCCCCGTTGCGCTCGGCGTGAGCATCCTGCCCTTGGCAGCCTCCCTCTGGATTCTGGTCAACTTTGTTGCCGGTGATGCGTCCTTCCAGTTCACCGAGGACTACGTCCTCTCCGAGACGTTCGGCTTCGGGTGGAGCCTGGGGATCGACGGGATCTCGCTCTTCATGGTGGTCCTCACCGGCATCCTGATGCCGCTGTCCATCGGTGTGTCGAAGTCGATCACCGAGCGCCCGAAGCAGTTCATGGTGGCGATGCTGATCCTCGAAACGGGATTGCTCGGTGTCTTCATATCGCTTGATCTGCTGCTCTTCTTCGCGTTCTTCGAGATCGTCCTGGTTCCGATGTACCTCCTCATCGGAATCTGGGGATCCGACAACCGGCTCTATTCCGCAATCAAGTTCGTTCTCTTCACGGCGTTCGGGTCGATCTTCCTGCTCGCCGGGATCATCGTGCTCGGGATCGACGCCGGGGACGCGATCGGGACCTCGACGTCGTTCGACTTCCGGACGATGCTCTCGCTCGACATCTCTTCGACGGCGCAGATCTGGCTGTTCCTGGCGTTCGGGATCGCTTTCGCGATCAAGGTTCCCATCTTCCCGTTCCACACGTGGTTGCCGGACGCCCACACCGACGCTCCGACGGCGGGTTCGGTCATCCTTGCCGGTGTTCTGCTGAAGATGGGGGCCTACGGTTTCCTCCGCTTCAACCTGACGTTGTTCCCGGAAGCCTCGGTGGATCTGGCTCTGTACGTCGGGATCCTCGGGGTGATCGGGATCATCTACGGCGCCGCCGTTGCGATCGTGCAGCCCGATATCAAGCGCCTCGTCGCCTACTCATCGGTCAGCCACATGGGGTTCGTGATCCTGGGCATCTTCGCTCTGACCGACCAGGGCCTCTCGGGTGCCGTCTTCATCATGATCAGCCACGGCCTCGTAACCGGCGCACTCTTCCTACTGATCGGAATGATCTACGAACGACGCCACACACGCCAGATCTCCGAATACGGGGGCCTCGCGAAGATCATGCCGATCTACGCCGGGATCTTCCTGTTCATGGCCTTCGCGTCGGTCGGCCTTCCCGGGCTGTCGGGCTTCATCGGTGAGTTCGGTGTCCTGCTCGGCAGCTACCTGACGCTCCCGGTCCTGGCCATCATCGCCGGTGCCGGCGTGATCCTTGCCGCCGTGTACATGCTGTGGGCATACGAACGTGTGTTCACCGGACCCGTTACCAACCCGAAGAATGAAGGGCTGTCCGATCTGGGGTTCCGCGAGATCGCGATCCTTGTTCCACTGATCGTGATCGTCATCGGAATCGGGGTCTATCCGCAGCCGGTATTCGACCGGATCGACCCTTCCGTCGAGATCATCCTCGACCGGATCGAAGCAACGACGGACTACGAGGTGCCCGAATACGGACGGGCCGACGAGGTCGTCGACCCGGCGGATGTTCACAGCGACATTTCAACCAGCGAAACCGACGAGGCTGAGCACGGAGACGAGGAGGGTTCAGGATGAACAACGCCTCCTTCCTCGCCGTCGCTCCTGAGGTTCTGCTTCTCGCCGGCGCTCTTGTGGTCATCATCCTCGGCGTCATGCTCGACCGGCCGCGCCGTGAGTGGGGATTCGTTGCTGCGCTTTCGTTTGCAGGTGCGATGGTGGTTTCCGTCCTGCAGTGGCTGGCGGTCGAAGATCTCATCGCAGAGGGCAGCAGCCTGCTCTTCTTCAGCGCCCGCGACGTGCCGGTGCTTCGCATTCCGATGGTGGTCATGGACTATTACTCGGCCTTCGCCGGATTCGCGATCTTCACTGTTGGCCTCCTCGGCATTGGTGCTGTATGGGGCCTCGTGAAGAGAGTCAAGGCTCGCGGCGTGGAGTTGGTGGCACTGATCCTGCTTGCGTTCGCCGGCCTCCACATGATGGCGATGTCGGCCAACATGATTCTGCTGTTCCTCGGACTCGAGACGGCGTCGATTTCGTTCTACGTCATTGCCGGTTTCACTCGTCAACGCGAGGAAGCCGATGAGGCTGCAGTGAAGTACTTCCTGCTCGGGTCTCTTGCATCTGCGGTCTTTGTCTACGGCGCAGCCATGCTGTTTGCCGCCACCGGGTCGACGTCGTTCTACGGCGCCGGTGGCATGAAGACGTTCCTTTCGTCGACCATCATCGGTGAGCCGGGAGTGCTGCTGCTCGGCATCGGGCTCGTGATCGTGGGCCTTGCGTTCAAAGTCTCGGCCGCGCCGTTCCATCAGTGGGCTCCGGATGTCTACCAGGGTGCGCCGACCGGAGCTGTGGGATTCATGGCAGCCGGTGTCAAGATCGCGGGATTCGCCGCGCTGGGCAGAATCCTCATCGGGGCGCTCCCGTCGCAGATCGACGAGTGGGCACCGATCCTGTCGATCATCGCCGGCCTCTCGATGATCATCGGTACCGCACTTGCAGCCGTGCAGCCCGACGTCAAACGCATCCTCGCGTATTCGGGGGTGGCACACGCCGGCTACATCATGATGGCGTTCGTCGCCGGTTCCGAAGGCGTCGGGGCCATGTGGTTCTACGTCTCGATGTACGCACTGACGCTCGTGGGTGCGTTTGCCATCGTGAGTGTTGTGTCCCGTACCACGCCGGGGCGCTCCGACCTCGACGGCTGGTCCGGGTTGTCGCGCCGCTCTCCCGAACTCGCCTGGTCGATGCTCGTTCTCCTGCTCGCGATGGGCGGAATCCCGTTCACTGCGGGATTCGTCGCGAAGGTCTCCGTGTTCTCCGTGGCCGCAGACGCCGGGTATCTCTGGCTCACGATCCTCGCGCTCCTCACAACAGTTGTTGGCCTCTACGTCTACTTCCGGATCGCGGCGAAGATGTTCTTCGCTGCGCCGGGTGACGCTGCGCCGAGTGACGACGCTCCGGGCGACGACGCTCCGGCTCTCAGCCTTTCCGTTGCAGTCCGGCTCGTCGTCGCCGTCGCTGTGGTGGCCCAGATCGTCGTGGGCGTGGATCCGTGGCCGCTGCTCGATCTCGCTCGTGAAGCGCTTCCGCTCTAGCTCAGGATCCGTCAGGATCCGATACCGCGCCGCCACCGGCTTCGCTCTCCTCTTCGCCATCGCGCCGCTCGTTGCCTCGATCGCTCCATCAGTCGTCACCACCGACCTCTTCATCGTCTCCGAAGACGAACCGATCGCAGAGGACGTCTACGTGGCAGCGACTTCCGGGCGTGTGGAGGGGCGAATCGAAGGGGACCTCGTGATCACCACAGGGAGCCTCTCGATCTCCGGCACCGTTGCGGGTGATGTGTTCGCCCTCACGTCCGGAACCGTCAGGATCGAACGAGGAGGTGTTGTCGAGGGCTCGCTGAGGACGGTATCGCCACAAGTCGTGGTTGAGGGCTCGGTCCGCCAGGACCTCTTCACTACCGGCATCGCTGCGCACGTCGAGACAACCGGGCGTGTCGGTCGCGACGTCATCACGTTTGGAGGAACGCTGACCGTCGACGGTGCTGTAGGGCGTGACATACGGGGACGGATCTTCACGTCCACGGTTGCCGGCACGGTTGGCCGTGACGTCGATCTCACGGTGCAGCGGCTGACGATCGATGCAGGCGCCTCGGTAGCGGGTGATGTGCTCTACCGGTCGGCAAGCGATGCGAGCATCGCTCCGGACACGGTCGAGGGACAGATCGTTCAGCTTCCGGCACAATCGAACTTCATCTTCGGTGTGATCCTTACGATCGCGAACATCCTCGGAATCCTTGCGTTCATCGTGTCGGGGATCATCCTGCTGTGGCTCTTCCGCGGCACCGGCGCTGCCTCCGTGGAAGCAATCGAACGGCACCCGCTGAAGACACTTCTCATCGGTGCTCTGGCGCTGCTCGGGGCGCCGATCCTCATCCTCTTCCTTGCGGTGACCCTGGTCGGCCTTCCCTTGGCCGCGCTGCTCCTGGCCCTGCTCCTCTTGGCCCTTGTCTTTGGGCCGGTGCCGGCGGTCGCCGCGGGGGGCGATGTCGTGCTCCGACGCAAGGGTGGTCTCTTCGGAGGGTTCGTTCTCGGTGCCGTGCTCTGGCGTCTCGGCATCTGGTTGATCCCGTTCGTAGGAGCGTTGATCTACCTGGCGGCCCTCATCTGGGGTGTGGGCGGTTGGGTGCTCGGTGCGTGGCGGGTCCGGGCGGCCCGGCCCGTGGACCGTGAGACACTCCCGCCCGCTCTCATCGTCAAAGACGACCCGATACCCGAAGGCTGGGAGTACCCGCTGGCTCCGAAGAAGGCGGAAGATGCTGCCGACGAGGTTCCAGATTCCTCGAGGATTCCTCCCCCTCAGGACGAGGCGGCAGCGGCACAGCCGCCGACCAAGGCGGTCGAGCCTCAACCGCGCCCGAACCGAGTTCCTGGACCGCCGCCAGGCGAAGAAGGTCAGGACTCAACCGCGCCCGAACCGAGTTCCGATCCTCCCGACCACACGCGAGGGACGGACGACTGGGGTCTCCCGACCCGGTAGCCGCCCGCTTCGTTACGTGACCGGGTAGACGACCGCCTCGTCGATCGACAGGCTGACGCGATCGCCCGTGAGCAGGTTTGGCCGAGCCCCGACGCGACACGTGACGGTGCTCCCGTCCGGACGCTCGATCAGGAGCATCTGGTCGTGGCCGAAGTATTCGCGGTCGATGACCACACTGTTGCCCGTGGGGTCGGGTGTCGGGATGATCCACTCCGGCCTCACCATCACGCGTACCGGTCCCGATTCGTTGCCAGACACCGCGATTGGGCCGAAAGAGGTTTTGACCGCCCCTCCGCCGGCCGCCGTGCCGTCGATGAACACGCTGTCGCCGAGGAACGACGCAATCCACGGGTCGGCCGGACGGGAGTAGACCTCGCTCGGTGTGCCGGTCTGGACCACGGCGCCCTCGCGCATGACGGCAACGGTGTCCGCGATCGCCAGTGCTTCTTCCTGATCGTGTGTGACGAAGAGCGCCGTCGCCGAGGCATCGCTCAGGATGCGCCGGACTTCGCGGCGCATGCGGTCCCGCTGCGGAGCATCGAGATTCGAGAACGGCTCGTCCAGGAGCACGATCTCCGGCTCCGGAGCGAGAGCTCGTGCAAGGGCGACGCGCTGCTGCTCGCCTCCCGACAATTCATGCGGCATTCGCTCTCCCACCCCGGAGAGTCCGACGAGATCGAGCACGTCACCAACCCGTCCCGACGGGTCGCGTTTGTCGAGTCCGTACGCGACGTTGCGAGCCACTGTCATGTGTGGGAAAAGGGCATAGTCCTGGAAAACCATCCCGACCCGACGCTTGTCGGCAGCGACGTCGATGCGATCCCCGAAGACGGTCCGTTCTCCTACGCTGATCGTGCCCGTGTCTGCAGGTTCGAAGCCGGCGATTGCTCGGAGCGCTGTTGTCTTGCCGCATCCGGACGGGCCGAGGAGGCTGACGATCGCACCGCGCTCGATGGTCAGGTCGAAGCCGTCGAGCGCGGACACTCCTTCGTACGTCTTTGTGAGGCCGCGACACGAGATAGCTGGAGTCTGGCTCACACCGCCACGTCCTTCTGATGCAGAACCAAGACGTACATTGGTACGGCCGAGATTGCGAGCAATACGAGGGCCGAACCTGCCGCCTGCGCGTAGAGGAGTTCGTTGGCCGCCGACCAGATGTCGACCGCGAGCGTATCGAATCCGGTTGGTCGCAGCAGCAGCGTCGCCGGGAGTTCCTTCATTGTTGTGAGGAAGACGAGTGCTCCACCCGCGAGGAGGCCCGGACGGATGAGCGGAATGGTGATCGACCGCAGCGTTGTCCACGCACCTCGCCCGAGGCCCCTGGAAGCTTCTTCGACCGCAGGATCCACCTGGAGCATTGAAGCCTTCGCTGATCCGGTCGCCTGGGCGAGAAAGACGGAGGCGTAGACGACAACAAGTACGGTGAGCGACTGGTAGAGCGGTCCGAGGTAGCGGACGGAGAAGAACACGACCGCAATCGCGACGGTGATGTGCGGAAGCGAGAACGCCACGAACACAGACCGCTCGAGCCACACGGAGGCGCGGCTGTCGTATCGGACAGCAAGGACAACGACGGGGATCGCCGCCGCCATGGCGACAATTGCCGCGAGTGACGACCCCAGGAGTGAACCGCCGATGGCCGCCCAGTCGATGACTGGTCCCGTATCCAAGCCGGACCCGTCAGCCACCCACGAAACAAGCACGACCACCGGGAGGATGAGGCCTGCAACCACAATGACCCCGAGCGCGCCGGTGGCGGCAACACGGCCTACCGGGCTGAGGTGACGGGGGAGTGCCCTGCGATTCGGCCGACGAGAGAAGTAGGCGGCCGAACCGCGGGTTCGCTCCTCGCCCCAGATGATGACGAGGGCGATCACGAGCAATGCGACCGACAACACGGCGGCCGGTGTGCGGTCGAGGCGTCCCGCGTATTGGGCGTAGATGACCCGCGTGAAGGCATCGAATCGCATCAGCGACACCGCACCGAAGTCGGAGAGGGTGTAGAGCGCGGCGAGAAGGGCGCCGGCTCCGATCGCCGGACGGAGCTGCGGCAGTGTCACCGTGCGAAAGACCCGGAACGGTGGTGCGCCGAGCCCGCGTGCCGCGTCCTCGAGAGCGGGGTCGATGCGCCGGAGCGCTGCGGCGACGATGAGGAACACGTACGGAAACGTCGAGAGCGTGAGCGCGAGCCAAGCGCCGGCGAGGCCGTCGAGGACCGGGAGGTCCGCACCGGTGATTCGGGCGACCAGTCCGCGTGGGCCGGTGGCGGAGAGGAACGAGAGTGCAATGACGTACGAGGGAACCACGAGGGGGAGTGCCACCAGCACAGCCCAGACCGAGCGGCCTGGGAGGTCAGTGCTTACCGTGATCCATGCGGCGCCCACTCCGATCACGATTGCAGCTGCGGTGACGAGTGTCGTTAGAAGGGTCGAGCGAGCAAAGAGTTCGAGTGTTCGTGCATCGACCAGGATCGAGAGTGCTTCATCCGAGGCGCCGACAACGCGGACGACAAGGGCGGCGATCGGAAGCGTGATCGGGATGAGGACCAGTCCTGCGGCAACCCACAGCCACCGGGGAGCGCGGCGGGATGGGCCGCGTTTCGATGCGCCGCCGGGACCGGCGGACTGGGGCTCTTGAACCCGACTCGCGGACGCGGCGGGAGCGACGGGTCCGGTCACAGGAGGCCGGCCTCCGCAACGAGGTCGGTCGCCAGATCGAGCATGGGGGCGAGGTCCGAGAGGTCGATGTCCGGCGTCGGAATCGAGTCGAGGGGCGGCAGATCACCGAACGGTTCGACTCCCGGAACCAGTGGGTACTCGAACGTCTCCTGGGCGAAGTACTCCTGCGCCTCGACCGAAAGGAGGAATTCAACGAACGCAGCTGCCGAATCGGGAGCGTCGCCCGCCTTCAGAATGCCGGCACCCGACGGCATGATGAGGGATCCGGCCGATGCTTCGGGAAAGAAGTAGTTGGCAGCGGGTGCGTCGGGATCCTCGGCGAGTGAGCGCAGCACGTAGTAGTGGTTCACCAGGCCGGTTTCGACCTGGCCATCAGCCACGGCATCAACGATCGTGGAGTTCCTCGGGTAGGTCGGCGCTTCGTTGGCCTCTACCCCCTCGAGCCATGCCAGTGTCGCCGTCTCGCCGTCGAGAAGGATCTTGGCTGCCACGAACGCCAGGAACGAACCGTTGGTCGGGGCAATCCCGACTTGTCCCTTCCAACGCGGATCGACGAACCCGTCCTCGTTTGCCGGGAGGTCGGGTGGTGACACCAGATTGGTGTCGTACACAACGGTGCGTGCGCGCCCGGACACGCCAACCCAACGACCTCCGGGGTCGGAGAATCGCTCCGGAACCATGCTGAGCGTGTCCGACGGCAGTTCGGCGAACAAGCCCGCCAACGCGATCGACCCGAGTGACGCAGGATCTTGCGCAAGGAATACCGATGCCGGTGATCGGTCGCCTTCTTCGAGGATCGTTGCAGCGAGCTCAGCGGAGTCGCCGTATCGCACCGAGACTTGGATCCCGGATTCCAGCTCGAATTGTTCAATCAGCGGTGCGACGAGCTCCTCAGATCGACCGGAATAGACCGTGAGCGCGTACGACGAATCGGATGAACCGGAGCACCCGGTCGCCCAGACGGCAAACGCGATGACGAGAATCGTGAGTCGATGCACCGGGTTCCCAGCGACGAGTGGACACTTGCACCGGAAACCCTATTTGCACTACGTCGGTAGTGCAAATAGGGATGGGCTCACGCCCAACGTCTACCGATAGAGGTACACGTTGTACGCGGAGGGATCGTTGAACTGGTTGTTGAAGTCTTCCGGGAGCCAATCGTCATTCTCGAAGACGAACGCAGAGACCCCTTCCATGACGAGGTTGACGTTGTTCTTGCACCCGGAACCTTGCAGAAGACACCCCTCGGCCGATCCTTCGCCGGGATCGAAGATCTCCGGCCGGACCGCGGGAGCGTCATCCGCATCGAAGTACATGCATTCCGTCGCCGAACAGTTGTACCAGGTCGACTGGAGGTAGATCGGGACGAACTTCACGATGTTGATCGGGGTGCTGGGTCCGATTGCTGCAAGGTCATCCTGATCGAGGTCGATCTGCGGCACGATGGCAAAACGAGGCGACGTGAGGATGGAGCTGTCGAACTTCACCTCGCCGGTCTCGAGGCAAGCAACCAGGTTGATGGTGAGTTGCGTTCCCTCAAAGGTGTCTGTGTCGAAGTTGTCTTCGTTGCACGCGTCCCCGGCCAACGTGGAGAATATCAGGTGTTCCCATAGGCCCACGTTGTCCAGGTCGATCGTGCTGTTGCCTTTCGGCAACGCGCGCCATTCGGCGGGGTTTCCGCCGCTCTGGCGGAGCAGGCCGGGCTGACTGAGCGTGCCGTATGGACCATCACCGATGAATCCATCGGATACTTGGGTGAGGCCGCCAGGGTCGGCGAGGATGGCATGCGGGGTGTAGGCATCCCCGGGACCTCCAAGCGCATCACACGTGTCTGCACCGTCGGCTGCCACGGCGCCGTCGGGCGCGATCCTGAGGAAGTGGTCGATCCCGAGCGCCGTGTTCCCCCTGATTCGGCCATTCACGTCGCCCGTGCACGTCAGCGTCGTGCCCCACGGATCATCGTCCGTTCCGTGGTACGGACTGTCGACCGTGCCGAAGAATCCACTGGCCGGACCATTACATACATCTCGCGCCTGTCCGGGCGGGGGTGTTCCGAGGCAGTACTCGGTCCCTGGATCCAGCGGAAGAACGAACGGCAAAGCACCCTGCACTCCGGGGTTCTGAACGATCTCCGCGACGGCTTCGGCATTGACGGCAATTGTGTCGATCCCGATGAGCTTCGCAAAAGACGTCTCGATCACTTGGTCCGGGATGCGCACCTTCAGCAGGGTTGCGTTGGATACGGTGCCGGCCTGTCTGAGGCTGACGCAGTTGTTTCCGGCGAGTGGTGCGAACCCATCCGTCGGTGCGGGGCATCCGTTCCAGCCGGTGTCGTCGGCCGGGTACCCGATGTTCCGTTCGACATAGTCCTGGACGAGGGCAACAACATCGGCGTCTGTCGGATTCGAACGCACGTACTCTATCGCTCCGGCCATCGCCGCCGCGTCGGCTGCCGTCTGGTCTTGCCTTCGCTCGGCCCACGCGCTTCCGAGATCGACGGTGAGGGCTGCAAAGGCGAGCAGCATGACCATGAGGAGCGCGACGATGACGGCAATGGCGCCGACATCGTCGGAGGTCAGGCGTTGCAGCAGAAGCTGCAATCGTCGGACTGTCACGGGCAGGCCCCGGCGTCGTTGCCGGGGTCAACGCCGCTCACGTCACCCCAGTTCACCTCTTCCCGTTCGATCCTCATTTCTGCAGTCGACGTGATCGTGAGGTTGTCGAACATCGCAAGGATCCCGGTGAGGGATTCGTAGCGCTGCGCGATCGTCACGACGGCCGATGCGCTGTCGGTGCCGGCATTGTTCTGCGAGAGGTACACAGACGCCCGCGCGGCCGAGAGCGTCGCTCGTGAGCACGTCTCCGCGATGATCTGATCGGCATCCCCGGGATCAGGGAAGTCGACGACGGCAAGCCTCGCACCCTCTCGGGCTGCGTTGCGAATCTCGACCTGCTGGGCGAACAGCCACCCTGCTTCCATGATTCCGAAGACGAGCAGGATCAGGAGCGGCAATACGACCGCAAACTCGACGAGCGAGGCACCTCGCTCTCCTTGCCTCATCTTGAACGGTGTACTCATGATATCGACTCCCGCGGAATGCCCTTTCCCAGATTATCGGCGCCGAGCCCCCGTTCATGTAGCCAACTCTTGGAGTACAAAAAGTGACTAGTCAGCGTGGAGGTCATTCGCTCCACGTCGCCACTTCTCGATCGGCAAAGGTGGGCTTGCAGGTCACTCGGGGTGGGCGTTCAGGGCCCTCGCACGAGGAGCGGAATCATCCGCTCGGCATCGGTGAGGGCACCGTGGTTGCCAAGCATCCGATCGTTGGCGTGCCGGTGCAGGAGGAGCCGGTCGTCATCTGCCACCAGGACTCCGTCGGGAGCTCGGTCGTCGAAGGCCGGGTGACGTGGCCCTGGACCCCACCAGTCCGCGACGTGTTCGATCGGGAACCATGTGGCGGGCAGATCGTCCGCGAGTGACGCGCCATCGCCGAGGACGAACAATGCCCGTCCATCGCCGTAGAAGACCCGATCCTCGTGCAACGCCTTTGGGATCTTGGCCTGCCGATCCTTCGGAAAGTCGATGTGACCGTGGTCGGCGGTTCCGACCATCACGGCGCCGTCCGGCAAGTGAGCGGCGATCTGCTCCCAGACCCAACCGACCGCGGTGAGTGCTTCGGCGTACTCGGCCGATTTCTGGCCGTAGACGTGTGCCGCGAAATCAACGTGCGGGAGGTAGCTGAAGATGAAGCGGCGCGGCTCCATCGCGAGTTGGAGGGTTGCGTCCACCGTTTCCTCGAGCGTGAAGGCCGGCTCAATCCGACATCCTCGATAAAGGGCCTTGGACAGCGGTGAACCAAGGAAGTTGCCGGGCTGAACGGTGATCGGCTCTACGCCCGCCTCACTGAGACGTTCCCACAGGTTCGGGGAAGGGAGGAACGCGGCGGTGTTGTACTCGACGGGTTCCCCCCACAGCGTGGTCCACTTGATGGTGTTGATGACCCGGTCGATTTCCGGAAGCCACAACTGGTACCCAAGGAGCCCGTGTTGCGACGGTGGGAGCCCGGTCGCGATCGTGGCCAGGCTCACCGTTGTTGTCGCAGGAAAGGGCGCATCGATACTCCCGCGGAGTGCCTCCTTCAGCGGCGAGGCCGCCGCATGGTCGAGTTGAAGGGTTCCGAGGCCATCGAAGAGCAACAGGATGTAGGTGGAAGCCTCCGGGACCTGGGCGGCGAGCGACGGGTCGAGACGTATCCCGGGCGAAGGCTCCGGTGAGGCGATGTTCGAGTTCCGAGACCAGATTGGGGAGTGAACCACCGACGTAGTCGGGGACAGTGATCGAAGGCATGGCGACCGACGGTAGTCGGAGCCGAGCACGTCGGTGCCGTGAGTGTGACGGGGTCCGCACCGGCCGCGACCCCGAACTAGGCTCGGGGTGAGCGCTGAATTCGACAGGGCAGTGGGGTGTCCGGTCGCCAACGACGTTGGTGCGCACATGACTCCTGAGAAGCTCAATCGACTCGCAATGTGGGGAACCGTCGGCATCCTCGTTGGTGCCGGAGCAATCTTCGGAGTGCGCCTGGCGGCCACCGACCGTGCCAATTCGACCATAGCTCCGCCCATTCCGGAGCAATATCTGCGTCCAACTCACCCTCGATCGAAGCGGTGATCGCGACTACTCCTGCGACGCCTTCGACGACGGTGGATTCCTCGGAACAAGGCAGCCACTACGACGGTCACGCGACCGGGGTCGTCGGTCGAGTCCGTAGCAGCGGAGCTGATTCGCTCGGGAGTAGCCCAGCCTACGACGACAACCTCGGTCACGCCGCTCCCGACGACCACCACGACGACGCTCCCGACGACCACCACGACGACGACGCTCCCGACGACCACCACGACGACGACGCTTCCTACGACCACCACGACGACGCTCCCAACGACCACCGCGACGGTCCCTACGACCTCCCGACGGCTCCCACCACCACGACGACGCTTCCAACAACCACCACGACGACGACGTTCCCGACGCAGGGCCTCTTCGTCGTCGGGTTCGGCGGCCAGGCTCAAGCAGCCACCGATGATTGGGGCGTGCTCCTCAGTGTCAACCTGGGTTCCACGGTCAGCGGGACCTGGCGCGCTCAGGTGGATGTCTCCTGGAGCGGCGACGGCAATGGAACCACGGTTCTCGAGACCGGCGGGAGTGGAAAGGCGAGTACCGTCGTCGGACCGTTCGTTGGCAGCTCGGTTGTATTCACAATCACGGATATCCGGAGCGCCGGGTGGGTGTACCTGCC
>CALOAN010000004.1:0-43293 GCA_942491345.1 uncultured actinomycete
ACGCCTCAACTGCGGTGCGGGGGAGCGCTTTGGATGGCGACCGTGCGAGTTTCGGTCGGCCCACCAATGCCATGGGGTTGGCGGTCAACAACTCCGACGTGAACAAAAACGTGCACAGCACGTTCCAGGTGGACCAGCACCGGCGGATAGAAGCGGCTTCATGATTGCGCGCGAAGGCGGCGAACGCAGCCCTCATCGAGTCTTTGGTGATGTCAGAAACAGTGAGCCGACTGGGATTGCCGTCCGTGACGAGCATTGCTATTGCGAAGAAATCCTGGCGGTACGCCTTCATCGTGTGCGCAGACGGTTTGCGGGTCTGCCGATCATCGAGGAATTCAACGAACCACAACGGAAACGGATCCGCCGATGCCTCAGGGGCCACTGCGGGAACGGGTGGGGCAGGCGAGGGTCCGTGGCTGACGACCATGTGTCAACGCTGACGCAAGAAAGATGGATAATCAACATTATCCATTAAACGACCCAAAATCGAAGTGCATCAGTGACTTTCCCGTTAGCAAACCCGGGGGAGAAGTGTCACAGTGACAAAACCGTCCGCTCGGCTTGACGCACATAGACTGTCGGAGTGGGTCGCGAGATCGCCGATGATGACAGCTTGGCCGTGCTGGCCGAGCTGCTGCACGGCAGTAACCTGTCGGCCACTCAACAGCGTGCCGTGTACAACGCCATCGCCGACAGCATGATCGAAGGCGCGACACCTGACCGCGAATCCATGTTCCGGCTCATCGAACTCACCGCCGGGCGCATCAACTTCGACGAATACAAGCACCAAGCACTCCAGGCGCACCTCGGCCGGCGATCGTAAAGTCGTCGATACCACGGGCCCAAGCTGGCCAAGATCAACTATGCGGCCGGCGACGAAATCGGCGCCGCGGCTCCATCCGGCGGCGAAATCGATTGGTTGAGAAGGCAACTCGCACTTCCTGGACATCCACCCACACATAGCCTTGAACGTCACGTGACGGATATGTCGCAAAGGACCGGGGAGGCTGGGGGGCGTCCGACAAGGCCCGCGCGACAGGCATGCCATCGGAATCCGGCACTGTCAGATGTTCCGGAACGGCAATCCGGCACTGTCAGGTAGTCGCGGAATCGGAGCCACACAGACCGGTCCGCACAGGCGCCTCGTTGGAAAAACATCCAGCAGCCAGGGCCAATTCGACTCTCAGATGGTTCCGGAAAACAGGGCGGAATCGGACAGCTCTCATGTTTTCCCGGAATACTCTCAGCTAGTTCCGGATCGGACAGTTCCACCGTAGGCCTGTATTCGACCCTGTGCAAGGCCTAAATAAAGGCCGATAAGCTATCTTATGACAAGTAGCGGTTTACATTTCTGCCCTGTGTTGCTTGACATTCCCGATGGTTGTGCCCACACTGGTGATCGCGGCCCGCCGGAGGCGGGCAAAGGCGCCCACAGCCGAACGGAGTCCGACACATGACACCGCGAACCTCACGTCTGGGCATGCTGTTGCGCCAACACAAGCAGCGGTCCGGCATGCCTGACACCGAGCTGGCCCAACGCATCGGAATCAGTCGCCAAGCCCTAAGCAACTGGCTGAGCGGCACCCTCAAAAGCCTTCCCTCGCAGGAGAATCTGCGCTCAGCTGCCGCCGTGCTCGACGTGCCCTACCGTGCGGTTCTCGACGCAGCCCTGTACGATTCGGGCTGGCGAGACAACCCTGACGAGGCCACCCAGCGCAGCTACCACTCGGTGCTCTATGACGCAATCACCGCCCTCACCGAGGCCGCACGCCTCACCACCTCACGCACCCGACGGACCCCGTCTGGCGGGTGGGAACCCGATCCGGATACACCTCCTGAGCCCATCGACTGGGCTGCTTTTGCCACCCAAGCACTCGCCGGCGCCGCCGCAAACGTCGGCAGCATCTCGAAGATCCTGTCCGGTCGGCCCGGCTCTTGGGAGGCCGACAGAATCGGCGAGACCCTGCTGAGCACCGTGGGCGACGACAACACCGACCCCGCTACCCTGCTCGCCCACCGCACCGAACCGGTGATCGTCACTCTGTGGGTCGAGAGCGTCCTGCGCGACTTCGACTACGCCTACGAGGACGCCTACGACGCAGCCGTCCTTTCCCTCGATGAGCAGGCCGGCGACCTGGAGCAGCCGCCCAGCCGCGCACCCGGACCATTCCGACCCGACGATCCCCGCCTCGCCGCATTCCCCTGGATCGACGTCGACGATCAGGGCTGGCTACAGATGCACTTCGCCCAGGCCCCGGCCGAATTCAGCGACACCGAAGAAGCACTGCTCAACGAGTTGCAGGCTGAGGCAACCCAGCATTGGGACAGCCTTCCCCCCACGCCTGGTGAGGCCGAATACGACGCTCGGATCGCCGCTTTCAGCCAGCTCGAACAAGACCTGTCGCGCCAGCGCGACCGTGAACTCGCCGACTACGCGCAACATCTCACCGACGCCATAGCCGCCGGCCTGTCCGCTTTGAAGCTCGCGGTGCCAGTGACAGTCACCGTCACCCGCGCCCCCGAAGACGCCACCTCCTACGACAGCCTCGACCCCGGCGCTCCTCCTGACCCATACGGATGGACCACTCCAATCGACCAAGCAGTCCTCACAGCCATCGAGGAAACACCATTGCCATCCCGGCTGCCCGGAACCCCCTTGAGTCGCCTACAGAGCACCGAACCACCGTCCGCACGACCGAACACAACACGCGAGGAGTAGAGATGACCGAGCCAAGAGTTGACGTCGTCGCATACGAGGTATCTTGCGTGCCTGCGGAACGAATTGAGGCCCGCGCCTACACATTACGCGTGGAGCGCCGCAGCGTGAATCCAGATCGCTGGTGCGTGTCCGACGGGGTAGTTTGCTTCGCCATCGATGGAACAGCGGAGTACGAACCCATCCCATCCAGCCGGACAGACAAGTTCAAGAAGAAATACTGGCACCGCTGGGACGACGCCCTCGCGTTGGCGAAACGAGTTGCACCGACCATGTCAGCCAACGGGCTAAGTGTCGAAGATCTGCTCGATCGCTCGACCGACCGCCCCGGGGCCAGAACCTAGCGACCCTGCCCGGCTCCGACACCGACCCCGCAGCGCGACGATATCGCTGCTAGCTGCGCGATACCGCCAACGGTGCTTAGGATCTTGATCTAATGGAAAAATGGGGCACCGGCGAGACATACTCGCCCACACACACCCGATTCGCTTCTGACTTGCTCGTGGATTGCCGAACTGACCTCCTGCGCATTTCGGCAAACCTTGACCAGCACCGAGACGACGAAGACGACCTTCTCGCACTAGCCGACATCACAGAGGATCTGCACGCATTGCGTGCGAACCGGCGACTTAACCGCCCCGAGCACTTCGGTGCACTCAAAGCGATAGCAGCCGGTGATCGGACCAGGATTGTCGCCGCAGCCGAATATGCCCAGTGGATCAGTGATTCACTGCGTTGGGAGGCCGCGCGGTGCGAGAAGGAGATCCAGGCCGTCCGTGAGGCCTTCGCCGACGCCGACGACCTCAAGTTGATTCAGCACGAAATCCCGTTGGCCAGGGAGGTGATCGCACCCGGCGACGCACCTCCGCCGCCCACCCGGCTCGAGTCCGCCGACTTTCTTCCTCAACGTGCTCGATCCCAGCTGGACTCGATCGAGCAGTGGGCCGGCCAGGCGGCATGGGCCATAGGGCTGTCCGACACGCCCGCGATGAAAGTACTTTCCCAACACGCTGCGGCGTTTCGCGCATGGTCGTTTTGCACTTGACGCGGCTCGACCGACCCACTTGGGATGTCATGAGCGAGCCGGGCCGTCGGCAGGATAGGGAATGATGGGACAGGTAGCCGCATTTCGATTGAGACTGACTCCCCGGCAGCGTGAGCTGCTCCAGACGTATCTCTGGGTACACGCCGATGACTGCTACGACGACATCGAGGAGCGCGGCGAGCTACCGGTGAAGGAGTCCTCGGCCTCGTGGTCGATGTTCGACCGCTTGCCGAAAGCAGCGTGGGCATGTCCGGTTTCATGGCGACGTCAAATGGCTCGGGCCTTCGACGATCTCGCCCTCGACCTGGAAGCCGATAACTTGCCCTACCCGCGTTGTGTGGCTGAAGAGGTCGCGCTGGTGCTGTCAGTCGCCACGGCCCAGTCCATGTGGATGGACGGCCAGTACGGGGAGGAAGTGTCGGCTCTACCTGAGACTGCAGGCGACGGGGACTGGGCGTCGGCGACCGATGCACTCGTCGGGAACCGACACCTTGCCTGGCACCTCTCCCCCGGCGACGCGCCCGTATGGACGGGCGACATTCCGGATCCAGGGACCTGGTTCGACCTGTTCGACGGGCTGGAACCCCGCCCGGCGGCCCGCGGATTCCGGCGCTGACGCGCCTCGCGACGATCAATCCAGGCCCGGCCTACGCTCAGTGCCCTGCGTGAATCACGAATGGTCAATCATCTCAAACAGCTTGTACTAAGCGATATTTCGTGAACTCTGCCGCTTTGTCGTGTTGCCTATAGGCTACATATCAAGTAGACTATAGGCAACAGTGAATCGCGAAGGAGTTCCCGTGACCACCATCACCTACGTCGCCACCGTCGCCCTTTTCGGAGGACAAGGCGGAGCCCTGGCCACCGACGACAGCGAGGCGCCCACCGCCCGCGTCCGCCTCGTCAACGACCACTGCACCTACACCGGAGTCTGCAATATCCGCCACGACAGGCTGCGCGCGATCACCGGCTACAGTGTCGGTTTTTGGGAACACGTGGATACGTTGGCCCGCCACGTCCACCGCTACATCGAGACGCTCGTCGCCGCCGGAAAAATCCGGAGCGTCACCACTTTCCAAGAGTTGCCGGCCGAGGTGGCCGACACGATCAACAGAGACCCTGAACTCGCCAGCTTCGGACCGACCGGGCGAACCTACGTCCACCTGCGCGTGACCGACCTCCTGCGCTTCGGCTGACCTCCGAATCGAGGATCCGCCCATGAACATCACCATCGCCGAGTACATAGACCGCGACCCGCTCTGGACCGCGCCGGCGGTCCTTGTTATCAGTTAAGCGAGTGGCCCCCACGCTCACGGTTCCGTCGAATCCCCTGCAGAACTTCAAGTAGCGCCCGCAGCTCGTCGTCCGTCATCTCCGCCAGAATTTCATCGCGATGCTCGAATAATTCGGCCACCTGTGCCCGCAGGTCGGCGGCGTGTGCAGCCAGGCGATCACCCTCATCCATACCTCGCACGGTAGCGGAAGGCGACGGCCACCGTCTCTGGAACCAAAGTGAGCCCGTTTTTCCAATCGGAGGCTTCTGGGGGTGGGCGAAAATGGGAGTCATGAGCGAAGCATTGTCGTTGGACGCAATCATGGTGCGACGGCTGATCGAATCGGTTGCCAGTATTGCGTGGGCTCCTGCAGACCACGTGCGGATACGCGAGCTGGTTGAGCACGTCGAGCTCGCAGATCGCCGAAGCGCCGCCGGCAATCACGGTCCCGCAGACCGTGCGGTTCGCGATGCCGAGTTCCGCAGAGCGCTCTCCTGCGCGGCCGCGGCGGGCGTCCGCTATCGCTAAGCGCGGGCTTGCGCCTGTGCCCTCGCGGGTTCTCATGGAGCGGGTCGATGACGGAGTGATGGCGGATCCGTCAGGTTTCGCGTGTCAGGGTGGTTCCAGTTCGGGCAACTGTGAGCCGGAACGGTCCGCGCTCCCACCGCCAGCGGTGCGCGATCGTCAAGGCGATCAGGTCCAGGAGCTGAAGGCCCTGAGCGTCGAACCTTCGCAGAGCCCTCCAATCGAGGTCCCCGGCCGTGACTGCGCCCGTGACACGTTCTGCCAGAACAGGATCAACCTCGCGCCTCATCAACTCAGGAATACTGCAGCGGTCCGTCCAAACTAGCCAGCCCCATCCCTGACTATGTGCGAACGTACGTCCCGCGTCGAATTTGTCCTGGTTCACCGCGTACGCAACCTCATAGAGCGGTTTGGCCTCAATCAGAACCGTACGGCCATCGCGTAGCTGTGCCACCACGTCAGGAAAGTACGACCTTAGGTGACCGTCCCACTGGTAGCCGACCCGCACGGGTTGTTCTTGAAATGTCGCTACCAAATCACTGTCATTCAAGATCCGCAACAGCCTCGCCTCGAACCGGCTATCCCACGGCGCCTCGCGATCAAGTTTGTCGAAAAAGGTTGCGCCGTGCCCTTCCTCATCGATATCGATGTGGCGAGTTGCGTGGTCGGGAATCGGGCAGCAGGGCCCGGTGGTGTCGGCCGGCCACTCGACATAGCCGAGCCAGCGTTGCAGATGGGCGGTCGCGTGGCTGCCCGCCACGACCGCTTTGCGCTCAAGTCGCTCTAGCTCCCGAAGCCGCTTGCAGACTCTGGCCACTCGTGAACGGACCTCGTTGGCGAGATCCTGGGTCTCAGATGCGCGATGCCCGGCGAGGCGCAGTTTCATGACCGCAAGACTCTTCGTCAATGGCCCCGTCTCAGTAGCGCAAGCCTCGAGAGTGAGCCGTCGAACAAGCGCCTCGACATCCCTGCCCGGACCGTAGTGTTCAGACAGCAAGTCGCGGGCAGTTCTAACGTCGCTGTCGACAGACTTGAGTGCTCGACCCACCACCCGGATCACGGAGCGGTCGACGAGCCGGCGGACCCGCTCGCGTGAGATCGCGTGCCGGTCGCCTATCACCTGCAACGTGACGCGATCCTGGCCGTCAAGGCCGAATCGGGCAGTCAAAATGCTGCGTTCGCGCCCATCGACAGCAAAACGGCTGAGTGTCTCGGACAACAGGTCGTGGAGTGGTGCGGTTTCGCACGCCAGGTCATCGAGCCAAAGACAGAACGGACCAACGTCAGACTTATCGCCCAGCGGCGGTGGAGACAACGGCAGTGGTCGGACCATAGTGATCAAACCGTAGCGGTGGCACCCGACATGCGGTGGCCGGTCAATGCGACTGGCTGGCCGCCTCTGATGCGCGCGTCAGCCGCAGTACCTCTCCCCCGGTGATGCGCCCGTGCGGCTGGGTGACGTGCCGGATCCAGGAACTGGTTCGACACTGTCGACGCCACTGATGTGCGCCTGCGGGCGACCGCAGCGCCGGTTCAGTAGAGGCCTTGTGGCACGTACACCCGTTGTGCCACTTCATCATCCATCAGTATTAGGGTGCGGTCGCCGAACCAGCCGTCCAGCCGCGGCTGCGCGCCGTAGGGGTCGATGCCCCCGTAGCTACTGAGTTCGCCACCGTTGCCTGCTTGCCGGGCCTCGGTCAGGCGCAGCACATAGCCCCCGCCCTCGCCTGCAGGATCTGGATGAACGTGGTGGTTGTCAGCCGCGATCGTGAGCGTGGGAAGTGAGACCGACCCGAACCAGTTGGCGATGCTAGGTACCTCCGGGTTGATCCGTGAGTCATACAGAACCAGCGAGGGCATGCGGAAGAGTTCGGCGATTGGTGAAATGGTCGGGCCACCAATAGTGACGACCTCTGGCTCCTGAGCGCCTTTGGGAATGAATCTGACGTCGGTAAGTGTGTCGCTGCCGTGCATGATCCCGGCGAACAGGTCAATTGCGTCCCAGTCGGGTTCGGCCGCAGCTGCAGATAGCCCCGAGTCACGCCAGGCCGGCTGGAACTTGTCGAGGACGATTGAGCGCGTTGATGAGTCACGCCCAGCCACTGCGAGGCGGGTCAATACTGTCAACCCGGCTTCTTTGGTGCGGTTGGCTTGAGCCGCCGCCCATACCAATGTGAATGCTTTGCGAGTCTTTTGTTCGTGTGTGAGCTCGGTTGTTGAGAGCAGGTCGATCAACGTTTCCGCGCGGCGCATACGGTCGATCTCGGGAACCGGATCAATCACAAGGGCGGTGCCCGGCATGTTGGTGCTTATGGTCGTGTAGGCCTGCCCACCGGTATATGACCCCCATTCGGCGAAGAACTCTTTGAGGGCAAACTTGTGGTCGGGATGGTCGTAGGCGCACATGTCGATGAAAGTGGTTTTCCGCCAGGCGTGAGCGATATTCAGCACGAGGTTGCGATGCAGCGTTGTCGTCAGATGAGTCGGCATTGCCACTGGCCGACCGTCGGCGGGTACTACCCCGATAATCGGCGCTCGGTCGCCGTTTTCGCGTTGCAGGTCTGCAACCGAGCCGAACGACAGTCGTCTGATGTGCGCGCTCACGTGGTAGGAATAGCTTTCCAGCAGCAGGGTGCTCAGGTTGCTGGGCCAACACATATCGGCATCGAGCTGGGCTAGCGCCTGCTCGGAAAATTCAACTTGATTGCCAGCTTCAATACTGGCCAGTACCCCACTGCGAGAGCTCGGCAGGTCCGCTTCGCCCCTCCCGCGCCGCAACCCGGCCTCAGAGTGCAACATGCGAACGAATTGCCCAAATTCCTTGGTGCCCACGGCCATGCCTCAGACTAGCAGTGTCCGTGTCTCGTCAAATGCGTCCCTGTCGGCTCCGGTTGAATCCTGCGCAGCCTGCTCCGGTTGAAAAATGAGCAGGTGTTTACGGGGTTGAGTCTGCCTGACGATCGGCTTCTACGGAGGGCAGCGTGTCGATCGTGGTGTGTTTGATGCGGTAGCTGGCACCTTTGAGGGCGATGACGTCGGCGTGATGCACGATGCGGTCGATCATGGCTGAGGCGATGGTGGCCTCGCCGAAGACCTGTCCCCAGCGGGCAAACGGCAGGTTGGAGGTCAAAATGATCGACGATTTCTCATATCGAGTAGAGACCAACTGAAAGAACAGGTTGGCCGCTTCGGTGTCGAACGGGATGTAACCGACCTCGTCGATCACGATCAGTCCGTAGCGGGCGATCTTGCGCAACTCCGCGTCGAGGCGGTCGATGCGGTGGGCTTCGGCCAGTCGGGTGATCCAGCCGGTGGCCGGGGCGAACGCGACTCGGTGACCAGCGTGGGCCGCGGCGATCGCCAGCGCGGTGGCCAGATGTGTTTTGCCGGTGCCGGGCGGTCCGAGCAGCACGATGTTGCGAGCTTCTGACAGCCAACCTCCTGCCTCCAACCGGGCGATCTGGGCGCGGTCGAGGGCGGGTTGGGCGGTGAAGTCGAAATCGGTGATCGTCTTGATCGCCGGGAACCCCGCATATCGGATGCGTTGGCGGGCACCAGATTCGGCGCGGGCGTTGGACTCCACCGCTAACACCGCCCCGAGGTAATCCTCCAGAGACCAGTTCGCTTCGCGGCCCTGTTCGGCGAGCCGGTGGTAGTGCTCGGCGATCCGCGGGGCTTTGAGCAATCGGGCTTGGTGGGCGATCAACTTGTCGGCATCACCGGGAGCCGAGGCAGTGCGTTTGGTGGCCATCAGGCAACCTCCCCGGTCCCGAACACCGCGTCATAAGCGCTCAGGTCGGCGACCTCAACATCGACCTGCAGGTGAGAACTGGCGTTCGGGCGAGTGCGGAACTGCTCGCGCAGCACCGCCGCCGTGGCCACATGCTGCGGATCAGAAACCAATCCGGCTGTGCCCCAGAGCCGTTCATGGTCAGCGACAAGGCGCTCACCACAACGGGCGGTGATTCGATCCAAGCCCGCCGTGACGGTGATCATCCGACCGATCACCTCCGGATGCACCGAGTAAGCGTTGCCGCCGAGGCTGACGTAGTAGTCGCGTCCCAGTCGCGTCGTCATCGTCGTACCGATCGCCGGAGCCACCGGTGGCAGGGCGGCCATCGCCGCCCGGTCGGCAGTCAGGGCTTGCGCGGGGACCAACCGGGCGCTGGCATGCAGACGTTGGTTGGCGATGGAGGTCAGCCAGTCCAATAGTTGAGCGTTGAAATCAGCCGGTGAGGCGAACACCCGGCCCGGCAGAAACGACGTCTCCAGATAGCCGTTGAACCGTTCCACCAGACCCTTGGTTTCTGGATCGTAGGGGCGGGCCTGGATCAGCCGAGTGCCCAGCACCCCGCAGAACCCGGCCACACCATCGGCCAGGCGTCCACGCTGGCCGATACCGGACTCGTTGTCCCACAACAATGTTCGAGGAACCGCACCGATATGTTGGGAAAGCAGCTGCCACATGCCGGCCAGCAGATCCCCGGTGACACGTGACGGGATCATCATCGCGGCGGCAAATCGCGAATAGGCGGCGACCATCACCAGCACCGGAAACGAGCGCAGCACCCCGACATGGTCAGGAACCAGATTCCCGGGGAACCACAGATCGCATTGCACTTGTTCACCGGGCAGATGCACCAGCCGGTCACACGGATCGGCCGGTGCGTACTCCGGGCGGATCCGCCCGACGTTCTCGGTGAACCAGGAATGCCCACCGGTCCAGCCCACCCGCTGGGCGATCACCGTCGCCGGCATCGTCGGGAACTGAGCCAACAGCGCCCGCACCGCCGGTTCTACCTGCGCCCACGCCGAGGTCACCGCCGGCTTGCGTTCATACCTTGGCGGCGCCTCGGATCGCAGCGCCTTGGCGACGGTGTTTCGTGACAAGGACAGCTGCCGCGCGATCGCAGCCTGCGACAGCTTCTCCGACCGATACAGCCGGCGAATCTCCGCCCAATCCTCCACAGTGATCACTCTCCAATCGAAGGGTGCTCACTTTTCAACCGGAACTACCTGCTCACTTTTCAACCGGAGCTGACAGTCCCAAATCGCCTGGACAACGGCACCCAGTGTGATTGCTTTAGAAACGTTCACGATTGCTTTACTATGCGTAATATGACTAAACGTGCAACGTGGTGGCACCTAAGCCCGGCGATCTCGGCCGCCGCCGCCGCCGCCGTCAGGCGAACAGCTGCAGCCGTACCCATCGTGGCCGTTGCCGTGTCATGCAGCCCGACTCCGCAGGCACCCGCAGGCCCACCTATCCAGCCACCGACCGCGACCGTTCTGCGTGCCGTCGACGGTGACACTGTCGATGTGCGCGACGACCACCGCGGCCGCCTGCGAGTGAGGATCGCGGGAATCGATACGCCCGAATTGCACAAGCCAGGCTGGACTGTTGGATGTGGAGCCATCGAAGCTGCTGATTATGCCGATCGCATGCTGACCGGACATCGAGTAGCCATCATCTCTGATCCGTCTTTGGACCCGCGCGACAAGTACGGTCGCACACTGGCTTACCTACAGCGCTCAGACGGCTGGAACTACTCAATCGAAGCCGCACGCGCCGGCATCGCCCGAAACTATATCTTCAACCACCGCCCGGTGAGCCTTCAGCCTCAGATCGCCGCGGCTGAGCACGAGGCCCAAGAGCTACATCGCGGCATCTGGGGCGCTCCCTGCAACGGCCATGTCGACTCAGTCAAGCAGTAGCGACAATGCTTCCGCTCCCCACCGCCACGGCCAACGGAAATCGTTCTGGCCCGTCCTCTTTCGTGAATGCGTTGCCCGGCCGCTTGGCAGGGCTCGGGGTTCCTCGGACACTCGCGAGCGAGGTAGTTCTCGCCGACGCGTTTCCCCGTCACGATGACACCATGTGGCCGCCGAGGGCTGGATGCTGCGAATCACCAGGTTTCGGAGACATCCGGATGTGGGCTGACATCAACCTCGCTCACTGGCTGAACCAGGCACAGTGTGCATTCGGTCCCCATCGGCCCGGCGAACTGCTGCACCTGGCGGGGGTGATCGATCGGCTCCGCGCCGCCGGCGAAGGGTCACGGGTTCTCATTGCGATCGACGTCGTCCCCGCGCCCAGGTGGGCCGCACACCCCGTAGCAGGGCTGGCGGTATCGGAGCTGGTCAGCTTCGGACCTGCGCTCTCCGAACAGCTCCTGCCAACGGTCGACCGAGTTCTTGAATCCGTCGGATGGATCCCCAGCACCGATCAGCCCAACCATCGCTGCGTCGTGAACCGAGTTCCGTGCTTTCAAACATCTTGGTATCACAACGAAATGCTGTCGTCGCACCCCAGTCCGGCAAATACATACCAGCCCAACCAGATTGAGGAAGCGAGCGAGGACACGATAAGTACCACTCGTGAAAGCATTCGACCATGAGCACAACGCTGTCCGGACATCGCGCGGACCTGCAACGCCGGCGGTGCGCTCTGTGCGGTCGTACAGGAACCCGCCAGTTCGAGCCAACATCCAGACCGATCCCTGACGGTTGGCGGTGCTCAAATCACTGGCGTTGCCGAGACAGAATTCGCGAGATCATCCACACCTATCTCAAACGCCAGCCGGCATAAGGAACGAACGGGGAGCAGCGATGTCTGTCGTCTGCCAGGAGGATGGGACCAGTGTGAGCTGATTTTGCCAGGGTGATGGGACCACCTGGATTGCCAGTTATGGGACCACCGGCGCGTCGCGTCGGTGGTCTCTTCATCTGTTCGTTTGATCGCCGTGATGGTCCAAGTCACGGAGGCGGCGGGCATGGCTTTTCGGGAGGTCAGTGTGAACGAGATCAGGGAAGTGCTGCGGGTGTGGCTGGGGGTCGCGGGGCTACCGGCACCGGGGTACCGCACGATCGCCGCGCATTGCGGCGTGGACCGCAAAACGGTGCGCCGCTACGTCGAGGCCGCGCAAGCGGCTGGTCTGCGCCGTAGCGACGGCGTCGAGGCTGTCGATGACGGGTTGATCGGGGCTGTCGCCGACGCGGTGCGCCCAGTACGCCCCGATGGCCACGGCGCAGCGTGGGAACAGCTGCTGGGGTTTGAGGACCAGATCACCGCGTGGGTGGCCGGCGATGGTCAGGCGCGGCCGTTGACGATCACCAAGATCCAGACGTTGCTGGCCCGTCAGGGGTGCGTGGTGCCGTATCGAACGTTGAACCGATTCGCCGGTGAGCGTTGCGGTTTCGGCCGCAAGGACACCACGGTGCGGGTCGCTGACGGGGATCCCGGGGTGGAATGCCAGATCGATTTCGGCTACCTGGGGATGCTGACCGACGCCACCGATGGGCGGCGTCGCAAGGTGCACGCGTTGATCTTCACTGCCGTCTACTCCCGGCACATGTTCGTGTGGCTGTCCTACTCACAGACCCTGGCGGCGGTGATCGCCGGCTGCCAGGCGGCGTGGGAGTTCTTTGGCGGGGTGTTCACGGTGCTGATCCCAGACAACCTCAAGCCGGTGATCGCCGCTGCTGATGCGGTCAACCCCCGATTCACCGCGGGCTGGCTCGACTACGCCGGCCATGTCGGGTTCCTTACCGACCCGGCCCGGGTGCGTTCCCCGAAAGACAAACCGCGGGTGGAACGTGCGGTGCAGTACGTGCGCCGAAACTTCTGGGACGGTGAAACATTCACCAGTATTGAGCAGGCACAGCAGGCTGTCACCGCGTGGTGTCTTCGTACTGCCGGGACCCGTATCCACGGCAGCACGTGTGCACGGCCAGTGGAGGTGTTCACCACCGAAGAACAGGCCCTACTGCTTCCGGTGCCGGGCGCTTACGACGTGCCGATGTTCAAGACCGTAAAGGTGCACCGCGACTTCCACGCCGAAGTCGCCAAAGCCCTCTACTCGCTGCCCGAGCAGTGGATCGGCACCGCGTTGGACGTGCGCGCCGATAGTGAGCTGGTGAAGTTCTATCACCGCGGTGTGCTGGTCAAAGTCCATCCCCGCCAGTCTGCAGGTGGCCGCAGCACCGACCGCGCCGATCTGCCCGAACACAAGGCCGTTTACGCGATGCGGGACTTGACGACACTGATCGCCACCTGCGCCGCGCACGGCCCCAACGTCGGGATCTACGCCGAACGCATCCTCGACGATCCGCTGCCATGGACGCGGATGCGCACCGTCTACCGACTCCAGGGCCTGGTGCGCCGATACGGCGCGCAACGCGTCGAGCAGGCCTGTTCGATGGCGCTGGACCTCGATGTCGTCTCGGTCAACAAGATCGCCTCGATGCTCGAACGCGCCACCGAGAACACGATTCCGGCGCTGCCGCTGGCCGTCGGCCACACCGCTACCCGGTTCTCCCGAGATCCCTCTGAATTCAACACCACCTCAACATCATTGAGTGTCGTTGCTAGTGCCGACTCCGAGGGGACCTGCTGACATGACCACCACAAACCGCGTGGCCGCAGACCCGGTCGGCGCAGACCTGCTCCGACTGCTCAAAGCGCTCAAACTCGGCGCCCTGGCCGACACCCTGCCCGAACGGGCCGCACTGGCCCGCCAGCACAAGCTCAGCCACATTGGATTCCTGGAAACACTGCTCGCCGACGAGGTCTCCCGGCGCGAATCCCGTTCAGCTGCCCTGCGGGCGGCCAAAGCCGGCCTCGACCCCACGATGCGTTTCGACTCCTGGACCGCACAACAGGACCTGCGCTATGACCGCACCCTGCTCGGCGACCTGACCGCGTTGCGATTCCTCGACGCCGGCCAGTCCGCGATCATCCTCGGACCCGTCGGAGTAGGCAAGACGCATCTGGCAACAGCGCTGGGGCACTTGGCTATTCGCCGCCGCCATAGTGTCCTGTTCGCCCGATCCGACAAACTGTTCACCCGGCTGCGTGCCGCTCGACTCGACCACACCGTCGACGCCGAGATCCGACGGCTGGCAGCCGTGGACGTCCTGATCATCGACGACTTCGCGCTGCGGCCCCTCGACGCCACCGAAACCAGCGACTTCTACGAAATCGTCGTCGAACGCCACCAAACCAAGACCACCATCGTGACGTCCAACCGCGAACCCGCCGAATGGTTGACCATGACCGCCGACACCCTGCTCGCCCAATCAGCCATCGACAGACTGACCGCTGCAGCCCACACCCTGGTCATCGAAGGACCGTCCTACCGCCAACGCACTCGACCCGGCCAGCTTGACCCAGAAGGGCCCGACGAGCATCCTCGATAACGCGCCACGGTGGTCCCATCCCCCTGGCAATCAGGTGGTCCCATCACCCTGGCAAGCGACAGATGTCGAACTGTCCGAGTGGGCGCTCTGGATGCAAGGGACACAAGCACTTCCACGGCGGCAGCATGGATGGCTATGTGGCATGCCTGACCGCCGCACATCCGTCGGACTACCCCGAGCGGTTTGCCACGATGAAGCGGCATGGCCAGCGGTCCTGGTATGTGCGTGACCACGCTTACCCTCATACCACTGGCACCGAGGTCTACTACCGCTTCGTCGGCCACTTCGACGAGCGGCCAGCGGACAACTCGCCCGAGCTGCTTTAGCCGAGAACCCGAAGGCGGGTGCGCTGACCCCAGCTCGGATCCAGCGCGGTCATCAGCAATAGCCACTGCGGAATCCAGAGCAAGTCCCGAAGCTGATGCTGGTCCATGCGTGCCGCGGACGGAGTGCGCCGAGTCCATCCCCACGCGGCGTGGCGCGCGAGGTCGTCGGCAATCCAGTACAACAGCTCGTCGGGGTCGGTTGTCGACCGCCAGCCCTGGCCTGTGTCGTCCGATCCGTCGTAGTAGCGCAGATCGGCAGAGGTGATGGCGTACACCGTTTCGCCCTGGACTAGGTTGGGGCCCAAAGGTTGTGGCACGTGGTTGTCAAGGCCCTGTCCAGACAGCTCGTTGAGCGCTGAGACCAGCGACTGGACGCGGTCGATGAGACCGGCACGAACAGCGAGCAGACCTGGCTGGTCGTCCACGATGGCGATGCCAGCGTAGTCAACCTTTGCCGGATCGAGAGCGCTGTCCTGCCCAAGCGTGAGGTCCACGACATAGGCGACGTCTACCTGCATACCGGTGATTCCTGGTTGTATCCGCTGCCCAGGGTGATGTGCGCTCATAACGATGATTTGGATCCACAGGAACGGGCCCGCGCTGTCGTTGCCGAGGGACTCCGGCTGGCAACGCCTGGTGTCGAACACATCTCCAATTCGGTACTTGACGGGCCGTTCGAGCCGAGCGCACCAGAACTCGCCGCGGCCTTGTGGCCCTGGGACGACCCGCAGCACGGTGGCCACGAGCGGCAGCTCGTCACGCAGCTCTGCGGGGCCAGCCGGCAAATCTCTGAACGCGACTGTGGAGACGGTGATCCGCTCCTGCGCATGCCCGTCTACCATGGTCACACGATGTCAAGCACCAGCACCGAGGCGCTGGTATCAAGTTCTATGGCCAACCGAGCCAGGACAGTGACGGTGCACCCACGGTGACCGTTCTCCAACTGGTTGAGAAACGTCCGATGGATGCCCGCACGTTCGGCCAGCGCACCCTGGCTCAGACCGACCTTTTCGCGCCGAAGCCTGATGTTTGCCCCCACGCGCGCCTGCACTGCTGCTTCGTCAAAATCTCCGGTGGCACTCACAAACGTCCTCTGGTCGGTGTCCCAGCACTCTTGTCGCTCATAGTCTACAAGCGCTGACAGCTCCGGGGACATGTCAGAACAAGGCATCGCCGGTGACCTCCTGCCACCACTGTTCGAAACCAGGGCGCTGCTTGTCCAGGCCGCCGGCCGGTGCCGCCACGTAGAGATGATCGACCTTGGACGAGTCGGTCGCTCGGTCGCGCAGAACGTGCCGCACGATGCCGTCGGCGCCCCGCACGGGTCTTCCTGGTTGGCGCGCGAGCTTGCGTGCCATCTGGTCTCGTGAGCCGGTGGCAGTGACGCGCAAGGACCGAGCGGTGATCCCCTTCCCGCCGCTGCGGCCCGGCCGTACCACGGAGTTGGCTTGGAACAGCGACAGCATATGACGGCTCACCGCGCTGATGGTGGCTGCGCTCTCGTGGCCGGTCATGGCGGTGAGGACGACCATGTCTTCGAGTGCGAAGTCGCGGCTGGATGGGTCGGTAAGCCACCGCGCGAGCAAGGCTGAGCTGTCCAGTCCCATGCCAAACGAGACGCACACCGTCGGTGTCCGCTCACCTTCGATCAGGCCGGACAGGCGAGGTGTGAATTCGACTGCGGTGCTGCCCATCTGACTGCCACCACCCTTCTCACTGAATGTTGCCTATAGTCTACTACTAGTAGTAGACTATAGGCAACAGGATGGCATCGAAAGGAGTCCTCCACCATGGCTACGCCTGCTCGAAATCCACACGGACGCTCCGCAAGTGCTTCCGGGCGCATCAGCCCCGCGTTGTCCACGCTCTGTCCCACCCGCCGCTCCCGCAAAGGTGGTGAGTGATGGCCAGGCCGGCGTTGACCGAGGACCAACGGTGGCTGTTGCGCTCGATCGGCGGATGGGCGATGCGCGACTGCCTGCTCGGGCCCGACGGTGTCGCGGACTTGATGTCGCGCTGCTCCAGCAGCACCGGTCACCGTATCGACGGAGGGCCGGAATGGCTTGCGAACGGCTACACCTGCGGCAGAGGGAAGATCGTGTGCCCGTGGTGGACCACCGATATTGGCAGGCCGCCAGTCAAATCAGTGACAGTCACTACCGCGCAACTCAACCGGTACGCCCGCAGCCTGGCCCAGGATGTCACCGACGAACTGCGCGAAGTTCGTCGCGCACTCAACGCGGAGAACATCCGACGCGACTGGTGCCGCTGCGGCCGGGAGGTCGAATGCCACAGGCGCAACGAAGGCGACCCGATCTACGGCGGCAGGTACCACCCGACCGACGAAGAAGTCGACGCCCATTACCGCGAGCTGCGCCGGATCCAGGAGTGGCAAGACCGTGTACTCGATCGCGCATTGGGATTCGAGATGGTCGAGGACGACCTGGACGACCCCCACAATGAACACGCCGGCCATTGCGCTACCTCGCTGGAAGAGTTCAGCATCGGCCAACACGTCAAGGTGGTCCGCGGCCCGGGAACTGTGAAATCCGGTGTGGTCGCACACATCACCCTCAACCACGTCAAGGTGCAGTTTAGCGACGGGGACTCGGGGCTCTACCGTCCCCACAAGGTGATGCCTGGACTGCTACCGGTCGGCCAACTCGAGCTCTTCACCGTGACCTCATGACGCTTCCGTTGTTCGACCTCCCCGGCCGGGCTGAGCACGGCAAACGTGTGGAACGCACCGAATGGGGCGTGCGCTCGCTGCGCGACTCGCCTGCGCTCACATCCAATCGCGGACAGATCACCGAAGCTCCCAACGAGAACCAGGCACGTCGGTGGGCCACCCATCCCGAAGCGCAGTACTTGGGCTTCCCTGCCGGATACGTGGAAGTCGTGTCCCGCACCATCGTGACCTACACCAGCTCGTGGGGACCAGCGGACTGAGTATCGAGAGCCCCTGATTGCGCTGTGCGACAACGTGACTCGCGTGAAACGAAGTGAGGCGGGAGCTAATCAGCTGTTGCCTATAGGCAACAGCTGATGTAGACTATAGACAACACCAAGAAACGCCCCCCACACTTCGCAGCACTCCCCCGTGAGGAAATCGCATGAACATCGTGGACGCTCCCGCTCTCACCGCAGAACAGTTCGCCGACATCCGCACCGCCCTTGAAGCCGAACACTCCGACTGGCGCCCCAGCGGCCAGCCGACCGGCATCTCGTACACCGACATCTTTTGTGGCTTTGGGGGTTCGAGCATCGGCCTGGAAAATGCAGGCCTGCAATTGGCGCTCGGAGCAAATCACTGGGATCTGGCGATCGCCACCCATGCACTCAATTTTCCCAACGCCGATCACGTCATCGCCGACGTCTCCAACTACGACATGCGCCGCATGCCCAAGACCGACATCTTGTGGGCATCGCCCATCTGCACTGAACTCTCACCGGCCGGTGGCACGGCCGCGCCCCGCACTCAGATGTCGCTGTTCCTCGAAGACGAGGGTCACGTCCCCTTGGCCGGCCGTGACCGCACCCGCGCCACGTTCTGGGATGTCGTGCGGGCCACCGAAGTGCATCGCTACGACATGGTTTTCGTCGAGAACGTGGTCGAGGCGGCCCGCTGGGAGCTGTTCGACGTCTGGCTGACCGCCATGGACACCCTCGGCTACAGCCACCAGTTCGTGTCCGTGTCCTCGGCCCACATCGGTGACGACACCAATCCGTTCGCCCCGCAGTGGCGCGATCGCATGTACTTTCTGTTCGCCCGTAAAGGCGTGCCGATGTACGAGATTCGGCCCCGACCGCTGGCCTGGTGCCCCCTGTGCGACGCCGTCAACCCTGCCGTCCAATCGTGGAAGCGCCCCGACCGCCGACGCATCGGCAAGTACCGCCAGCAATACGTGTACCGCTGCCCGAACGCGGCCTGCCGCCACAGCATCGTTGAACCGTTCGTCCTGCCCGCGGCCGCCGCCATCGACTGGAGCAACCTGGGCGAGCGGATCGGTGATCGCCGCAAAGCGCTGGCCGCCTCCACGATGCGCCGCATCCGGACCGGCATCGAGAAGTTCGGCGAACCGACCATCGTCGCGACCAACCATGGCGCCGACGGAGACTCCCGGTCCTACCCGGTATCGGCTGCACCCATGCCGACACGCTCGACCAAGATCGGCGACGGCATGGCCGTCCCCCCGATGCTGGTCCCCGCTGGCGGAACCTGGAACGACACCGCCATCACCACCGATGTCCCGATGCGGGCCCGCACCACCCGCGACACCGAGGGCCTGTTCACCCCGGAGCCGTGGATCACCGTGCTACGCAACCACGCCGACGCCACCAGCATTGCCGACCCGCTGGCCACGGTCACCACAGGCTCTGGAGGTGGCGGTCACCAGGCCCTGACCGTCCCGCCCAACGCCACCTGCCCGCAGCAGCCGCCGATCAGCCTGGTCATCCCGTTCCGCAAGGGCGACGCCAAGACCACCCGCGAACCCCTGCACACCGTGGCCACCCGCGACTCGGCCGGACTGGTCTCGGGATCGACCATCGACGTGGCAGATTGCCGTTTCCGGATGCTCACCCCCCGCGAACACGCTCGGGCCCAACGTTTCCCGGACACCTACCGGGCGATGGGAAACAAGTCCGAACAGACCATGGGCTTCGGCAACGCCGTCAGCAGCAACGTCTCCCAATGGCTCGGCGGCCACGCAATACGCCTCCTGGCCTGAACTTTCCCGGAGGTGGGAGACCACCATCCCCCACCTCCGGTGAACAGCGCCACCCCCTCTGCTCGCCTGCCCCAGAAAGGCCCCCTCATGACCGCCACCGACCACCCGATCGCTCGGCCCGTCATCGACCTGCTCGGCGACTGGTTCCCGCTGCGCGACGAGCTCTGCGACCTGCGCAGCCAGGATCAGCTCAGCACTGCCCAGGACGAGAAGGTGCGCGACTTGCTCACCGCGCTCGTCGACATCGCCGATGACATCGTCGGCCACCTGGTACCCGACCACGCCACCCGCTGCCAAATCACTGGCCGGCCACCGTGCTGACCCCCGGGCGGCCACGCGCCGCCGATCCCGCACCGGAGTGGATGCCGCACAGCCCGACAGTCGCGGTTTCGACGCGATCCTCGGCGAGATCCATCACCGCTTCGGCATCGCCCTCAATCCACTGACCGATGGCCGCCGCTACATGCACTTCCAGTCCCGGCTGGAAACCGGTGACTGGCTCTGGATCAGCGACTACGCCGCCAACATCACGCCCCTGGCCCAACGACTCGCCCTCGAAACCCACGACGTCCACGTCGGCTGGCACATCGCGATCTACCCCACCGACACACGCACCGCGAAGGCCGATCCCTTCGTGTGGCTCGCCAGCGTCACCCACGAAACCGCCACGGCCGGCCAACTGCCCGACCTCGTCGCCATCGCACTGCGCTCCCTCGCCCGCCACGAACAGCACCACATCGACGCGGACAGCCGACACCAGGTCAGCGTCGGCATCGACTATTGGAATTGACCACCTCGCGTTACCTCCACCTCGGGCGCCGACCAGCTGTAATCCCGTCTCGACAGTCGGAAACTCACCCTTGAGCGATCCAGCGTGGTTTCACTGCGGCCCATCAATACGAGGTTGCTACAGCGCAACTATCCCAGCACCTAAACACGGTGTTCTTCAAATCGTGAGAGTCGGCAGCAAGAACGCCTATGGAGCGATCGACACCGCATCCAGTTTGTATCGAAAGTGAGGGTAAGGAGTTGCAGTCCAGAGTAATTGCATCGAATAGGCGAAGTTGCTCGCCTTCTGAGATAGCCCTTGCGAAAGAGGGCCCCATTTGCGTAATGGCCATCGTTCAGAATTGTCCTAAGTTTCCATGTCTGAGTTTGCTAAAGCTATTGCATAAATGTCCAGCGCATATTAAACTGAAGGAATACAGGGAATGCTTTCTCTATTCACTCACGAGGAGTCAGAAATGACCATCACCGTTTACACCAAGCCCGCCTGCGTGCAGTGCAACGCCACCTACAAGGCGCTGGAAAAGCAGGGCATCGAGTTCGAGAAGGTCGACATCACCGCAGACGACGAGGCCCGCGACTACGTGATGAGCCTGGGCTACCTGCAGGCGCCCGTCGTGGTGGCCGGCTCCGAGCACTGGGCCGGCTTCCGGCCTGAGCGGATCAAGGCACTGGCCAATGCTGCGCTATCGGCGACGGATGTGACGGCGGTGTCCGCATGAACATCCAGTCGCGCGCAGTGCCGCACCCGGCGAAGCCGAGCAGGGCGGAGCAGCTGCCAGATGTCTACCCCCAGGACGGCAGCGGCGCCCTGCGTTGGCCAGACGGAACCATCTGGATGCCTGCATTGAGGCGCAGTGGGGTATTCGGGCGAACCACGCGGCGCGATCGACGCCGCCAGGTTGCCGCGATGAAAAGCCAGATCATGGCCCTCGAACGTGCAGTCACCCATTATCGTCAGCAAAACTCGCGCCCTGGTGAAACCTCATGAATCCCTCTCAACCGCGGACCGCAGCCGAAGCGCCAACCGTTGCGCTCGATAGCGACCCGTGGACCCCGACGCTTGGCAGTCACCAGATCCTGCATGTTTCCAACGACAAGGTCCCCGGCGCCGACGATGGCCACACGTACTCCTGGGAAGAACTCTCCGGCCCCTTCTGCTCCTGCGGAGACTTTGGGTGCCCCGGCGGCAAGCGTCCGCAAGACTGCCCTGAACGTTCGGGTGGTGACAGCAGCTTCTACCCCGAGCACTGGACCGACAAAGACATCGACGATTACGAATTCGAATTCGCGATCTACGCCGCGCGCACCGACAACCACGAAGACGCCCAACGCGCCGCAGCGCAACTCGCCCTCTACGACCGTTAGCCCGCCCCACTGACGAGCCCGTTGAATGGACCAGGTCATGCACAAGCTGCGCATCGCTCACCGTGACGCGACCACCATCACAGTTCACGCCGACTTCGACTCCGCGCGTGAGGCATTGCAGACACACGCCAAAGTCACCGACACTTACCTACACGCTCTTACGCCCAGGCGAAGCGCCCATGCCCAGTTCAATCTGATCCAGCTTGACGAGAAGGCCCGCACACCTACGGTTGCCGGCAACGCCACGATCGAACCCGATTACGAGAGGACCACCTGATGTCGCCGTACAACCGGCCCTACACCTTTGAGCTCGCGGCACAATTGCTGAACGCGCGTGACGATGGTCAAGCTGTCGCCAACGTGTACGCCACCGCATCCGCCAACGGTATCGACCGCGGTCAGCTCGACCGCGCCGTGTCCACATTGGCCCAGTTGCAGATTCACGACTTCCCCACCTGGATCCGGCAGGAGTACATCGTCGATGGCTGGCTGCACGGCTATCTCGACAGTTCCGCAGATCCATCTGACCCGAAGCTGACGGTGTGGATTCTGTCTCAGATGGCCGACGCCCATTACCGCAGCATCGACCACCCTTGAACCCGACCGGTCAAGCATCAAGCATCAAGCATCGCGCATCAAGCATCGCGACGGGCACGCAACAACTTTCGCTCGCGGTTTGTCAAAGGTTGATTCGATGACCGTTCCAGTGTGGTGAAACACCAACATCCATCCAGTCACACCCTGATCCAGCCGATGATGCCCTCTAGATAGGTACACGCGCCCAAGGGGGCCATGCTCCCCGTCATGTCAGATCAACCGTCGCGTTACCTCACCACAACGTCGGTTCTGAGGAACCCAAGAGGATCGCAGCGACCGCCTCGTCATCCCACCCATGGCGCACCGCTTCCCGCAACGCCAACGCGCGCGTAACCCGTTCATGCACACCAGCTCCACGCCTGACGATGGTCGGGCGTCCACCGCCGCGCTTCATGCGAGCCATCCGCGTCATGTTCTCACGCTGGTCCCCGGCCACAACGTGCAACGCCAGTCCGTTCACGATCTCTCCCGCATCGACCGTGCGCACGCACACCGGGTTGTCGCACTGGTGTAATGCCCGCACATCCGCGGGCAGGGTTTCACCGTTTAGGGCCAGCGCCAACGCGTACCGCGCTGCTCGCACCATTCGAACACGGCCACCACGGCGGACCGCGAACACCCCGTACCCCTCGCTCAGCGCGCCCGTGTAGATGGCGCAATCCTCAATGCGCGGCCCGGTGATGACCTTCGATCGAAACCGCTCGATCTCGCTCCGGTCGGCGGCCGGGTCCACCGTTAACGGCAGCGGTTCCCACCGCCGACTGCCACCACTTTTCGTACCCACCCTCTTGGTCCTCGCCGTTGGCCTACTACGTGCAAGCGCTTGACTATTGGGCAACCAGCGTCAGCGAGGCCGGCTCAGCTCCATCGCTTGTGTTCTCGATCTCAGTGGGCACGCTCTGCGAGCCGTCCTCGGGTTCTGACACTGCGGCCTCCGCAGTTTGCGTCGCGCCGTCGGCGGCCGCCACTTTCAAGTACTCCCGCACTTTCGCTGTCGTGACGCCGGCTTGTGCGGCGATCCCACTCAGGGTCTCACCGCGGAACCGCATCGCCTGCAGCGCTTTTCCTGCTGCCACCATGTGGGCCCGCCGGCGCTTCTCCGCGTCTCGATTGGCCTTCTCGATACGTTCGGCCAGCCACAGGTCGACCTCCTCAGCCTTAGCGGTTGCCACCACGAACTCGGTCAGGTTCTCAGCATTCTGTCGTTCGCGCGCCTTGCGTTCGGCCGCCGCAGCGGCCTGGCGCTCCAAAATCTGCGCGCGCGCGAGCTTTTTGCTCGTTGTCTTCTCCATATTCGGATCGTAAAGCTGCTCAATGACTTTTCTGTCTTCACTTGACTGCTCCATCCACCCGCTACACCTGTCTGTTCTGCCTGCCCTCTCCTCAATCCCAGTGCCCAAACCCCTGCCATTCCGGCCTTCTCAAGTCCCACACACCTCTTGCACTTAGGTCACGTTTCGATAACGAACCGCTGCTGACCTGCGGTCAAAGTGAACGCAACGGATGCAGGGCGCAGCCATAGCGTTGAGTTTGTGAAGCGGCCATGATGAGCGGGCACAAGCTCACCGCCGGGGATGGGTACCTGTACCTCATCCGGCAGGTGGCTGCTGCCGACGGCACCGACAAGGGCCGGACTTCACTGAGTTCCTACTACTCCGAAAAGGGAGAGTCGCCGGGCCGATGGATCGGCCGGGGCATGGAGTCGCTGACTGTCCCTGAAGGGCGCGACCCGATGGTTGTCGCCGGTGAGGACCTCTGGACTGTCGAGCGCGGATCGGAAGTCACTGAGGATCAGATGAAGGCGATCTTCGGCCTCGGACTGCACCCCAACGCCGCCGCCCTTGTCAAAGAACTGATCGCCCAAGGTGCCCCGAAACACGCTGCCCTCGAAGCGGTCAAACTGGGTCGTCCCTTTCACATCAACGACGGGCAGTCTCCACTCCAGAAGCGCCTGGCCATCGCCTACCGCGATCACAATCTCAGCCAAGCCGAGCACTGGAACGCACCGATCGCCGAAGAGGTCAGGGCGAAAATGCGCACCGCAATCGCCACCGAAATGTTCACCGAGACCTACGGGCGCCCACCAGCAGGCAGCCGTGAACTGGCAGGATTCATCGCCCGCGAGACCCGCGAAAAGACCACCTCCGTAGCCGGATACGACTTCACCTTCACGCCTCACAAGAGCGCAAGCGTGCTGTGGGCGGTGGCACCAAGACCGATCGCCAAGATCATCGAGGAATGCCACCAGCGTGCCGTCAACGACGCACTGGCATTCATGCAAGACAACGCAGCCTTCACTCGAATCGGCACGGCCGGCGTCGCCCAGATCGACACCGAAGGCTTCATCGGAGCAGCATTTACGCATCGAGACAGTCGTGCCGGTGACCCCAATCTCCACACCCACGTGGCGGTCTCGGGAAAAGTTCGCGCTACCGGCGCTGACGGCATCCCCCGCTGGCTCGCACTTGACGGCCGACCGATTTTTAAGACGATGGTGGCCGCCTCAGAGGTCTACAACACCAACTTTCAGGGCTACATGATCGAGGGCCTTCCCATCGGCTACGCCGAACGGAAAAGCGAGGTCCGCGGCAAACGTCCGATACGCGAAATTGTCGGTGTTCCAGACAGTCTCATTGACCTCATGTCGTCGCGGCGTGCTGCGATCCAACACCGATACTACGAACTTGCCAAGCAGTTTCAACGCGACCATGGCCGCGAACCCACCACGCCCGAAGCCATTGCGTTGTCGCAGCGGGCCACCCTCGAAACACGTCAGGCCAAGCACGAACCGCGTTCGCACGCTGAGCAGCGCCAGCAGTGGCACACCCAAGTCGTTGAACACCTCGGCGGCCAAGACGAACTGACAGCCATGTTGGCCAACGTCCTCTCGGGCCGCCAACAAGCTGGGCCCGAGGTCACTGCCGAGTGGATCAACGACCAAGCCGCCGCGGTGATCGAGGTCGTTTCCGGAGCGCGCTCGACCTGGCAGCGCACTCACGTCTACGCCGAGGCGCTGCGTCTAGTACGCAAGCATGACTCGATCGTTGCCGACCACACGGTGGCCGAAGCGATAGCAGCAGCGGCGCTCAGTGAGCCACACAGTGTGGCCCACGCCCGCGACATCGACGCCGATCTCGGGGAACCTGAAGCGCTGCGCCGCCGAGACGGCGCCAGCGTTTACAGCACCCACGGCACCGCACTGTTCACCAGCCCGGAAATCAAGGCTGCAGAACGCCGAATCATCGCCTTCGCCCAGCGGCTTGACGGGCGTCGAATCAGCAACGAGGCCGTCGAACTGGCGCTATTGGAACAAAAGGCGCGGGGCCAAACTCTCAACGACGGCCAACAAGCACTGGTCCGCCACATGGCCACTTCCGGTGCTCGTTTGGCGCTGGCCCTGGCGCCGGGCGGTACCGGGAAAACCACTGCGATGGCGACATTGGCTCGCGCGTGGATGGAGGAAGGCGGCAATGTGATCGGCCTTTCCCCCAGCGCCAGTGCGGCTCAAATACTGCGCAACGACATGCACGAACAGGGCATCGAGATCCCCGCCGACACCGTCGACAAACTCGTCTGGCTCGACAGCAACATCGACGCTGCAGCCGATGACCCTGCACGTACATGGTTTGACACCATCGGACCAGACACCCTGCTGATCATCGACGAAGCTGGCAAGACAGGGACTCTCGCGCTCGATACCGTGGACCGCATCGCCGAGGCGCGCGGCGCGAGCGTGCGAACGATCGGCGACGACAAACAGCTCGCCTCCATCTCTGCGGGCGGCATATTGCGCGATGTCGCCCTTACCGCCGGATCGGTGACCCTGACCGAGGTTATGCGGTTCCGCTCGCGCGCCGAAGCCGCGGTCACCCTCGCGTTGCGCGATGGCGACCCTACAGCGTTGGCCTACTACGCCGACAACAACCGAATCCACGTCGCCTCCGAAAAGACCGCCGCCGACACCGCCTTCGAGCGGTGGCGTGTCGACCTCGCCAAGGGGTGGGATTCGCTGCTTCTGGCACCCACCAATGAGACCGTCGCAGAGCTCAACGAACGTGCCCGCCTGGAACGTCTCGACCGCCTCAACGCCACCGGTGAGGGCTTATCGGAGGACCACGGCGAAGTCGTCGAGCTGTCGGATGGACTGCACGCTTCCGTCGGTGACGTGGTCGCAACACGCGACAACAACCGCCGATTGCGCCTCGGGGGCGGCCGCGACTTTGTGCGTAACGGATACCGCTGGACAGTGACCAAAATCGGAACACGCGGCAGCCTGACTGTTTCTCAACTGCATACCAACCAGACCGTCACGCTGCCCGGATGGTATGTCCGCCAGCACGTCACCCTTGGCTACGCCGCCACCATCGACACCACCCAAGGGGCGACCGCAGGCACCGGCAAGGTCACCGGGACCTGCCACATCGTGGGCTCGGAGTCGCTGACCCGCCAGCAGCTCTACGTGGCCGCCAGCCGCGCCAAAGACGAAACCCACATCTACCTGTCCACCGCAGAAGATGACCCCCACCGCGTCCTGACCACCAAAGCCCTGCATCCCGACACCGCCCTCGACGTGCTCACCCGTGTGCTCGCCCGCGACGGTGCTCAACGTTCGGCCACCACCGAAGCCCGCGAAGCGCTCGACCCGTTCCAGCGCCTGGGAGCAGCCGCCGGCCGCTACGCCGACGCGTTGGGAACCGGTGCAGAACACCTCATCGGCACCGCCGCCGTTCTGGCTATCGAGAGTAACGCCGCACAGATCTACGCCGGACTCACCGAATATTCGGCCTGGCCGGTCTTGCGTAAGCACCTGGCACTGCTGCAATTAATGGGCGATGATCCGCACGAGCGTCTCACCGCCGCCATTAACGAACGCGAACTCGACAGCGCAGCCGATGTTGCTGCGGTGTTGGATTGGCGTCTAGATCACAGCGGCCAGCACTCCACGGGTGTTGGGCCTCTGCGCTGGCTGCCCTCGATACCTCAAGAACTCCAAGATCATCCTGAATGGGGCGAATGCCTTTCGGCCCGTGCTCAATTGGTCTCCACACTGGCCGAATCCATCCGAACAACCGCGAAATCTTGGGACGCAACTACCGCCCCCGCATGGGCGCGCCCACTTATCGCAAAAAAGCCGGGGTTGGTTGCCGAACTGGCCGTCTTCCGGGCGGCCAACAATGTCGACGAGGCAGACACCCGCGTTGCCGGCCCACCGCAGTACCAGGTTCGCACGCGCCACATCCAGCGCCGCCTCGAAACCAGTGCAAAAGAAGCACTGGGAGTGTCCGGGCAACCCACCGGCCGCTGGAACACCCTGGTCGACGATATCGACCCTCGCGTGCGGCGAGACCCGTACTGGCCGCAGTTGTCAGCTCACCTGAGCACCATCGAACGCACCGGCGTGGATCTGCGCCAACTGCTCACCGACGCCGCAGCCCAAGGTCCGCTACCCGACGAAATGCCAGGCGCAGCACTGTGGTGGCGACTGTCGGGCACACTCACCCCTGCCGCCCTCGAACTTCCCCACGCGGGCCTACGCCCATCCTGGCTGCCCGACCTGCACAGCATCTTCGGTTCCACACTGGCCGAAGCGATTTCCGGTGACCCCGCCTTCCCGGGGCTGGTCGCCGCGATCAACGCCGCCGACCCGGCACGCTGGACACCATCTGATCTGCTTCACGTCGCCCGCGAACACCTGCTCGACACCGACCATCAGCCACCACTTCGCGCCGACGAATACGCGCGCCTGCTGACCTACTCCATCGACCTTTTCACCCCCACCCATCCCTTCGATCACATTCCCGCACCAGCCGAGCAGCCGCTAACCCCCACCGAACTCGAAGAACTGCTCCACCACCACCCCGACCCGCACCAACCGCAACCGCCCAGCTTCGTCGACGAGCATGTACTCGACGATGACGATCTGCTCGAGCGCCTCGGATACATCGAACTCAACCCAGCCGATCTGGACGAACTACTCCCACCGGATCCACTCGACGAGCTCCACTGGTCCCATGCGGCATTCGAAGGCCTCAGCTTCGACGACCTCGCCACCGAACGGCCTGTGCTGCAGCCACTGGCCCCGGCCTTGGCCAACGTCGCCGAGCTGCGCACCGCATGGCGCGCCGCCGACGACCACGTTCACCAGCTCAAAGCACGCATCGACGCCGGCCAGGGCCCCGCTGTGCTCGCCGCAGCGGAAAAGCTCAGCAGCCTTGCGGCTCGCGCCGACGCCGACCGTCCGTATCAACTGGCCGTCCTCGAAGTAGTTGGACGCTGGCAAGACGCCGAAGCCACCTACGAACAAGCGCTGCAACGTGTTTCGTGGGCCCGCGACCAGATCGCTCAACTGCAGGTCGACCCCAGTACAGATCCGCTCGACCTGGCATCGGCCCAAGCCGGACTTCGCCTGGCGACCATGACCCTGCCCGACACCAGCCCTGCCCAGCGCTTCCAAAAAGAACTCGCCGCCGCAATCGAGGCACGGACGCACGCCGCCGGAGGCGCCGATCAAATCGTCACCCGAGAAGACGTCGACCACGCCCGCCACGAGGCCGAAGACGCCGACAGAGCGGCCTTGCAGGCCGCCCGCGCCCACCGCCGCCGCATCAGCACCGAACTCGACCGCGCCGAATCCAGCGCTGCCGCAGCGTTCGCCGAAGCGCACACCCGCAGCGCCGAGCACATCGTCGAGCGCATGGATGCCCTACGCACCGAACTGTCGGTGCTCAGAGCGGCCGGCGACTACGACCCGCAGCGCTCGCTCACGCTCTCACCGGCAGCAACCGAACACCTCCCCCCGCTGGCAGCCCGAGGTATCACTAGCTTGGGAGCCAACGGCTTCACCCTCACACCGGTGCACGCCGGCGACCGCAGCGAGGCGCTGGCGGCGATGAGTGTCCTGCACGCCGCCGCCGCAGCACGCGACCGCAAAGTGCTGTGGTGCCAGCCCACTGACAGCGCCGCTAGCGACATCGAGACCGCAGAGGTCGCAGACACGAGCGCCACCGTCGAACAAACCCAGCACAACCTGACCCAGGGCACATGGGAGTTGCCCGCCAACTCCCTCGTCGTCATCGACCACGCTGCCGACGTGGAGCCTTCGACAATTGCCGACATCACCCAACACGCGGCACACCACGGCGCCACCGTGCTGCTGCTCGATTCCGGCGAAAACCGCTGGCCGCCACCACCTTCCTCAGCGCTGCTCAAACTGCTTCACGAGGACCTGCCCTGGTCGGCCACGCTCAGCGTCGAGGTCAACACGGCACCGCAACGGCCCCACCAGCTCGACCTCCAACCGGTACTTGACCAAGCGGCCCACTACAACACCGATGTCCTGCCACCAGAGATCTCCGACGCGATCGACGAGCGGCAACGGCTGCACGAAGCGCACCGCAGCAGCCACCGAGTCCACAACATGGTTTGGCGCACCGCAGACACCCGTGAACACGAGCGGCGCGACGACCGCGACACATCACTGTAAGGATTGCCTGACACGCTACCGAATGGCGCAGGCATTCCTGACGCACCTCGGTAGCATGCCCTCAACAAGGACACTGATTTGCCAGGGAATCGAGCAGACAAATGACGTGGAGCTATACCGCTGATGACGGCACCACCCACACCGCGACCCTGATCTCCGTACATCCCGATGGCCACGAGCGGCACCTTGACCAAGTACCGGCGAACTCGGCAGATCACGCCGGCGCCATAGGGTTGCGCGTCGCGTGCACATGCACATGGAAACACCCAGGAATCGAGCGGCGCACCGATGCTGGCGTCGTCGACACCAACGAATTACGAACGACATGGGACGAACACCTCTGGCCGTCAGGCCAAGCCCGGTGGCGTGGTGTAGGAGTTCGCTCGATCGCGTGATCCTTCGGGGTGCAGTTTAGGCGGTCAGGGCTGGTGTGGTGTCGGTTTGCTGGTCGGTGGGCTCCTCGGTGTCGGTCAGCGAGGTTCGGGCGCGGGTGAGGACGTCGAGGCCGAGGTAGCGCCGTCCTTCGATCCATTCGTCGTGTTGTTCGGCGAGCACGGCGCCGACGAGGCGGATGATGGAGGTCCGGTCGGGGAAGATGCCGACGACGTCGGTGCGGCGCCGCACCTCTCGATTGAGGCGTTCCTGGGGATTGTTCGACCAAATTTGGCGCCAGATTTGCTTGGGGAACGCGGTGAACGCCAGCAGGTCAGCCCGGGCAGCGTCGAGGTGCTCGGCCACCTTGGGGAGTTTGTCGGAGAGCGCGTCGAGCACCCGATCATATTGCGCGTGAACGGATTCGGCGTCGGGTTGGTCGTAGATGGAGTGCAGCAGGGTGCGCACCCACGGCCAGGAGGATTTCGGGGTGACGGCCATCAGGTTGACCGCGTAATGGGTTCTGCACCGCTGCCAGGCCGCTCCGGGCAGGGTGGCGCCGATCGCGGCCACCAGCCCCTGGTGGGCGTCGCTGGTGACCAGCGCGACCCCGGACAGGCCGCGGGCCACCAGGTCGCGGAAGAACGCCAGCCAGCCCGCCCCGTCCTCAGCGGAGGTGACCTGGATGCCCAGGATCTCGCGGTAGCCCTCGGCGTTGACACCGGTGGCGATCAGGGTGTGCACTCCGACCACGCGGCCGTTCTCGCGCACCTTGAGCACCACGGCGTCAGCAGCCACGAACGTGTACGGGCCGGCATCGAGCGGGCGGGTCCGAAACGCCTGGACCGCCTCGTCGAGCTCGGCGGCCATGACCGAAACTTGTGACTTGGAAAGCCTTGTCACACCGAGGGATTCGACGAGTCGCTCCATCCGCCGCGTCGACACCCCCAACAGGTAACAGGTGGCCACCACCGACGTGAGCGCCCGCTCGGCGCGTTTGCGCCGCTCCAACAGCCAGTCCGGGAAATAGCTGCCCTGACGCAGCTTGGGAATCGCCACATCGAGGGTGCCCGCACGGGTATCGAAATCACGGTGCCGATACCCGTTGCGGCTGTTGGACCGCTCGTCGCTGCGCTGACGGTAGCCGGCCCCGCAGATGGCGTCGGCTTCGGCACCCATCAGCGCGTGGATGAATGCCGACAGCAGCCCCCGCAGCAGATCCGGGCTGGCCTGGGCGAGTTGATCGGACAGCAGCTGCTCGAGGTCGATAGGCTCAGACGAGGTCATCGCGTTGTTCTCCTTCGATTGACTTTGCGGGTCACTTCGAAGAATCACGCGATGACCGCCCACTACCGGGCTACGACACGCCCACCAGGCCTAACGCCCGTACACCACACCCCTGGACGTAACTGGCCGTCAGCGGCGTTAGCACAACTGCGAAGGCACACCACGCTCATCGAACAAGCAGAACGCGCACGGGACCGAAATGTCGCCGTAGCACGGTTGCTTGGCGCCAGCTGGGCTGACATTGGCAACGCCACAGGCATGCGACGGCAATCCGCATACCAACGTTGGGGTGCCGAGAGCGCCGCTGTCGTCAGGGACGATCGCGGCCGGATCTGGCCCGTGGAGCGCTGCGATCAGCTCGAAGTCGGGGACCGCCTACCTCCCAGCCTCGAAGAGGTTGATCCCCACCACCAATGGGTCCGGATCACCAAAGTCACGCACCTAAGCGACGGTGTCGACATCTCGACCGAAGACCCCGCCACCGGGTGGTCGGTGGGACACGACGAGGTGTGGGAGACCCCGGTACATCCGCACTGGCTCAAGCCCTAGATGTGGCATTCCATGACATTGGTTACGCGGTGAGGCGCACGCTCATGTTGAAGGAAGAACTCGCCACGCGACGATCTCAATGAGGGTCCAAGAGGCCGGCTGATAACTGCGCGGCTCCGTACGATTGCCGGGCCGCAGTGTGGCAGATGGGAGTTGGCATCGTGATCGACCAGTACACGCGGCCGTCATGGAAGCAGACGGGATACCGGTATTTTCCGTACGCTACGGAGCACAAGGGAGCGTGGTGGGTGCTGCGCCTCAATATGGGTTTCCCCGAGCACGATGCCTACACCCTATTTGTCGATGGCCGTGCTGCCGTTGACCTTACTGGCAGCGCTGGCACCGACATCCCGCTGCTGGCTTCCGTTCACGCGCTGGGGCGTGCAGCACTGCCGGCTCTTGACCCCGACACTGCACGGGTTGTCGTCGGCGCGGTGGCACAGTTCGTTGAGTACGGCTCTGAGAGCGACGATCCATGCCCATTCTGCTCGACTGGGCGCGACGGACTGACCTACCAGAATTAGCTACCGCTGGCTTGGAGAGCGTCTTGCGGGGCTCCTCGGCCAGGTCGACCACACCGGAGGCGCGGTGATCGTGGACCGCCCGGGCGATCCGATCAGCGTGGTCCGAGATCACCTCGGCAGCCCGTCTTGCTCACCTCGGGCGCCGAATGTGCCCCACCTGACACCACACCGCTGGTTGTGCGTGATGATGTATCCGCCGTCGCGCGATGGCGTGATCAGCGTACGAGGGGGTCTCAGCCGTGAGTTATCGGAACAAAACCTATGTCGCCTTCGCCAGCGAGGACATTCTGCATTACCGCCTCATGACTGCGTGGCGCAGCAATGAGAATATGGACTTCAACTTCTTCAACGCCCACGATCTGTTCATCGCCCGCGACACCAGTCTGCCTGAGACCATCAGAGGCAGGCTGCGCGAACGCATGAAAACCGCGAAGCAGATCGTTCTGCTCGGAACCCCGACCGCCAGGTACAAGGGCGGCAATGGCTCGTCGTTCCTGGCCTACGAAGTCAAACTCGCGATTGAGTTCAACCTGCCCATCGTGGTGGCGAACCTCAACAAGAAGCGGACCATCGATACCTCGGTTATTCCGCAACCACTCATCGACGCCAACCACTACACCGTATCGGTGTCCTTCCAGCCGGCCATCATCCAGTACGCCCTCGACCACTACGCACCGGCCTACGCGACATCGGGAAGAACCGGACCTCACTACTACGAGCCGCACATCTACTCAGGCTTGGGCATATGAGCCCCGCCCTACTCAGCGACCTGAAGAGCAGACGATTCCTCAAGCAGGCCGGGGCCCGCACCCTCGTTTGGGTGGGTGCGATCGCCTCGATCGGCCAAGTCTCGGACTGGATCTGGAACTTGCACGAACAGCCTTGGTGGGGATGGCTACTGCTCGTCCTATGTGTGCCCGGGCTAATCCTGGCAGTCGTATGGTCGTGGCCACGACCCATCGCCGAAACCTACAACACCCCAAACACGACGATCCGGATCGTCAGAGGGGACATCTTCGAGCAGAACGAGCACCTTGTCATCGGAACGTGCGACACCTTTGATACCGAAACACCGCACATCATCGAACGCACCAGCCTGCAGGGCATCGCGCTGGACAAACTCTATGACAACGACGTCAGCAGACTAGACGCCGACCTAGCGGCCGCGCTCGCCTCCACCGAACCGGCGGGCGACATCGCCAAACCCGGCAAAACCGTCCGATACCCACTCGGCACGGTCGCCGTCCTCAACCATCCGACACGCAAGCTGTACTTCCTCGCCTACGCGAAAATGGACGAGAACAACAACGCGCAGGGCACGCCCGACGGTTTGTGGATCAGCCTCAACTCACTGTGGGAAGCCATCTCGCGCACAGCCAATGGCCGAACAGTATGTATGCCGGTGATCGGCGGAGGGATGTCGCGGCTGTCAAGCATCGTGCCCACCCAAGACTCGCTGCGGTTCACGATCTTGTCATTCATGTTCGCCTCACGAACCAACCGAGTGTGCGACGAATTGCGAATTGTGTTGCGGCCCCAAGACTACGACAAAATCGACCGGCTCGAACTGCAGGCGTTTCTGACCTCGTTGAGGCCATCATGACCGAACAGTCCGCCCTCGACATGCCCGACGCGGCGGTATGCGCGTTCTGCGACTACCTCGCCGGCCGTCGGCCTTTCACGATCGCGGGACGTACCGAGCAGATCGCTGTGCTTGTCACCCGTGAGCAGCGCGGACTACCCCATCTACTCGTCATTCCCGTTGCCCATCGCCCATCGATTCTTGACCTCTGTGACACTGAGCTCGCTGCCCTGGCCCGCGGTGTGAAAGCCGCGGCCCACGCCATCACTACTGCCTACGCCAGCCCCGGCATAGCCGTGTGGCAGAACAACGGCGCACCCGCCCACCAAACCATCCCTCACACCCACTTTCACGTCGCCGGCACACTGCCGGAAGGCGGCACCAACTGGGGTGCGGTACCAGAAGAACCGTTAGAGCTCACCGACCAGATCGCGCGCGTGATCACTCCGCACCTGCACCTGGGTTAAAGGCGGCTACGTCTGGCTGGCCTGCGTTGTGACCATCCGTGTCAGTGGGCTGAAGTACCGTCCGTCGGAGTCCTGGGCCGCTCGGTGTGCAACTTCGATCACTTCGGGTACGCCTGCCAGTGCCAGTGCGATGTCCTGTCTCAGGTCGTCAGAAGATCCGAGGTGCGCCTGTGCGGCTGTGCCGCCGAGCGATTCGAATACGGTGTCGACGCCGAGATTCGTGGCTTCACCGAGGTGCAGCGCGAGGGCGGCTGCATGGATGGTCAGAGCCGTCGTGTAGTCCGCAGGATTGGTCTTCAACCATGCCAACGCCCGGACAAACTGCGTTACTTCCTCGCGGACAGAACCTGATTGCCCCTCGCGGGCATACGACCACGCCTCAATGGCGCGTCGAGCGGTGGCGGCCACAAGGGTCTGCAACACTCGCTCGTCGCCCAAAACTAGGGTGTTTGGCGGGATCATGTGGGCCACTACCTGGCTGCCTCGGACAAAATGTGTCGCTTTGCCGGCCTGAGCATCGTCAAGGAGTGCCGCGAACTTTGGCCGCGCTTCCGTCACGGTCTGCAGCCTCTTAGCGTCTATCCGGTCCATTCGTCGCCTCCTACGAAGACAGGCCGAAACCTGAGGATACTCAGATCAACGCCCGCGGTGGGCTAGGGCTAGGACGCTTCGGCGACCATGACCTGGCCCTCGCGCATCAACTGAGCGCAGGTGTTGATGATCTTTCCGACTGTGTTGTGACTGATCTTGAGTTCCTCGCCGACTTCGCGTTGCCCCCATGCTTTGTCGTAGCTGAGGTATAGGGCTGTGGCTACCTGGGTTTGATTGAGTCCGTGAATGGGTGCGCGTGCAATCACCGCGCTCGCCATGTCGTTCCAGCGGGCGTAGTCGCGCACGTCGATAGCGCGTTGCTTGCGCGGCTGGCCGTGCGCTGTGTGTGGCGTGGCGTCCTCGGTTTCGCGTGAGGGCTCATCGTCATCGGGGTCGGCGCTTTCCGATTCTGCTTCGCCCGATTGTGTGTCCACATCAGGGGTCGTGGGTGTGCTCTTGCGGCCGAGGACGACCAAGCCGTGGGTGGTCAGTAGCAAAGAGATTGGCGCGGTTGCCGCTATCAGCGCGCTGAGCGCCACCGGCAGGGGTGCATCGGTGGGTAGGTAGGCGTGGATCATGTTGAACGCGATACTCGCCGTGGCTGAGCCGATCAGCAGTTTCCAGAAGTAGCTGCGGTCGCGTTGGCGCTCCGGGGCGGATGCGAGGGTAACTACTCCGAGTGTGGCCAAAAGGATGGTTCCGTCGATGATTGCCGGCCACATCCATGCCCATTCGGCTGGTATGTGGGATCTGGCGCCCAGGTCGCGTAGCGCGTGGAAGGACAGCATGAAGCTGAAAGTGCCGACGAGGAAGGTCACAACGACGGCGCAAAATCGTGTGAGCATTAGCCCTGTGGACGTGTGCGGCTGGGGTCGCATCGCGCATTCTCCATTTCGCGGGTGACGCAGAGAGACAGTGGTTTACGGGCCGCCGGTATAGGCCCATAGGACTTCTCGCTTGCCCTCACGGATTGCCCGTCGTACTTGGCCCTGGGCCTCCAGGCTTCGCAGGTGTCGGTAGATTCCGTTGAAGCCCGAGGCGGTTCGCGAGTATTGAACGACATGCCAAGAGCGGTGGCACTCGAGAATTCGGATTCCCTCGCGGGGTGATGACGAGCACTGTAAGACAGCGCAGCTGTCATCGCTGCGCACGGTCTTCCACGGCATACGCTGTGCCAGTTGCTCAGTGGACACCGGGTGTGGGCTATCGCGTAGCTCCTGGAGGAGTCTGCGCCGCAGCATGAGGGTATCGGCGCTTGTCATCGCCGATACCCCGATGTGCTTTCGGTGACTTTCATGCGCTTCGGGCCGCCCGATTCTCGGTGAGATGGCGGCGCCGTGTGTTGCCCAGTGAGCGGCGCCGGTAGAGGCTGCTGGGTTGTGGGATCAGCCGCGCCAGTCCTCTCCATACAGCGCCACCTTGTTCCCGTGAGGCGCCGAGTTCTTTGAGCCACGAGGTCACGTCTGGCTGATCAATCGGTACCAACGCCGCTAACGCCACCACGAGGGCCTGCAAGTCGTAGCGCTCTGTCTCCTGCAGCTCCGCCCACAGTGTTGCCGGCGATCCCTCATCGTGAACGTGCTCAGCGATGCGCACCGCATGCTCGAACAGCGCGCTGCACTGGCGGGAACGGGCTACATCGGTGGAGTACTTCAGTGGCAAGGATGACTGCCCGAGAAGGAAACGTATCTGTGCGGCTACGAGACTTGGCTTCACGTTCGGCCGTTCGACATGCATGGCGACGTCTTCGAGGTTGGCATCTAGCAGCAGCGCCGCACGGACGACTGCTCGCGGCGACCACACATCGTGGGTCGGGCGCGATGGGTTCTCGGGTCGCCAGCCGTCGCCCAGGAACTCGTCGCGGTGTGACCACAGTAGTGCGGCGATGCGTACCTGAGGGACGTGGAAGAAGGCTGCCACGTCTGCGATGGCCGGGCCTTGTGGCAGGGTTACGCCGCTGTCGATGTCGTCGAGGACGTCGATGTGTTTGGACAGCTTGTCGCGCAGTTTGCGCTGGCGCGCCGATTCTGAGCGTGAAGCGGCCAGACGCTGGGCCAGTGAATCGTCGAATTCGATCACGAGGTCATTTCCTTCCCGTGGTGGTGAGTTAGGCCGGTTCGCGTCGGCCTTGGGGTGCGTAGGGCGCTGGGCCGGACGAGGACCGACCATGGGCGGCTTTGCAGCCCGACGAAACCGCGGCCCCAGGTTGGTGCGGCCAGTCGGTGCGGGTGTGAGAACACCCAGTGGTAAATCGGGCGGTCGGGACGTCGCTGTGGTTCGCCCCATGGACTGCAGCAGTGATGCTCGGCGCGATGAACATCGGTGAGCACTGCAGCGCCCAACCAACCCTGTTGTTTGGTGTGCCAGTTTGCGTCGAGCCCAGCGCGCGTCATGAACGAGGTGGCGGCAGGGTCGATGCGCGTCCCGGAGTAGATGAGTACCGGCCCCCGGTAATCCGTGGGCCAGGTTCTGTTCTCAATGTTCTTGCCGCCCAGGGCATGCGGTGTCAGTAGCAGCGATGCCCAAGGGCGACGTAGCGTCAGCGCCATGGCCCGCCCTCCTGGCTGGTAAGGGCTTTCGGGTGGATTGGCGAGGTCGAGCAATACATTGCGGTGGCACGCGGTGTCATCCATCGGGCATCGGCAAGCAAGATCACGCCCTGCGAGGTTGGCGATCGCGGCTAGCCTGTCTTGACGACCCGCGATCCAGACGGAGTACCGCGCAAGGGCTCCAAGGCGATCCGATGGGCTGGCGTCACGACCTGGGTCAAAGGGATTGGCCAGCATGCTCGGGGCGCTGATCGACACCGCGTTCTGGCAGTGCCAGCGCGGCCGCGTGGGTGACTCCACCAGTGGGCGCGCGGTACTCGCGTCGAGGTGATTCGCTGTGAAATGCACTGGCATGTGGTGCATAGAGATCGTCATGGCGTACTCCTGAGATTGTCATCGAGCCGGGGAGGGACCGTTCCCACCGCGCCCCGGGGGATCGACGGGTGGGTGCGGCTTGCCAGGTGGCGGGTTCTGCTGCGCAGAAGGCGCATCAGCCCTAGTGGGCGACGTGCTCTGCGGCTGTTGTCCCCCGCGGCCGGGCGAATTGGTTTGGCCGCGCTGCTTACCTGTGCCCCGCAGACGCGAGGCACCCTGTTGCACGGCAGTGGCGCCGGCGGCCGCAGCCGCTCCAGGCGGGCCGCCGACTTTCGCCCCCAGTTTGGCTGCGTTGGCCGTCTTGGCTACAGCCGATCCCTTCCCGCCGCTACCCGGACCCTGCTGTGCTGGCCGACCGGTTGCCGGACTGCTCGATGGCCCCGAATTGCGTCCAGGACCCGACGACCCGGGCCGGCTAGCGCCGCCCTGTGACGGTGCTGATGGTGGACGAGTAGAAGCTGGCGTGGGATGGCCCTTGCGCCCTGGAGCTTTCGGGCCGGCGTTGGACTCATTTGCACTGTTTGCAAGCCTGGCTTTGCGCCGCTCGGCTGCGCGCGAGCGCAGATCGGCAACCTTACGTCCGGCGTACTCGCCTTCACGGACGACTGTGTTGGCGCGAGACACACTTCTGGCTGCGAATTGCACACCGCGCACAGGCCCTGGAAGCCCGCGATCGCCGAAACCATGCAGCAGTTGCCGGAATCCGATGGCGCTGAATATGGCGACCAGCAGCATCACTATGACCTTTGCCATCGGGTGTGTCATGCCGATCAGGCCCGGAAGATCGCCCCGGGTGATGTGCGCCAGAATGAGAATCAGGATCCCCAAACCCACGGTAGCCACGATCATTTCGACGCCGTGGACGATGAGTTTGACAGCTGTTCGCTTAGCGAACTGTCGTTGAGGTCCCGGTGCTACGGCGAGTGCGCTTGCTGGAAGGATCACAAGCAGGTTCCAGAATGCGCGGAATCCGATCCGGATAACTTCACAGGCTACGTAGCAGATCGCGCACACCACGACGAAGATGGCCAGGATCAAGAAGCCGAACTGCCCGACAGTCAGTGCGTCAAGCTGTTGTGCGTAGGCCAGTGCTGAGGGCGCACACGTGCCCACCGCGTGTGCAGGCGCCGCGGTGTAGCCGGTTCCCAACGCCTGATTGTAGGCATCGGCGCAGCCCGGTATGTCGTCGATGACCTGGCCGAAGTTGATCTGTTGAATCTGCTGTCGCACAAGGACATCGACGAACCACGACATCATGCGGTCCAACTGTGCGTCGCTGCCCCCTGGTGCCACCGGCCCGTTGTTAGCCAAGCTCTGAGACAAGGTCAGCCCGAGATTGCGTCCGATGCCCAGCACGCCGCCGTCGCCGGCAATGTCTTCGGCGGGATTGTTGAGTAGCAGCGCTATGAGCGCAATCACCAAGCAGCCGCCGAGAATGATTCCCAGTCCGGCGCCGAAGCCGGTGGTCACGGCGACCACTCCCCCGATGGCGGTGCAGATCAGGAACATGCCCGGGATGATGTACATCCGACTCACGAGGGCGCTGATGTTGGCCAGGATCGGTTCGGCGATCGCCGCAAGCCACTTCAGCCAGATGGTCGAGAGTGCGAATTTGATGACCCAAAGGCCGACCGCGACAATGAATGTCAGGAACGCGCACTCGACGGCCAGCCACGAGGATAGTTGCGTGTAGGTCAGAGCGGTCCCCACTTTGGACGCGATCGCCGGACCCCATGTGCTGGGGTCCGCGCCGAACTCGGGGCCCTGTTCTCGGATCGCTTCAACCATCGGAACGACCGACACAAAGTGCGCGCCGATCGGAATCCCGTAGCTGTCGTGCAGCCCGGTCCAGGACCATGTGGCGCTAAGACCGGAGGCGGCAGCGCTCGGTGCGGTCAGAACCGCCATCAGCGAACCGCCCCACATCAGTTGCGCCAGAATCCACATCCGCCGCACCCGCGGGTGGCAGTAGAGCCAAGCAGCCAGTAGTTCTCTCATTCAGGCCACCTCCGACATGTCGGCCGTGGCGGCCTGCTCCTGCAGGTAACGCGTGTCGAACGCGGTGACCAGTTCCGGCTGGACCGGCGGGAGAAGATCAACCAGGCCGCAGCGGCCGAAATCATCGATGAAGTAGGCGTATCCGTGTCCGGTGACAGTGCGCAACCGCATCACGTCGGGATATTCCTCGGGATCTATCCCGAGCTTTCGGAACGCTTCCCGTGCGTACTCACGCTCGGTGGGCTTGAACGGCGTGACGACGCGCATCGGTAGGTTCTGGGCGCCGATCCCTTCGAAGTCCTCGAAGTGCTGCGAGATGCCGATGAATCCGTAGTGCTCTTTGCGGCCCTGGGTGGCCGTACGCAGGGTGTCCTCTCGGCCAACCGGCGAAGTCAGATAGGTGCGGGCCTCCTCGGCGACCAACCAGCCGAAGGCGTCGGGCCGTGGACGGTTCTCTCCGGTGTAGGTCAACCGGGTCAGGGAGGCGATCATGCCGTAGATCGCCAGGCCCGCGCGGGCGCGGCGAGTCTGGCGCTGATAGAGGTGGAGCTGGTCGGTGTCACCAGTCTTGGGAAGCTCCAACTCGGAGGTCAGCCAGATCACGGCATCTTTCTCGCGGATGGGAGGTGCGACCAGGTTCTCGTCAAACACCGCCCGCAGATAATCCTCGGACGCCCACGAGTTGAGTTTGGCTGTCAGCCGGGCATATTCGTCTTTCTCGGCGCCCCTCAGGTCATTGAGGTAACGCAAGACACCACCCATGGTTTCGGCGACGCGGCGGTCGGGCCGAAGCAGGTACCGGAACTTGTCCGCCAGATCGTCATCGGGTGCCACACCCATCATGGGCAACAGGTGGTCGAGCATGTGCTCGGCTGCCTTCTCCCGGGGGAACAACTGCAGTCCATCGAGTGACCATTTGCCGCCAGTGGGGTCGATAGCCACGACGCGGTCGCCATGGTGCGCCAGTGCGGGCACCCACTCCCGCATGGTTCCAGGGTCGATGATCGACGCCTGGGAACCACGTTTGAGCAGACCGTCGACGACACGCTTGCTGCCTTGCGACTTGCCGCCGCCGGATGTTCCGACGAACAAGATGCCCGGAGCTCCGCGCCGGTCGGTAGTGCCCTCCATGTCGAGCAAAACCGGCGTTGGACGCCTAGTGGCCAGGTTCTCGGCGAGAAGAATGCCGGTTTCGTGGCCGAGCTCGCTGGACAGAAATGGGGCAAAACGCGACCAGTGTTCTGTAGTTGTCAGTTGGCAGAACTGATTGCGCGGTGCACGGTTTTCGCTGCCAGGATGGCCGAGCTGCCACAGCGCCCGTTGGGCCCCGCGGGGATTGCCCAGCGTGGTTTCCAGTTCCTCGGCGAAGTGGGTACGCAACCGCTGTGCGGAGTGCTCTGTCGCCTTCGCACTGGTGGATCCGACGGCGATAACCGTGGTCCACTCGGTCTCACGCTCCAGGCTGCTCGACTGCAGTTGAGCGTTGTAATCCTCGCCCGACTCGTAGCGTTGCTCTAGATCTGTGGTGCTGGCGCGGCGTCCGCCGCGCTGGTATGCCTGGTCATCAAGATTTCGCAGAGCGCGGTCGACGCGGTTGATGCCCTTCTCCCTCGATCGGACCGTCACGTGATGGTCCCAGTCGACTTCGGCGTCGACGTCGACGTCATAGGCTGACAGCAGGTACTCCGCACCTGGGTAGGCCAGACCGCCGCGGGGCAGTTCTTGTACGGGCAGCAGGGCCTGGTAACTCTGTGTCCCGTCGGCACTACCGAGACGCACAATGCGCTTCATGGAGGGCAGATGGCGCCGCAACCACGAGCGGGACTGGCGGCGCGCGCGCTGGTCGCCCTCGTCAAAGTCCACGGGCGCTCCGGTGAAATCCGCAGCAGTGAGCCGCCGCGGACCATCATCGTCGTGCGGGAAGGGTGAAGGGTCCGCGCCCAGGCGCCAACGTCGGTGATAGCGCCACTGGATTTGCCTTGGTGTCGCCGGCCGAGCCTCGAACTCGTCGGGGATCTGGCGAAGAACGGATTCAACGATCTCCGAATAGGCCTCCAGCGTTTGCGGGTCGTCGTGATCGCGACCAGCTACGACATCCCAGGCCTTCGCGACTGCGCCGGCACCGCTGCGCCCTGCCATGCCGGCGTCCACCGGTACCCGCAGACCAAAAATGTGCTCGTAGAACATCGGCCGGGCAGCGCCCGTGGGTTGTGACTCCAGCCGAGCATCCCACGCCCTCACCTCACGGACCCATGCCTCCTTGTGGGTCTTGCCGGCCAGCATGCGCCGCTTGAGGCGCTGCGGGCTCAGCGGGGCGCACACGCCCCACAACACCACCCCAGAGGGCAATTGACGGACCAAAGGCCGGTGCCTCTCGGCGATTTCGCGCTTCTCGCCAAACGGCATCATTCCCGCGGGCTGTCCAGCGATCAGGAACTCCGCGTACACCCCACCCTTGGTGAAGATGAGATTGTCGATCACCGCAATGGGTGGCGACAGCCATGGGTCACGCTTGCCCTTGGCTGCTGCCCGATGCTGAGTGCCGAAAACACACGACAACAACCACATGATCCGGTATGTCGGACTCGGTCTGCTGATCGGAATCTGACGCGCCCATGCGGTCAATATCGCGGTGATCCCAAGACCGGTGACCGCCACCACCGCAGAATGGCCGCTGTCAAAGTTCTTGTATGCCGCCCATATCGTCACGACCAGGCCCAGCAATGCGGTCGCACCGTCCCACACCCGCCATGGCGCCCACCAGATGCGAGTGTTCTCATCGATGTAGGACACATGGATGGGGAAGTCACGCACGTCGGTGAAAACTCGTGCAGTGGTGTTGGTTTCATTGTCAGCCATGCAGCCCCCTTGGCTGTGGTTGGTGAGAGATCAGATGAGTGCTCTAGCGGCCGTACTGGCCGATCGTGCATCCATTGCAGTGGTTATCCATG
>CALOAN010000005.1:0-6066 GCA_942491345.1 uncultured actinomycete
CATCGGGACCTGGGGCTGACCGAGTGCAACCAGATCCTGATCGCCGAACAGCTCGGCGACTCCAAGCCACTCGTCCTCACCTGGAACAACACGTCGCTGTACACGTGGGGCTTCCTCGACCTCGAGAAGGACGGCCCGACGGTCATCGAGATCCCGCCCGACGTGCTGGGCATTCTCGACGACATGTACTTCCGCTACATCAGCGACATGGGAGCCGCCGGCCCCGATCACGGCAGGGGCGGCAAGTACCTGGTACTCCCGCCCGACCACGACGGCGACGTGCCGGAGGGGTACTACGTGGTCAGATCGCGGACGTACTGCGTCTGGAACTTCATGCGTGGGTACGTGCGGGGCAACGTCCACGACCCCGCGAACGTCAAGAAGGCAGCGGACAACATCAAGCGGAACCTCAAGGTATACCCGCTGTCGGAGAAGGCCGATCCACCTGCGATGCAGTTCACGAACATGTCGGGCCTGGCGGGCTACAACACGATCATGCCCAATGACGTCAGCTTCTTCGACGTCGTCGACCAGATCGTGCAGGAGGAGGCCGATGGCTGGCTCGACCCTGAGCTGGCGGGACAGCTTCGCGCGATCGGGATCATGAAGGGCCAGAAGTTCGACCCCGACGAACGGATGACGAGGATCCTCACCGAAGCGGTGGCGATCGGCAACGGGTACGCACGCGTCAACACGGTGTATCCGCAGGACGAGGGGTCATACGTCTACCACGACGTGCACACCGAGTGGGTCATGGCGTACCCCGACAAAGACACGACGTTCCTGCAGGAAGGCGCCCGCCGCATGGATGGCCGCCTCTGGATGCACTACAACGCGGTGTGCGTGACACCGGCGATGGCCGTGACGAAGCCGGGCGTCGGGTCGGACTACATGATCACAGGCCTCGACGCCGAGGGTCGACCGCTGGACGGGGCGAAGACCTACAAGCTCCACCTGCCACCGAACGTTCCGGTCAAGGACAACTGGTCGGTGACCATCTACGACCCGCAGACCCGGAGCATGCTGCAGACCGACCAGACGTTCGCCGGAATCAACAGCTTGAGCGCCGATCAGAGGCAGAACGACGACGGTTCCATCGATGTCATTCTCGCTCCTGAATCGCCGGCTGGCATGGAGAAGAACTGGATCCAGACGATCCCCGGCAAGAGCTGGTTCATACTCCTGCGCGCCTACGGGCCACTGGAGCCCTGGATCGACAAGACCTGGCGGCCGCGCGAGCTCGAGGAGGTGGAGGGGTGAGCTGAGGAACCGCCTGAGTGGACCGGTTCACAGGGTCCCATCAGATGGACGTGCACGTCACGGAAGAAGGTTCAGTCGGTCGAGAAGGGGACATCATGAGTAGTGATACCGCAGATCAGGGAGTTGCCGGCGTCGGCATGCTCCTCGCGAACTACACCAGCAAGGACGGCGCGGCATCGACCTACGAGAGCCTGAAGCGCGCTATGGATGCCGGCCAGTTCTACTACGAGGACGCCGCTGTTGTGAGCCGCGATGTCGACGGCACGGTGAGCATCACCGAACACGGCGACATGAGCACGGGCAAGGGCGCTGGGATCGGCGCACTGATCGGCGGCGTGATCGGAATCCTGGGTGGCCCAGCCGGCATCGCGATCGGTGCCGGCGCAGGCGCCGCGATCGGCGGGGTCGCTGCACATTCCGATGCCGGCTTCAACAACGAGACGCTGGAAAGGATCGGCGGCGCGCTGCCCAACAACACATCGGCGCTGGCGGTCACAACCAGCAAGGACTTCGTTGAAGCGGTGCGCAGCCAATCCACTGATGATGAAACGGTCATGATGGCTCAGGACATCGCCGATGTGATCACCAGCAACCTGAACGCCGGCCAGGACGTGTTGCTGGCACTGGTGCTGACCGAGAACGGGGTGGCTGCCACCAGAGTGGCTGCCAGCGACGATGCGGTTGGCGTATTCGGAATGGTGGCAACCGACGAGGGCGCAGCCGCTCGCGCAGTGGTTGCGACCGATGAGGGCGTAGCTGCGGCCGAAGCGGCAGCAACCGCCGCCGCGGACGACTCGACATCACCCCCCGCGGCCGACGACTCGGCATCCAGTGGAGACTCCGAGAGCAGGGACGGCCAGGCCTGAGGAGCTGAGCTGGGCGACCTGCGCGCTCGGAACGCGGTACGGACACCGTTTCGACCGACCACACGACGCGCGCAGGTCGCCAGATCGAGGACTACCAGATCAGCCCCAAGCCCAGCGCTGCACGATGCGGCCGAGGTTCAGGGACCCACCCAACTGACGAGGGGGTCCGATGGACGTCCTGAGCACCGTTGTGAGTATGTCCGGCCTCGTCTTCGTCCTTGCCCTCCTCGTGAACATCGTCGCCGTTCCGGCGGTGGCGTGGGGGTCTGATGAGGGTGATCACTATGGAGGATTGGGCGGAGATCCGCCGGTTGCACCAGTCGGAGCGGTTGTCGGGGCAGGCGATCGCCAAGCAGTTGGGGATCTCGAGGAACACGGTCGCGGCGGCGTTGGCCTCGTCAGGGCCGCCGGAGTACGAGCGTGCCGCGGTCGGGTCGGTGATCGACAGCTTGGAGCCGGAGATCCGGCGATTGTTGGAGGCGACGCTCTCGATGCCGGCGACGGTGATCGCTGAGCGGGTGGGCTGGGACCGGGGCATGAGCGTGTTCACCGCGCGGGTGCGCGAGTTGCGCCCGTTCTACTTGCCGCCGGACCCGCCCTCGCGCACGACCTATCTGCCGGGTGAGCGGATGCAGTGCGACTTGTGGTTCCCGCCGGCGGACATCCCGCTGGGCCATGGGCAGGTCGATTCCCCGCCGGTGCTGGTGCTGACCGCGGGGTACTCGCGGGTGCTCGACGCGGTGATGATCCCGACCCGGACCGCGGAGGATCTGATCGCCGGGCACTGGCTGCTGCTCAACCGGTTCGGGGTGGTCCCTCGGGAGCTGGTCTGGGACCAGGAGGACGCGGTCGGGGCCTGGCGCCGGGGCAAGCCGGTCCTCACGCAGGAGTTCGAGGCGTTCCGCGGAATGCTGGGCACCTCGGTGCGGTCGTGTCGGGCGCGCCGCCCGCAGGCCAAGGGCCTGGTCGAGCGGAACAACGGTTGCTACGAGACGTCGTTCCTACCCGGGCGGGTGTTCACCTCCCCGGCGGACTTCAACACCCAGATCAGCGCGTGGATCGAGTCCCGGGCCGACGTGCGTCACCATCGGGTGTTGGGCTGCCAGCCGATCACCCGGTGGGCGACCGACAAGGCCGCGATGCTGCCGCTGCCTCCGGTCGCCCCGGCGCTGGGTTGGCGGCACTCGGTGCGCATGCCCCGGGACCACTACGTGCGCATCGATGCCAACGACTACTCGGTCGACCCGCGGGTGATCGGCCGATGGGTCGAGGTGATCGCCGACCTGGACCGGGTTGCGGTGACCTGCGCCGGGCAGTCGGTCGTCGACCACCCACGCTGCTGGGCCGCGCACCAGAGCATCACCGATCCCGCCCATGCCGCCGCCGCGGTCGCGTTGCGGGCGGCGGGTCGCCAGGCCCGGCCGCTGGAGGATCCGCATCAGGTCGAGGTCCGTGACCTCAGCTCCTATGACCAGGTGTTCGGCCTGGACGGGGAGGTGGCCTGATGCCCACCTCCAGGAACACCCGAGACTTCGGTGCCGAGATCGCCTACCTGACCCGCGCGTTGAAGGCCCCCACCCTGCGCGAGTCGGTGGACCGCCTCGTCGAGCGGGCCACCGCGGAGTCGTGGTCGTATCCAGAGTTCCTGGCCGCCTGCCTGCAGCGCGAGGTCTCCGCGCGGGAGTCCCACGGCGGCGAGGGTCGGATCCGCGCGGCCCGGTTCCCTGCCCGCAAGAGCCTCGAGGAGTTCGACGACGACCACGCCCGCGGACTCAAGCGGGAGTCGATCGCCCACCTGGGCACCCTGGACTTCGTCACCGCGAGGGACAACATCGTGTTCCTCGGCCCGCCCGGGACCGGGGAAGACGCACCTGGCCACCGGGTTGGCGATCCGGGCCTGCCAGCCCGGACACCGGGTGCTGTTCAACACCGCAGCCCAATGGGTCACCCTGCTCGCCGACGCCCACCACGACGGACGGCTGCAAGCCGAGCTCACCCGGCTGGGTCGCTACCCCGCTGATCGTCGTCGACCTATGCGGATATCGGCATAGGTTGATGAGGTCGGCTACATCCCGTTCGAACCCGAGGCCGCGAACCTGTCCTTCCAATTCGTCTCATCCCGCTACGAACGGGCCTCCCTGATCGTCACGAGCAACAAGCCGTTCGGGATCGCTGGGGCGAGGTCTTCGGCGACGACGTCGTGGCCGCAGCCATGATCGACCGGCTTGTCCACCACGCCGAAGTCATCGCCCTCAAAGGCGACAGCTACCGACTCCGCAACCGAGACCTCGGCGGCCGACCACCAGCCGCCACCACTGACCAAGACTGACCAACAACAACCGAGGCAGGTGGCTCAGTCTTCGACCGCATGAACTGGCTCAAATTTCAGCCGCAGTTGACACAGGCGTCGATTCCTAGAGCCATGGATGCCGGCGGGTCATCACCCAAGACGGGTACGAACGATCGTTTCGAAGATGAGTTGCACCTCGACCGCAGCCTGTGTGACAGATCGAGAGGGGCCGCCTCGTCGAGGCGGCCCCTCTCATCGACGCGATCGTGATTACTCCACCAGTTCGATCTGGCTGGGGCGCCAGGTCTGGTCGAGCCACGGCTCGAGCGGCCCGTACATGCGCAGGGCGATCAACCAGCTCTTGCCAGGAATAGTCTGGAGCCAGTTCCCTTCCCAGCCTTCCGGTGCCGTTGGGCCGAAGTAGATGTCGTAGGAACCGTCTGGGTTCGCCTTCATGCCCTTGTCCTGGCTACCGACCGTCGGGAACTGCTGATCAGTCTGCAATTGTGAGCGAGTCTGGGTGTCGTAGATCGTGACCGCCCAGAAGTCCTTGACCGGCACGTCCTTCGGCAGATGCAGCTTGTAGGTCTTGGACCCGTCGACAGCCTTGTGCCTCGAGTCGAGCGTCCCGATCGTGTACGACGACCCGGTTCCTGGCTTCGGCACACCCATGGCCGGCGACACGCAGATGCAGTTGTAGTGGTACCACGCCCGGGCGTCGAGCACCCGTGCGCCTTCGTTCTCGAAGAAGCAGTTGTTGTCTGCATAGACGTTCAGCCAGTCGGCCGTGCTGTCCTGATACGTGCGCTGGCCGAGATACCGCGGGTAGAACGTGATTGCACGAGCCGCCGCGTTTCCGATCGCCGCAGCGTCGGCGAGAATCTTCTTCATCCGCTCGTCCGGCTTGAAGGGCTGGCCCTTGACGATGCCGATCGCCGCCATGCGGCCGGCGCGCTCCGGATCGAGAAAGCCGACGGCTTCGCCCTGGATGAGTTCGTTCAGCTTCTCGAAGTAGGTGTCGTCGTTCGGAACCACCGTGTTCAGGTTGTTGCCGGAGACGTTCACGAACTCCATCGCGGGCGGGTTGTCCGCCTTCGAGAGCGGATAGACCTTGAGGTGATCTCTGATGTTGTCGGATGCTGCCTTGATGCCGTGCGTCAGATAGCCGCGCATGAACAGCCACACGCCGTACGACTTCGACTTGACGACGTAATAGCCGGCCGGAACATCACCCTTGTAGTCGGGAGGCAGGATGAGGTACTCCCCGCCCTTGCCCTTGTCCGGGCCGGCGACACCGAGGTCCTGCATATACAGGAACGCCATGTCGTTGAGGATCCCGAGCATGCCGGTCGGCAGGTCGACGACAGTCGGGCCGTCGGTGTCGAGAGCAAGGAAGCCGACGGCATACATCGTCGACGTGTTGCCGGTGAGCACGAGCGACGTGGAATCCATGAGCGTGTCCCAGATACAGACCTGGTTGCTCGCCTTCGCTCCCGCGTCAGCCTGGCCTCTGCGCAACTGAGCCATGGACATGAGCGGGATGGAGTCAACGAACACCTCAACAGCGCGGGCACGGTCGAGGTAGTCGTACACCGTGGTCACGGTGTCCGATTTCGGAACACCATCGAAGAACTCCAACGTCCCGATTGA
>CALOAN010000006.1:0-70709 GCA_942491345.1 uncultured actinomycete
AATCCGTCGGTGGTTTGGTGGACGGTGGGTGGTTGTTCTGGACTGGGGGTGGCGGCGGTCCTGTCGGGGCCGGAGAGGATGTCTGGTACAGATCTTGGTCCCTGCTGTTGGTTCGTTCTGTGGCGCCGGATGGTCGTGTGTTGATCCGTCTGGGTCATGAGGCGGTGGATGATTATCTCGAGGTCCTCGCGGTGCGGTGTCGACCGAACACGGTGATAGCGGCAGGGTCCGATTTGAAGATCTTCTTCACGGCGGTGGCGAAGGATCCAGTCGGGGTGACGACGGCGGATGTGTTGGGGTTCTCGCCACGGCGCAGCGGGTGGCTGGTGACCTGAATGTGATCCGGGCTTGTGGATGGCGAGTCGGGGTTGTCGGCGCGTGACGATCAAGCGTCGCCCGTCGTCGCTTGGTTACAATTCATGTTTGCGTTCCTGGTCGCCGGGGCGATGTGGATTCGAATCCGGTGCCTGCAGGGCTGCCGACTCGCCGGTCTCGCCGTCGGGGCCGTCGGGGGTGCTGGTCTGCATCGCCAACGACGTTGCCACGGGTCGGCTCCTGACGAGTCGATGCGTTGCTGGCGGTGTCGCCGTCTGGTGGGACTGGCGATGCCCGCTAAATGGTGCTGGGCGGGCTACGTCGCTGCGAGGTCCTCGGCCTTCGTCTCGGCCACGTCCAGGTCGCGGAGCGGTCGTTGTTCATCGCCGAAGGCAAGGGCGGCCATCAACGGGTGATCCCGATCTCGAACACGTTCTTCGCTGTGGTGGGCAACTACCTGCACCACGAACGACCCCACGGCATTGAGACCGACAGAGTGTTCGTCACGCTCAAGGGCCCCAACCGGGGCAAGCCGATGACCGCTGATGGTGTCGACAAGATCTTGCAGGCAGCACGTGCCGCGCCGGTCTGCATCGGGCGACGTGCCATCAGCTCCGTCACACTTGTCTGACCCGGCTACGTGAGGCCGGCATGGAACTCGAAGCTGTCCAGGCTCAAGCCGGCCACGCCTCGATCGAGTCGACGCGCATCTACCTGCACCTCTCCAACGACTGGCTCGCCGGCGAATATCGGCGAGCATCCGAACGCATCGACGCTGACGCCGCAGCCGAGCTCATCGCGATGCAAGAGATCAGCCAATGACCGTCGCCGCTGTCGCCGTCGAGACGCAACCCGAGCCCTGGTTCCCGTCGAATGCATCGAACCGTGAGTGGGCGCAGAGGTCTGCCGCAGCGCCGCAGTTCGTTGCCACCATGCGCCGCTACCTGGTGCAACCTCACCACATTCCTGGCTCCTCGCAGCGTCGAGGTCGCCGACCAGACGTTGCGTCAGTTCACGCGGTGGGTCACCATCACCACCGACGTCGTGGTCGTTGCTGACATCGAACGACGCCACGTCGAGGACTACAAGGTGTGGCTCGCCGCTCAACCCGGCCAGAAGGTCAGCTGCTCGCCAAGAACGACTCAGCGGCATCGAGCTCCGCACGATCCGGATCTTCCTCGAGCGGCTGATCAGAATGGGGACTGGCCCGACGCGCCCGGCCTGCAACCCGATCCTGCAACGGCGACATCCCACCACGCACCGACGAACCGATCCCGAAGTTCCTCACCGACCAACAAGCCGCCGCGTTCATGGCCGCCGCTCGCGCCCACCCCGTCGCGCTATCGGCTCGTCGCCGAAATCCTCGCCCGCACCGGACTGCGCGCATCGGAACTCTGCGAGCTCGCCGCTGACGCCGTCACCCGCATCGGCAACGACGGCTACTGGCTCCGCGTCCCGGTCGGCAAGCTCCGCAACGACCGTCATGATCCCCCTGCACCCCGACGTCGTCGAACTGTTCGCCGAATGGACCGCCACCAACAGCGAACACATCCGCCACAGCCGCCGCCTACTCGCCGACCACCACGACCCGATCGATCGACGCACCGTCCACCGAATCGTCGCCCGCATCGGCGCCATCGCCGGGATCGACGACATGCACCCCCACCGTCTCCGACACACCCTCGCCACCCAAGCCATCAACCGCGGCATGCGCCTCGAAGCAATCGCCGCACTCCTCGGCCACCGCAGCCTCGAGATGACCCTCGTCTACGCCAAGATCACCGACCGCGTCGTCGCTGACGAATACGCCGCCGTGTGCGAACAGATCGACGCCCTCTACGCCAGACCCGCCGGCTTGAAAACCGACGGGAACGGATCAGCCGGCATGGACGGCTCGCCGCCGAATACAACCAAACCATGCTCGGCAACGGATGGTGCAACCGGCCCGCCCTCCTCGATCGCCAATTCGAATCGATCCGCGAAACCCGCGCCTACTACACCACCGACACCACCTTCAACGCCGGTCCTCCAAGCCCAACGAGACCACGCCGCCCAACACGACCAACACCACCGCGTCGACCTCTTCCAGATGCTCATCGACCGCAACCAACACGCCACACCGTGACTCCGGATTACCCTATAACCAGAAAACGCTTCGACGCGAGTCACTCTATAAGTGCCGTTATGGGCGGACAGGGATGGCGAGGGGTGGTGTTCCTAGGAGCCGCTGCCCGAGAAGGCTCTGCGTACGTGCTCGTCGGAGTACGGATATGTGACGAGTTCGTAGGAGATCAGCCCATCCTCGTCATGTTCCGTCAGGCTGATGCCCGCCAGCTCGAACGGATTCCCGGCAGCGTTGGTCCCGTGCCACATCCAGAGGGCTCCGCCCTGTGATCCATCGTCGCAGAGCCAAGTGTCGTACGTATCAACCCTCGCGTCTGCCATGCCGTAGAGGGTGTTGAAAAAACCGGTCCTCCAGCCGACCGCACCGAAGACGTCATCGTCCATCAGAGCGTCGCCTTTGGCATGCGTTGCAAGCAGGTCTGCGATCTCGTCTTCGGTTCCGAACGCCTCCGGGTCGTCCAGGATCGCCCTGATCTCCGCCTGGCCCCTCGCTGCGTTGTCGTGGCGGTCGCTCGAATCAGTAGCCTGCGCCAGTGCATCCCGTTCGGCGCTGATGGCTACAGCCTGGGCTTCGGCGTCTGCGAGTTCCTGTTCTGTCTCAGCGAGTTGTTGATCAGCGAGGGCGAGTTCCTGTTCGAGAGCCTGGTACTCGTCGGATGTGGTCGGATCGCTGGACGAACAGCCAGCTGCGACCAGCACCAGGACCGCAATGCTGGCGACGACGGTTCTCTTCATGAATCCTCCAGTCTCACCCACGATCGTTCCGTCCCTCTCACTCAAGTAACCCATCGACCCCCCTGGGGTGGGCGACTCGCTTTCCGACTCCTCGGATGGTCCATGTCCACCACCAATCATCTATCAGTGGCTTTCCTTTGGTGTGGGGATGAGTGGTGCGGTGAGTCGTCTCGTCATGATCCGTCCGTTTCGGTGCGAGTGTTTGCTGTGGCGAGTGAGTTCTACGGTGTCGCCGGTGGTGGGGTCAATGGCGAGGACGTTGTTCGTATAGCCGGTTGACGTCGAGGTGCGGCAGGTGTTGCCGATGGCGACAAATCCGGGTATTGATCGGGTCGTAGACCAACGCTGAGGGGAATACTTCCAGAGCGGTCGTGAAGCTGCATTCCCAGGTGAACGTGACCGGTTCGAGTCTGCAGAGATCGCCGGTGTTGGTGTATGCGGTGTCGCCTCCGGTGGCGTAGCTGAACGGTCCGAAGAGTCCCGCGGCACCGGGAGGGTCGGCCAGGTCGGTGGCTTCACCGGTTCGGGGATTGACCAGCTTGCTGTGTCCTGGAACGGCGTGCCGTAGGAACGCCAGGCGATCGGCTTCAGCTACATGGCCGATGAGGTAATGGCGGGTTGCTCGTTTCGGTTCGGCCTTCGCTGGTGATCTCGCGGCTCGCTGGTGACGCCGATCTCGGTCCAGGTGTCGGTGTCTACGTCGTAGGCGACCAGCATCCCATCATCGAACTGGAGCAGGACGAGTCCCGAGATCGGGTCGTAGACGGCTCCGGGCCAGGCTGCTCCCAGATCACGATCAACGGGGAAGCTTCGACGCGTCCACGTATTCGACGCGGCGTCGTAGGCGTAGACGTTTCGAGGTCCGAACGCGATCGTACGGTCGGAGTCGATGTCGTAGACGAGTTGACCTCTGCTGACGTAGGCGTAGGTGGTGGCCGGAACGAAAGCCGGGTCCATCGCCTGCCATGTGTTCGTACACACATCGAACGTCCACGTCTCACCGGATCTGTCGATGAAGACAATCCTCCCGGCATGGGTATCGAACACCGCGGCTCGGTGGCCCTGCGGCCCCTCGGCCTGACGGGCCTGGTCAACCGGTCCTGAGCATTCGTCGGTGCCTTGAGGGTGATAGCGGCCGGTGGCGCTGTACCTGCACCTTGCTGTAGCCAGAACCGAAGACCACCGATCCGGTATGACAGGATCGGCCACACCAGCCGTCGACGTCGTCACCGAGACGGTGGTCGTGGTAGCTGGGACGGTGGTGGCGACGATGGGTTCGTCGACTACGTTGGTTCGGATGCCACGTCCGATGAGCCAGACGACGCCGCCAATCAGGATGAACACGGCGACGGCGGCCCCGACCGCGACCGCCCAGTTCGGAACCCGCCACGCACGGACGGGTGCTCGTGGCGGCCCGGTTGGCAGATCGGGCGGCGCAGGCGACCCGTCGACCACTTGTTGCATCATCGTGTGGATCTTGTCGTCGAGTCGGCTACTCATCGAGCAACCTCCCTAGCTTGTGACGGCTACGGCCAAGGCGTCTGCGCACCGTCCGCTCACTCACCTTGAGCTGACCGGCGACCTCAGGTTCGGTGAGGTCCTCCCAGTACGTGAGGAACACCACTGCGCGCTCCTCAACGCTGAGATGGCCGAGGGCTTCCCACACGTCAACAGTCCCATCGATCGGCGTCGCTGCCCCCATGGTTCCGGCTTCTCGCTCGCGACGGTGGCGGCGAGAATCGGATCGGTTCTTCATGCGTGCCTGGGAGACCACAGCCCGGTACAGGTAGGCCCGCTGATTGTTGACCTCATCCCACCCGGGTGACCACATGCTCCGTAGCAGCGCTTCGGAGACGACATCCTGCGCGTCGGTCGGTCCGACCACCGATGTGGCGAAACGCGTCAACTCAACTCCGTACCGCTCAAACACGTCGCTCTTGGAGAGCGCCCATATCTATAGATGCCAAGCCCCCGAAACTGACAGGGAATTCGACCCTTCAGATTCCTGTCACCCCGACATACCGCCCATATCCGGCACTATGTTCGGCTGCCGGTGGCATCGATGCCAGGGCTTGATCCTGCTCCCGGAGCCAACTCGCCGTGAAGTGGCGAGGATTCATCGGAGAGCGTCTGTTGGTTTCTCGGTCGGCGTGGTCGTGAAGGCTGGACCATTCTTGACACGGGGTTCCGTCGTGCCGACGACGATCTAGTGGCAGTCGACCCGGGCGACAGCAAAGCGGTTCTGATCACCCACGATCAGCTGCAAGGCAGCGGTGTCTCCACTTCGCGATCGGTCGACATATGTCCCTCGGATGCCACCGCCTCGAGGCGGTGGATCTGCTCGAGGTGCATCCCGGAGAGTTGGGCGGCCAAGTCGAATGCCGTGACATCGGTGAGTTTGAGGCGAGGCGGGCCGGCGTCACGTACCACTCACCTCGCTACGAAACCCACTGAACGCGGTCCGTAGACGAGGAGCCGCTGGACGAACGGCCGGCTTTGGTCCGCATTTGGTCCGCGGGAGAACGGAAAACGACCGGGAACGACGCGAACCAGTGAGAGTCGAAACTCCTTACACCACAAGGGTTTCCGGCGACATGTCAATGTGATCCGAACCCCCTGATTCTGACTACGGATCAGGAGGTTGGGGATTCGAGTTCCTCCGGGCGTGCTGCTGAGACCCCTGCTGTGGCGGGGGTTTCTGCTATCTCCCGCCGAGTTCGAGTCCTCGTGTGCGTTCGTTGGGCCGCGTCTGGGCCGCGAGGTTTCGAGCCCGGATCTCCGGCTCCTTCACGAGGTTGCCTCGCGATCACCAAGACCTGCGAAATAGGTCGACCACCTCACGTGCTCTCTGCCTGCGGCCTCAAGATACTGGCTGGGGTTGTTGGCCTTGCCGTCTCGAATGCCCTGGTAGATGCCGGCGATGATCGTGCCCACGAACTCGCCCAGCTCGGCGACCCGCTCCACGCGGTATTCCTCGACGGTCATCGGGGTGTAGGTCAGGTCAGTGCCGAATGCGACGTTGATGTAGTCAGCAAGCTCGTACTGAGTGATGGCCTGACCGTGCAGGTTGTAGGTGTTGCCATCGTGCTTGTCTTCGGTGAGCAGCCGCGCATAGGCGTAGGCCAGTTCCGGTCGTGTGGTGTAGCCACATAGACCGTCGCCGGCGCAGTTGGCGATTCCACCGGCCTTCTTGTAGGTCTCGAGGTACTCGACGTCGGGTTCGATGTAGATTCCGTTGCGCCCGATCACCCAGGCCAACCCGCTACGACGCACGTCCTCTTCGGTCTGTCGATTGCTCTGGACAATCGGCGAGAACGCCGTGTCTTCATCCGCCCCTTGGACGCTGGTGTAGACAATCTTCTTCACCCTGGCGCTCCGTGCAGCCTCGATCACGTTGCGGTGCTGCTGGATGCGCCGTTCCGGAGCGTCCATTCCCGACACCAAGAGAACCGCATCCACGGATTGCAGCGACTCCTCCAGAACGCCCCTTTCGTTGTAGTCACCGGGACGGATCTCGATACCCAGATGCTTCGCCTTGTCGGGCGTCCGAGCCAACCCGACGATGTCCTGGCTCGGGATCAGGGCAAGCACCGCCTTGACGACCTGCGTTCCCAACTGACCGCTTGCGGCAGTGATGGCTACCTTCATCCGCTCCTCCTTGTGGCTTGGGCGGGTACGTTCGCCTGCCCAGTCTGGCCCATCCGCCGCTGACTACAACGGTTCTATCGTGACGGGCGGCCATCGACCGGCTCCGATCACCGCCCGATCGAGATCGCGTGCTTCTGGTCAGGTCGCTTGGTCGATCAAGGTCGACGGCTCGAGTGGGAGTATCACCTCGAAGACCGCTCCCTTGCCAAGCCCCGGCGAGGACGCCGTGACATCACCTCGGTGAGCGCGGGCCAGGGAGCGGGCGATCGTCAACCCCACTCCTGTCCCCGTGCTCGGCTGATCGTCGACCCGGTAGAAGCGTTCGAAGATCTGGACGAGATCGGTCTGCGAGATGCCTCGCCCGGTGTCTGTGACCCGAACGACCGCGTTGGCGCTCTCGCTGCGGAGGCTCACTGTGACGGTCCCGCCCGTGGGGGTGTAGGCGAGCGAATTTCCAACGACGTTGATGAGGATCTGCGCCACTCTGTCGGCGTCGGCGTGAATCTCTACCGGCGAGTCCGTGTTCACGTGCAGTTGTACCCCCGTTGCTTCGAACTGATGTCGCAGCAGTTCGGCGACATCTTGCAGCACCATCGCCAGGTCAAGCGGGCGGAGGTCCAGTCGATAGGAACCTTCCTGGGTCTTTGAGAGAGCCGACAGGTCGGATGCCAGCCGTTTGAGCCTGGCGGCCTCGTCGGCGATCGCCGCGAAAGCCTCGGCTGACGGCTCGACGACCCCGTCCATCAGTGCCTCCATCGAGCCCTCAATTGTCTGCAATGGAGTGCGTAGCTCGTGAGCAACGTCGCCAATGAGCTGAAGCCGACGCGCCTCTGTCTCCTCGAGCTCGGCAGCGAGAGCGTTTACGTCGCCAGCGAGCGCCGCCAATTCCTTCGAATCCCCAGGTGGCACACGCACCGCGTAGTTGCCGCTCGCCATCCGACGAGTGGCATCGCTGGCGGCTTGTATCGGTTCGGTGATCCTGCGAGCGGCCAATCGGGCCATGACTGATGCCGCCAACGCGGCCGTGGCGATCCCCGAGATCACGATCGTCAACAACGCACGTCCGGCGGCTGAGCGGCCGCCGCGAGGGCCGACATCGGACAGAAACAGGCCAACAACCGCGACCACGAGAACAAGGATGAACAGCGCTAGGAACATGACCCCCAGGTGAGACCAGAACAGCTTCGACTGGAGACGGGCCTTTGTACGCGCGGGTGGGTGGTCGGTCGTCATTGGGGTACGGCCACGAGCTTGTATCCGACGCCGCGCACTGTGCCGATGACCTGAGGGTTCGCCGCGTCGTCGCCGAGCGCATTGCGCAGATTGCGGATGTGAGCATCGACGATCCTTTCGTCACCAAAGAAGTCCCAGCCCCAAACCCGCTCGATGAGCTGACGACGGGTGAAGACCCTTCCAGGGGATTCGGCCAGAGTGGCGAGCAGATCGAATTGCAGCGCCGTGAGATCGACAACGCTTTCGTCACGGAACACTTCGCGGCGACCAACATCGACGATCACGGAGTCGAACATGAGCCGATCCGCCGATCCCGCCGCAGTTCCGGCTCGACTCCGGCGGAGCACCGCCTTGACCCGCGCCACCAACTCTCGAGGTGAGAACGGCTTCGTGACGTAGTCATCGGCCCCCACGGACAGGCCAATGATTCGGTCGGTCTCCTCGGCGCGGGCGGTGAGGAGGATGACGTAGACGTCCGAGAGCCGGCGAATCTCGTTGAGTGCCTCGAACCCATCCATGCCGGGCATCCGTATGTCCATCACCACAAGGTCGGGCTTCCGCATCGATACTGCCGCTACAGCCTCTTTTCCGTCTGTTGCCTCAACGACCTCGAAGCCGTCGGATCTCAGATATGAGGCGACCAGCGATCGAATCTTCTGCTCGTCATCGACCACGAGGATGCGACGTTCGTCCATTGTTCCCGATCATACGGGTCGGGTGGCCCCACCCGTCAACCGTGCCGACTGGTGGGGCCACAGGTCGACTACTTCTTCTTGTCCGGCTTCTTCGACTGAGGAGCGAGGTCTTGCCGCTTGGCGAGATACTCCTCACGGTCGATCTCGCCGTTGGCATACCGCTCCTCGAGCACCGTGATTCCGGCGCTTGGCTGAGCCATCCCCGGTCCATAGCGCCTCTGGCTCCTGACAAGCATGTATGTCACCAGCCCGGTCAACAGCAGGAACAGCAGCGGACCCATGAATAGGTGTCCACCGCCCGCGGCTCGGCCTCCTAGGTCGGCAATAGCGAGCATCATCTCTATGTCCTTTCTCGTGCTCGCCACAGTGAACCGCAACGGTGTCAACGCTTCGTGGCGCCCAGTGTGAAAGTCCGATGAAAGGCGGATGCGACATGGATTTGGGCAGCTGAGGTGAGCTGCATCGAAGCCCCGACCGCCAGGGCTTCCAATCGCTGGTTCGCGATCCGTTGCCCGCACACCTAGCGCCTTGGTCCCTTGGGAGCCAATTTGGGAGCCAATCCCTCTGGACTCCTGTGGACGGGTGTGGACGGCTGTGGACGTGCATGCCTTGTGTTCCGGGCTGTGTGGACGGCTAAGGATTTGTGTGGACACGGCTTGGAGATCTACGGATCAGGAGGTTGGGGATTCGAGTTCCTCCGGGCGTGCTGAAGGGACCCCTGCACTGCAAGGGTTCTCTTCGTTGCTCGGCGACCAGCGTCTTCGCTCCGTATGGCCTTCTGAGTTGCATCTTGGTTGAGAATCTGACGCGTCGGTGCCCCCGGGACGTGCGCCGGGGGCGCGGCATTTGGCTTGCGGCTACTCGTGATGACCTCCAGACACGGTCGGCGTGCCCATCGCTGCCGGTGAAGCACGAATAGTGGACGTATCGGCCAACGCCAGCACGATGAGCACGACACTGAAGACGATCAGCGTGATCAGATTCCAGTTGAAGAGGCCGCGTGATTGTCGGCGAGGATCGCCACCGACTCGGCAGGCTCAGGGCCTCCGCTGGCGTCGTCAGAGAGCACGAACGCAAATATGGCAAGACTGATCACGACGGTCACAGCACCAATCAACGCCCCAACGCCACCTGGCTTCGCTGATAACCGTCGCACCTTGGCGAGACCGTGGGAGCGATCGGAGGAATCCAGCACGCGCCTGCCGTCGATTGCGTAGGGTCGACCTAACGACCCGACACGAGGAGGCACGGATGGGCCTGGCACATGGGATCCACGGATGGACCGACGTCGCTGTTCCGGACATGGAGGCCGGCGAAGCGTTCTATACGTCGGTGTTCGACTGGAACGCCCGCGCCGGGGATGGCGGGGAATCGATGCCGTATACGATGTTCTTGGCCGATGGGAAGCTCGTCGCGGGGATGGGCCCTCTCAGCCCCGATCAAGTCGACGCCGGGCAGCCGCCCGCGTGGTCCTGCTACGTCATCGTCGACGACGTCGACGCAATTCACGCCCGGGCCGTTGAACTAGGCGCGACTCCGCTCATGGAGCCGATGCAGATCATGGACAGCGGCAAGATGACCTTCCTCCTCGATCCGACCGGAGCCGCCATCGGCTTCTGGCAGTCCGGAACTCTTGACGGCGCCGAAGTGTTCAATGTTCCGGGTGCCGTGACGTGGAACGAGTTGGCGACGACGGATGTCGAAGCGGCGCGCTCCTTCTATGGCGAGCTCCTCGGTTGGGAGGTCTCCGCCATGGAGATGGATGGGGGTAGCACATACTGGATGTTCACGAACGCCGGTCGGATGAACGGGGGGACCTATGACCTGACAACGATCCTCCCCGACGGTACGCCGCCGCACTGGATGGCGTACTTCTGCGTCGCCGACTGCGATGCCGTAGCCGAGCGCATCCAGAAGCACGGCGGGTCGGTGCTGAGCGAACCCACCGACTTCTCGATGGGGCGCATGGCGGTCGTGGCCGACCCGTTCGGTGCGACCTTCTCGATCATGGCCGGTTCGCAGTTCGACGGCCAGCCACCGCGCTGAGGAGGCCTTGAGGGTTCAAGGCTCACTGTACCTGTAGCTCCATCCGGCACATCGATGACGCCGTGCCGTGGCCACCGTTCGACACGTAGACCGGACGCACGCGCCTTCCGTGAGCGCGGGGTCTCGCCGACCCTCCGTCCAGCAAGAGGCGTCTAGCGGCGGATGATCGTCCGCAAGGACGTCGCCCCGAGAGCCCTCGGAATCCTGCTCGGCATTGCGGGGGCCGCGTACATCCTCGACACCGCAGCCCACGGGCTCGTATCGGACTATGCCGACTACGCGAATCTGTTCCTTGCCATCGTGGCGATCCCGTCGGTGATCGGGGAATTGTGGTTCACCTCTTGGCTCCTGCTGCGGGGAGGCAAGGAGCAAGTCCCGGCCACGTGACGGATCGTTGTTGCGGTGCTGCTGGGATCGTCGTTATCGCGCCTTCGTGTCCTACAGCGTGCCCGCCATCAATCTGTTGATGACCTCGGCGGCACGAGCGCGAGTGCCCTCACCGTCGGAGAGGCGTTCGAAGCTCCGCACGGCTCTGGCCATTCGCGGGTTTGAGCCGAGCACCTCCGAATGGCGCGCGATGAAGTCCCAGTACAGCGACGTGAACGGGCACGCGGTATCGCCGATTCGGAGACGCGGATTGAAACGGCAGTCGCGGCAGTAGTCGCTCATTCGGTTGATGTAGGCGCCGCCCGACACGTATGGCTTGGTGGCCATTGCTCCGCCGTCGGCCCACATCCCCATCCCGATCACATTCGGGACCATGACCCACTCGGCTCCGTCGACGTACTGCGTCCACATCCAATCGACCATGTCGGGTGGCCGAACCCCGACGAGGTTCGCGAGGTTGGCGAGGATCATCAGCCGTGGGATGTGGTGGGTCCAGGCGTGCCCACTGAGGTCGGACAAGGTGCCGGCCACGCAGCGCATCTCGGTTGCGGCAATGCCGGTAAAGGCCGGCGGGAGCGGACGGTCGTTGCCGAGCACATTGCCGTCCGAATGTTCAGGCCACAGCCAGTAGATCCCCCAGACAAACTCGCGCCAACCGATCACTTGGCGGATGAAGCCCTCCGCCGAGTTGATCGGCACTCGCCCCTGCCGGTAGGCAGCCTCGACGGCGTCGCATACCTCCCCGGGCAGCAGCAATCCCAGGTTCAGGTAGGGGCTCAGAAGGGAGTGCGCCAAGTGCCAGTCCCCGCTCAACATGGCGTCCTCGTACGTACCGAAGTGAGGCAGCACCGCGCCGACGAAGTGATTCAGCCGGCGCAGAGCACCGGCCCGGTCGGTGGCCCAGAGCCCGTATGGCGCGGCGCCTGTGGCGGTGGCCGGCAACGCGGCGATCACCTCCCGGTCGAGTTCGTCGAGCGTGTCGATGATCGGCTCGGGCCATTCGCCGCCGCCGGCGGGCGGAGGCTCGCGGTTGTCGGCGTCGTAGTTCCAGCGGCCCCCGGCCGGTTGATCGCCATCCATGAGGTAGCCGAGGCGCCGACGCTGCCAGCGGTAGAAGTCCTCTAGGCGGAGGCGCGTGCGACCACCGGCCCATGTCGCGAAGTCGTCGGAGTGGCACAGGAAGCGATCGTCTCGCACGAACTCGACCCCCAGCGACCGCAGCAGTGCCTTGGCGGTCCGAGATGCGGGCTCGGCGGCCCAGAGCGTGCCCGGTGTGTAGTCCCGGAGGTGTCCCGCGAGGCCCGCTGTCAGGTCGGTCTCCACGCGGTAGTCGACGGTGAAGCCTTCGTCTTCCAGTTCAATGGCGAAGCGGCGCATCGCAGTGATGATGAAGTGGAGCCGCTGGCGGTGGAACGGCTTGCTGGCGATCTTGGCAGCGCTTTCCACCATCAGGACCCTGCTGCTCTCGGGCTGTGCGGCAGCGAGCGCTCCACTGCTCCGGTGGAGCTGATCGCCGAGGACCCAGACGGTGTCCATCTAGTTGCCCACCGGTACGGCTGCCGTCGCAGCGCCGTGTAGGCGTTGAGATCGCCGCACCGATGGATCGACATTGGAGGAAGCCGGCCGATGGGCGAAGCCGAGACGCTGCCTGCGCTGTCGCATCACCGCCTTCTCGAGCTCGCGCCCGCATACCCATGATTGCATACGACTTGTGATCTTATGGAGCGCGGGCAACCAAGTCGACGCAGTAGATCGAGTGGTCTGCGCGGTCTTCAACGCAGCGCTTCTCGTCGGCGCACTGCGATGTTCCCCTTGCGTGGATACCGTTTGGAGTGGCGGCAATATCGTTGCGTGCCAGGATGGTTGTCAAGAGCCGTAGGATTTCGGAGACGACGACCTGAGTAAATGACGCCACATCGTGTGAGCAACGTCAACAGGAAGTAGTTGCGCAGTGACATCGTTCGCTAGGTGGGATGGGTGGTTCTGATGGATGCCATCGCAGGACCGGCACTTCCCGCCTTTGCTGCCTTTGCTTCAGCCGATTCCACATCAACATGGGAGTTGATGGCGGATGAGGCTGCATTGCTGCATCCGCGAGCCGTTCAGCAGCGACGCGAGTCCTTTCGACTAGGACGAGCCGCCGCACACGCTGCGCTACGAGCCGTCGGAAGGGACGGTGAAGCTGTTCTGACAGGTGATCAGCGCCAACCGATCTGGCCGAGCGGCGTTGTGGGCTCTATCTCGCACACATCGACGCTCGGAGTCGCCGTGGTTGCCCACGACAAACTGTCGGACGGTGTCGGCGTCGACATCGAGCGGTTGCGGTTCGCTCCAGAGCTGTGGGACCAGGTACCGGTTCGCGAGGAACAAGACTGGCTGCGCGCGATGTCACCACCGCAACAAGACCGCGCCCTCCTCGCGCTGTTCTCTGCGAAAGAGTCGGTGTTCAAAGCGTTCTTCCCTCGCGTAGGGCGCTTCTTCGGTTTTGAGTCCGCCATCCTGCAACCTACGCCGAAGGGTTTTACCGGGCATCTGGTGGCCGGCCTCGACGATGGTTATCCCCCGGACCGGACCTTCGACGTGCCGACCCGCTGGAGCGGCAAGACGGTGATCACGGCGGTGGTGCTGCCGCGCCCGACGTAGCGATCGACACAGAGTGCGGCCGCGACCGAGTGGGTGCTCGAGCGTTGCGGGGTGCCACTCGAAATCGAACAGCAGACGTTCGAGCGCTACCCATACACTGGACAGAACGATGGAACAATACGATGCCGTGATTGTGGGAGCAGGGCCGAACGGATTGTCAGCGGCCGTCGAACTAACGCGCTCGGGAAGGCGCGTGCTTGTTGTTGAGGCCTCCGATGAGGTCGGCGGCGGTACCCGCACGAAAGAGCTGACCCTCCCAGGGTTTCACCACGACGTGTGCTCGGCAATCCACCCGCTCGGCGCCGGATCGCCGTTCTTCCGGTCGCTCGGAATCGACGAATGGATCCACCCAGACATCCCGGCTACGCATCCCCTCGACGGGGGGAGGGCCGGTGTGGTCTTTCGTGATCTCGCGGCGACGGTGGAGCACCTCGGCCGGGATGGTCCGAAGTATCGCGCCGTCATTGGGCCGCTCACCGAGAGCGCCGACGCCCTCATTCCGACGGTTCTTGGTCCGCTCGGTCTTCCGAGTAATCCCGTGACCTTGGCCAGATTCGGTCTGCCGGGAATTGCGCCGGCCACGATCGCAGCCAGGGGATTCTCGACGGCGGAGGCCAGAGGCATCATCGCCGGCATGGCGGCTCACGCCATTACCCCCATGAATCGACCGTTCACGGCTGCCGTAGCCGAGCTGTTTCTCGTCGCAGCTCATGCCTACGGATGGCCGTTGGTCCCCGGCGGATCGCAGCGCCTGACCGAACATCTCGCCAGAATCGTTGTCGAAGCCGGCGGAACGGTTGAGACCGGGCACTTCGTGAGCACGCTCAACGACGTCCCGGATGCGCCGATTGTGATGCTGGACGTCATGCCGCCTGCAGCCCTGCGGATCGCAGGTGCGCGGATCGATCAGTCCACGACGAGACGGCTCTCGGCGTGGCGAAGCGGCCCCGGAGTGTTCAAAGTCGATCTGGCGCTCGACGGACCGGTTCCATGGGAGGACCCGTTCAGTGGCGGGGCCGGCACGGTTCACCTTGGAGGGACGTTCGACGAAATCGCTCGCGCTGAAGCCGATGTGGCTGCGGGAAGACACCCAGAGCACCCGTTCGTCATCGTTGCCCAGCAGTCGCTGTTCGATGTGCAGAGGGCGCCGGAGGGACAACAAACGTTGTGGGCATACACCCATGTTCCGGCCGGATCGACTGTCGACATGACCGGCCGGATCGAGGGTCAGATTGAGCGGTTTGCACCGGGCTTCAGGGACCGCGTGCTCGCACGCCACACGATGTCCAGCCCGCAGTATGAGGTGTACAACCCCAACTTCGTAGGCGGTGACATTGCTGGAGGCGCCTTCAGTGGGCGCCGGGCGCTTCGATTCGGATCAACCCGCCACTACCGGATCGCCGATGGTACCTACCTGTGTGGATCCTCAACACCACCCGGCGGCGGAGTTCACGGCATGTGCGGGTTCCACGCAGCCCGCGCCGCCATTGTCGACCAAGGCTGAGACCCCGTGAGCATCTGATGTGATGGTCGTTTCACGGTGAGTTGTTCTGGGGCGCACCTATGGATTCAGTGGTGAATCGCCCCTGGCGAGGAGGCGTGTGAGCGTCTCGGTGCGTGGAGTCATTCCGAGGTCCTGGGTGGTTGGCCATTCATCGATTTCGTCTCGGGCGAATTCGATCCACCGTTCGATGGTTCTGAATATCTCGATCTGGAACGTCGCGAAGAGCACGGACAGGTGCGTTCGTTGTGGGAATGGGTGTCCACCGTCGAGGTATGAGGCCATGAGTTCGACGATGGCTTGGTGGTGGTCGCCGATGTCGCTCTCGAGTTCGTTGAGGGCTCCGAGGAGGTCTTCTCGTGTTCCGTGGTCTGCGAAGAGCAGTCGTAGGAGGGCTTCGATCTCGAGTCGCGGCGGTTGGGTCCGGGTGCTCGTCCACTCGCCGAGCGCTTCACGTCCCTTGGCGGTGATGGTGTAGACGTTGCGGGTTCGTTTTCCGATGTCCTCTTCGTGGACGTTGGCGTACCCGAGTTCGACGAGCTTCTTTGGTTCGGAGTAGAGGAGACGCTCGGACTTGGGCCAGGCGTAGCGGAGGCTTCGTTGGGCTTGGTGTGTGAGTTCGTAGCCCGGCCAGGGTTTGAGGTCGAGGAGGGCGAGGACTGCATACGAGGATGTCGTCATTGTTGGAGACATGCCCTTGACTCTACTGCAACATACAGTATAGAGTATGCTGCAACTTGCAGTACGGGTGTTCGCGACGACGCCTGGAAAGTCATGAGGAGACGGTGAGAATGAAGAGCAACGTCGAAGACCTCCCGATCGCCCACGAGGCCCTCGGAGAGATGATCAGAGGCGGGGACTGGGGCGGGATGACCAGCGCGTACATGCAGTACCCGACCGGTCTCGACTTCTGCCCCCTACTCGAGGGTCTGGAGCGGGACCATTGTCAGTGCCCCCACTGGGGGTTCGTCATCGAGGGCAGCATCCGCGTGGACTACGAGGACGGCACCGAAGAGGTCGTGGGCGCAGGAGAGATCTACTACTGGCCATCCGGTCACACCGTTGTGGTCGAGGAAGCCGTCAGGATGGTCGAGTTCAGTCCCCATGACCAGATGTCGCAGGTGCTCGCACACGTCGTCGGCAAGCTCTAAGGGAGACAGCCCGATCAGGATTCGAGGTCGCGAGGGGTGGTAGGCCCCTCACCCGAGACAGAGTGGGAGGACATTGTGGAAATAGCCGAGCACATAACCGCCGTCGGACAGGAGGGGAAGATCTTCGCGGAGGCAGCCCGGCAGGGCGGCCTCGAAGCAGATATCGATACCTGCCCGGGCTGGAACATGCGGGACCTCGTCCGACACCTGAGCGAGATCCACCTATGGGCCGCGGCACGGGTCGCGAAACGCACATCGAAGCTCTTCCCCGACGACATCTCGGAACACACGGAGTCCTGGCCGGAGCTGGCCGTTTTCTGGCCGGACGACAACGATCTGATCGACTGGTATCTCAAGACGAACGCCAACCTCGTTCAGGCCCTCGAGTCGGCGTCACCGGATGATGAGATTCCCACGTTCCTCCCTGCACCATCGCCACTCGCGATGTGGGCACGACGCCAAGCCCACGAGACGGCCGTCCATCGATTCGACGCCCAGAACGCAACAGGCGCCGGATCCGGATTCGATCCAACATTCGCCTCCGACGGGATCGACGAGATGGTCAGCGGGTTCGCTCCGCGCGCGGATCAGTTTCCTACCACGAGCACCCGGACCATGGCTGTTCACGCGGAGGACACCAACGACCGCTGGCACCTCACCCTCGCCTCCGACGGCATCACCACCGTGCGCGGCGACGGACCCGCAGATGTGACCCTGACCGGAGAGGCTTCCGACCTCTATCTCGTCTTGTGGAACCGGGGCAAGGATTCGGCCATCAGCGTGGAGGGCGATGGTGGCCTCCTCGACCTGTGGCACAACAACAAGCGAGTCCGCTGGTTCTAGACAACCTCCTTCACTCACACCACCCAATCTGCCTTGTCGCAAACGGGGGTCGGGCGCGTGCGCCGTTCGCTCGCGGGGTTGCCACAGAGGCAGCTGTTGACGTGGAGCCGGTTCCGACATACATTGTCGCTGTGGTCAGTTCAAGAGTTCTTGATACAACCTCTCTTGAACAGCGAGCCGCGCTCTTCAAAGCTCTCGCCGATCCCCATCGACTCGAGATTCTCTCCATCCTTGGGCGCGATGTGCGCTGCAATTGCCACCTGCAGGACCTTCTCGACCTTGCACCCAACCTGCTGTCGTACCACCTCAAGATCCTGCGCGAAGCCGGGCTGATCGTCGGAGAACGACGCGGGCGATGGATCGACTATTCAATTGCCGCCAATGCAGAGAGCCTCGTCCTTGCCGCCCTCCCTGCGCTCGAAGGTGCTACTTCCGCGGATCCGGATGGCAGTTGCTGATGGGAGACTCCGCCAACTCGTCCGGGAAAGGGTGGCGACGGTGACGACCCCGGCAGCGCCACCCGAGGGCAACGTCGCTGCTCGACTCTCGGTGCTCGACCGATTTCTCCCGCTGTGGATCCTGGCGGCGATAGGCCTTGGGCTTCTCCTCGGGCGAGAACTCCCGGGACTGAACGATGTTCTCGACAGCGCCAAGATCGATACCGTCTCCCTGCCCATAGCTGTCGGCCTGTTCGCCATGATGTACCCGGTCCTGGCGAAGGTGAATTACGCGAAGCTGGGCGATGTCGCGGCAGATCGCCGAATGCTCACTACCTCCCTGATTCTGAACTGGGTTGTCGGCCCGCTCGTGATGTTCATCCTTGCGTGGGTCTTTCTGCCCGATCTCCCCGGCTACCGCACCGGCCTGATCATCATCGGCCTCGCTCGGTGCATTGCCATGGTCCTCATCTGGAACGACCTTGCCTGCGGCAACGGTGAAGTGGCTGCGGTGCTCGTTGCCCTCAACTCCTTGTTCCAGGTCGCCGCGTACGCCGTTCTCGGCTGGTTCTACCTCCATGCACTTCCCGAATGGCTCGGGCTCAGTGACGGCACCGTTCTCGGGGTGTCGATGTGGGAGATCGCCAAGACCGTGTTCATCTTCCTCGGCATCCCGCTGCTCGCCGGATACCTCACGAGGCTGTGGGGGGTGCGCACCCGAGGGGTGGTCTGGTATGAGACGAAGTTCATCCCGCGAATCTCGCCGATCGCGCTGTACGGGTTGCTGTTCACGATCGTCGTGATGTTCGCCCTTCAGGGCGACAAGATCTCGGCTCTGCCCCTCGACGTGGTGCGCATCGCCATCCCGCTCCTGGCCTACTTCGGCATCATGTGGGGGGTGTCGTTCCTCGTTGGTTACCGCATGCGGTTCAGCTACGGCACGAACACCGCCGTTGCGTTCACGGCAGCGGGCAACAACTTCGAGCTTGCGATCGCTGTGGCCATCGGAGTTTTCGGCATCGCTTCGTCCGAGGCTCTTGCAGCCGTGGTGGGGCCGTTGATCGAGGTTCCCGCGCTCGTCGGGTTGGTCTATGTCGCCCTGTGGGCACAACGCCGCTACTACACCCCCGCCGGTGTCCCCACGGCCACGACGGACGCGCATCCATAACTTCGAGCAGCCCCGTTGTTGCGGCCGGCGAAGTACGTCGGCGATCGTCGAGTTCGACAGCTTGGGCCTGTCGTGGCCATGTTGTGTTGGCCTAGACTGAACATTCATTCATAATGAGTGAACGTTCACTCACAAGGAGTCATCCACCATGGCATGGACCGCAACCGACATCCCCAACCTGAACGGCAAGACCGCCGTGGTTACCGGAGCAAACGGCGGCCTCGGCTTCGAGTCTGCCAAGGCGCTGGCCGGCGCCGGGGCGCACGTCGTCATGGTCGCGCGCAACCAAGAGAAGGCACAGGCAGCCTTCGACGAAATCAAAGCTGCCTACCCGGAGGCATCCCTCGAGATCGTCGAACTCGACCTCGCTTCCCAGGCATCGACCAAGGCGGCCGCCGAGTCCATCGTCCAACGACATCCCACCGTCGACATCCTCATCAACAACGCAGGCCTCATGGCCATGCCGGAGCGACGCACTGAAGACGGCTTCGAGATGCAGCTCGGCGTGAACCATCTCGGCCATTGGACGTTCACCGCAGGGCTGCTCCCTTCCCTGCTCGCCGCTGATTCCGCGCGGGTCGTGACCGTCACGAGCACTGCCCACCACACCGGCAAGCCAGTCGATCCCTCCAACGTCAACATGGACGGTAGTTACTCGGCGTGGGGCGCCTACGGCCGGGCGAAACTCGCCAACTATCACTTCGCCCTCGGGCTCCAGCAAGAGTTCGAGTCCAGGGGCCTGGCGGCACAGAGCCTCATTGCGCATCCGGGCTTGTCCCACACCAACCTGCAGGTGCACACCGCGGCAGAGGGAGGTGCCGGCCTGACGGCTCTGTTCTGGGAGTGGATGGCCGCACACACCGGCATGAAGGCCGACCGCGGAGCATTGTCACAGCTGCGGGCTGCGACGGATCCGAAGGCCAAGGGGGGTGAGTTCTACGGGCCTCGCTTCGTCCAGGCCGGACCGCCCGTGCGTCTCCCGGTCATGCGCCCAGGCAACGACAAGGCGATCGCCACCCTGTGGGAGGTCTCCGAGCGTGAGACCGGAGTGACACTCGACTTTGACGAGGTACGGGAGAAGACATGACACCCGGTGTGGATCGTCCGGCAGCGATTCGTCGAGCGCTGCGCGACCTCGTGGCGGAGCGGGGCTTCCACGGTGCCTCCATGGGAGCCGTTGCGAAGGAAGCCGGGGTCGCGACCGGTACCGCATACGTCCACTACGAGTCCAAGGACGAACTCGTGTATGCGACCTATCTCGAGATCAAGGAAGGGTTGGGCGCTGCAGTTCTGGCGGAGTTCGATGCTGCCGCGATTCCCTTCGACCAGTGGGACCACATGCTCAAGACGGCATATGGCTTCCTGTCGGAGGAACCTGAGCGCGCGCTTTTCCTGAGCCAGCTCGAGGAATCGCCGTACTACGAGGAGGCGCACGCCCGTCTCATCGCAGCCGGTGACCCCCTTGCAGAGGCCGCCCGATCCGAGGGGTTCGCCTCTCTCATCATCGATCTGCCGAACCAAGTCATCTACGCCCTCTCACTGGGCGTTGCGGTCCGGCTCATCGCCGCGGGCGTCCAGTTGAAGGACGAGGAACTCGACACCCTCGTCGCAGCCACGTGGCGGGCTGTCACCCGCCCCTAGGCCGCTGGCTTGCTGTGCGTCGGCGCGACACGTGCGTCGCCGGCACGAAACAACAGTTCGGGCTGATGCCCGATGGAACGGAGCAAAGATGCCCACTCAAATCACCGAATTCACATCAGTGGACGTGCCCGACCAGTCGGGCAAGACGTTCTTCATCACCGGTGCCAACACCGGCATCGGGTTTGAAGCCGCCAAGGTATTCGCCGGCAAAGGTGGTCGCGTCCTGCTCGGCTGCCGGAATCGGGAGAAGGGCGAGGACGCTCTCGCCAGAATTGCCGTTGCACATCCGGCAGCGGACATCACGCTCGTTGAGATCGATCTCTCGGATCTCGCATCCGTACGAGCCGCAGCAGAGTTGCTTGCGCGGGAGCCGAGGCTTGACGTGCTCGTGAACAACGCCGGCGTGATGTGGAACCCGAAGACCATCACCAAGGACGGTTTCGAGTCCCAGTTCGGCATCAACCACCTCGGACACTTCGCCCTCACCGGCCTCTTGCTCCCGATACTCGAGGCGACTCCCGATAGCCGCATCGTGACGGTGTCCAGTGGAGGGCATCGCCAAGGCAATGGCGACCTCTTCTGGGATGACATCAACGCCCACGAGGAGTACCACCCGAGGAAGCGCTACTACGCCAGCAAGCTTGCGAACCTGCTCTTCACCTATGAGCTCGACCGCCGGCTCCGTGCCAAAGGTTCGTCGACGATCGCCGTCGCCGCTCATCCGGGCGGTTCCGACACCGAATTGACTCGATATGTGACGGGCGTCACGGGCGTGATGACCCGGGCGTTGATGCCGGTTATGCGTCTGCTGCTGAACACTGCCGAACAGGGCGCATGGCCGACCGAACTCGCAGCGACCGCAGCGGGCGTCGAGGGCGGCCAGTACTTCGGCCCCGGCGGTCGCATGGAGATGTCGGGTCCGGCACAACAGGTCGACTCGAGCGACGAGAGCAAGGATGAGGCAAAGGCAACTCGGCTCTGGGATCTTTCGATCGAGATGACGGGAGTGGATCCAGGCCTCTGAGGACCGAAGGAAGTTGGTGGCATTCGCACGGCCGGGGCGAACACCCCGGCCGCCATGAAGACGAGCCGGCAATCGAAGTCGCCGACCGGCATCGGCATCGAGCGGGAAGACCTCGAACGAGTCTTCGACCGGTTCCGGAGAGGCTCAACATCGACCGGCTTGGGTCTCGGCCTCACGATCAGCCGCGATCTCGTAGCGGCTCACGGCGGAACGATGGCGATGTCGAGCACACCCGGCCGGGGCACCGTCGTCACCGTCACACTGCCGGTCGTTGAGGTGTCGGTGTAGAGGTAGCGTTGCCGCTGGGCCGTCTTGTCGGTTGAGGCGTGGCCCGCTGCTGAAACCCACGTGGCCTCGCTACATTCTGGCCCTGAGCGTCATCTCGTTCACCCAACCACACCTTCTCCAACCGAACAGGACCAGGAACCCTCATGGCCATCGCCGTTGCCATCCGCGAACGTTGTGCGCGCGTTCGTGCGTCCGGAAGTCGGCCTGTTGCCACTCCGAATCCCTTGGGCGCCGTGGAGGCGGTAGCTTCGTGACTGCGAATCCGCTCACGCCATTCCTCAACCTGCGCACATCTGCGAGCCGGGAGCCGATCGGCGACGGCGGACCCGACACGTGCGCGGCGTTGACGGCGGCGCTCGATGCCGGGATCGCAGAGCTCGGCTCAGGGATCGGTGCAGGAGAAGCGGTTGTTGCCCTCGGTGGGTACGGCCGCGGCGAACAGTGCATCTGGTCCGATGTCGACCTGATGATCCTCCACCACAAACGTGAGACCGAGCCGCTGGTTCAATCCGTCTTCTATCCGTTGTGGGACGCCAACCTCAAAGTCGGGCATGCTGTTCGGTCGGTCCAGGAGTGCCGCATGGCCGGGCGAGAGGATCTCGAGACCCTCACATCGCTCCTTTCCGGGCGCCTCGTCGTGGGGGACACCGAGCTATTCGCGGAGTTCGAGCGTGCGCTCGGCGAGATTCTCAGAGAACGGGCATTGGCGCCGCGCCTCGCCGACCTCGAGAGGGAGCGGCGAGTTGCAGAGCCGTATCCGGTGATGGCGGCCGATCTGAAGGGAGGGAGAGGCGCGCTGCGGACACACGAAGGCTTCTGGTGGGAGCGCCGGCGTGCGGAGCTGATCGGTCTCTCCTACCCGGAGCAGACGGTCGAGGAACGCGAAGCGAAGACGGTCCTGCTGTCGATTCGCAACGCCCTCCATGCGGTGGCGGGTCGTCCCACCGACCGATTCCTCGTCGACCTCCGCGAACCGGCCGCCGCCTGGCTCGACACCGACGTCCAATCACTCGCCGTCTCGCTCACGTCCGCACTCCACATCGGTGACCGCCTCGCCGACCGTCGCTGGCCGGAGCTCCATGTTGAGCCGGAGTCCTCCGCCGGACTGGGACGCAGGGTGTTCGGAGCAATCCGAACGCGGTTCTCTACGTCGGAGATGCAAGCGAACGGTGATGCTTCCGAAACCGTTCTCGCCATGGCGGTGCGTGCCGCCGGTCGAAGCCGAGGGGCCTGGTTCGATCCGGCGGAAGAGGACCTGATCCGAGCTGCTCCGCCCACGGAGTGGACCGCTGCCGACCGCACGGCGTTTGTGACACTGCTGTCGGCCGGGGGTCGCGGCAGGACGATTTTCGGGCTTCTCGAGGAGTTGGGATGGGTAGAACGGGAGTTCCCCGAGTGGATCCCGGTGTCGACCGCGCCGCAGCTCGCCCCGTTTCATTCGCATCCCAGCGGCTCGCACATGTGGCGAGCGGTGGATGAGATGCAGGCGATCATCAACGCCCCGGGCGCCGACCAACAGATGGTCGACGAGATCGGGTCAACTGAGGAGTTGCTGCTCGCGGCGTTCCTCCACGACATCGGCAAAGCCCAGGGCGGAAACCATGAGATCGTGGGTGCCCACCTTGCTGCGGCGTTCCTCCGGCGCGCCGGATTCGGACCGTCGACCGTCGCCTCTGTAGTCAATGCCGTCCGGCACCATCTCCTTCTCGCCGAGACGGCGACTCGTCGCGACATCGCCGACCCTGCTGTGATCGACGAAGTCGCCTCGGTCATCGAAGACCTGCGCCAACTCCAGCTTCTGTATCTCCTTACGGTTGCCGACCTCCGGGCAACCGGCTCGACGATGTGGAACGAGTGGCGTTCGACATTGCTGGGTCGGCTGTATCGGAGGGTCGCCCGGGCGCTCGAGACGGGCGGGGCGGTTCGTGCCACCCCCGATATCGAGGCGATCGTCGAAGCCGTGGACGGCCGGTTCGACCGTCGATTCATCGAGGAGCATGTCGATGCGATGCCAGGGGATTATCTCGACACGACCTCGCCGCGCGAAGTGGCGTGGCACCTCGACGTGGTGTCCGCCCTCGACATCCCCGGCCTTGTGTCGGTGGATGCACACACCGCTGACCGAATTCTCGTTGCGGGGACCGACCGGGAGGGCTTCCTCCTTGCGGTCGGTCAGGCCTTCACCCGCAACGGTATCGGGGTCATGGACGCCCGCCTCCGTACCAGATCCGACGGAATCGCCCTGGACACCTTCCATGTCGCCGACGACCGAACAGGCGGGGCAGTAGCTCCGGAGCGGTGGGAGCGAGTTGCCGACGACCTGGTGAGCGCGCTCAGCGACGAGGACAGTCTTCGGTCCGCGATCGCCGAACGAATCCGGGCGTACCGCCGTCACGATGAAGGCCAGAGTCCCGTGGAGGTGCGCACGGACCGCAGCGGTCGGAACACGGTCATCGAGGTACGTGCCCCCGACCGCATCGGACTGCTCCTGGATATCGTCGAAGCGCTTCATGACGAAGAACTTGACGTGCGCCTCGCGAAAATCGACACAATGGGTGGCCAGGCTCGCGACCTCTTCCATGTACGTCGATCCGGAGCGCCGATCAGGGGAGAAACCGAGCTTGCCGCCCTCAGAGCCCGGATCCAGGAGCGCCTCCACGACTGATCGCACTCAACGGCAGTCGGATGCGATCAGTCGTGTGCTGTGTGTGGTCCTCCCCGCGTGCCGGGGATCCGGAGCCGATGTACGAGCCTCCGGCGGTCAATCGGTCAGATGGCGTCCTTTCCTTGCTCGCCGGTGCGGATTCGGACGACGGCCTCGACCGGGGTGACCCAGATCTTGCCGTCTCCGATCTTCCCTGCGCTCGCGGTGGTCTGAATGACGTCGGTTGCCATGGCGGCGTCAGATGCGTCGACCACGATTTCGAGCTTCACCTTCGGCGTGAAGTCGACCGTGTACTCCGCCCCCCGGTAGGTCTCCGTGTGGCCGCCCTGGCGGCCGAAGCCCTTGACTTCGGTGACGGTGATCGCCTGGATGCCTGCGGATCTGAGGGCATCGATGACCTCATCAGCTTTGTGCGGCTTGATGACCGCGGTGATCAGCTTCATGTTGATACTCCTTTCAGCCCGCGGCCGGCGCCGTGGAAAGAACGTCAGGACCGTACCCCGGAGCGCCGTGCTCGATGACATCCAAGCCGGCGACCTCTTCCTCGGGCGGCACGCGCAAGCCGATCGTCGCCTTGATGGCGAGGAACAGCAATCCGGTCGTGATGGTCACGAACGCGAACACCGCCACCACACCGATGAACTGGGTGAAGAGCTGATCGAATCCGCCTCCGTAGAACAGGCCGGTCTCCGTGGCGATGAGGCCAACCATCAGGGTGCCGAACGCCCCGCACACGCCGTGCACCGAGATTGCGCCGACGGGGTCATCGACCTTTCGCCTTTCGAAGAAGAACACGGAGAACACAACAATGATCCCGGCAAGCGAGCCGATGAGCGCGGCGCCCCAGTTCGACACGTTGGCGGTGCCGGCCGTGATGGCGACGAGTCCGGCGAGGGTGCCGTTGCCGGCCATTGCCACGTCGGGGACTCCGGTCTTGACCCACACGGTGATCGTCGCGAACACCGCGCCGGTGGCTCCGGCAATCAGCGTCGTGAGGGCGATGTAGCCCACGGCTCCGTCGGCTGCGAGCTCCGAACCCGGGTTGAATCCGAACCACCCAACGAAGAGGATGAATACGCCGATGATGGCGAACGGTATCGAATGACCCGGGATGGCTCGTGGTGATCCGTCCTTCGCGTACTTCCCGATCCGCGGCCCGAGGATGATCGCTCCCATGAGGGCGGCCCAGCCACCCACACTGTGGACGATGGTGGAACCGGCGAAGTCGATCATCGGCGTTGCAAGGGTCGAGAGCCAGCCTCCGCCCCACAGCCAGTGAACGACGACCGGGTAGATCAAAGCCGTGATTACGAAGCTGTAGATGAAGTAACTCTTGAACTTCGTCCGCTCCGCCATGGCGCCTGAGACGATGGTGGCGGCGGTCGCTGCGAAGGCCACCTGGAAGATGAAGAATGTCGGAAGTGACAACGTACCGAAGTAGCCATCGGCGAACACGCCCGTGTTCAGGAACCAGCCTTCGGTGCCGAAGAGCGCGTTGCCTGGACCGAATGCAATCGCGAATCCGATCAACGCGAATGCGATCACGCCGGCGGAGAAGTCCATCAAGTTCTTCATCATGATGTTGGCGACGCTCTTGGCTCGCGTCAGGCCCGCTTCCACGAGAGCGAAGCCGGCCTGCATGAAGATCACCAGGACTGCGGCGATCAAGACCCAGATGTTGTCCAGGGTGACCTGTACCGACTCAGCTGTGATCCCATCCTGCGCCATCGCCGGCGCGGCCATCACGAGCGTCGAAACGCTTGCCGTGGCGCCCACGACGAGCAATCTCCTCTTCATCCTCTTCATCGGTGGCCTCCTCTGCCGTTGCCTTGTCTTTCGGTTCCTGAATGACAGGATCCGGTGTCCAGAGGACGACCGGATGTGGTGGCACGGTAGGAAGTGCACGTTTCAGCTCTGTTTCGCCGGGATGAACAATCGAGAACGGTGCGAACGCTGCGCCCGCAGCCGCTCGATCGGGCATCGGCGCCGTTGGTTAGTATCGGCAACGCCCATCGATGAGAGGTCCAATCATGGCGAGCAAATCCGCCAACAAGGCCCGGGTTCCTCCGCGATGGTTCGTGCGCCTCGCGTGGTTCTCCCACCGCGGCGTGTACCGCATCACCCGAGGCAAAGTCGGGTTGTGGCAACCGAAGCCGGGACGCTGGGGCACCTTGCGTCTCACCACCCTCGGGCGTCGATCCGGCGAGGAGCGCAGCGTCATCCTGGGGTACTTCGAAGACAGCCCGAATCTGGTGACGATGGCGATGAACGGGTGGTCACCCGGTGAACCGGCATGGTGGCTCAATCTGCAAGCGCATCCCCAGGCCCGGGTTGAGATCAAAGGAGCTGACTACCCGGTCGTCGGCCGAGCAGCCGTCGGCGAAGAGCGAGCACGGTTGTGGGCCCGGTGGAGTGAGATCGACAAGGATCTCGATGCGTTTGCGGCTCTCCGGCCGACGGAGACCGCCGTGGTTGTCCTCGAACCCTCGAGCGATCCGGCCTGAGCCCGCAGTTGCCGAGACTACGCTGGATGTGGTTCACAGACTGGGGGTGCGCTGGCCAGAGAGACCACAACAGGGGAAGTAGCAAGCAAGCCCGTACCCGTCACGTGGATGACAGCGGAGGTCTGCTGGGACGGCTTCAACCAACAGGAATGAGGTCGCAAGTGACACGCGAAGATGTTGAGTTTGAGAGTGACGGACTGAAGCTCAGAGGCCACCTGTATCTGCCGGAAGGAATCGAACCCCCCTATCCGACCGTCGTCATGGCAGGAGGTTGGTGTTACGTCAAGGAGTTGATACAGCCCGAGTATGCCCGGTTCTTCGTGGACGCAGGTATCGCGGCGCTGACCTTCGACTATAGAAATCTCGGTGAGAGCGAAGGGGAACCGCGCCAGCACCTCGACCCGTGGGAACAGATCTACGACATCATCAACGCCATTACCTATGCCAGCCTGCGTGATGATGTGGACTCAGACCGAATCGGTGTGTGGGGGATCAGCTATGCAGGTGGTCATGTCTTTCCCGTCGCGGCGCTCGATCCGAGGGTCAAGGTCATCCTCAGCGTCGTGCCCATGCTCGATGGCTGGTACAACACCCTGAGGGCGAATTCGAATGTGGGATTGCGCGAACTCTGGGCTGTGATTCAGGAAGATCGCGTGGAACGATTCAAGACGGGACAACACGGCACGATTCTGCATTCTGCCCACCCGCACGATGCGCCCTCAACCTTCCCCGCCCCGGAGACCTGGCCGATATTCAAGAAGTTCAAAGAAACGACGGCCCCCAACCATGAGCACTGGACGACCGTCCAGAGTTGTGAGTACGTCCTCGCCTACGACGTGACGCCCTACATGAAGCGAATCCTCTATCAGCCGACGCTGATGGTGACCTCCTGGTACGACGACATAACCATGACCGAGTTCGAAGTGCCGGCGTTCAACACCATCCCGTGTCCGCGCAAGAAACTCGTCCAGGTAGGCGGCGGCGCCTCCCACATGTCACTGTACGACAACCCCGAGCACCTGGAGATCGTCGGCGAGGCGTGCGCGGACTTTGCCAAGGAGTTCCTGTGACAATCAGGGCGGCGCTCAGTCACGATTGATGTCGGTTGGCTAGCGTCGACGGATCTGAGGACTGCCGAAACACAACCGCTCGCTCGAACGGATTGTGCGAGCCGTGCGGTTGACGGTATGCCGCCGCCAAGTCGTCACGAGTTCAGTCCGCGCCCCGCGGTGGGGGAGTCTTGCTTCAGCAGCTCCTCGAAGACGTCGGCTGCCGTGCCGGCTCCCCCGTATTCGGAGAAGGCGGCGGCCATCCGTTGTGCCCCGGCCCCGAGAGAGATTGCCTCTCGTACGGCCGATGCCAGGCTGGAAGCGCCCAAGTCTTTCGGGGGCAGCCTCACACCGGCGCCCGCATCCTCGACGCGACGGGCGACTTCGAGCTGATCCCGCCCGAATGGCACGACAACCACCGGCACACCGTGCGCGAGCGCTCGTTGGGTGATTCCCATGCCCCCGTGACAGACGACCGCGGTCGCTCGGGGCAGGATGGAATCATGAGGAATGAACCGTTCTACTCGGCTTTGGGGCGGCGGCTCCATCGCTAGCTCGTCTCGACTGAGCGCAGCGCTCGTGCCCACTACGAAGTATCCCTCTTGCGGAAGCCCCTCGAGGGCTGCGTCCAGAATCGCAGCGTCTTCTTGACGCTCGGTGGAGCAGGTGACCAGAACGATCGGGCGGTTCACCTCCGACATCCACTCGGGCTCATCGGACTCGGGGCCCCACGCCGCAGGACCCACGAAACGGAAGCTCTCAGGCCAGCTCTCACGCGGGTACTCGAGCGCCTCCGCCGTGAAGTAGATGACCCGAGGAGGTCGCGTCAGGAAGCTCTCCATGGTCGTCAGTGGAGCGAGGCCGAGCCGGGTCCGTTGAGCGTTGATGCCGGGAAGTGCCAGCTTGGACAACCTGCCGAAGGTAAGCCGCCCCGCAATCTCATCCCGTAGGCGGCCCGATACGCCGGTGTTGCGGCGGAAGCCGGGCCCGAAGGGCGGCACGCCACGCCCCGGTAGGGGAGTGAAATACGGCTGGAAGCTCGCCCACGGCAGCCCTGAGGCTTCCGCCACAGCTTGCGCCCCCCAGCTATTCGTGTCCACCAGCAGTGCGCCTGCAGAACTTTGAGAGATGGCACCAAGAGCATCATCCACCTCGTGTTCGGCTCGATCTCCGAAGACCTTCATCGAGAGCTTGAGAGCTCCCATCGGGTTCGACGCGCGCCAGTCGTCCATGTCCAGCGCCTCGATTGCGGGATCGATCGCGTCGGCACTGAGCCCGAGGGACCGGACCCGATCTACCTCTTCAGCGAGCGTGCGAACATGAACATCGTGGCCGCGCTGCTGCAACTCCAGGGCGACGCCGAGCGCCGGATACAGGTGTCCCCGAGCGGGGGACGTGTAGACAAGGATCGATGCCATCAGGACTTCTCCATTCCGTTCAATAGGGTGATCATGATCGCCTCCACCTCTCCTCTCTCGAGGCCGAGGTCTCGGCGCAGCAGCTGCCACGTGCCCAAGTCGGTCGCCGCGATCGCAGCGTGAATCCGACGTTCCCGCTCTTGCCCGTGTGTTTCGGCAAGGGCGGCTCCGCAATGCCGCTCGACCCACACGCGGTGAATCCGGCGGCCGTCTTGCACCACCTCTCGTACAAGAGCAGAGTGATGCTCTTGTGCCACGAGATGCAGGACGACGTCACCATCCTGCTCGTAGTGGTCGAGAAGCGCCCCGAGCGCCGTCTCGAGGTCGGCGTCGTCGGGGACTGCTCGGGAGGTTGTGACGCGGACCCTTTCGCGTTTCGCCACCGCCTCGAATAGTTGCTCCTTGGAACCGTACCGTCGGATGACCGTCTGAACAGTGACGCCACTCTGATCAGCCACGTCCCTCAGGGTCACCTGCTCAAAGGGCAGCCGTTCGAACGCAGCCAGCGCCGCATCGAGGATCGCGTCCCCCGTGGCTCTTGTCGCCTCGGCTCGGGCGGTCATCCGGTACGGGCGCTTCGAGGTCTCGCCCGGTTCAACGTCGGCTCTACCGGCACCAGTGTTCGATCGGCGTTGTTGAACCGTGTCTCGACTATTCATGTTAGTGACACTAACACGAAATAATCGGACGTCAACACTCGGCTGAGTTCAGCGCTGCAGCCAGGCAGCACCGCAAGCTACGAACAACAGATCGCAAGATCGGTGTAGCAAGTCTGCCCAACCGGTCCTACGTTCGGATGGACGCACCCGACCCAGGAGGTCCCCATGTCCGAGGATCATTTCACTGTCGCATCGATCGGCCGCGTCCAGGTCGATGAGGACGGCTTCGCGCTCGTCATCGCCGAGCCCTACCGACCGGCGCTCGCTGAACTCGACGGGTTCAGTCATCTGAACGTCCTCTGGTGGTGTCATCTCCTGGACGACCCCATGTTCCGAGAGATGACCATCGCCGAGCAGCCGTATCGCGACGCACCCGCCGAGATCGGCATCTTCGCCACCCGATCCCCGGCGCGGCCGAACCCGATCGCGCTGACGGCAGTGCCGGTGATCTCGATCGACGTGTCGAACGGCATCGTCCGTGTGGCGTTCATCGATGCCGAGGACGGCACGCCGATCCTCGATATCAAGCCGTATCTCCCGGCCGTCGATCGGATTCGCGGCGTGCGCACGCCCGCCTGGTGTGCGTCGTGGCCAGAGTGGTATGAGGACTCGGCGACATTCGATTGGGGATCGGTCTTCGAGAACGCTCAGTAGCGTCTAAGAGGGCGCACCGGCAGGCAGATGTCGACGCGCCGCTTGTCCGGGTTGGCGTCGGACTCGTCGAGCGGGTATCGCTCATATGGGTGCCGATCGTCGGGCTCGTATCCGCTCCAGGGGAGCCAACCGCCCGCGAGGGAATACCAGGCTTCCCCGTAGTCCTGGTCGCCCAGGGTGAAGTGTCCGACGGCAAAACGGCCACCCTCAACGATCATCTGACCGACGTCACCCGACGTCTCGGTGCCGGGCGGCACGGTGATACATGCGCTGACGCGCAGCCGATCGTCTTCGGTGATGCTCGGATTGTCGTGGTAGACGGAGAGGATCTGGCTGTCGGGTCGAACGAGGCCCCGCGGCTGCGCCCACGTCATGAGGCGGGTGAAGAGATCGGCGAACACCTCGGCGAGTCCCTGATAGCGGCCCGTATGCCGCACATAGGCGACGTTGAGGGCAGGGATCTTCTCGACCGTCACCGTCACCGGCCCGAGGGTGCCTGCACGGACAGTCCACGTGGGGCGGCCAGCTGCGGGAGCCAGTTGCGCATCGATGATGTCGTACTCCTCGTTGATCAATCCGAGATTCCCGATCACATCGCGGACGGTTCCCCCCGGTTCCCGCTCGTAAGCGGCGAAGCCGCTCGTTCGCCACTCGGATGCGCTCATCCCAAAAGTGTCTCTGAACGCGCGGGCGAACGAAGAGGGATTGGTGAATCCACAGTCGATCGCAACGTCGGTGATCGCTCGGTTGGGATGCTGAACCAGCAACGTCGCGGCTCGTTCGACGCGGAGGCGGCTGATGAACCGGCTCAGGGTTTCACCAACCATCGTGCTGAACACCCGGTGGAAGTGGTACGGCGAGAAGTGAGCGACTTCGGCCAGCGTCCCGAGCGTGAGGTCATCGGCGAGGTGAGCCTCGATGTAGTCGATGACCGCGTTCACCCGCTCCACGTAGATGGGTCGGCTCTCGCTGAGCGGCGGTGTGGTGCTGCTGGTCGTCATGGTTCGCTCGCAGTTGCGAGAGTAGCTCGACCCAGAATGGCGAGTGCGACCCACGGAACAACCTCGTTCACACTGCCGGATGTCGGGTTTCCTCGCTACGGCGAGATCGTGGGCTCCTGGTCCTGACGGCTCACCGTCTGAGCGACCTGGACCCGATTGCCCCCGGCGCGTTTCGCTTCGTACATCGCCTCGTCCGCGGCGCGCAACAACTCTGCCATGTCGGAGGCGTGGTCTGGATACGCGGCAACCCCGACGGTGACCGTGATCGGATCCAGCGCCAAACCCTCGTGTGTGATGTTGAACCGGTTGGCGGCTTCTCGGATCTCCTCCGCCCGGAGCAGTGTCACATCGAGTGGGTTCTCAGGCATGAGGACCACGAATTCGTCGCCCCCGTAGCGGCATGCCGCATCTTCGACCCGGGTGATGGAGTGGAGCAGAGCGGCGACTTCACACAGCAGAGCGTCGCCGCCCGGGTGACCGAACGTGTCGTTGAATTCCTTGAAGTGGTCGACGTCGATCACCATCAGGCCGATTGGCTTGCCGCTGCGGGTCGAGCGATTGATCTCGCGTTCGAGCGTTTCCTCCAGGTAGCGAAGGTTGAACATCCCCGTGAGCGGATCTCTGATCGACTGTTCCCGAAGTGATTCGCGGAGTCTGATGTTCGTGAGAGCGAGGCCAAGGTGTTCACCCACGGAAACGGCAAGTGCCTCACTCGCTGCGCTCCCGGGCGACGTGTTCAAGAGGCTCGCGGTCCCGGAATCGGCGAGCACGAGGAGGCCTGACTCCCGCCCCTGCGCGATGAGCGGAATGCAGAGGAGCGTTTCCACATCGTCTGCCGCGTGCGCGCAGCGTGGGGAGTCGGTCGTAGTCAGGCTTCCGTGGCGCCTCCCTCGGCGGATCGCCCAGCAACTCTCGGGTGCGAAAACCTGGTCACCCCAGGCGCCGTCACCCCAGGAGGTCACGGCTTCCAGGTCGTGCCCAGACTCGTTCTGCAGAAAGAGTCCGCCGGATAACGCTCCGAACAGGCGGGAACAGAAGCTTGCGGCAATTTCGAAGATCTCATCCGACGATTCAACGGCCTGGAGGTACTCCACCATCTCGCCGACGAGAGCCAGCTCCTGATTGCGCTGTTCCAGCTCGACTTTCACGAGTACGTGTGCGGTCACGTCTCTCCACACGACCGCCAAGCCGTCACCGACTCTCTCAGCACGAACCTCGAAGGCTCGAGCGATCTTGCTCGTGTTGCGCCCGTCGTCCTCGTATTCGAGACACTGGGTGCCCAGCGGCTCCCCCGTCTCCACGACGTGGCAGAACTCGTCGAAAAGCTCACGTTTGTGCCGATCAGCGAGGGTCTCGGCTTGATCAGATCTCTCCGCGTCCTGCGGTGTGGCTTCGGCGACAGATCGGGCTCCGTCGTTGGTGTAGTCGACGCGAAAGTCGACGATCTGGCCGGTCCTGTCCCGGATTGCGGTGAAGGCGGCGAACGCATCCAGTAGATGCACGAACGAATGGCGGATCCGCTCCTCGGTCCCGGGTGGCTGCAGCACGGGGCCGTCACCGGTGAGGTCGATGACGGAGCCTCGCTCCGTGGGTCGCTCTGCGGCTGACATCTTCGAACCCTCTGCCCCCACTCCTCACGCTAGCGCCGAAACCCCTGAGCGGCGTGGATGGTCGCGGCCTCGCTTTCGACAGTCAATCGTCGCATCTATCGTGGCCGCCGTGAATGTAGGGATCCTCCATCCGGGCGCCATGGGCGCTGTGCTTGCCGGTGAAGCTTCGGTTCCCGTGATGTGGGCAAGTGAGGGCCGCTCACCGGAAACCAGTGAACGAGCAACAACAGGTGGCCTTGTCGACACCGGTTCGGTGTCCGATCTCGTTGCCGCCTCCGACATGCTGATCTCCGTGTGCCCCCCTGATGCCGCAGCGGACGTGGCCCTACAGGTTGAGCGGTTTGGGTTCGAGGGTATCTACGTCGATGCAAACGCCATCGCCCCCAGCACCGTCCGGGGGATCGCGACCCGCTTCGATCGGTTCGTCGACGGAGGAATCGTCGGACCGCCGCCGACAGAGCCCGGATTGAGCAGGTTGTACCTCGCCGGACCGGAAGCCGGGACCGTTGCTGCGTTGTGGGACCGCTCGAATCTCGACACCCGAGTACTCGACGGATCCATTGGTTCGGCTTCGGCCCTCAAGGCCGCCTACGCGGGATGGACGAAGGGGAGTGCCGCACTGCTCCTCGCTGTTCGGGCCTACGCCGAAGCCAACGGCCTGGGCGACGAGATCATCGCGGAGTGGGAGACCTCGATCCCCGGCCTCGCCGACCGGGCCGTAGGGACGGCTCGTCGCATCGGACGGAAGGCATGGCGTTTCGAAGGTGAGATGGCGGAGATCGCCGTCGCGATGGAGGACGCCGGACTCCCCGGGGGGTTTCACGACGCTGCGCGAGAGATCTACCGCCGTCTCTCGGATCTCAAGGGAGTTGAGGAGCAGTCGGTCGAGGACGTGAACCGCAGACTCCTCGGAACGTCATGAGTGAGATTTGGCACGCCGACCATGTCGAGGGACCCATTTCGCGGACCTGACCGCGGCCGGCCTACAGGTTTCGGCCGCATCCGTCGAAGACATCTGTATGAGCAGGTGCTACCAATGCGGCGGATATGGGCATAGTCCTCAGCCGCCCGCGCCTCGCAGGCCCCCGACTCCGGTGGAATCAACCCGTACGCTCATGTGCAAGCGGTGTGACACACCGCTCGACGACCACGAGATGTTCGGCGAGTGTTTCCCACACGAGTATTTGAGGGAGTCGTCGGTCCTGCTCCATCGAGGGCACCTGATCGCTGTGTGACGCCGACCCGGCGATCGTTCATACCACGCGGTGACCGCGAGACCGGAGGTCCGCCACAACCGTTCACGGTCTGCGGCCGAGCCTTCTGCTTCCTCGATGGGCTCAGTCGCTGGTCGCTTCGATGAAGGTCCTTCGTACGAGCACGGACCAGGACCAAAGGAGAAGGTGTGGCTAGGTGTCGTCCTTCGGAGCGCTGGTTCGAACCAGCTTGACCAGAGCATCGAGGACGAGCGCCGGGTTGTCGGCCTGTGGGTAGTGTCCCGAACCGTCGGACATCACGACTTCAGCGTTCATCAACTCTCCGAGTTCGTTCGCTTCGATTTCTGGGTCGGGGAAGTCGGGGTCGGCGGTACCCATCACCACAACAACCGGCTGGTGAACGCCGCCGATTCGCTTGCCGGACTCGGCATGTGAGTTCGTCGACATGGACCGGAACGACGAGAAGCGGCCCTGTTCGCGAAGGTTGTCGGACAACGCGGACACGTAAGCGTCGTGGTCCGGGGGTTGTGCACCCGGGTACAGGCTCTTGCGGTAGTACGACACCCACACCGAGCGACCCCAGGGCGGGGACAACATGGCGCCGAACGCCGCCTTCTTCCACCAGGCCATGGGTACGTTGCGGACGAACGGTCCGAGCAGCATCACGCCGGACACCTTCTCGGGTGCATCGGTTGCCGCGATGACGGACGACGCACACGAAAGCGAGTTGCCGACGAGGACCGCCGGGCCGCCGCCAAGCTCATCGACGAGCGCGAGGTAGTCGGATGCAACGGCGGCGTCCGAAACGTCGCTCCAATCGACCGACGATTCGCCCATTCCCCGCACATCCATGGTCACAAACCGGATGCCCTCGGCAGCGAGGCCGTCACGGAGATGCCGGTAGCTGTTGCGGGTGTCTCCCATGCCGGGTGCGGCGATCACGAGTGGGCCATCGATGCCGTTGTCGTCGTATGAGATGCGACCGTCGGGTCGGTCGAGGAATTGGGTGGTCGGTGTTGTCATGCTGTGGGTTCTCCTTGGTGGTCGGGTTGTGCGGTCCGGTTTGTGATGCTCGCGAGGCCGACGTTCCATGCGGCGGCCAGGTTGGCGTGTTCTGGGAAGCGGTCGGCCAGTTCGAGAGTCACCATTCCGTGGGCAAACGCCCACGCTGCCCGCGCTCTGTCCATGTCGCCTCCGAGGGCTTCGAGGAGCGGGAGCACAGCTCGTTCCTCGAGACCCTCCGGGAGCTCGTCGCGGGGGAGCGGCTGGTCATTCATGAGCGCGTAGAGGTGGGGGTGTTCCAGAGCCCAGGATCGGTACGCTGCCGCGATCCCGGAAACTGGATCGTTCGAATCGGCGACTACCTCCTCGAAGGCAGCGGCTTGCTGCACGAGAGCCTCCGTCACCAAGGCGACCTCCAACTCCCGCTTGTTGGCAACGTGTTTGTAGAGGGAGGGGGCCTGGATGCCGAGCTCGCCGGCGACGGCGCGCATCGTGAGACCCTCGGTGCCGTCTCGTTCGAGGAGTTGTCCGGCTACATCGATGATGTCGTCGCGACGGCTCATGAAGAGCCGGCATCTGCGTGTGGCGCTGGGTTCATGGAATGGTTCAGCGGGCGGGCAATGGCGGATGTGTTCAAGGTCGGCTTCTCCGTATCTGGCTAACGTTGTTAGCCACCATAGGCTAACAATGTTAGCCTGTCAATCGGTTCCCCGTTAGAACACTGCGCTGCCCGCCCTCATGGGCGGCGTTAGCCTATCGTCGACAGCGCGCCGGATGAACGAGTGGAGGCAACATGAGCACCGAGCCAACCGAAGACAAGCGTGGTTGGCGACGGCATGTGAAGCTGATCATCGGTGTGGCGGCGGTTGCTGGTGTGGGTGCTTTCGCCTACACGATGTGGAAACGGCGCCAGCCACACCTGATCGCTGCCCCCGTGACGCGTGTGTCATCGAAGCATCCGGTGCTCATCATCAACCCGGGCAGCGGCGGGGGGAAGGCGAAGCGGATCGGGCTTGCAGGCGCCGCAGCTGGTCTCGGCATCGAGACGATCGTCCGCAAGAAGGGTCAGAAGATCCCCGATCTCGCCAACAGTGCCGTGGACCGGGGCGCCGACCATCTCATGATCGCGGGAGGGGACGGCTCCCAGGCGCGTGTTGCCGACGTTGCGATCAAGCGTGACGTTGCCTTCTCGTGTATTCCGTCCGGCACCCGCAATCACTTCGCCATGGATCTCGGTCTTGATCGCGCTGATCCGAAGAAGGCACTCGCCGCCGCATTCGACGGAGTGGAGTTCAAGGTCGATGTCGGGCGTATCGCCAAACGTCTCTTCGTCAACAACGTGTCGTTCGGTGTTTACGCCGAAGCGATCGCCGACCCCGACTACCGCGCTCACAAGGCGAAGAGCATCGCCGATGCGGCAGCGGCCAGTGCCGAGCACCCGGAAAAGGGTCTGTCGGTCACCGCGCCGGACGGCACGGTGCACGACAACATCGGCATGCTGCTCGCCTCGAACAACCCCTACCAGTACATCGGGGCTCCGGATTTCGCAGGGCGCGCCGCTCTCGACACAGGAATGGTCGGAGTGATCATGGCGGACCGGTCGGCGGTGGGTCCTGCCGGGATCAACCGCGGCGAGATCAAGGAATGGACGACTCCGAAGCTGACTATCGAATCCGCAGAGAAGAAGGTCCCCGTCGGCATCGATGGGTCCCTCCACAAAGTGAGGGCGCCGATCGATGTGGAGATCGACCGTGCTGCATTGCGGGTCGTGCTCCCGACGGACGTCGCGAAGCGTGAGATGCAGTTCTCGACCGGCATGACCCCCGAGGCGTTTGCCCATCTCGCCGTTGGCACTGCATCAGGCGATTCGGAATGAGCGAGGAGTCGGCCCTCCTCGACAAAGCGCAGGAGGTCGACCGTTCGGTTTTCGACGCAGTCGCCGGTTGGAGCTCACCCCTCCTCGACAAGATCATGCCGGCCCTCTCGATCGCCGCGACCTACTCGCGGTTGTGGATGGCGATCGCCGCTCTGTTCGCCGTGGTCGGCGGGACAAAGGGTCGCAAGACGGCGGTTGAAGGGATGGCGGCCATCGGCGTCACGTCGTTTCTCGCCAATGTTGTGCTCAAAGGATTGACCGACCGGACGAGACCGACCGACCCGGTCCCCGAGGAGCGCGCACTGAAGAAGCCCGATTCCACGTCGTTCCCGTCGGGCCATACCGCGTCCGCGGCAGCCTTCTCAGGCGTGGTCGACCGGGCGTATCCCTCGCTCTGGATTCCGATCAATGGTCTTGCGGCTGCCGTCGGATTCTCCCGGGTCTATACGGGTGTCCACTATCCGGGAGACGTCGTCGGCGGGTGGATTCTCGGCAAGGCCGCCGCTTTCGGAGTGGATCGGGTTGCTCGACATGCCGGCTTCGCCGGCATGTCGACGTCCAACTCCTAGGATCGCGTCAACAATGAATTGGCGCGGTCGACTCGCGACCCCCGATGCTGAAGGCACCTCATGACATCACCCGACAACACCCGTACCGTCACCATCTCGGGGAAGCAGGAGATCTTCTTCTCGTGGACGTCGGACGTCCTCATCTACACCGTCGTTCTCAATCTCTTTGTGGAGCACGTCGATGCGGTTGTGATCGACTCGTTCACGATCTCGATCCTCACCGCAGTTCTGTTGAAGGTGCTGCTCGATGTTGTCATGCGTGTTGAACATCACGTCCACAGCTACTTCGCAGGAAAGGAAGGCGCCTTCTTCAGAGCCGCCGGAGCCGTATCCCTGTTTGCGATCCTGTTCCTCGGGAAGCTGTTCATCCTCGAGGTGGTGAACTTCGTGTTCGGTGACCACGTCGAGTTGGGTCACTTCATCGAGGTCGTGGCACTCGTCCTTGCATTGATGATCACCCGCAGGCTCTTCGGTGTGTTGTTCAACGCGCTCGGAGCGCCGGGTGAGAAAGAGTCGTGGGGCAGCCGCGGGGACTGACCTGAATCGCTGCCCGATCCTGCGAACGACTCACCCGTCCGGTGGTGGATGGCGCCTGCGGTACTCGTCGTCGAGGAATGCGAGGACACCTTCGACCATCTGCGCGGACTGGTTCGAGTAGAAGAGATCGAAGATGTGCTGGGCGCCCGGGAACTCCATGTAGAGCACCCGCGACTTCGAGATTCCCTCGAGTTGTTCCACGAACTCCCGGGCTTCCTCAACAGGCGCCAGCGTGTCGCGATCTCCCTGTACGACCAGGAACGGGGGAACGTCGCCGTGAATACGGTCGAGCGGGGAAGCGTCGTGGAACTTCTCCGGCTCATCTTCGAGGAACGCCTTCATCACCAGGGGCTCCATGAGCATCGGAACGTACTGGTCGCTCTGGACGCCCAACCGATTGGTCGTGTCGTAGACGCCGTAGATCGGCACGACGGCCTGCACCGATGTGTCGTCGGATTCGAAGCCGGGCTGATAGCGAGCATCGTTCTCGCTGAGGCCGACGAGTGCCGCGAGATGCCCTCCGGCGGATCCTCCAGCCACAGCCACGAAGGAGGTGTCGGCACCGTAGTCCGCGCCGTGTTCACGGATCCAAACGAGGGATGCCTTCACATCGACGAGGTGATCGGGGAACGTCGCTCCCGGGCTGAGGCGGTAGTTGGCGGAGAAGCACACCCATCCATTGCGGGCCATCGAGTGGAGGAGCGGCAGCCCCTGTTCTCGTTTGTCTCCCACGGTCCAGCCGCCGCCGTGTATGTAGAGCAGTGCTGGACGGTTCGTTGCGTCACCGGGGCGCCGATACACGTCGAGTTTGAGAACGCGGCCGGCCACCGTCCGGTATGGGATGTTCGAGATCTTCTCCACGTCGCGTCCTTTGAAGGGTGCAGCGACCACGATCCTCCACATTGGAACGGGCTTTCCAGAGCGCGGTACGCCGTCTGCAGCGAGCGCTGCATCAACGACCGCTCTCGAGCGCCGGGTCTTCAGCAGAAGCACGAGCGAGCCGATCCAGGATGCGATGAGGAGGAACAAGCCGACCAAGCCGATGACCTCGTCGAGCGCTCCCCACCAGATCAGCAAACCTCCAATCACCATCTGGATGACGACGTGCTGCACCGGGAGGCCGATCACCAGCCACGACCAAAACATGCTCGGGAAGAGCAGCAGCGTCTGGCGGAAGGGCCGGAACGCGTTGATCGTGGCCGCGGCCGACCACAGGCCAAGGACCAGCAACAGGATGGCAGGGAACACGGTCACTCCGACTGACAGGCTTCGGGAATCCTATCCCGCTGGCACGGCCGGCCGATCACACGAGGTTCGACATCGGATATCCTCGGGCTTGGTGTTAGGACTCCGAAATCTCCAGTGTCCGGCTGCAATCTGGTCGTTCGCCCTGATCCTCATCCCACTGACCGCCCTGTGGGGACCGCCCGCCCACGCTTCGGCGCCTGAGGTGCCGGTCGAGGGTCCAATCGTGGCGATCGGCGACTCGTACACATCGGGCGAAGGTGTCCCACCCTTCGAAATCGCAGGCGATCGGCCGGGTATCAACGAGTGTCACCGTTCTTCGCTTGCCTACCCGATGCACCTTGGAGGATCGCCGGGTGTCACGGTGGAATCGTGGGCGTGCAGCGGTGCAACCACTTCTGACCTGTCAACGACGGTTGTGCGCACCGACCAGGCGCCGTGGGATGATCCGATCCTCGAGCCGTCCGGGGGGACACCGTCATCTGCGCTCGACCGAATCGCTCCGGACACGTCAACGGTCACGCTGACCGTCGGCGGTAACGATCTGGGGTTCTCCGATATCGTGTCGGACTGCCTCTTGGGCTGAGCAGCGTGTACGAGACACGATGCTCAGGTTCAGGCGGATCTGGCCGCTCTCGAAGGCAGGCTCCAAACCCTGTTCTCCGACCTCGGAGCCCGCCTTGGTCCGACTGCGCGTGTACTCGTGGTGGGGTATCCGAGGATCTTCCCGGTGGTACCCGTCGCGGATTGCGACTTCATTCCGTTGCTCCCCGTCGGCACGTTCACCCTCACCGAGCAGGAATGGGCGAACACGAAGACGAGGGATCTGAATGCGGTACTGCAGTCGCAGGCTGAACGGAGCAACCAACCGGGCGGACCGGAGTTCACGTATGTCGACACCTGGGGCTCCTTCACGCGCCACAACCTGTGCTGGCCGGATCCAGGAACGGGCAAGCTCTCTACGTCATCAACGAACTCGGCGAGAACGATGGAGGCCTCGGTGCTGCGGACTTCTCGTTCGTCTTCGGGAATCCGGGGGATCAGCCGGTCGTCGGGGATTGGGACGGCGACGGAGTCGACGAAATCGGCCTCCACCGCGAATCAAGTGGGCTGTTCTATTGGCGCAACACGCGCCCGGCTACCGTTGGGCGGTGGGTTCAACCTTTCTCGAGGGCTTCCGTCCTCAGGATCGGTCTCCGACTGACGTTCGAACACCGCAACAACGATGAGCATGAGTCTCATTGGGTCCCGACACCCGCGTCGCGCACGCTTCAGGACTCCTCAATCGTTTTGCAACCCTCGGCGGAGTAGCGTTTCGATGGCCCGATGAGAGGATGTGTCCGATGAAGCGATACCGCGAATGTCGCTGATCGCGCTCGGGTCGCGTGTGACCGGGAGGCACCGGTGAATCGGACGGCCACGGGCATCACGATGGCAGCGATCGGCGGGATCATCTTCGGCACGAGTGCCGCACTCGTCGGCTACGTCATTGATGACTTCGACCCCTTCCGACTGTCGGCGCTCCGCATTTCGATTGCAGGACTGTGTCTGCTCCCGTGGGCGATCGCCTATCGGTCGCAGATCAGCCGCGCTCCGTTGCGGGTGGCCGTCGTTGGTGTCCTGCAGATCGTTCTCAACGGATTCTTCTACATCGCGATCGACCGGGTCGGTGTCGGTCCTGCGGTCGGCCTCGAGTTCCTCGCCCCCGTGCTTGTGGTGGTTTGGGACCGCGTCGCCGGGCAGGCACATCCACGACCGATCACGTGGGGTGCGGTCGTCACGGCCGTGATCGGAGTTGCCCTGCTCGTCCAGATAGGGAACTTGGAGACCCTCGATGTCGTAGGTGTGCTCGCCGGGTTCGCATCCGCAGTGTTCCTGGCGACCTACTTGCGGCTGAGTGAGCACGTAGGAGCGATCGTGGGTGGTTTTCCGCTCGCTGCGGGAGCCATCGCGATGGGTGGCGTTGTTGGCTTCTTCATCGCAAGGCCGTGGTCGATGCCGGCACCGTCCGACTCGACAATGATCTGGGCCGTGGTGCTACTGGGAACGCTCGCCATGGCGCTCCCGTTGTCGCTCGAGATAGCGTCTCTTTCGCGGGCGCCCGCTCGGGTGGTCGGAGTGGTGATCACCATCGAGCCGGTCGCGGCCGCGTTGACCGCATGGGCCCTTCTCGATGAGTCGCTGGATCTGTTGCAGATCCTCGGCCTCGTCCTGATCGTGGCCGCTGTAGCCGCTGTGTCCCTGACCGCATCGAGACCCCGCGATGTAGTGGTGGTCGGGGCATAGGCAAGGCAGCCCCCTCCGCGTCCGGGCATTGCCCGGACGCGCCTCCCCCACTGCGTGGTGGAGGCGAAGACGGGAGCCTACGAATCTTGGTGCATTGACACGATCCCCACGATGGCTTCCACCGCTTCTTCCATGGCTACGGCTGTCGCGGGGGACAGGTCGAAACCCAGCTCGAGGCTGGTGGCGGGGATCGAGACGGTGTAGGCACGCGGCGGGACGCGGCCGAGGGCCCCAGCGAGGAGAAGCAGTGCTGCCGGATCGGCGTGGTGGCTCATCGACTGCGCTCCCCGTTCGCCGGCTTGGACGGGATGAACCGCCATCTCCTTGCAGTCGACGTTGGCGTCGACAAAGACAACAACGTCGGCGCGCGCGATGTCGAGCGCCAGCTCGGGAGTGAGCTGAGATTGCGAGCGCACGAGCACGCCGGGAAGGTCCATCGCTTCGATTCGTGATGCCACGACGCGGCCGGCACCGTCGTCAGAGCGCAGATCGTTTCCGTATCCGACGATGAGGATCTCAGCCACGCCGGACTTCGGACAGTAGCTCGCCGTCGGGAGCCACAAGGCTGACCACCAGGGGCATCATCCCGATCGCGTGCGTCGAGCAACTCAAACACGGGTCGTAGGCGCGAATCCCGGCCTCGATGCGATTGAGGATGCCCTCCGGGATCGAAGGCCCGTCGATCCACTCTTTGGCGATCTGGAGAACCGTCTCGTTCATTGGAAGGTTGTTTTGTCCGGTTGCGATGATCATGTTGACGTCGGTCAGCACTCCATGATCGTCGACGTGATACTCATGGAAGAGTGTTCCACGCGGCGCCTCGGAGACGCCGACCGCGTGGCGCTGGTTGACGGCGGCATAGGCCCGAACGTGAGGGCCGGTGACGGTATCGTCGGCGAGGTGTTCTGCCATGCGCTCTGTGGCTGCGAGGATCTCGACGAGACGGGCGTAGTGGTAGAAGAACGAGGAATTGGCGACTCCGCCGGCCCGCTCGCGGTATTCGACCAGCGCCTCGTCGGCGGCCGGGACACCCATACGCTCGCAGACGTTCAAGCGGGCCAATGGCCCAACGCGGTACATCCCGTCGAGAGGATCGTCGTCCGGACCGACGTTGGGCTTGAAATAGGGGGACTTGAGGTAGGAGTCGCGGCGCCCGGCCTCGCCGATGATCGAGCGATAGTCGGACGGTGCCACCCCGTCCGCGACGATCTCTCCTTCGGAATCAACGACCTTGAGATGGCCGTCGTAGTGCTCCCAGAGGCCTTCGTCGTTGGCAAGGCCGAGGTAGAGGCTCGGGAAGGATCCGAACGCCCGGACTTCTCGATCGAACGTGTCGAGCATGCCGGTGAACAACACCAGGGCGTCTTCGGCCGTTTTGCGCGCCTCGACCAGCCCCTCGATGAGACGCTCGCGCGTCTCTTCGGTCATCTGCTCTGCGATGCCTCCGGGGAGGATTCCCGGGGCGTGGACCTTCCGTCCTGCGATCGATTCGATGACACCTTGGCCGAAACTGCGCAACATGATTCCCCGTCGCGCGAGCTCCGGTTCCTCCGTCATGAGTCCGAAGACGTTGCGGGCGGCGGGATCCGAGTCCATTCCGAGGAGGAGGTCGGGTGCGCTCAGATGGAAGAAGCTGAGGGCGTGCGATTGGATGATCTGGCCGAGATTGACGACACGGCGCAGCTTCACGGCGGTGTCTGGGATCCTCACACCCATGATCGCGTCGCCGGCTTTGGCGGATGCAAGGAGGTGGCTCACCGGGCAGATGCCGCACGTCCGAGCCGTCAGGCTTGGCATCTCCCAAACCGGCCGACCCTTGCAGAACTCCTCGAAACCGCGGAACTCGGTCACGTGGAATCGGCAGTCGGAAACCAGGCCGGATTCGTCGAGCGCGATTGTGATCTTCGCGTGGCCCTCGATGCGTGTGACCGGATCGATCACCACCATGTTCTTCACCGTGCGGTCCTCCTCACCCAAACCTGATGTCCTCACCGGTTATGCGGGACGGGTCTCCATCGAGGAGCGCCTCAATCGCTCGCTGGATCCGGTCCGCCGGCGGGGGGCACCCGGGCAGAAATGCGTCGACCCTGATCACCTTGTGCAATGGGAGCACCTGGGGCAGGAGCGGCGGAACGATCCCGGCTTCCACGGGCAGCATGCCATTCAGGTCGGGTGCCCTCACGTAGACCGCTTCCAAGATCCCGGCAGGGTCGCCGAGGGGGTTCCTCATCGCAGTGACGTTGCCGGTCACGGCGCAGTCGCCGAACGACACGACCACTTTCGAGTTGGCCCTGATGTCGTGTGCGAGTTCGACGTTGTCCTCGTTTGCGACGGCGCCTTCGACGAGTGTGATGTCGACATCGGGCGGAAACACCTTGACGTCGGCGATGGGGCTGTAGACAACGTCGGCAACTGCAGCGAGGTCGAAGAGCCAGGCGTCCATATCGAGGAAGGACATGTGGCATCCCGAGCATCCGCCGAGCCAAGCTGTAGCGAGCCGAACCTTGCTCATGCCACCGGCTCCGGGTTGATCCACTCGCCGCGATTCCGAGCGACGGCCAGGCGGCTGATCATGGCGACCGAGTGCTCCATCTCGCCGACTGCGGAGCCCTGATAGGACAACGAACCGGTCGGGCACACGGCGACACACTTGCCGCACCACGTGCAGGCCAGGGAATCGCCCCACGGTGTTGCGAGGCCGCTGATGATCATTGCTTTCGCGCCGTGTGATGCAACATCCCAAACGTGGGCGCCCTCGATCTCGTCACAGACACGGACACACCTGGTGCAGAGGATGCATCGGTTGGGATCGAAGACGTACTTGGGGTGACTGGCGTCGACCGCCCGTGATGGCGAGCGATAGTCGTACCGCACGTGGTCCATACCGCAGGCCACCGCCATGTCTTGCAGTTCGCATTTCCCGTTCGATACACAGACTGCGCAAACGTGATTGCCTTCGGCGAACAGCAGCTCGAGGATCGCCTTGCGGTGCGCTTTCAGCTTGGAGGTCATCGTGTAGACCTCCATCTCCGGGTTAACGGGCGTTGCACACGCAGGCCGCATCTTGCGGTCTTCTTCGATCTCGATCATGCAGAGTCGGCAGCCTCCCCATACGGAGAGACCTTCGACGAAACACAGCGATGGAATGAAGACGTCGTTACGGCGGGCGGCCTGCAGTACCGTCTCGTCGGCAAACGCCTCCACTTCCTCACCATCGAACATGATCGTCACGGTGGGTCGCTGTTCACGCATGCGCGACCTCCTCGGATTCGATCAACGCTTCGTACTCGGTTCGGAAGTAGTGAAGGGTGCTCAGCACCGGACTCGGAGCAGTCTGGCCGAGACCGCACAGGCTGGTGTCGCGGACGACATGGCAGAGGTGCTCGAGATCCCGTATGTCTTGTCGGCTGCCGGCCCCGGACGTGATCCGTTCGAGGAGGGTGTGCAACTGCACCGTCCCAGCGCGACACGGGGAGCATTTCCCACAGCTCTCGTCCATCGAGAACTGCATGAAGAACTTTGCAATCTCCGGCATGCTGACGTCCTCGTCCATCACGACGAGGCCACCCGAGCCCATGATCGACCCGAGGTTTCGCAGGCTGTCGTAGTCGACCTTCGTGTCGAGGAACTCGGCCGAGATACATCCGCCCGACGGTCCGCCGGTCTGAGCTGCTTTGAACGCCTTGCCGTTGGGGATCCCGCCGCCCATGTCCTCGACGATGTGGCGAAGGGTGACTCCCATCGGCACTTCGATCAGACCGGTGTTGACGAGGTCGCCGGCCAGGGCGAAGACCTTGGTTCCCGAGTTGTTCTCGGTGCCGATCGACGCAAACCAGTCGGCCCCGCGCCGCATGATCGTGGGGATGTTGGCCAAGGTCTCGACGTTGTTGATCATCGTCGGCGCTCCCCAGAGGCCGCGCTCGGTGGGATAGGGCGGGCGAAGGCGTGGCGTGCCGCGTCGTCCTTCGATTGATGCCATCAGGGCCGTCTCTTCACCACAGACAAAGGCGCCGGCGCCGATGCGGATTTCGACATTCAGCGAGAAGTCTGTGTCGAGGATGTTGCGGCCGAGCAGTCGTTTTCGCCGGGCAACGCGGATTGCTCGATCGAGGCGTTCGACCGCCCGTGGGTATTCGGCCCGCACGTAGATGTAGGCCTGGGTGGCGCCGGTGGCATACGCCGCAATAGCGATGCCTTCGAGAAGTCGATGCGGGTCGTCCTCCATGACGGTGCGATCCATGTACGCGCCGGGGTCACCTTCGTCTCCGTTCGCAACGACGTATTTCGTTTCTCCCGCCGATGCGGCGAGGAGCGCCCATTTCGAGCCGACGGGATAGCCGGCGCCGCCGCGACCGCGCAGCCCGGACGCTCGGATCGTCTCCACGACCTCCTCCGGTGCCATGCGGGTGATCACGCGCTCCATGGCCTGATAGCCGCGATGGCCGACGTAGGACTCGATCCGGTTCGGGTCGATGACGCCACTGTTCTCGAGCACGACACGTTCCTGGCTGGTGAAGAACGGGATCGCGTGGTCGAGGACGTTGGTCTCGACCGGCTGGTGATCGCGAACGTGGTCGCGGATGATGTTGAGGCCAACTTCGGCATTCACCGCCTGGTACATCGTTTCTTCGACACCGCGACGAAGCACCCGCACAAGCGGACCTTTGCTGCAGAGCCCCATACATCCGGTCGGGATGAGCCGAGCTTCGAGGGCGAGGTCCTCCCTCTCAATCGACTGTTCCATCGCGTTGAACGCGGGTGCCGCACCGGCCGACAAGCAGGCGGTGCTCATACATGCCTTGACCCGCCAGGGGAATCGGTAGCGTTCGGCGAGCTCCCGTTCGGCAACTTCGTGAAGGTCGATGGGGGCGGGCATCAGGCTTCACCTCCCGAGGCGATGGCAGTGCCGACGACCTCGAGGGCCGACTCCGACGTTTGATATGCCAGGACATCGCCGTCCAGAACCATCACGGGGGCGAGCCCGCACGAACCGATGCACCGAGCGGTTCGGAGCGTGAGCGAGCCATCCTCAGCGGTAGTCCCGGCAATGACCGAGTGAGCCTCCGAGAGCGAGGCGACGATGTCGTCGGCTCCCTTGACGAAACACGCCGTGCCGGTGCAGACGGTGCAGGAGTGATCGCCCGGTGCGTCGAACGTAAAGAGGTGGTAGAACGTGGCTACGCCGTAAACCATGCTCGGCGGCAGGCGAAGCGCGGTCGCCAGGTAGAGGAGGATGCCATCGTCGAGGTAGCCGAAGACTTCCTGCGCAAGATGCAGCGTCTCGATCAGTTGATCCTGCCCGTACTGGACGCGCCTCAAGTGTTTGTCAATCAGATTGAACCGGTCATCTCCAGAGGGATGAGGTTCTTCCGCCGGGCGTGGGCGCGCAGTCGCAGTCGTACGTTCGGTCATTGTTCCCCGTCTCCGTATCGCCATACCTTGTGCGCGCGACCCTGCGCGCACTAGGGGCCAATGGCAGGAAGATTGAGATGAGACTCGAGACTCGAGACTTGAGACATGAGACTTGAGACACCGGCCCGGCCTTCTGTCCCCCCACTGCGTGGTGGAGACACCACCCATGCGACCCCTCTCGCCCGAGCTGCGCTCGGGCGCGCTCCCCCGCTTCGTGGTGGAGGCGATACGAGGCGGTGTGCCGTCCCTCCCCGGCTACGTCACAACGTCAATCGTCACAACCGAGCCTTGGGGCGAGTACGGGACGAGGGTTCCTTCGTGGCTCGCGCCGTTGACGGTGAGCCTGGGGGAGCCACCACCTGAGCTGTTGGTGATGTTCACGCGGTACTCGGCGCCGCGGCAGTGGCGAACGAAATGCAGGTCACTCAACTCCTGCGGGAGGCACGGCTCCACTCGGAGCCCGCCGAGTTCAGGCCGAACACCGATGATGTGCTGCGTGATCGCGACCCAGTTCCAGGCCGCAGTCCCCGTCAGCCACGAGTTCTTGGCCTCGCCGTAGCGGGGCGCATCCCGGCCGGCGATCATCTGTGCGTAGACGTATGGCTCGGTCCGGTGCAGCCCGGCGATCTCCTCCCGGAATGCCGGGGCGATCTTCTTCCAGTACTCGTACGCCTCCTCGGCGCGTCCAAGCCGAGTGGCGGCGATCATCACCCATGGGTTGGTGTGGCAGAACACACTGCCGTTCTCCTTGTAGCCGGGTGGATAGGTGGTGATCTCACCGAGCTCGGGGTGGAACGTGGTGAAGGCGGGCTGGTGGAGCAGGATGCCGTGGTCCGAGTTGAGCCTCGCGTTGACCGAGTCGAGTGCACGGTCGGCGTGTGTCGTCTCTTCGCCGATGCCGGCCATCACGCACATGCCCTGGGACTCGATGAAGATCTGTCCTTCCGTGTTCTTGCTCGATCCAACCGGGTTCCCGAAGTGGTCATAGGCCCTGAGGAACCAGTCGCCGTCCCAGCCATGGTTCATGACCGTGTCGGCCATCGCTGCAGTGTGGCCGCGTTCTGTTGCCGCGACATCGGAGAGGCCGTGTGCCGCAGCAAGATCCGCGTATTGCTCGCCTGCATGGACGAACAAGCCGGCGATGAACACCGATTCCGCCGTGCGGCCGTCCTGGGTCTCCATCGTCTGGAAGGACTCTCCCGGTTCTGTCGAGAACGCGTTCAGGTTGAGGCAGTCGTTCCAGTCTGCTCGTCCGATCAGCGGCAGACCATGAGGTCCCAGATGGTCGAGCACGTGATGGAAGGAGCGGGTGAGGTGCTCGAACAGGGATGCGCTGTCGTCGGGATCGTTGTCGAACGGGACAGGCTCGTCGAGGATTGAGAGGTCCCCGGTCTCTCTGATGTACGCCGCCGTGCCCTCGATGAGCCAAAGGGGGTCATCGTTGAATCCAGTCCCAACGGAGTTGTTGCCGCGTTTCGTGAGTGGCTGGTATTGGTGGTAGGCGCTGCCGTCCGGCAACTGGGTGGCGGCGACGTCGAGAATGCGTTCCCGCGCCCGCTCCGGGATCAGGTGGACGAACCCCAGGAGATCCTGGGCGGAGTCGCGGAAGCCCATCCCGCGCCCGAGGCCGGACTCGAAATAGGACGCGCTGCGCGACATGTTGAAGGTGACCATGCACTGGTAGGGGTTCCAGATATTGATCATGCGGTCGACGCGGGGATCGCCGGTCGACACGGAGACCGTCTCCAGGAGGCCGCTCCAGTACATCCGCAGGTCGGCGAGTGCGGCATCGACGGCATCGGAGGTCGAGAACTGTTGGAGAAGGGCGCGCGCCTTCTTCTTGTTGGCGACGCCGGGTGACGCCCACTTTTCATCGGCTTCGTTCTCGACGTAGCCCAGGACGAAAACCAGGTCCCTTTGCTCCCCGGACTCCAACTCGATGTTGATCTGATGGGAGCCGATCGGCGCCCAGCCGCTCGCCATCGAGTCCCGGCACTGCCCCTCGAGCACCACCTCGGGGGAGGACCAGTTGTTGCGGAGGCCGAAGAACGTCTCCCGGTCCGTGTCAAAGCCTTGGATCGGGGTGTTGACGCCGTAGACGGCGTAGTGGTCGCGGCGCTCTCGATACTCGGTGGTGTGATAGATCGCGCTGCCATCGACCTCGACCTCACCGAGTGAGAGGTTCCGCTGGAAGTTGGTGGCATCATCGGCTGCGTTCCACAGGCAGAACTCGGCGAGCGAGAACAGTTGGAAGGATCGGCGTTCATCGGTTGTGTTGGTGAGGCGAACCCGATGGACTTCAGCCGTGGCGCCGAGCGGGACGAGGAACAGGACCTCGCAGGTGATTCCGTTGCGTTCTCCCGCGATCGAGGTGTAGGAGAGGCCATGGCGCGCCTCAAAGCGGTCGAGGTCGGCTTTGGCCGGTGCCCATGTTGGGGACCACACGTCACCGCCGTCGTTGAGGTAGTAGCAGCGGCCGCCGGCGTCGGTTGGGACGTTGTTGTAGCGCCACCGGGTGAGGCGGCGCATTAGGGCATCACGGTAGAACGTGTAGCCGCCCCCCGTGTGGGAGATCAGTCCAAAGAACTCCTCCGTTCCGAGGTAGTTGATCCACGGGTAGGGCGTGTGCGGTGTTGTGATGACGTACTCACGAGCTTCGTCATCGAAATAGCCAAATGACATGGTGCTGGTGGGCCCCCTGAGCGAGCGGCTGCAAGCGTATCAGAGTGGGAATGCCCGACTTCGGCTCCCGGTCCTCGCGTACAGTGACTTGCATACGCATCGACGAAAGTGAGCAGAACGTGGGCAAGAACCCGGTCATCGAAGCACTTGGCAGGCGTCTCCGCCTTGGCGTTATCGGGGGAGGGCCGGGGAGCTTCATCGGTGCGATGCATCGAACCGCCGCTCGCATCGACGATCGCTACGAGTTGGTTGCCGGTGTCCTCTCGTCGGATCCCGAACGGTCGCGTCTGGCGGCGACCGCAATCGGAATCGAACCGGATCGCGCCTATGGGAATGCGTACACACTCATCGCAGCGGAGGCCGACCGCGAGGACGGTGCCGACGTCATCGCGATCATGACGCCCAACGACACCCACCACGCCTACTCCATCGCGGCGCTGGATTCAGGGTTCGACGTGATCTGCGACAAACCCATCACCAACACCATCGAAGAGGCCATGGATGTGCTGGCGAAGGTCGAAGAGACCGGGCTCGTGTTCTGCCTCACGCACAACTACACGGGGTACCCCATGGTGCGACAAGCGCGTGCGATGGTCGAGGCGGGAGAACTTGGTGAGATCCGCCTCGTGCAGGTCGAGTACGTCCAGGGCGGCAAGGCCGACGAGAACGACCCCGATCCGGGTGACGGGCTTCCGTGGCGCTACGACCCGGTGCGCGGTGGCCCGTCGCTCGTGATGGGCGACATCGGCACACACGCCCACAACCTGGCTCGGTTCATCACCGGCCTCGAGGTCACCGAGGTTGCTGCTGAAGTCGGCCACATCGTCCCGAGCCGACTGGTTGACGACTATGCCGGGGCGCTTCTGCGGTTCAGCAACGGAGCCCGGGGCAGCTTCTGGGTCACCCAGACGGCGGCCGGCATCGAGAATGCCCTCCGGATTCGAGTGTCCGGCACCCTGGGAAGCTTGGAGTGGCTGCAGGAACGGCCGACCCGCCTGCGGTTCAACCCACTCAGCGGACCAGCGGAGGTGCGAACGCCGAACGGACCGGGCACGCTGCCGATCTCAGCGAGAGCCACACGTATCGTTGCGGGCCACCCCGAAGGGTTCCATGAAGGCTTCGCCAACGTGTATGCCGACGCTGCGGAGGCAATCGCTGCTCGCCGAGCCGGCATACCGGTCGATCCGCTGGCGCTCCACTTCCCGGATGCGCGGGACGGAGCCATCGGGGTCGCGTTCGTCGATGCCGCCGTCGCGTCGAGCGCGGCCGATGGTGCCTGGACGAACGCGCTCGGCCCGTTCAGCGACTAGCCACCTTCTGGACGTTTAGTACTCGTTCGGGACGAAGGTCTGTTCCGCAATGGGCGGCCGGATGTAGCCGGTGTCGTCCTGGCGCGGCGGCAACTCCAGCGGACCGAGCGTCCGGTCTTCGTATGGGATCATCGAGAGCAGGTGGCTGATGCAGTTGAGCCGCGCTCGTTTCTTGTCTTCGGCGTTAACCACGTACCACGGAGCCTGCTTGATGTCGGTGTGATCGAAGAGGATGTCCTTCGCCTTGGAGAACTCGACCCATTTGGCGCGCGATTCGAGATCCATCGGGCTCAGCTTCCAGCGTTTGATCGTGTCGTCGATACGAGCCTGGAATCGGCGCTCCTGCTCCTCATCGCTGACCGAGAACCAGTACTTGATGAGGAGGATCCCGCTCCGGACCAGCATGCGCTCGAACTCCGGGCACGAGCGGAGGAATTCCGTGTACTCCTCCTGTGTGCAGAACCCCATCACCGGTTCGACCAGGCCGCGGTTGTACCAGGATCGGTCGAACAGCACCATCTCACCTGCCGCAGGCAGGCGGCTGACGTAACGCTGGAACCACCACTGTGTCTTCTCGCGTTCGGTCGCTGTTCCGAGGGCCTCGACTCGGCAGATACGGGGATTGAGCCGCTCGGTGATGCGCTTGATCACGCCACCCTTGCCGGCCGCGTCACGTCCCTCGAAGATCACGACGACCTTGAGACCCTCTTCCTTGACGTAGCTCTGTAGCTTGACCAATTCCGTCTGGAGCCTTGCGAGTTCGGACTCGTAGTACTTCTTCTTGAGTTTGGGTGGCCTGACGCTCATCTGGGGTTCGACGGTGTCAAACACCGATTTGTACACCGACGGTTCCTCTGCCGCGAGCTCCTCTGCCTCTATCTCCTCCGAGACAATCTCCTCTGCCGCCAGCTCCTCTGCTACCTGCTCCTCTGCCGGCGATTCCTCTGACATCGAATCCCGTGACATTGACATGTGAACCCCTCAGGTTGCCGCGTACGTCACACGATACCTTGTGTGAATGGGGCCTGTCGCCGGCCTGGCTTTCGGTGCTTGCCATTGGGTGTCGGGTAGTGTGGCTCGACATGGAGGCGACCGTATGAGCAGCGACAAGACCCCCGATTCCGCCGATCCAGCCGACGAGACAGCCGACGAGGTGGCGGATGCTGCTGTTGCCCCGGAAGCCGCGGACACGGAAATCGAAGTAGTTGAGATCGATACCGACGAGGCAGCGGCCGAAGCGACAGATGTCGCGCTCGCAGATCCCGAGACGGTGGCAGCCCTCCAGGCTGAGAATGCAGAGCTCAAGAAAAGGCTGGCTGCGCAGCAACCCGAGAAGTCCAAACCCAGCTCGACCACGAATCCGCTGTGGCGCAAGATCGTGGTTGGTGTGCTGGTTGTACTCGCTGTGTTCGCCCTCGTCGCATCGTTGAGTGTTACGTGGGTCAAGACGACGATCCAGAACGAGGACCAATTCGTTGCGACGCTGGAACCGCTGCCACAAGAGGAGGCGGTTGCCTCGGTAGTCGCGCTGCGCGTTGCTGTTGGGATTGTCGAGGCCAGCGATGTTGAGGTCTGGGTGGCGGGAAACCTGCCCGACGGCTTGAAGTTCCTTTCGGTTCCGGTGACGGAATCAATCACCGCGGTGATCGCCGGCGCGGCGAACGAGGTCATCGTCTCCGATGCATTCCGCTCGGTCTGGTCGGCCGCGCTTCGGGTAACCCACAGGGCCGCGAGCGCAGTCATCTCGGGCAACGGTGGTGCGCTGGAATCCGAAGGGGGCGTTGTATCGATCAACCTCGACGATATCGCCGGTGTGGTGATCGACAAGGTTGAGGAAGCCGGTCTTGAACTGCCTGAGACCGACGCGGAACTTGGTTCGATTGTGGTGTACGAGGACGGGCAACTCGCTGCCGTCCAATCCTTGGCTCAGGCAATCGACACCTTGGGGTGGTTCCTTCCGCTGATGGCCCTGATCTTCATTGCGGCGGCCATCTGGATCTCTCGCGACCGCAGGCGCACAACTGCCTACTTGGCCTTCGGGACGGCGATCGGCCTGGTCTTGAGCCTGCTCGCGCTGAGCTATGGGCGCAACTACGTGGTGAACGCCATTGAAGATGTGACGAGACAGCAAGCAGCGGGCGATGCATGGGATCTGCTTCTGAACCGGCTCTATCAGATGATGTGGGCCGCACTCATCCTTGCCCTGATCCTCGGGATCGTGGCGTGGGTCCTGGGTCCATCGATACGCGCTACACACACGCGGGCGTGGGCATCGGGAACAATCCAGCGCTGGCGGCAGCCCGCTGAAGATCGTCCCAACTCCCTTACGAACTTCGTCGCCGACTGGAAGCCGACCATCGAGGTTGTCGCCATTGCTTTGGGACTCGTCTTCATACTCTTTGGACCACCGCCGACCGGGTTCTCCGTGCTGCTGACGGCGGTGATCGTGCTCGCTGTTGTCGTGGTCGCTGAAGTCCTCGCGGCGCCTGAGCCCGATCGCACCACCGCCGACGTCGAGGTGGTGGGCGTCGTTGAGGTCGACGAGGTGGTCGAAGTCGGCAGGGGATCAAGCACCTAGCCGCAAGGCTCCGCGTGTTAGCCGGTTTGGCGCAGGTCTCTCCGTTGGAAGAGCCACACCGACAGGGCCACGAGGATCAGGAACAGTCCGGCGAGGATTGCGGCGTGGCCCCACGGCATGCCGTTGATGAGCGGATCGCTGCTCAAGTAGTAGTAGAACGGCGACACCCTTGCCCACGCGGCGGTGCTGTCGTTGAGCGGCAAGAAGCCGTTGATGATGAACGCGACGACTGCCACTCCGACGGCGCCGTAGCTTGCGATCTGCGTGAGTCCGGTGGCGGCACCCAGGGCAAGAGCCAGCGCGCCGAACGCCAGGCCGAGCAACGTTCCGAGTGCACAGGTCGCGGCGATGTTCCCCATGTCCATGCCGAGACCGCCGAGCAGTGATCCGGCCGCGACTCCGAGGAAGGCCGCGAGTCCGACAATCACCGCATAGAGGATCATCGTCCATGTCTTCTGAACGACGATCGTCGACCGGCGCACCGGGTTGGCGAGGAGGAGACCCATCGTGTTGCGCTTCTCCTCCCCGGCCAGGGCTGCCGTCCCGATGACGATGGTCACGACGAGGATGCTGATAGGGATCATCATGCCGAACATCTCGACCTGATAGAACCCCTCGGGTGTGCTCATGTCTCCGCCACCGAACAGCGAGAGCAGCTCCTCAGGGAACTGCTCCCCGAGGGACTTGAGCGTGTCGTCGAGCATCGAGTACATCGGGCCGATCATGACCGACATGAGGAACAGCATCGGAACGATCACATACAGCAGGGGTTGGTGTTCCGACGCGGTCTTGATCCAGATCTTCGACACCCTGGCCGTGCCGGCGAGCATCTCCGCCGCCTTGTGTGTCATTGGGTTGGCGCGGAGGCGGTCGATCATCGTTGTTCCGATCGCCTGACTCCGGAGGTCCCGTCGGTTGACGCCAAGGACACCGATGATGAGGAAAACGACGGCGCCGGCCGCAAGGATTCCGAAGTCGGCCCAATCGATACCGTTGGCCATCGGATCACTGCTGCTGAAGTAGTACCACGGAAAGAACTTGGCAAGCCCGGCAAGCTCGTCCACGAGCGGCAACAGTCCGACGGCGATGAACGAGACGACCATGATGCCGGCGCTCACTCCCCCGGCAACCGAACTCTTCCCCGTCCAGCCACTGAGGGCGAAGGCGAAGGAGCCGTAGAAGAGTGCGTTGACGAACATCATGCCGACCAGCGCATTGACATCCATCGTGCCAATCTCGACATCGAGAATCAGCGGGGCCGCGATGCCGACCAGCCACAGGATGATGAATGCCACAGCCGTCACGGCAACGAGCGCTGCTGCCTTCGACAGCGCCATGTAGGTGCGGCTTGCGGGGTTGCCGAGAAGGAGACCAATCGTTCCGTTCTTCTCTTCTCCGGAGATCGAGACGGCTCCACCGGCAAGTGCAACCGCCGCCATCGTCAGCATGCCGTAGCCGGAGTAGATGGCCCCGTACGCGAGTCCGCCGACATCCGCGCCGTCCGGGATACCAAACACGCTGCGGAACGCTTCAGGAAGCTCGTCCCAGAACGAGACGTCGATCCCCCGGTAGACCGCCATGCCGAAGACCATCAGCACGCCAAGCGACACGGCGGCGATCACCGGCGGCTTCCAACGATCGAGGGTGGTCTTGGTGAATACGTTGGCGAACATCAGAGTCACACCTCTTCGCGGTAGTAGGTGAGGAAGATCTCTTCGAGATCAGCTTCCTGGGTGTTGATGTCGGTGAGGATGTGCCGCTGCTGGTGGCGACTCGCAGCAACTCCTCCATCTGCCCATCGAACGACAGGCTGACGTGATGGTTCCTGACCTCGACCTCCCGCACGCCTTCGATGGGTTCGAAGACGCTCGCATCCGCCGGACCATCGAAGTAGAGATCCACGCGCCGGATCGCTTTGGAGCGAAGCTCCTGGACGCCTTCGACGGCGACCAGGTGGCCGGTGCGAATGATGCCGACGCGGTCGGCCACGCGCTGGACTTCAGACAGCGTGTGGCTCGAGAGGAAGATCGTCGCGCCATCGGCCGCGGCCTCCTTCATCATGCCCTGGAACTCCCTCTGAACGAGCGGGTCGAGTCCCGCACTCGGCTCGTCCATCATGTACACCCGGGGCTTGGTCATGAAGGCCTGGATGATTCCGACCTTCTGGCGATTCCCGGTCGACAGATCCCCGATCTTCTTCGATAGGTCGGCCTCGAGACGCATGGCGAGTTCGTCGACGTGCGCCCAGTCCACGCCGCCTCGGAGGTTCGCGAAGTAGGTGAGCGTGTCTTTGCCGGTGAGGTTCGGGTACATCGCGAGGTCGCCCGGGATGTATCCGATGTGGTTGCGGATCTCGACTGAATCCTTGTGGGTGTCAAGGCCGACAATCGTGGCCGAGCCTGCCGTGGGCCGGATCTCGTCCATGAGCGTGCGGATCGTCGTCGTCTTGCCCGCTCCGTTCGGCCCGAGGAATCCGAAGATCTCGCCGGGAACAATGTCGAGGTCCAGGTCCACGAGGGCTTCGACCTTGCCGTAGTGCTTGGTTAGTCCTTCGGTGTGGATGGCCGTCTGGTCGTTCATGTGTCTTCCTTGCTCTTTTGTGCCGCAGCGGTGCTCTCGGGCTTCGGCGTCTTCCTTGTTGTGTCTTCCGTTCCCGCCATTTCAGCGAACACCTCCTGGAGTTGGGCCGAGAAGGCTTCGTTGAGGACACCTTCGCCCATGATCTCGTATGCCGGACCGGCGTAGGCGGCAATTGCGGGATCCGCCCCGATATCAGGGTTCGTGAGGTCGACCCCCAGAATCCGCCGCACGTGCCGGTGAAGGACGAGCGCCCCGAGCGCCCAGAGGAAGAGCACGGCGGCGCGCCCGTGCGGATTGGCCGACGGCTTCACGACACCGGTTTCGACGCCGTATGCGAGGTAACCCTCCGCGTCGGCGACTAATTCGTCGACGAGATCGGCCACGATCGGGGAGTCGTCAACCAGCACGGCTGCGAGGTACGCCATCACCGGTCCGGCCTTTGCCCCGCGAAGTGCGGCGAGCACATCGATGTTGGGCCCGGCCGAGATGGCGTCGTGTTTGTAGTCGCGGATGGTCGCAGCGACGTATCGGTCGCATTCGGACCGCAGGCCGTCCATTGATCCGAAGTGGTGGATCACCAGTCCCGGTGAGACACCCGCACTGGTTGCGATCTTCCTCGCTGTTGTGCCGTCGATGCCGTTCTCGGCGAAACACGCAATGGCGGCGTCACGGATGCGAGCTCTGGCGGTTCGGTCGTCGGCGACGGCGTCTTCGGAGAAGGCATCGACTGAACTCATGTTCAATAGTATAAACAACTGTTCAGTGTGGGTCAAGGCTGGACGTTCTGGAGGTTTGGGTCTCACCTGACTGAAGGCAGGCGCTACGGTTCGACCCCTCGACCAGGAACGAGGGCTTCGTGCTCGTCGGCAACTCCATCACCCTCGCAACCCAACGAGTGGTTGACCCCGTCCAGGGGATGCATCGCGTGATCTCTACCCGCTGGTTTGGCGCAGTGGGGGCGGCCGCGGTGCCGGCCAAAAGGGCGCACGACGCCGTCTCGAACGTGGTGTACGGATCGGTGCGGGTCGGCGGAGCGATTGCGGGGCAGATCCTCGGTTCCCAGATGCCAGACACATCGGCAGCTTCTGAGTCGATGCAATCCGTCGTGAACGGCCTCTGGGGTGATGCCCTCGGCCCGTACGGCGAGCAACTCGAGATTCCCATGGCTGTCCGCGACCGCAGCGGAGCGCCGGTGGTGGTTCCGGCCGATCTTGGCGAGGCCTTTCCTGACGCCACGGGCCACCTCGTCGTCCTCGTTCACGGCCTTGTCGAGACCGAGCGATGCTGGGTAGGTTCCGAAGAGGAGCCCGGGTTGGTGGACGCTCTGGGTGCGCATCCGGAGCTGACCCCTGTCGCTCTTCGCTACAACTCCGGACTTCGAACCTCGGACAACGGAATCCGTCTCTCAGATCTGCTGGAAGAGATCCTTGCGGGATGGCCGGTCCCGGTAGACTCGATCTCCCTGGTCGGCCATTCGATGGGCGGGTTGGTGATCCGGAGCGCCTGCGAAGCCGCCGAGGCCACGAAACAACGATGGATTCAGGATGCCGGCGACGTTGTGACTCTGGGAACGCCGCATAGGGGTTCACCTCTCGAGAAGGCTGCCAACGTGGCGTCGTGGGCGCTCGCTGCAGCGCCGGATACGCGTCCGCTTGCCGATTTCCTGAACGGCAGAAGTGCCGGCATCAAGGACCTCAGGTTCGGCTCCGTTGGGGAGGACGACTGGAGCGGGACCGACCCCGACGCTCTGCTGCGCAACACCGTCGGCGATCATCCGCTGCCGTCCGGCATTCGCCACCACTTCGTCGCGGGCGTTGCAACAGCCGATGCTGCTCATCCCTTCGGAATCGCCGTCGGTGACCTCGTCGTGCGTGCAAACAGTGCCACCGGTCGGCGGAATCTGAGTCCCACAAGCGTGGCGGTTCTCGGTGGTGTGCGTCACCTCAACCTGCCGCGCGATCGGCGCGTCGTAGAACGCGTCGTGGCCTGGCTCACGGACGCGGATTCCTAGGGTTTCGACACCGCCCTCAGCGCCAGCATGTGCCCCCACTCATGTGCGCGGTCGAGCTCGCCGTCGGTTATGGGACCCTTCCCTCCTTCGACAAGGAAGAGCTCACCGGGTACGAGGATCCGGTAGCCGATCTTCTTGAGGCGTTTCGCCGCTCCTCGGGCTGCAGAACCGGGGAGGTTCGGCTTTCGGATGCTGGTGTCAAAGGTCGCGGCCATGGTCCCGGAGACGCGTTTGAGGCTCCCGATCCACTCTCGGATCCCGACATCGAGCGAGATGACCGGTCCGTCTGCGTCGTCGGCCCCTTGCTGGCGGGAGCTCTGTCTGCTGAGGCCGAATTGGTGCGTTGGACCACCGACAACGAGCAGGTCTGCTTCAGATGGTTCGGTGGGAGCGGTGCCGACTTCCACGACGTTGGTTGTGATCTCCTCAGCCAGGCCGTCAGCAATGGCTTCGGCGATGAGCTTGGTATTGCCGTAGAGAGATTCGTAGACGACGAGTGCGTTCACCGTGTGCCTCCCTGTTGAGACATCCATCGTGCCTCGAGAGGGTTTCGCCGAACCAGGGCCAACCGTCCCGGTCATTCCGCGATTTGGGAGTCTGGCGGTTGCAGCTACACCGAGTAGCGCGCGGCTTCTGCGTTGGCATCCTCGCCGGGGTGCGGACCGAAGTGTCCGAAGCCGTGGAAGCCACCGGGACCTTGCCGGCCCATGAACCCCTTGCCTTCGAATGCCTCACCGCCGACGAACGCTTCGGCATGGCTCCGCGCCTCTGCGATGAGCTCATCTGCCTCCTCTTGGGTCAAGCTGCCCGCCTCGACCGCCTGTTTGAGCTGCTCTTCCATGAGGCCGACCATTGAATCAACAATGGCCTCGGGGTTGTCGATGATGTCGGTCAGGGGTGTGCCGTCGGACAGTGCATCAAGCAGCTCTTCGGGTGTGACACCGAGCATGTCGGCCAGGTCTTCATCCCCGCCGAAGAACCCGAAGCCATGTGGCCCAAATCCGTCGCCCATGAAACGCCTGTGTTCGGAAACGTCGGGGAGTTCGCCGTTCCATGGCCCGTGCCCTCGGAACCAACCTTCCATCTCGTCGAGCTGTTCCTGGGTGACAAAGCCGCGTTCGACGAGGTCCTGTAGGTGTTCCTCCATGAACTCCGGCAGCGGAACCTCGATCTCCGGCTCGGTGGTTTCGGTCTGCGGTTGTGTGGTTTCGGTCTCCGGCTCGGTGGTTACGGTCTGCGAAGCTGCTGCGTTGTCATCCGCATTGATGACAACGAGGGCAATGGCAGAGATCATGAGGACCACAGCAACACTTGCAGCGATGATCAGTCGCCTCATCGGAATCTCCTCCTGTGTTTGTCGTGTCAACGGGCGAAAGCGCCCATGTGAGTCTCTACGTGCCCCGAAGGCTACGGCAGAGATGTTCGAGCAGCCTGAGAGACAGATGAGAATTGGCAAACCGACGTGAAGCCATCCCTATAGGACGATGACCGCCCAGCGGCGGGATTCACAAGCGTCCGTATCATGGCCGAGTTCCCCACTACAAGGCACAACCACTTCATGAACCCCCGCTATCGAGACGCGTCGCTCCCTGTTGACGAGCGAGTGTTGGACCTGCTCGAGCGAATGAACCTGGATGAGAAGCTGGCGCAGCTTGGCAGCACCTACGTGTACGAAATCCTGGACCGCAACGAACTCGATCCTGATCGTGCAGCGAGGATCATGGCGCACGGGATCGGCCACATCTCGAGGATCGGTGGGGCGTCGGCGTTGGAGCCTTGCGAGGTCGCGGAGATCGCGAACGCGATCCAGCATGACCTCGCGACGCGGACCCGACTCGGCATTCCGGCAATCGTGCACGAGGAGTGTCTCGCTGGGGTCATGGCGAAGGGGGCCACTGTCTTTCCTCAGGGCATTGGTGTCGCTGCCACGTGGGATCCCGACATCTCGTACGCAATGGGTCGTGCAATCGCCCGGCAGATGAGAGCCGGCGGAGCTCACCAGGGACTTGCCCCGGTGCTCGACGTGTGCCGGGACCCGCGGTGGGGGAGAGTCGAGGAAACATCGGGAGAGGATCCCTATCTCGTGGCGTGCATGGGAGTCGCCACGGTTCGCGGGCTGCAAGCGGGTGGAAAAGAGGGCGGCGTCATTGCGACCGCCAAACACTTTGCCGGACACGGTGCTCCCGAAGGTGGAATGAACTCGGCGCCGCCGCACATCAGCCCTCGAGAGCTCCACGAGGTCTTCCTCTTCCCGTTCGAAGCGGCGGTCCGAGTGGCAGGCGTGCGGTCGTTCATGCACGCCTATCACGAAATCGATGGGATTCCGTGTATTGCCAATCGTGACCTTCTGGTCGACACGCTTCGTGACCAGTGGGGCTTCGACGGGACGATGGTGTCGGACTACAACGGCGTCGAGGAGTTGGTGGTCACACACCGCCTCGTGCCAACCCTCACCGAGGCGGCAGCCGCTTCTCTCGAAGCCGGAGTTGACGTTGAACTGCCCAACACCGCCGGATATGGGGAACCGCTCAAGGCCGCGATCGAATCGGGTCGCCTCGATGAAGCCTTCGTGGACCGGAGTGTGGCCAGGATCCTGCGTCAGAAGTTCGACCTCGGCCTTTTTGAGGATCCGGATGTCCCCGCGAGCGGCATGAAACCATCGGCCGATGACAAGGCGCTTGCACAAGCCGCCGCCCAGGCGAGCTTCGTGCTGCTGAAGAACGACGGAGCAGTCCTTCCGCTCGGGGACACAGGGGGTTCGGTCGCCGTTATCGGGCCGTCGGCAGACGACGCACGCCTGCTTCTCGGCGACTACTCGTTCGCTGCTGCGCTCGAAATCATGGAGGAGGCGAGGATCGCGGCCGACGCGTTCAGTCCGGCTCCCCACGAAGCTCTGCCCGAGCCGGACCTCAGCGGCATACCGACCATGCTCGACGCCGTAGTTCGGCGCGCCGGTGATTCGGTCGAGGTGAAACATGCCCGTGGCTGTGAGGTCAGCGGCACTTCGACCGACGGGTTCGCGGAGGCGGTTGCAGTTGCTGCCGAAGCCGACGTTGCGGTGCTGTTCATGGGGGGCAAGTCGGGCATGACGCTCGACGCGACCACCGGTGAGTTTCGCGATCGCACCAACATCAACCTCCCAGGCGTCCAAGAGCAACTTCTCGAAGCTGTTGCTGCCACGGGTACGCCGGTGGTGCTTGTGCTCGTGAGTGGACGTCCCCTGTCGCCAGATGTGAGCAGGGCCGATGCCGTTCTCCACGTGTGGCTGCCGGGTGAGCACGGCGCTGAAGCCGCTGCGGGGGTTCTCTTCGGAGACGTGTCTCCTGGGGGCAAGCTTCCGATCACGATCCCGCGCAACGTCGGTCAGATCCCGATCTACCACGGGCACAAGCCGACGGGCGGCCGGTCACGATTGAGAGGGGAGTACGTCGACGCGTCGAACACGCCGCTCTATCCGTTCGGATACGGCCTCAGCTACACATCGTTCAAGGTCTCGGCGCCTCAACTCGCCTCTTCCCCGTTGGAGACGGATGGTGTTGTCAGCGTCTCGGTGGCCGTGGCGAACATCGGGTCGATGGCGGGGGATGAAGTTGTGCAGATCTATGCGAGGCGAGAGTCGGCTCCCGTGACTCGTCCCGTCCGTGAGTTGGTCGGATTCAAGCGAATCCACCTCGAACCGGGAGTGACCCGGACGCTTTCGTTCGAACTCGCTGCCGATCAGTTCGGGTTCTACGATCGTGAGATGCGATACGCGATACATCCAGGAACCGTGACCATCTCTGCCGGTACATCGTCCTCCGACGTGAGCGGCTCCGTCAATGTTGAACTCGTCGGGCCGGTCATTGTGGATCCTCGGCGCACGTTCTTCAGCGCCGTTGAGGTTTCGTGAGCATGGGCGACACTCCCGTCACCATCGAGACACGGACGATCGAACTCGGTCCGGTTGACATCTCGGTCGCAGTCGATGCTGGGCCCCGCATCCTCGGATATGCGCGGCGTGGCGGTCCTCAGCTCTTCGCATCGCTACCGGATGACGTCATCGAGCATCCTGCCGTCGGGACGTATCGATTCCTCGGTGGTCATCGGCTCTGGCGGGCGCCCGAAGTGCCGGCGATCTCGTACGCGCCGGACGACACTCCGGTCGAAACTACGGTCATAGATGGCGGCTTCGAGGTCGTCGGGCCCCTCGGCGCCGACGCCATCGTGAAGGCCATCACGGTCACCCAGCACGGCGACGCCACGATCGTTGACCATGAACTGCGCAACGAAGGCTGGACCCCGGTGCGGTGTGCGCCGTGGGCAATTACACAACTCGTAACCGGTGGTACTGCCTATCTGCCTCAACAGCTTGGACCTGCGGACGAGGACGGGGTGCTCCCGAACCGTCACATCGTTCTGTGGCCGTACACCGATCTAACGAAACCCGAGCTCACGATCAGTCAAGAGCAGGTGACGGTCTTCGCATCCGACCGCCCGTCCAAGTCGAAAGTTGGCCTCCCCAATCGTCTGGGGTGGATCGCCTACGCGCTTGGTGACGAGTTGTTCGTCAAGTGGTCTGCCCTCCACCGGGACAGCGAGTTGTACGTCGACCGTGGTGTCAGCGTGGAGTGCTACCGGGATGAGCGATTCATCGAGCTGGAGACGCTCGGACCGCTGGTGACGCTGCAACCGGGGAAGAGAGCCGTGCATCGCGAGATCTGGATGCTTCGCGAGGTCGCCGTCGACTCCGTCTCTGATGTACTCGAGTCTCTGCCGGCCAAACCGGAGGTTCCGGGATTGTGACCTACTTCATTGGAGTCGACTCCTCGACGACTGCCACTAAGGCGCTGTTGATGGACGATCAGGGGGCAGTTGTCGCCATCGGCCGGTCCGAGTACGACTTCGAAACGCCTCGGCCACTGTGGTCGGAGCAGTCGCCGCACCTGTGGTGGGATGCCACCGTGATCGCCATCCGAGAGGCGCTCGCGCGGGCCGGAATCGACGGTGACGCCGTGGCCGGGATCGGACTCACGGGACAGATGCATGGATTGGTGCTCCTCGACGAAGGTGGGCACGTCCTTCGGCCTTCGATCCTGTGGAACGATCAGCGAACCCAGGCTGAGTGCGACGAGATTCGAGAGCGGGTTGGTCCGAGCGAGCTCATTGCCATCACCGGCAACGATGCTCTGACCGGATTCACCGCTCCCAAGATCCTGTGGGTGCGCAACAACGAACCCGAGGTCTTTGCTCGTGTGGCCCATGTGCTGCTGCCGAAGGACTACGTTCGCTACCGGCTCACAGACACCTACGCCATCGATCGTGCAGGCGGCTCGGGCACGATCCTGTTCGATCTGGCCGCTCGCGATTGGTCGCCGGTGGTAACACGCGCCCTGGATATCCCGACGGAGTGGCTGCCACCGACGTTCGAGGGCCCAGACGTGACCGGCGTTGTGACTGAAGAAGCTGCAGCGCTCACCGGGCTCCGTCCGGGGACTCCCGTGATGGCAGGTGGCGGTGACCAGGCCGCAAACGGCGTGGGAGTCGGTGCGATTGCGCCCGGAGTCGTTGCGATGAGCGTCGGAACGAGCGGTGTTGTCTTCGCCGCCGCCGATCGTCCGGTTGTGGAACCCGCCGGTCGGCTCCACGCGTTCTGCCATGCCGTGCCCGGGATGTGGCATCTCATGGGTGTGATGCTCTCGGCCGCCGGCAGCTACAAGTGGTTCAAGGACACGTTTGCTCCCGACCTCACCTACGACGAACTGAACGATGCTGCCGCCGAGGTTCCTTCGGGCTCTGATGGCCTGGTGTTTCTGCCGTATCTCACCGGGGAACGCACACCTCATCCCGATCCGCTCGCACGAGGAGCGTTCGTCGGTCTGACCGTTCGACACGAACTCGGACATATGGCGCGTGCCGTGATGGAAGGGGTCGCCTTCGGCCTGCGGGATTCCGTGGAGTTGATGGCCGCCGAGATGGAACTCGGCGAAGTGCGCGTTTCGGGCGGAGGTGCGTCCAGCGACCTGTGGCTCCGGATCATTGCCGACGTGATCGGGCTACCGGTTCGGGTTGTCGGGACTGCCGAATCGGCGGCCCACGGCGCGGCCATGCTCGCCGCCGTCGGCGGCGGAGCGTTCGACTCGGTGGCAGAGGCCTGCGATGCAGCCGTCGAACTTGGCGAATTCACCGAACCGGGACTGGACGCGGCGGTGTATGACGAGGTGTACCGCGTGTACCGGGATCTCTATCCCGCGCTGCGAGTGTCCTTACACCGCCTGTCCGGACTCGACACGTAGCGACCATTCCGGATCACATGTCAGAGAGCGGAGGACCATGACCACCTATGACTTCCCCGAGGGTTTCGTCTGGGGCAGCGCCACGTCTTCGTACCAGATCGAGGGTGCGGTGGCCGAAGACGGGCGTGGTGAGAGCATCTGGGATCGGTTCTCTCACACGCCGGGTCGTGTGAAGAACGGCGACACCGGCGATGTCGCGTGTGACCACTACCACCGCTGGGGCGACGACGTCGCCCTTATGCAATCGTTGAATCTGAACGCCTACCGGTTTTCGATCGCCTGGCCGCGCATTGTCCCCGACGGTGACGGCGCCGTGAACGGCAGCGGTCTCGATTTCTACGACCGGCTCGTTGATGGCCTTCTCGAGGCTGGGATCGATCCCTATGTGACGCTGTATCACTGGGACTTGCCGCAGGCCCTCGAGGACAAGGGCGGTTGGCGCTCGCGGGACACGGTCGAGGCATTCGCGCGCTACACGGAAGTCGTCGTTGACCGGCTCGGCGATCGAGTGGACAAGTGGTGGACGATCAACGAGCCGTGGGTGGTTGCGGTCGAAGGACACGAGCTGGGACTGCACGCGCCGGGTCATCAGTCGGTGAAGGAGGCGCTTGACGTTTCGCACCATCTGTTGCTCGCCCACGCGAGGAGCATGGAGGTGCTCCACAGCGCGGGTTCCAACCGCGTCGGGATCGTGCTCAATCAGGCCTATCACGTGCCACGTTCTGCGCACGCGGCCGACGTAGCGGCCGCTCACCTCGCAGACGGGCGCTACAACCGGTGGTTCCTCGACCCCCTGGCCGGCCGCGGCTATCCGGAGGATGTTGTCGATGCGCTCGGGTGGGACCAATCTGTGGTCGACCCCGGTGACCTCGTGGCGATTGCCCGTCCCATGGACATGCTGGGCGTCAACTACTACACGCGCGTCGTGTGTGCCGCGCCCGACGTTTCGGATATCGACCGTCCGCGACCGCTCGTGACGGCACAGGGGGAACCGACCGACATGGGCTGGGAGGTCTACCCCCGTGGTCTGTATGAGACGCTGGTTCGCAACTCGGCCGAGTACGGGCACACGTCGATGTACATCACAGAGAACGGTGCCGCCTATGAAGTACCGAAGGTCGATGGGTCGATTGCCGACTCGCTCCGCCGTTCGTACTTCGAGCAGCACTTTGTCGAGATGCACCGGGCGATCGCGGACGGCGTGCCGCTCGAGGGCTACTTCGCGTGGTCGCTGCTCGACAACTTCGAGTGGGCACACGGCTATTCGATGCGTTTCGGGATCGTCGGCGTTGACTTCGACGATCAGACGAGGACCGTCAAAGACAGCGGCACCTGGTTCTCAGGTGTTGCCGCCCGGAACGGTTTCGACGCCTGACGGACGACTAGGAAGTGCCCCAGATCGTTCGATTGATCAGGTTCTCGAGCTGCTCTTGACGTCCGGAGACTGGACTCGGATCGATCTCACCTGCGACGACACGTGCCTCGAGGGCAGCAAGGTCGACTGATCCATCCTTGATTGCCGAGCCAAGGTCGGAGTCCCAACCGGCGTACCGTGCATCACGAGCCGCATCCAACGTCCCGTCTTCGATGAGCTGCGCGGCCACGAGTAGTGAGTAGGCGAGGGTGTCGATGCCTCCGATGTGCGCATGGAAGAGGTCGTCACGCGACATACTCTGGCGCCGCAGCTTCGTGTCGAAGTTGAAGCCACCGGTGGTGAGACCACCGGCTTTCAAGATCTCGTACAGTGCAAGGGTCACGTCCTCGACAGAATTCGGGAACTGGTCTGTGTCCCAGCCGTTCTGGGGATCTCCACGATTGGCATCGATGCTCCCGAAGACGCCATTCGCCACGGCGTAGGCCACCTCGTGGTGGAAGCTGTGGCCGGCGAGCGTTGCATGGTTGGCTTCGATGTTGACGAAGTATTCGCCCAGGAGATCGTATCGCTCGAGGAATCCGTGCACGGTTGCGCTGTCGTAGTCGTACTGGTGTTTGGTCGGCTCCTGTGGCTTCGGCTCGAGGAGCAGTTTCCCTTCGAAGCCAATCGACCGTTTGTAGTCGGCCACCATGTGAAGGAAACGGGCGAGTTGGTCCGTCTCTTTGCCGATCTTCGTATTGAGGAGTGTCTCGTAACCCTCCCGACCGCCCCACAACACGTAGTTTGCACCGCCCAGCTGGTGCGTGGCGTCGATGGCGTTCTTCACCTGCGCTGCCGCGTAGGAGAACACCTCCGGATCAGGGTTGGTCGCCGCACCGGCCGCGTATCGCGGATGGCTGAAGAGGTTGGCCGTGCCCCACAGCAGCTTCACGCCCGTCTCCGCCATCTTCTCCTCGGCGTACGCGACCATCGTCCTCACGTTCTGCTGGGTCTCGGCGAACGTGGCGCCCTCCGGTGCGATATCGAGGTCGTGGAAACACCAGAACGGCGTGCCCAGCTTCGCAAAGAACTCGAATGCAGCATCCATCTTCATGCGGGCGGCATCCATGGGGCCCATCGAACCGTCGAGCCACGGGCGATCGAGTGTTCCCGCTCCGAACACGTCGCTGCCCGGCCAGTTGAACGAGTGCCAATAGCAGACGGCGATGCGAAGCTGCTCATCCATCCGCTTGCCCAGCACGATCCGAGCGGGGTCGTAGAAGCGATACGCGAGATCGTCTTGGGCCTCGGGCCCCTCGTACCGGATCGGCGCTACGTCGGAGAAGAACTCGGTCATGGTGGCACTCGCTTTCGATCGGTCACGGGCGGCGCCCATGGGCGGGCGGAGGACTCTGAAGACCCCCATATCGTACCAACTTGGCCGCGGCCGGGATCAGATGCGACCAGACGGTTTCACTAGGGTTCCGCCCATGAAATACGCCTTCAATATCCCCAACTTCGGCTCATACGCCGACGCGGCCGCCGTTGCCGATCTGGCCGCGGTCGCAGAGCAATCGGGATGGGACGGATTCGTCGTCTGGGACCACATCGTCATCGCAGACGGGATGCCCGTTGGTGATCCGTGGGTGATTCTGACCGCCGTCGCCATGAAGACGGAACGCATCATGATTGGACCGATGGTCACCCCGCTCCCGCGTCGGCGCCCGTGGGTCGTGGCCCGCCAGACGGTCACGCTCGACCATCTCAGCGGTGGGCGCCTCGTGCTCGGAGTCGGCATCGGCGTGCCGCCCGAGGAAGAGTTCGGCACGTTCGGGGAGCCGACAAGTGTCCGCGAACGTGCCGAGCGCCTCGACGAGGCGCTCGACGTGATCACCGGGATGTGGTCGGGTGAGCCCTTCTCGTACGACGGGACGCACTACCAGGTCAAGGAGACCACGTTCATGCCGCGGCCGCTCCAGCAACCGCGAATCCCGATCTGGGTGGCCGGGACGTGGCCCAATAAGGGCCCGTTCCGCCGTGCGGCGCGATTCGAAGGGGTGTACCCGCTTGCGGATGACAACGGCATGCCGACGCTCATCACACCGCAAGGCGTGAGCGAGGTGGTGGCCAACATCGCGTCGCAGCGAGCGGACATGGATGGCTACGACGTGAGTGCCGCCATTGTGCTTACCGGCGACCCGGATGAAGACCGGCGGCGTGTCGGCGAGTTCGAGGATGCGGGTGTGACGTGGGCGCACATCGGCCCGGCGAACGAGGGCGAGAGCTTCGAGGAGGTGGCCCGATGGGTTGCCGCCGGACCGCCTCGCTCGTGACAGTGACAAGGTAGTCTCGCCAACGTGTCCTCTCAGCGTGATCTTCCGTGGCCGGCCGTCTCCGACCCGGCACGTGGTGCCGACCCACTCGAACGCGCCTGGTCCCCTGAGGCGTTCCATGTGCTGGCGAAGCCGACCGGAGCGATCTGCAACCTCGGGTGTTCTTACTGCTTCTTCCTCGACAAGGAGGAGTTGTACGAGGGCAGCCGCTTCCACATGTCGGATGAGGTGCTCGATCGGTACATCCAACAGCTGATCGAGGCACACTCCTCACCGGTAGTCACCGTTGCCTGGCAGGGGGGCGAACCCACGTTGATGGGCCTCGACTTCTACCGCCGCGCGATCGAGGTGCAGGAGCGCTATCGCAAGCCGGGCACATCCTTCGAGAACACGATTCAGACCAACGGGACTCTGCTCACGGACGAGTGGTGCGAGTTCCTCAAGGAGAACGAGTATCTCGTCGGCATCAGCATCGATGGTCCACAACCGCTCCACGACGTCAACCGGGTGAACAAACGCGGCGAAGGTACGTTCGACAAGGTGATGCGAGGCCTGCGCCTGCTCCAGAAGCACGAGGTCGACTACAACGTGCTCACGACCGTCAACGCCGTGAATGGGGCCTTCCCGCTCGAGGTCTATCACTTCCTTCGCGACGATGTCGGCACCGACTGGATGCAGTTCATCCCCGTGGTCGAGCGCGTTGACGAGGATGGCAACCCTGCGTTCTTGAACGGGAGATATGCATCCGATCGGTCGGTCGGGGCAGAGCAGTTCGGGCAGTTTCTCTCTGTGATCTTCGACGAGTGGGTTCGAAATGACGTTGGGAGCGTCTATGTCCAGACGTTTGAGGCGACGGTGCGCAACTGGATGGGTCTTCCGTCGTCCGGCATGTGCGTCTTCAACGAGACCTGCGGATTGGGTGTTGCTTTGGAACACAACGGCGACCTGTACTCCTGCGACCACTTCGTCGAACCCGAGTACCTCATCGGGAACGTCGGCGACACGAACATGGGGGACCTCGTCGGTTCGCAGCGGCAGCACGACTTCGGCATGGCCAAACGGGACAGCCTCCCCCAGTACTGCCTCGATTGTGACGTCCGGTTCGCCTGCCACGGGGAGTGCCCCAAGAACCGGTTCATCGACACACCGGACGGCGAACCCGGATTGAACTACCTGTGCGCCGGTTTCAAGGACTTCTTCCACCACGTTGACGAACCGATGAAGGTCATGGTCGACGCGATCCGCGCAGGGCAGAGCGCCTCGCCGGTGATGCAGTTCATGGCACAACGCGACGCAGCATTTGCGGCCTCCGTCGCCAAGGCCGGGCGTAACAACCCATGCCCCTGCGGGAGCGGCGAGAAGACCAAGCGGTGCCATGGGGCGCGACAAGAAGCGACAGCCCCTGCTCCCGCGATGCCGACGGCACCGGGTGATCCACGGCCCAGAGTTCGTTGAGTTCGTTCCCCGTCAAGACCCGGCGGCGTTGATCCACCAGGCCTCACACCTCTCACGGAGGGAGGCCGGAGCTGCCCCCGGTGCGGTAGATGTGGCCGAGCCTGGACGTCCATTCGATTTCGCCGTCGGGGAGGATCTTGTACGTCCAACCGGCGGCGTGGCGGATGCCGTGATCGTGCCGGCACAGGGGTCCAAGGTCACCGGTCTTGGTTGTGCCTGCCTCTGCCCAGGGGATCCGGTGATCGAGGTCGCAATCATGTGCGGGCATCCGACATCCGGGAAAGATGCATGTTCGGTTCCGTGCAACGACTTCTCGGTGTTGGGCCGCTGTAGGTCTGCGACGGGTGGTCCCGGTCGAGAGTGGCCGTCCGGTGTTGGGGTCGGTGATCGTGTAGCGCCAGGTGCCGTCGACCTGCCGCTCGGCGACCTTCCGCGTGATATCGGCGATGACCGGTCCGTATCCGGCGAGTTCGCCCGGGTCGTCATTGAGAGTCAAGGAGCGTCTCGAGATCGACGGAGATGTCGACCGAACCCTCGGATGGCGACTCGGCGGT
>CALOAN010000007.1:0-11298 GCA_942491345.1 uncultured actinomycete
CGCAGCCGTTTCGAGCCTGATCTCCGGATTTCGTAGAATGGGCGCGACCCGTCACCGGAGGACAGTCATGATGCGCCCACACCACAGAACGAGAACCGTCCTCACCTGCCTATTTCTCACCGCAGCGTTCCTCGGCGGCTGCTCGACCAGCGGCCCACGCCAGACGAAGCTCATGAAGAGCACCAAGATGACCATCTCCTCGGCCCAGCTGCGGGTCCAGGTGCGGTCCCTGGCCGGTCGTTTCTCGGGACTCATGGAGGAGGCCGGCAGCCAGGCCCTGGTGCTCACCGACGACCCGGCGATGAAACGAAGGGCCCTGTTGTGGCTGACCAACGGTATTCCGGCCATGCAGCAGGCACTGTTCCAGCCCGATCCTCTTGCTGCGTTGATCGATACCCAGTTCCTCATCGCCCAGATGCGGATCTATTTCGACGCGCCGATAGAGCACGAACTGCCGCCGGAATACCTGCGGATCGCGAATCGGGCACTCGACGAGATGGAGAGCGACATCGAGGTTCATCGTCGACAACGCCGGACCCGAAACCGATTACGAAGCGGGTCGGACATTCATCTACGAGGCCGCCAGGGACAACCCCACCGATTCCGGCTTCACGGCGCGAAAGGGATCAGCGGCCCTGTTGGCGGAGTTCACGGCCCGCGCCGGCGGCGGCACGCTGAAGTCCATCGGTTCCATTACCGAGACCGTCGAGGACCTGGTGGCACGGATCGACCTCAACGCCGAGTACCTTCCGAAGTTCGCCCGCTGGCAGGCCCAGCTCCTGATCCTGGACGACATCAAGGGCGACGAGGACTTCGAGGCCGTCCTGTCGGCGATCCAACAGCTCCAACACCTCGAACTGGTGGCGGCCTTTCTCGAGGATCTCGACCCCCTGATCGCCGATCTGCCGAACCTCGTGGCGGACGAACGCCAGGCGGTGCTCGACGCGGTCCACGCCTACCTCAGGGAGACCCTCGTCTTCGTCGATCTTCAACGCACCACCCTGATGCACGAGGACGTCCGTACCGAACGTGAGGCCATCCTCGCTGCCGTGCGAGAGGAACGGATGGCGGTGCTTGCGGCAATCTCCGAGGAGCGCCGGATCGTGCTCGAAGCGATCGGTCAAGAAAGGGCGGCAGTGTTCGCCGACCTCGACACTCTGATGGACGAGGCCTTCACCCGCGAGGTGAACAAACTCTTTATCCGCGGGCTGATCCTGATCGCGATCGTCCTCGCCGGCTTCGCCACCATCACCTTCCTCGGGGTGCGAGCGCTCAATCGCAAATTGGAATAGGCCTCACCCGGAGATCAGCACCCACTCGGCGACCCCCGGTGCGGAATCGCACACCTGCTTCCATCTCATACCTGCCCGACTCGCCAACCACCCGTGAAGGCCCCTGAAGGTGGGCCAAGGCCCACCATCACGGCTATCGAATGTGGTTTTGGACCCACTGCACCAATTGAGCGTGCTGCATGGCGCCCGATTGACGCGCGGTCTCGCGTCCGTCGCGGAAGACCACAAGCGTGGGGATGCTCTGGATGTTCAAGCGCGCGGCGATCGACTGGGCCTCCTCGGTGTTGAGCTTGGCCAGCCGGACTCCGGGCTCGAGATCGCGCGCGGCCTGCTCGAACGCGGGCGCCATCATCTTGCACGGCCCGCACCACGGCGCCCAGAAATCCACCACCACCGGGATGTCGTTGCGGGTGATCTGCTTGTCGAAGTTGCCATCGTGGAGCACCACCGGACCCCCCGGGAAAAGCGGCTGCTTGCACTTCCCGCAGGTCGGACCGTCCCCGATCCTGGCAGCTGCGACCCGGTTGATGGAGTCGCAGTGCGGACACACGATGTGCAGGGACTCCTGAACTGCCTTCATCCAGCTGCCTCCTCGTCGAGGGCGTACCTCACCGCAGTGCTCCGTCCCCTGTCGGCTGCGCTCGCCCGATCCGCTCTGTTCCCGATGCCAGCCACCCGGTCAACATCACCTACCACGGCTGATACTGCACCCTCAAAAGTACGATGTTCGCCGCTCCCCGGTTCTTGGGGTCGGCGTAGATGTAATTCAGCTCGATCCGGGTCGCGGCGTTGACGTACCAACTCAAGGCGATGTCGAAGTCCGTCAACTCGCCGCCCTCCACCAGACCATCCGTCAGATCGACCGTCGAGATCCGGCCCGCCAGTTCCCAGGCGCCGCCGTTCTTCTTCTTGAATGGGTTGCCCCCGGAGTACTTTTTCAACGGCAGCAAGCGGTCGAAGGTCCCGCTGTTGGTCCGGTACGGCCGGGTCTCACCGGTGAGGAACCACCCGAACTGGACATACGAACCGGCGAAAGTCGGATCACCGACAGACTGGGCCGACACGTCGCTCTGAATGTACTCCGCCATCATCCACAACGGACCGCGCACCGCGGCGAACTCCAGCCCCCACAGCGTGATGTGACTGGTGTCGAATGAGCCGGTGTCCACCAGGTAATCGACGTACCGGGCCTCGGGCCGCGTCCGGTACCGGGTGTCACCACCCGTCGGCGACCTCGAGCTGAACGACGCGCCGACGTGCACCAGCTGCCGGCCCTGGTCCCGGTAGACCGGGAGGCAGCTGAAACGACCGGTAAGCGACAGCAGCGAGGTGCCGGCGTTCTGGTCGCTGCTCTTTCCTATCGAGAACAGGCCGGCGGCCCAGGCGGTCCGCCCGTTCCTGCTGGAGTCGTGAATCTTGGCGCCGAAATTGGTACCGGGGGCAAAGGCCGTGACGGGGAGCGATCGCTCCATGAAGCCGCCGTGGTAGCTGCTGGTCTGCCGCTCGAGGCTGAACGGCTCGTACACCAGACCGAGGCGCAGCTTACCGACGTGATGCCCCCAGACTTCGAGACCTCCCTTGGCACCCTCGACCCAGGTCGCGTCGATCCCCCAGTCGGCACCGAGATCGAACGAGAAATTGAAGTTCAAATCGTTGAGCCGACCCACCGCAAAGAGAACGATGTTGCGCAACGAGACCTGCGAATCGATCGGAGCATAATATTCCTCGTAGGTCGCATCGTCGTTGCCTGCCGTACCGTCAACCTGGATTTGGCCGCCGATTCGGAACTTCAGCTTTCCGTCGAAAAGGTTGTACCGGCTGATACCACGAATTCCTGCAACAAACGCCTTCCATTTGGAGTCGAACTTCTGCGGCTCGATCTCGTCGAGATCGAAGGGGCGGTAGTCGGTAAACGCCACAGCACCCGGGTTCGTCTCCAGTTCGCTCTTTGGAGTCTGATCGTCGTCCTCGCCGGTCGCGGCGGCCGGCGTCGGAGTAACCGGCGTTTCGCCGGCCCCTTTCTCGTTCTCAGAGGTTTCAGTCGGAATCGGCTTTTCCCCCGCCTCCTCTCCGGTTGGGGTCGGCGACGGCGTCTCCGGAGCCGGTGGAGTCGACGGCGCGGGCGTCGGGTCGGGAGACCCCGATGGTGGCGGAGCCACGCGCACTGCTGCCGGTGTGGGTGTTGTCACGGCCGTCGGCCAGGACGGCGTGCCCTGAGCGCCAGCCGCCGGGGTGGAGAAGACGAAGGTCGCCAATCCCAACATCACGGCTCCAGCCCTCAACTCGAAGTACAGTCGTTTCTGCATGCCGAAATCCTAACGCAAATCGTCATTCATGAGTCACCTGCTACGAGGTGCGATGCACTGCGCGCGGCGGTGTTTTCTCGATTCGCTCGCTCGACGTACCGCAAGTACGCCTCCGCTCGCTCATCTTGCGCAACCACCACCACGGTTGCTCCTCGCACCTCTCACTACAAATCCTCATACCAATGCGGGCTGGCTGACGGGTTCCCGACATGGCTCGGTCACGGCGTTTCGTTCCAGGTCGCAAGTCTTTTCCCGAGTTCGTGTTTCAGCTCTTCCTTGGCTGTCTGCGCTTCCCTGTAGATTTCGTCAACCTTATAGAAGTGCAGGGTCCTGAAGTCGCTCAACCCGGGTTTGATGTAGATATCGGGACGACGTGCCTCGAGCTCTCGTTGGACGATCGCCTGCTGCATGATCTGAATCGATCCAAAAAGATTGTTGAAGTAGCCGGGAACCGATCCCGGTTCGGCTGGGCTGCCGCTGTTGATGTCGACGGCGATCACGATATCGCACGAGTCCATCAACAGATCGTAAGGCACCGGGTTGGTCGTTCCTCCATCGATCAGCACCCGCCCACCGAGCTCGACGGGCGTGAAGAGCCCGGGCAAAGCCATGCTGGCCTGAACGGCGGGTTTGAGCGGCCCCGAGTCGATGACGACCGACCGGCATTCCCAGAAATCGGTGGCGACCACGGACAGGGGTATGGCGAGCTCCTCGAAGGTCTCGCACGAACGGTCCCCGCACAACGAGGCCATGATCGACTCGGCCTTGATCAGGCCGCTGCGGCGAAAGTCGGGGTCGATCATCCCCCACCACTTGCTGATCTTGCTGTCGGAGAGCACCCCCCGCATGGTGTCGCTCCTGGTGATCGCCAACCGCGCGATCTTGTCCTTGATCTCCGCCGCCGACAGACCCGAGGCGTAGAGCGCTCCTATCACCGCACCGAAACTGCATCCGGCAATGCGGTGTGGGGAGATTCCCATCTCGTCCAGAGCCTCGAGCATTGGGATGTGGGCGATCCCCTTGGCCCCGCCGGCGCCGAGAGCGATCCCGATCTTCGGTTGTGTTTCCGATTGTGAGTCCCCGCGGTGGATGTCACGACGCCCGGAGGAGTTCTTTTCAGTCACTCACGATCTCCAATAATTGTTGCGATCACCAACTCACGGTTCCTTGGTTTCTTGCTTGTCTTTCGCGACCGGACCGGCCGCCCCATCCTCGGCAGGCGCAACCACCTGCTTCTTCAACCTACCCGACGACACGGCATCAGAGTCTGTGGTTCGGAGGTGAAGATCGCGTTGAGGGAAGGGAATTTCGATACCTGCCTCGTGCAATCTCTTGACGATCGTGAAACGCAGATCGCTGGCGACCCCCAGATAGATCGACCCCGCAGTCCAGGCACGGAGTTCAAATTCGAGCGCGCTGTCGCCGAACCCCATGAAAAGGCAGGCGGGTTCTGGTTTGGCATCGACTTTCTTGTGTTCGTTGGCGACTTCGACGATCAACTGGGCAGCCTTTTCGGGATCGGTGCCGTAGGCCACTCCTACCGGAATGATCATTCGCCGGCGGTCGTGAGTCAGGGTCCAGTTGGTCACATCCTCCGAGATCAGATTGGCATTCGGGACGATGACCTCGGCGCCATCCCAGGTGCTCACGATGGTGGCCCTCATGCCGATCTTCTCCACCACACCGCCGGTGTCATCGATGTCCAGAGTGTCGCCGACCCGGATCGGCCGTTCGAAAAGCAGGATCAGACCCGATACGAAATTGTTGACGATGTTCTGCAGGCCAAAACCGACGCCGACACCGAGCGCTCCGACGATGATCGTGACCTTGCTGATATCGAATCCGGCGGCCGCGCTCGCGATCACCGCGCCGACCGCGATGACCGCGTAGCGGGCGAGCCGCGAGATCGTCCGCGGCACGTCCCTGGGCAGATCCATCTTGGGCATGATCTCAACGTTGAGGACGAACTGAACAAAGGTCGCGATTTTGAACGACATCCAGATGAAGAACCCAAAGATCAGGGCGTCGCCGGGATCGATCGAAACATTGCCGATCGTGGCCTTCCAATCGAGCAGGCGACGAATATCAGCCCGCACCGGATCAAAGAGGAGGAATCCCCTGAGGGTGACGAACGCCCACGCCAACACCGCGAAGAACTTGATCATCCGAAATACCGTTGTTCGCACGGTGTCGGAATGTTCCGGAGCGATGCCCATACGCCGAGCGACACCTGTCAGAAGGGTTACCCGAACCATCGCGCGCAGCGTCGTACTCACAAGTTCCAAGAGGAATGCGGCCAGCACGGAGACGGTCGTGCCCGTCAGGAGGAGTATCGAGAAACCGACGCTGCCGACGATATCCGCGACCGCGCCGGCCACGTACAGGATCAACGCCAATCGACTGCCGTGAACGAGCGCCCGATACCATGGCTTCGAAGCCTTGCCCGGATCGGCCTGGAACGCCCGAATCAACCACACGCAGGCCGCCATTCCTCCGGCGGCCAGCAACAGCAGCGCCAGCCGGTGGATGAAAAATCCCTCGGGCACCAGAAAAACGACCCGCCAAAGGACAATCAGCAGCACCACCAGAGGTGGAGCCGAACGCATCGAGGTGGGCAGAAGCTGGAGGAGCAGGCGAAAAACCGCCAGAGCGACGACGAAACCGACCACATCGACCCATGCGCTCGGTGCCTGCGGCTGCAGAATGAGGTTGAAAAGCGCCGTTACGACCAGGGCAGACGAGGCCGGTCGGCTGAGCAGCGTGACCGTCGTCTGCAACGACTTGTCCTGCTGGGCCCACACTTCCGCCTTGCGACGCATGACCATCATCAGCAGGGTGAGCGCGGGCCACATCAGCAGCCAGACGAGGAGCAGGCCGCCCTGCTCTCCCAGGTAGTTCTTGAGCGATCGCGCCTGCTCGCGCACTAGCTCCTTGCCGAGGCTTCGAACCCCACCGCGGTCACCTTCGCCACCAAATGCCTTCCACAACGGAGGGCTGTCGATGCTCACCAGCCCCTTGGTCCGTTTGCCGATTTCCTCCTTCTGTTTGGCGAGCATGTCCTCCACGCCGCGCTTTTCCTTGGCGACGGCCGCCTGGAAGTTCAGGATCGAGTCCCTCGCCGACCGCACCTGTTTCTCGGCGTCGGCGAGGCTCTTGAGGGTGTCGGTGATCTCCTGGGTCACCGCCTTTGGAAGTGCGGCCGCGGAACCGTGGTCCCGGGTGAGCTGCCACAGCGCCGTCCGGCTCTGAAGATCGCCGAGAGTGGCATCGAGGGCGCTCGAGCGGGCCGACAGATCAACCATCCAGCGATCGAGCCTGGCACGCACCCGTTGCCAGGATTTTTCGCTCTCCTTGATCATCGACGCCGGCCCCGGCCTCTTCATCCGTTCCGTGGTTTCCTCACGGAGAGTTGCGATCTGTGCCTGTTCGCCGGGAAAAGCCTGCTGGATCTGGATCAGTAGAGCATCCGGCGCAGCACTCGCCACCGCCTGGCGGGCCGCCTCGGCGCTGGCTGCCGCTCGGGCGGGGATGTCAGAGACGGCAATCGGCGTCGGTTGCGGTGTCGGCGCAGGCGCCGGGAGGGCGTCCTGGGCCATTCCGGGCACCACGACTGCGAGGCCGAGTAGCACCATCACGCCGGCTCTCACGAAGCGCCGGTGTATGGTCTGTGACATTGCCGCGTACCTCATGATTCCTCCTGGTTGCTCAACCCGTGACGTCGCTCGGGATCATACTCCGCGCCGCGAAGATGCTCGCGACCGACGCGCTCTCGGTGGTCTCGGCGTCTTCCAGCACCCTCCGAACGCATGCTGAGGTTTGTACGCGTTCCCAACTGGCTGCCCTCCACAGGAGTGTCGATAACGTGTTGACCCTCCTCGATGGCGCGATCCTCCACCGGTCGGTTCGGATTTCCGCCCCACCTCTCTTTTCCATCACGCCTCACTGCACCGGCGCTGTCAGTCGGGCGAGCTTGACGGCGAAGCGGAACCACCAGGGCTTGCGATCGTATTCGCCTGGCTCCATCAACCGCGATTCGGAGAAGTCGGCCTCGAGCATGCTCTCGACCTCGGAGGCGAAATCATCGTCGGCGACCACCGCCGTGATCTCGAAGTTGAGGCGGAACGAACGATTGTCGAAGTTGGCGGTGCCGACCGCCGCGAACGAGTGATCGATGAGCATGACCTTCTGGTGCAGAAAGCCGTCCTGGTAGCGGTAGAACTTCACGCCGGTGCTGCCGGACTCGTCGAGATAGGCGAAGGCGGCCAGGTAGACGCCGAGGTGGTCCGGCATGTCCGGAATCAGGATGCGCACATCGACACCGCGCAGCCCGGCGAGCTGGAGCGCGGTGATCACCGGCCGGTCCGGTACGAAGTACGGGCTGGTAATCCAGATCCTTTCCTTCGCGAAGTTGATGGCTTCCACGAACATGAGGTTGGCGGTCTCGAGCTCGTCGGCAGGTCCTGAAGGAATGATCAGAACCGGAACGGCGTCGTCGATCGCGGCCACGGGACGCCAGCTCACATCGAGCCGCCTGCCGGTCGCCCAGTACCAGTCCTCCGCAAAGGAAAGCTGAGCGCCAAGGGCGGACGGCCCCTCGATCCGCACGTGGGTGTCGCGCCAGTGCCCGAACTTCGGGTCGCGGCCGAGGTACTCGTCACCGACGTTGTGTCCGCCGATCCACGCCACCTTGCCGTCGACCACGACCACCTTGCGGTGATTGCGGAAGTTGAGCTGGAATCGGTTGCCCGGGCCCTTCTGAGTGTGAAAGTCGTAGACCTCGATGCCCGCCTCGCGGAGCTCGTCCTTGTAACTCGCCGGGAGGTCGTGGCTCCCGACCTCGTCGTACAGGAAGTACACCCGCACGCCGGCCTTGGCGCGCTCTATCAGATGCGTTTTGACGTCACGGCCGATCTCGTCGTCGTGGACGATGAAGAACTGGAAAAGGATGGAGTCCTGGGCCCGATCGATGCCCTCGAGGATGCTCGCAAACGTGGCGTCGCCGTCGATCAGCAGCTCGACCGCGTTACCGCGAAGGGAAGGGATTCCAGCCAGGGCCTCGGCTGCGCGGACGGCCTGGCTGACCTCCTCGGGCGGCAGCATGAACTCGCGAACCGCGGCCCGGGCGTCGTCGCTCAAACCGGCAATCTCCGCCATCTCGCCCCGCCGCGCGGTGACGTAACCCTGAAACCGGCTCCGCCCCAACACCCAGTACGCCGGCACCGCCACGTAGGGGAAGGTGTTGAGCGCCACCGCCCACGCGACGGCGCCCTGCTCGGTGCGCGTGCTCATGATCGCGTGGATGGACGAGAGAAAGCCGAGCACGTGAAACACCACCACGGCAAGCACGATCATGATTCGTCGTCTCCTCTTCTTTTTCACCGCAGGGTCGGCCCCCTCGCCCGCAGGTGCCGCGGCAGCGGCCTCAGGTGTTGGTTTTCCCAAACTCATCACTCCACCTCTGGCACCGCTCGGCACGACGCACTGCTGCTGACGAGGACGTTTTCCCCTCCCTGGAGACGACCCACCGGCGACCGGAACCGGGGTTCGGCCCCGGTCTCGGTTCCTACCCCGGCGGGGTTCATTCCAAAGGGGTTACTCCAGTTTTTTGATCAACTTCCGTCCGGCCGAGCCGATGGAGATCATGGCGAAACCCGCAAACAACATGTTGATCCCGACCAGGGTGCCGATCGCCCACAGCCCGGACAGGGGCCACTCCTTGAGCAGCAGGATGCCGAGCAGGAAGCTCATGGCGGCGCTGAACAACATCCAGCCCCACCCCTTTTCGGGCCTGACTTGGAACGCCAGCACGGCGCCGAAGATGCCGTCCACCAGCAGGTAGGCGCCAATCATCATGGTCAAAACCGCGAGGCCGACGCCCGGCCGCGCCACCAGAATCACGCCCGCCAGCAGGGTCAGGGCGCCGCCGATGAAGGCGAGGGTGCCGCGCCCGAACGAGCCGGCCTGGAAAACCCCGACCAGCCGCGCCACGCCGCCGACGACCATCGCGAACCCGACCACGAAGGCCACCCCGACGCCGCTCACCCACGGCATCACCAGCGACAGAAAGCCCGCGATCACCGTCAGTACGCCCAGGATGACAATCATCCCGGCGTTCTTCTTCGTATCCTCCGCCCACCCCGTCAGTGTTTCTCTCATGTCTTCCATTTTTCTCCTCCTCGTGTTGTCAGGTTGAAAATTGATCTCGACTCGAACGCTCGAACGTACGTGTTGGCTGCCGCCGGACCCACCGTGCACACGGCTGCAGCCTCATTTTTCTTGCGCGTCTCAGTGCGACGATTCCCGGAGAACTTCCCCCCACTCATGATCCGGCTCATGACGCCGTCTCGGTCTTTTGGCGTCGGTCGAACGTCCGGACCACCCCACCGGTGAACGGGTAGGTGAACCACAGCGCCGCGCCGAGCCGCGGGTCGAAAAGTGCGAGGAGACACGAACCGGCCGCGGTCGCCAGGATCAACACCATCGCCCGGCTGATCCCGTGTGGGCGCGACGTTTCGCCATCGGTGATGCGGCTCCGGTCGGACACCCGCCACATCCTCCCGAGGGCGATGCCCGCCACCACGTAGGTCGCCGAAAAAACAACGACCGACAGCAGTTGCTCCGGGTGCTCGGCGAGCAACGACGAGGGAAATGGGATGAACGACACCGCACCGAGGAACACGAAATTCCACAACAGGAAGCTGCGGGTGCGGGTGTCGCCGTCGGCGAGCAGGTCGTGGTGCACCGTCCACAGCCGGCACAGGATCGCGAAACTCAGCAGCCACGACGCGAAACGCGGCAGCTGATCGACGAGGCCGGCCGCGAAGACCGACGGGTCGGAATGCGACCCCACATCCGGGAGGCGGAGGTTGAGCACCAGCAGCGTCATGGCGATGGCGAAGACGCCGTCGCTCAACGCGCCGATCCGGCCGGGGTCAAAGGTCGTGTGCTTCATTCATCACCTCGAAGGATCTCCGACCGGCGATCCGGTGCGGGCTGACTCCTTGTGCCACCATCACTCACCAATCCGGATCCTTCTGACATTTCCCGAGACAGAGGAACTTGAGCTGGTTGGTGAAGAAGATCGCGCCGATCTCGAAGCGCGGGCTGCCGGCGCCGCTGAAGCTGTCGCCGTAAGTCGCGGCGATGATCACGCGCGGGCTCTCCCAGCGCACTCCCAGCCTCCACGTCGGCTCGGCGTAGGCCTCCCCCGTGGTGCCGAAGACCTCGCCGACGATCGCGGAATGGGGAATGATCTTGTAGACCGCGACCCGCGTCGAGTAGGTCATTCCCCACGCCGTCTCTCCGCTTTGGTCCTTGTCGAGGTTGACGAGAAACCCCGGCAGAAGGTCCCAGGTCACAGCCCCGTCGCGGAACGGGATCGTGTAGACGGCGTTCGCCCACCACGACTGGAAGGTGTCAGTCACCTCACCCTCCTGCAGGTAGGAGGGGTTGACACCGGTACCCCCCATCACTGCCCAACCGCCGGTCCCCGCCTCGTTCTCGGAGAGCCGGCGTTTGACGTAGAAGATGCCCGAGTAGTGCCCCTCGGTCAGATCGAGCGGTTTATCATAAAAATGGGTCACACCGATATTGAACTCCGTTTCCGGCAGCAGGGCGGCAACGGCAATGAACATCGAGTACTCCTGGCCTACTGTAGGCGCAAACGTTGCGACCCCGTGCGGCGCGACCCACTGGTTGTC
>CALOAN010000008.1:0-10443 GCA_942491345.1 uncultured actinomycete
AAGAAGAGCGAGTTTGCCCGCATCGCGTGACGTCGAGCGGCCGAACACTTCGCGCTTCAGACCACGCTGAGATCCCGGCCGTAGACAAGAGTTCCGACGTAGGCGGCTGTGACCTCGGCAATCAGATCATCCTCTGTTGCATGCCACAGGAGTTGGTGGTTGAGGGCGAGGACGTCAGGGTTCGCGTCGGAGGCGACACGGCCCAGGTATGTTGCCGATGTGTGAGAGATGGAGTGGTAGGCCTTCCACTCCGGAGGGCGGGACGAGAGGCCGGTCGACGAGTAGACCTCGTGGACGAGGACGTCACAGCCGGAATACCGACTTGCCATCTCTGGGAACGGACCGGTGTCGCCGGAGATGACCACGATGCGATCGGGCGTGGTGATGCGGTACCCGAGGGCTGGGAACGGTCCGTGAATTGCCGTGTCCCACTCACCGTGCTGGACGCCGAACGCCTCGATTTCCACGAGGTCATCTGCGTAGACGATGCCCGGCACGATGTCTCGTCCGGTGATCTCGTGGCCCCGGTCTGTGTGCGGTTCGTTGAGGGTGCGCTTGGCGACATCTGATGAGTAGGCAGTGGCGACGGCGCTCGCCATCGCCGCCGTGCCGTGCGGTCCGTAGATCTCGAGCGGTTCCTCTCTGCCGAACATCCAAGGTGCCAGCATCAATTCGCCGAGACCAAGGGTGTGGTCGGAATGCATGTGCGTGAGGAAAGCCCTGGTCACACCGGACATCGCAAGTCCGGCGATGCCCATCTGGTGACCCTCGGACAACCGGAGAGCCACGCCCGGTCCGAAGTCGAAGATATAGGGTTGGTCGTCGACCACGACTGCCGTCGACGTACCGGCACGGCCGACCTCAGTACGGGGAGTACCGGTGCCGAGCAGAACGACTCGTGTGCTTGTTTCTGCCATCGACCGGATGGTATGCCACCGAGTTGTGGTGCGGGGCTATCCATGGTGTACGGTTTGCCCATGCCTTCCGATCTCACACCAGACCAGATCAGCAACTTCCTGTCGGCGCATCCCGAATGGACTCGGGACGGCGAAGCGATCTCCCGCACGTACGTATTCGCCGACTTCAACGAGGCCATGGGCTTCGTGATACGGGTGGGGATGGCGTCAGACGTCGCCGACCACCACCCCGACATCGATATCCGATGGAACAAGGTGACGTGTGTGCTCTCGACCCACGACCAGGGCGCGCTCACCAGCAGGGACCTCGACCTTGCTTCGGCCTTCGACGCATTCAACGGTTGACCGCCTCGGCGGCGTCCGACAGAGATCCTTCCTGCCAAGAACTCCCCTTCGACCATCCCGGCCGCATGTCACACCCGTCGTGTATACCTAGTCCTGGGCCATCAACAGCAGCTTGCAGCAGAGTGGAGGACGACGAGAGGAGTCTCGTATGCGCTATCAGGTTTCCGATCCCATCGATCCGCGGGATGCCTTCACCGTCACGCCAGCGGTCGATTCGGAGTCGACCCAGTCGGCGGCGGCTTCGCAGTCGGCGCTGCTTCTCTCGGCGCGTGCCGGTGTGCTGGGTGTGAGTGAAGAGACGAAGGAGTGGCAGAAGAAGGGTGGGTCCAAACTCGCTCTCCCGGACCTCGGTGCCCTGCAGCGGACACGTCGGCTCACCGTTGACGAGGCCACTCAGGGCCTTGGTGTTTCGACCAAGGAACTCAAATCGGAATCGGCTCCTCGGCTGCAGGACGAGATGGCGAAGACGGTCGACGAGCTGTACCAACATCCATCTGTGGAGGGCGCCGCGGCGCTCTTCGAAGCCGCGATGTACAGCCCACACCCATTGGTGAGAGTTTCCGCTGCCGCGGGGGCGAGGGAGACCACCCGGTTGCGCAAGCGGATTCGTGCGACGCTGGAGACGGAGTGCGAGTCGGATGACCCGTTGGTTGCTCGCCTCGCGCAGACGGCGCTTGCACAAATCGATCCCAAGGATTCTGAGGTCACAAAACGGGTGATTTCGCAGCCGGAATCCGAGAAGCGGGATCACGAGTCGAGCACTGCAGTGGTCACCCACGGCACCTTCGCCTCGGACGCCGCCTGGTACCAACCCGGCGGCAACTTCTATGCCGCCCTCGCCACGAACCGCCCCGATCTCGATGTGCACGACGAGAGCTTCACGTGGACCGGCGCCTATTCCGATGTGGCCAGGCGCGCCGACGCGCTGTTGCTGAAACAGTGGATCGGCGACCAGGGCCTGGTTTCCCCCGACTTCTTCGCCCACAGCCACGGGGGGACTGTCGCTCACCACGCAACGAAGAAGGAAGTCGCGTTCAACCGCCTGGTGCTGATGGGGTGGCCGGTTCACAAACGCTGGTTCCCCGACTTCTCGAAGGTCCAGCGCATCATCGACGTTCGGGTCAACTTCGATCTCGTGATCCTCCTCGATCGAGGGGGCCAGCGCTTCCGCACGGACGACTTCAACATCGAGGAGGAGCGTCACGGTTGGTTCGATCACACGTCGCCCCACGAACCAGAGTATTGGGACCAACACGATCTGTGGGGGAAGCTGTAGCTCGTAGGCTAAGACCATGAACATCGGTCGATCCGCCAACCTGATTCGGTCCGGCTTTGCGTGGCGTACATTCGGTTCGTCTGGAGCCGGCGTGACGTTGCTCAACGCGGTGGCCGGCGACGATGAGCAGGAGCGGATGCTGGCCGGCATGGCTCTCGTGAAGGCGGGGGAGCGGTCGCTCGACCTGATCGGTGAGACGTACGCCTCCGGCGATGCGACGCCGCAACTGGTCCGACTGGTTGCCGATATCGGTGGACCACGTGCACGCCCGATGCTCACCGAGATGGCCGCTTCTCCCGGGCCGCTCGCGGACGCGGCCTCGGATTCACTGGACCTCCTCGATCGGATCGACAGCTTGGACGAATCGGACTGACCGACAGTCCGTTCGAGCGGTGCTCGAACTGTTGCCCCTATCCCCGGGGAAGAACGCGGACGACAATAGGGGGCGAGACACTGCGACCTGTGCCTCGCGGGAGTTGATTGGATGTCTCCGGTCGCTTGTCCGAACTGCCAACGCGAAGTCCCCGAACTTGGGTCCGAGTGCCCCGTTTGTGGCCCGACAAAGCCGAATGGGTCATCCGGACCGCCCCTGGACCGGACCGAATCGCGCGGCTACTGCAACGACGCCGTCGCTTCGCTCTCGCTCGCGGTCGCGTCGCTGCTCATCTGGCCGCTTGCCATTCTCGCCGTGGTGTACGGCCTGGCATCCATCCGAGCATTCCACGAGCGGCAGCAGCGGAACGAACCCGCGGAGCGGGGCCACGGGATGGCGATCGCTGCTGTTGCCATCTCGGTCATCGCCATTCCGCTCGTGATCTACGGAGTCGTCTTCGCGTGAGCAGGTTCTGATCGCGGCACGCTCCTGGTCCGAAGCCTGCTCGCCGCCGTGAAGACTGCGGAATGCGATCGGGTTTTGACCGCCACCCCATCTCTTGGGAACGATTCAGCCTGGCCTCTCGTTTCTTGTCCACAGTCGACGCATGGTGCTCGGGGTGGGTCGGGTTCGGTGCGGGGAGGCCAAGCATGCTGGCGCAGGCCGCCGTCGAACGCACAACCTATGACGCGAGCATTCGGAGTCGGGTCTGAGCGGGCCCGGCACCGGCCTCGCGGAGCGTCCCGCTCCGGATCCACCGGACGCCTCTGCTCGTCCGGCCGAGCCCTATTCGTCGCTGCTCGGTGGTCTGGTGATTCTCCCGTGGGCCGGCATCAAGCGTCTCTGGCGTGGACGTGCGCCGCTCCAGGATGCGGAACGACGGGAGGTCATCGACCAGCTGTTCCCGCGCGGGATGCCACGACGGCAGTTCTTCACCCGTTTCGTCTCACTGATGATGCTGTCCACGGCGATCGCCGTCTTCGGTATCCTCGGCGATTCCACGGCGGTCGTCATCGGAGCGATGCTCGTTGCGCCCCTCATGTTCCCGGTTCTCGGTGTAGCCGCGGCGATCGTTATGGGTTGGCCGCGCAGGGTCGTGAGTCGTGCCCTCCTTGTTGCTGCAGGTTCGCTGCTTGCGGTCCTGCTCGCCGCGCTGATCTCGTTTCTGATTCCCGGGATGGATACCCCGCTCCCGGCAGAGCTGATGGCTCGAACCTCACCGAACCTCCTCGACCTTGGCATCGCCCTCGCCGCCGGGGCCGCCGGTGCGTACGGCCAGGTCAGGCGCCACGCCTCTGACGTGCTCACTGGTGTTGCCGTCGCCGTTGCTCTCGTTCCGCCGCTTGCCGTCGTGGGCATCACCCTGCAACTCACAGAGTGGCAGCTTGCACTCGGGGCGACGCTGCTCTTCCTCGCCAACGTAGTGGGCATTGTCATCGCTGCATCGGCGACGTTCCTCGCCGCGGGATTCGTCCCCGGCCGGAACCCGCTGAAGGGACATACCCAGATCCTGCGAGGTGTGAGCTGGGCTGCCATCGCGACGATCATCGTCGTGCTCCCGATGCAGTTTGGCCGCGGGGCCGTCCTTCCGCAGTCCGATCCGACGAACGAGGTCACGGCCGTCGTCGAGGAATACGTCTCAGAACGAGGCTCCGCGACGGAAGTGGTCGATGTGGAGGTCGAGGTCGACGACGGATTCACGAAGGTCGACGTTGTCGTAGCCAGTTCGATCGACGCGATCGCCGTCGATTCGCTCGCTGAGGACCTCGCCGACCACCTGTCGTCGCCGGTCCAGCTCCGACTTCTCCTCGTTTCGGCGGAGACCGATCGCGCCACCGTCGTGCCGTAGACGGCGGAGGATTACGTTCGGTATTTCGGCGCTTCAATCTGCTGTCGCGTGCCCGTCCGGAGCTCTCCCGCGGCCCAGGTCTGGGCTCCGACCACAGCGCTTGACATCCTCTTGACATCGCACGCCCTCTTTTTGACCGGCTCTTGACGCGCGGGGGAGATGGTGGGGTCGTTCGCAAATACCGGCTCCAACCGACCCGAGGCAGAAGGCACCGGGCGGCGAGTCGGAGAGAAGGGAGAAGGACCATGACCCTGACATCCACAGGACCCAGCGGGTTCCACATCAGGCCCATCGTCGCGGTGCTCGCCGTCGTTGCGTTCGTGGCAGGCGTCTACGCGATCAGCCAGCAGATTCTGACCGACAGTCAGCCGAGCGCTCCCGCAGCAACCGAGGCCGTGGCCGAGACCGCTGAGCCGTACACCGGCCCGAGCGGATTGTCCGAGGCCTACGAAGCCGGCAAGCTCGATGCGGGATTGAATCCGACCTTGAGCGAGCCGTTTGTGGAAAGCACCCCGGCACCCGAGATCGTCGTGATCGAGGGGCAGGGCAGCTTGTACGACGCTCTGAGCCAGGGCAAGTACAACCTGGACTTCGCACCGGGAGACCCAGGTGTGCAGTACGTTCTCATCCCTGAGGCGGTAACCGGCGCCAGCGGGTCGTCCGAAGCGTTCGCCGCAGGCAAGTTCGACGCCGGGTTGGTCGCGGAACCGAGCAAGGCGTTTGCTGCGCGTGAACCTGCTCCCGAGGTCGCCGTTATCGAGGGGCAGGGCAGCCTGTATGACGCCTTGGTCGAAGGGAAGTACGACGTGGAGTTCCTCTCGGGAACGTCGGGACGGCAATACGTTCTCAGTTCAGGCACGGCCACCGACTCCAGCGGCCTGCGGTCGGCGTTCGCCGCCGGCCAGCTCGCCGAAGGCATCGGCGATCGGTCGTCCACGGAATCGGCCCCCACACCGACCGTCACACCAACGGTTTCGGGAGGACATCAGGAGTAGCCGCCACCGTCCCTCGGGGCTCCCGGCGACGCCCGGGAGCCCCAACGCGTCGCAGGGCGTCTGTGTGGCGCGCTTGTGAGATACTCCCTCGATGGCGATCGTCGGATTGCACCATGTCCAGCTGGCGATGCCGCCGGGCCGGGAGAAGGATGCCACTGCCTTCTACGAAGGTCTGCTCGGGATTCCACGAGTGGACAAGCCGCCGAATCTCGAAGCACGAGGCGGGTGTTGGTTCGAGTCCGACTCGACACGTGTGCACCTCGGTGTGCAGGAGGACTTTGTGCCGGCTCGGAAGGCGCACCCGGCGCTCCTCGTGACCGACTTGGAGCCTCTGCGTAGGCGGTTGGAGGGCGCCGGCGTCGTAGTCGTCGATGATGAGCCGCTGCCGGGGTTTGATCGGTTCTACGCCAATGACCCGTTCGGCAATCGCCTAGAGCTGCTGTCGCCGCATACGTGAAACCGGAACTGCGTGGCAACGCCGACCCGCGTCTCAACGTTGGTGCACGGCATGGTCACCTAATCCAGTCGCATGGCACAACCGTTTGATCTGCTCTTCGCCGCCCGTGACGATCGGGTCTTCAGCGAGCGAGCTCGACCGGCCCACGGTTTTGGGGCTTGAGGCCGCGTTTGTCAGCGTAGAAGGCCTGTGCCTGCTCCATCCACCCGTCGATGTCGCCGTTGACCTTGACCGATGGGCCGAACCCCATCCGTTTGGTGTCTCGGTCCACGAACGCCATCGCCACGGGAACGTTGGCGCCGTCAGCAATGCGCCAGAAGCCCGACTTCCACCTGGATCCGCCGGCTCGTGTTCCCTCCGGTGCGATCGCCAGGCGCAGAGCGTCTGCCTCGCCGAACGCCTGGACAAGTGTCGAAACCACTGCCTTCGAGCCTCCCTGGACCGGGATCCCTCCCCACCGGCGGAGCAGCCATCCAAGTGGTCCAACGAACAAGCCTTGGTGCATGAGGAATCGCATCTTGAGGCCGAAGTGGCCGATGACCGCGAGGTACACGAAGAAGTCCCAATTGGAGGTGTGCGGATAACCGATGGCGACGAACTTCGGCTCGTCGGGTGCACGCCCAACGATCTCCCATCCGGTGAGCCGGAAGTACATCTCGCTCAGCCACTTCATACAGGAACGGTACTTGGAGCCAACGAGCAGCGACGGCCAGCATCCGGGCGGGTTCGTGGATTCGCCTAGAAAGTCCCGCAGCATCAGGCTTCGGTTTGAGCCGTTCCGCCCGGTACCAGCACCTTCGAGTAGTGGGTGTACGAGGCGCGTACGACCATGCCAGCGTCAATGTACAAATCGAGCGCCCCAGTTCGAGAGTCGGTGCTGAGGCCGACGGCGGGGGAGCCACGGCGCCGGAGTTCGTCGAACGTTGTGCGGAGCAGTGCCTTTGCAAGGCCTTGGTTTCGGTGGTCGCCACGAACCGCCAACTGCTGCACCCAGCCCTCGTCCTCGTAGGGGATGCCGAACGAGACACCCACGACCTCCTGATCGGCGACGGCCACAAATAGAAGTGTTGGGTCGAAGTCGGAGCGACCCGTCACGCCGGATCGCCACTCCTCGAACGTCGACGGCTCGCGTGTCGGCCATTCGTTGAACGCATCCTCGACCACGCGGTAGATCTGTTCCTCTTCTTGGTCGGCGTCAAACGGTCGAATGACAACACCGCGGGGGAGTGGCGGGTGGTCGATCGTGACGTCATCGGGGAGGCGCAACACCCACGACGTGTGCCGTGGCGTGTATCCGTGGCGAAGAAACAGCGAGATCGCATCGGTGTTGGTGTCGACAACGGTTTGCCCGACGCGAATCTCCGGACCGTGGTTGGCCCGTTCCACCGCCCGGCGCTCGATCCATCCCAAGATCGCCGCTCCGGTGCCGCGCCCCCGAGCGTCGGGGTGCACGGTCGCCTCCGCTCGCCAACCCGGTACCTCGGCGCTTGCGACGATGCGATTGTCATCGAAGACCAATAGCACATCAACAGCGGGGTCGAAGTCGGGGAGCATCCACTCACTTTCGACATCCTCGTCGGTGGCCGACGGCTCGCCGGCATCAAACTCCTCGGAGGCACGGAGAAGCGCTGCCACGGTGGGGATGTCGTTGTACGAAGCGCCGCGAACGGTCAGGCCGGTGGGGAAGATGAATTCGGGAGGCATGCGGATTCCTCTGGACGTGTTCGGTTGATCGCTATTCGTCGGTGTCTTCCGCGGGCACTTCGAGGTAGCGCGTGAGGTCTTCGCACAGCTTTCGAACGGTGTCTGGGTGGAAGCTGTGTCGGGCCTGGCGACCGTCACGTTCGGTGCTGATGAACCCCGCCTCGGCGAGTGTCTTGGCGTGGACGCTGACGGTGGGCCGAGAAACATCCAGCCACCCGGCGATCTGAGTGTTGTCGGCGTCGAAATAGCGGATCATCCGCAGAATGCTGATGCGCGTGGGGTCGGCAAGCGCTTTGAGCTTGGCCGTCAGGTCGTCGCGCACCGTCATCGAGTATTCGTAGTCGATTCCGCGTTCGGCGAACGAGGTTATGCACATGCCGGGAGCGCCCATAACCCCACTCTCGAGTTCGAACGGCTCTGCCCAGAACACGATCTCGACCTCGCCCGATTCGGCTGCAGCACGAGCCGTCGGGATGGCGACCAGCATATGGGTGGACGGCAGCCAGTCGAGGGCCGGTGAGCCGGTGCCTTCCCGGCCGCCGAGTCCTTCGATCGCCGTCTGCTCGAGTCGCGCGATCGTGTCGAGGCGAGTCGCCCTCCACGGTCGATACGCTTCGTAGTGGAAGCGGTCCATCCAATGCCAGAATCGACCGTGGAGCGGTCCGCCGCGAAGCACCTGGACCGCTCCGAGCACATGGCTGCGTTCCCGTTCAAGCATCGTAGGATCGGAGGGTGGTTGGAGCCCCAACAGGGGAGCGATTTGGGAGTAGACGCGGAGTTCCAGGTCGACGAGCTGTTCTGTTGGCTCGAGGTTGTCAACCGGTTTGAAACCTGTGGCCCCTGCTACCTGGGCGATCGCATCGGCGAGCGTGACCTCCCGCATTGCTCCGGTCGCCGCGTCGTAGTCCTCGACCGTCTCCACCTGTGCCCAGCGGGCCAGGTACTCGAAGATTGGTCGTTGTTCGTCGTCGGGTGATTTTGCGGGGTCGAGAGCCAAGAAGTCTTCGAGGTCCGACTGCGGTATGGTCGCTGTGAGATCGATCAAACTCTTCGGGAGCATCGGCGGACTCAGGTGCACGAAGTTGGTGGCGACCTCGAGTTCCAACGCAATCGATCGGCGGACGCGCCATCCTCCACTCGAGGTTGATCGACTACTCATCGGCTGTCGATTTCATGACCTCACCGTACTCGATCCGTATGTCTACGCCTACGCATTGAATGGGTTCCTCGAACACCGACCGGCCACTCCGGTCGCAACGGCGGAGCGGCCGGTCATCACTTCGACGAGTTCGAGTTCCTACCCTCATGTGGCGACCAGCTCAGAATTCGTCAAAGAACTCAGGTGGCCGATAGCCCAGTCGGGCGGCATCCGATCGCCGATCGCTCAGCACCGCACCGGCGAAGAAGAGCAGCAACCCGCCGGCAATGAGGATCAGGGCGATCGGGAAGGGTTCCTGCGCAAAGGCGATCAACAGGAGAGCCAGCGCCTGCATAGCCCCGCCTGCATACATCATCCCGACTCCGCTTGTTCTTGTTGAAGGGCTCATTGATCTCTCCTTGTCTCGCATGATTCGTCTTCTATCCGATCGATGGCAGCGCGTCGGTGGCTCGGCGGTGCGAGAGCGGTGACGTGACGCTCTTCCTGGGAACTGAACGGCGAACGGAAGTCCCCTGAGCTGAACCGCCCGCCGCATTCGGAACGAACTGTCCGATACCCCACCCCTGCCGGATGGCCAGCCAGAGCAGTGACTGGTCGGGACTGATTGCGAACATTGTTGGCGCTCCTCGGGTATGATCGGCTCGAGAACCGTAGGTCATTGCCTACGCATTATACGTAGGCAATGACCTACGTGTCAAGGGCGTTTGTTCGCTGAAACAGTCGACTTGATCGAGTGCTTCCGGACCGGTCGACTGGGAGCGAGCGTCAGCGTGCGCCAGACAAGGAGCGCGACAGCACCGTGCCGCCATCGGTCGAATCGATGACGATCCAGCCTCGGTGTTCGTACCACGTCGGGACATCGGTGTAGACGTACAACTCCTCGGCCCACGACCCGGCGAGTCCGATCGCAGCCGAGAGAAGCTGAGAGCCGAGGCCGCCGGAACGCTCCGCTTCGGCGACGTAGAGCGCGTTGATCCACAGTGTCTCGACCATGTCATCGGCCCGGCGGAAGCGACCGAAGCCGATCACCCCAACCGGCCGCGTCCGCAACCGCAATGAGCGTCGGTGGGCAGTTCTCAGGATCGTCGAGCGAAGCAACGGTCTCCTCGTAGGTCTTCGATCCCCACGTCTCCCAGACCCACCGAGCAACGACCGGAAGCGCAGACGAATGATCCGACAACGGCTCGATCGTCGTGTGGGATTCAGCGGGCATGGGTCTCCGGGACCGGGCGTGCGGGAGAGCGGTCGGGGCTGCGAGTGTAGGTGTCGGGGTCCACGGTAGGGATCGCATGTCGGGACAGGCACCATCGGTTGTAGGCTCGCCGGATGGAGTTCCTCGATGTCGTTCGCAGACGAAGAAGTGTCCGC
>CALOAN010000009.1:0-58407 GCA_942491345.1 uncultured actinomycete
CGGGCTCGAACCGCCGACCTCTGCCTTGTAAGGGCAGCGCTCTCCCAACTGAGCTAAACGCCCGGGGCGGGCATGGTAACGCCGGTCGGCTTCAGACCGCGCGCGGAAGTGAAAGTCGGGTGCCGGGTCCTGCGGATCGGGGCGTGTTGGTCCGCTGAGTCCAGCCGGTGCCGTCGACCGTCACGTTGGTGTTGTCACACCCTCCGGCCGGACGAGCTTGGTAGTTCACCGACACGGTGGTCACCGGGGTCGTCTGCCCATCTTCTGCCGTCGCAGTCAGGTCGCTCCATCTCGCAGCGAACGACGGATGGTCACAGCGAGCGAACGACTCGGTCCACACAACGGGGCTTCTCAGGTACTCGCCCCGGCTGAAGAGGTCGCGCACAACCGAGATCTCCCCGCTGTGCAAATCCTCGATCGTGCCGCGCCACGCGAAGAAGCCGGCAGGTGCCGCATCGGGGGATCTTCCGACCACCAAGCGATACGGTGTCTGCGGGAGCCAGAGGAAGTCTCGGGTGTTCGGATCGTTCGGGGTCGACGGCAGCGGCGACGGAGAGCCGTCCAGGAGGCCGCCGTCTTCCGGGGGTGCATAACCGCCCCAATTTGCTGCAGAGGCTGCCGGGAACCTCGGGTGATGCTGCAGTCCGAGATGTGCCCCTCCCCCGCCTGGGTCGACGAACGAGACCTGAAGCGCCCAGAAGACGAGCCGATCTACGGTCGGCTCGTCGGCGATTTCGAGTGTTGCTGCCATCTCCGTGAAACGCTTCCCGGACGGCACCTCCCACCAGAGATGGAACGAGGAGGCGCCATTTCCGCTTTTCGGTTCTCCGGACACCCGAAGTGCACCGACGCTGCGGCCGAGGAGGCGATCGAGCCATGTCATCGTCACAATGTACCGCCGAACCGACGGGCTGTCGGCGCAGATTGCCGGTACGCTTCCGCTGCGATGACCGTTGCCAAGAGCCGCGTGCTGCGATCGATCTTCCTCATTCTCGGGTTCTTCTTCCTGGGGATGGCATTCGTTGGCGTAGCTGTGCCGCTGATTCCCACGGTCGGACCGGTTCTTCTCGCAGCATTCTTCTTCTCGAAGTCATCGGAACGCTTCGATCAGTGGTTGGTCAACAACCGCCTCTTCGGCGGGATCGTACGGGACTGGAGGGCCGGCCTGGGCTTCACGATTCGAGCGAAGACCATCGCAATCATCGCAATCATCGTCACGTTCACCATCTCGGTTGTGTTCGTCGTTGAGCCGATGCCTATCCGAATCGGATTGATCGTCCTCGCATCCGCCCTCGTGGTCTACATCGCCCAGCTTCCCACGAAGCGGACCGTGTCCGAAACCGTCTAGAACAGGGTCCCGCGAGGGACGTGCACGCCCGGCATCGTGCCTCTATCGGCTCAGCCTTCGGAGTCCGCCGTCGGGAGTTCGTCGGGCATGAGCGGATTCGGCCGATTGCGGTGGTACCGATCGAGGGCCTCAGCATCACAATCCGAGCAGAGATACACGATACGGGTTCCGACCACCGACAGTTGAGTTCCCCTCCCCTTCTCAACGATGGCAAGCGGGACCGACTGCATATCGTCGCCACCGCAGTGCCGGCAATGCGGAGACAAGTCACGATTCCACGATGCGCCACACGATCCGCAGGTGATCGTGATGCTGTCACCGGACCGTCTGCCGGCAACGGCGTCCGCCTCGCCGCACTTCGGACAAGAGAGGCTGTTCACAAGGCGGTGAGTGCGCTGTCCACCGCGCGCCCGACGGTGAACGGGAGCCCTCCCGTGACGATGGCCGCGCCCGCCGCCTTCTCTCCGCCCGGCAGTTCGACCAGCACGGTTACGACGGTTGTGCCGTCGACGTCGCGCGTGTTGATCGCCGTCCGCAAAGGTGACGGGAATCCACGGAGGCGTGCGACCGCCGACGCAACGGCGACTGTGAGGCCATCAGGTCCCGGCCCGACAGCGGCTTCGGTCTCTCGCCCGAAGTCATCGATGGCGCGCACATCGACGCCATCCGAGGTCTCCTCGATCGCCAGCCTGAGCAAACGGCGGACGCCGACCGCGTCGGGGATTGTGTCCGTCGCGAGGTGCGAAGGTGCCGTCTCGGCAAAGGCGCCGGGCAGGGTCTCTTCGAGAGTTTTGCCGAGTCCAACCCGTCGTTTGGCAGCTTTGGTCGCGGGAGGGACATCATCGACAACATCGGGGATCTCGTCAGAGGGGATCTCTGCGACCGGCGCTGATGCAGCAACTTCGTCGTGCACTCGTGCCGAGCCGTTTGCGGCGCCTTTCGCGACGAGGAGTTGAATTGCCCGCTGGACGACGGCATCGGGGATCGTTCCATCGGTCCAGAGCCGAACGACAGGGGGCGCACCCGGCTGAGGCACCACGTCTGCCGACGCAACACCCGGCAATGAACGCACCGCGCGGCGCAGTTCCTCAATGGTCATGCCGATCCCCCTGATCGAGCCCCACCGGGATTGTACCTCGTTGTGGGGGTGCAGCGATAGGGTCAGATTGCGGGCTGAGTCCTCGAGTGAACCATGATGCACGCGTTCGCCAGATACTCGAAGCCGTTGTCGGCGAGATAGGCCATGACGTCTTCATCCTCGGCTCCAGGCTGCACCCACGCGCGCAGAAGACCGAGTTCCTTTGCGCGCTTGAGCAGTCGGAGCGTGCGCGGGGGTGGCACGACGTAGTTGACGATGTCAGGAGCCTCCGGGAGATCGGAGAGATCGGCGTAGACGGCGTCACCGTCGATCGTGTCCCGAGCCGGATTGACGGGATACACCCGGTAGCCCTTGCCCTTGAGATCGCGATAGATGCGGTTTCCGTACTTGTCGGGGTTGTCGGTGGCTCCAACGATCGCAATGACCGGGTCGCCTCCGTTGAGAAGAGTGCTGATTGTTTCCATGGCAAGGGAACGCTACCGCACCCCGGCGGCATTCCAGGCTCAAACCTTCGACTCCTCGCCCTTCCCGCTGAAGACGGTGCCAACCGTCTCCAACAGGATCCTGATATCCACCTTCATGGAGCGGATCTCAACGTACTCATCGTCGAGCGCAGTGCGCTCAGAGATCGAAATCGAGTCTCGACCGTGGACCTGCGCGTAGCCGGTGATGCCCGGCTTCACGAGGAATCTGGCGTTGTCGAGGCCAACCAGGTCGGCCTCTTCCGGGACGAGTGGCCGCGGCCCGACGAGGGACATCGAGCCCTTGAGCACGTTCCAGAGGTTCGGCAATTCGTCCAGCGACCACCTCCGTAGGAACCCGCCCACGCGGGTAACGCGAGGATCGTCATCGATCTTGATCGTGTACTCATCATCGTCCTCGCTGTACTCCAACAGGGCGAGGTGATCGTGGAAGACCGCATCGTCGTGCCCGAACTCCATGGTGCGGAGCTTGACCATCCAGAAGTCGATTCCGTTGCGGCCGGTACGCAGTTGGCGGAAGAACGCCGGCCCACGCGAGTCGGCCTTGACGGCGATTGCGGCGATCAGCAGGACCGGGGCGAGTAGCAGCATTGCGATGAGCGCGACCGCGATGTCCAGCGAGCGTTTCGCGACGGCATAGCCGTGGGAGATCTCTCCCTCCTCGGGGTCTCGCATCAACGCGCCGGCGACCAGCGCCACTAGGGCGAAACCCTCACCCACGACAAAGGCGACCATCACGCGCAACACCGGGTCGGCGATCGGGATGAACAAGACTCCGACGGCGGCAACGACGGCAACGAACCACGCAACGGCGAGGCGGGCCGCTCGACCGCGAGCGACCAAGATCTGGCCGATGAACAGACCGGACGACGCAAGCACAACACCCGCGGCAGCGATAGCTGCGACCGTCGCGGTAGGCCGGAATCCGCTACCGAAGGCGAGGGCCACCATGGGCGGGCCCAAGAGCGCTCCAAGGCCGGCTCCAACGAGCGCGAGTGCTGCCCCTGCTATGCCCATACCCCGTGCCCACGACCGCAATTCGCGACGCTCGCCGCGTGCCGCCATCTCCGTGAATGGAGGAAGAACCCTGGCGATGAGGTTGTATCCGAGCGTCAGCGGGGCACGGGCGAGAAGCAAGGTCGCATAGGTGATTGAGAACTGGGCGGCGGTGGCACCAAGCGCACCCGCAACGAGAGGCCCAGCCAGGAGCAGCGCCTGTGACGCCGCCGACGACAGCACCAGTCCGGAGAGAAGCCCTTTCTCCCCTACCTGCTCGACATGCTCTTCGGACAGTTCGCCGCGAGAGCCGGTCCGCCGCTTCTCCGGTGTGCGGAGCGGACGCCACAAGAAGATCACAAGAGGACCGAGCACCTGTGCCCACGCGAACCCGGTCACCGTCGGCCCAATCACCACCACCGCCATGGCGATCACGAGCCGCAAAATCGAGGCGGCGCCGCTGGCATAACCGTAGGAGCGGAAACGTCGGAAGCCGGCGAGATAGCCGCGGCCGACGACGAAGAAGAAGTGGAACGCCACGGTCGCAATCACGAACCAGACAAACGACGCGTCTCCGTCGAAATAGGTGTCGGCAGACGCCCAGACGACCACGGCGGCAACGAACGCCGTCGAGATCGTCAAGGCGATCGCGCGGAGCGGCACGACCCATCCGCGGTAGCCGAGCGTGATTCGCCGAATCACGAACTGCTCGATCGGGAGCAGGATGATGACGAAGGCGAGGAAGTGGGCCGTGAGCAGAGCCCCAATGGGAGCGAAAGCCTCTTCACCGAGGCTGCGTCCTCCGAGGAACTGGTAGACGTAGGCGCCGATCCCGGCCACCAAGCTGCCCAGGACGATGTCGAGCGTCCCGTCGCTCCGCATGTAGGCGTACCGGGTGCGGTGCGAATGCTCAGGCGTGGCGTCAGATTGGTCGTCGAGCGGGGTGTCGTTCACGAGGAGCTCTAGGATCGGCGGCGAGTCTCCGGCAGGTTACCCGCGACCCTCCGATCCGAGCGCCACCCTTGCCACGACTACCGGGGCCCGCTTCCTACCATGCGCGCATGACGGCCAGACGAAGGCAATCACGCTCGCCCAATCCGCTGGTTGCCGCTGCCGCTTCGGCCCTGATCCCGGGTCTCGGTCAATGGCTGGCCGGCGAGCGGAAGAGGGCTCGGACGCTGTTCATCATCGACGTTGCTGTGCTTGCCGTTCTGGTCTTCTTCTTTCACGACAGGGTCTCGATCCTCACCGCATTCGTCCGGCCGACCTCGATGGCGCTTCTGATGGTCGTCAACATCCTCCTCCTTGGCTATCGGGTCTGGGCAGCGGACGACGCCTACCGGGCCGCATCAACGTCGACGCCGCCGACAAGCCGAGTTGCCGCACTCACCGCACTGATCGCCCTCGGGGTGATTCTGCTCATGCCGCACGTTGTGTTCGGCTACTACGACCTCGTTCAGTACAGCCTGATCACGACCGTCTTCGACGGCGGCGAGGCATCGGCGACCCCGACCACAACCGTGCCGGCGAACGGCGATGGTTCGGACGGCAGCGAAGGGCAGAATTCGACCACCTCGTCAACCACGACAACCGTTGTCGAGCAGACACCGTGGGACGATCTGGACCGCTTGAACATCCTGCTCCTTGGCGGCGATTTCGGTGTCGGCCGAACCGGAATCCGCACCGACACGATGATCACGGTCAGCATCGACCCCGAAACCGGCGAGGCTGCGATGTTTCAGGTACCCCGGAACTGGACGTATGCCCCCCTTCCGGACGGCATGGGGATCTGGGACTGCAACTGCTACCCGGAACTGATCAACGAGCTCTGGATCCAAGGAGAACAGCACCCTGAAGCCTTCCAGGGTCCCGGCGAACCGCCGGAGAACGCAGTCAAGGGTGTGATCTCGGAGTTCCTCGGCATCCCCATCCACTACTACGCCCTCGTGAACCTCGACGGCTTCGTCGACATCATCGACGCAATCGGTGGCGTCGACATGTACGTTCCGCAGAGAATCGTCGACGATGAGTACCCGCTCCTCGATGGGACTATCACCCAGCTCGTGATCGAGGCGGGTGATCAGCACATGAACGGCGAAGAGGCCCTGGCGTACGCCCGGACTCGGCACTCGGACAGCGACTACTTCCGCATGTCGCGTCAGCGTTGCGTGCTCGAAGCGGCGATGGAGCAGACCGATCCTGCGTCGCTCATCCTGAACTTCGGCAAGTTCGCCGATGTCATCAAGAACACAACGACCACGGACATCCCGGTTGATCTCCTCCCGAAGCTCGTCGAGCTGCTTCCGTCCGTCGATATCGACGAAGTGGTGTCCGTCCGCTTCATCCCGCCGGAGTACCACTTGAAGTACCGCGAAGACGGGAAGCCTGGCAGGATCGCAAACATCGAACTTGTCCACGACCACGTTCAATTGGTGATTGACGACCCGGAACTTGCGAAGATCCAGCTCGACCTGCAGGAGTCTGAGGAGTGCCCGAAGGCTCCGGACACCTGATCAGGTTCGGCGCGAATCCTTGCGGTGGTAGTGCGTCCCCTCGAGACTTGATTCGGTGCGCCACTCGCCGAAGGTGATCGGTGCCGGACGAACCGGCTCAGCGGGTTCGGGGGCCTCGTCGACCTCATCCAGTTGGTCGATGTCAATCGTCAGACCCGGTTCGACGTGGGCGTTCAGCGACCGAGCCTCGTACTTCGAGACATTCCCCATGACGACCGTCACTTCGTCGACGGCGATTTCGACCGGTTCTTCGTCGACCTCGCGCGGCTTCGGTACCGGCGGAACAACGGCGTAGCGGCCCTTCGCGGTGTCCGAAGAGCGCCTGGTCGTGTACGACGATGAGGTCGTGGGAGCAGGGTTGAACTTCTTCGGAGCGGGCATACGTATCCCTCTGAGCGCTGCATACAGCGTACCCGGACCTGTCAACCGCGAAAAGGGCTATTCCTGCGAATGGTCATGGGGCTGGCTCGCCGTGCGATTCGATGCCCGGTCAGCAGCCAAGGCCGAGAAAGCGAGGCCTGCGCCGAGCAACAGTACGGCTCCTGGAACAATCCAGCGGACGGTATTGCTCGGGAACCAGTCCCTGACCGGGGCGAAGAACGCCATGCCGACGAACAGCAGGCCAAATGCGAACGAAAGTGCGTCAAAACGGTGGCGGTACATGGTCTATTCCTCCCACACCAAGGGTCGGGGCTCGTTCTCGAGTGGTACGTCGACGATAACCGAGCCGAAATCGGCTCTCGCGTAGATCGTGAAGCTCACGTTGGGCAGGTCGCCGCCGGCAGTGGCGGTGTTCGACACACCGATGCCGGCACTCTCGTCGCCGAACAACTTCACCGATCCGACACCAGCTGAGCCGGTGACGACGGCCCCGGTCTCTTGCGCTAGCCAGATCCGCAACTCTCCCGCACTCACACGAGCGTCGATCGATATCGGAAAGACGTCGCTCGATGCCTCGGCCGGGGGTTCGAACCAGCGGAGATCGAGCTCGAGGACCCCGGCACTGTGGTCGTAGGCAAAGCCCGCCTTCTCGAGGTCCTCGATGGAGGTCACCTGGATGTACCGCTCACCCACTTCACCGCTGAACGACCACTCGGAGACGATGCTGGCGACGATCAGGAACGGGGCGAGGAACAGACCGATGAAGATCAACCAGCGTGCACGGCCGAACAGCGTCCCGACGAGCAGACCTCCCCCGATCACTCCGACGGCCACGGCGAGGTAGTGCACCGGATCGGGATAGAGCACACCCGCGGCATCGAGCAGCGCGAGGCCACCGACAGCGATGAGCGTCGCGGCAAGTGTGAGTTGACCGAGGATCGACCGGCGCTTCGGCGGACGGGGCTTCGGCGGACGCGCCGAAGCAGTCGGCACTGTCTGCTGCGGTGTCGGGGTGACCGTTCCGGTGGCAGCCGCCAGAGCTGCCGAGTCTGGGTCCCCGGGCCCGACCGATTCGACTTCCTCGTCGCCACCGTCGGACGTCTCCGGCGTGGCATCGTCATCATCGAGCGACTCGGAACCGGCGTCGTCATCCACGCGCGGGGTATCCGCATCGGTCGGATCGTTCGGATCCTGCGGGTCCGAAGGTTGTTTCGATCGTGTGAGATCGCCCCGATACAGCAGGACACCGAGCGTAAGGAGGATCGCAGCGACGACGAACTTGCCCGAGACGAGGTGAAGGCTCGATAGGAGGATCACCGAAGCCACGCCGATGAGCACAACACCGATCACCATCGCGGAGTTCGAGGCATCGAAGCCGTCGACCCAGCTCTCGGCAATCGACTCGTCAGTCCCTTCGTCTGGGATCAGGATCCATCCAAGGCCATACAGGAAGAAGCCCATTCCGCCGAAGAGTGCGAGCAGGATGAAGGCCACCCGAAACCAGGCCGGGCTGACATCGAACCGTTGGCCGAGTCCTGCGGCAACGCCCGCAAATGCTCGATCCTGAATCGGACGCCGGAGCTTTCGCCGTGCCTGCCGGGGTTGTTGAATTGAAGTGCTCATAGACCCATCATGCTGCACTGACCCCGGAGCCGCTATTGGGGATGTTCCTGGTCGAACCCCGAGATGTCAGGGGTATCTCAGGGTCGTCACGGGTTGTGAGCCGAAGGGTGCTGTGACAACATCACTATCGCATGAATACCGCCACCGAATCCAATCGAGACAACACACCGGATCGCCTGCAGGTCCTCCGCGGCCGGTTGACTCGCTCGAACGAGGACCGGATCGTGGCCGGGCTCGCCGCCGGGCTCGGCCTGCGGCTCGGGGTTCCGATCGTTTTTGCTCGAGCAGCCTTTGTTTCGCTGACACTCGCCGGCGGTTTCGGCATCATCTGCTACCTCGTCGGGTGGCTCACGACACCCGACGAGCGCGAATACGGGTCGATGATCGAGGCAGAACACCCGCCGTCCACCGCCCAGAAGTTCGGCCTCGCATTGATCTTCTACGCGGTGCTCGTCGCACTCCAGGCCGTCGGGCTCTGGTTCGGCCCGATCGTATGGCCGGCGATTCTCGTCATCTTCGGAGCTGCGCTGATCTGGGATCGCGCTGGAGTCGAGTCCAGGCGGCGCCTCACTCGGCTGGCCCGCCCAGCCGACAACGGGACGCGAAGAAGCAAGACCCAGATCTTCTTCGGCGCGGCCCTCATGGCCGTCGGTATCGTCGTCGTGCTCGCCTCGCTCGACTCGATCCAATCCCTCGGACCTGCGGCCATCGCCGTGCTGCTCACCGCCGCAGGCTTCATGCTGCTCTTCGGACCGTGGATCTGGGGACTCTTCGAGGAACTGACCGATGAGCGGCGAGCCAGAATCCGATCGGAGGAACGGGCAGAGATGGCTGCCCACCTCCACGATTCCGTTCTCCAGACGCTGGCCATGATCCAACGGAGCGACGATCCGCAGCGCATGACGACACTCGCCAGAGCCCAGGAACGCGACCTCCGGGCTTGGCTGTTCGACCCTGCCGGTGTCGACAACGCAGGAACCGTCGGGGAGGGCATCACCGGAGCAGCCGCGAAGGTCGAAGCTGCGTTCGACGTTCCGGTTGAAGTGGTGGTGGTTGGGGATCGTCCGATCGACAACGCGGCCGACACGCTGGTTGCGGCGGCCGCCGAGGCAATGGCGAACGCCGCTGAGCACTCTGGTGCTCGAACGATCTCGGTCTACGTCGAATGCACGGAAGACGCCGTGGAGGCCTGGGTGACCGACCAGGGGTCGGGTTTCGATCCCGATGCCGTTCCCGATGACCGCAAAGGCATCTCCGAGTCGATCCTCGCCCGTATGACACGTGCCGGCGGACAGGCGAACGTCATATCGACACCCGGCGAAGGCAGTGAAGTCCATCTACGATCGGGGCCTGCATGACGACGATCTATCTCGTTGACGACCACGAGCTGTTCTTGAGCGGCGTCCGAGCGGAGCTCTCGGAACGTTTCGAGGTGACCGGTTGGTCCACCGATGTCGACGCAGCTGTCGACGGGATCCGGAAGAGCCGGCCGGACGTCGTGCTCGTTGACGTGCACATGCCGGGCGGCGGCGGTCTGTCGGTGGTCGGGAACATCCAGGAGACGAATCCGGATGTGCGTTTCCTGGCCCTCTCGGTATCGGACGCACCCGAGGATGTCATCGCCATGATTCGGGCCGGTGCCCGCGGCTACGTCACCAAGTCGATCGATCCGGAAGCGCTTGCTGACGCCATCGAACGCATCGCCGCAGGCGACGCGGTGTTCTCTCCGAAACTGGCCGGCTTCGTTCTCGACGCGTTCTCGGACACGGTGCCGGTCGAGGCCGACCCGGAGCTGGATCAGCTCACACCACGCGAACGCGAAGTCCTTCGCCAGATTGCTCGGGGATACGCCTACAAGCAGGTGGCTACCCGGCTCTCGATCTCCGTGAAGACGGTCGAGAGCCACGTCTCGGCCGTACTTCGGAAGCTGCAGCTGTCCAACCGCCACGAGCTGGCCCGGTGGGCATCTGAGCGTCGAATCGTCTGATCCGGGTAGGGTTCCGGCGATGAACCGACTCGTCCGCATCGGCCTGAACAGCGCAGCCGCCTGGCTGACGGTGTGGCTCGTTCCGGGACTGTCGTTCGACGGTGACTGGTGGTGGTGGCTGATCTTCGGCCTCGCGATCGGAGTCATCAATTCGACGATCAAGCCGATCGCCAAGCTCCTCACGATCCCAATCCGCGTGGTGACACTCGGACTGTTCACCCTCGTCATCAACGTCGGCCTCATGGCGCTCACCATCTGGATCGGCCTAGATGCCGACGTCGGGCTTTCGAGCGAAAGTCTTGCCGCGATGTTCGGCGGCGCGCTCGTCCTGACCGTCGTCGCGTCGGTCCTGCGCCAGTTCGCATCCACGTGATGCCCATGCCCCGTCCCAATCCACCGAGAAGCGAGCCACATCCGTGAAGAACCCCCTTCGACCCCTCGTGAACTTCCTCCGACAGCCGCATGTCCAGACGGGTCTCGCCCTCGGAGCTGCGGCGGCAATCGAATCGAACCAGCCGTCGCTCATGGAGCGGCCCCGAACCGATCAGGCGCTCGTGGTGGCCGGTTCCTTTGCGTCCGGCTACGTGGCGGGCAGTGGGTATGCCCAGGTCGTTCAGCGCACCACCATCGCGCCGGCGGTCATCACCGATGCCGTGGCCGGAATCGGCTCCGCGGCGTTTGCGGTACTCGCAGGGCCCAAACTGCGCACATCAAGAGCCGGTTCACTCGCCGTCACGGCGGCACAGGTACGATCCTATGCCTCCGTCGCCGCGATCACGATGGATGTCGCGCGGCGTTCCGTCAGCGCCGCACAGTCACGGGGACGGGTCGCCCACGGCGCGGCCTTCGTCACAACAACGGGCGCACTCGACGCGGGGTCACTCGCCTACCTGAGCGACCGCATCGCCCGGTATGAGTCCGACGGACGGGCTGCTCCCGCTCCGGCCGATATCGCCTGGACTCTCTCCGTCGGGACAGGTATCGCATTTGCGGTCGGCTCAATCGTGATGGCCGAGCGGAAAGCCGCCCGAGCATCAGCATCGTTCCTCGGCCGGCACATCGCGGGGCCCTCGGCAGCCTGGCTCCCGCTGACTCACGCCGTGATCGGTGGGAGCCTGGGCATCGGCGTTCGCACCGGATTCAGCCGAGTCCTGGCGAAGATCGCAGCGTCGAATAGCCGGACCGAGATTCGCTATGCCGAGCCACCGAGCGTGTCAACGGTGAGCGGTAGTCCACAGAGTGCCGTCGCCTTCGGAGACCTCGGCCTCCAAGGACGCCGATTCGTGATCGAGGCATCGAAAGGTGCCCAGATCGACGAGGTGCTGGGAGAGACAGGCGCGATGGATGCCATACGGGTCTACGTGGGCGTGCAGTCTGCCGAAACCGTCGATGAGCGCGTCGATCTCGCGATCGACGAGCTCCACCGCACCGGTGCCTTCGATCGATCGGTCCTCATTGTCGGATCTCCCGCCGGCACCGGCTACTTCAACTACATCCCCGTGGAAGCCGGCGAGTACCTCGCGCGCGGTGATATCGCGTCGGTGGCAATTCAGTATGGTTCGCTCCCCTCGATGCTGTCCGTCGGCAGAGTCCCACTGGCCGTCGAACAGCACGGCGCGTTGCTCAGGGCAATCAACGACGTACTCGAACAGCGCGACCCTTCGGGTCGGCCGCGCGTCGTGCTTTATGGCGAGAGCCTTGGCGCTCAAACGAGCCAGGGGAGCTTCGTTGGCGGTGGGACCGACATTCTCGACGATCTCCATGTCGACCGGGGTCTGTGGGCAGGCACACCGTATGCCGGCAAGTGGCGACGCGAGCTCGTCAAGGGTGGCCCCAACATCGACAACGCGGTGTTCGGCACGTTCGCCTCGATCGGCGAGTACCGGGACCTGCCGCGAGATGAGCGCGATGCGATTCGATTCTTCTTCCTGAACCACCACGAGGATCCTGTGACCCGTTTCGGCCTCGACATCGCCTACCAGGAGCCAACGTGGCTCGGCAGTCCGGACCAGCGTCCGCCGAACGTCTCACTCACCCAACGATGGGTCCCGGCCGTGACGTTCTGGCAGACGGCTATCGATACGAAGAACGCGGCCACGGTCGTCCCCGGAGCGTTTGACGCGCTCGGCCACGACTACCGGGCCGACCTGGCGCAGTTCGTGAGCACGGCGTATGACCTGACCGACGTCAGCGACGAGCAGATGGCCAGCATCGAGGAGCGCCTCCGTCGTTCCGAAGTTGAACGAGCTGCCAGAATCGCCGAAGGCTAAACGGTCTTCTTGGGCTGCCGGGTGCCCGAGTCGCAACACACTCAGCCCCCTCCGCTCCGCGCCGGCCTGATCGGTCGGTGCTCGCGCCTCCCCCACTCCGTGGTGGAGGCGAGGCTCAGATGGCGTCGGAGACGGCCCGGACCACGTCCTCGCGGTGTTGCTGAACCCCTTCGTACAGATCTGCCCGGTGGGCACGCGACAAGCCGCGCCACGCCCGCCATACGAGTCCCCCGCGTTCGACCAGGGCAAACAGCGCGTAGAGGTAGAGCGGCATTACGAGCAACACGGCGGCAACACCCTCGATCCCCGACCATGTCCACCCCTGCCAGCCGGCGATCCCCCATGTGATGGAGAACAGCAGGATGGCGGCGGCGGGTTTCACCGTGGCGGCCACCGCCGGGTCCATCTTGACGCGACTGATCATCCAGAGCAGGGTGAATGGCACGATGTTGATCACCAGCCCGAGGACAGCGAAGGGCACCAGGAGGATGCCGATGATGAGATTCCAGATGATTCGCCACAAGAACGAACGTCGGTTGCGGTGTGTCGTTGCAATCTGTTGATCGTTGAGGCCCACTGCATCGAGGTCGGCGTTGTAGCGGTCGACGGCCTCGATGATGGTGTCCTTCACTTCCTGCGGTCGCTGAGCGAGCACGTTCGCCACGTCCGACTCATCGCCGAAATCCACCTCGATCGGCGCGTTGGGCACGAATCTGAGCGCGATCGCAGCAGCGTTCGTCAGGGCCCGCTCCTCCTCCCAGTCGGTGTAGTCCGGCGCCGAACGCCTGAGGCGGCTCTCGATGTCGGCGGTCAGCGCCCGCACCGCATCCCGATTCGAGGCATCCTCGGCGGTTCCCGGTCCAACGTAGTCCCGGATGTTCTCGTCGAGGTCGAGCGGCGCTCCGACGTTGACCCACACCTTCGAGCGGAGCGTTGCCTTGTCGTCGTAGTGGATCCCCGAGGGGATGATTTGGATCCCTTGCACGCCGCTGGCTCTCGCACCGAGTGCGATCCGGGCCGCCCCGGTCTTGACCCGCGCAATCGACGGATCGTCGACCGTAATCCCTTCGGGGAAGATCATCACCAGATCCCCCTCGCCGAGTGCTTCGTAGGTCGAGCTGAACATCTGGTCGTTGCCGGCGGGCCCCTTGTCCTCCGGCTTGTGGGTCGGAATTGCGCCCACAAGATTCATCCCCTGTTTGGCCAAGGGGTACCGCCAGATCACGTCGCGGGCGATGAATCGGGGCACGCGATCGAGGGCGTACGCCTGGATGAGTGCGTCTGCGAAACCGCCGAAGTGATTCGAGACCCCGAGCTGTGGACCGGTCGAGGTTTCGCCGTCGACTTGGCGAACCTCAACGCTCCGGTAGACGAGACGAACTGCGAGGCCGGCAGTGTTCTTCAGGAATCGTTCGCGACGACTGAGCGTGATCGGTACCCGGTTCGCCGTCACCCGTTCTCCTTGTCGGCCGGCAGCCATGGTACCCAAGGGCCTTCATGGTGGTCGACGACCCGGAGCGCCACGTGAAGGACGATGGCAGCCACGATGGTTGCAGCGGCGATTACGCCGATGATGTCGAGGGGCGGGATCACCAGGTCGAAGAACGTGCGCCCGAGCGGGACGATCAACGTCAGTGCAAATGAGGCCATCATGGCCCCGACGAGCGCCAGCCGGCTCGGCGTGAGGGGGGTCACCAATTCGATGAGGATCCACATGCCGACGAGCACCATCGTGATCGTGGTTGCACTCCTGGCGATGGTGAGATCACCCTCAATCGCACGTGCAGCGCTGTAGACGCCGTATGCGGCCGTCGCCGCGACGATTCCGGCGGGCACGGCAAACCGCATGATGCGACTGAACGCACCCGTCCTCACCGGTTCGTCGGTCGCCTCGAACGAGAGGAAGAACGCCGGGATTCCGATCGTCAGTGATCCGATCAGTGTCAGGTGGCGCGGAAGGAGCGGGAACGCCCATCCGACAAACCCGATCGCAACCGCGAGGATGGCGGCGTAGACCGTCTTGGTCACGAACAGCGACGCAACCCGCTCCATGTTGGCAATCACACGCCGCCCCTCAGCGACCACGTAGGGCAATGACGCGAAGCGGTTGTCGAGCAGCACAATCTGGGCGACGGCCCGGGTCGCAGGCGATCCGGAGCCCATGGCGATCCCAATGTCGGCACCCTTGAGGGCGAGCACATCGTTGACGCCGTCTCCCGTCATCGCGACAGTGTGACCGGCATCCTGCATGGCGGTCACCATGTGGCGCTTCTGGTCGGGGATGACGCGCCCGAACACCGACGCGTCGTTCACTACGTGGGCAAACTCAGGTGTATCAGAATCGGGCAGATCCCGCGCGTCGAGGGCCCGGTCTGCGTTCGGAACACCAACCGCACCGGCAATCGCGCCCACGGTCAGCGCTGCGTCACCCGAGATCACCTTCGGCGACACGTTCTGCTCGACGAAATAGGAGATCGTATCGGATGCGTCGGAGCGGATCTCTTCGGCGAATGTCAGGTAGCCGACCGGCTCGAGCCGATCCGGCAGGGTGCCGTCGTCGTTCTGAAGTGGTGCTTCGGTTGCCGCAACGAGGAGGACTCGCTGGCCGGTTGCCGCCACCTCATCGAGGCGTTTGGCCAGATCGGGCTCCCGGCCTTCGAGCACGATCTCAGGCGCTCCGATGACCCAGGAGCATCCGTCGGCGAACCTCACCGCTGAGAACTTGCGTTCCGAAGAGAACGGCACAAACCGCTCAACGCTCCATCCCGGATCGTCCGGAAAGGCCTCAGCGACTCCCTGCATCGTGGGGTTCGGGTGGGGGTCGGCAGCGGCGATGGCAGCAACGGCACCCGCAAGGTCGGCAGGGTCGCGTTCGCTCAGCACGACCGTTTCCCGATGCCGAATCAGGCCGGTCGTGAGGGTGCCCGTCTTGTCTACGCACACGATGTCGACTCGAGCCAGCGTCTCGACCGCCGGGAGTTCCTGGACCAGCGCGTTGCGCTGGCCGAGGCGAATCACCGCAACGGCGGATGCCATCGACACCAGCAGGACGAGGCCCTGCGGCACCATGCCAACAACGCCGGCTACGGTCGAGACGAGCGCCTCACCGAGCGATCGGTCGGTCTGCATCTGGCTCCAGAACAGCAGAGCGCCGATCGGCACCAGCAGCCACGTGACCACGCGCAGAATCTGGTCGATTCCTTGTTGGAGGGCACTCTTGGTGAGAGCGAACTTCTTCGCTTCGGCCGCGAGGTGCTGGGCGTAGGCGTCGCCACCCACCGCCGTTGTCCGAATGGTGACCGAACCCGCCACGACGAACGAGCCGGACAGGATCGAGTCGCCGGGGTTCTTGTGCAGCGGATCGGCCTCTCCGGTGATCAGCGATTCGTCGACCTGCACACTGCCGGATGCGAGAACGGTGCCGTCCGCCGGAACCTGGTCGCCCGGCGACAACTCGACTACGTCATCGAGGACAACTTCATCAATCGGGACTTCGGACGGCTGGCCATCCCGGATCACCGTCACGTTGGGTTCAACCAGGACGCTCAAACGATCAAGCGTTCGTTTTGCCCGCAACTCCTGGACGATCCCGATGACCGCATTCGCGATCATCACGAATCCGAACAGCGCATCGGGGAGGTGCCCGAAGACCAGCACGATCACGAGCATCACCGACATGATCGCGTTGAACCTGGTCAGGAGATTCGAACGCAGGATGTCGGCGACGGATCGGGATCCGCGAGTTTCGACCACGTTGACCTTGCCTGCGGCGACGCGTTCACGCACCTCGGCCGACGTGAGTCCACGGACCTGGGATTCGATCGTCACGAGCCCGGCACAACCATCGGTGCTACCCGCCGTAGTGTTCTTCGTAGTCGCTCATCGCGGCGGCGACGACACCAATCGCATGGGCGTGGCCGTAGATCTCGGGGATCCGGACCCGATCCTCCTCACCCGGCATGGTCTTGTAGGTGAGGAAGTAATGCTCCAGGCGGGCAATAATGCCACTCGGGATGTCGGCGATATCACGAGCCTCGCCGAGGACCGCATCGTCCACGAGGATTGCGATGATCTTGTCATCGGCCTCGTCATTGTCGATCATCCGCAGGCCGCCGACCACGCGAGCGTTGAGCATGATCTCGGATCGATCGATGGCCCGTTCGGAGATCACGCAGATGTCGAGCGGATCGCCGTCCGCCTTGGTCACCTCAGGCGACATGGCCGAGACGCGCTCTGCGCAATACGTCTTGGGGATCAGACCATAGAGCGTCGGTGGAGAGCTGCTCCCCCGCTGCGGCCGGTCAACCTTCAGGTAGCCGGTCCGCTTCTCGACTTCGTACTTGACGAAGTCGAACGGTGTGATCTCGATGAACGCCGTGACGATCTCCGGTGCGTCCGGGCCTGGATCGAGTCCGTGCCACGGATGCGGCCGCCAACGGAAGAACGGTTCGGGAAAGGCCATGCCACCTCCTCCCCGCGAGCGTAGCCGCGTCAGGATCGATCACCATCGGCGCGATGTGTCATACATAAATATGTGATTGACATATATAAGTATTTTACATACATTGGTGGTATGGGACATCGGGCAGGACACCACCATCCGGGACGACGGCGCAGCGCCTCGCGCACCCGGCACCGCCGGCCCGACGGATCGTGGGCGGTGGGCGCCCGGCTGGAGCGCTTCAGCGAACCGGTCGTTCTCGCCATCCTCAGAGGTGGACCGGCGCACGGCTATGAGCTCGCAGACGCGCTCCGCGAGTGGGTACCGGAACGGCAGGTCGATCTCGGAAACCTCTACCGCATGCTCCGGTCGATGGAAGACGACGGAGTCGTCCGGTCCGAATGGTCACAGGGAGAACCCGGACGCGCGAAACGAACCTACGAACTGACGAGCGACGGCGCACGCCTGCTGGACGCGTGGATCGAGGCGCTCAGCGCCGCCAACAACACGATCGCCGGTTTCCTCCGTGAACATGGCGATGGAGAGCGAGGAACCCAATGAGACACCATGACCAAACACGGGAACGAAGCTGGAGCCGATCCGACTCCGATCACCGACACGGTGACGTCGACCACCACGACTTCCACCACGACATCGGGTGGGACAGCTATCGCGTGGGAGAGGATCGGATCGAACGACTCGAGGCGCTCCAGCGAGATCTTGAGGAGATGACGGCCGACGTCGCGACCCGAGTCAACGATCTCAAGCGACGGTAGTGCCGATAGGCGGCGTTCCCACCAACCCCGGTCGAGCGATGGAGGGCGCGGACCCTCCCCTAGCGCATCAGTCCGGGGGCGGCTGCCTCGAATACCGCCGCGGCATATGTGAGAACTCGATCTTCACCGTCGACGCGGCCAACGAGGTCGGCGTAGGGCATCATTGAACCTTTCCACCCTTCGGTGTGCCATTTGGCACCGCCGGGAAGGTCCACATCGAGCAAGACGTCGGCCTCGAACGGCCATGGGTTGGAGTAGAAGTAAGCGGCACCAGCCGGATAGAAACCCAGATTGATTTGCGCCGGGAGATCGATTGACCCTCCGCCCTCGCTGGCGGGCACCGTCCGTGTGCCGAACCATTCGAATGCGAGGTCGAAGCCGTGAGGCCACAGCTGGATGGGGCCGACGACCCCTTCGAGTCGGTTCCTCTGGATGGTGAGTACCCCGTTGGCAGCTACGAGCGCGCCGAAATACGCCTTGGCATCCCGCTCGTCGTAGGGTCGTGGATCGTCGTCCTCGAACTTGGATCGTTCGTAGTCGGCGAAGAGACCAAACTCGGATCCTGCTGCGATCAGGGCGTTGCCCATCTCGGTCGCCGTCAACCCCGCGTTCATGGGGAACGGGCGGCTCTCGCCGCTGGAGGTCTCGAACACGATCAGGGCACTCCTCGGGTCCATCCGCACGAACGCAGCGCCGCCGCCGGGGAGCGGCATCGCCTCGGTCACGAGACCGTCAGGACGAACCTTCATGGAGATGTGCCACCACAAGGGGTGGGCAGGAGCGTGCGCCCGCGGGAGCACCTCCACCGCATGGGCGTAGGCGTGAAGTGTGGAACGCGTTGGCTCGCCGTCAGTGGGAAGGGCCGGGAACGTGAACATGTCGAAGAGCTCCGATCTCAGGTGTCGTGTCGGTTCAATGCTGTAGGTCGACGATACATTCCCGATCGGCAGCCGCGGTACGCTGGTGGCCATGGAACCTTTCAGCCTTGCGGACCCGGTGATCCACCCGTCGGCGTTCGTTGCTGCGACTGCCCGGGTCTACGGCTCAGTCGAGATCGCCGCCGGTGCCGTTGTCATGTTCGGTGCTGTGCTTCGGGCTGAGCTGGAACGGATTGTGATCGGTGAGGAATCGAACCTTCAGGACAATGTGGTCGTTCACGCCGATCTCGGGTTTCCGACCGCCATCGGGCGCCGCGTTACCGTCGGGCACGCCGCTGTCGTCCATGGTGCCATCATCGGAGACCACTGCCTCGTGGGAATCGGAGCTCTCGCGCTCAACGGTTCAGAACTCGGCCAAGGAGCCTGGTTGGCGGCCGGTTCGGTCCTCCCGGAGGGTCGTACGATCCCGCCCTGGACCGTGGCCGTCGGGACACCGGCGCACCCCGTACGCGAGCTTCGGGAAGACGAGATCGCTCGGCAGGAATCCGGCGTGGAGACCTACCGGAGGTTCGGGGAGACGTATCGACAGCTCTAGATGCCGGCCGACCGCGGAAGGGGCGGACGGGTCTCTGGGCTAGGGCGCGATCGCCCTTTGCATCGCTTCTCGAATGCGCTTCTCGCTGACCTTGCGTTTGGTTCCGATCGATTGAGCGAACCAGCTCACGCGCAGCTCCTGAAGCATCCACGCAACATCGATCAACTCAACCGAATCTGGGATTGCATCGGAGAGGTCGTCCCGTTCGGCCTCCAGCTCACGGATCCGTTCCATCAGCTCACGGTCACGCTCCTTGCGATCGGGCAAGGTCTCCAGGCGACGGGAGATGGCCCTGATGTACCGCAGCATGTCGGAGAGCCGGTCCACCCCGACGCCGGTCAGGAACCCGGGGTAGATCAGGCGATCAAGCTGCTCGCCGATGTCCGATCTGACCTCCGCGTAATGGGCGCCGGTGAGGGCAGCCATCGTCTCCCGAACCTCCCGGAGCTCGTCGAGGATCTCCAGGGAATCAGAAGCCACCGTGACGACGAGATCGGACGTCTCGGATTCAACGGTCCGCTGGAGATGATCGAACGCTTGCGAGCCCCAGACCGGCCCGCCCGTCCGAGCCAAGACATCGTCGACCGCACACGAGAGACAATCAGCCGCCCAGTCGCCGAAGGATGGGTACGGACCAGCGGCTATGGCCCGCTTGCCATCCTCGGTGACAAGCGGCCGCAGGTGCCGGGACGGTGACGGAAGACCGAGCACGAGCAGTTTCCTTGTGCCGTTCCACATCGCAGCCGACTGTTCGGCGGGTGTAGCAAACAAGCGCACCGCGACGGACTCCCCCTCGTCGGCAAGGGCCGGATACGCTGTTACCCCCCGGCCCGGACCATCGATCTCAACTTCGGCCGGAAGGTCGCCCAAATCCCAAGAGGCAAGGCCCGTGCGCTCGACAGCATGACCGGATGTCGCTAGCGCGTCCTGTGCCTCAGCTTGCAGGTCGTTGCGAAGCATGGCGAGTTCTGGCCCTTCAGCGAGCACCTCGCCGTCTTCTCCAATGACGCGGAACGTCGGCCGGAGATGCGCGGGTATACGCTCCGGATCGAAGGCGTCGAGAGGGATCGGGACCCCTGCCCGGCCCGTCAACACGCGGCGCAAGAACGCCACAAAACCCTCAGCCAATGGATCATGGCCGTGCAGGACTTCTCGAGCGGTCTCTTGGATCGGTGCGAGCCGTCTGCGAATCTGCTTCGGGAGCGACCGCATCATGGCGATCACCAATTCCTCTCGCAGCCCCGGCACCGACCAGTCGAATACTGCCGGGTCGACACGAGCGAGGCCACCAATCGGTACCTCCACAATCAGCCCATCGGTGGTGCTGCCCGGCTCGAACTCGTACGTGAGCGGCATCGAGACATCGCCGTACTGCCAGATCTCGGGAAACGCATCCTCGCCCGGTGTGTCGAGATCACGTTCGAGCAGGTCGTCAACGCTCAAGTCGAGCCGGTGCGGATCCTCGCGACGCATGTCCTTCCACCACCGGTCAAAGTGCCGGACGGAGATGACGTCCCCGGGGATGCGCCGATTGAAGAACTCAACGACGGCTTCGTCGTCGACGAGCAAGTCGGTTCGCCGATAGCGAGCCTCTAGGTCGAGCACCTCGTCGATGACGGCCGTGTTGTGGTCCACGAACCGGTGGTGGGTCTCCCACTCCCCCGCAACGAGTGCATGGCGAATGAAGAGGTCACGGGCAGCGGCGGGATCAATCCGCCCGTACAACACGGGTCGGGCAGTCTGGAGCGGAAGTCCGTAGAGGGACACCGTCTCATTCGCCATGGCCGCCCCCCGATCAGCCTCCCACCAGGGATCCGAGTAGGACCGTGTGACGAGGTGGAGTGCAGCGGCTTCGATCCACTCCGGCTGCACGGTCGCGACTCCCCTCGCCCACAGACGGGTCGTCTCAACCAACTCGGCGGCCATCACCCATTCCGGGGATCGCTTGAAGAGCGTCGACCCGGGATTGATCGAGAAGCGGCTGCTCCGCGCCCCGCGATACTCGTAGGAGTTGGCGTCCTTTGAACCGACGTTCGACAGGAGGCCGGTGAGCAGCGTTCGATGCACGACCTCTCGTTCCGCCGGTCTCCGGTTTGCGGTGAAGCCGATCTCCTTCGTCACATCGCGGAGTTGGGCGTGGAGGTCCTGCCACTCGCGAATCCTGCGGTAGTTCAGGTATTCGTTCCGGCAGAGCCGTCGGAACTGGCTGGAGGACCGTGCCCGCCGTTCCTCGCTCAGATACTCCCATAGGTGCAGCCAGCTGTAGAAATCAGACTCCTCGTCGCGGAATCGTGCATGGGCTTGATCCGCCTGGGTCTGCTTCTCGGCGGGACGCTCTCTTGGATCCTGAATTGCGAGCGCGGACGCAATGATGAGGATCTCGCGAAGGCTCGCCGTCCGGTTCGCTTCGATGATGATGCGAGCCAATCGGAGATCGATCGGTAGATCAGCAAGCTGGCGCCCGAGCTTCGTGAGCCGCTGACGACCGGACTCGCGTTCGGGATCGATCGCTCCCAGCTCGACGAGGCGGGCAACGCCATCGCGAATCGCACGTGCGTCGGGAGGATCGAGAAACGGGAAGCTCTCGATCTCGCCGAGGTCACGAGCTGCCATCTGCAGAATCACGGACGCGAGGTTTGTCCGCTGGATCTCGGGTTCGGTGAACTCCGGGCGAGAAGCGAAGTCGTCCTCGTCGTAGAGGCGGATACACACGCCCGGCCCGAGACGACCACACCTTCCCGCGCGCTGGTCGGCCGACGCCTGGGACACCGGCTCGATCGGAAGACGCTGGACCTTCGTTCGTCGGCTGTACCGCGAGATCCGGGCCGTACCAGCGTCGACGACGTAGCGGATACCGGGGACGGTGAGTGACGTCTCAGCGACGTTCGTGGCGAGCACAACCCGGCGGCCGGTATGGGGACGAAACACTCGATGCTGCTCGGCAGCGGACAGCCTGGCGTACAGCGGCAGGACTTCCGTGTGCGGCAGGGCGAGGTCGTTGAGGGCGTCGGCGGCGTCACGGATCTCGCGCTCGCCGGAGCAGAACACGAGAATGTCGCCGTTCCCGTCGCTGAAGAGCTCTTCAACCGCATCGCAGATGCCCTGGGTCTGGTCCCTCGGCTCCGTCTGTTCGGGATCGTCGAGCGGGCGATACCGGACTTCAACCGGGTAGGTCCTGCCGGAAACCTCGATCACGGGCGCATCCTCGAAGTGTTCGGCGAATCGTTCGGTGTCGATCGTTGCCGACGTGATGATCACCTTCAGGTCCGGCCGCTTCGGGAGCAGGGTCTTCAGGTACCCGAGCAGGAAGTCGATGTTGAGGCTCCGCTCGTGGGCCTCGTCGATGATGATCGTGTCGTATCGCTCAAGGCGGCGGTCCCGGTGGATCTCGGCAAGCAGAAGGCCGTCGGTCATGACCTTCACGAGCGTGGAATCTCCGGTTAGGTCCGAGAACCGAACGGCATAGCCAACGGCCTCCCCCACCGTTGCTCCAATCTCCTCTGCGATTCGATCGGCAATCGATCGGGCTGCGATCCGGCGCGGCTGGGTGTGGCCAATGGTGCCATTGACACCTCGTCCCAGTTCGAGGCAGAACTTGGGGATCTGCGTGCTCTTCCCCGAACCGGTCTCTCCGGCAACGATCACAACTTGATGGTCCCGGATCGCATCGAGGATCTCTTCCCGCCAGCCGATGATCGGAAGCTCTTCGGGGTAGGCGATCTTCTTCGGTACAGCGGCCTTGCGAGCCGCGAGCCGCTCCTCGATCGCGGTGACACTCTCCTCGACCTTGGCGATGTTCGCGGCGCGACGCTGCAGCTCCGGGCCACGCTCCGCTCCGGTCAAACGCCGGTGCAGACGACGGCGCTCGGCTCGCGGCAAGCGGTCGATACGCGAACGAAGACTGAATGGATTCGATTTCACGATCCGGAAGGGTACGGCAGGACGAGATACGGGGCACGAGACTTGAGAGTCGAGACGCGAGACTTGAGACATGAGAATTGAGATATGAGACTTGAGACTCGAGACACGCGGTTTGCCTCATCTGCGCGTTCTGGCTCCCGGGCCGTCCCCTGCCGCCGCTTGGCCTCCACTACGGAGTGGGGGAGGCGCGAGCACCGGCCGCAAGGCCGGCGCACAGCGGAGGGGGCCTTGTGCGTTGCAGGTCGAGGTCCGCGACCTGCCTCATCTGCGCGGTTCAAGCTCCCAGGCCACCCTCCCGCCCGCCTCTTGGGCACCCTCCACCACGGAGTGGGGGAGGGCGGCCGCAAGGCCGGCGCACAGCGGAGGGGGCCTTGTGCGTTGCAGGTCGAGGTCCGCGACCTGCCTCATCTGCGCGGTTCAAGCTCCCAAGCCACCCCCTCCCACCCACGCTACGCTCGGGCACCCTCGCGGCAGACCTCATCGTGGCGATTCGGGCTCCCAGGCCGCCCCCTCCCACCCTCGCTACGCTCGGGCACCCTCCCCCACCTTCGGTGGTGGAGGGGAGGAATCGGCGTGGATGACGACGTGGCGGTGGAACTAGCACACCGTCGTCAGATTCTCAGGGTCGGTGCGGCCGCCGTCGACCCAACGTTTGATGCACCTGGAGGCGGTACCGGCTCGTGCAGCCCGAATTCGAGCGATCGCTGCCTCACGATGAAGCAGCTTCTGCTCGATCCGGTCGATGGTGACGGTCTCGATATCCATACCCGCAACGTATCGCACCGGTGTGACAGAATCGGGTGACCCCGACCAAGGAATCTCAGGAATCTCCGAGCGCAACTCGAAGCTCGGAGCTCTCTTCAGCTCACCGAGCTTGTCACCGTGATTCCAACCGAATCGTCGGATGCGACTACCCATCTGTCGCCGTTGCGAGCGAACGGGTTTGTGCGGCCGGCGAAGTCCCTAGACGTCTCGTTTGAAGATCGCAGCGGCGCCCATGCCGCCGCCGATGCACATGCTGACGATGCCGTATTCGACATCTCGACGCGCCATTTCGTGCAGCAGGGTCGCCGTGAGCTTCGCTCCGGTGCAGCCAAGCGGATGGCCAAGAGCAATCGCACCGCCGTTGACGTTGACGATCGCCGGATCGAGACCGAGCTTCCTAATCGAATAGAGCGCCTGGCTGGCGAATGCTTCGTTGAGTTCAACCAGATCGATGTCTGCAAGGGACAGGCCGGCGGCATCGAGGGCTTTCGGGATCGCCACGGTCGGACCAATGCCCATCTCATCCGGATGTACTCCGGCTACCTGATAGGTGACCAACTCAGCGAGCGGGGTCAGACCATGTTCGGCGGCGGCCTCACGCGCCATCAACACCTCAATCGCCGCGCCATCGGATGTCTGCGACGAGTTCCCCGCCGTTGAGCGACCGTTGACCTTGAACACCGGGCGGAGCTTGCTCAAGCCTTCGACCGTGCTCTCACGTGGCCCCTCATCGGTTTCGAAGACAACCTGCTTCCCGCCGAGGGTCACTTCGATCGGGATGATCTCGTCCTTGAACCGACCCTCCCGGATGGCCTCCAGTGCGCGTCGATTGGATTCGACGGCGAACGCGTCCTGCTCTTCTCGGCTGACGTCGTAGCGTTCCGCCACCGTCTCGCTGGTGATACCCATGGAGTTGTAGGACGCCGGAAACGAGTCGACAAGCGCCGGATTCGGCGCCGGCTTCTGCCCGCCCATCGGGACAAGTGACATCGACTCGACTCCGCCGGTGATCACGACCTTCGACCATCCGGCGCCGATCTGCGCGGCTCCGGTCGCAAGAGACTGCAGCCCGCTGCTGCAGAACCTGTTGAGCGTCATCCCGGGCACCGACACCGGAAGCCCGGCTCGAAGCGCCGCGATGCGAGCCACGTTCATCCCTTGTTCAGCTTCGGGGAAGGCGCACCCGACGATCACGTCGTCGACATCGGCCGGATCGAGATCCGGGACGCGTTCCATGAACGTTTCGATCAGGCGACCGAGCAGCTCGTCCGGCCTGGTCTCACGCAGGGTCCCTCGACCCGACTTGCCAACCGCCGTGCGGTGTGCGTGGGTTACCACCACTCCAGTGCTCATGCTTCAGCTCCTTCTGCTACTCAGTTCCGCAACGGTTTGCCCGTTTCCAGCATGTGCAGGATCCGGTCGATCGTCTTCTGCTCCCGGCACAGGCCCACAAACGCCTCCCGCTCGAGGTCGAGGAAGTCCTGCTCGCTCAGGAGCGTGCCTGCAGCCACGTCACCGCCGCACAGGACGGTGGCGAGCACCGCGCCGAGATGCTCGTCGTACTCGCTCAGATATCCGCCCTGCTGCATCCCGTGGACACCCACCTTGAGGGCGGCAATCCCGGTGGTGCCGGGAACCGGCACCGAGAACTGGACCGGCGGTTGGTAGCCCATCTGCGCCATTGCGAGCACGTCGGACTTCGCGTCGGCCAGCACGGCGTCGGGGTTCAGCGTGATCCGATCGGTTCGACGAAGGAAGCCGAGAGACTTGGCCTCTTCGGCGCTCGTCGACACGGTCGCGGTGCCGACCGTCATGAACATCTTCTCCATGAACGGGAACAGATCGGCTTTGACTCCTTCGGGGATCGATCCGTAGAACCGGAACGCCATCTCCTTGCAGCCTCCGCCGGCCGGGATCACCCCGACGCCCAACTCGACGAGGCCGATGTAGCTCTCGGCCGAGGCTCGAACGGCGTCGCCGTGCATCACGGCTTCGCAGCCACCACCGAGGGCCATGCCGCGCGGAGCGACCACCACGGGGCCGTCGCAGTACTTCATCCTCATGAACGTGTCCTGGATCACCCGAACGGCCTGATCGATCTGGTCCCAGTCTTGGGACATCGCCAGCATCCCAATGAGACCCACGTTCGCCCCAACGGAGAAGTTGGTGTCGTCGTTGCCGATCACCAGCCCGAAGAGTTCGCCGGCGTCAACCATGTCGCACCCGGTGGCGATGACCTCGAGAATGGTGTTGTCGAGGGCGTTCATCTTCGTATGGAACGAGACACACCCGACACCGTCGCCCATGTCGTACAGGGTGGCTCCCACGCTCTCTGCGAGGACCTTGCCCTTCCTCGGCGAGGGATGCGATGGTGATCACTCCCTCAGAGACCGGTACCGGCAGATAGGTCTCCGATTCGACATCCCAGTAGTACCGGACTCCGTCGCGCTTCACATACCACGAGCCTTCGCCGACCTCGATCAGCCGGTCAACGGCCTCGGGCACGGTCATACCTTCGGCGCGCATGCGCTCGACGGAATCTGCAACGCCGATGCCATCCCAGGCCTCGAACGGCCCCAACTCCAAGTTGAAGCCCCATCGCAGGGCTCGGTCGATGTTGACGATGTCGTCGGCGATCTGGCCGAGCAACTCCAGGGCGTAGATGCTCGTCTCGGCCGTGACCTTCCACGCGAAACGTCCGTAGTCGTCGTCGAAGGCCGCCATCGCGGCGATCTTGTCCCCCGTTCTTCCATCTTCCTGGCGGCACCCACCGCCGCGAGCCTGACCTTGCCGGCATCGATGTAGTCGAGCGTCTCGAGGTCGAGACTGAGGATGGTGCTTCCCGCCTCGGTCTTGACCTTCTTGTAGAAGCCGGCGCCGGATTTGCTGCCGAGGCGTCCGTCGTCGATCAGCGCCTGCATCGCTGCGGGAACCTCAAATCGATCTCGCCACGGATCATCGGGGCAGCCTTCGCCGATCGTCGCGAGGACGTGTGCCATGGTGTCGAGTCCCACGATGTCCGCGGTCCGGAACACGGCGGACTTTGGTCGTCCCATCGCCGGGCCGAACACCACATCGACCTCTGCAACGCCGACGCCGTACTCCGCCATCCAGTGGAAGACGGATGTCATGCCGAAGGTGCCGATCCTATTGGCGATGAAGTTCGGGGTGTCCTTGCAGTACACAACGCCCTTGCCGAGGACGTGCTCACCGAACCAGGCCATGTCGGCGAAGACCTCCGGATCGGTGTCCTCGACGGGAACCATCTCGAGGAGGCGCATGTACCGGACGGGGTTGAAGAAGTGTGTCACCATGAAGTGGCTGCGGAAGTCCTCGCTCCGGCCCTCCGCCATGGCCTCGGCCGAGAGTCCGGAAGTGTTCGAAGAGACGACGCTGCCCAGCTTGCGATGCTCATCCACCATCGCAAAGACCCGCTGCTTGATGTCCATGCGCTCAACGACAACCTCGACGATCCAATCGCACTCGGCGAGCTTGTCGATGTCGTCCTCGTAGTTGCAGGGAGTCACCAACGAAACGAGACCTGGGCGATACAGCAGTGCCGGTTTGGCCTTCTGCATGGCAGCAACACCCGCGACCGAGATCCGATTGCGGACCGTCCTGGAGTCCAGCGTGAGGCCCGCTTCGGCTTCGGCCTCGGTCAGTTCGTGCGGTGCCACGTCGAACAGGTATGACGGAATGCCGGCGTTCGCGAGATGTGCAGCGATGCCCTGGCCCATCACGCCGGCCCCGAGGACTGCCGCTCGTTTGATCCGAATTCCCATAGGTCCTCTCCTCGCGCGTCACACCACTGTCGGTGCTTTCCGCACAGTGATCGAGTATCGAGTTCGGGACCAGGGCCGGAGGACCGTTCCGTCAGAAACCGAAAAGCAGGCTGCCTCGGCGTTTCGCCTACGTACGTTCAATGCGGGAGCGAACGTCGTCCGGAATGGATGCCGCGGTCGGCATCCGAATCGGTGCGATCGAGATGCGATCGTCGCGGCCGGCCTGGATGTCGGTACCGTCGAGGGGTTCAAACTCGATGATTCGACCGCTGAAATCATGGCGGTAAACCCCGTTTCCATCATCGCTGAAGAGCTGGTGATAGCCGACTCGCGCGATCGTCGTTACCTGCCGCGGCGTTTCATCCGATGCGTCGAACGGGAGGTTGATTGAAACCACGTCAGCCAGCCCCAATAGCCCAGCGTTGACAACATCATCGACAACCCCGGATCCGATGGTTCCGAGTCGCTGCCAATCCTTTGCCGCCGCCGGATCGAGCGCCCGCCGTTTCCACGTTGACCAGTCACCGTTCGCTCCGGTCGAAAGGGCGACCGACGGGATGCCCGACGCCCATCCCTCAACCGCCGCGCCGACGGTGCCGGAGGATAGAAGAAAGGCAGCACCGTGGTTGTAGCCGATGTTGATGCCCGACACGATCAGTGACGGTGGTTCGTCGAAGAGCCCGTGGATGCCGATCTGCACCGCATCAGCCGGATAGCCGGTACACGTCCAGGCGGCGTCACCGTTGAGTTCCACCTGCTGCGTACCGACCGGGCCGATTCGTGTGATCGCCTTGCCGACCCAACTCCGCTCACGGTCCGGGACTACGACCCGAACCGAGCCAAGCTGCCCGAGCGCGGAGGCGAAGGGCGCGAGCGCGGGGCTGTCGATGCCGTCGTCGTTGGTCAGCAGAATCCAGGACACGCTCGGGTCAGCGCTCTTCCCGGTAGTACGGGATCCCGAGCGCAGCCGGTGCTCCAAGGAATCGTGCTCGTTTCCCGCTCGTCAAGGGCGATCATCGCGATAATCGCGAGGACGAACGGCAGCATGGCGAGCAGGGTGGCCGGCACGTTGATCTCGAGGGTCTGGAACGTGAAGTTGAGACGACCCGCGATCCCGAAGAGGTACGCAACCCAGAGCGCTCGCCACGGGCGCCACGACGCCAGGATCACGAGGGCGATGGAGATCCATCCCGCCTGGCCAATGGGATTGTCCTGCCAAGACGGAACGAGAGCGAGCGAGAAGTAGGCACCTCCGAGCCCTGCGAGTGCTCCGCCGAGCATGACATGGATGTAGCGGACCGTGGAGACGTTGACACCCGGCGCCTCTGCACTCGCCGGGTCCTCCCCGACCGCACGGACGGTGAGGCCGGGACGTGTGTCCGGAAGAGGTAGTAGCTGGCGACCGCGACGACCATCCACGACAAATAGACGAGTGCGTCATGGCCGAAGATCAGTGGGCCCACGATCGGCAGGTCGGCGAGACCGTCGGGGAAGATCGGGTTGAAATCGCCTTCGACGGCTGGCCGATCAAGGGGTCCGAGCCGGCTTTGCCGATGTACACGGCGACACCCGTCCCGAAGATCGTCAGCGCCAATCCCGAAACGATCTGGCTCACGCGAAGGGTTACCGAGTTGAAGGCATGGATCACCGAGAGTCCGGCTCCGGCGACCAGAGATGCAATGACCCCGAGCCACAGGTTGCCCGTGACGAACGTGGCCCAGAAGCCGGCAACAGCACCGAAGAGCATCATGCCCTGGACGCCGAGGTTGAGAATGCCGGAGCGCTCGGTGAGGATCTCCCCGACCGTGCCGAACACAAGCGGCGTCCCGAGACCGATACCGGCCATCAGTGTGAGCATGAGTACGGATTCGTTCATGCGGGCTGCGCCTCCGGCTCCGACTTTGCGTCACCGGCGGCTACGTCGGGACGATGGATCCGGTTCGAAATCAGAAACTCTCCGCCGACAGCGAACAGCAGGATCGCACCCTGCAGGATCTGGACGGTTGCCGAAGGCACGCCGATCGATTGGAGCGCAGGCCCGGCGTTGTTGAGCGCTCCCATCAGAATGGCGACGGGAATGATGGCGATCGGGTTGAGGCGGGCGAGCGCGGCAACAATGATCCCGGTGAAGCCGAGACCCAGATCGAGGGATCTCGGGTCCATCTTGCCCAGAATGCCCGCCACCAGGATCGAACCCGCAAGGCCGGCTGCAGCACCGGAAGCCAGGAACGTGCCCATGACCTTCCTCGGCACCTTGATGCCGGCGTAGCGAGCGGTATCGAACGAGTCGCCGACGATCCGGTATTCAAACCCGCTCCGCGTCTTGCTGATCACGAACCAGGCGATGACCGCCACGCCGATGGCGATGAAGAACCCCCAGTCGAGACGCTGGAAGAACTCGGGGATCCGCCCGTTCTCGAGGATCGGACGACCTTGTGGGAACTGCGTTGCCTCGGGATCCCGCCAGGGACTCGAACTTCCGAGGACGAGGTACTGCATCAGATTGAGGGCGATGAAGTTCAACATGAGCGTTGTGATGATCTCGTTCGTCCCGAGGTAGACCCTTGGGACAGCGGCCAACGACGCCCAGAACGCTCCGCCGACAGCACCGGCGATGACGACGGCGACGATCGCTATGACCTGGGGGGTCGAGTCGGACAACCAGATCCCCACACCGGCGGCAAGGATGGCCCCGAAGATCAGCTGCCCTTCTCCACCGATGTTCCAGACCAGCATCTTGAACGCGATGGCCGCGGCGACGCCGGTCAGGATGAGCGGCGTCGCCGACACCAACGTCTCGGCGAAGCCGCGTCGGGAGCCAAACGCCGCATCGGCCATCTTCTGATAGACCTCGACCCAGTCGTTGCCGGTGATGGCCAGGAATACCGCGCCGATCATCATCGCGGCGATGACCGAGCCGATCGGGATGAGCAGCTTGAGCCACCATGGTGCTAAGCCACGCGGTTCAACGATAAGCCGGCGTTTCATGCGGACCGCTCCTCGTTGTGGCCGGACATGAGCAATCCGAGGCGCTCTGCGGTGGCTTCGGATGCCGGCATCTCGCCCACGATCTTGCCCTCATAGATGACCAGCAAGCGGTCCGCCAATGCGAGCAATTCGTCGAGGTCTTCCGAAATCAGCAATACGGCTATGCCCCGATCCCGTTCGGCGAGGATCTGCTCGCGCACCGCGGCCGTGGCGCCAACGTCGAGGCCCCGGGTCGGCGATCGTGCGATCAACAGGCAGTGGTTCTGAGTGACCTCGCGAGCGATGAGTGCCTTCTGCAGATTCCCCCCTGAGAGAAGTCGGATCGGCAAGCCGGAGCGCACACCACGAACGTCGAAACCCTCGATGAGTTCAGCGCCCTTGTCCTTGAACGCCTTCTGGGAGAGCATCGGTCCGTTCGAGTAGGGCGGCTCACGGAACTGCTTGAGCGCAAGGTTGTCGTCGGTGTCGAGTCCAGGGGCAAGACCCATCCCGAGGCGGCTCTGGGGCACATAGGCGATACCGGCTTTGATCGTGTTCAGGACGCTCGATCCGGTGATGTCGGCGCCCGACAGATGGACCGAGCCTTCCGTCACCTTCATCAAGCCCACGATCCCCTGCGCGAGTTCGCGCTGACCGTTTCCCGACACTCCGGCGATCCCGACAACCTCGCCGGCATTGACGGCTATCGAAAGTCCATCCACGGCATCGAGACCTCGATCGTCCCGGACTTTCAGGTTGTCGACCACGAGGACTGGATCCCCGATGGATTCGTTGGGCGCACGCGTCGGGAGCACGAGGTCCTTCCCGACCATCATCCGAGCAAGGTCCTTCGGTTGGGCGTCTGCCGTATCGACCTTGCCGACAACCCTTCCTTCTCGGAGGACCGTGACTCGATCGGAGACCTGCTTGACCTCGTGCAGTTTGTGCGATACGAAGATCAGCGAACGTCCTTCGTCGGCCAGCGTGCGCATCGCCCTGAACAACGCCTGGCCCTCCTGGGGGGTGAGCACCGCCGTCGGTTCGTCGAGGATCAGGATGCGAACATCGCGATAGAGCAGTTTGAGGATCTCGACACGCTGCTGCTGGCCGACCGACAGCTGCCAAATACGAGCCGATGGATCCACGGGGAAGTCGTAGCGCTCGCCGAGTTCGCGTGCCTCGGCCTCGAGTTCGCTCTGCGACAGGCGCAGCCCGACCTCGGGATTGCCGAGCGCGAGATTCTCGGCCACGGTGAGATTCGATACGAGCCGGAAGTGCTGGTACACCATCCCGATACCGGCGGCGAGCGCGTCCTTGGGAGATTTGAGGACGACAGGTTCGCCGTCCATGAGCATCTCGCCGGAATCGGGGCGGTAGAGGCCGGCCATCACCGAGCACAGAGTCGACTTGCCGGCTCCGTTCTCGCCGAGGAGCGTGTGAACTTCACCGCGAGCAAGGCTGAAGTCGACATCCGCGTTGGCGAGGACGCCGTAGAACGACTTGTCGATCTTGCGGAGCTCAACTGCTGGCGGTGTGATGCTCTGGTCGGCGCTCGGCATGCCCGCATCCTAGCCAGAGAACACCCGTCGCCCACAACAAGGGAGGGCCCCGCAAAGTGCGGGGCCCTCCGGTTGTTTGGTCGCTAGCTCGATCAGCCGGTCGGGCTGCCGATGACGCCCTCGACGAAGTAGTCCATGCTGAAGATGTCGCCGAGCGGTTGCTCGTTGCCCGCCTGGTTCACGATCGGATCGGGGAACACCGCGAAGGTCCCGGCGATGATCTCCTGCTTCCTCGTCTCGATCAGTGCCTGCGTCTCCTCGGAGACCGACGGACCGAACGGTGCGATGTCGACCATGCCGTCGGCCATGTTGCCGTAGAAAGCCTCCGGCGCCCACGTACCGGCCTTCACCGCTTCGGCAGTGGCCAGGTAGTACGGACCCCAATCCCAGATTGCTGCGGTCAGCCAGCCCTCGGGTGCGAACTCCGACATGTCGGTGTTGTAGCCGACCCAGCCCGCGCCGGCCGCTTCAGCCGCCTGGCCCGGTGCCGATGAGTCCTGGTGCATGGCGATAACGTCGACGCCCGAATCGAGCAGTGCCTGTGCAGCATCACCCTCGGTCGGTGGATCGAACCACGTAGATGTCCAGACGACCTGCACGGTGGCTTCAGGGTTGATCTCGCGAGCACCAAGCGTGAAGGCATTGATACCGCGGAGCACCTCAGGAATCGGGAACGCTGCAACGTAGCCGATCTTGCCGGTCTCGGAGCGAGCACCGGCGGCCATCCCGGACAGGTAGCGACCTTCCTCGGCTGCGCCGAAGTAGTTGCCCATGTTGTCCGACATCTTGTATCCGGTAGCGTGCATGAATGCCACGTCCGGGTAGTTCTCCGCCGCAGCGAGCATCGGATCCATGTAGCCGAACGACGTGCCGAAGATCAGCTGATTGCCATCTGCGGCGAGGTCCTCGAACACGCGCTGCGAGTCCGGCCCCTCCGGGATGCTCTCGAGCGTCGTGATCTTGACGCCCGGCATGTTGTCCGCGAGGTACTGGGCACCCTGATCATGGGCCCAGGACCAACCCTTGTCGGCGGTCGGTCCGACATGCACAAACGCGACCTTGAACTCTTCTGCCGCTTCCGCGGCGGTCGTAGTCGTCTCGTCGGCGCTTGCCGCTGTGGTATCGCTACTTGCGTCATCGCTGCTTGCGTCGTCGTCGCTGCTGCATGCCGCCGCGACGAGCGCGAGCACCATCATCAGAGCGACCATGAATGTCCATCTGTTCCGAGCCATTGGCTCTCCCTTCAGTGTTCCTTTTCCGCCGATCCCCCGCGTGCTGCCAGCGCACAGCGAATCGTGCGCTGAACTCTAGATCAGATCAGTCAGTCGGCGCGCCCACGGGGCGCTGGTCGAGAACCGCGCAGGTGATACACGCCTCTCGCCACTCGTACATACTGGTGGCGACAGAACCCCGGGAGAGACCGTGCCGATCATCGAAGTCACAGATCTCATCAAGACCTACGATGACGTCAACGTCGTCGACGGTGTCTCGCTTTCGGTGGAAGAGGGTGAGATCTTCGGGATCGTCGGCCCGAACGGCGCCGGCAAGACCACGACGGTGGAGTGCGTCGAAGGCCTGAGGCGTCCAGACGGCGGATCGATCCAAGTTCTCGGCCTCGATCCAATACGGGATCGGTACGAGGTCACCCAACGCCTCGGAGCTCAGCTCCAGGAGAGCCGGCTGCAAGACAAGATCAAGGTTGGCGAGGCCCTCGAACTGTACGCCTCGTTCTACCGCGACCCTGCCGATTGGCACGAGCTTCTCGACCGTCTCGGCCTTCAAGACAAGGTGGACTCGAAGTACGCCAAGCTCTCCGGCGGGCAGAAACAGCGCCTCGCCATCGCATTGGCGCTTGTCGGATCTCCTGAGATCGCAATCCTCGACGAGCTCACCACCGGTCTTGACCCCCAAGCCCGGCGGTCGACGTGGGACACGATCGAAGAAATCAGGGCGGCCGGCGTCACGGTTGTCCTGGTCACCCACTTCATGGAAGAAGCAGAGCGATTGTGCGACCGAATCATGGTGATCGATCACGGTCGAGTTGTTGCCCTCGACTCCCCTTCGGGCCTCATTCGCAAAATCGGCTCGGAACAGCGTTTGACGTTCCGACCATCGGAACCGATCGCTGACGAGGTGTTCACGAATCTGACGGACGTCACGTCCGTCAGCCACAGCGGACCTCACGTTGTCATCACCGGCACCGGCAACGTTGTGCTGGCGGTCACCGGGCTCCTGGCCGATCGCCAAATCATCGCCGAGGAACTCCGAGTCGAGCAGACCAGCCTCGAAGACGCCTACCTCGAGCTCACGTCCGAACCCGGTGACTCGGGCGAACCAGAACCGGAGGCGAACTGATGTCGGCGACAATGAACATCGCGCGGACCGAGGCCAGGCTCTTCGCACGTGACCCCATCGCCCTGTTCTTCGGACTCGTCTTCCCTGGACTCCTGCTTCTGTTGCTGGGCCTCTTCTTCCCGGGATTCGATGAGCCGTCCGCCGATCTCGACGGATCGACCGCTACATCGACGTGTACGCGCCAATAGTGCTCGCGCTTGGGTCTGGCGACGCTCGGGTTGGTCACACTCCCCCCGATTCTCGGCACCTATCGGCAGTTCGGGATTCTTCGCCGACTGCGTACGACACCGGTCCACCCTGCTCGGCTGCTGTGGGCTCAGCTGGCAGTTCATGTCGGGGTGGCGATCGCCGCTGCGGCACTTGCGATCCTGATCGCGGTGGTGGTGTTCGACGTGCCGTTCCCCGAGAGCCCGGCGTGGTTCGCGGTCTCGTTCCTCCTCGCGGCGGCGTCCACGTTCTCGATCGGGTTGCTCGTCGGGGCCGTGGCTCGCACCACCGGGTCTGCACAGGCGATCGGCATGGCGATCTACTTCCCGATGTTGTTCTTTGCCGGCCTCTGGATCCCACGGTCGATCATGTCGGACGGGCTGCGGACCGTGAGCGATTTCACACCGCTTGGCTCGTCCGTGCAGGCACTGGCTGATTCGTGGTACGGAACCACACCGAGCGCCACCAATCTGGCAGTGATGGCTGCGTACGCCATCGTTGTGGGATTCGTTGCCGTACGCGTCTTCCGGTGGGAGTGAGCGCCACTGCGACCGGTACCGTCACCTACCGGGCGGTGTACGATGGCCTAAGGGTCATGGCCGACCGAGACGCCAACCAACACATCAAGCCCGCCGGCCCGCCAGCCCGGCGCCCCCCGACGAGGATCGGGCCGGCGAGAACCAACATCATCTCGTCTGCCGCCCCGCAACCGATCACAATGCGAAGTCATCAATACCAGTGATAGAGGAGAGATATGAGCACGCACGACCACGGCACGACTCCCATCAGCGACGACCCGTCGGCATCGCAGTGCCCGGTGATGGGCGCCTCGCATCAGGCCGTTGGAATCACGGCGAACCAGCATTGGTGGCCGGATCAGTTGAACCTGAGCATCCTTCGTCAGAACCCGCTCAAGGCGAATCCCTTGGGGGCGGACTTCAACTACGCCGACGAGTTTGAGACGCTCGATTTCGAATCTCTGGCCAAAGACGTCGACGCCCTGATGACGCAGTCGCAGGACTGGTGGCCGGCCGACTACGGCCACTACGGCCCGCTCTTCATCCGCATGACGTGGCACGCCGCAGGAACGTATCGCATCGCCGACGGCCGTGGCGGCGGCGGCACCGGCGCACAGCGCTTTGCCCCTCTCAACAGCTGGCCCGACAACGCCAACCTCGACAAGGCGCGTCGACTCCTCTGGCCGATCAAGCAGAAGTACGGCCGGAAGATCTCGTGGGCCGACCTGCTGATCTTCGCCGGGAACCGAGCGTTGGAGACAATGGGCTTCAAGACATTCGGCTTCGGCGGCGGGCGCGAGGACATCTGGGCGCCTGAGGAAGACGTCTACTGGGGTCCGGAGCGGGAGTGGCTCGGCGATGAGCGCTACAGCGGAGACCGGGAATTGGCGAACCCGCTCGGTGCCGTTCAGATGGGCCTGATCTACGTCAACCCCGAGGGTCCCAACGGCAATCCGGATCCCCTGGGTTCGGCCAGGGACATCCGTGAAACGTTCGCGCGCATGGCAATGAACGATGAGGAGACGGTCGCCCTCACCGCCGGCGGCCACACGTTCGGAAAGACCCACGGCGCCGCCAGCGACGACCACCTCGGGGCCGCGCCCGAGGGTGCCCCCATCGCGCAGCAGGGCCTCGGCTGGAAGAACAGCTTCGGCAGTGGCAAAGGAGACGACACGATCACGGCCGGGCTTGAAGGTGCCTGGACCAACAACCCGATCAGGTGGGACAACGGCTACTTCGAGAACCTGCTCACCTACGACTGGGAGCTGACGAAGAGTCCTGCTGGTGCGCATCAGTGGACGCCGAAGAACCCCGAGGCGCAGGGCACGGTGCCGGACGCACATGACCCGTCGAAGCGGCACGCCCCCATGATGTCGACGGCTGACATGGCGATGATCGCGGATCCGGTCTACCGGAAGATCTCGGAGCGTTTCTACGAGAACCCGGATGAGTTCGCAGAGGTCTTCGCCAGGGCGTGGTACAAGCTGCTGCACCGCGATATGGGCCCCGTCACTCGCTACCTCGGCCCGTGGGTTCCCGATGAGGCCCTGATCTGGCAGGACCCGGTCCCCGCGGTCACCCACGAGCCAATCGTCGACGAGGACATTGCTGCGCTCAAGAGCACGATCCTCGGCTCCGGCCTGTCCATCTCCCAGCTGGTCACCGCCGCTTGGTCATCGGCATCGACCTACCGCGACACCGACAAGCGTGGTGGTGCGAACGGAGCCCGCATACGTCTCTCGCCGCAGACTGGGTGGGACGTCAACGTGACGTCCGGGGTATCGCAGGTGTTGGAGACCCTGGAGCAGATCCAGCGAGAGTTCAATAGCGCGCAGACGGGCGGGAAGATGGTCTCACTCGCCGACGTGATCGTGTTGGGCGGGTGTGCAGCGGTCGAGTCCGCCGCAAAGAAGGCCGGGCACGACGTGCAGGTGCCGTTCACCCCGGGTCGCACCGATGCCACCCAGGAGCAGACAGACATCGAGTCGTTCGCCGTGCTCGAGCCAACCGCAGACGGGTTCCGCAACTACCTGCGGCCCGGCCACGAGCTCCCAGCGGAGCATATGCTGGTGGACAAGGCGTTCATGCTGACGCTGTCCGCTCCCGAGATGACTGCCCTCCTCGGTGGTATGCGCGTGCTGAACGCCAACGCCGGAGACTCTCCGTACGGGGTGTTCACCGACCGACCCGAAACGCTGACCAACGACTTCTTCGTGAACCTGCTCGACGACGCAACGGTGTGGAGCGCGACGTCGGACTCCGAGGACGTCTTCGAGGGTCGGAGTCGCGAAACCGGCGAGCTTCGGTGGACCGGTACCCGCGTCGACTTGGTCTTCGGCTCGAATTCCGAGCTCCGGGCCATCGCCGAGGTCTACGGGTCCGATGACGCGGAGCAGAAGTTCGTGTATGACTTCGTCGCTGCATGGGACAAGGTCATGAACCTTGATCGCTTCGACCTTGCGTAGTCCAAGCGGCCAGGCCCTACAACTGGAGGATTGATCGGCAGGCCGCATCGCGTCGGTGAACTCACGGTGTTGTGGGCGTGAACGGGTCCGGCGACGACCCGCACCTCGCCACGCAACCCGCCCACCGGCTGTGGTTTCAGGTGGTCACTGCATGATTCGCGGTTTCTGATGTCGTCGTCGGTCGGCTAGGGCATTTTTGGGTAGGCTGGCGGTATTCATCGAGGGAGGTGTATGGCTGACCGTTCTGAGAAGAGGCGCGGTATCGGAGTCGGTACGATCCTCGGCGGCGGTGCGGCGCTGATAGCGCTCATCTTCGTCGTGCAGAACACGGGCTCGGGAACCGTCCAGTTCCTCTCTTGGAGTTTCACGATGGCGACATGGCTGTGGGCCTTGCTGCTGTTCCTGCTTGGCGGTGTGAGCGGCTACTTCTTCCACTGGTCCCGTGTCCGGGCCCGCAATAGAGACTGAACGCCCCGCGAGCAATGCGATCACATAGGCGGGTTCGACCCCCATGCCAATGGCCCGGGATGGGCGGGTGATTGCGCCCTCAGTCCTTGCCCAGCGGTGGTTCGCCGGCACCGTATCGCCGTCCCCACCACGACCCTTCCCGGGCGGGGCGAAACGCTGAGAACAAGATCAGGCCGATCCCGGCGACAACCACCCCTCCCATATCCGGTTGGGAGTGACGATGTGGCTGGTGTTCCCCGCCCCGGCTGGTCGGTGGTGCTCCGTTTGAGCCGATTCGAGCAGCTCGGTTGGCCCGTTCCGCCGTCCCGGCGGCGTGTTGGGAAGGACTCGAGCCTGCGGCCACGAACCTGGTCGTAGAGCAGTTCGCAAAGCGAACTGCCAACGGACTCTTTGTGTGGTCAGACGCCTATGCCGGTTCGTCGTGGGCCCGGCAGGACTCGAACCTTCTCCGCCCACCGAAGACACACCCGGACCAGCACCAGGAACCACCAGCACACGAGAGCCGCCAGGCAGAAGAAGAAACCCCTCACAGCACGAGGTCGAGACCGAAAAGGACTCGAACCTGCGGCCACGAACCTGGTCGTAGAGCAGTTCGCAAAGCGAACTGCCAACGGACTCGCCCCCGGCGAGTCCGCGTGGGCCCGGCAGGACTCGAACCTGCGGCCAAGCGATTATGAGTCGCCTGCTCTAACCAGCTGAGCTACGGGCCCTTCCTACTCCCGCTCCGTAGCTCCCCACCCTCAGGGGGAGGTTCCGCCCGCCGGGGCAGCGGAGGGGGTCAGGCGCTTCTGGCGCCCAACGGACGCGAGCGTAGCGAAACCACGCGACCACGGTGCCGCTCCCGGCCAGGTAGCCCACGGTATCGTTGGAGAAGAACACATGAAGGGAGCGTCATGCATGTAACGATCGACTATCGCCCGTCCTATGCCACCGCGAAGGTCGACCTCGATCCAGGCGAAGAGATCGTCGTTGAAGCCGGTGCAATGGTTGCCATGTCGACCGACCTCGAGCTTCAAACGAAGGCCAGAGGCGGCTTCCTGAAGTCGCTCGGGAGAGCCACACTCGGTGGGGAGAGCTTCTTCCTCAACACGTTCTCAGCTCCGGCCTCAGGGGGCAGGATCTTCCTCGCTCCTGCGCTGCCCGGCGACATGAAACTGCTCGAGCTGATGGGCGAGACGTTGATGGTCCAGAGCGGCAGCTACATCGCGTCATCACCGGAAGTGAACGTCGACACGAAGTGGAGCGGAGCGAAGACGTTCTTCGCCAGCGAAGGCTTGGTCATGCTGAGAGTCCACGGGGTCGGATCTCTCCTGATCGCGTCATATGGCGCAATCGAGGAGATCGAACTCGGACCGGGCGAGCAGTTCACGGTCGACACCGGACACCTCGTCACCTTCACCGAGGGGATGGGGTTCAACGTGCGCAAGATCGCAGGGTGGAAGAGCACGATCTTCGGCGGTGAAGGGCTGGTGGTGGATCTCACGGGTCCGGGAAAGGCAACCCTCCAGACCCGCAGTGAGGACGCCTTCTTGAGCTGGCTGCTCCCGAAGCTGCCGTCACAGAACGCGAGCCGCTAAGAACCCGTCACCCGGTCGGCCGCCTCATCAACCGGCAGTCTCGCTCGGAGGTCCTCACGCTGGGTACCGGGCAGGTGCCCGCCGGTACCCGTCTTCGCCGCCTGACCGCCCTTGAAGTGGAACGCCCGGACCTGCTCGACGATGTCCCAGCTGAAGCCAAATTCGGCTGATGCCAGTTCGTAGAGAAAGCGGCTGGATTCAGTGCGTTCCTCAGGCAGGGCGCCTCCTTCGCCCGACGCGATCCCCGTCCCAGCGCTCTCGGCCCCCTTCGCCAGGGCCATCTTTGCTTCCTCGGACAGTGCACCGAACGACATGTCCGATACGAACAGCGGGATGTCCAACCGGAGCGGTCGCGCTGCGGCGGGGCCGATCACTAGCTCGGTGTCCACCACTTCGTCCTCGAGCAGGGGCGCGGTGGCTAGTTGCGCGGTCACGATCTGAAGGTCGTCCCACGACGGGAGCTTCGACCGGGGCACGCCCATCGCACCTGCGGGACCGTGGGCGCCGACTCGTTCAAGACCGTGGCCTGCGAATTCCCGGATTGTCTTGACGAACGGTTCGTCTGGTGTTCCGGTGGGGTCCTGATAGGTGCCCTGGTAGGCGCTCCGGTTGTACGGCTGGGGGTTGGCGACCGCCCACTCCTCGATCTCGTCGGCATCGACGAATACGGCACCGTCGTCGATCCAGGAAACGAAGCGCTCGAGCCGCTCAGTGTTGTCATATTGAGAGATGCCGGTCCGGTATCGGTAGTCCCACCGGTGCAGGCCACAGACGAGGTTCTCACCTTCGATGCAACCATCGGACAGCAGTGCACCCCGGTGAATACAGCGGCCGTAGAGCACCGAGACTTCGGCTCCCGAGTCCCATCGCACCACAACGAGGTCAACATCGGCGACCTCAACGTGAGCCGGTGCCAAGACCCCGAGTTCATCGAAGCGTGCAATCTGCGTTGGATTGATACAGGGATGATAGCGGATCCGATTCGGTCGTCATCCTCCAGCACCTGCAGGAACGCTCGACTCGCTCCCTCACTCGCCCCGAACCGGTGAAGTGCTGCCATGATGCGCCGGGCGTGCCCGCGTCGTCGATGCTCCGGTCGAACGACGATTTCGAACACGCCGAGCAATCCATCGACAACAACCCCGAATCCGGCTCCGGCCGGCGTGCCGTCGTGGATCGGGGCGACGAACAGGGCCGGGGAGGGCACAGCCGCGATGGTCGCCAACCAGGGCCCGATCGATGAACGGTCGACGCCGAGTGCCTCGATCTCGGTCTCAACCCATGCGTCGGTCACGACCGACGACCCGTCGACGCCCTCACTTGACTCGGGCATGTCAAGCATTCTCGACATGACGAGCGTCGGAGCTTCGAATACCAGTCCGCGCTCGGAAAGGATGCTGTCCACAGCCGCGTCGCACTCGGGGGTGATGCGATACAACGTCGGGAGCCCGCGCACGCGATACCACTTCTCAACGTCGGCGAGCCTTCGGTCGAGACTTTCGGGCAACGGACCCGCTGGGACAGCAGAGTTGCGGCGACGAGAGAATCCATCGCCTGCGGACAGCTTCCACGAGCCGAGCGTCAGCGACTCAGTTGGCGGCCAGGCAGCCGCGGCCGCCGCCTCGATGGACTGGATTCTCACGGCCCGACGAGGTACGGCCGGAGCATCTCCACCATGTGCTCGGGGAAACGAACCGGCCGCCCTGAGAGATTCGTGACAGCGGCTCCGAGTTCTTGCTCGACGATCACTTCATCGCCCCGAATCAGGCGTTGGCGCCAGCGCGACGTCACGCGTTTGAACTCGAGGACTTCGGTCTCAACCACCAACTCGTCATTGCCGAGGGCAGAACGAAGGAACCGGGTGGTGATGTCGGTCACAACGATCATCACGCCGTCATCCATCATTCCTTGGAGGGTCATCCCTGCCTCGCGAAGCAATTCGATGCGGGCGGCCTCGAAGTACTGAATGTAGACGGCGTGGTTGACGTGGTGGTACGGATCGAGTTCGTAGAAGCGGACGCGGATCGGGAATCGGTGTTGCACGACCCCCAAGGTACCGGAATGGCGAGCCGCTGCCGAGTTCAGCGCGCCCTCAGGCCTCTGCGGCCGACAGCGCTACACGAATCCGTTCTGGCGCCACGCTTCGTAAACGACGATTGCAGCGGCGTTCGCGAGGTTCAGCGACCGTCCACCCGGGGCGATCGGGATACGCAGCCGATCTGCCACGGCCGGATCGTCGAGCATCTCGGGCGGCAACCCGTCTGACTCGCGGCCGAACAGGAGAGCATCACCGGCGGCGAAGGCGACGTCGGTGTAGAGCCGCACGGCGTGCTGCGTGAAGGCGAAGAGCCGAGGCGGATGGACTGCTTCCACAAAGCCCTCCAGGCTGTTGTACACCGACACGTCGGCGTACTCGCGGTAGTCCAGACCGGCCCGCCGCAAACGAGCGTCATCGAGTTCGAAACCCAAAGGGCGAATGAGATGCAGCCGGTTCCCGGTATTGACGCACAGCCGCATGAGGTTCCCCGTATTGGGAGGAATCTCCGGCCGATGCAATACAACATGGAACATGTGAGGACTCAGCCCGCCGACTCAGCAGCGCGGTGCGGGATGCCCCCCTGTGGATCAGCGAGAGCACATCCGCGTTCTGCCACTCCGTGAAGGGACAGAGGAATGGGAATCAGCCCGGGTCTCATGTCTCGGGTCTCATGTCTGGAGCCTTCTTCTCTCCCCTGACCGCCTTCTCCAGCAACAAGAGGAACGACAACGCGGGGTCCTTCGACTGAATGCTCTGGGCTGCGGACCAGTTCGAGTTGAGCGTGCTGCGCATGAACGCGGCGAGGTCACCGAGCAATCGCCATTGGTACGTCGCATTGCGGTCGGTGGGCGGCCGCGCACCGAATGCCATGAGCCGCACCCGGGGCCCGTCGGGATGGTCGGCCTCCCCGTCGTCGAGCAAGTCCGCGATCACGCGCGAGATTCGCTCCTCACCCATAGCCCCGAACCGGTTGAGTGCTGCCCGTAGCACCTTCGGGTCGCGCGCAGACGCATTGAGTTCGGCTCGACCTTCCTTGACCTCGGCGATGATGAGGTCGATTCGGCCGAGATCGACATCAAGGTCGGGGTCGACCGACACGAACGAACCGCTGACATCAGCGTCATCTCGGCCGGCACCCGGGATGTGAACGGCGAGTACGTCAACGTCGGTGACGGTTCGGTACTCGCCATCGGACATCAATTCGAGCACCGGATACTCCGTGACAGTGAAGTACCCGTTCATGTACAGATAGCTCTGCACGAGCGCAACAGCGGTGTCCATCAGGTTGCGACCTGTCCGAGCCCGAAGCGGTCAGACCGTGGCGTAGCGCTCCCTGCGGCCGTATTCGCTCGACGCATAGCTGAGGATGTCGAGCAAGAGCCCAAGACCGAGGATGACCCAGTCGAATCCGGTCAAACCGCCAGGCGACCACACCGCCACCCACGACAGTGTTGTCCATGGCAGGAAGATGAAGCCGAAGAACGCCCAGAAGAAGCTCGAGAACGCTGCTTCCCACCGGGCTGTGTCAAGCAACCACCACACCAGGATTGCGGCGCGCGGTCCCAACGTCAACAGCGTCGCGAAGAAACAGCACATGAGATACCTCTCTCGAATGGTTGCGACAACTCTAGCGGGACGACCGGATCCGCACCGGATAGGCTGATGCCACGCTGAGCAGGAGGCTGGCAGATGGAGTTCAAGGAGGAACACGTCGCTTTCCGCAAGGTCATGCGGGACTTCGCAGATTCCGAGATTGCACCACACGCCCGCGAGTGGGACCGAACGCGAGTCTTCCCACTCGGCGCTGTTGCCAAGATGGCCGATCTCGGCCTCTTTGGGCTCCCCTTCGACGAACGCTACGGCGGGTCGAACTCCGACTTCACCACCCTGTGCATTGCCATCGAAGAGCTCGCCCGGGTCGATCAATCGATCGCCATCACCCTCGAAGCGGCGGTCGGCCTCGGAATCAACCCGATCGCAGAATATGGGACCGACGAACAGCGCGATCAGTGGTTGCCCGATCTGATCGCTGGCCGTGCGCTCGCAGGCTTCGGCCTCACCGAGCCCGACGCCGGTTCGGACGCCGCAGCAACCCGAACGAGCGCAGAACTCTCCGGCGGCACGTGGGTCGTCAACGGGTCGAAGGCCTTCATCACCAACTCGGGGACCGCCATCACCTCACTGGTCACCATTACGGCCAGGACCGGTCCCGAGGAGGTGTCGGCCATCATCATCCCTGCCGGCACACCAGGCTTCGAAATCGAGCCGGCGTACGACAAGATGGGATGGCACGCCTCGGACACCCATGGACTCCGATTCGATGACTGTCGCGTTCCGGCGGACCACCTCCTCGGAACTCGCGGGCAAGGCTTTCGACAGTTCATGTCGATCCTCGATGACGGGAGGATCGCCATCGCAGCGCTCGCCGTTGGTGTCCTCCAGGCCTGTCTCGAAGAGTCGTCCGCCTACGCCAAGGAGCGCACCTCGTTTGGGCTACCAATCGGTTCGTACCAGGCGATTGCCTTCAGCATCGCCGACATCGAAGTGATGGCCGAAGCAGCCCGGCTCCTCACGTACAAAGCCGCCTGGCTGAAGGACACCGGACAGCCCTACCGGCACGCCGCGGCGCGGGCAAAGCTGTACGCAACGGAGTCTGCGGTAACCGCTACCCGGATCGCGACCCAAGTCTTCGGAGGAGCGGGATTCCTCGACGACACGCTGGTCGCTCGCCACTATCGGGATGCCAAGGTCCTCGAGATCGGCGAAGGCACCAGCGAGATACAACGGATGGTGATCGCGCGAGGACTAGGTCTGGATGTCTGAGCCGCACTGAGGAACGACGTTCGGAGGTGAAGGCGAAGACCGTCTCGTGTCTCGGTTCGGAGCTCTCTTCACTGCCACCTGTGGTTCCAGATTCTCGGACCGATCGCGGCGTCTCTCACGACGTACGGAGCGAAGACCTCCAGATCAGGGGTGAAGCCGATGCCGGCGTTGTTCGAAGGGGTGATGGATCCCGAATTGGAATCCGGTTCACTCCGGCCGATGCCACCGGCCAGGTACCAGGACGATGGAGCGACGTCCGAATGGGCGGCGGCGGGCAGCGTCGCAACGGCCAGCGTGCATGCTCGCCCTATCTCGGTCTCGAGGAGACCGGATGCCTTGATGCGGAGGCCGGCGGCGAGGGCGATATCGTGGATCACCCGCGAGGTCGCCAGGCCGACCCGCGAGGGTTTCACGACCACAAGATCACACGCACCTGCTTCGATCGCGCGGATCGCCGCGGCGGCCGAGTCGATCGGTTCGTCGAGAGCGACCGAGGCCACCATCTCGTCTCTCAGCCGAGCATGGGATGCAAGATCATCCGCCGGAAACGGCTGCTCGATGTAGTCGACGCCGAGCCCATCGAGCTCGAGCAGAGCTCCCCGGTCCGCCCAGCGGTATGAGCCGTTGGCATCTACCCCGACTAGTACGTTCGGCAGCGCTGCTCTCACAGCGGCAACACGCCCAACATCGTTCCCTGGTCGAATCTTCAGCTTTGCGGCGGCAGCGCCGGTCGCTTCGAGACGCTGCACCGGATCGTCGTCGAGTCCCACGGCGATGGACGTGGCAATGGACCGAGGGGACCCACCGATGCTCTCCCACAACGGCAGGCTGACGCTTCGCGCCTGGAGGTCCGCCTCGGCTTCGTCGATGGCCGCCGCCGCTGATGGAGAGAGGACATGCCCCCGCTGCAGCGTGCTCCACGCGTCGTCAGCCGAGTCCGGCGTGACGCCCGGATACGGTGCCGCCTCACCCCAACCACTGTTGCCGTGGCTGGTGATCGAGATGATGACGACGCGCCGCGCTTCCACCGTGACGGCCGCGTTCACGAACGGTTCATGGAGCGGGATGGAGAGCTCCCACATGTGTCCTTCCATCGCGGCAGCGTTTCGCCCGTGGCCGGCGCTGTTGCGGTTCACGACGTGCCCAAATCTTCGATCCGGAGCCCGATGGGCAAACCGAGCCGGTGTTCGGCAAGCAATTGCGGGTCTCCCAGTATCTCGCGGGTCGCCCCATCGGCAACGATCCGGCCGCCGTCGATGATCAGCGATCGCTCGCAGATCTCAAGGGCATAGAGCAGGTCATGGGTCACGAGGAGTTGTGTCACGTCGAGACCGTCGAGGATGCCGGTGAGGTCCTTCCGGCTCGCCGGATCGAGATTCGAGGTTGGTTCGCTTGGATGATGAGCACGATCGATACAACAAGATACCCCGCCCATGGTCCGACGAGCACTGCGGCGAGCACGCCGCCAAGGAGGTGGCCCGACATGCCGGGGAGCACCGGGAAGTTGATCATCTGCCCTGCGAACACGAACGCGGCGACCAGCGCCGCCATAGGCACCAGGCGATCCGTCAGGTAACGGCGAGCCCGAGAGACGGCGACCCCAAAAACCGCCGGCAGCAACAACACCGGCAGCGGCGCTCACGCCGGGACCGATCACACCGTTGGGAATATGCATTGTGTTCCGTCCCGGCTCGGCAACAACCCAGGTTACCGCCACAGGTGATTGTCAGGTCACCGGGTCCTCGTCCTGGGGCTCGGGGCTCTGCGGTTCGGAGTTCGGATCGGTGGTGGTTGCTGCGCTCCCTTGGGCCGCCTTCGCCGCGACACGTGCAACGGCGTCCTGATAGGCAGTCTTGACCGTCTTGCCGAGCCATTCATCAGACGTGTAGATGTTCTCGTCACCCACAACAGCGGCGACACCTCCGACAACCAGCTGCTCATGCATGTTCTCATCTTCGGAAACCAGCATCATGTTGCTGTCCTGGTCGCGGAGCGCCGTAGCGTACTTGAGCAATACATCCATGAAGGTCGAGCCAAGATCGCTTCTTCCCCGGAGGCGAAGAACCACCACCGAGTTGTGGGTCGTTTCCGTCACATCGGGGAGTTTCTCCTCGAACACCGGTGCCGAGGCGAAGAAGAGGCTGCCGTACGGTTGAAGCACCAAGACCTCGTTGGGCGCCACCGCGGCAGGTGCGTCTGTCTCCTTCATCTGGCCGTCGACGACCACCCAGCGTTTGATCACAACCTGGTTCGACTGGTTGATGATGTAGAGGATCATCGAGATACCAACGCCGACCAGCACGGCGTACTGCAGCGGTATCACCATCGTCAGGATGAACGTCACGGCCATGACCGTCGCCTGCATCCCACCGGTCCGCCACACTGCCTTGATGTTTGCGGGCTTTACGGTTCGGTAGCCGACCGTCATGAGCAGCCCGGCAAGTGCGGGCATTGCGATGTACCCGACGAAATCACCGAACGCGAGGATCACCACCGCCATAACCATGCTGGCCGTGATCAGGGCAAGGCGGGTCTTCGCCCCAGCCGCCTTGACCAGAGAACTCGCCGACATCGAACCGCCGACCGGCATACCCTGGAAGAACCCAGACGCAACGTTTGCCGCGCCCTGCCCGATGAAGTCGCGAGAGGCCTTCGGATAGGTTCCATCCGGATTCGGAAAGTTCGCCGAGATACCCGCACCTTGAACGAGCCCCACGAACGCGAGCGACAGAGCAGGGACGATGAGGGCGGGGACCAAACTGATGTCGGGAAGCATCGGCAGCGGCAAGGACCCAGGGATGTCGGCAATGTCGCTGAGTGTTGCCACTTCCCATCCGAGGATTGGCGCAGCGGCCGATGTGATGATGATCGCAACCACCAGGCCAAGAGGTCCGAGCTTCGTGCGTTCGAGCAGCAGGATCAGAGCAATCGTGGCGACGCCAATCACGAGGGTTGGCCAGTGGACCTTGCCGATGTTCAAAATCAGGTTGAACGCCCGCGCCACCCGGTTTGGTCCGTCGGCCTCATACCCGGTGAAGTCGTCGAGCTGGCCCAGGATGATGTTGACGCCGACCGCATTGATGAAGCCGACCATCACTGCGTTGGACACGAAGCGCAGGATCGATCCGAGCCTGAGGAGGCCGGCAGCGAGCATGACAATGCCGGTTACGATCGACAGTGTCCACAACGCCCTGCCGGGGTCGTCAGAGGTGTGGACTACGCCGACGTCGGCCACCACGATCGCCATCGCACCGGTTGCTTGCACCGCCATGAACGACGAGCTTGTGAAGAGCGCTCCGGTGACGGTTCCGACCATGTAGCCGTAGAGGCCATAGACAGGGTTGACACCCGCAAGGAGGCCCCCGGCCAATCCATCCGGCACGCTCTCAACGCCGAGAACCACACCCGCAACGGCATCGCTACGCAACGTTTCCTTGCGAAACAGCGATCGGTTGATCACGCGTCACCACTCCTCACGGCTCTCGGCCGCGTCACGGTCCCGGGTGAGGTTACCGCCGTCGCCACCGGGGGCGATTGCACGGTACGAAACGCCTGTGACCGCGGAGCGCAGACTCGAGCGCAATTCGCCGAATTCGAACACCGAACAGCTGCAAGAGGTGATCCCCGTCGTCGTGTTTGAAGTCGGCCAGCTCTTCGTCCGCACGCGGCAGCGCTGGTTATCCGTGTGCGTCTGGCACAAGCAGGTCGACGTCGTGCGCGTGGGCCATTGACGCCGCGCTGTTGCCGGCTGGTTCGCCAAGGTACGACACATCTTCTTCATACTCGGAACCGGGAAGTTCGAGTTCGAATATCGTCCAACCGCTTCGGCGATCGTACGTGAGGTCACCGTCCATCAGGAGGGCAAGATGGTGAGCGACGAAGAGGCCGAGTCCGATTGCCTGGGTCTTACCGTCGTCGTTTCTGGCCCGGTGGAACGCCTCGAAGATGTTCCGCTCATGGCCCGGCGGAACACCGGGACCGTCGTCCGCAACGGTCAAGGTAGCTCGGCCGTCGCCGCAGCCGATTCGTATTTCGATCTGTTCGCCGCCGTATCGCACCGCGTTGCTGAGCAGGCAACGGACGATCTGTCGCACACGGTTGCCGTCTGCCATTGCCACGACATCCCCGCCGTCGGAGCTGATGCTGAGCGGCGTCCGTGAGCCTCGAGCGGCGACAACATGATCCACCTGCTCTCGCAGGTCAACGGCTTCTCGAACGACCTTCAGCGCGTTCATGTCTGCACGGGCAGCAACGAGGAGATCTTCGACGATATCGGAGATCTCGCGAGCTTGCTCTGCAACGAGGTTGACCATCTCAACTCCACCGGGGCCGAGATTGCCAGGGTCCTCGCGGAGCACCTCGGAGAATCCAAGCACGGCGGTAAGCGGCGTACGGATCTCGTGGCTGATCGACGCCAGGAACTGGTCCTTGGAGACGACGAGGTCTTCGAGCTCGCGAGTGGCCTGCGCCCGCTCCCAGAACGATCCGATCATGGCTGCGGCGGTCTGGAGCACGCTGATGTCGTCGTCCCTCCAGTCTCGATCGACGACGTAGTCGGCGAAGCCGATCGAACCGACCCACTTGCCGTACACGTTGATCGGGATGTTGAGTTCGGACATGCAGCCGTCCTCTTCATAGATCTCGCGTTCACGCCCCTCGAGTCGGTCCCGGTGAACGACTGCCACCTCTCCGTTGGACAGGGCGGCATGGAGTGTTGGCATGTCTGCGTAGGGCAACACGGTGCGCAAGACCTTTGTCGGTTCATCGTCTTCGACCCAGATCTCCTCGCTCACCAGATGCTCCGAACCGGCTCGAATCGTCTCGTGCGTCACGCGGCAGCTCAATCCGAGGACTGGGTCTGCGAAGTTCTCGTCGACGAAGATGTTCTGCGCCGGTGTCGCACCGAGGAGCGCCACGAGCGCGGTGTCGATCGCCTTGTCCGCAGGGTTGGCGAGGAGCGCCTCGCCGCACGCCGCAAGGGCCTTCTCATACCGGAGCCGTCTGGCCCGGTACCGGTAGAGCCGGTCGAGCTGAAAAGCGATCACACCGAGGAGGACCAGCGTGGGCCCGGCAAAGACCACGTACGCTATGGCCGTCACCACCTGGTCCGACACCTCGACCGGCTTGTCCATGAAGTGGACAGCCGCTACTGCTGCCACCGCCCAGAGGATGGCGTAGGCGATCACTGGGAGGGCACGGCGCCACGGCAACAACACCAGGGGGATTGCCATCATGTAGAGCAGGGCGGCACCCATACCCTCCGGCTCGAGGCCGACCATCACCATCGCGACGCCAATCAGGGTGGTGTCCATGAAGAGCGGCGGAAGCGGGGATCCCGTCTCGGATCGAATGAGGCGAACGGCGTCAACGAGTGCGATCAGGCCCATCACAGCCGCAGCAAAACCCCCGGGCCAGGCCCACAGAACCCCGAGCGCAATCCCTGAGACGACGGCGACGACGGAAATGGCGATGCGGGACGTTTGCCATGTCCGCCACATGCCACCGATGCCCACGAGTCCTTGACCGTGGCCATCGGCGTAGTCAGAGGAACCGACCGATGATGGCGCGCCCCCGCTACTCATGCTCATTCACGCCTCGCGTCCCGCGGGCGAATCCCTCTCATACAGGTTTGGTTATCGGCCTCAGGCCGCAAGAACCTGAGTCCACCGACGCCGGTCGAGAGGAGCGGCACGATCGCCGACGGTCGCCGGCACTGTGAGGGCTCCGTTCTCCGAACCGCCGTCGTCTCCGGAGCCGAGACGAGTCAGGGGGCGCCCTACCGAGCGCCCCTCGACTCCTTGCGTTGGAAGTGAGCGGTGTCGGGCCTACCAGCCACTCTGGTATGCAGATCCGGTCACAGAAGTGCCCTCGACGTGGAAGAGCAGACACTCCCCGGCGCGGTAGCCCGAATTCCAGACGTCTTCATACGGGAATATGTAAACGTAGTCCAGAGCAGAAGTCTCGTAGTCCCGCCCAACGTATGGTTCAAAGGCCGAGATACACATATTCGAGATCTCGGCCTCGATGGCCTCATCGCCAGGGTACGGCCCATCCGGGAACTCGAACAGGTAGTAGACCTCGTTGTCGTGAGGCGCTTCGCACGACGCTGTCGCGTAGTCCAGGCCATCGATGAAGTTCTGCACTTGTCCATCGTCAATACAATCGCCGACTGCGAGCGCGTCCCCGCCGGTGTCGGCGGGCACGGTCGTCTCCGGGCTCGATCCACCGGCAGTGGCGCCGCCCACGGGGGCGAGTGTCTTCGCTGTGTTGAGCGTGCCTTCGAGATAGCCGCCATCCGCATCGCGCCAGACCTCGATCTGAATCGCCGAGTCGGAATCCTGACTGCGCAGGACGTCGCAGTAGTCCGACATGGTTCCGTCGGTGGCGGGAATCAATCCCTCGATCTCGCTCACGATGTCACCACCACGTACCCCGACAAGGTCCGCCGGCGATCCGCTGCCGACGGAATAAACCCAGATCCCCGAACCGTCATCAGTGAGGAGGGCTGATCCGTTGATGCCGATCGACGTGACGTCTTGGCCGCTCTGCAGGACCGGGAGCACCTTCCTGGCTTCTTCGTACCCGATCGCGTAGGCCTGCCCCTCGCTGTCTCCCGCGTAGTTGACACCAATTACGAGTCCGTCCTCGCTGACAAGCGGGCCACCGGAGTTCCCCGGAAGGATGTCGCTCGTGTGCTCAATCACGCTGTCGACCGACGCCCAACTCGTTTCACCGTTGGCGTCTTCTTTGGAGATGATGCCGTCGAGGAGCGTGTACTCATGGTCGCCGAGCGGGAACCCGGCGGCGAACACGTCCACCCCGACCACCAACTCGTCGGGGTACCACGCGAGGTACGGGAAGTCGTCACCATCGACGTCGATCACCGCGAGGTCTGAACACTCCGAGACGCCGAGGATCTTCGCGTTGCGGGGTTCGTCCTCACCCTCAACGTAGACCTGAAGGAACGCCGCGCCCGTCACGACATGGTTGTTGGTCACAGCGATCCCGTCTGGGCTGATGAAGAACCCGCTGCCCGAGGACCCCTCGTTGTACTGGGTGCCCTCGCCCGGGTAGTCGAACGTCCCTTCGGCCTCGATCCGGATGACCGCACCCCGAACATCTTCGAGGGATTTCACGGCATCGTTTGCCGGTGCCGTCACCACCGTGGTTTCGGTGTCGTCGGCATCATCCGAGCCACCGCAGGCAGCCGCCACAAGTGCCAGGGCCACAACGAGTGCGCTCAACCCCACTCGCCCAGTGTCGGTCTTCCGTGATCTCATCCTTCGACCCTTTCGGTCCGGCCACGTTCGATACCTGGCTCATCGGCTGTCCGGAGTGTCTGCCACCGGCTGTCGCAACAGTCGGCGCCCCAAGACGTTCAACTTCACCCACTTGTGTCGGTATTCGCAAGGAAAGAGTTGAGCGTTTCGGGGCGTGAGAAGGAGCAAGTTGCAGGTAGCAGGACACGAGACTCTCTCAGAGCTCGCTTCGGTGCTTCAGCCGTTCGCGGTCTCGAACCATGCTTGCAGGTTCTCGAAACCCTCCGCCAGCTTCACCTTCGGCTCCCAGCCGAGGGCCGCACGCGTCTCGCGCTGGTCGAACCAATGTGCCGTGCCGAGCTGCTCGGCGAGGAATCGCGTCATAGGTGGATCCTCCTCGCTCCCCCACCGCTCCCAGATCCGCTCAGCAGCGAAGCCCCCGCCACGAGCCACGTGGTACGGCACGCGTGCACGTGTCGGTTCGAGCCCTGCGGACCGCACGATCCGGTTCAACAATTCGCGGACCGGGCGCGGTTCCCCATTGGTCACGACGAATGCGCGACCGCCAATGTCGGGGGCACGATCGATGGCTGCCACCAGGGCGTCCGCGGCGTTGTCGACGTAGGTCGAGTCGATCAGAGCGGCGCCCGACCCAACCGTGGCAAGCCTGCCGGCTCGGGCACGGTCGACGATTCGGCCGATCAGTTGGGTGTCGCCCGGCCCCCACACAAGATGGGGGCGAATAGCGACCACGGCCATCTCGGACGAATTGGCAGCGAGGGCGAGGAGCTCAGCACCCGCCTTGCTCCGGGCGTAGTGACCTCGGGCTCGCGAGGGATCTGCCGGGTCTGCGGACGCACCGACCAGCGGGTCCCCAAGGTACGCGACGGACGGAGACGAGATCTGGACAAAGCGGCGGATACCAGCCCCCTTTGCTGCATCAACGACGTTGCGCGTGCCGTCGATGTTGACCGACTCGAACTCCGCCCACGGTCCGGTCACCGCGACTCGGGCCGCCAGGTGTACGACGGCGTCCGCCCCCGCCATCGATTTCGCGACGACTTCTTTGTCGGCTATGTCACCGAGGTATTCGGTTACGGCAAGCCCACTTGGATGCCGTTGCAGCACCGAGACTGTGTCCCCGCGGCCGACCAGGCGTTCAACCACGGATCGGCCCAGCAGGCTCGTCGCTCCGGTGACCAGGACCTTCATATGCGCCCGACCCTGCCGCCGGCAAGGACCCGCTCCGCCCATCGAGCGATTCGCGTGCGATCGATCTTCGAGTTGTGGCGTTTGTCGACTGGGAGGACCGGCGCCACGAAGACTGCCGCGACATCTGTCGATGGGACCATGGCGCGAACCTCGTCGGCAAGCGTTTCGTCGGCAAGCCCCGCCCGCTTGGGACGCTCATTCGGGGTGACAACAATCACAACGTGCTGCGTGCCCGGTGGACCGACACCCACGACGGCTGCTGATGCGACTCCGGGTATGGAGGACACGGCGTGCTCGATGCCAACGGGAGTCACGGGTCCGTCCGGCGTCGTCACGATGTGACCCATCCGGCCTTCGATCCACAGCCTGCCGTCTTCGTCAAGGTGTCCAACATCTCCGCTGCGATGCCAGCCTTCGGGCTGCGAGGCTGCGTGCTGAGTCATCCAGAGTTTGTCGTAGCCGTCCCTCATGTGCGGAGCTCGAATGCACACCTCGCCGACGACACCAGCCTCGGTCGAAAGTGTCAGAATCTCCCCGGTCTCTCGAACGAGTGGATCGATCGCGACGTCGACGCCAGGCACCGGGCGACCAACGCACACACCGTCGCCCGTCCCGGCGGCTTCGATCTCGGCGAGGCTGATGTCGGCGACCGGCAGCACCTCGGTCATGCCATACGGAGTGTGCGGCTCGGCCCCTGGAAGGAGCTCGCCGGCGGCTCGGAGCACTGCAGCGGGTACGGGGGCACCAGCCGACATCAGAAGGCGGATGCTTTCAAGCGCAGACGCGTCCTCCACCGACATGTCTCCAGCGGTCGCGACCACGTTCCGAAGCGCAGCTGGGGAGGCGAAGACGAGGGTTGCGTCGATCGCACGGATCGCTGCGGTCAACGATTTCGCCGTGAGGCTGCCCGGTGAGGTCACTTCCATATCGGGCACCACCGAGGAAATCCCCATGGCTGGTCCGTAGAGGGCGAACGGTCCGAAGGCGGCAACCAGCCGGTCCTCGGGCGTGATGCCGTATAGATCGATCAGCGCATCGCGCTGGGCTTGAAGCTGGTGGTGACGATATGCGACACCCTTGGCCGGACCCGTTGCTCCCGAGGTGAATCCGATCGCCGCAGCATCCATCGGCCCGGGCGCAGGTGGCGCAGGCCGTCCGGTGCCAAGTTCGCGGAGATCGTCGAGCGTGGCCTGCACGTCGAGGGCGCGGGCACGTGCGCCAGGTACCTGTGACGCAGCGATGCGGATCCCGGGCCACCGCATGGCACGTGCCGCCGCCAGGGCGCGCGGTATCCCGATGAGGTATTTCGGATTTGCGCTCTTCAACGCTCGACTCATGCCGCGCAGGCCCAGCCCTGCGTCGACGACGACAACCACCGCGCCAATTCTCCAACAGGCGTAGACGCAGACCGCAACATCGATGCCCGGCGGCACCAGCAGTGCGATCCGGTCGCCCTTGTCAACTCCGAACCCGACGAGACCCGCGGCGACCCGCTTCACGTCGGCATCGAACTCACCAAAGGTAACCGCTGCGCGTGGCCCATCCGCCGCCATCTCGACGATTGCGATACCGTCGTCGGACGACCGATCTTCGAGGGCGGCCCAGAGCGGGGGTCGGTCGGCCGGTGATTCGACCGAAGCCCCACCTTCGCCGAACTGGGCGATCCAGCGGTAGATCGCCGACCCGATGTCGGCGTCTTCCGGCGTGAGATGGCCGGCTCCGATAAACCGGTGAATCTCAGCCTGCGGGAGTCGTTCGGCGAGGTCACGCAAGTACAGGTCGGAGAAGACAGGGTCGGACGGTCCCCACAGGAGAAGAGCGGGCGTATTGCTGAGCCGGCTGAGATCGGTGGCAATCCGGTCCAGGGCCCCGGAGCTTGGGTGGCTGGGATCCAGGGGGATGTCCTCGACGAAGTCCCCGATCGCGCGTCTCCGGCCGGCGCTCCGATAGGGCGCCTCGTAGGCGGCCCTGACCGGACTATCAAGACGAGGCCGAGCGAGCGAAACCGTTCCGCGGATGAAGGTCGGGGTTGTCGTGCACACCGCCTCGAGAAGGCCGGGACTGCGTACCAATCGGATGAGTGCAGGGACCGGCGAGCCGGCCGGTTGGTGCACCGCCGTATTCATCAACACGATCCCCGCGACGTCGGCGGGGTGGCGTTCCGCCCAGCCGAGCGAGATCGGACCACCCCAGTCCTGCGCAACCGTGACGACACGCCCGGTCAGATCGAGAGCATCGGTGAGGGCGCACAAGTCGTCGACCCGCTGGGCCAGGCGGCGCGTTGTGCCGGTGCGCTCTGAATACCCCATGCCGAGCTGATCCACCGCGATCACCCTCACCGTTGCAGGAGCCGCGGCGATCAGGTGTCGCCATAGAAATGACCACGTGGGATTGCCGTGAACACAGAGCAACGTGTGGGTCGGATTCGTGACTCCGTTGTCGAGGATGTGCCACGTGCGGCCGGATCCGTCGAGCCCGGGTGTCTCAACGAGCCGCGACCACTCGGGATCGAGGCCGGGGAGACCGGGAGGCGGAAGAACGGCGGGCGCAACCGAGTCGGCTGTCACCAGCGCAGTTCCATCACCGCTGTGTTGATGCCCGAACCGATGCCCATCAGCAACACCTGATCGCCGGCATTCAGGTTCTCGGCTTCCATCGACAAGGTGATCGGAATCGATGCCGGCCCGACGTTGCCAAGGAACGGGAACGTGAGTGGGACTCTCTCGATGTCGATACCAAGGCGCTCGCACAACATGGTGGTGTGCACCTGTGAGATCTGATGGAAGATGTAGCGGTCGGCGTCGAGGTAGCCCTGCTCCTCAGCGTCGCCCCATGCAATCTTCGATACTTGCAGCCCGGCGTCCAGCAATGCCTTGGTATCCGTCCTCATGCCGTCGAGGCTCCCGACACAGAGCTTGTGGTGGCTGGTATCGGCCCGGGCCATGCCACCGATCACCTCGTGGCTGCCGGGGTTGTCGGAGTGGCGTCCGACAACCGCAGCCGCGCCGCCGGATCCGAGCGTGAGCGAAGCGAACTCGGCGAAGATGTCGGCCATGGTCGCATCGGGGCCGGAGAGTCGGGCAAGAGTTGTCTCCTGCAGGCCGCGACTCCCCTCGCCGTCGACGATCAACGCGTAGTTGATCTGGCCGCCATCGATCATGTTGCCCGCCACCTGCAGGGCGTTCACGAACCCCAGACATGCGTTGGAGAGATCGAAGCTGAGACACGAAGCCGGGAGATCGAGGGTGTGGTGCACAGTGACCGCCGAAGATGGCTCGAGGCGGTCACGACAGACGGAGGTGTCGATCAGCAGTCCGATGTCGCCAGCGCGTATGCCTGCGGCTTCGATCGCTTTCGCTCCGGCAGCGGCCGCAGCATCTGTGAACAGATACCCCTCCGGCCACCAGCGGCGCTCGCGAATCCCAGCGAGGCTCTCGAGGAGCCCCGGCTGGGCTCCGACCCGGGCATATGTTTCTGCGAGCACCTCGTCGAACTGCGCCGACGTGACTACCTCGGGGGCGTCAACATGGGCAATTGAGATGAGGGCAGTGTCGGTTTGTTCGAATGCGGCGTTGCCGGACATCAGGGTTCTTCCGTTTCGGGTGGAAGGGATTCTCGCAGGGTCTTCGCTAAACCGATCGTTCTTTGGGCAATTCGTGGCCGGCAGAGCGCCCTCCGGTGTCGACCTAGAGGAGCTACGACCTTTGAGGGTCACCGCCTCCAGGCGTCACGCAGGTCGACTGCGACCGGATCAACAACGGCGACGCGGTCGAGGAGTTCTCCATACATGGGTTGGGCGGCAACAAGGCGGCCGAACACGTTCACGGCTTCGTCAACTCGATCCAGTCTGACCAGGCCGATCGCCCGCCAGAATTGCAGCTCATCTTGGTGCCCGGGTCCGACTGCCGTTTCGAAGTGCACGAGGGCATCGGCAGGACGGTTGCCGTCGATCGCCGCGTGCCCACGTTCCATCTCCCGGTAGGCCTCATCGACCGAGACAAGGCGGCGCATCTCCCCGAGCGGGTCCTTGTGGTCGCAGACCCGGAGATCGACAGCCTCGTCCGCAAAGGCTTCGGACTCGGCCGAACCGGAAACGATTCGGATCACCGCCGACTGCCTGCCCCTGAGGTCCCCGCCTGCACGTTCCGCAGCCTCGAGCGCCGTGAGCATTCGGTTCACAAGCGATCCCCGAGACGCTTCATACCCGGCGGCCATTGCCTCGACCACGAAGGGCGAAGCGAGCAGATTCCCCTGGACCGACCAGCCGTCTCCTGTGACGTGTCCTGCATGTGCGATGCAAAGGTCCCCGGTGCGGGCCGCGACGACGCCCGAAGCGTTCATCATCGCTACCTGACGTTGTTCACGCCCCTCGTCGGCCTCGGACAGATCACGGAGGGCTGTGGCTGGATCCACCCCGTCGGCCATCAAGGCAAGGCCGCGCCACCCATAGGACGGGTCGGCGGAAGCCTGGGTGGCGACGGCACCAACACCGAACCGCACCCACGCGACAGGCTGCGCAACGTTGAACCAGTGTGACTGGGCTGCAACGCCGAACGCGCCGGTCGCCGGGTCCCGTGCAATGATCGAGTACGTCATGTCACCGGATCGTAGAGGGAGCAGGCATGAGGATGTCGGGAGGCGCTCGCCACGACCCGCGAACGTCGCCGACGTTCGCCTTCACCTGCTGCGTACAAGGCCCGTTGCCCCTACGTCCTCACACCAACGATTGCCGCATTCACAGCGTTGAGGGTGCCGACGTCGGGGTGTTCGATGTCGTGGTGCTCCTGGAGGTGGATCATGGCCTTCTCCAGAGCCGCCTTGCGCGATTCTGCGAGCTCCGTGGTGGTGCATCCCGGGATGACGTGTTCACAGACGTACTCGTACATGGGTTCTGAGGTCCCTTCCTTCGGTCCGATCTCGGAACGAACCCTACGCGCTCGCACGCCGGGATGGGCAGCCTTCCAACCGCGTGATTCGTACCCACACGACGGGCGACCACCCCTGCCCCCGCCATCCTGGTGCCACGAATGCCGCCACGAATCCAATCGGCAACGGAAGAGACCCTTCGTGCCGATCGATTGTTCCAGAGGGTCCTATCTGCT
>CALOAN010000010.1:0-127284 GCA_942491345.1 uncultured actinomycete
ACCCGGTAGATCATGTAGATGATCGAGATGATGATGCCGGCGATCATGGCTGGGAGCAGGTCGAAGGCGAGGACCATGAGGAACGTGATCACGGCAAAGGTGAAGTCGATCTTGTCCACCTTCCACAGTCGTTCCATCTTCGCCGGACTCGCGGAACCGGACATGGCGTTGATTACAACGGCGGCGAGCACAGCTTCTGGCAGCCATTGGAAGGCCGGGGCCAGAAAAGCGAGGGTGAGCAGCACGCCGGCGGCGAGGAAGATGCTGGTCATCTGCGTCTTCGCCCCTGCTCCCATTGCCGCGGACGACTTCGAGAGGCTGCCGGTCGTGACCATGCCGCCGAGCAGTCCGGCACCGATGTTCGCGAAGCCATAGGCGCGGAACTCCTGGTTGGTGTCGAGCTGATCGTGCGTCTTCTTCGCGATTGTCTGCTCCGCGCCCCACCCTTCGGAAAACCCGACGAGGGCGACGACGCAGCCGCCGAGCAGCAGCGTGCCCCACGTCGACGCACCGAGTCCCGTCGGGATGGTGAACGACGGGAGACCGCTCGGGATCTGAGCGACGAGGTCGAGGTCGGAACTGAAGATCGCGACGAGCACCGACGCGAGGACGACGGCGGTGAGCGCGGCGGGGAGTTTCGGGATGTACTTCTGGATGGCGAATATCAAAACGAGCGAGCCAACACCGAACGCGACCGCGACCCAGTTCCATTCTCCGATCTGTGACACCGCGGACCACAATTTCTCGAACGTGTTGCCGTCCGCCTGTTTGACACCGAACAGCTTCCCGAATTGGCCAACGATGATCTGAATCGACATCCCGGTGATGAACCCTGCCATCACGGCTTTGGACATGAAGTTGGGAATCCAGCCCATCTTGGCGAGCCCGGCGACCAGGAACACCGCTCCGGCTGCCAATGCCAGCGCCGCCGTCATCGCCACAGCGGTGTCCTGATCTCCACCGGAAAGGCCGCCCACGACACTGGCCGAGACGGCAGCTACGGATCCTGCGGCACCGAAGATCAGAAGCTTCGACCCGCCGAACATGGCGTAGCCGATCAACGCGAGTGGTGCCGCGTAGAGGCCGATCTGGACCGGAACGCCGGCCACCGACGAGTATCCCATCGACTCGGGGATGAGCAGGGCCGCGACGCTCACCGCCGCGATCAGGTCAGCAGCCAGGAACTTGCCCCAGTTGTACTTCGGGAGCCACGAACCGATGGGGAACCACTGTTGCATGGCGGTCGGTGCGGTGGGGACGGCCTTGGTCTTCTGGCCGTCAGTCGGTTTGGCACTCATCTGGACGCTCCTGGATCGGTGTTCGACGGCGTGACAGGGTTGAGCCTCACACTACGGCCGCCGAATCGTCCGTCCCCACCCGATTCGGGTACGAGCGGATGATTGCGTTAGCCAACCGCGCCGTTGTGACTACCCGATTCGGGGGGTGCAGCGAAGCACGGGGCTGCCTAGATTCGGCACCGAGGAATCGTCGAGACCGTCCGCAGAGGGAGCTGTTGTGATGTTTGTGCTTGCCCAGAGCGATGCGACTGAAATACTTGGGGTGATTGTCAAGCTGTCAGCGTTGGTGTTCGTCGTGTCGTCCATGCTCGCGATGGGTCTGAGCCTCACGATCCCCGCGATCATCGAGCCGCTGAAGAACCTGCGTTTGGTGATCCTGGCGCTTGCGGTCAACTTCATTGCGGTGCCTCTGGTCGTGTGGGGCATCCAGGCGGTGATGAACCTCGACCAGGACATCTACACGGGTCTGATCCTCATGGGCACCGCGGCCGGTGCGCCGTTCCTCCCGAAGCTCGCCCAGGTCGCAAAGGGCAACGCCGCGTTCTCGGTGGGCCTGATGGTGCTGCTGATGGTGGTGACCGTCTTCTACATGCCGCTCGTGATGCCGCTGTTCTTGTCCGGTGTCGACGTCAATGCGTGGGATATCGCGAAGTCTCTGATTGTCATGATGCTGCTGCCGCTCGGGATCGGGCTGTTCATGAACGCGCGTTGGCCCGCGACCGCCAAAGAGTTGCAGGGCCTGATGTCGCAGGCGTCTTCGATCGCCATCCTGCTGATGCTGGTCGGGGCGATCATCCTGCAGTGGTCCGCGATTGTCTCGCTGATCGGTACCGGCGGGCTGGTGGCCATCATCATCTTCCTGCTGGTCTCGCTCGTTCTCGGCTACGTCTCTGGCGGATCGGACCCGGCGACTCGGTCGGTGATGGGACTCGGCACCGCGCAACGCAACCTGTCTGCCGCCATGGTCGTCGGAGCGCAGAACTTCTCCGACAAGCCCGACGTGCTCATCACCGTCGTCGTGGCCGGCCTGATCGGACTCGTCCTGCTGATGCCGATCGGTGCGGAACTAGGCAAGCATGCTGAGGCCAAGGAGGCCGCGAGCGACGGAGCCGCGAAGACTGGCCCGTGAACCATGCATACAATCGACGTTCAATCGCGGCACACACGTGCTCACGATCCAAGGTTTCAGAACGGGAACGCGGTGACCGCAGTCACCCGAGATCAGCTCAACACGAGGAGGACCGAGTCATGAAGACGGGTGAAGCTGTTGCGAAGACCGCGGTTTGGGCGGCGAATCGGTTCAACCCGGTTACGAACAGTCCATCGGCTCCGCTGAAGACGCGGGCTCTCCTCGCATCGTTCGGGCCGTCCCTCATGCCTCGAGCCGCGGTGCACCAGGGTATGGCTGCCGGGATGTCGGTATTGGCTGCGGACCTCGTGGCGAGTGCGGTTGATGCCACGATTCGACGGTTTGTGCCGGGCACAGCTCCGTTCACGGTCCGTCTTGGCGCCCGTGCTGTTGTCGCCGCCGCGGGACTCGCAGTGAGCCGGATCCCGGAGACCGATGACGAACCGACTGCGAAGGCATCCGTTCGCAGCGCTGGTCGACTCGCAGCAGCCGGCGCCGCCGGGGGAATGATCTACGAGACCAGTATTGCCGCCAGGGAGCGTTTCCCGGCCAAGTCCTCATTGCGCCCGATCATCGTGGGCGCTGCCGGCCTGGGGGCAGTCGTGGTGTATTCGGGCGATTTGCTGAAGTATCGCCAGTCGGTGATCAAGCGCTGGACCAAAGACGACAAGCCGGCGACGCTCGGCGCCTCGATCGGTATCGGTCTGGGTGTGGCCACTGTTGGTCGCGGCATCGGCAGAGGGTATTTGGCGTCGCGTCGGGGCATGTCGGGGTACTTCGGTCCCGAGCCCGCTACGGCTCTGGTTGGCCGACTCCTCAACGACGCGATCTGGGCCGGCGGCGCAGTCAGCTTCTACTCGACGGTTGTCGGGCTGATCGCTCGCACGAACGAGAAGATCGAACCGGCCTACTCCAAGCCTCCGGAGAGCGAATTCGTGTCCGGCGGGCCGAAGAGCATCTCGCCGTTCTTCGAAGTCGGCCTGCAGGGCCGCCGCTTCCTCACCGACGTGGTGACGCCGGATCTCATCGAGTCAACCCTGGGTGAGAAAGCCATCGCCCACCCGATCCGTGCGTTTGTTGGCGTGAACAGCGATCCGCTGTATCCGTCGGGGCGCTCCGAGATGATGCTCGACGAGTTGGAGCGCCTCGGTGCGTTCGATCGGAAGTACCTCCTGCTGGTCTCGCCGACCGGGACCGGCTGGGTCGACCAGACGATGATCGAGTCGGCAGAGATCCTCACCCGCGGCGACATTGCCACGGCGTGCATCCAGTACGGCCGGGGCCCCTCGTTCCTCGAAGTCCAGAAGGTCCACCTTGGACGTTCTCAGTTCCGCGGCCTGCTGTGGGGCGTGAGATCGCGACTCCGCGGGATGCCCGAGGACCAACGGCCGAAAGTGCTGGTGTTTGGCGAGAGCCTCGGCTCGTGGTCATCCTCCGATGTCGTGATGCATCAGGGAATCGCTGGGTTCGACCACTACGGCATCGATCATGCACTCTGGTTCGGACTTGTCGGTCTCGCCAAGTGGTCGAAGACCGGGATGCGCCAAGGATCGAGCGATCTCGTCCCGCCGGGAACCGTCGAGGCATTCGACCACTTCAGCCAGTACGAGAAGCTCTCCAAGGAAGAACGAAAGGGCCTGCGTGCTGTGATCGTCGACCACGACAACGATCCGATTGCGCAGATGTCATTCCGGTGGGCGGTGAAACGTCCGCCGTGGCTCGATGGAGAAGACCGGGGTCGCAACGTTCCTGAGGGGATGCAGTGGGTTCCGATCATCACGTTCGTGCAGATCATGGTCGACGCGATGAACGCAATGAGGACGGTGCCCGGTCAGTTCAAGAGCTTCGGCCACGACTATCGGGGCGACACCGCCCACTTCGTCCACGCGGCGTATCAGCTCGACGAGGTGACCGACGATCAGATGGAGAAGGTCATCGCCACGCTGAAGCAACTCGAACTCGAGCGGGGCGAGCGGATCAAGAACACGAAGGCGGAAGCTACGGACGACGGCGACACCCCGAAGCGGACGAGCCGTCCGAGGCGTCCGAAGCCCGGCGTGTATCTCCGCGATCGCACCCCAATGGATGCCGACGAACCCGCCGTCGAAATCACCCCAGGCGACGCCCCCGGAGAGCTGCAGTAGAAGGATCCGAGAGCAACCAAGAAGACGGCCCCCGCCCAAAGCGGGGGCCGCTTCGCGAGCAAGACCCTTCTCCCAATTCCTCCCCCTCGGTTTGATTCCTCCCCGTCGGTTTGATTCCTCCCCCTGAGGGGGAGGTGGCAGCGACGTAGCCCCACCACCTGCCGGACGCAGCGGTTCCACGATTCGGATCATGTCAACGACACGGGCGGAGCCGCTGACGGAGGGGGTCAAAGCGATCCGCTCGTGTGGAGGCGTTCGGAGCGCGGGGGGGAGACTCTTCGTGGGTCATGGGAACCGTCTGACCCCCTCCGCCGCCTTCGGCGGCACCTCCCCCTGAGGGGGAGGAATCTGGGGAGGGGGAGGAATGCAAAAGGTAAAGCCCCGCCCCTCCTTGCGGAGAGAGCGGGGCTTCCGAACCCGAGGAACGTTTCCCCCGGGGCTTGTACTGGTCTGGTTTAGGAGTCGACGGCTTTGTCGACTTCGTCTTGGGACTTCGAGACAGCCTTTTGCAGCTTGTCGTAGTCGTCCTGGCTGATTGCCTTGTTGACGCGCTTGTCCGAGTCCACCAACGCAGCCTCAACACGGTCGAGGTACTTGTCGTCGACGACGACAACGACGGCCGACGAGTTCGGCGGGAAGTACTCGTCGAGTTCGACGCCGAGTTCCTTCTCTTCATGCTTCTTCGACAAATGCCCCAACAACGCACCGATACCGGCACCGATCGCGGTCGCAGCAAGCAGCGGCGGAGCAAACAGACCAACGACGAGGCCAATGCCTCCACCGATCCACGCACCCGCGGCGGTGTCTTCGTTCGCGGCACCTGATTCGAGGACGTCGACGTTGCCGTCGGCGTCACGGCTCATTACCACGGCACCTTCAACCTTGAAATCGTCGCCCTCGGCGTCCTTGAGCGACTGGAAGTCTGCCTGTGCCGACGTAGCATCCGAGTACGCCGCAACGTACAAAACGAGATTGTCACCTGATGACATATGTGTCCTTTCTAACGACACGCTTCTCCAACACTCCGCCAAGCACCAACACCGACGGAAACTCTCTCTTTCGTGGCGGGAATCGCTCCACCTGATGTGGGACACCAACCACGACGGGGCCATTCTCCCATTGCCGCAAGGCCTATGGGAGCCTCAGCCATTGGTGCGCCGGTTGACGCGGGAAGCCCCGCCCGCTCGGTTGGGAGGGAGGGCGGGGCTTCCAAATCCAGGGGTCTCTGTTTCCTGGATTGTGTATGGGTGGTTTGACTAGGAGTCGTCCACGGCCTTGTTGACCTCGTCTGAGGACTCAGACAGCGCCTTCTGGATGCTGTCGTAGTCATCGGAGTCGATGGCCTTGCTCACCTGCTTGGTGGAATTCGCCAACGCTGTCTGAACGCGGTCGAGGTACTCGTTGTCGACGACGACAACCACGGCTGAGGAGTTCGGCGGGAAGTACTCGTCGAGTTCGACGCCGAGCTTCTTCTCTTCGTGCTTCTTGGTGAAGTGGCCCAGCAATGCGCCAATGCCGGCACCGATCGCCGTCGCCGCCAGAAGTGGCGGTGCAAAGAGACCGACGACGAGGCCAATGCCTCCGCCGACCCACGCGCCCGTCCCGGTGTCGTCCGAGACACCCTTTGAGAGGACGTCAACGTCGCCGCTTGCGTCGCGGCTCATCACGACGGCGGCGTCGATCTTGAAGTCCTTGTCCTGAGCGCTCTTCAGCGAGTCGAAATCCGACTGTGCCGAAGTTGCATCGTCGTACGACGCAACATACAACGCAAGATTGTCCCCTGATGACTGTGTGGTGTTTTGTTCCCAGAGCGACGCGACGTTCTTGGCGTGATCGTCAAGCTGTCGGCGTTGGTGTTCGTCGTGTCGTCCATGCTCGCATGGGCTGACTCCGATCCCGATCATCGAGCCCGAAGAACCTGCGTTTGGTGATCCTGGCGCTTGCGGTCAACTTCATTGCGGTGCCTCTGGTCGTGTGGGGCATCCGGGGTGATGACCTCGACCAGGACATCTACACGGGTCTGATCCTCATGGGCACCGCGGCCGGTGCGCCGTTCCTCCCCAAGCTCGCCCAGGTTGCGAAGGGAAATGCCGCGTTCTCGGTGGGCCTGATGGTGCTGCTGATGGTGGTGACCGTCATCTACATGCCGCTCGTGATGCCGCTGTTCTTGTCCGGTGTCGACGTCAATGCGTGGGATATCGCGAAGTCTCTGATCGTCATGATGCTGCTGCCGCTCGGGATCGGGCTGTTCATGAACGCGCGGTGGCCGCGACCGCCAAGGAGTTGCAAGGCCTCATGTCGCAGGCGTCTTCGATCGCCATCCTGCTGATGCTGGTCGGGGCGATCATCCTGCAGTGGTCCGCGATTGTCTCGCTGATCGGTACCGGCGGGCTGGTGGCCATCATCATCTTCCTGCTGGTCTCGCTCGTTCTCGGCTACGTCTCTGGCGGATCCGACCCGGCGACTCGGTCGGTGATGGGACTCGGCACCGCGCAACGCAACCTGTCTGCCGCCATGGTCGTCGGAGCGCAGAACTTCTCCGACAAGCCCGACGTGCTCATCACCGTCGTCGTGGCCGGCCTGATCGGACTCGTCCTGCTGATGCCGATCGGTGCGGAACTAGGCAAGCATGCTGAGGCCAAGGAGGCCACGAGCGACGGAGCCGCGAAGACTGGCCCGTGAACCATGCATACAATCGACGTTCAATTGCGGCACACACGTGTTCACGATCCGAGGTTTCAGAACGCGAACGCCGTGGCCAGAGTCACTCGAGATCAGGTCAACAAGAGGAGGACCGAGTCATGAAGACCGGTGAAGCTGTTGCAAAGACCGCTGTTTGGGCGGCGAATCGATTCAACCCGATAACGAATAGTCCGTCTGCGCCACTGAAGACGCGGGCTCTCCTCGCATCGTTCGGGCCGTCCCTCATGCCTCGAGCCGCGGTGCACCAGGGTATGGCTGCCGGGATGTCGGTATTGGCTGCGGACCTCGTGGCGAGTGCGGTTGATGCCACGATTCGACGGTTTGTGCCGGGCACGGCTCCGTTCACGGTCCGTCTTGGCGCCCGTGCTGTTGTCGCCGCCGCGGGACTCGCAGTGAGCCGGATCCCGGAGACCGATGACGAACCGACCGCGAAGGCATCCGTTCGCAGCGCAGGCCGACTCGCAGCAGCCGGCGCCGTCGGGGGAATGATCTACGAGACCAGCATTGCCGCGAGGGATCGCTATCCCGCCAAGTCGCCGCTGCGTCCCATCATCGTCGGCGCTGCCGGCCTGGGGGCAGTCGTGGTGTATTCGGGCGATTTGCTGAAGTATCGCCAGTCGGTGATCAAGCGCTGGACCGAAGATGACAAGCCGGCGACGCTCGGCGCCTCGATCGGTATCGGTCTGGGTGTGGCCACTGTTGGCCGCGGCATCGGCAGAGGGTATTTGGCGTCGCGTCGGGGCATGTCGGGGTACTTCGGTCCCGAGCCCGCTACGGCTCTGGTTGGCCGTCTCCTCAACGACGCGATCTGGGCCGGCGGCGCAGTCAGCTTCTACTCGACGGTTGTCGGGCTGATCGCTCGCACGAACGAGAAGATCGAACCGGCCTACTCCAAGCCGCCGGAGAGCGAATTCGTGTCCGGCGGGCCGAAGAGCATCTCGCCGTTCTTCGAAGTCGGCCTGCAGGGCCGCCGCTTCCTCACCGACGTGGTGACGCCGGACCTCATCGAGTCAACCCTGGGTGAGAAAGCCATCGCCCACCCGATCCGTGCGTTCGTCGGCGTGAACAGCGATCCGCTGTATCCGTCGGGTAGGTCCGAGATGATGCTCGACGAGTTGGAACGACTCGGTGCGTTCGATCGGAAGTACCTCCTGCTGGTCTCGCCGACCGGGACCGGCTGGGTCGACCAGACGATGATCGAGTCGGCCGAGATCCTCACCCGCGGCGACATTGCGACGGCATGCATCCAGTACGGGCGAGGCCCGTCGTTCCTCGAAGTCCAGAAGGTCCACCTTGGACGTTCTCAGTTCCGCGGCCTGCTGTGGGGCGTGAGATCGCGACTCCGCGGGATGCCCGAGGACCAACGGCCGAAAGTGCTGGTGTTCGGTGAGAGCCTCGGGTCGTGGTCGTCCTCGGACGTCGTGATGCATCAGGGAATCGCCGGGTTCGACCACTACGGAATCGACCATGCGCTCTGGTTTGGACTCGTCGGCCTTGCCAAGTGGTCGAAGACCGGGATGCGGCAGGGGTCGAGTGAACTCGTCCCGCCGGGAACGGTCGAGGCATTCGACCACTTCAGCCAGTACGAGAAGCTGCCCAAGGAAGAACGCAAGGGCCTGCGTGCTGTGATCGTCGACCACGACAACGATCCGATTGCGCAGATGTCATTCCGGTGGGCGGTGAAACGTCCGCCGTGGCTCGATGGAGAAGACCGGGGTCGCAACGTTCCTGAGGGGATGCAGTGGGTTCCGATCATCACGTTCGTGCAGATCATGGTCGACGCGATGAACGCAATGCGGACGGTGCCCGGCCAGTTCAAGAGCTTCGGCCACGACTATCGGGGTGACACGGCACACTTCGTACATGCGGCGTATCAGCTCGACGAGGTGACCGACGAGCAGATGGAGAAGGTCATCGCCACGCTGAAGCAACTCGAACTCGAGCGCGGCGAGCGGATCAAGAACGCGAAGGCGGATGCTACGGACGATGGCGATACCCCGAAGCGGACGAGCCGCCCGAGGCGCCCGAAGCCCGGCGTGTATCTCCGCGATCGCACCCCAATGGACGCCGACGAACCCGCCGTAAGGATCACCCCAGGCGACGCCCCCGGAGAGCTGCAGTAGACAGATCCGAGCGCAACCAAGAAGACGGCTCCCGCCCCGAAGCGGGGGCCGCTTCGCGAGCAAGACTCTTCTCCCAATTCCTCCCCTCGGTTTGATTCCTCCCCGCCGGTCCCCCCTGAGGGGGAGGTGGCAGCGGCGTCCCCCACCACGTGCGGACGCAACAGTTCACGACTCGGTCACGTCGAGGAACGGGCGGAGCCGCTGACGGAGGGGGTCAAAGCCGTTCTTCGTGCATGGAACCTCTGGCTCGGCGCCGTGCGTTGTGTCATGGACCGTCTGACCCCCTCCGCCGCCGGGGCACCTCCCCGAGGGGAGGAATCTGGGAGGGGGAGGAATGCAAAGGAAAAGCCCCGCCCCTCCTTGCGGAGAGCGGGGCTTCCCAAACCCGAGGAACGTTTCCCCCGGGTCTTGTACTGGTCTGGTTTAGGAGTCGACGGCTTTGTCGACTTCGTCTTGGGACTTCGAGACAGCCTTCTGCAGCTTGTCGTAGTCGTCCTGGCTGATTGCCTTGTTGACCCGCTTGTCCGAGTCCACCAACGCAGCCTCAACACGGTCGAGGTACTTGTCGTCGACGACCACAACGACGGCCGACGAGTTCGGCGGGAAGTACTCGTCGAGTTCGACGCCGAGTTCCTTCTCTTCATGCTTCTTCGACAAATGCCCCAACAACGCACCGATACCGGCACCGATCGCGGTTGCAGCGAGCAGCGGCGGAGCAAACAGACCAACGACGAGGCCAATGCCTCCACCGATCCACGCACCCGCGGCGGTGTCTTCGTTCGCAGCACCGGATTCGAGGACGTCGACGTTGCCGTCGGCGTCGCGGCTCATTACCACGGCGCCTTCAACCTTGAAGTCGTCGCCCTCGGCGTCCTTGAGCGACTGGAAGTCGGCCTGTGCCGATGTGGCATCCGAGTACGCCGCAACGTACAGAACGAGATTGTCACCTGATGACATATGTGTCCTTTCTACGACACGCTTCTCCAACACTCCGCCAAGCACCAACACCGACGGAAACTCTCTCTTTCGTGGCGGGAATCGCTCCACCCGATGTGGGACACCAACCACGACGGGGCCATTCTCCCATTGCCGCAAGCCCTATGGGAGCCTCAGCCATTGGTGCGCCGATTGACGCGGGAAACCCCGCCCGCTCGGTAGGGAGGGGCGGGGCTTCCAAATCCAGGGTCTCTGTTGCCTGGACGGTGTATCGATCGTCGACTACGAGTCGTCGACGGCTTTGTTGACCTCGTCTGAGGACTCAGACAGCGCCTTCTGGATGCTGTCGTAGTCATCGGAGTCGATAGCCTTGCTCACCTGCTTGGTGGAATTCGCCAATGCGGCCTGAACGCGGTCGAGGTACTCGTTGTCGACGACGACAACGACGGCCGACGAGTTCGGCGGGAAGTACTCGTCGAGTTCGACGCCGAGCTTCTTCTCTTCGTGCTTCTTGGTGAAGTGGCCCAGCAATGCGCCAATACCGGCACCGATCGCCGTCGCCGCCAGAAGTGGCGGTGCAAAGAGACCGACGACGAGGCCAACCCCTCCACCAATCCACGCGCCCTTCCCGGTGTCGTCCGAGACACCCTTTGAGAGGACGTCCACGTCGCCGCTTGCGTCGCGGCTCATCACGACGGCGGCCTCGATCTTGAAGTCCTTGTCCTGAGCGCTCTTCAGCGAGTCGAAATCCGACTGTGCCGAAGTTGCATCGTCGTACGACGCAACATACAACGCAAGATTGTCCCCTGATGACATGTGTGTGTCCTTTCTTTGACACTGCTTCCCAACATCCCGTCAAGCTCGGTCGCCGACGGAGAACTCCTCGATTGTGGCGGTGGTCGTTGCGCCTGGGTCGTGCCGCCACGGTGACCCAGGCCTTTCCGTTCCTTCCAAGGTTTGATCGATGCCCGCAGGATCGAGGATTGCCTACGCCAGTTCGAACTCGTCCGGCCGTGCGATGAAGTAGATCAGCATCCCGATGATCGGAAGGAAGAGGATCAACAGGAGCCAGAGGAACTTCGCAAGACCTCCGATGTCGGGCCGGCCGAAGATGTCGACGGCGGTGTAGATCCACGCCACCATCATTGGGATGAATATGAAGAACAGGAAGAACCAATTCCAGAAGACCATCGAATACCTCCCTCACCCCTTCGGGGTACAACCTCGGGTCAGCCCGCGAGATGCGGACGACGTTCTGTGCAAGGCCACTATCCCAGCGCGTCGGGCAGGGTGTCCCACCCGATTCGGGTAGAACTCGGTCCGCATCGCCGGATGCGCCGGGAATGACCCGATCCGGGTGGGGCTCCTCGATGCGAGCGAGCGTATCTTTGCTGGGTGCTGCCGGGATCTCGCGACCCTGGGGGCGGGGGGAAATTCCCTCATAGTGACGGGAGAGAATCATGAGGATGGCAATGAATCGGGTGGCACGGCTCACGCTTGCGGCGTTCCTGGTCGTGGTAACGATCGGTGTGGCGGCGGGATGCAGCGAGGATGGTGGGACCGGAGCCAGTCTCGTTACGACGACCGCAGGATCGGGCGACGACTCGACGAGCGATTCGACCGAAGCACCGACGACGACCGAGGCCGCCACAACCACGAAGGCGCCGGACACAACTCAGGCATCGTCGGGTGATGATTCTTCGGACGGGTCGACGAGTTCCTCGGACGACTCCTCGAGCAACACGATTTGGTTTGTGGTCATCGGCATCGTGATTCTCATCGCGGTCATCGCGTGGGCGGTCGGGCGCGGAGGTTCGACCACGACGACCACGGAGACTGTTCCGCCACCCGCACCGGCGCCACCGGTCGACGAGGGTGATGCGTATGACGATCCGGCGAGCGGCGAGCCGGACGCGTAGGCTTGGAAATGGTGGAGACGAGGGGTCAGGCGGCGGTGATATCTACCCGGATCGGGTGGGGTCGAACCGTCGACGGGTCGCGAGGCTGACCGGAAATGCCCGTGTGGGTGAAGACATGAGATGGGAGAAGGCTGGATGGATAACGATCCGAGTGGTTGGGCGATTGGTTGGACGGCGTTTGCCGGGATCATGATGGTGATGGGTGGTGTCTGGTGGATCATCTCGGGCATCGTGGCGATTGCGAATGACACGTTCTTTGTGGTTGGTGAGGAGTACATCTTCCAGTTCGATGTCACGACGTGGGGTTGGATCCATCTGATTCTGGGCATTGTGATTCTGTTGGCGGGTTTCTACCTGTTCAGTGGTGCGGTGTGGGCGCGGACGGTTGGTGTGATCATTGCGGTGTTGTGGGCGCTGGTCGCGTTTGCGTGGCTGCCGTGGTACCCGGTGTGGGCGATTGTGTTCCTCGCCGTGTCGATCTTCATCATCTGGGCACTCACCGTGCACGGACGCGACATCGCAGAAGCCTAGAAACAGAGGACTATCGAGACCTAGCCGGGCCGCCGTTGGGCGGCCCGGCCTCGAGGAGAACACGATGACGGACCAAACTGATCCGGCGCCGACGTCCGATGACGGCTACGTCGATCGCCGGGGTACGTCGCCGGGATAGAAGGCGCGGACGTCGGCGGGCGATGCGGCGCTGAACACGATGAGTCGGGAGAGTCATATGGACAAGAAGAACCGCAAGACGCTGCGACAGATCTACGCCGATCCGGACAAGACGTTCACCCGTTGGATCGACGTCGAGCACCTCTGCGCTGCGCTGGGTGGCGACGCCGTGTGGACCGACAAACATCACCTCGAGTTGAGGCTGAACGGCCATCATGAGTCGTTCGCGACGCCCGAAGACAAGTCGGCCCACCTCAACGAGAAGGACGGCGAGGAGCTCAGGAGCTTCCTGACGTCGGCCGGGGTGACGGCGAAGATGGCAGACGCTGACTGAGAGGACTCTCGATGATCAAGCTCAAGATCGATACCGATGGCTATGACCTCAGTGACGACCTGAGGAGTCGAATCGAAGATCGGATCGGTGGACTCGATGAGTTCATGGACACCCTCACGGATGGTCATGTGACCGTCTCGTGGGAAGGCGGAAAGAACGAGCAGACGAAGGTGCGTGCCCAGGTGTGGGGCGGCGGGAGCAAATTCGAGGGTTCGGATACCGACTGGAAGGCCGAGAAGGCGATCGACCAAACCCGCGAGAAGCTCTCGTCACAGATCCGACGGAAGCACTCGAAGGATCTGCGTTCGCACGACCAACATCGCGAGTAGGCCGGTAGTGGCTGAGCGGGCGCCCGAATGCCGGCCGCTGTGCGTTCCATTGGCACGATCTGGATACGCCTGCAAAAATGCCGCTGGGAAGTAGTGGATGACCTGTATGCAGCAGGTCAGTGACGATGGGAGCGGTCCGGATGGATGACGATCCGAGTGGTTGGGCGATTGGTTGGACGGCGTTTGCCGGGATCATGATGGTGATGGGTGGTGTCTGGTGGATCATCTCCGGCATCGTGGCGATCGCGAATGACACGTTCTTCGTGGTTGGTGAGGAGTACATCTTCAAGTTCAACGTCACGACGTGGGGTTGGATCCATCTGCTCTTGGGCACCGTGATTCTGTTGGCGGGTTTCTACCTGTTCACGGGTGCGGTGTGGGCGCGGACGGTTGGTGTGATCATTGCGGTGTTGTGGGCGCTGGTCGCGTTTGCATGGCTGCCGTTGTACCCGGTGTGGGCGATTGTGTTCATTGCCGTGTCGATCTTCATCATCTGGGCACTCACCGTGCACGGACGCGACATCGCCGATCCGTATTGATCGAGTAGTAGCAATCAAGACGACGAAGTAGACGAAGCGGGGCCGCAGCGGTGTGGCCGGCTTGGAGGAGGAACCGATGACCGAGTCAGCCACACCCGCGGACCGCAAAGCTCGCGGCAAAGAGATCCGAAAGACCGTTCCGAGGTCGAGCCATGCGGCGTGGACGCCGCCGGCGGACCGCGCCGACCCGGTCACGCTGATCACCGATCAGGACGAAGACCGGCTGCAGTTCCTCGTCCCCATCCGCCACTATCGGATGGCGGAGTCGGCCTTCACGTTCTATCGAGGGACGGCGGCAGTCATGGCTGCGGATCTGGCCGGCACACCGGTGACCGGTTTGACGGCTCAGTTGTGCGGGGATGCGCATCTCTCGAACTTCGGCTCGTTTGGCACTCCGACCCGTGAGCAGATCTTCGATACCAACGACTTCGACGAGACCCTCCCCGGGCCGTGGGAGTGGGACCTGAAGCGCCTCGTGGCGAGTTTTGTGCTCGCTGGGCGTGACAACGGATTCGACGACGCGGATACCCGCGAGATCACGAGCACCGCTGTTGTCGGCTACCAGAACGCGATGGCCAAGTTCACCACCATGACGACGCTCGATGTCTGGTATGCCCATCTCGCACTGAAGCAGATCACGGATGCGCTCCCGAAGAAGAAAGACCGAAAGGTAGCCACGAAGTCCGCCGCCAAGTCGCGTCGGAAGGACAGCATGAAGGCGTTGAAGAAGCTGGCCGAGAAGGTTGACGGCAACTTCCGGATCAAGAGTGACCCGCCGCTGATCATTCCGTTGCGGGATATGCCGTCGTCGGAAAACCCCGACGAGTTGAGAAGCCAGGCTGAGCGCAGCTTTGCAGAATACAAGAGCACGCTCACCGACAACCGGAAGGTGTTGATCGACAAGTACCACGTGGTCGACGTTGGGTTGAAGGTGGTCGGCGTCGGCAGCGTCGGCACGCGGTGCTTGATCGTGCTGCTCGAGGCGAATGATGATTCCGACCCGCTGTTCCTCCAGATCAAGGAGGCAACGGACTCCGTGTTGGAGGCACATCTTCCGAAGAGCAGGTACGCCCATCACGGTGAGCGTGTGGTCCGAGGTCAGCGCCTGATGCAGGTGTCGAGTGACATCTTCCTTGGATGGTCGGTTGGCGGTTCGGGCCACGCCTTCTACTGGCGTCAACTCTACGACATGAAGGGTTCGGCCGACCTCGCCAAGTACAACCCCCGCCTGATGAAGACCTACGCGACGCTTTGTGGGTGGACGCTTGCTCATTCACACGCCCGCTCCGGGGATCCGTTCCAGATTTCGGGGTATATCGGATCCGGGACCGTGTTTGCTGACGCACTCACCGAGTTCGCCTACGCCTACGCCGACCAGGCACAACGGGACTACGAGGCGTTCACGGCCGCGATCGCCTCCGGGCGGATCGAGGCGGAAGAGGGCTAGATTCGGTCGGCACCCGCGATGTGCTGCGCCGCGTCACGAACCCGGCACGGGGTCGGTGCGGATAGGAGGACTGGATTGAGCTCACTGGACCCCGGCGGAGCACAAGACGCCGACACCACGAGCTACTGGGATCGGTACAGCGACCGCATCCTGGGAGGTTCGGTGCTCCTCGTCCTCCTGATCGGAACGCTGGCCTATTCGGTGATCGAGGGCTGGAGCCTTGTCGACTCGTTCTACTTCAGTTCGGTGGCGTTGACCGTGGTTGGGTTCGGCGATCTCACTCCGTCGACGGACTTCTCCAAGATCTTCACCGTCTTCTACATCTTCAGCGGCATCGCCATCGTCGGCATATGGATTCAGGTGCGCACGAAGCGTCGCGTCATCAAACGTGCGAAGAAGAACGACCCCGGACCTGTCACGAATGCGATCGAAGACGATGTCTCTCCACCGGAAGGGTGAGAACGCGAACCCAGGGTTCTCCACCTCGTATGCGGCGCCCCGAGCCCGCGGAATGGGGCGCGCTGCGAACCCAGGGTTCTCAACCCCGTATGCGGCGCTGTGAGCCCGCGGAATGGCGGGCCGGGAGACTGTGGGACGACCATCGGGCACCGAGGCTGCGCGCCTCAGCTTGAGTCCGAGTCCTTTGAGGCATCGGCTGTGGGACCGGGAGGTGTGCCTGACCCGTGGTCAACCTCGAGCGTCGGACGCGCGAGAGCCACTCCCGCATCAACGATCGCCTTGGTGACGGCCCGGATGGCACCGTCGGTCGCGTTCGATCCGGACGACTCCGACGATGGGTACCAGTAGCCGATCGAAAGGGTGATGGTGTTGTTGTGGATCCCAGAGGCCTGTACCGAGGGTGCCGGGTCGGCCAAGATCCCGGCGACGCTCGCAACGGCCTTGGTGAGCAGGTCGATGGTTGCATCGAGGTCGGTTTCGAACGCCACAGTTATGTCGAAACTGGCCTTTCGGCTCGCGGTTGCGGTGTAGACCACGATCGGCTTGCTGAGAACCTCGGTGTTGGGAATGTGAATCTCCCGGCCGTCCGACGCCTTCAGCACCGTGCTACGGCTCGCAATCTGCGTGACCGTTCCCTCGTAGCCGAGGCTCTCGATCTGATCACCGACGTTGTAGACGGGGCGGATTGTGAGCAGGAGGCCGGCAGCGGTGTTTTCGACCATCGGCCTGAGCATGAGCACGCCGAATATCAGCACCACAACAACGATGATGGTGACCCAGCCAACGCCGACGCCCAGGATGTTGAGGGCCCACGCCAGCGCTACCAGGAACACGAACCAGCGCGTGATGCGGGCGCCGTCGGTTGCGACCTCTTCCGGAAGGTTCGGTATGCGCTTGAGTGCTCGGAACGTGACCTTGCGGACAACGACGCCGACCGGCCAGGCAATCACGAGGATCGCGATGGCTGCGAAGACATCCCATCCGGTCACAGTGCCGGAGGTGACGGCGTCCTGCACGTTTTGGACGGGATCTGACGACTGCCAGAAGATCATTCTGCGTTCTGTCCTCTCGAGCTCGGTCGATGGGAAGCCGGAAGACTACCGGAGATCTGCGAACCCAGGGTTCTCAACCCCGTATGCGGCGCCCTGAGCCCGCGGAACGGCGGGCGCTGCGAACCCAGGGTTCTCCACCTTCTATGCGGCGCCGTCAGCCCGCGGAATGGGGAGGGTCAGGCCGCCGTTGGGCAGATCGACGTGATGTCGCTGAGGGAGATCGATGCCGTACCGGCTCGACTCCGGAGCAGGATCGAGCGGTCGCCATACGGCGTCTCCATCCCGAGGAACCGACCATTGGTCGTCCCGAGGCGCGTTGTCGCGCGGTAGGTAGCTCCTCGCTGGAGCTGGTTGATATTCCATGGCGCATCGGTGCGCGAGGTTCGTGGTGCCTTCTTCATTGGCACTCCTTTCAGGTGGGCCTGTATGGCCCGAAATCGTTGTGAGGTGATGCTGCGAACCCAGGGTTCTCCACCCCGTATGCGGCGCCGTCAGCCCGCGGTTCGCAGGCGAGCCTGATTCCGCGGGCTCAGGGCGCCGTATGCGATGCCGTGAACCCTGGGTACGCGGATTCAGCGGGAGTGGGTCCTTGGTCTTGCCAGACGGACCGTCAGGTCGCGGCCGCCCATCTTCGTACCGTGCAGGCCGTCGACGGCACTCCGGGCCGCCGGTCGTGGCATGTCGACGAAGCCGAATCCCTTCGAGCGGCCGGTCCGCCGATCGTTGATCAGCGTGGCCTGATGGACGTCGCCGTAGGGGGCGAACAGTCGAACAACGTCCGACTCGGTGGTTCCCCAGGGAAGATTGGCGACATAGACACTTTCGCCGCCGCTATTCCCGTTCGGGTTGCCCCCGTTCTTCTTGGACGGCTTGGAGGGTTTCGCCGCACGCGACGGACGTTCCGACCGAGTCTCACGCCGTGATCCTCTCGACGCTGGCCGTGACTCGTTGAGCGATGGTGTGCCGATCCGGTAGCCGCCGTGCTCGAGGGCGTCGAGGGCAGGGGCCTCGATCGGAGCGTCGAGATCCAGATCCTTCTGCATCCGCCGGACGGCCCTCTGCTGATCTCCGGTGACGAGGCTAACGACCGTCCCAGTGGCGCCGGCACGGGCTGTACGACCGGAACGATGGAGGTAGTCCTTGTGATCCGACGGCGGGTCGAAGTGGATGACCGAAGCCACCGCGTCGATGTGAATCCCGCGAGCGGCAACGTCCGTGGCAATCAGCGCCTGGGCTCGGTAGGTCGCGAACGCCTTGAGCGCGCGGTTGCGCTGGTTCTGCGATCGACCCCCGTGCATGGCGACGGCGTTCACACCGAGCTTCGTGAGTTGCTTGGCGAGTCGGTCTGCTCCATGTCGGGTCCTCGTGAAGACGATCGAGCGGTCGGCGGACTTGATCAGGTCGGCAGTGTGCTCGACCCGGTCGTGGTGCGCCACCAGCCAGAAATGATGCTTCGCATCGATGGCTTCCGACTCAACGGTTCCTGCGTCGTGACGAACCGGGTCGCTCTGGTACGAGCGACTCAGTACGGCGATGTCCCCGTCGAGTGTCGCCGAGAACAACAGCGTCTGGCGCTTCTTCGCGGTGTGGTCGAGGATGCGCTTGACGGCCGGGAGGAATCCCATGTCGGCCATCCGGTCGGCTTCGTCGACGACGACGATGTTGGCCTGGCTCAGGTCGACCGTCCGTTGCTCCATCAGATCTTCCAGGCGGCCCGGCGTGGCGACGAGAACGTCGACGCCCCTCCGCATGGCGTTGCGCTGCGGTCCGTAACCGACGCCTCCGTAGATGGCGAATACGTTGCGGCCGACGGCCCGAGCGAGCGGCATCAGTTCGTCCTTGATCTGGTCGGCGAGTTCACGCGTAGGGGCGAGGATCAATGCCTGTGGTCGGTTCGGCTTTGCGCGATCGACGCGGGCGAGGAGAGGAAGCCCGAACGCGATGGTCTTGCCGGATCCGGTCGGTGCCTTGCCCGACACGTCCTTGCCGGCAAGGACATCGGGGATTGTCGCGTCCTGAATGGGGAACGGATCAACAATGCCGCGCTGTTCGAGCGCAGCGACTATTGATTTGGGCAGCCCGAGTTGAGCAAAGGTGGTGGTCATGATGACTCCTGGTCCCGGTTGGGGGACGTTGATGTATGTGCCGATCTCCGACTCGATCAAGTGACGCCATCGCCTGTGTGATCGAGCGTCGGCCGAAGAGGCGGTCCAACCGGGTGAGAAGCTCTGCCGTGTGATCACCGGGGAAGCGACGAAGCGCTGACCTCCACCCGGTGCGGCCACTGAACCATAGCCACAGGTAGTCCGTAGCGGCGGATTCAATCGGGCATCGTCACGAACGGTGCTCTGCTTGAGACCTCCTTGACCCAGTGCTTTAACTACAGCTATAGTTGATCGAGTTAGGCAGACATTCTGACGGCAGGAGGACCGAATGAGCTACTCGCTGGGTGTGTGGCAGGCGATGCAAGCCACCGTCTACGTTGCGGACAAGGTGCAGCTCGGCGAATTCGACTTCGTGCCAACCAGTCGACTGGCGGAGGATCTCGGCATCCCTGCCCCAAGCCTTGCTCGGTTGCTCCGGAGCCTCAATCGAGCCGGAATCATCGAGACGCGTGAAGGGGCCAGGGGAGGCGTGCGGTTGGCCCTGCCACCAGATCAGGTGACTCTGTTGTCCATCGTCGATGCGATTGAGCAGACGCTGCCGCTGTTCCGTACCGATTCCGCCCCCCGGGTAACGGGCGCCACGCCGACCAAACGGCAAGCAGCGTTGCGCGGCGCGCTCGAGGGGGCTGAGCAGGCCATGCGGTCGAGTCTGGAGGGGGTGACGATCGACGCAATCTCGAAGGGCTAGTCCGTTCTGCAAAGGGCGCCGTAGTGGCGTCCACTTCATTCGATCGAACTACTTCAATAAGTGCTGTAGTTAATACATTAGGAGTAACCATGAGAATCCTGAAACCAACCCTGTTGATCATCGGCGTCGTGCAACTCGTGCTCGGCATCGTGTTCCTGGTCCCGGGTCTGTTCGCGTCGACCATGGGCCTGGAGGAGGCCCCGGACTGGGTGAATTGGCAGTTCGCCATGCTGGGGGCGCGATTCCTCGGCTTTGCGTTCGGCATGTTCCTCGCCTCTCGCGACCCGCGCCGGCACCTGGCGTGGATCCAAGCGATGATCGGAATCCAGGCTATCGACTGGGTCGGAACGATCTCGTACTTGGCCACGGGCGCCGTCACGATCACACAGGTGACCACGGCGGCGTTCCTTCCCCTGGTGTTCATTGTGATCCTCGGCCGATTTGCGTTCAGCCCGGAAGCCCATGCCTCCGACGAGCAGAGCATGGAGGTAGCGAACGCTTGACCGACGGCGCGGCCGAGACGTCATATCTCAGCGGATCAACCCCCCTGCGGATTCGCGGGGGCGAATCCGCTTCCCCCCACTCAACCTGGACCCACGGATTCGCGTATCCGGATCACTGCGAAGGCTTTGTAGCGGCTGGCTGATCGCCGGATTGGCGGGTCACCAAAACCGTGGCCCATCCAGGTCGTGCAGACCTCTGTCGGATTCCTCCCCCTCAGGGGGAGGTGCCGCCGCCAGGCGGCGGAGGGGGTCAGACGGTTCGATGACCCACGAGCAGCCGCCGCGTCCAAACGAATCTCACACAGGAGCGCTTTGACCCCCTCCGTCAGCGGCTCCGCCCGGGTTTCCGATGTGATCTGACACGGGGAACGGTTGCGGTCTGGCAGGGAAAGGCTCCGCCGCTGCCACCTCCCCCTCAGGGGGAGGAATCGGACCGAACCTCCTTGGGGCGAAAGCCGAGTTGCGTCCGTCGCCGCCGACCAACCGTGGATTCAGGCTTCGTGAGGGGACAAGAAGAAGCAAATCTGATTCCGACCGACGGCGACCGGATCGAATGGTCAGGGAGTCTGACCGATCATGGCGATTCCATCCTTCTGCTCCTCCTGGTCATGACTCAACTCGGCGTGCGCCCGGGAGTTGGAACGAACGCCGACACCGTCTCCCGATATTCTGCATAGTCGGGGTACGTCTCCACAAGCCGCTGCTCCTCCCACCGCGCCTTGACGACGAGGAATCCGACGAGGATGACCCACAGGGCCGCGGCGAGCCAGCTCCTTCGATCGAGCATTGCCCCCGTCATCAGCATGATCACGCCGGTGTACATCGGGTGTCGGATCCAGCGATACGGGCCACGCGTTCGGAGTTGTGCCTTCTGCGACGGCAGTGGCGACGGGGTCACACCCCGCCCGAAGACGGCGATCGCCCAGACCAGCAGACCGATGCCGGCCCACGTCAGGGCCGTTGACGCTGCCGCCACGACCGGTGGGAGGGGCCAAGCATCACCAACAGGAACAAGGAGAATCCCGATGATGAGTGCGGCTTGAACGGCAACGAGCCCCCAGGCGACTGCCGCGTTGCGACGGCGTCCGGATCCCACTGTTTTCGGCATCGAATCGCCCATCCAGTGCTCCTCCTGGCGCTGAGCGTAGGCAACGGACGGATCAGCCGCCTTGTTCGCCGTCGGCGGTGACCCATGTGTCGACGTCGGCCCAGGTTGTGAAGAGCCACACCCTGCGGTCACCGGCATCATGAGGGATCTCGGCATGAGGAATCCGCCAGAAGCGGATCTGAACGTCCGAGCCGACCAACCCGCCCGACCAGATGTCTCGGATCTCGGCGAAACCCTCGAGCCCGCGGTGGGCCATCACCACAACATCGAGCGGCCGAGCGTCGAGCATGGCGAGGGTCCCGGCGGGTCGAGGAGGCAGGACGCGCTGGTATCCCGCTGCGAGTTCACCGACCGCACTGTCACGCTGCGCCACCTTGTCGGTGAACTTGATGCGCTTCGCTTCGGAGTAGCGGGTTCCCTCCGGATAGATGAGGAGACCCTCGCCGTCGGGCATGGTCGTCGCCAGATCACGAACGGCCCGGAGTTCACGCTCGGTGTCTCCGCCACGGTCGACGAACACATTCGGAAGGCGATTGCCGGCGATATCGAGGGCTGGGTCGACGAGCAGTTCCTTCTTCAGAATGTACCGCAGTGGGATCCCGAACGGCTGGGTCACGCAACGCCCAGGCAGCAATGTGTCGATCAGCGACGCGTGTCTGGAGACAACCAGAATCGGCGGGGGTGGGATCTCGGCTGTGCCGTCGGCAGTGAAGGTCATCCGGAACACGAACCGGACCGTGTTGAGGTTCCAGTTGAGCCAGACCATCTGGAGACGGTAGGTAAGGGGAATGGACCGGCTCTTTGGGAGCAAGCCGGTGACGGCCAGGGTCGGAATCGCCCACGCCTCTCCGAGCAAGTACACCCATCCGAAAGCGGTCATGCGAAGGGCCATTGCCGGCGTGCCGGATACAAGCCAGCGGATGGCGTCGATGCCGGCTCCCGCCACCAGTACCGCCGGGAGCATCATCGTGAGGGCGATGAATGCCAGATACACGACGGGGATCGTGATCAACCGGCGCGACCACGCGTGACGCATCATCGGGATCGTGCGCCCATCGCCTCGTCGCCTTCGTCCAGAACCGCTGCCGTCATGGGTGTGCCCCTCCGCCGACTGGAGCGTACATGACTCCGCCAACCGTCCGTTCAGTGGATGATCCGGGCGGCGAAACGAGAGAGCCGGACCGGATCGGCGGGGGAGAGGCCGGCCTTGCGCATGGCGATGTCAACCTGTTGCTCGACCGTGGTGATCCCTGGTATCGCTGGGAGGAGGAGCCCGGAGCGTCCGCCGGGCCCGTCGACGATCACGCCGTACCGCGCCGGGTCGAGCTGATCGGGACCGTCGATGGGCTCAGCAGCGTCAAGGAGATACACGGTCACGTCGAGTCCGTCGACTTCGCCCGGTTGCAGGGGGGGAAAGCGGGGGTCCGAGACCGCCGCAGCAACCGCCGAGCGGGCAATCTCGCGCCGCACCGATGGCTCACGCGGCCGGATCGTGCCGATGCAGCCACGGAGAGGACCTTCCACCTGGCCGGGTGCCGCGGGCTCGTGGAGCGAGACGAAGACGCCGCTCGGCGGCGGGTCACCCGGCATCGATGGCGGTTCAGCGACTTCTCCGGTCGCGAGGTAGTGGCGGATCGCGGACCGGGCCACACCAATGTACGGATCTTCCTCAGTCGTCATCTCGCCAACGTAGACGCGTCTGGTCGCATGGTGAAGGGCCGGAAGTCCATGGACGGCACCGCCCGGGCGGCATACCGTGGATGCAGTCTCCTGAGGAGCACCATGCGTCCGACCGTTCGCCCGCCGGCCGTTGCCGGTGCGTTCTACCCGGCGGACCCCTTCCGCCTCGAGGCCGACGTGCGGGGCTACCTTGCGGCCGCCGAGCGGGTCGACCTGGACTTCCGCCTGCGGATACTGATCGTGCCGCATGCTGGCTACGTCTACTCCGGTCCTGTGGCGGCGACCGGCTACCAGTTGGTCGAAGCGATGGACAACATACGAAGGATCGTCATGTTCGGTCCGTCGCACTACGTGTGGTTCACCGGATTGGCCCTCCCGGAAGCCGAACTGCTCGAGACACCGCTCGGGACGGTCGCGGTTGACGTGGACGCCGCCGCGCGGGTGGCGGGTAATTCGCTCGTCACGAAATCGAAAGAAGCTCACGAACGCGAACACTCACTCGAGGTGCAACTCCCGTTCCTTCAGGTAGTTGCCCCCGAGATACCCGTGGTTCCACTCCTCACCGGCGACGTTCACCCGGTTGGTGCTGCCGACGCCGTCGAGTCCATCCTCGATGATGAGACGCTGCTTCTGGTGTCTTCGGATCTATCGCACTATCACGACTCAACCACGGCTCGGCGTCTCGACGCTGAGACCGCGGCCTCGATTGAGCGGCTGGATCCGGGGGCATTGACCCGCGAATCCGCGTGCGGGCGAACCGGTGTGCAGGCAGCGCTGTATTTGGCCAAACGCAGCGGGTACCGTGTGCAGCTCCTCGATCTCAGGAATTCGTCGGATACCGCGGGACCTACCGATCGCGTCGTGGGCTACGGGACCTTTGCCATCGGTGCCTAGGCCCAGTCCGCGAGGCGGACCGGCCGCCGGCGGGCTCCCCACGTTCCCGCCTTCGCCTCGAACACGCCGGGGCACGGAGTCCCGCACGAGGCGCACCGCCCTGCGGCGTCGAGACCCCACCGGCCGAGCCGGTACCAATCTCGTTCGATCAGAACGGTGCCGCATCCATGGCAATACGTCGTCTGTCCGGCGGCGTCGCGCACGTTGCCGGTGTAGACGTAGCGCTCCCCGTTCTCCATCGCGATCGTGCGGGCACGGTCGAGGCTCGATGGCGGTGTTGGTGGCCGGTCTCGCATCTTGAAGTCCGGATGGAACGCTGTGAAATGGTGCGGGACGTCGTCTCCGAGGTTTCCGACGACCCACTTCGTCATCGCGTCGATCTCCTCCGGTGAATCGTTCAACCCGGGGATGAGCAGGGTTGTGATCTCGAGCCACACATCGGTCTTGTTCCGGACATAGTCCAGCGTCTCGAGGACCGGAGCGAGTGCACCGGCACACGTGCGGTGATAGAACTCCTCGGTGAAGGCTTTGAGGTCGATGTTCGCCGCGTCCATGTGGGCGTAGAACTCCCGCATCGGTTCGGGCTTCACATAGCCGGCGGTTACGGCGACAGTCCGGACGTCGAGTTCGCGCGCTGCCTCGGCGACATCGATCGCATACTCATGGAAGATCACGGGGTCGTTGTAGGTGAACGCGACGCTGCGACATCCAAGATCCTCCGCAACGCGGGCCACCTTCTCGGGCGTTGCTTGGTCGGCGAGCACGTCGTACTCCCGGGACTTCGAGATGTCCCAGTTCTGGCAGAAGCGGCAGGCCAGGTTGCACCCGGCGGTCCCGAAGGACAGCACGGCCGTCCCCGGAAGGAAGTGGTTGAGTGGCTTCTTCTCGATCGGATCGACGCAGAAGCCGCTCGACCGTCCGTAGGTGGTGAGGACGATCTCGTCATCGATCCGCGCCCGCACGTAGCACAGGCCGCGCTGGCCTTCTCGGAGCTTGCATTCACGCGGGCAGAGGTCGCACTGAACACGGCCGTCGTCGAGAAGGCGCCAGTACTTTGTGGGGACCACCGATCCGGGCAAACCGAGGTCTTCGCGTCGCACCGTTGGTGTTGCCACGGACTCCTGCATCGTGGTCCTTCTTCTCCCCGTCCTTCAAGCATACGCCCCTGGCCGGACGCCGCCGGCGGGAGGGCGACGTATAGGCTGGACTCATGTCAACGCCCCACATCTCCGCCGAACCGGGTGACTTCTCCGATGTCTGTCTCCTGCCGGGAGATCCGCTCCGTGCCCGCTATGTGGCGGAGCGGTTCCTCGACGACGCTGCCCTGGTCACGTCCGTGCGAAACATGGAGGGTTACACGGGGACGTACCGAGGACGACAAGTGTCGGCAATGGGCACCGGCATGGGTATTCCGTCGACGCTGATCTACACGACCGAGTTGATCCGGGAATACGGCGTCACGTCACTCATCCGCGTGGGGAGTGCGGGTGGGATTGCGCAGGACCTCGAGGTCCGCGACCTTGTGATCGCCGCAGGCGCTTCGACCGACTCGAACGCCAACCGGGTCCGGTTCGGCGGCTTCGACTTCGCTGCGATTGCTGATTTCGGGCTGACGCGGCTGTTGGTCGAGACGGCCGAAGAACACCAGGTTGCGGTCCGGGTCGGCAACATCGTCAGCTCAGACCAGTTTTACCACCCCCGGGCGGACTTCATGGCGCTCGCTCGAACGATGGGAATCCTCGCGGTCGAGATGGAAGCTGCGGGGCTGTTCGCCGTTGCGGCCGAACATGGCGTACGCGCAGCAGCGATTCTCGCCATCACCGACATGATCGACGGCGACGAGGCCCTGAGCCCGACCGAACGCGAACAGACTCTCGACGAGATGCTCGAGATAGCGCTGGAAGCGGCGGCGAGGATCTAATTGCCCCCTCCGCGTCCGGGCAATTGCCCGGACGCGCCTCTCCCAGGCCGTGGTGGAGGCGAAAACCTGCTCAGTCTCTCCCACCGAAGGCGGGGGAGACGCGGCCGAGCTGATGCTCGGTCGCAGAGGGGGCTCTGGGAGCCAGCACCTTCTTGGCCACCATCATCTACGTGGTTCGCTTCCAATCGATTCGAATCCGCGAGATCGCGGACGTCGGCTAGACAGAGCCTGATGTGAGGAATGTGAGGGGCTGCCGTCGGGCGGCCCCTCAACCGCGATTCGACAGCTGCCTACGATCCGTGACCGGGAGGACACTGATGATTCCAACGATTGGCGCAACAACGACCCCGTACGTCACCACCGACCAGATGATCGAAGTCGACCGCGCAATGATCGAGGACTACGGCATCGACCTCGTCCGAATGATGGAGAACGCGGGCCGCGCGCTCGCCCATCTTGCTCGTGCCCGCTTCCTCGCCGGCGACCCGCAGGGCCGGCACGTTGTGGTTCTCGCCGGCACCGGCGGCAACGGCGGGGGAGTCCTCGTGGCGGCCCGGCGCCTCCACAACTACGGAGCTCAGGTGACGGCACTGGTCACGAAGCCGGATGGGTGGCTGACGCCGGTTGCCCGTGATCAGCTCGCAATCCTGCGGAACATGGGTGTCACGATCGGTGGCGCCGATGACGCAGGACACGTCGCGACGGCGGATGTCGTCCTCGATGGGCTCATCGGGTACAGCCTCCGAGGTGCACCCCGTGACGCAGCCGCAGTGCTGATCCGCTGGGCGAACGAACAGAAGGCGCCGGTGCTGTCGCTCGACGCTCCGTCCGGTATTGATGCAACAACCGGCATGGTCTTCGATCCGGTTGTGGATGCCACGGCGACGATGACGCTCGCCCTCCCGAAGGAAGGGCTGAGAAACGCGGGCATCGAGCGGAACGTGGGCGAGCTGTACCTCGCCGACATCAGCGTCCCTCCCGAGCTGTACGAACGGTTCCTCGGAATCAAAGTCCCCCCAGTCTTCGCGAAAAGCGACATCGTCCGATTGGTATAGCTGATGACGTGTCTTCGTCTTCCCCTCCACCACGAAAGTGGGGGAGGGTGCCCGAGCTGATGCGAGGGCGGGAGGGGGCGGTCTGGGAGCTTGGATCGTGAAGATGAGGTCGGCCGCGGAGTCTGCCCCCTCCGCTGCGCTCCGGCCTGGCGGCCGGTGCTCGCGCCTCCCCCACTCCGTGGTGGAGGCGAAGACAGTCTTCGTCTCTCCCACCGTAGGTGGGGGAGACGCGGCCGGACGGAAGTCCGGGCGCAGTGGGGGCGGTCTGGGAGCTTGGATCGTGAAGATGAGGTCGGCCGCGGAGTCTGCCCCCTCCGCTGCGCTCCGGCCTGGCGGCCGGTGCTCGCGCCTCCGCCACGCCGTGGTGGAGGCGAAGACAGTCTTCGTCTCTCCCACCGTAGGGGGGGGAGACGCGGCCGGACGGAAGTCCGGTCGCCGAGGGGGCGGTCTGGGAGCCCGAATCGCGAAGATGAGGTCGCCCGCGGGGCGGCCGAGCTGGTGCTCGGTCGCCGAGGGGGCGGCCTGGGAGCTTCGATCGTGAAGATGAGGTCGGCCGCGGAGTCTGCCCCCTCCGCTGCGCTCCGGCCTGGCGGCCGGTGCTCGCGCCTCCCCCACGCCGTGGTGGAGGCGAAGACAGTCTTCGTCTCTCCCACCGTAGGTGGGGGAGACGCGGCCGGACGGAAGTCCGGGCGCAGAGGGGGCGGCTTGGGAGCCCGGACGCGACGATGAGCTTGGGCTATGGGGCGGGGTCGTTGGCGGTCCAGGACTTGCCGCCGAGGGCGAGAGATCCGTCTCGGACGGCCGGTCCCCACGTTCCGGCGGCGTACGGGTGGAGTTTGTGCTCGTCGGCGAGCAGCTCGTCGTAGAGGCGCCATGACGCCTCGGCCTCATCCGACCGAACGAAGAGCGTCTGGTCCCCCTCGATGACATCCTGGATCAGCGCCTGGTAGGCATCGGGCAAGGCGCCGTACACGTCGTCGTGGCTGAAGCGGAGCTCCTGAGACTCGATGGTCAACGGTTCTCCCGGCGCTTTCACACTGAAGCGCAACGTGAACCCCTCGTCCGGCTGCAGCGTGATCAGGAGGACGTTCGGAGCCATATCGCATCCATCTCGAGCTCCGTGGAAGATGCAGAGCGGTGGCGGTAGAAACGTCACGGCGATCTGCGTCAGCCGTGTGGGCAGGCGTTTCCCGGTCCGGAGATAGAACGGGACTCCCTGCCAGCGCCAGGTGTCGACATGCAGGCGAAGGCCGACAAAGGTCGGCGTGCGTGATTCGGAGTCGACTCCCTCTTCGTCCCGATAGGCAGGAACCGGCTCGTCGGCGACGAACCCGGCGTCATATTGGCCGAAGACCACGTTCTCGGCCGTGATTGGGGCGATCGCCTCGATGACCTTGACCTTCTCGTTGCGGATCTGCTCGGCGTCGAAAGAGACCGGAGGCTCCATTGCCACGAGCGTCAACACTTGCGTGAGGTGATTCTGGACCATGTCGCGCAGGGCCCCGGCCGTCTCGTAGTAGCCGGCCCTTCCGCCGATTCCGAGATCCTCGGCAACGGTGATCTCGACCGACTCCACTCGGTCACGATTCCAGAGGTGCTCGAACATCGGGTTGGAGAATCGGAATGTGAGGACGTTCTGCACCGTCTCCTTGCCGAGGTAGTGATCGATCCGATAGACCTGGGGCTCGGAGAACCAGCGATGCACCAGATCGTTCAATTCGTGAGCAGACGCCAGGTCGGTGCCGAACGGCTTTTCGATCACGAGTCGAGTCCACCCCGGGCTCTTGTTGAGGCCCGCCCGACCGAGGCGGTCGATCGTGCGCGGGAATACGGATGGGGGAACGGCGAGATAGAACACCCGGTTGCCGGGGAGATCGTGCGCCGATTCGATCGCGTCGATGCGTTCGGCGAGGTGATCGAGCGAATCTGCGTCGCGGTCGAGGTGCTCGAAGTACACGTTTGTGTCCGGCCACGATTCGAGGTCCGCATCGGACAGTCCTGCGTCCCTCAACGCGTCGCGAGTCCACGCCTGGTAGTCGTCGTCGTCCATTTCGCGGGAGCCGACGCCGAGGATTGCGCAGTTGTTGCCGATCTCGGTCTCGGTGATCAGGGCGTAGATCGACGGGATCAGCTTGCGTCGAGCCAGATCGCCGGTGCCGCCAAAGATCACGAAGAGATGCCTGTGGTCGTCGGTCATCGCCGCCTCCGTCAGTTCGTCGTCTGGATCTTGAGCACGCTGCGCCCTGCAATCATTCCCCAGTCTGCTGTCGCGACCGTCGTTTCGGTACGCTTTCGGGAGTGAAGCATCCACCCACCGTACCGTCCCGAAGGATCCCCTGGAGATCATGATCCGCATTCTGAGAGCCGGCCCCGACCTGGCCGACGTTGCCGCCAACGTCATTGTCGAGGAACTCGAAGTCCGTATGGCGCTTCGTGGTCGCGCCTCGGTAGCCGTGTCGGGGGGTCGCACGCCGTGGCCGGTGTTCGAGAGACTGAGCGAGGCACCGATCCGCTGGACGGCGATCGATGTGTTCCAAGTCGACGAGCGAGTGGCTCCGCCGGGAAGCGCCGATCGCAACCTGACGGGACTCGCCGAAACGCTGCTCGACCGAGTGCAGGCGATCGCCCATCCGATGCCGGTCGATGAGCCCGACCTCGAAGCCGCCGCCCATCGGTACGCCGCCGAGCTTCCATCGTCGCTCGACGTTGTTCATCTCGGTCTTGGCGACGACGGTCACACGGCATCGCTCGTACCTTCTGATCCCGTTGTCCTGATCGAAGATCAGCTTGTGGCGATCACAGACCCCTACCGAGGCCATCGGCGGATGACACTCACCCGACCGGTGCTTGACCGGGCCGGATTGATCGTGTGGATCGTCGCCGGAGCCGACAAGGCCGAGATGGTGGAGCGACTCGTCGCCGGGGACACGTCGATCCCCGCAGGGCTCATCTCGCAGGAGCGGGCCGTATTGGTCACCGATGCGATCTGATGCCTCGAGCGGCGCAGACTTGTGAGGCTCAGACCGCGTTCGTCGGCCTCTGCCATTCGCCCGTTGAGTCGCGCGTCGGCTCCAGCAGGAAGCCGAGATCTTCGCGTGATTCTCCTGTGCCGAAGACGGTGATCGTGTCGCCGACTTCGATCACCGTTTCTCCATGCGGGATCAGCACGGACGAGCCACGGCGAATCGACACGAGGATGGCGCCCGGCGGCCAATGCACATCCTTCACCTGCCATCCGACGATCGGGGTGCCGCGCCGTACCATCGACTCGAAGAACCCTGCACCGGGCTGTGTTCTGACCTTCACGCGGTCTCGGTAGAGCTCGCGCCCCGTCGCCAGCCCGAGGGCGTGGTGGTATGCCCGCACCACAGATTCGCGACGGAACATCCCGACCAGCCGTTGTGGATCGTCGTCGGCAACTACCGGGAGTCTCCCGAGCCCGAGCGAAGCCATTCGCGCCAGCGCTACCGAGACGGGAAGGTCGGGTGTCACGGTGATTGGGTACGCGGACATCTCTTCGCCAACGGTGGCTTCAGCCTCACGTCCTGCCACTCGCTCGAGATCCGTGACGCTGATGACGCCAACGAGGTCGCGATCCAGTACAACCGGCATACCGTGGTGACGCGTTCGATCGAGGAGCGTTTCGAATTCCTCCATGGTCATTCCGGGGCTGGCGACAACGTCCACTTCGGACATCACCTCTCCGACGTCCACCGTGTCGAGGAGATCGATGTCCTCGGACTTCGGCAGGTGAATGCCCTTGCGCGCGAGGCTCATCGTGTAGGCCGACTCCGGGTGGATGCGGTCTCCGATGAGCGTGGCAAGAGCAGCGGCAAGCATGAGTGGAAGGACGAGGCCGTAGCTTCCCGTCAACTCGAATACGAGGATCACGGCGGTTAGGGGAGCCCGTGCCGTCGCCGCCAGCGCCGCTGCCATGCCGACGAGAGCAAACGCTCCGGGATCGATGCGCGAGAAGGTCCATACGGGTTCGATCAGGATGGCGAATCCTGCGCCGACGGCTCCGCCGATCACCAGTGCGGGCATGAAGGCCCCAGCCGATCCGCCGCCCTTGCGGGTGAGGGCTGCCGTGACGGATTTCAGCGCTGCAATGATGAACAGGGCCCACCACACGAAATCGCCGGGATTGCGCAGAGCGAGGAGTTCGGTGAGGAATTGCTGGCCGGTACCAAGCGTCTCGGGATAGAGAAGACCGATGAGCCCGACGGAGACACCCATGACGATCGGGAGCGCCCACAGAGGGATCCGTGACGTGAAGCGGGCCACGCTGGTGATGTCGAGCACGCGGAGAAAGAGTGTGCCGAAAAGGACCGCGAGAACTGCAAGCAGGGCATAGAGAATCAACTGGCGCGGATCGCTGAGTTCGTAGGCAGGCGAGCGAAGGAACGTCTCTTCGCCGACCAGGGCGTGGGTCGTGACTGCCGCCGCAACCGATGTGACGACGATGGCGCTGACATGGCGAATTGCGAATGAGCTCAGGATGACCTCGAGCGCGAACATCATGCCCGCGATCGGAGCGTTGAAGCTCGCGCCGATGCCCGCGCCTGCGCCGGCCGCAACGAGGCTCTTCACCTGATCCAGGCCGAAGCGGGTGTATCGGGCGAGCGATGAGCCGATGGCACCGCCGATCAGAACGATCGGGCCCTCTCGACCACCCGAACCGCCGGTGCCGAGAGTGGCTGCCGTGGCAATGATCTTCGACGGGACGAGGCGCGTCGCCAAGTAGCCGCCTTCGAGGTTGAGCCCGACCATCGTCTCTGCGACACCACCACCAGAGACCGCCGGTCCGAGCCATCGATTCAACAGCCATGCTGCCAGGAGACCAAGGGGGACGGAGATCAAGAAGATCCACTTCCCGAGTCCGAAGAACGAGTTGGTTTCGGACACGGTTTGGCCCACCAACTCCATGGCCCACACGAGCACGGCCGCGCCGATACCGACGAGCACCCCAAGGAGGAGTGATGCAGCAAGGAACGCGGTGTGCCCTCTCGCCCGGAGTGCCGAGCGGATACGGGAGATCACAGTGGCCATAACCCCGTAACGGTACTCCGGTCCTGCCGGTTTCTCCCCTCTCCTACGAAGTGTCGGAGGGTGGCCGTGCGGAGCGAAGGCGGGAGGCGCCGGCCTGGGAGCAAAGACGCCCCCTCCGCTGCGCGCCGGCCTAGCGGCCGGTGCTCGCGCCTCCCCCACTTCGTGGGAGAGGCGAAGACCGGCCTATCCCCTTCACCGCGGAGTCGGCGAGGGTGCCCGAGCGGGGCGAGGGCGGGAGGGGGCGGCCTGGGTCTTTGTCTCCACCACGCAGTGGGGGAGACGCGGCCGGACGGGAGTCCGGGCGCAGAGGGGGCGGTCTGGGAGCCAGCATCGCGACGATGAGGTCGGTCCCCGAGGGTGGCCGTGCGGAGCGAAGGCGGGAGGCGCCGGCCTGGGTCTTCGTCTCCACCACGTAGTGGGGGAGACGCGGCCGGACGTGAGTCCGGTCGCAGAGGGGGCGGCCTGGGAGCCAGCATCGCGACGATGAGGTCCTCCGCGTGTCTCGTGTCTCGTGTCTCGGGTCTCGGGTCTCATGTCTCGTCTCGTGTCTCGTGTGTCGGGTCTCGTATCATTCCCGCGTGAACGACGCAGCGGAACCCGGCGTGACTGAGTCCGACCGAACGGCACCGGCCGGGAGGCTGCGTTTCCGCTCAATTGCTCTTCCGACCGAGCATGGCGGATGGGGCTTCACGCTCGAGCCGATTCTCCTTGGATTGCTAGTGGCGCCGTCCGCCGCGGCATGGGGGCTGTCGGCGGCGGCACTTGGGATCTTCCTCGCGCGACGGCCCGTCAAACTCGTTTCAACCGACATCGTGCGCAGGCGTTGGCTCCCTCGATCCAGGATGGCCCTCGTCTTTGCACTGCTCTACGGGGGCCTGGCGATCGCAGGAGCGATTGGTGCCTTCTTCACGGCGGAGGGACCATTCTGGATCCCGGTCCTGGTTGCCATCCCGTTTGCTCTCATCGCGCTGCGTGCGGATGCACGGAGAATGAACCGAGCCCTGATACCGGAACTGTCGGGGTCGATTGCGATGGGTGCCACCGTGTCAGCGATCGCAGTGAGCAGCGGCTGGGATCTCGGACCGGCGTTTGGCCTTTGGCTTGTACTCGCAGCACGCGATGCCGCCGCCATCGTTCTTGTGCGCGGCCAGATCCGCCGTCTCAAAGGCCGATCGACGGGAGCGTCGACGATCTACGCGGTCCAGGCAGCGTGTGTTGGTGTGGTTGCCGTGGCCGCGATCGTGGACATCGTTCCGTGGCTTGCCGTTGTTGCGATTGCACTCGTAGGACTTGTGGCGGTGGTGTCACTCAAGCGGCCGCCGGTGGAAGCGCGCGTCATCGGCTGGACCCAGATGGGTGTGGGCCTCATGGTCGTGCTGGTCACCGCGGCGGGCGTCCACCTCGGCTGGTAGCGGGCAACGAGACGTCCTATGAGAGTCGTTCGTCGACGATGCGCAAAACGGCGGCGCCCATCTCTCGAGCCTTCGCAAGCGCGGCATCCTGTCGTTCCACGATCTCCGAACTGTCGCCTTCGAGGCCGTCGAGATTGATGCGCACATTGAGCGACGCACCCTCGGCCGCAGCGACCGCGCAGGCCGCCGCGACGCCGGCGTCGGATACCGAATTCGGGTTGCCATCCAACGCGGTGACGAGCGCAAGTTCGAGCGCTTCGACGCAGCGTTCCAGCACGCTGAGTGGAACCAGTGTCGCTTCGAGGTTCGCGGCAGCCATGGCCGCCTCGCGTGCCGCGCGATCATCATCCGTCTTCCTGGGCAACCGGATTGCAGCCAGCACCGCGTTGAACGCGTCGGTATCGCGGTCGACAGCGGCGAGGAACCAGTCCTTCAACGCCTGAGCGTCGCTGCCCGCCGCTTCCATCGCGGGCTTGGTCTCCTCCATACCCACTTTCGAAAACGTGAGAGAAGCGACCATCGCCGACAGGGATGCCGAAAGGGCGCCCACGAGTGCGGCGACCGATCCGCCGCCGGGCGCGGGTGAGTCTTTCGAGAGCTCATCGGCGAACGAAGCGAGGGTCTGGTGAACCAGTCCCACCGGTTCACCGCGGAAGCGGTACTCGACGATCTTCGCCGCCGGATCGAACGGTGTGATCTCGTCGAGTCCGAGTGATACCACGGCGGCTCGGACCCTGTCGTGTTCGGGAATGGCCGTCGTCCGACCCTGTGCCTCCAGGAAATAGTCCCCGGCAGCGAGCATGGCGTCGAGCGGGACGAGACCCACGATCTCGGATCCGGTCACCCTCATGCCGCGAAGCGATGCCTCTTCCCGGCATGCCTGGAAGACCTCGTGCATGGGAGAGACTGCGGTGTCGGTGAGGTTGAGCGACACCTGGGCCCGGTCGTACTCGTCGATGTACCAGCCAACTCCCTTGACCTCCTCGAAGCGACCCGGGGCAAATACGGTCTTGCCGTGTTCGTTCTTGATGATCGTCCCGTCGGCGTCGCGAGTCGCCGTGCCGAGCGTGCGCACGGCGGACGCGACCTGATGGGCGAGCTTGCGATCAGTCGTGTTGAGGTTGACGTTGTAGGCGATGAGGAACTGGCGAGCGCCGATCGCCGTCGCACCGGCTGACGGGTTGAAGGCGGGCCCGAAATCCGGCGCATCGGACCGCGCCGCGAGACCTTCATATTCGCCACTGCGAGCGTCGGCCAGCGAACGACGGCCGTCGAGCGCCGCGTGCTCATAGAGGTACACCGGAATTGCGAGATCTGCGCCAACACGGGCTCCGAGGCGGCGGGCTATCTCGACGCAATCGTCCAGCGTCGTGCCCTCGATCGGGACGAACGGGCACACATCGGTTGCCCCCATCCTCGGATGTTCTCCGGTGTGGCGAGACATGTCGATCAGTTCGGCTGCTCGCGCAATGGCCCGGAATGCTGCCTCTTCGGCTGCTTCCGGCGTGCCGACGAAGGTGACGACCGTGCGATTGGTCGCAGCTCCCGGATCGACGTCGAGCAGTTCAACGCCATCCACCCCCTCGATCTCCGCAGTAATCGACGCCACAACCTCGTGGTCTCGGCCCTCGGAGAAATTCGGGACGCATTCGACGAGTTTCACACGACCTCCCTTGGGCTATAGGAGCGAGGCTACCGCCCGGAAACCGAGGGCGGGCGCTTCGGGCACGACACCACCGCCCGGACCCAGCATCGAGGTGGTTCGCTAGCCTGAATTGGGCGTTGACTGCCCACGGGTACCGGGTGCCCCGAGGTTCGTCACGGTGCCTCATCGATGGGCGAAGGAACAAGCCGGCATGACTGACACGAGCGAAGGGAGATCCAAGAGACCGGGTCTCGCCGCGGTTCTCTCGGCCGTCGTCCCGGGTGCCGGTCAGTGGTACGGCGGCCGGATTCGACGGGCCGTCCTCTTGTTCCTGCCGACGGTCGTCTTCGTCGCACTGATGGCCGCGTTCTGGTCTCGGGGCGCGGTCCGGATCATTGAGCTCCTCGTCCAGCCTGCGGTGTTGTGGGCGCTCCTCGCCATCAATCTCCTTGTTCTCCTCTGGCGCGGTTTCGTTGTGGTTGATGCCTTTCGGGTCACACGTGACAACACACGACCCGGTCGGCTTGCCGTGGCCGTTCTGTCGGTCACACTGGTGGCTGTTGCCGCCCCTCATGTGGTATTCGTTGCGTACGATCTCGAGGCGATCGACCTCCTCGAGTCTGTGTTCGTCGACGGCGACGGAGCCGCACCCGTATTCGCGGAGGACCCGCCGCAGAGCACGACACAGTCGACACCGAGCGAACCAGTTCTCATCGAGATACCCGATCCCGCCCTCGTCGCAGCTCCCATCATCGTCACGCCGCGATCGACGCGGAATCTGATCTTCCGTTCAGGGGTTGGAGATCCCGTCGCGATCGCGTCGTGGCCCGACATCATCTCGACGCCGGTTCCTGCCATCGACTTGGTTCCCGCCGTCGACACCGAGGGCGTTGACCGCATAACGATTCTGCTCGCAGGTGGCGACGCTGGTCCCGGCCGCGGTGGTCTGCGCACGGACACCATCATCGTCGCAACGCTCGACACAACCACCGGTCATGCCGCGTTGATGAGCATCCCGCGCAACATGATTCAGGTCCCGCTCAAGCCCGAGTACGACCTGGCGTTCATCGACCTCGAGCAGCAGCTCACGCCGTGGGACGTGAGGCGGACGTGGACTGACGAAAACGGCGACGGAGTGCCCGACCAGTTCGTTCCATGTCATTGTTTCCCCGACCAGGTCAATGCGATCTACCCGTTCACCCGCGGATGGACCGAGACCTATCCCGACGAGGTCGACCCGGGGATGGCGACGCTGCGAGACAGCCTTGAGCTGCTGCTCGGGATCGAGATCGACTTCTACGCCCTCGTCAACATGTCCGGATTCGTGCGGGTTGTTGATGCCCTCGGCGGCGTGAGGGTCTACGTCACGAATTCGGTCAACACCGAGGTCTCACCGGCGCGAGAAGGCGAGGACTGGATCGAAGTCCATATCCGTCCGGGGTGGCGCCGACTCAACGGCCATCAGGCGCTCGCCTACGTGCGCGAACGCAAGACGAGCAGCGACTACGTTCGGATGACCCGCCAGCGGTGCATGTTGAAAGCTGTCGCCGCGAGCGCTGATCCGGTCACGATCGTGACGCGTTTCGCCTCGCTGTCCCGAGCCGTGAAGTCGTCGGTCCGGACAGATATCCCGCTCGATTATGTGCCGACGTTGGTGGCTCAGGCGGCAGCGCTCGACTTCGAGGACATCGTGACGGTGGGGTTCACTCCGCCCGAATACGCGCCAACAACCAATCACCGCAACCAGCCGATCCCCGACCTCACTGCCATCAGAGCCAAGGTCCAAGAGATCCTGACCGCCGACCCCGCGACGATTTCCGAGGCACCCGAAGAGTCCGAGTGCAGGATCTGAGCCTCCCCTTCCCCTCCACCACGCAGTGGGGGAGGGTGCCCGGGCGGAGCGATGGCGGGAGGGGGCGGCTTGGGTCTTCGTCTCCACCACGCAGTGGGGGAGGCGCGACCGGACGTGAGTCCGGTCGCAGAGGGGGCGGCCAGGGAGCCAGAATCGCGGCGATGAGGTCAGTCCCCGGGGGTGCCCGGGCGGAGCGATGGCGGGAGGGGGCGGCTTGGGTCTTCGTCTCCACCACGCAGTGGGGGAGGCGCGGCCGGACGTGAGTCCGGTCGCAGAGGGGGCGGCCTGGGAGCCAGAATCGCGGCGATGAGGTCAGTCCCCGGGGGTGCCCGGGCGGAGCGAGGGCGGGATGGGGCGGCTTGGGTCTTCGTCTCCACCACGCAGTGGGGGAGACGCGACCGGACGTGAGTCCGGTCGCAGAGGGGGCGGCCTGGGAGACTGAATCGCGCAGATGAGGCCCGCTGCCGGGTGCCCGGGCGGAGCGAGGGCGGGATGGGGCGGCCTGGGAGCCGGCATCGCGCAGATGAGGCCCGACGCCTGTCTCGCATCTCGTGTCGCGTGTCTCGCATCTCGTGTTTTCTCGGCTTTCGAGATAGGTTGTGGCCCATGGAGGGCGAGCAGGCCATCAACCGGAGTGAAACGGCTGCCCGGCCGGGCCTTGCGGCCCTGTTTTCGGCGCTGATACCGGGTGCAGGGCAGTTGTACGCCGGGCGAGTCCTCCGGGCTCTGGCTGTTGCAGCGCCGTTGCTGCTCTTCATCGCGGCCATCCTGGTCGTTGCTTCCGACGGTGCGGTTGGCGTGCTGGAACTCGCCGTTCGTCCAGTCGTGATCTGGAGCGTCCTTGGTGTCAATGTTGCCATTCTCGCTTGGCGGCTGTTCGCCGTCGTCGACGCCTATCGCGTGGCGGGAGGCTCAAGCCCCGGCATGTGGTCATTCGTGGTGCTCGGTGTGTTGGCGGCGTTCGTGGTGATTCCTCACGTTGCGATCGGGGCCTATGGATTCAGGGGTGCTCTCTTCATCGACCGGGTCTTCGTTTCTGCCGGCGCAGAGAACGACGTCCCGGTCACCCTGGCGCCACCCTCACCTGAGGCCGATATCGTTCCCGACCCGGCGACGGTCTCAACGACAACAACAGTGCCGCCTTCTACGACGACTACCGAGGGGCTCCCGACGCGAAACCTGATCTTCCGGCCGGGACTCGGTGATCCGGAAGCAATTGACGCCCGTCCGGACATCAGCACGTCTGCATCTCCGGCGCCGTTCCTTCCGTTCGACGAGCGTGTGGCGCCCGAACGATTGACATTCATCCTCGCCGGCGGCGACAGCGGACCGGGGAGGGGAGGGCTGCGTACGGACACCATCATGGTGGCCACGATGGACCTCGAGACCGGAGAGGCCGCGCTGTTCGGGATTCCCCGGAACATGGCGCAGATTCCCATGCCGCGCCGGTTCCAGAACGCATTCGTCGATTTCGAACGGCGGCTGTCTCCAAGCGGCGATCCGTCCACGTGGGTCGACCGGGACGGCGACGGCGTGCCTGACCCGTCCGGGTTCTCATCCTGTCACTGCTTCCCCGAGCAGATAAACGCGCTCTACCCGTATACGCGGAACTGGACGAGTTCTTACCCCAACGAGGTCGACCCGGGTATGGCTGCGCTGCGCGATGTCGCGGAGCACATGACCGGTCTCCAAATCGACTACTACGTGCTTGTCGACATGAAGGCCTTCGTGGAGCTCGTCGAAGCCGTTGGGGGTGTTGATGTGTACGTCAAGGAGCCCCTTCAGTCCGAGGTGTCGCCACCGGAGGAAGGCGACCCCTGGGCGACGGTTGATGTCCAGCCCGGCATGAATCACTTGTCGGGAACCGAAGCACTGGCGTACTCACGGGCACGCAAAGGCTCATCGGACTACGCCCGGATGGCCCGGCAGCGCTGTCTGCTTCGAGCTGTCGCAGCGGAGTCGGACCCGTGGACGTTGCTCCGGTCGTTCCCGGCGATCGCCTCTGCCATCGAGAGTTATGTCGTGACCGACATCCCGGTCACGTTCCTCCCCGATCTGGTGAGCGCCGCCGCGGATCTCCAATTCAGCCAGATCGCGACCGTCGGGTTCAATCCTCCGTACTACGCACCGGAGCGGGATCACAAATACCACCCGATCCCCGACGTCAAGCGAATCCGGGCGAAGGTTGCCAGCGTCATCGAAGAGGGCGCCACAGCGCAGAGCTCAACCGGCGAGAGCGAATGTGATCCGCCGGCGGAGCAGTAGGGAGGAGAAAGACCCGAGACTCGAGAACCGGGACGCGATCGTCGTCTCCGGCGCCCCGGTGGAGACGGAGCAGCTGAGCAGTCTCAAGTCTCGGGTCTGGTGCCTCCTGGCTACTTCCTACGGCAGGCGGTCCAGTGGGGAGAGCGGCAATCGGGGGGACCGGCAATTCGGTGGTAGCGTCTCCGCTCTTCGTGACCGACCGACTGAACCTCTCGACGTCGATCACCGGCCGACGACGGTTCGCGGTAGCGGCCGGCGGTGCGCTTGGTGCGGTTGGCCGCGCCTTCGTGGCCGACGTAGTCGGGCGAACCGATTTCAACGTCCTGTGGGCGACGTTCATCGTGAATGTCGCCGGTTCGCTCATCCTCGGCTACGTCGTAGCGAGGCATGCGGGCCGGTCCCGATCGTCCCCGTTCTTGATCCCGTTCGTCGGTGTCGGAGTCCTCGGCGCCTTCACTACGTTCTCCTTGTTCTCGGCAGAGGTGTTCGAACTCGCCCGCGCCGGGGACTGGGTTGTGGCGGTTGCCTATCCGCTGTTGTCGATCGGCGCCGGGTTCGTCGCCGCTCTGCTCGGCGTCCGGTTTGGGGGATCGAAGTGACGTGGGTGGTTGTCGGGGTATTCGGTGCCCTCGGCGCACTCGCCCGGTACGGCGTCTCGGGCATCGTTCAGCTGCTCTGGCGAACGACGTTTCCGGTTGGCACGCTCGTCGTCAACCTCACCGGGGCGTTCGCGGCCGGGCTGCTGCTCGGCATCGCAACTGGGCGGGACATGCCAGATCTGCTGGTAGCGGCTGCGGGTGTGGGGTTCCTCGGTGGATACTCGACATTCTCAACCTGGATGGTCGAGTCGGTCCTTGCCGCCGAATCCGGCGGCCGAGTCGGCTTGCGTCGGGCGGCTGAGAATCTGGCGGTCCCGCTCGTCGCGGGTGTTGCCGCGGTCGCCATCGGCTTCGCGATCGGCCAATGGATCTAGCATGGAATCCATGGAGACCATCTCCGACGGGCGGCTCCTCCGGGTGTACTTCTGCGAGAGCGACCGCTACGACGGGCATCCGCTCGACGAAGCGATCGTCCACGCCCTGCAAGCAGCGGGGATCTCGGGTGCCACGGTCATCCGCGGCGTCGCCGGATACGGTGGGTCCTCGATCCTGCACACGACCCACGTGCTTCGTCTTTCGGAGGATCTTCCCCTTGTGATCGAGGCCGTTGACACCAGGGGGAAGGTCGAGGCTGTGCTGCCGCGGCTTGCAGAGATTGCGGGCGACGGTCTGATCACAACACAACCGATCGAAATCCACGTGCGGCGGCCGGGTTGACGCGTCGGCAAATCGTTCCCCTTCCAGCGTGCTGTTCGGGTTGATAGGTTGTGACCATGTCATCCACGAATCGTTCGTTTCGCCCGGCACTCTTCACGTATCTGACCGACCTCGACAACAACAACGATCGAGAGTGGTTTGCTGAGAATCGAGATCGCTACGACCGCTACGTGCGGGACGCCGGCCTCCAGTTCATCCGCGACTTCGAGCCGTACCTCCACGAGATCAGCCCCCACTTCATTGCGGACGATCGAACCGTTGGTGGGTCGCTGTTCCGGATCTACCGCGACACGCGGTTCTCAAAGGACAAGACGCCGTACAAGACTCATGTCGGGATCCAGTTCCGTCACGAAGCTGCCAAGGATGCACACGCACCCGGGTTCTATCTCCATCTCGATCCGGCCGGGAGTTTCGTCGGTGTCGGGATATGGAGGCCCGACGGCGCCTCAGCGCTGGCGATCCGCGAGGCCATCGTGGACCGCCCAGGGGTGTGGGTGGAAGCGACACGCAATCTCGACTTCGCCTCGACCTATACCTTGGAGGGGGAATCGCTCAAGCGCCCGCCCCGAGGCTTCGACGCCGAGCATCCGTACATCGAGGACTTGAAACGGAAGGACTTCATCGCCTCCGCAAAGATCTCGCGCAAGACCGCCACAGCTCCGGACTTCCTCGATCAGTATGCGAGCATGAGCCGCAACGCGGCCGGATACATGGAGTTCTTGACTCGTTCGCTCGGCCTGCCGTTCTAGGTGCGGTCAAGCGGCCGCCCTAGCCCATTGCGGTTGAAATCGCGTCCTTCAAGCGGGGGAGGCCCGCCGCTCCGCTCTCACCGAGATTGACCATGCCGACCGGACGGCCGCGGTCTCGCAGGGCGGCTTGATCGCCTAGCGATTGCGCGGTGATCAGCTCCCCGAATGTGTAGTCGGCCTCCGGCACGTCAAGGTCGGCCGCGGGGCGGTCGACGATCTGGAGGAAGACGCCTCCGGATGGCCCGCCCTTGTGGAATTGGCCGGTCGAGTGAAGAAAGCGCGGCCCGTAGCCGACCGTCACCACAGCCCCCGTGCCGTCTGCGACCATGTCAGCGATGGCGTTCATCCGCTGGATCGTGACCCGTGTTGGCTCGAGATACGCCTGGAGCGCAACGTAGCCGCCGGGACCGGCAGACGAGAGCAACTCCTTGAGTCGATCGGCAAGGTCCGGTGAGTCCAGCGACCATTCCTGGACATCGGAACGACCAAGACCCTCGGTCATTGCCTTGTGAGCCAGGGATTTCGCGAGCTGCACGTCGGGTTGGTTGAAGGGATGGACCCCAAGCACGGCACCGGCAGCCGCGGTTGCCATCTCGAGGATGTACATCGCAGCGCCGAGGTCGTAGACATCTTCCAGGTTCATCGTGATCGACGGCTGCTGCGCTGACGCCGCCTCACCGATCCGTATGGCGAACGGGAGCCGATCATCAGCCGGTGCTGAGCTTCCGTCGGCAACGGGCAGGATTCCTTTCCCTTCCTTGCCGAGCGATTCCGCGATGAGTTGCTCGATCCATGCCGGGAACGCTGCGAAACGCGGTTGCGGTTCAAACACGACCTTGTCGCGACCGGCCAGTGCGAACTCGCCGAGAGCCGCCCCGAGGCGCAAAGCGGGATTCTGATCAACGGGAACGTCCGGTCCGCAGGCGTAGGCAGCGGCATCGGTTGCAGCGAGCAGACGGCCGACGTCGACGCCGATCAGCGCGGCCGGCACAAGGCCGAACTCAATCAGCGCGGAGAAACGCCCTCCCACGTCGGCGGGAGCCAGAAACACGGCCCGGAAACCCCGTTCTTCTCCGAGCTCCGCGAGCGACGACTCCGGATCGGTGATCGCGATGAATCGGCTGCCTGGGTCTGCAACGACGGCGCTTGCGCGGCTCCACAGGTAGCGGAAGAACGAGAGCGTCTCGAGCGTGGTGCCCGACTTCGATGCAACGATGAACAGCGTCGTCGATGGGTCAACGGCGTCGGCCACGCGTTGAACCGAGTCGGGGTGGGTTGAGTCGAGAACGGTGAGCGTCGGCCCATCGGCATCGCTGAACACGGAGGCGAAGACCTCAGGGGCCAGGCTCGATCCGCCCATGCCGAGGAGTACGACGTCGGTGAGGCCGCCGGCGACGGCTTCTGCGGCGAACGCCTCGATCGGTCCGAGCCCGTCCCGGCCGCCCGGGCTGAGCCAACCAAGTCGATCCGAGATCTCTTCGCGCGGCGGGTCGAACCACAGCGTCGCGTCGCGATCCCACAGACGGGATGCGAACGCCTCGTCACTCCATGCTGCCAGGCGTGCGTCAATCGTCGGCTGAAGATCACCCGCGTCGATCTGGATCGTGACGGTCACAAGTCGCCTTGCTGCTCTTCGATCGCTGCGAGAAGTCCGTTGAACGCGTCGGCGAAGGATGCAACTCCCTCAACCTGAAGCTCCTCGGTGATTGCATCGACGTCCACTCCGAGCGCGGCGAGTGCTTCGAAGTGCTGCGCGGCCGCGTCGACGTCGGTCGTCAATGCCGTTGGATCGATTGTTCCGTGGTCGCGAAAGGCATCCACGGTTGCCGGCGGGATGGTGTTGACGGTGTTGGGTCCGATGAGCTCGTCGACGTAGAGGACGTCGGAGTACGCCGGGTTCTTCGTCGAGGTGGAGGCCCAGAGCGCGCGTTGAGGTCTGGCGCCTCTGGCGCGGGCGGCAGCGAATGGCGGTCCCTCGAAGATCTCCTGATACCGGCGGTACGCGAGTTTGGCGTTCGCCACTGCAGCAATGCCGCGGAGAGCGAGCGCTTCATCGGTACCGATGGCATCGAGGGCAGGGTCGATCTTGTTGTCGACTCGGCTCACGAAGAACGACGCCACGGACGCGACACGTTTTGGATATTCGGTGCGTTCGGCACCACGTACGTAGGCCATCGCCACGGCTTCGTAGTCGGCCATGCTGAACATGAGGGTGGCGTTCACGTTGATTCCGGCTGCGATGAGCTCCTCGATGGCGACGATCCCGGCGAGAGTCGCCGGGACCTTGATCATGAGGTTGGGACGGTTGACTCGGTTCCAGAGGCGGTGCGCGTCGGCGATCGTCCCTTCGGTGTCATCAGCGAGGGTGGGGGAGACCTCGAGGCTCACGTAGCCGTCGAGTCCTTCGGTGGCGTCGTACACCCCGCGCAGCACGTCGGCGGCGCCCTGCACGTCAGCGACGGCCAGGGCCTCGAACACGGCAAGCGGGTCACCCTCTGCAGCGGCAATGTCTTCGTCGTAGAGATCAGAGCCGGCGATTGCTGCCTGGAAGATCGACGGGTTCGACGTGACGCCCGTGACGCCTTCGTCGACGAGGGCGGCGAGCTCGCCATTGGTCACCATGTCGCGGCGGATGAAGTCGAGCCAGACGCTCTGACCTGCAGCTCCGAGTTCCTTCAGCTTCGACATCGATTCCTCCGTTGGATCGGGTTCCACACGATTCTCGCAGATCCGCGCACGCACGGCGTTGCCTTCATTCCGTGGGCTGGTGGCGCCGTATGCGGGGTGGTGAACCCTGGGTTCGCAGCGCCTTTGTTCCGTGGGCTGGTGGCGTCGTATGCGGGGTGGTGAACCCTGGGTTCGCAGCGCCTACCCCAGGAGCCGTCGGAGTGTGTCTTCTACATCGCCGCCGAGGTCGTCGCGCTCGAGTGCCAACGCGACATTCGCCTCGAGGAACCCGAGCTTGTTCCCGCAGTCGTAGCGCTGACCGTTGTAGACGACAGCGTGGAACGGAAGGCCGCCGATCAGGTCTGCGAGTGCGTCGGTCAGCTGAATCTCGCCGCCCGCGCCCTGTTTCCCCCTCGCGAGCAGATCCATCACCCGCGGTTCAAGTACGTACCGACCGATCGCGGCGTAGCGTGACGGGGCGACAGACGGATCCGGCTTCTCGACCAGCCCTTTGACTTCGATCACTCGACCGTCCACTGCTCCGGGTGTGATGATCCCGTACGACCCGGTTTCCTGCTCCGGAACCTCCACGACCGAGATTACGTTTCCGCCCGTCTCCTCGTGAACCTCGATCAGCTCGGCCAGGGGGGAGCGATCGCTGCGGAGAAGCTCATCGGCAAGGAGGACTGCGAACGGTTCGTTCCCGACCAGGTTTCGCGCGCACCAAACAGCGTGACCGAGTCCGAGGGCCTCGGCCTGCCGTACGTATGCGATCCCGCCCGGGACCGTTCCCTCGATCCTGGTGAGATTCAGCGTCTGGTCGTCGCCCCGGTCGGTCAGGAACCGTTCGAGTTCGATATCTCGGTCGAAGTGGTCCTCGATTGCGGTCTTTCCTCGCCCGGTGATGAAGACGAACTCTTCGATGCCTGCGTCCCGTGCCTCTTCGACGGCATATTGGATCAGGGGCTTGTCGACGACGGGAAGCATCTCCTTCGGCACCGCCTTGGTCGCCGGGAGGAAGCGGGTTCCGAGTCCGCCGACCGGGAAGAGAGCAGTTCGAACGCCCATCAGCCGACCACTGATCCGGCGACGCGTTCGGCGTGCCCGGTTGCCTTCACGTTGTACCACGCCGCTTCGACGACCCCGTGTTCGTCCAAGACGATCGTCGAGCGAATGACCCCCTCGTATTCACGGCCGTAGTTCTTCTTGATGCCCCATGCGCCGAATGCCTCTGTGATTGTGTGGTCGGGATCCGAGATCAGGGGGAACGGGAGGTCGTATTCGTTGCGGAAGCGTGTGAGTTCCTCCGGCTCGTTCGGACTCACGCCGACGACTGCGTAGCCAGCGTCTTGGAACGTCTGATAGCGATTCCGGAAATCGCACGCTTCGGTCGTGCACCCCGGCGTGAAGGCGTTTGGATAGAAGAAGATGACGAGGCGGCGGCCGGCGAAGTCTGTGCTCGCCGTTTCGTTGCCGTCGTGGTCGAGGCCGCTGAACTGCGGTGCCGGCTGTCCTGTTTCGAGTCGCATTGGTCTCCCCTCCGTGGATGGGAAGGCTACTCGGTGGCTCGGCGCAGTCGGAGTTGGCCGCACGCCGCGTCGATTTCCCGCCCACGAGTCTCTCGAAGTGTGGCGTTCGCACCGTTGGCCAGCAAGGTCTCGATGAAGCCGTGGGTTCGGTCGGAGCCCGATGGCCGATCTGCGCTCAGTGGCGTCGGGTTGAGCGGAATGACGTTCACGTGCGCTCGCAGGCGTCGCGCAATCTCGGCGAGCCGGCGAGCCTGGGCGTCATCGTCGTTCGCTCCATCGATGAGCGTCCACTCGATCGAGATACGCCGCCCCTTCGCTGCGAAGTAGGCCTCTGCCGCGCCGAGCACGGTCTCGATTGGATATCGATCGTTCAACGGCACGAGGCGCGATCGTGTCTCGTCGTCGGCTCCGTGGAGGCTGACGGCGAGGTAGACCGGCCACGGCTCGTCGGCGAGTCGCAGCATGCCGGGCACAACTCCGACGGTCGATACCGTCACCGATCGCGCCGACATTCCGACCACATCGATGAGCCGGCGGAGGGACTCTCTCACGCGCTCGTAGTTGGCAAGCGGCTCGCCCATCCCCATGTAGACGACATTGGTCACACGGTCGGGGCAGCCGTCGATCGGGAAGCGACGCAGGTAGGCGTTGGCATAGGCGACCTGTGCAACCATCTCGCCTGCCTCGAGGTGTCGATCGAATCCGAACTGTCCGGTGGCGCAGAAGGTGCAGCCCATCGCACATCCGACCTGGGAAGAGATACACAGCGTGGTGCGTCGTGGATAACCCATCAGCACCGCTTCGATCGCGGCCCCGTCGGGAGCGCGGAACAGCCATTTGCGCGTTCGTCCGTTGTCGGCGCTCTGATCGACTTCAACTTCAAACGGCCACAGATCGTCGCCGATTGAGTCGCGCACCGCAACCGGCAGATTCGTCATCCCGTCGGCCGTCAACACCGGGTGCTGGTAGAGCCATTCGCGGAGTTGGGACGCGCGAAACGAAGGCTCGTGACCCAGAAGCGACTCCAGATCCTCCGGCGGTGCCAAGTAGGGCGAGACGCCCGTCACGTATGGTTGGCGGCCTGCCCTATCCACGACGCGGCCTGCGATTCCGACACGTTCGCTGCGCCTGCCACCGCTGCAACGTCGGCGTTCGCGAGCATCACGAAGGAAGTGATGCCGGCGTCGACGAGGCGTTGCGCATAGACGGGACCAACACCCTTTACCTCGGTCAGGTCATCCGCGGAGGCGGAGCTCGGAGGCGTCGTCCGGAACCGCGGCGGTGGACCGGCCGGGATTTCGGGTGCGGGGAGTAGCTTGTCTCGCAGCGCCCATACGGCGGCTCCAAGACCAACGACGACTCCTCCGACACGGAGGATTTGTTTCAGCGGCTTGTTCATGCCGCCATAGTAACTCGTCGGATCAGGACCCGCAGCTGCCGTAGGAGGGAAGGCTGCTCCACGGCTTCCACCATGCACCCTGATTCTGCTCCGCCCAGTCGGCAACCCACTTGCCAGCAGCGATGTTTGCAGCGCCGTTGTACGGACTGGCAATGAGCCCGTTGGAGTCAACGAATCCGGCACCGGCCGCCCGGCTCGGCCAATACTTGCCGAGGTGCTGCATGAGACCCAGGGCGTTTGAGGATGAGTTGCGGGCGGTTGGGTCGCCGCCCGATTCGCGGTAGATGATTCCAAGGACGCAGTCGACGCGATCGGCGGGCCAGTACTTCGCCACGGTGGATCGCCAGTTCTCGACGTTCTGGCGGCCACCTGGATCGGCCGGCCACTGTGGCGAGTAGCCGCTCGACGGTGCCTTGGTTGTCGTCGTTGTCGATGGTGCCTTGGTGGTGGTGGTCGTTCCGGAAGGAGTTTCGCTTGTGGTCGGCGCGGCCTTGGTTGTTGTCGTCGTTGTGGAGTCCGGAGCGTCGTAGTTGACGACGATGCGGACCGACGATTCGTTGCCGGCGGCGTCCCTGGCGGTGAACGAAGCGCCGTTTGCTCCCGGTGCAAGGACCAGGTTGATAGCCCAGTCACCTTGCGCATCGGTCTCGGCCTCGAACGGACCGGAGAACACCTCGGCTCCTCGTTCGGTAACGCCGGTGAACTCGATCACGCGACTCGTGACCGTCGCTCCATCCTTGGGGGAGAGGACTTGGAGTGCCGGCGGTGTTGTGTCGGCGGCGACCGTTTGCACGGTGGCATCCTCGGTTGTGGTCGTCGTTGTGTCGGCTGCCGTCGTGCTCGACGATGGTGCGGTGAGGGTCGACTCCTCGGTGGTTGGGGTCGTGTCGCTCTCATCAGCGGTGGTGCTGGTCGATGATTCAGCGACCGCGAGCGTCGTGGAAGTCGCTAGGTCAGCGCCTCGAACCGGGGCGACGGCGAGAGCGAGTACGGCGGATGCCACACGGCCGGAGATTGGATAGTCAACATCGAGGGTCTCAAACGCAGAGTCTTCCGCGGTGGTGTCAGATCCACCCGGGGTGAACGCGGCGAGCCCGATCGTCGCCATCAGAGCGATGATCAGGAGACCAGCGAGAATGAGTGGGATGCGAGACCGCACGGGTGAAATGCTCCGCCCTCAGGTTTGGTTTGGGGGAGGCCATCGGTCGTCACCGGCCGGTCTGCCGGGACGGGGGACAGCGCTCACCCGTCTTCTGTGCCGTCAGGCTATCGGTGGGGCCACCATACGGCAAGCCGGTTCGTTCCAGGATATGGAAATGCCGGGACCGTCCACGAACACGCGGCCGTAGCGACCAGCGGAATCGGCGTAGGGGCCGATCGGCTACGCGTCGACCCGGCGTTCGATGCGGCGGTTCAGAGCGTCAAGCACGGCGCGGACCGTCGCCTCGCCGTCGTCTCCGGACGAGAGTGCGGATCCAACCATCAAGTGCTCACCGCCGCCGTCGCCGGCACTCACGACGATCGCAACAATCACCCGCCGCGAACCCACGTTGGTGACGGCAACTGAATCGAGTGCGATCGGCGGTACGCCGTCGAACGTTTGCTCGACGGCATCGATGGTCGCTTCGCCGATGAGGCGAAGACGGGTCGATGCAACTGCGGGACCGATGGCTGTTCCGGTGCGGTCCTCGTCGTCGAGGCGCAGTGTGACCTTGAGTGTGGTGCGGGTCCCGTTGGGATCCTCGCGGACGCCGACGAGGGCCGGTCGTGACACCATGCCTCTGCCCAGCTCGGTTGGGCTGATCTGAACCACGGAGATCACCCGGCGATCGACGGATGCGCCGAACCGCGCCATCGCGAGCGACTGGACGTCGCGGACGACCTGTTTGGCCGGTTTTCCGGGTGCGGCGATAACGTGCACTTCGGTGACGCGCGGTCCGTCGCTGACGACGCGAGCCGCGTCGACCGAATCGAGGTGCGTGATCGACTCTTCGAGTTCACGATGGTTGAACGCCATGACTGCGAAGGGTAGCGGGTTGGCGTCGGCCCGTGGCGTCTTGCGGAAGAGAAAAGGTTGTCACCTGTGGATAAACCTCTTAACGTGGTGTCGCTCGCCGCAGCGATGTGGCGAGCGCCCTTGGGCGGGCAAGTCGATCGTATGTGCCACAAGGCAACGTTCTCCGGTGGGGCCGGGCGAGCACCTAGATAGTTGAAGGTTTCGATCACCCTTGTTGGGTGGTCGAGATTGGGTAGGGGAACCCGGGTTTCGGAACAACCTCAGCGAAGCGGAACTGCGTCCCGTGACCGACGTTTATGTCGTGATCGAGTGCATCTCTCGGAGAGGTTCGTGAAGAACACGTTGGTCAGAATCAGATTGACAATTACGGGCCTCGCCAGCGGCCTAACGGCAGGCGTGGCGAGCCTGAAAGTCGGCTAGGTAAGTACCCGGGTGACCCTCTCCCACATCTCAGTCGATCGGAGCCCAGATGTCCCGGGCCGTGGCCCAGCGACAGCACAAGACCAAGATCCGCCTCGCGGTCGGTTTCGGCGCGCTTGGGGTAGCGATCCTCGGGGCTCTCGTGCTGTTGCCGTGGCAGACCTTCCCCGACCCTGTGCTCTGGGTAGCGTTCGCTGCAGCGTTCGTCTACTTCGAGTGGCATACGGTTGAAGTCAACGATCGGCTCTTTGCCAGCCCGTCGATCATGGTGCTGCTGACGGCCGCGGTGATATTCGGGCCTGAATCGGCGGTGATCGGTACGGCTGCGATGGCGGCCATTGGACCGCTCGCACCGGCGGACGTCAAAGAGCGAAGATGGTTCCAGCCGCTCGTCAACTTTGGACAGCTCGTCGCATCAGCGGCCATCGCAAGCACCGTCCTCGCCGTGGCGGTCGGGTTCGGATTGCCGGCCGGAGGCACCTCCCTCGACGCCGGGTTGTGGCGGATCGCCCTCGGCTCGGCGCTCGCATCGATCGTCTACGGGACCGCGAACTACCGCATGGTGCTCTTCATTGTCAGCCGGGTGTATGGACGGCTCGAAGTCCGCCCGTGGTCCCACATCGCGGCGATTCTCCTTCCGATGACCGGCATGGGGTTCCTCGGTGGCATGCTCGGTGCCACCTACCTGATCATCGGCACCGCCGCGCTGCCGTTGATCGCCGTCGTGTTCTTCGTCGGGTATCTCGCCTTCGAGTCCTACGCACGGCTGCGCGAAGCTCAGGAGTCGACGATCCGCGGATTCATCAAAGCCCTTGAGGCGAAGGACCTGTACACCCGAGGTCACACGGAGCGTGTCGCCCGATTCGCCGAGATGATCGGCAAGCAGATGGGCTACGACGGCACGCAACTCGAACGGCTTCGATGGGCTGCACTCATCCATGATGTCGGCAAACTCGCCGTGCCCCGAGAACTCATTCGGAAGCGGGCGCGCCTCACCGAGGAGGAGTACGAGGTGATGCAGCACCACGTGCACTTCGTCGAAGACCTGCTCGACGACGTCGACTTCCTCAAGCCGATGATCGAGATCGCCACCAACCACCATGCTCACTACGACGGCAACGGATATCACGGCGCCGGCCACGAACACGGTGACACCCCATCGAAGGAGGCGTGCATCCTCGCCGTCGCCGACACCTTCGACGCCATCACGTCGACGCGGTCCTACCGCGTTGCCCTCACCCAGCCCTATGCCTACGCCGAGCTGCGTCGCCACGCCGGGTCTCAGTTCGACCCGGAGGTCGTCGAGGCGTTCATTGCCGGGATGGAGAACTCGGGTCACAGCTACGGCTCCACAATCGAACTCACCGACTCCGAGGCACGCAGCATCGCCGAGGAGGGTCTCGACGAGATGCGGAAGGCCGACCAGGTCCATGGCCGAGACTTCCCGCTCGCGCCGATGCGCAAAGGGATCAAAGATGGCTGAACACCGACTGCACCGGCTCTCCGTGATCTTGTTCCTGCTGATCACGTCTGTCGCTGCTGCGTCGACGATCCTGCTGTACCGGTCCGAGGTGTCGTGGGAATCCTGGGCGTTGGTGTTGCTTTGGGCCGCGGTCATCGCGGCGTTCCACGCAATCTCCGTGCCGACACCCTCCGGAAAACGTATCAATCTCGCGATCGGTCCCGCCGTCGCAGCGCTGATACTCCTTCCGGATGTTCTCACGGTAATGACCGCTCTCACGATCGGCCTCGTTGGCGGATGGATCGTGCTGCGGTGGAGGTCGAAGACCGATAGGGACGCCGACTCGGACTATGTGGCCGAAGCGATCTCGATGATCATCTTCGGTCTGGTCGGTTCGGCCGCCCTGTCGAGCCTGGCGGGATCACCGATGCCGCTCGCATGGCAGCAGTTGATCTCCATTACCTCAGGAGCCGTGGTGTGGTTCGCGGTCCGGGCGCTTGTGTCGGCCTGGGTCGGGACCGAGCGCGAGGACCTTGCCTCACGCTACCTCTGGTTGCTCGCCCTCGAAGACTGGTCCGTGGCGCTTTCTATCTTCACCGGAGGGGCGCTGTTCGGAATGACATGGAATGAGATGGGACTGTGGGCATTCCCGGTGGCGATCCTCCCGTATGCCTTTAGCCACCTTGCCTTCGTCCGCTACAACTCCACACGAATCACGTACGGCCAGATGATCCGGGCGCTCGCTCAGATCCCCGAGGTGGCCGACCTCGCCCCACGTGGACACTCCGCCCGCACGGCCGACCTCGCGGTTGCGATTGCTCGCGAGATCGGGCTCCATCCCAACGAGGTCACCGAACTCGAGTATGCAGCCCTCATGCACGACGTCGGTCGGATCACACTCACTGAGCCGGCGATTCTCAAAGCCGGGTACACGGACGAGGACATCGCTCGGTGGGGTGCGCAGATCATCGCAGAGGCACCGTACCTTCGGGAGGTGTCGGAGTATGTTCGCGTCCAGCACAGTCCATACCGGCGACCGGGCGAAGCGAAGGACCCGGATATCCCGATGATCTCCAAGATCATCAAGATCTCCAGTTCCTATGACCAGGCCGTGCACGAGCTGCAGCTTTCACCGCTCGAGGGCCTGGAGCGCGTGCACCGAGGCTCGGCCTACGACTTCGATCCCGAAGTCGCAGCGTCCCTCCGAAGAGTCTTGGTCCAACGCGGCGTCATAGCTGCGTAGCCGCGGTGCTCGCCGGACCTCATCTGCGCGACGCCGGCTCCCAGGCCGCCCCCTCTGCGACCAAGCATCAGCTTGGTCGCGTCTCCCCCACTGCGTGAGGGAGACGAAGTCTCGCCTATCTCTCGGCTGCGGATCCGGGGGTGCCCTGGGCGCCGCGGGCGAACAGGCGGACCGGCCGGCGAATCTGATCTTCGACGAACACGCCGAGGCCAATCGCCAGGAATACGTCGCCCAACGAGATGACGCCGTACGGGAGCGGGATGACATCGGCGAGGAATGCCAGGTGGGTTTCTTCCGTGAGCAGTATGTGTTTCGCCCCAAGCGACATGTCGGCCGATCCGAAGGCAATCTCGGCCGCCTCGACCATCACCGGCATGCCGCCGTTGACGGCGATGACGGTGAAGTTCATGAGAATGCCGAGTCCCGCAACCCAGAGGCCCGCCATCTGCCGATGCATGAGAATGAAAATCAGCAGCACCACGTACGAGGCCACAACCAGCACCACCGCAAGCTCGTGCATTGAGCGGGGGAGGAATGTCGCAGTGATGAGCAGAGCCAATCCGACGATGAGGAGCCACCACGCGCGCACGCCGATCTCGGCCAGGTTCGAGATCTTTCCACCGCGAGCCAGTCCGACGGCGATCGCAATGATGAGTACGAGCGGCATCCAAAGCACGTAGTAACGGTAGTGCGGCTCGAAGGGCCGGGGGCAGAAGAAAGCGGTGCAGGGAGCGGAGTAGCCGATAGGTGCCGAGCGCCTACCATTCGCTCATGATCCGGCTCACCATCTCCGGCACCACCGCCACGATCATCATCGACGATCCGGACCGCCGTAACGCCCTGTCGAACGAAGCGATGGCGGAGCTGGGTGTGGCGCTGCGTTCGGCCTGCGCCGACGGCGCGGTTCGCGTTGTTGTGGTCACCGGTGCCGGCGACCGCGCCTTCTGTGCCGGCGGGGACCTTTCAGGTGGTTTTGTCGACGCTCCGCTCGCCGATCACGGGGGCCGGAGTGCACTTGCCGATTTGGTTCGCGCCATGCGTCGATGTCCGAAGCCCATCGTCGCTCGAGTCAACGGACACGCGCTGGGAGGCGGGCTCGGGCTGATCGCTGCTTGTGACATTGCCGTTGCTGCTGATCACGCGCGTTTCGGGACCCCGGAGATCGCCGTGGGTCTGTGGCCCATGATGATCACCGCCGTACTGAGGCCGCTTGTGCCGCGGCGACCGCTCCTCGAGTTGATGCTCACCGGCCGCCGTTTCGACGCCGCCGAGGCTGTCGACCTGGGCATCATCAACCGGGCCGTACCTTCAGCAGATCTCGACCACGCCGTCGACGCAGTGGTCGCGACCCTTGCGGCGAAGAGCCCTGCGGCGCTGACGCTCGGGAAGGCCGCGTTCTACGCCGTGGAAGATATGGACCTCGACACGGCGCTCGACCACCTCCACATCGGGTTGACCGCAATCGCGACCACCGAGGATGCGCAGGAAGGCGTCAAGGCTTTTCTCGAGAAGCGCGAACCCGAGTGGCGAGGCCGCTGACCTACGAGAACCACCGCTCGAGTTTGTCGTCGATATCGGCCGCCGAAACGGCACCGAAGATCTGCTCGAGGATGACACCTTCCGATGAGATGATGAACGTCGCAGGAAGTCCGCGGACGTTGTAGTCCTGTGAGACTGCCCCGTCGTCGAATCCGATGGTGTAGCCAATTCCGGTTGATGTGGCGAAGTCTGCTGCCGCCGCCGGATCGTCGTTGACGGCCACGCCAACGAACTTCACGTCTCCGTGGGACTCCGATGCTGCATCGATGTCCGGCATCTCGGCCTTGCACGGCGGGCACCATGAAGCCCACATGTTGAGGAATACCGGTCGGCCGTCGTCCTCGAGGTGTTGCGAAAGCGTGAACCCGGCGCCGTCGAGTGTCATCACCGTGAAGTCGGCGGCCATCTGACCATGGTTCGGGGGTGCCTCCGCATCGGCGATGTCGGCGAGAGCCGGCACGTCATCCTGCGTCGAGTCCGAGTCGGAACAGGCGGCGCCGAGAAGCGAGAAGGCTACGAGCAGCACTGACAGAACGAGACGCGGTCGACGTGAGCTTTGGGGGCCGGCCATAGACGGACGATACCTGTGCGCTACCGATATCGAAGCGCTGGAGGATTCGTCGATCCGGTGGCCGACGGGCTCGTCGCGTTCGCTCCCGCGCTCGAGCGCGTCCGGCTAGACCCAAACACTTCGGGATATCATGGCCACGTTCCAAGAACCCGACCGCGACACGCCTGCGAGGACCAGCATGACCGAGAGCCACGATCCGTTCAGCGCACGAAGCACGATCGAAACACCACTCGGGGAACGGGTCATCTATCGCCTCGACGCGCTCGCAGGACTCGGCGATATCGAACACCTGCCGTATTCGATCAAGGTCCTCCTCGAATCGGCACTCCGGAATCACGACGGCCGCGTCGTTACCGATGACGATGTCCAAGCCGCGGCGCGGTACGACGCGACCACGGTTGGAGAGACGGAGATTGCCTACAAACCGGCTCGGGTGGTTCTCCAAGACTTCACCGGTGTCCCCGCCGTGGTGGACCTCGCCGCCATGCGTTCCGCCGTTGTGAGAATGACCGGTGAAAAGACGGCGGCCGCCAAGGTGAATCCTCAAGTCCCGGCCGACCTCGTCGTCGACCATTCGGTCCAGGTTGATGCCTTCAACTCCCCAAATGCGCTCCGCATCAACTCTGAGATCGAGTTCGAGCGGAACATGGAGCGCTACGAGTTTCTGAAGTGGGGCCAGGCCGCGTTCGACGACTTCCGCGTAGTGCCGCCGGCGACCGGCATCGTCCACCAGGTCAACCTCGAGTACCTGGCCAAAGTCGTATGGGACCACGGTGGTGTCCTCTACCCGGACTCGCTCGTCGGTACGGACTCCCATACGACGATGATCAACGGTCTGGGTGTTGTCGGCTGGGGTGTCGGCGGTATTGAGGCCGAAGCGGTGATGGTCGGGCAGCCGATCTACATGCTCCTTCCCGAGGTTGTCGGGTTCCGGCTCACCGGCGCGCTCCCAGACGGGGCAACGGCAACCGATCTCGTCCTGCGCATCACCGAGATGTTGCGCGAGCACGGAGTGGTTGGAAAGTTCGTGGAGTACTACGGCCCGGCTCTCGACGGAATGCCGGTTGCGAACCGTGCGACGATCGCGAACATGGCGCCCGAATACGGCGCCACCGTGGGCTTCTTCCCGGTTGACGATCAAGTCCTGGACTACCTGCGACTCTCGGGAAGAGACGAGGCGCTGATCTCCACGGTCGAGCAGTACTACAAGGAACAGGGCATGTGGCGCGATGAGAGCCGCTCGATCTCCTATAGCTCGCAGCTCGAACTCGATCTCGGGACCATCGTCCCGTCGCTGGCCGGGCCGACACGGCCCCAGGACCGCATCGATCTCGAAAACATGAAGACGCAGTGGCACATCGACCTCGAGGGTGGGCTTCGGCCGGACGTGGCGGTCGCCGGGACTACGGCAACGGTGACTGCCGAAGGCGAGACGTTCGAACTCGGCGACGGCAACGTGGTGATTGCAGCGATTACGTCGTGCACGAACACGTCCAATCCCGATGTCATGATCGGTGCCGGTCTCGTCGCTCGGAAGGCCAACGAGCGGGGCCTCACGCGCAAGCCGTGGGTAAAGACCTCGCTGGCTCCCGGGTCGAAGGTTGTCACAGACTACCTTGTGAAGTCCGGACTCCTCGAAGACCTCGAGGCCGTCGGATTCTGGACGGTCGGCTACGGCTGTACCACCTGCATTGGGAACTCCGGACCGCTCCCGGGGCCGATCGCCGCGGGCGTCGAGGAAGCAAACCTCGTCGTGACCTCGGTGTTGTCGGGGAATCGCAACTTCGAAGGCCGTATCAGCCCGCACGTACGCGCGAACTATCTCGCATCGCCGCCGCTCGTTGTGGCATACGCCATTGCCGGCACCGTCGATATCGACTTGACGACCGAACCGCTCGGCGCTGACCGCGACGGAGCGGATGTCTTTCTGGCTGACCTCTGGCCGACTCAGGAGGAGGTGGCAGCCGTTGTTGCATCGTCGGTCAATCGCGATCAATTCACCACCGAGTACGGCGCAGTGTTCGACGGGTCGGAGGAGTGGCGCGCGGTCGACTCGGGAGCTGAAGCGATCTACGACTGGAACCCGGCTTCGACGTACGTTCAGGAACCGCCGTTCTTCGTGGATCTTGCCCCGAATCCGACACCGATTGCCCCGATCGACGGTGCTCGAGTTCTTCTGAAGCTGGGCGACTCGGTGACGACCGATCACATCAGCCCTGCAGGATCGATCGCCGTCGACACGCCGGCAGGTCGGTATCTCATGGAGCAGGGGGTCGAGCCGGCCATGTTCAACAGCTACGGCTCGCGGCGAGGCAACGACCGTGTGATGACCCGCGGCACCTTCGCGAACGTCCGTGTGCGAAACCAACTGGCACCGGGAACCGAGGGCGGCTGGACGGTCGACTTTCTCGACGGCGAGATCAAGCCTGTGTACGACGCCTCAATGCACTACCAGGCTGAGGGCGTGCCCCTCGTCGTGCTCGCAGGCAAGGACTACGGGATGGGGTCTTCGAGGGACTGGGCGGCGAAGGGGACGTTCCTCCTGGGGGTGAAAGCCGTGATCGCCGAGAGCTTCGAACGTATCCACCGTTCGAACCTCGTCATGATGGGTGTGATTCCCCTGACGTTCGCCGAGGGGGAGAGCGCGGAGCGGCTCGGACTCGACGGTACGGAGATGTACTCCTTTGCCGTGGATGACACGTTGACACCGCGGCAGCCGGTGGCGGTTACGGCGACGAAACCCGACGGGACGACGGTTGAGTTCACGACGACCGCCCGTTGCGATACCCCCATCGAAGTCGACTACCTCCGCCACGGTGGAATCCTCCACATGGTCATCCGCGAGATGGCCGGTTGAGACATGAGACATGAGACATGAGACTCGAGACATGAGACTCCAGTCCGGTCTCGGATCTCGTGTCTCGGGTCTTTTGTCCGCTATCTGTGATCTATGCGGTCACCTGGTCGTTAGCGGCTAGCACCCTCAACGCGTTCTCGCCCAAGACCGCGCGAATGTCCGACTCGGTCCAGCCGCGGCTCAGTAGCTCGACCGTGATGGCCGGGTAGCTCGCGACGTCTTCGAGGCCGATGGGGGTTGCGTCGACGCCGTCGTAGTCGGAGCCAAGGCCAACGTGAGCGACGCCGGCAACGCCTGCGACATGCTCGATATGGTCGACGACCTCCGCGACGGTGACCTCCGGGTACGGGTCTTCCTCGAGCATTCGCTGGAGTTCCGCTTCGACCGCTGCGTTGTCACCGAGTTCGGCCATCAGTCTCCTCGCGACCGCGAACTTGCCGATGGACTGCTCCGCGGCGTCACGGTTCACAAACGGTGGGTAGAAGTTGATCATCACAACGCCGTTGTTGTCTCGAACCATGCCGAGCACGTCGTCGGGAACGTTCCTCGGATGCGGAGCGATCGCGAATGCGCTCGAGTGTGATGCCATGACCGGCTTGTCACTGACCGATAGCGCATGCCGCATCGTGTCGGCGGAGACGTGTGAGATGTCGACCAGCATGCCGATCCGGTTCATCTCTCGAACCACCTCTTCACCGAAGTCGGTCAGTCCCCCGTGCCGTGGTTCGTCGGTCGCCGAATCCGCCCAATCGATCGTATCCCCGTGGGTGAGCGTCATGTAGCGAACTCCGAGCCGCCGCAGCGTTCGCAGCGCAACGAGCGAGTTCTCGATCGCGTGGCCACCCTCAGCGCCCATCAACGAGGCCGTCTTGCCGAGCGTGCGCGCTGCGATCACGTCCTTGGCCGAGTCGGCGTGTGAGAGCCGGTCGCACCGGCCGGTCATCCGCTGCACGAGATCAATCTGCTCGATTGTGGTGCGCAACGGAGTTGGATCCCATGCCGGAACGAATACGGACCAGAATTGCGCTCCCACGCCACCCACCTCGAGACGCGGAACGTCGGTGTGGTAGCCGACGAGTGGCTTGCACGGGTCGGCAGCGTCGATGTTGGAGTCCGCTCTGATGCGCAGCGCCCATGGGAGATCGTTGTGTCCGTCGATGACGGGAAGTGATGCGTGGATTGATCTGGCCTGCTGCGTGTAGTCAGTCATGGTCGAGTCCTGGCTCAGCGGTGACGCCGGGTCCGTGTGCGATCCGGCGATGTCGCAACGCGCCAAGCTCCCCTTTCCAGTCTTCTGCGATGACGGTCTCGGTCCAGCTCACGGGGCGACCTTACCTCCGGAGATCAGGGCAGAATCCAAGTCGTGGAACGCATCGCAGTGGTGGGCAGCCCGGGATCCGGCAAGTCAACGGTGGCGAAGGCGCTTTCTATTGCGCTCGGGATTCCACACCTGGAGCTTGATGCGGTGTTCCACCAGCAGGGCTGGGTGGAGCTACCGACCGACGAGTTCCAGAACGCGGTCCGCACATTCACCGAAGGGGATGCATGGATTGTCGACGGCAACTACACACGTCAGGGGATCACGGATCTTGTGTGGCCGCGAGCTGACACCGTCGTCTGGCTCGACCTGCCTCGCTACCGGACGATGCGGCGGGTCGGAGCGAGGACACTCCGGCGGATATTTCGGGGTGAGAAGCTCTGGAACGGCAACCAAGAACGGTGGCGGAATATCGTTGATCCGAGACCGGAGGAGAACATCCTCCTGTGGACCTGGACCCGCTACAACAAGGTCAAGGAGCAGTACGGGGACAGGTTCGACAATCCGCGTTGGTCGGAGCTGAACCGCGTTCGGCTCACATCACAAGTCGAGGTCGATCGGTTCTTGGCATCGATCGGGCGAGGTCCTTGACTCGCCAGATGTGCTTGGCCGCCGCGTGCAAGTCCGTCGATTGAGGCTACGGGTGGAGGCGAAGGCCTGCTACTCCGCTACTCGAAAGCTCGTCACGCAGTCTCCCCCGTCGTCCCCATGGGGGTTGACGATGGCTACCGGTATCTGGGTTGTTCCTTCGAGGAGGCCCGAGACGAGTCCTTGGTCGAGTTGGCAGACAATGACGGGATGGTTCTTCGCAGACTCCCCAAACGGGCAGAACCGGGTCACGAGTCGGTGTTCTCCCGGCTGGGCCTCGACCTCGAATCCAACACCCATCAACGCCTTGGCGACGGCGAGTGCGGCTGCTTCGTAGCCGGATTCGTCCGGGAATCCGATCTCAGCTGCGAGCTCGCGCCCGTACTCGCGACCGATCTCGTCGGCGATCTCGGCAGCGTTGTCGGGTGCGACTCGTTCGATGACGCGAAGGAGGAGTTCGGTGAGAAGGTCGTAGCGTCGCGCAGGGAACTGCACCGATACGTTCTTGCGGGTGGGCTCGTAGTGTTTCGCAGGACGGCCAGCGCCCGGGCCTGTGCGCCCTGCAGGTCGTTTCCGTGTCACCTGCAGGTATCCGTCTGCGACCAGTCGGTCGAGATGGTGGCGAGCCACATTTGAGTGAATGTCGAACAGATCAGCGATCTGAGAAGCGGTGACCGGCTCGAGGGATTCCCGAACCGTGACATAGATGCCGCGACGTGTCGCGTCGCCGAGCGTGGCGGCGAGGTCGGAGACTTGTTGATCAAACGCTTCGGTATCCATGCCGTTCCTGTCGAGATTCTGGATGACCGGTCATCACTATAGTTTCTATCCACTATCTCGATAGGAGTTGTTCGTGGTGGATGTCGACGTGCTCCGAGCCGCCATTGGGGCGGTTCAGGATCCTGAATTGCATCGAAGCCTGGACGAGCTTGGGATGCTCCGTGACGTGACCATTGGACCCGGCGGAACGGTTCATGTGATGGTGGCGCTCACCGTTCCCGGGTGCCCGCTGAAGGACACCATCACGGCAGACATCACGGCGGCTGCCTCAACCGTGGACGGTGTCGCAGGCGTGAGTGTCGAGTTCACGTCGATGAGCGATGCGGATCGAGCGGGCATCGTCGAGCAGGTCCGGGGAGCGGCGACGCGCGAGGTGACCATCGGCAAAGCCGGTTCGAAGACCCGTGTCATCGGCATCGCATCGGGCAAGGGCGGAGTCGGCAAGTCGTCGGTTTCGGCCAATCTCGCCGTTGCTCTCGCCGCGCGAGGAAACAGGGTTGGGCTCATCGACGCCGACGTGTGGGGCTACTCGATTCCAAAGATGCTCGGTGTTGATCGTCAACCGGTGGTCCTCGACGACATGTTGATTCCGCCGGAGGCCTACGGCGTGGCCGTGATGTCGATGGACTTCTTCATCGCCCCGGACCAGGCCGTCATCTGGCGCGGCCCAATGCTGCACAAGGCCCTCGAGCAGTTCCTCGTCGACGTGTTGTGGGACGAGCCGGACTACCTCCTCATCGACATGCCCCCGGGCACCGGGGATGTCGCGATCTCGCTGAGCCAGTTCCTTCCCCGCTCAGAGACAATCGTGGTGACGACGCCACAACCAACTGCGGGGAGGGTTGCCGTGAAGGCGGGTCTGATGGCCGAGAAGGTGAACCAGGACGTGCTCGGTGTGGTTGAGAATATGTCGTGGTTTACCGGCGATGACGGAAAGCGATATACGATATTCGGCGAAGGGGGCGGTGCTGCACTTGCCGAGCATCTCAAGACCGACCTGCTGGCGCAGGTCCCGTTGGAGCCGACCGTTCGAGATGGCGCCGACCGCGGACTGCCGGCCGTGGCCGTCGACCCGGACGGCGAAGCGGTTGCGGCATTCAACCGTCTCGCACAAGCGGTGGAGGACCGCAAGCCGCACGTGCGTACGCACCCCGAACTCATCGTCAACAATTGAGGGATCCAAATCCCACTACCGAGGAGAAATGGTGACATGCCCGAAATGATCAGCGAGACGGTAAAGGTTCGCTTCGGGATGGCGGCGACTCGAGAGCTCGAGATCGAAGTTGAGCCGGGCCACAACATCGCGACAGAGTTCGAGACAGCCGTCAACGAGGGGGCCGAACTGCTGTGGATCACGGACACCCGCGGCTATCAGCACGGCATCGTTCTCGAGAAGGTCGCGTTTGTGGAGATCGAGACGGCGAGCAGGCGTGATGTTGGGTTCTCCGGACTCGGATGACGCCTTTCGGACGATCGATTCAACGGTTCGGATGAGCCCTGGGACGGCCTAGCTTGCCGCTTGGCGCTGACGACGGCGTTCCGCCAACCAGCGTTTCCTGAGGCGACGGCGGTCGTCTTCGGGGTAGGCGCCCCAGACGCCGGCTTCCTGGTTCGTCTCCAGCGCATACTGCAGGCATTCTTCCTGCATGGCGCAGGCGGAGCAGATAGCCACTGACTGGCGAATCTTGTCGGTGGCGGGGCCCGTTGTCCCAATGGGGAAGAACAGGTCTGGATCGGAGTCACGACAGGCGGCCAGTTCACGCCAGTCGGTCACGGTTAGCACGGTAATGTCTCCTCGAAGCGGATTCCTATGTGGCCTCGTGAATGTGAAATGGTTCACAAGGTGCCCCGCTTGTGAGCGAGCTCCTGGCGGGGTGATCAGTAGTGTATTGCCACGACCTGGAAGGGCGCAAACGATTTGTAAATATGGGACTTTGGTCCCGGTAGCCTTCCCGACAGTCAACCGGAGTTGGAGCACATGACCATCCAGGAGCAGCTGGCCGCAGAGCAAAAGGCGGCCATGAAGAGCGGGGATCGCGCAACTCTCAACGTGATTCGGCAGATCCAGTCGGAGGTTTCGGTAGCCAAGGCTGCTCCCGGGTTCGACGGCGAGGTTGATGACGATCTCTACCTGGCCACGATCGCCACCTACGTCAAGCGGATGAGCAAGGCCCGCAGCGAATACGAAGCTCTGGGTGAGCGAGGACGGGAGCAAGCCGAGAAGCTCGCTTTCGAGATCGACTACCTGGCTGCCTATCTCCCGCAGAAGCTGGATGAGGCGGCAACCAGCGACCTCGTCGACCAGACCATCGCGGACCTCGGTGCCACCGACCCGAAGATGACCGGTCAAGTGATCGGTGCGGTGATGAAGAGTGGACAAGACGTGGACGGAACGCTCGTGGCTCGTCTCGTGAACGAGGCCCTTGCGGGCCAGTAGCCAGACCCGAGACCCGAGACCCGAGGCCAAACCAGCCTGATGTCCAGGACATGTGGTCTACCGCGAGTCTCGAGTCTCATGTCTCGAGTCTCCTCTCTCACCCGCATCCTCCGCCTACTACGGCGGCGGGGCCTGCGATCACCACTTTCGGCTCGTAGATGAGTTCGAAGTCGTCGGATTGCGGGTCCGAGGCCACACAGCGACCCCCGAGGGCTGCTGTGAATGTGAACGCAAGCTGGTCCGGATAGGCGGTCGGTTTCGGATCGGCGTCTTCTCCGAAGATCTCGAGCCATTCGTTCATGCCACCCTCGAGGATGTACGTGTTGATGACGTTGTTGGCGACGAGCGTCTTCCACGCCTCGGTTGCATCGCGCTCGTCGTTGCTCATGGCAACGATCACTGATCTCGGGGTGAGTCCGATCAGATCGGGTGCCATGGCCTCGACCGATTCGAGCGTCGGGTCGGTCTGGCGCGCAGCTCTGAGGTGGAATTGGTTGTAGTCGCGCTCGTCGCGGACATCGAGCATGACAAGATTCACAAACGTGTCGTTCATCAAGCCGAGGAGCTCGCCCGGGTGAATCTGGACTTCACGATTGTCGAGGCGTGCCTGCTCGTCGGCGGCCACCGCATCCCAATAGTCGGCGGTCGATAGGTCACCGATGAGGAGAACGATGAGGGCGACAAGAATGATCGCAGCGGCTCCGATGTAGCGGGCCTTGGGAGCGTCGGCCGGGTCCGCGCCGTCCAGCTTCTTCTCGAGCACTTCGGAGCCCCAGAAGAGCAGGAGCGCGAACACGACGATGAACAGGACGACGACCCCGGTTGGGATGTTCAGCCACTCCGGGAGCGTGAGCCGCCCCAAGTCGGAGGCTGTCCAGAATCCCATGAAGGAGGGCACAGTCTCGCCGAACACGAAGACACCGAGGACGACGCCGACGAGGAAGACCATGGCATCGAGTTTGAGTGTCGCGGCACCTGCGATCGACGTGCCCGGGCAGAGACCACCGATGAGGAATCCGACGCCGAGGATGAACCCACCGATGGCAACCGGCCAGAGATACGTCCCGGGAACGAAGACTTTCCGGAAGTCGAGGATGCCGATACCTACCGCCCCGAAGATCAGGACCATGGCGGTGATCACAGCGGTGAACATGACCCGGAACATCGCGAAGTCCTTGAAGTAGAACTGCGCGGCGAGCTTCGTGCTCCGCCCGAATCCGGCCTGCTCGAGCATGAAACCGAACCCGATACCGACGAAAAGGAAGATTGTGTAGGTAACGGGGGTGCCGAGTTCGTGGAGGTCGAGTGGAAAGGGCATCAGTCGTTCCACACCTTCTTGAAGAACGGTGCCGCGGCGAGGGCGCCGGCGAAGAACGCCATCATGAAGATCCAGCTCCCAACCGAGAGCAGTGCCGATCCGGTGAGACCCTGGCTCGACGTGCAACCCCTCGCGAATCGGGCGCCGAACCCCACGAACGAGCCACCAAGGAGGGCGAACATCAGCCTTGCCCTGTTCGAGATGAGCGGGCCTTTCACGATCTCGGTGTAGACGCGTCTGCCGATCAAGCCTGAGATGAACCCACCAATCAGCACGCCGATTGCGAGCATCACGATCCAGTGGTTGAGCGGTTGTGCCTCGCCGCCGGCGTACCCGACGAGGTAGATGTTCGTGTCGACGTGCTGAGGGGCAACCAGGTTCTCGACCCAGGCCCAGATACGTTGGACGGCGCCGGAAGCGCCGAGGCCATCGCCCGTGATGAGGACCGAGAGGAAGAGCACGACGCCGAGGCCGACCCCGACCAGGTAGGGGTTCGGGAACGGGCGTGGGTCGGGGGCCTTGCCCTTCCGGACCGACGGACCGACCGGCTTGATGGCCATCAGGACTTGACCTCCTCGACAACTGATGAGACTTCGACTTCCTCCCAGCCCGTCACCATGCCCTTGATGCTCGCAAGCGGCGTTGCACCGGTTGTGGTGAGGTAGATGTGGAGGATGAGGAAGGCGGCGAAGAACCACGCGATCAAATTGTGGATCGGGAGGAGGAACCCGAGACCACCGAGGCGCGAGGTGAAGCTGGGCCAGCGCTGCGCCCCCCAGATGAGGATGCCGGTGATCACCTGACCGGGAAGCAGGATGTTCAGAATGACAAGGTACGTCGCCTGCTGGAGCGGGTTCAAGCGAGCGCCGACACGCTTCTCGTGCGGGTGCGGTTCGCCGAGGAAGATGCCCTTGGCGTAGTACACGGTTTGGTCGATCGCCTGGCTGAAGAACCCCTGGGGGTGTGGGATGAACCGCTTCACCGAGCCGGTGGCGAGGGAGTCGACGAGAGCGACGAGGGCGTTGATGACGAGAATGGCCGCTGCAACGTTGTGAGCAACGATCATCCAGCCGAACGCCGTCGCGTTGGTGGGCCAGTGGATGACGATTCCGGTGACGATCAGGACGCCGATCACGGTTGCCTGCATCCAGTGCCAGAACCGCTCGTACTTCGTGTAGATGTAGACCTCGGCCGTTTCCGGGTGTTTCACGGTGGCCCCACGGTTCCAACAGCGTCGAGCACAGAACCGGAAGAACCCGTGGACGACGATGCCGACGAGAACGATGAGCAACACAGCGAGTCCCACCCAGTCAGACCAGCCGGCGGTGTCGCTGCCGAGCACCTCGATCTCGCCCGACGTGGTCTCAGGAAGGTAGATCAGCGACCCGTCGTCTGCGATTGTCATGACCCCGGTTGACTCGGTATTGGTGTCTGCCACGAATTCGGGGAGTACGCCGCCCGGTACGTAGGTGCCGAGCCGCATGCCGGCGCTGAGCCTCGAGTTGCTCGAGTGGCAGACTTGGCAGTCTTGGATGGCCCAGTCTTCGCCGACCACACCGTGAGCGACGCTGTAGGCCTGGACCTCGCCAACGATGTGTGGATTCGAGAGGGACAGGGATTCGAGCCGCGAGGAAACAGCTGCCTGCTTCTCATCAGTGTCGATCGCCAGTTCGGATTCTGAGACCGTGCCGTCGCCGTCAGCGTCGAAGGCGGCAACGATCGACGCGTCGTAGCCGCCGGCTCCGTCGAGATAGGCCGCTTCCAGGTCGACGGCTCGCACCGGACGCTCCGCGTCTCCATCCCCGTGAGCCCAATACCACGAGCCGACGAGGTTGTAGGGCGACAGGCTGATGTCCCCTGTTCTGTCAGACCGCAGCAGGATCACCGGGTCGAAGCCATCGATCATGGTGGCGGTATTCTCGATCTGGCCGTCGGCACCGCGGATCTGTGTGCGGGGAGTCCCGTCGGGGTGGATCACGGTCCAGTCGTACTGCTCAGCAGCCGGAGCACTTGCGGTCGGGATGTGGCATGTCTCACACGCCACCACCTGCATATGGCGTTCCTGGTAGGGCAGCCATTCGTGGGATTCGGTTGGGTCGTGGCAGCCGCTGCACGTTCGCATCGTCCCGTCATATTCGGGGGCGACGGTTCCTTGAGCCGTGTCGCCTTTCGCAAGCTCGTGGATCGGCTGGTTCAGATATTCATCCAGGTTTGGTCGGCGGGGGTCGTAGAGGAGATGGGTCGGCTTGCTCGCGGCGTCTTCGGCAACCTGGGCGCTGTTGTTGATCGACGAGTGGCAGCTGATGCAGTCAAGGCCACGTTCGGCGTGGATGTCCCACGCGCGACTCAGGTCGTCCTTGTCGGGGAAATTGAGACCCGATGCGGAGAGGCGCTGGTCGGAGAAGACCTGACCGGTGGTGTAGGTCTCCCAGCCGTCGAGCAGGGTTGATCCATCGATCGGGTCCGCACTCATGTGCACCGTGCCGTGACATTGGCCGCAGTTGTCGTTGGTGGACTTGCCGATTGGGAGGTGTTCGTTGTCGACCCTTCCAGACTCATTGAACGCTCCGGGGTTCCACTTCCACCCGTCGGCCGTCTGGTCGACGACGCTCGTCCCGGCGAGTGTCGCAGTGTTGGCCCATTCGAACCGTCCGGCCTGGAGTTCGGCGATTCGGGCCTCGTTGTCCGATACCGGCACGTGGCAGAGAAAGCAGTTGAGTTCCTCAACTCCCGAGTTCTGCCAATCCCATGCGACAACGGAGTCGCCGTCGTTCGTCAGAAGATTGGTCTCGGGGTCTGCGAGGTTCGGGGCGAGATCGGTGAGCGAGGAACCTTCGCGAGATGTCGTCGCAGGTCCGCTTCCAGCGTGGCGCGCACCGAGGGTCATGATCCACTCTGCCGTGCTGAGGTCGAGCGCGCCGTCACCGTCGGGTGTCAGGTAGCGGTACATGATGGGGTTCCACCGTCCGAACCACCCATTGGAGATGTCCCACGCGCGTCCCGATGCGGCGGCGCCGGGAGTGATCAGGCTGTCGAGGCCAACCGTGGCGTGATAGTTGTGCTCAACGATGAAGGTGGAGTCGTGGCACTGACCGCACGTTGTGAGCGTGGAGACCGGCCGGCCGCTCGACAGCACGTTGGTCGCGTCGTCGTCGAGCAGGGCGAACGTGGGGTGGATCGCGCTGCCCGTGGGTTCCGGTTGTGGAGGAGGGTTGACGAGATCCTGGACCTCTTCCGGCGGGACCATTCCGCCGCCGGGAGGGATCACGACTCCACCGTCCGTCTCATCGCTCGTTGCAGCTGCCGACGGATCGATCGCAGCGCCAAGGAACGTTGCAGTGAACAGGGCGGCCACCCCGAACGCCACTGCGGCCCGACGGTGGCTCATCGGTCACTCCCATCGATGGTCCGCTGGCCTGCGGTGTCCATCGGATCGGCGTCGTACCCGAGAGCCTTCCAATCCAGCCGCCCAGCATCCGAGTGGCACATCGTGCATTGGAGTGCTTCACCGGCTGGGGCAACCATGTGCTCGAGCGGCCAGTACATGTCGCTCCGCGCAAACCCGTACTCCCCGCTGAAATCGAAGCCGGTGTCGTCGGCGCCGTTCTGCATCGCGATATCCCAGTCGAAGATCGTCCAGTACCCCTCGTCGCCGACGAGATTCGGTTGGATGAAGTAGTCGTTGACGGCGTCGTATGGCTGGATTCCACGATGGACCTTGAACGGGTAGATCTTGGCGACCGGATCGTCGACACTCCCGTTCGGATCGTTGAGGATGGTGATGCCCTCGGGATCGATCGGATCCCCAAGGAGGTAGCGTTCCGCGGTGCCGTCGAACCAGTAGTACTCCGGAATCAGCTGCGTGCCGTAGACGAAGCTGCCCTTGATCTTGAGGTACTCGTGTGGATCGTCGGAGAGGCCGTCCTGGCCTGCGGTCGACCAGTCCCACCAGAGTTTTGTCGGATCCTTGACGGCGTACTCCGGGATATGACACGTTTCACAAGCGACCCGGTCGGTGTGGCTGTTGAGGCGGTCGTCTCGGTGGGGGAGCGAGTTGTGACAGTCGGTACATGACACGGGGTTGTCGTCGATGAGTTTCACCGATGTGGATGTACCCGCGATCTGATGGTCGGTGGTCGTGTGGCAGTCGACGCACTGCATATCCAGGACACCCATATGGAAGTCGATGGTCTCGTTCGGATAGTTGAGCGTGTTGTCGAGGTCGCCGTGTTTCACACCGTTGCCTCCGCCGCCGGTGCTGTGGCACGAGCCGCAGTTCGTGCGCGTTGGACGACCGACGCTCCCCGCAGCGAGGACGAGGTCACTCGCTTCCGCCGGGTACCCCGAGTCCGCCTTGGCATACTGCCCTGACTGGTCATGGCAGACCAGGCAGTCGATCTTCGTCTCATCGGTGAAGTCGAAGGTCTCATCCTCCCAGCCGTACCCGGCGTGACACGTCGTGCATTGCGGCTCGTTGCCTTGGATGCCCGTGCAGAAGTTGTTGAGGGAGTTCTTCTTCCCGAGGGCAACTGGTTCGTCGCGTCCAGGCAACGAGACGGGTGGGTTCTCCCACAACCAGTGCTCACTCTGGAGCATCTGCTCGCCCGCCTCGGCGTGGCACTCGAGGCAGCCTTCAGTCACATCAGAGCCGGTCTCGTATGGACCGGTCATGAGGAGCGAGTGATCGGTATGCGGAACCGTGGTGGGCACGCCGGCCCAAGCGTTGTCGGCATTGGCAGCCTGGACCGAATTGCGGATCCCGATGAAGATCACGATGGGTCCAACCACCAGGAGGATGATTGCGATCAGGCCGATGATCCAGTCTCGCCGGCCGCTCCCGTTGCTAGGTCCCGGCGGCGCAGAATCGGCGTGTGGGGGTGTGCCCGTGTCCGGCATCAGCGCGCCTCGACTATCTGGCTCCTGCGGGTCGCTGGGCCTCGACCATGGGCGCTCGTGAGCTGCACGCTGATTCGCTTTCGTCCTTGCGTAGATGCTAGGAACTGCAGCTCCGAATGTGAACCCCTTCACAAGCTCCGAAGGCGAAGACCCTTACTGACAAAGGATTCAGGCCTGCAATTAGAGAACATAGGCCCTAACTGTGTCCCAGCAGCTCGTGGGTTCGCAGCGAGATTCGAGTGCTGTTCGGCTCCACGATGCGAAGTTCGGCCGCTCTCTGCGGAGGCAGCCCCCTGTCGGATTCCTCCCCTTTCAGGGGGAGGTGCCGTCGCCGGGCGGCGGAGGGGGTCGAGCGGTTCCATGACCCACAAGTGTCTGCCGCGTCTGGACGGGTCCCACATCGGAGCGCTTTGACCCCCTCCGTCAGCGGCTCCGCACGGGTCCTCGACGTGATCCGACCCGGTGAACCGTCGCGTCCGGCACACGGAGGCTTCGCCGCTGCCACCTCCCCCTGAGGGGTAGGAATAGGACCGAAGCCGTGGATTCAGGCTTCGTGAGGGGATGAAGGGCAGTGTGACGCTTTGGTGTCCGAGTCTTCGCCTCTGGCTCGCTGTGGGGAGGGGGTTGTTGGGGGTTGGTGTCCGAGTCTTTGCCTCTGGCACGCTGTGGGGAGGGGGTTGTTGGGGGTTGGTGTCCGAGTCTTTGCCTCTGGCACGCTGTGCGAGGGGGTTGTTGGGGGTTGGTGTCCGAGTCTTTGCCTCTGGCACGCTGTGGGGAGGGGGTTGTTGGGGGTTGGTGTCCGAGTCTTTGCCTCTGGCAGGCTGTGGGGCGGGGGTGGTTGGGGGTTGGTGTCCGAGGGGGGTTGTTGGGGGTTGGTGTCCGAGTCTTCGCCTCCACCACGCAGTGGGGGAGGCGCGTCCGGGCAATCGCCCGGACGCGGAGGGGGCTGCGGATCGTTCGGGACGGTGTAGCTCGCGAACGGCGTCGGTCCACGACCCAATAGCGGAAGAGAGATACGAGACTCGAGACCGGAGACTCGAGACAGACTCGAGACAGGAGAGGACCCGGGGAGGTGACTTGCCACTTGGTACTCGACGGCGCCTGTCGGTGCCCCAGGCAGGAATCGAACCCTCGCCCCGTCTGGTGGGAGTACGCGGACTGTGCCAATCCGGCACCATGCTGATCCATTGGGTGGCAAGGTGAAGGGTCGAGGACCTGATGGGGGTCCCGATCCCGAACAGGGATCGGGGGGTGAGGAAACCAACGGCGCTGTCGGTGCCCCAGGCAGGAATCGAACCCTCGCCCCGTCTGGTGGGAGTACGCGGACTGTGCCAATCGGCACCATGCTGATCCATTGGGTGGCAAGGTGAAGGGTCGAGGACCTGATGGGGGTCCCGATCCCGAACAGGGATCGGGGGGTGAGGAAACCAACGGCGCTGTCGGTGCCCCAGGCAGGAATCGAATCCTCGCCGCGTCTGTGGTGCCCCAGGCAGGAATCGAACCCTCGCCCCGTCTGGTGGGAGTACGCGGATTGTGCCAATCGGCACCATGCTGATCCATTGGGTGGCAAGGTGAAGGGTCGAGTACCTGATGGGTGTCCCGATCCCGAACAGGGATCGGGGGGTGAGGAAACCAACGGCGCTGTGGTGCCCCAGGCAGGAATCGAACCTGCGCTCCCGGCTCCGGAGGCCGGCGCTCTATCCCCTGAGCTACTGGGGCGCTTGAAACGATTGTAACCTCCGGGTCCTTACAACCCTCTAGGTGGATTCCCCCATGTCCCTTCTCTCAGACCTCTCCGAAGTTTTCGGTGACGCGTTCGCCGCCGCCGGGGTGGACCGGTCGGCCGGCCTGGTCGTTCCATCGCAGCGTCCCGAGCTTGCGCAGTACCAATGCAACGGTGCCCTCGCTGCAGCGAAGAAGATCGGCCGGAATCCGCGCGAGTTGGCACAATCGGTGATCGACAACCTGAGCGATCGATCGGCATTTGCATCGCTCGACATCGCCGGCCCCGGATTCATCAACATTGTTGTGACCGACCAGTACCTCGCACGGCACGCGCAGATGATGCAGGACGACGATCGGAGCGGCATCGCCATCCCGGAACCTCGACGGAAGGTGATCGTCGACTACGGCGGTCCGAATATGTCGAAGTCGATGCACGTTGGGCATCTCCGCGCATCCATCATCGGTGAGAGCCTCAAGCGACTCTTCCGCGTTGCAGGTCACGAGGTTGTCGGTGACATCCACATGGGCGACTGGGGGATGCCGATCGGCCAGCTGATCATCGAACTGGAGCGAAGGCAACCCGACCTTCCCTACTTCGACGCCGACTTCACCGGCCCGTACCCCGACGAGTCGCCGGTGACGCTCGACGATCTGTCCGAGATGTATCCGGTCGTCGTCCAGCGATGCAAGGACGATCCCGACGAGGCCGAGCGAGCCCGTCAGGCTACGTTCGACCTCCAGAACGGACGGCCCGGGTATCTGGCGCTGTGGCGGCACTATCACGACGTGTCCGTTGCCGAACAGAAGAAGGACTTCGAAGATCTCGGCATCGACTTCGATCTGTGGCGCGGCGAGAGCACGGTGCACGATCGCCTCGCTCCGCTTGTCGATCGGCTGATGAACGCAGACGACCTCGCTCGCGAGTCGGACGGAGCGCTGATCGTCCATGTCGAACAGCCGGAGGACAAGAAGGAGATGCCGCCGCTCCTCCTGACACGTTCCGACGGCTCATACCTCTATTCCACGACCGACCTCGCCACAGTTGATCAGCGGGTGGAGGAGGGCTACGACCTGATGCTCTATGTCGTTGATGCCCGTCAAGGCCTGCACTTCGAACAGGTCTTCCGGGTTGCACGCATGTCGGGTATCGCTCCCGACGAGGTCGGACTTGAACACATCGCCTTCGGAACGGTGAACGGACCGGATGGGAAGCCGTTCAAGACGAGGGAAGGCGGGATTCTGCGTCTCACCGACCTCATGAACATCGTGACCGACGCGGCTCGGAAACGACTGGATGAGGCGGCCATCGCCCAGGACTATCCAGCGGACGAGAGGGAGCGGATCGCCACACAAGTCGGACTGGGGGCTTTGAAGTTCGGAGACCTCTCGAATCATCGAACCTCGAACTACAGCTTCGATCTTGACCGCTTCACGTCGTTCGAGGGCAAGACGGGTCCGTATCTCCAGTATGGGGCGGTGCGCACCACGTCGATCCTTCGGCGAGCGGCGGAGCTCGGCCTCGAGCCGGGTCCGATCATCCCGCCGACGGTGAAGCAGGAGCGGGACCTGATCCTGCGGCTGCTGCTTCTGCCTGAGGTGATCGAGCGAGCCGTCGAGGTTCGCGCTCCGAACGTGCTGACCGAGTATGCGTTCGAGCTGGCAACCGACTTCAACCGGTTCTACGAGGCGTGTCACATCCTCCGCGAGGATGATGTCAGTCGTCAGGCCTCTTGGCTATCGCTGGTTGATCTCACCCGCCGCACTCTTGCCCTCCTGCTCGACACACTCGGCATCGAGATCCCGGATCGAATGTGATGGGCCGTCCGCGAGCCGTCAGCATCGTTCGTCCGCTCACGGAGATGGGGGACACGGAGGAGCGTCAGCGAGACACAGGGGGCAGAGCGGACGACCTAATGTCGCCCGAGTCTCGAGCCCCCTCTTGAGTCTCGGGTCGGCCGTATCTGCATCTCCCAGGTCTCTGGTGATGCTCGGGCGTTTGTGCGTTCTCAGCCCATGACCCCTCTCCCGCGGTCTCTCCTTCCTGACAACTCTGAGATCTTTGATGGGCGGCTGTTCATCGGGGGGGTGGATGTTCTCGAGCTGGCTGCCCGGTACGAGACGCCGCTGTTCGTCTATGACGAGGAGCAGATCCGGTCCCGGTGTCGCGAGGCGGTGGCTGCGTTCGGCGAAGGTGTTGCGTATGCGACGAAAGCGTTCATGACCACGGCGATGGCCAGGCTCGCGTACGAGGAGGGGATGAAGCTCGATGTTGCGACCGGTGGCGAGCTGTTCGTGGCTCTCCATGCCGGGGTCCCCGCCGACCGGCTGGTTCTCCACGGCAACAACAAGTCCGTCGCCGAACTCGCGATGGCTCTCGACGCCGGCGTGGGCCAGATCGTGATCGACTCGTTTGTCGAAATCGACAGGATTGAGGAGCTTGTTGATGCCGGCGCCTCCGTACCGAGGGTTCTCGCCAGGCTCACGCCCGGGATCGAGGCGCATACCCATGAATACCTTCAGACCGGGGTCGCCGACTCGAAGTTCGGATTTGGCCTCGCCTCCGGTGATGCGTCGGCCGCGGTGGCACGGATCGAAGCGTCACCCGCGATGGTCATGGAAGGCGTCCACGCACACATCGGCAGTCAGGTGTTCGATGCGGACTCGTATCGAAAGGCAGTGGCCGCGCTCGCCGATTTCGTCGTACCGCTCGATCTCCCGGTGTTCTCGATCGGTGGCGGCCTCGGCGTTGCCTATGTGACCGGTGAGGCGGCTCCTTCGATCACGGAGTGGGCGGACATCGTGATCCGGGCTTGTCGTGAAGCAGGAATCGAATCCCGTGTAACGGCAGAGCCGGGTCGTTCGATCGTCGCGGATGCCGCAGTCACCCTCTACACCGTCGGCACGATCAAGCACATCCCCGGAATCCGAACCTATGTCGCGGTTGACGGCGGGATGAGCGACAACCCGCGGCCGAGTCTGTACGGAAGCGGATACGAGGCATTCCTGCCGAGAGCCGCCGATGCGGACCGGCCCATGAAGGTTCGCATTGTTGGAAAACACTGCGAATCAGGCGATGTCATTGTGGCTGAGGCCGAAGTACCCGGCGACCTCGAAGTGGGGGACGTGCTAGCGACGCCGGTCACCGGCGCGTACGGGCATTCGATGGGCAGCAACTACAACATGATTCGTCGCCCGCCTGTGGTCTTCGTCCGCGACGGCGCGGCGCGTGAGGTGGTTCGGCGGGAAGCGTACGAGGATCTCGTTCGACGAGACGTCTGAACGCTCCTGTCGGTCTATCGTTCCCCTATGAACTCGACCATTGGAATCGGCGTCCTCGGCGCAGGAACGGTTGGAGGAACGCTCATTGCGCGCCTCGTCGACGAACATGCCGCGATAGCCGCAAAGACCGGGCTCGACCTTCGCGTGAGGCGAGTAGCGGTCCGGGATCTCGACAAGGCAAGAACCTTCACGGTCCCCGAAGGTGTCCTCACCGATGACCTGATGAGCGTCATCGACGATCCGGAAATCGAACTTGTCGTGGAGTTGATGGGAGGCCGGGATCTCGCCGGCGATCTCGTACTCGCTGCCCTCGAGGCCGGCAAGCCCGTCGTCACGGCCAACAAGGAACTGGTTGCATCCCGTGGCCCGGAGCTGATCGCTGCCGCTGAGCGCTCCGGTGTGCCCTTCCTTTTCGAGGCGGCAGTCGGGGGTGGGATCCCGATCATCCGGCCGCTCTCGGAGTCGCTTGCCGGGGAACCGGTGGAGCGAGTTCTCGGCATCGTGAACGGCACCACCAACTTCATTTTGACCAGAATGGCTGAAGACAATGCCGACTACGGCGAGTCGCTGGCTGAAGCGCAGGAGCTGGGATACGCCGAACCCGATCCCACTGCTGATGTTTCAGGCGCTGATGCCGCAGCGAAGGCTGCGATCTTGGCTTCCCTGGCATTCGGCACGTGGGTCGGTCTCGACGACGTGTATCACGAGGGAATCGACGCTCTCTCTCCGGTCGATATGGCGTTTGCCGCAGACTTCGGATACGCCGTGAAGCTCATCGGTATTGCCGAACGGATCGGGGACGGAATCTCCGCCAGGGTGCACCCGGTGATGATCCCGCTCGATCATCCGCTCGCATCGATCCGTGGTGCGACCAACGCGATCTTCATCGAGGGCCCCTCCGTCGGCGAACTGCTCTTCTCCGGACCGGGCGCCGGCGGGGCTCCGACCGCCACGGCGGTTCTCGGCGACATCATCGACGCTGCCCGCGAGACGCTCGCCGGTGCACAGGTTGCGCCACGAATCCGGTTCTCGCCCGGCGACCTCATCCCCTTCGGCGATGTCCCGACCAAGTGGTACATGCGGCTCGAAGTCGACGACCGTCCGGGTGTGCTGGCTCAGATCGCCGGAGCCTTCGGAAACGCCGGGGTATCGATCAAGTCGGTGTGGCAGGAGGGGGAGGGGAGCGAGGCACTGTTGCTGATTGTCACGCACAGTGCGCTCGAATCTGCTCAGCGCGAGGCGGTTCGGCACCTCCGCGACGTCGAAGCCCTACGCAACGTGGCCTCGGTGATCCGTGTGGAAAGCGCGGAAACGTGAGTCGCCAGGGTGTCATCGAGGCGTACCGCGATCGGCTACCCGTCGGGCCGGACACGCCCATTGTGACGCTACTCGAAGGTGATACGCCGCTGATCCCGGCGCCGGCACTCTCCGAAGCTGTTCAGCGGAAGGTGTTCCTCAAGTTCGAGGGTCTGAACCCGACCGGCTCGTTCAAAGATCGGGGGATGACCCTTGCGGTGTCGAAGGCCGTGGAAGACGGAGCCCGCGCTGTTGCGTGCGCGTCGACCGGGAACACATCGGCGTCGGCAGCGGCATACGCCCAGCGAGCGGGCATCACCTCCATCGTGGTGATCCCTTCCGGCAAGATCGCCCGCGGGAAGTTGGCTCAGGCCATCGTGCACGGAGCAACGATTGTCCCCATCGACGGGAACTTCGATGATGCACTCGCGATCATCCTGGAACTGACGGCGAGCCATGATGTTGCCCTCGTGAATTCCATCAATCCGTATCGCATCGCCGGGCAGAAGACCGCCGCATGGGAGATCGTGGACACTCTCGGCTCGGCGCCGGCGGTGCATGCACTCCCGGTCGGGAACGCGGGAAACATCACCGCCTACTGGCAGGGATACACGGATGTCGATGAGGAACCTTTGATGTGGGGATTCCAGGCTGCGGGCGCCGCGCCCATCGTCTACGGCGAGATCGTGGACAACCCCGAGACCATCGCGACGGCGATCCGGATCGGCAACCCAGCGTCGTGGGATGGGGCCGTCGCTGCCCGTGACGAATCCGGCGGTCGGATCGAAGCCGTCACCGATGACGAGATCCTTGCCGCCTACCGATTCCTCGCTTCCCGAGAAGGTGTGTTCTGTGAACCCGCCTCCGCTGCCGGTGTTGCCGGGATTCTGAAGTATCGCGACGAACTGCCGGACGGGACCATCGTGTGCACACTCACCGGCCACGGCTTGAAGGACCCCGAGACCGCCGTGATCGGCGCAGACCTCCCAGGCCCCGCAGCCCCAAGACTCGACGCGGTCCTCGAGATCTTGGGCTGGTAGCCGAGGACAGACCCGAGATCCGAGAGCACAAGACCCGAGACCCGACCCTTCCCCGAGTCTCGTGTCTCTCGTCTCAAGTCTCGTGTCTCTCGTCTCGCTCTCGGATATCCGCTTGAACTAAGCGCGAATAGCGTTACAATCTCCTCATCCACTCCTCCTCGGCCGCGTATCGCGTGCCGTACGGGGGAGCATTCCAGGAAGATCCGGACCACGTTGTGTCGTCCGAGGTCCCCAATCTCCGGGTCGTTTGACCCTTCGTCCTGAAAAGGGGCAACAACACACATGAGCACCACGAGAGCCAGACTCCAGGAACTTGGTCTCGACGATCTCCGGTCCATGGCCGGTCAGGTTGAGGTAGACCCGGACGGCCTGCAGAAGTCCAAGCTCATCGCAGCCATACTCGACTCCGAGAAGTTCGACGCAGCGATGGTTCCTGAGGTCGAAGAGACGACCGAAGCACCCGCCACTGCAACTCAGCGCAGTGACAACGGTCAGCGCAGAGACAACCAGGACGGAGACGGACAGGACGGTCAAGGCCGCCGCCGTCGGAATCGTCGGAACCGCTCACAACAGCCGCGTGAGCCCATCGACGAGTCCAATCTCGAGTCCCGCGAGGGGATCCTCGACATTCTCCCTGAGGGATACGGATTCCTGCGTTCCTCCGGATACCTCCCCGGCGACATGGACGCCTACGTACCGGCCAACGTGGTGCGCAAGCAGAAGCTCCGCAAGGGTGACACCGTCTCGGGTCCGGTCCGCCCGGCTCGCGGCAAGGAGAAGTTCCCCGCTCTGGTCCGCGCCGTCGAAGTCAACGGCGGCGATCCCGAAGAGGCCATGAAACGGCCGCAGTTCAACAAGCTCACCCCGCTGTTCCCCGATGTCCGGCTCCGCCTCGAGATCGACGGCAAGCCGGACGACATCATGGCTCGGATCATCGACCTGATCGCCCCCATCGGCAAGGGCCAGCGTGGACTCATCGTCTCGCCGCCGAAGGCCGGCAAGACCACGGTGCTTCAGGATGTCGCTGCCTCGATTGCGGAGAACAACCCGGAGTGCTACCTGATGGTCGTCCTCGTCGACGAACGTCCGGAAGAAGTCACCGAGATGCAGCGTTCGGTTAGAGGTGAGGTCATCTACTCAACCTTCGATCGACCTGCCGAAGAGCACACGCAAGTGTCAGAACTCGCCATCGAGCGGGCGAAGCGCCTCGTGGAACAGGGCGAAGACGTCATCGTGCTCCTCGATTCGATCACTCGCCTCGCGAGAGCACACAACCTTGCGACCCCTGCTTCCGGCAGGATCCTCTCTGGTGGTGTGGACTCGACCGCTCTCTATCCACCGAAGCGTTTCTTCGGTGCGGCCCGAAACATCGAAGAGGGTGGAAGCCTCACGATTCTCGCAACCGCACTCGTCGAGACCGGATCGCGAATGGACGAGGTCATTTTCGAAGAGTTCAAGGGCACCGGCAACATGGAGCTCCGCCTCGACCGGAAACTTGCCGACAAGCGGATCTATCCGGCCATCGACATCGAAGCGTCCGGTACACGCCGCGAAGAGCTTCTCTTCGAGCGTTCCGAGCTTGTCGAGGTCTGGAAACTCCGCCGGGTGCTCATGGCACTCGAACCGGGGGCCGCCCTCGAGCTGCTGATCGACCGATTGAAGTCGACGAAGTCGAACGCTGAGTTCCTTGACAGCGTGGCCAAGTCGAGTCAGTGAGCGGACCGCTACAGTTCCGAACGAAGCAGGATCAGGAGACGAAACCGTGAAGACCGGTATCCACCCAGAATATGTCGAGAGCACCGTCACGTGCTCGTGTGGCAACACGTTTGTCACTCGATCGACCGAAGCCGAGCTCCACATTGAGCTCTGTGACCAGTGCCATCCCTTCTATACCGGGAAGCAGCGCATGGTCGACTCCGGTGGTCGTGTTGAGCGCTTCCGCAAGCGTTATGCGAAGGCCGGAATCGATACCGGCATCACCGCCGCCGAGAAGGGCGATTCCTCCGACGAGGAGTCCTGATTGAGCCGCCCTCCGGGCGCAAGTGTCGGCGGGCAAGCCGTCATCGAGGGTGTGATGATGCGCGCCCCCGAGGCGTGGGCCGTCGCGGTTCGCCGACCTGATGGGGTCATCGAGGCAAAAAGCAACGACCTGCCGGCGGCGACGAGTCGCTCGAAGATGGCGAAGTGGCCGTTCGTTCGGGGAGTCTTCGTCCTCATCGAGTCGCTCTCGCTCGGATTCAAAGCGCTGTCGTGGTCGGCTCAAAAAGCCGGAGACGAAGAAGAGCAGATAACACGTGCACAGGTGATCTGGACGATGTCGATCGCCATCGTTGTTGCGATCGGCCTGTTCATTGTCGTGCCCGTCCTATCGGCCGATTTTCTGAAGGGCTTCTTCGACGATTCGAGCTTCGCGTTCGTGGTCATCGACGGACTCATCCGCATCCTGTTCATCGTGGGCTACATCTGGCTGATCGGCCGCAGCGATGAGATTCAGCGCGTATTCCAGTACCACGGCGCCGAACACAAGACGATCCATGCCTATGAGAACGGCGATCCGCTCGATGTCGCATCGATCCAGAAGTACAGCCCGCGCCACCCCCGGTGCGGCACATCGTTCATCATCATCGTTGCGATGGTTTCGTTCTTCGTGTTCATGTTGCTCGCTCCGCTGCCGCTCATGTGGCAGATCATCTCAAGGATCGTCCTGATTCCGGTCATCGCCGGGCTCTCCTACGAGGTTCTGAAGGCTGCTGCGGGGCAGAAGTGGATGTCGTGGGCGTCGGCCCCCGGCATGTGGATCCAGGCCATCACGACCAAGGAACCTTCCGACGATCAGGTCGAGGTTGCCGTCACCTCTCTGCTCGCCGCTCTCAGTGACGATGCGGTCGATGAGGTCAAGCAACGGGGGCCCGTCGTCGCAGCAGCCCTCTCGGCCCAGTACGACGTTGACGCTGACGGCTCGACCGATGGATGACCGCCTCGCCACTCGGCTGACAACCACCACCCAAGAGTTCGATGAGATCCTCGGATTGCTCAGCGATCCGGACGTGCTCGCAGACCAGAAGCGCTACCGGGAAGCGAGCGGCAGGCATTCGGAGCTCAAACCCGTCGTTGATGCCTACCGCCGATACCTCGAGGCCGACACGGAATCACGCGAAGCGCTCGAGATGGCGGCCGAGGATGACGATCCCGAGATGGTGGCCTACCTCAACCAGGTTGCCGAGTCGAAGCATGCCGAACTCGAGAGCATCGAAGCTGAGTTGAGGCGTCTCCTGATCCCCAAAGATCCGAACGATGACAAAGACGTGATCGTGGAGATCCGATCCGCCGCAGGCGGCGATGAAGCCGCACTCTGGGCTGGTGACCTCTATCGCATGTATGAGCGTTTTGCAGAACGCAGTCGGTGGTCGGTCGATCCGATTGATGTCTCGCTCTCCGATACCGGGGGATTGAAGGAGGCCACGTTCGCGGTGAAGGGCAAGGGCGCCTATTCGCGCTTCAAGTTCGAGGCGGGTCCGCACCGCGTGCAACGTGTTCCGAAGACCGAGTCACAAGGACGCATTCACACATCGATGGCAACGGTGGCGGTGCTCCCGGAAGCCGAGGCCGTGGAGGTCGAGATCCTGGACAATGATCTCGATATCGAGACGTTTCGGTCTACGGGACCCGGGGGCCAGTCGGTGAACACCACCGACTCTGCCGTTCGGATCACCCATCGGCCGACCGGCATTGTCGTGTCGTGCCAGGACGAGAAGTCGCAGCTGCAGAACAAGACGAAGGCGATGCGAGTGTTGCGCGCTCGCCTCTTCCAGGCACAGATGGCCGAGCAGGTCGGGGAGCGTGCGTCGGTGCGCCGTTCCCAGGTCGGGACCGGAGAACGTTCCGAGAAGATCCGGACCTACAACTTCAAGGAGAACCGCGTCACCGACCACCGCGTCGGGCTGACCGTGCACTCGCTCCCGCAGGTCCTCGACGGCGATCTTGGAGTCCTCCATGATGCGCTGGTCGCAGACGAAGCCGCGCGGGCACTTGCGGATGGGTGAGAGCCCGTGTTTTCGCCTCCACCCCGCGGTGGGGGAGGCGCGAGCATCCGGCCGGATGGCCGGAGCGGAGCGGAGGCGCTGTTCTTGCCGGCATGCTGCCGGTTTCTTGGTTTGTCGTGTGGTTGGCTCCCCTGAGCATTCGCGGGGTTTTCGCCTCCACCACGGAGTGGGGGAGGCGCGGCCGAGCGGAAGCTCGGACGCGGAGGGGGCTGTCTGGGAGCCAGTATCACGAAGATGAGGCCTGTCTCGTGTCTCGTGTCTTGTGTCTAGCGTCTCGGCATGATCTCCACTGACCTTCTCCGCACGGCCCCCGACCTTCCCGATCATGAGATCCGGCGGTTGCTGGTTGCGGCCACCGGGCGGCGCTGGACTGAACTGATCCTCGGGGCCGAGTTGGATGCCGCCGAGGTGGGCCGATTCAACGAGTTCGTTGAACGCCGCCGGAGCGACGAGCCGCTGCAGTACATCGAAGGGACCGCATCGTTCGGGCCGATCGAAGTCGCGGTTGATCCTCGGGTACTCATCCCTCGCCCCGAGACGGAGCAACTGTTCGAGATCGCCTGTGAGGCTGTTGATGCTCCCAGGGTCATCGTCGATCTCTGCACCGGGAGCGGCAACCTTGCGATCGCCCTCAAGGCGACGTTTCCATCGGCGACGGTCTACGCCGTAGACCTGTCGGAAGACGCCGTCGACGTGGCACGTGCAAACGTGCGGACGGCCGGTCTCGACGTGACCGTCCTCCAAGGGGACCTTTTCGAACCACTTCCAGCAGATCTCGCCGGTCGTGTGGACCTCGTGGTCTCCAACCCTCCCTACGTCGCAGAGCACGAGCTGAACGACCTCCCGGCAGACGTTCGCGACCACGAACCCATAGCGGCGCTCGTTGCGGGACCGGTGGGAGATGAGGTTCTGGCGAGGATCGCAGAAGCGGCATCGAAGTGGCTGGCTCCGGGCGGAGTTGTCGCTTGCGAGATCTCAGAATTCCACGGTCCGGTCGTTGCCGGCCACTTCTCGGCCCTCGGCGGTGAGATCCGAGTCGACCTCTCTGGCAAGGAACGCTTCGTCATCGGGGTCGCACCGCAGTAGGTTGTAGGGATGGATACAGAGATGCTCTCCTCAGCGCTCGCGGCCGTGACGAATGGCGAACTTGTGGGTATCCCCACCGACACGCTGTACGGGATCGCCGCCGACCCGTTCAACCCCGATGCACTCGACCGGATCTTCATCGCGAAGGGACGGCCGGGGATCAAGCCTCTTGCGATTCTCGTGGCGGATCTGGAGCAGGCGCTCGAGCTCGGCGCTTTCGGTGACCGGGGCCTCGAACTCGCTGAGGAGCACTGGCCGGGTGCGCTCACCTTGGTCGTGCCCAAGCTGAAGTCGACACCCGAATGGATCGGTGACCCTGATCGAAGGACGCTCGGGCTTCGTTGCCCGAACCATCCGGTGGCGCTCGAGTTCCTCCGTGCGAGTGGCCCGCTGGCGGTCACCAGCGCGAACATCTCGGGCAGACCGGCGGTCCTCACGGTCGAAGACGCGAGGAACCTTTTCGGCGACGACGTTGCCGTCTACCTCGATGGTGAGGCCGTCGGCGGCAGCGCCTCGACAATCATCGACCTCACGCAGCCGGCGGAGTGGGTTCTGAGAGACGGTCCCGTCACTCCATAGTCCTTGCGTTTCATCGATTCAGCTTCGGGTACTTCCGCCTGCCGACCCGTCGTTCGCTGTTCGACGCGAATTCGCCGCCCTACTCCGACTATCCTCGCTCGTCGAGCCTTCTAGGGGGGGCACCCATCACTGACATGACGCCGCTGCCAGACGTCGATCCGGTACTCGCAGATCTCCTCGAGCGCGAGGCGGATCGACAGCGCAGCCATATTCACTTGATCGCGTCGGAGAACACCGCTGACTACGCCATGCTCCAGGCCGTTGGTTCAATCCTCACCAACAAGTACTCCGAGGGTTATCCCGGTCGGCGCTACTACGAAGGCTGCGAGATCATCGACGCCGTCGAGAGCCTCGCCATCGAACGTGCGAAGGCGCTGTTCGGCGCTGCCCATGCCAATGTGCAGGCACATTCGGGTTCGCAGGCCAACATGGCCGCCTACCTGGCAGTCTTGGAGCCTGGTGACACGATCCTTGGGATGCGTCTCGATCAGGGCGGGCATCTCACGCATGGATCTCCGGTGAGCTTCTCCGGCCACCTGTTCAACTTCGTGTCCTACGGCGTTGACCCCGACACGGAACGTATCGACATGGATGGGCTGCGGCAACTCGCCATTGAACACCAGCCGAAGATGATCATTGCCGGCTACTCGGCATACTCGCAGATTCCCGACTGGGGTCTGTTCCGCGAGATAGCTGATGAGGTCGGCGCCGTGCTGCTCGTCGATATGGCACACATCACGGGTCTTGTCGCTGGACGGGTGCATCCCAGTCCGGTTCCGTATGCCGACATCGTCACGGCCACGACGCACAAGTCGCTGCGCGGGCCTCGCGGTGGACTGATCTTGTCGTCAGAGGAATACGCCAAGGCGATCGACAAGAGCGTTTTTCCGTATGCTCAAGGTGGTCCGTTCAACCACCAGATCGCAGGCAAGGCTCTTGCGTTCAAGAAGGCCTCGGAGCCTGAGTTCGCTTCGTACGCGACACAAATCGTCCGCAACGCCAAAGTGCTCGCCGACACGATTGCCGACGACGGTGCTCGCGTCGTGTCCGGTGGGACCGAGAACCACATGTTCCTGGTGGATGTTTCGAGCATCGACCCCGAGCTGACCGGCAAGGAGGCCGCGACGTTCCTCGATGAGATGGGCATCACGCTGAACCGGAATTCGATCCCGTTCGATGCACGGTCACCGTTCGTCACCTCGGGCATCCGGATCGGGACACCAGCGGTTACGTCGGTCGGCATGAAGCAGGAGCAGATGCTCACCCTCGGCAACGCCATCGTCGAGCTTCTCCGCCGCCGCAATGACCCGCACGCCGTTGCGACGATCAAGGAAGCGGTTGACGAACTCATCGAAGCGTTCCCCGCCTACCCGGAAGGGTTCCCAGGCTACGTCTAGAGCGCTGGTGCCGTGGTTCGCGCCGTCGGCGTGCGTCATCGATGGTCCCGAGTGTGAGTCCTGGTTGGCCCCCAAGCGGCGCTCAATCGCCGGTGCGTCCACGTCGCGGCGTGCCGTGGTGGGAACATACATCTGTTGTACAGTCCGGCCGTGTCTGCCGCCCCCATTGTTTCGAACCCCGGCCAGACGTCCGCGAGTGGCGGCTCACGAACGGGAGCCGCGATCACACCGTACGTGCTCACTGCCGCGGCTGCGGCTGTCTACTCGTTGCTGGCCCTTCGGCGCGTCTGGGAGCTGAGGGCAGGCGCTTTCGATGCCGGTTTCCTCGACAATGTGATCTATAAGGTCTCGGTCGGCCTCGGCAATGTATCCGGGCTCACCGGCGAAGCCCACTACGCGGGCCGCCCTCTGGTCTACGTCCTTGGACTCCCGATGTACTGGATCAATAGCGATCTCGGATACCCGGCGTTGCTGGTGATGCAGGCAATCTCCGTAGCCCTGGTTGGGCTCGCTGCGTGGCTGATTGGCGATGCAATAGGCCTTTCCCGAGCCAAGACGTACGCAGCTATGGTCTTCGTGCTGGCAAGCCCTGCGGCATATTGGGCCACCATCACCGAACTGCACACAACCGGTCTGTCGATGGGGTTCGTTGCGCTTGCAATCGCCGGTGCCTACCGCCGATGGCCCCTCAAGTACTACTGGCTCCTTCCGTTGTTCGCGTCGATGGCTCGGATGGAGATCGGGATCACCATCGTTGTGGTTGGCCTGCTGTTGTGGACCGTCTCCCGCCCTCATGCCCGAGCAAACATCGTCATCGGTGCGACCGTCGCCGTTGCGCTCATGACGATCGTTGCCGTCCTTCCGACGTCGGGAGGGACGGTTGACATACATCTCGGCTATCTCGGAATCAACTCGCTGGCCCAGTTGCCCCTTGCCCTCGTCCAGCGCCCGCTCGTGGCCTTGCGAGAGCTCCTGAACCCCGTCTTCGTCGGTTCGACTGTGGTGTGGTTGGTGATGATTGGGCTTGTCTTGCCGATGCGCGCTTGGCGCTGGTTCCTCATTGCCGCTCCGACGCTCGTGGTAGCCGCCCTTGGCAGCCCCCGATTCGCAGACTTCTGGTATCAGCACTACTGGAACTACGTGCTCGTTGCCGCAGCTGTTGCATTTACGCTCTCGCTCGCCAAGTGGGCGTTCTCGGATCGGATGACCGTTGCGCTTGTTGCTGTGGTGCTGTGCGCAGGGTGGATCGTCGGGGGCCCGATGAATGGACCAATCCAATTCAGGATCGTCTATCCAGATGCGACGCCGTCGCAGCAGCAGACCGCTAGTGCGGCATCAACGGAAATCGGCGCGCTGTCAACCACCCGCAGCTTTGTGCTACCGGGTGCGCATCGCGAGTGGATCTACGAATTCCCAACCCCGTTCGTCTGTCGCTCGAATCAATACACGACATTCTCGCTTGTGGGCCCTGTCCCAGACGTTGTGATCACGCCGCTCGGATGGGAGCGAACGGTGAGCGCGCCCGACCTTGTGCAGCTTCGGCGGACGCTGTCGGAGGCCTATGAAGTAACGGACACGATCGGTACCCACACCGTGCGGCGACTCATCCCCGGTGCCTCACCTGCGCTCGTCGACGAATGTGGGGTTGTCGCCGAGGAGTGAGCCACAGCGTCCGATGCGCTCGTGGAAAGCGTCGCGGCGGATTGACACCTGGTTGAGGTCCAGTTTCACTACGGGAGGGACGAGAGGTAGCCTCTGGGCTGGCAAGTGGGGCAGCGTGTCGTCGCCCCGGCAACCTGGGAGATACCAGACGATGGATGGGGCGAGAGGTCGAGGCATCCCGCCGAAAGAGGCCGTAACCGGCGGGTTCTCAGACGGAGCCGACTTCTTCACCTACATCCTTGCGGGCCTGCTCATCGGACTGCTCCTCGACTGGTTGACCGGCTGGAGCCCGATCATGACCATCGTGTGGTCGCTCCTCGGCGTTGGCGTCGGCTCTTACCGCATGTGGGTGCGCTCGGCCGCCATCGAAGAGGAAGCGGATGGGATCACCCATGGCATCTGACGTTGATCCCCTTGTTCGTTATGGCCCCGTGCCTGACGAGCGCCCAATCGAGGCGATCATCAGCAGGCACATTGCCAAGCGGGGCCTCATCGTTGCGCCCATCCTCGCGCTGATCTTCGGCATTCTTCAGGGCTGGCCGGGGGCTGTCGCCGCACTGGTCGGTGTTGCCATCGTGGTCGCCAATTTCCTCCTCGGCGGCTACCTCATGTCGCGGGCGGCACGTGTTTCCATGAACATGTATCATGCCGCCGCTCTCTTTGGATTCCTCATTCGGCTGGGCCTCATCACGGTGTCGATGCTGATCATCGCCAACGTGACCGATCTCGATCGGATGGCCATGGGGATTTCGGTGGTGGTGAGCTACCTGGTGCTGCTGTCGTGGGAGGCGGTAGCGATGATGAACGGCGCGGAAAGGGACCTGGAGTGGAGCAACTGATCCTGGCCGTCGGGGAATGTGATCCCGCGAACGAGATCATCTGTCGGCCCGAGAACGTGATCGATCTGTTCGAGTTCACCGGGCCGCTGTTCTCGATCGGCCCGTTCGACATCACACGAACCGTTCTCCTGATCTTCCTCGCCATGAGCATCGTGCTCGCGATGCTCTACTTCGGCCTCCGGGGTAAGGGCCTCGTTCCTTCGAAGTTCGGCGTCGCGATCGAGAGCCTCGTCGTGTTCGTCAGGGACGAAATCGCCATCGGAATCATCGGCCCTGAGGGGATCAAGTACTTCCCATGGCTGCTGTCGATCTTCCTCTTCATCTTGATCGGCAACGCTTTCGAGGTGACACCACTGATCAACTTCCCGATCACCTCTCGGATGGCGATCCCGCTGGGGCTTTCGCTGCTCACGTGGGTGATCTTCGTGTTCGTCGGCTTCAAGAAGAACGGCTTCCGCTACGTCACCGACTTGGCGTGGCCGAAGGCGGTGCCCCTCGCCCTTCGTCCGCTCGTCGGCCTCATCGAGGTTGTGTCGGTCTTCATCCTGCGGCCGATCACGCTGGCCGTCCGACTTTTTGCCAACTTGGTCGCTGGTCACCTCATGCTGACCCTCCTGCTGGTATCCGGATGGGTCTTCATGTCGAGTGTCGGCGACATCGGCATCCGTGCTCTGATCGGCATCCCGTGGTTCGTCTTCGGCCTCGGCATCTACCTCTTTGAAGTTGTGGTCATCATTCTGCAGGCCTACATCTTCACGCTGCTATCGGCGGTTTATGTCCAGACATCTGTTCATCCTGAGCACTGAGTAGGAGGAAAGGCAAACAATGGAAGAGATCAAAGGTGCGATCGCTCTGGTTGGCTACGGCCTTGCAGCGGTCGGCCCAGGCATCGGCATCGGCCTCGTGGTCGCCAGCGCGATCAGCGCGATGGCCCGGCAGCCCGAAGCCGCCGGCATGGTGAGAACCACCATGTTCCTGGGGATCGCGTTCACCGAGGCGCTTGCGCTCATCGGCTTCGTGCTGTTCTTCATCGCGTAGGAGGAACCGATCATGTTGCTGATGACCCAGGCCTTCCTCCTCCTTGCAGAGGAAACGACAGCTGAGGAGGCAAGTGGCGTTGACCTCTTGTTCCCCGACCTGAATGAGACCATCGCGGGCCTCATCGCTTTCGTCATCGTCTTCTTCTTCGTGTGGAAGTGGGCGGTCCCTGCGCTGAACAAGACGCTCGAGGCTCGTCAGCAGGCGATCCGTGCCGAACTCGAAGCCGCCGAGGCCGCCAAGGTAGAGGCCGAGAGCCTGTTGGGTGACTATCAGGATCAGCTCTCGGGGGCGAAGACGGAAGCGGCGCAGATCGTGGACGATGCCCGAAGCGCGGGCGAGCAGGTGAAGGCCGACGTGGTGGCGCGAGCCGAGACCGAGGCCGATCAGATCAAGGAGCGCGCCCAGAGCGAGATTGCCGGCGAGCGCGTGCGTGTTGCCGGAGAGCTCCGGCGCCAGGTCGCGGATCTCTCGATCGACGTTGCCGAGAAGGTGGTCGGGAGCAGTCTTGACGACGAACGTCAGCGCGAGCTCGTTGATCGCTACATCGATGACCTCGGAGGAGTGCACTAGGTGATGGAGTCCACGGCACACGCCAACCGCCTCGCCGGGTACGCATCGGCGCTCTTGGATATCGCCCGTGCCGAGGGTGATGTTGATGCGTTTGTGGACGAGTTCTACTCCGCGGCGAAGACGATTGCCGGTACCCCTGAGCTGCGTGAGACGTTGACCGATGCGAGAATCCCGGTCGGCCGCAAGCAAGGGATCGTCGAGGATCTCCTCGGTCCTCTTGTGGACAAGGTCGTCGTCGCCTCGATCAACTTCGTCATCGCAGTCGGCGAGACAAGATCGCTCGAGGAGATCGCATCACGCGTGGCCGAACTCCTTGCAGAGCACGAGGGCACGGTCGTGGCCGAGGTCCAGAGCGCGGTTGCGCTCGACGCCGGGCAGGTCGCCCGCCTCGAGGCGGCACTTTCGAAAGCGACGGGCAAACGAGTGCAGGCCAAGGTCGTCACCGACCCGGGCCTCATGGGTGGCCTGGTCGCCAAGATCGGAGACACGATATTCGACGGCACGGTGAAGAGCCGTTTCGCAGACGTACGAGAGCAGTGGGGTTAGGTAGATGGCTGAACTGACACTGGATCCGGCGGACATCACCGCCGCACTTCACAAGAACCTGGATGATTGGTCGCCGTCCGTTGAAGCGGAGACCATCGGGTACGTCACCTCGATCGGTGACGGAGTTGCGCGCGTTTCCGGTCTCCCCGGGGCCATGGCCTCGGAGCTTCTCGAATTCCCCGGCGGCCTCATCGGCGTCGCCCTGAACCTCGACGAGACGTCCATCGGTGCGGTGCTTCTTGGTGACTCGTCCCACGTCGAGGAGGGTGACGAGGTCCGCTCCACCGGCCGGGTTCTCTCGGTTCCGGTGGGTGACGCGATGCTTGGCCGGGTCGTGGATCCGCTTGGCGAGCCGATCGATGGCAAGGGACCGATCGATACCACCGAAACTCGCCTCCTCGAGACGCAGGCACCCTCGGTCGTCGAGCGCCAGCCGGTGACCCAGCCGCTCCAGACCGGGATCAAAGCGATCGACGCCATGACGCCGATCGGCCGCGGCCAGCGCCAGCTGATCATCGGCGACCGCCAAACCGGCAAGACCGCCATCGTCGTCGACACCATTCTGAACCAGAAGGGTCTCGGCGTGAAATGCATCTACGTCGCGATCGGCCAGAAGAACTCGACCGTCGCCGAGGTTGTCGACATCCTCGAACGGGGCGGGGCGATGGACTACACGGTGGTGGTGAACGCCTCCGCTTCGGATGCTGCCGCTCTGCAGATGTACGCGCCGTACTCCGGATCAGCGATTGGCCAGTACTGGATGTACAACGGTGAGCATGCGCTCGTCATCTTCGACGACCTCTCGAAACAGGCCGTCGCCTATCGCGAACTCTCGCTCCTGCTGCGTCGCCCGCCCGGCCGCGAGGCGTATCCCGGTGACGTGTTCTACCTGCACAGTCGGCTTCTCGAGCGCGCCGCACGACTCTCGGACGAGCTCGGTGGTGGGTCGCTGACCGCCCTGCCGATCGTCGAGACGAAGGCGAACGACATCTCCGCGTACATCCCGACCAACGTGATTTCGATCACGGACGGGCAGATCTTCCTCGAGACAGACCTGTTCTTCTCCGGGATTCGACCGGCCATCAACGCCGGCGTCTCTGTGTCCCGTGTTGGTGGTGCGGCGCAGGTGAAGGCGATGAAGAAGATCGCCGGACCGTTGCGCCTCAACCTCGCTCAGTTCCGTGAGCTCGAGGCGTTCGCGGAGTTCGGATCCGAGCTCGACTCGACATCGCTTGCCCAGCTGGACCGTGGCCGCCGGGTGGTCGAAGTCCTCAAACAAGGCCAATACGACCCGCTCCCGGTCGCGGAACAAGTGGTCGGCATCTTTGCCGTGACAGAAGGATTCATGGACGCGGTCGACGTCGCTGAAGTCCACGCATTCGAAGCGGGCCTCCGTGAGTACATGCGGTCTCGCCATTCCCACCTGCTCGACGCGATCGCCGAGTCCGGTGAGATGGATGAGGAAGCGATGCGCGCCGCTATCGAGGGCTTCACCTCGACATGGGCGAGTCCGGGACACACGCCGTCGGAAGAGTACGCGGGGCTTCGCTCCGAGGACGCCGACGCCAGGGCCATGCGCAAAGGTGAGCACAGTCGACCGGTCGGGGAGGCGTAGCCCCCAATGGCTTCGGCTGAGCTTCGCCAGATCCGCCGCAGGATTCGCAGCGTCGAATCGACGATGAAGATCACGCGCGCCATGGAGTTGATCTCCACCGCTCGGATTGGCAAAGCACAAGCGCGTCTCATCTCGGCTCGACCGTATGCGGCGAAGCTCGATGAGGTGATTCAAAACGTAGCGGCAGCCGGTGGGGCAACCCATCCGCTCCTCGAACAACGCGAGGTCGAGACGGCAGGCATCGTCATCGTGTCATCCGACCGTGGACTCGCCGGTGGCTACAACCACGCGGTGATTCGCATCGGTGAGACGGCGGTCCGCTCTCACATCCGCCAGGGAAGGCGCGTGCGGCTCTACGTCGTGGGGAAGAAGGCGCAGTCGTACTTCGCCTATCGAAAACAGGCTATTGAACACGCCTGGCTGAACGTCACCGATCTGCCGGTGTATGCCGATGCGCGCATGATCGCCAACGTGTTGCTGAACGACTATGCCGAAGGCAACGTCGACTCCGTTGATGTATTCACAACCGAATACATCTCTGCTCTCACCCAGAACCCGATCCACCGAAGGCTGCTGCCGATTGCGGCGCCGGTCTTCGAAGGAGAGGAAGCGTCGGCGCCGGTCGGCTACTCGTTTGAGCCGACGCCGGAGGACATCCTCAACCGGCTCCTTCCGCGTTATCTGGAGGGCTCGGTCTTCGGGATCCTCCTCGACGCTTCGGCGTCGGAGCACGCCGCGAGGCGTCGAGCCATGAAGGCGGCGACGGAGAACGCTGATGAATTGACCAAGATCCTGACCCGCGGAGCCAACCAGGCACGGCAGGCAGAGATCACAACCGAGATCTCGGAGATCGTCGGCGGCGCCGTGGCGCTCGCCGATGATTGAGAAACCAAGGATGGAGCACCAATGAGCGAGAGCACACTTCCCTCCGGGAGGATTGTGAAAGTTGCCGGGCCGGTAGTTGACGTCGAGTTCCCGCCCGACGCCTTGCCCGAGATCAACTACGCGCTCGAGGTTGATCTGACGATTGGCAAGAACACAACGACGATCAAGTGCGAGGTTGCGCAGCAGCTGGGCGCAAACAAGGTCCGTGCCGTCGCCATGGCCCCGACCGACGGACTCGTGCGCGGCGCCGAGGTGCGCAACACCGGGTCGCCGATCATGGTCCCCGTCGGAGATCAGACCCTTGGGCACATCTTCAATGCGTGGGGTGTTGCACTCGATGATCCGGATCACGTGTTCACCGGCGAATGGTGGCCCATTCATCGCGAGCCGCCCCCGTTCGACGAGGTTGAACCGCAGAAGAAGATCTTCGAGACGGGCATCAAGGTCATCGACCTTCTCGGCCCCTACCTCGAGGGCGGGAAGATCGGCCTCTTCGGAGGTGCTGGTGTCGGCAAGACGGTGCTCATCCAGGAGATGATCAACCGGGTCGCAACGCAGCACGGCGGTGTTTCGGTGTTCGCAGGGGTCGGGGAGCGGACGAGGGAGGGCAACGACCTCTTCCTCGAAATGTCGGAAACCGGTGTTATCGACAAGGCAGCGTTGACCTTCGGGCAGATGGATGAGCCTCCCGGGGTTCGCCTCCGGGTTGCCCTGTCTGCGCTGACGATGGCCGAGTACTTCCGAGATGTCCAGCGCCAGGACGTGCTGCTGTTCATCGACAACATCTTCCGATTCACCCAGGCCGGCTCTGAGGTGTCCACCCTGCTCGGCCGTATGCCGTCGGCTGTCGGCTACCAGCCGACCCTTGCGGGCGAAATGGGGTCCCTCCAGGAACGGATCACCTCGCTGAAGGGCCGTTCGATCACGTCGCTGCAGGCGATCTACGTTCCCGCCGATGACATCACCGACCCGGCACCTCACACTGCGTTTGCGCACCTCGATGCGACCACGGTGCTGTCCCGTCCATTGACGGCGCTCGGAATCTACCCGGCGGTCGATCCGCTGGACTCCACCAGCCGCGCGCTCGACCCCCAGATCGTGGGCGATGAGCACTATCAAGTGGCAACCGACGTTCAGCAGATCCTGCAGCGCTACAAGGACCTTCAGGACATCATCGCCATCCTCGGAATCGACGAGCTGTCGGAAGAGGACAAGCTGATCGTTGCCCGAGCTCGGCGGCTCCAGCGGTTCCTGTCGCAGCCGATGTTCGTGGCCGAGCAATTCACGGGCCAACCCGGCATCTACACGCCGATGGAAGAGACGATTGCATCGTTCAAGGCCGTGGTCGACGGCGAAATGGATCAGTATCCGGAGCAGGCCTTCTACATGGTCGGCGGCGCCGAAGACGTGAAGGCGAAAGCGAAGGAATTCGAGGTTTCCGCCTGATGGGAAAACCGTTCCGCGTTGATGTTGTGACACCAGAGGCGGTGATCTGGTCGGGTGAGGCTGAGATGCTCACCGCCCGGACCACCGAAGGTGACATCGGCATTCTCGCGGATCATGAGCCGACGATGGCCGCGCTCGCGACCGGAGCGGTGGTCATCCACCATGAGGACGGCATCACCTCGGCCGGCATCCACGGTGGGTTTCTCCAGATCTTCCGCAACGAGGTAACCCTCCTCACCGACTGGGCACGGCTCACCGACGGCGGCCTGGAAGAAGCCAGACAAGCCGCCGCGGCCCTGAGAGACGAAGACGCGAACTCCGACGCGTAGCGACGAACTCCATCCCTCTCTTCCAGGATTCCTGTCCCTCAGTGATGTATTTGGACGCGAAGCGGAGAGTAGGGCCGGGTCTTCGTCTCTCCCACGAAGTGGGGGAGACGCGGCCGGACGGAAGTCCGGTCGCAGAAGGGGCGTCCCGAATCGCGGCAGGCCTCATTGTTCTGTGCGGGCTCCCGAGCCCTTTCCAGCCAGAGCGAAGCTCGGGCCGGACTCGCGGGCACCGGCGGGCGCGAGGTGAACGTGCCGTTGTGGGCAGGCGTCTCTCGCGGCAACATTCGCTTTCGGATTCCTCCGGCCCTCAGGAGAGGAGGTGGCCGGGCGAAGCTCGGTGCGGAGGGGAGTCAAACGGTTCGACGACCCACGACAGGTCCCACCTGTTCGCCGATCATGCCACCGCCGTGATGAACCCGCGCCTACGTTTCGATGACCCCGATCATCGTCCCGGTCGCGCCGGCTTCGAGGTCGTCGATCGTCCACAGCCCGTCGAACGTACCGGTGTCGACCACGACGGCGGAGACCAAGCCGGGCGGCGGCAGAGTCACATCGATCGGATCGAGGCTGATGTTCCACGCCGTCATCGTGAATGTGTTCTCTCCCAACACGGTCGACGACACCACGGTCAGACCTTCATCGATGCCCGACCCGGCACCCTGCGGCTTGGCGATCGCCACCTGTGCAACTGCGAGCACGATGACGATGATCACCACCACGAGCAGGATTGGCCGCAGATCGAATTGCCCGTCCGTCATGTCTCTCCGTTCGACTGCTGAGGCGAAGCTATCGGACGTCCCGACGCCCTACAAGAAACAATCTGGCCCGTCGAAACGGACTAGTCACGCAGAAGCGGGACGCAGGCCGGGTTATTCGGACGACGACGAGAGTCGCACGCCCATGTCGCTCACCTGCTGTGGGAAGCCCGAACCGATCGCATTCCTGATCGCCGGGAAGAACATGGACGAGAGAAGGCCCTTCGAGCGAATCTCGATCTCCACCACCGCGTCGGTCCCACCGGGGTTGCCAGATGACAGCTCGACCGTGATCGTTCCCGCCATCTCGGAGGTGTCCAGGAGGAGCTGGTATCGGTCTGGACGATGGTGGTCGAGCAGCTTCCCGGTCCCTTCGTACACCTTGCCGCCGATGTCGGTGGACCAGGTGAATCCCGTCAACACCCCGTTCTCGACGATCGGATCCCAGACCTTCTGCACGGGGCCGAGCGAGGCCCATACGTCGGGTTCCTGGAGCTGGTCCCACACCTCGGGCGGGGCGACGTTGATCGCGACGGATTCAGAAAAAGTGGCTGAAGGCATGCAGGGAGAATAGCGAGCTACCGACTCTCAGCCTCTCCCGCCCTATTCGTCGACTTCGGCCAACGCAGCCGAGATCCGTTCCGCCGCTTCGTCGAGCGATTCGGGGGACGGGTCCGGGTCGGCATTGGCGAAGTCGAGGTCCCTCACGCCGTCCATCGGAACGACGTGCACGTGGACGTGCGGGACTTCGAGTCCGGCGATCATCATGCCGACCTTCTCCGGCGCGAACGCTCGGTCAACGGCACGGCCGATGGTCTGCGACACGTGCATGAGATGCGCGAGCAGGTCGGGATCGAGGTCGATCCAGTGGTCGACCTCCTCGATCGGCACGACGAGCACGTGGCCGGGCTTCAGCGGTGCGATCGTGAGGAACGCAACAACCCGGTCGTCGCGCCATACGAACCGTCCGGGCAGTTCGCCGTTGATGATCTTGGTGAAGAGAGTTGCCATACGCCCGATCGTAGCGACCCCTCCTGCGCACTATCCAAGACTGCCAGGATTTCGCCCCGGCGCTCGAGGGCCTTTTGGGCGCGGTGGCGCCCACGCGTGCGGCCCGTTCTCGCGACGAACGCCAAAGGGGCTTTCTCCCCTGGCCCCGGCGGCTGGTCGGTGAACCATGGGAGTGTTGGCACCGGGACTTGAAGGGGGACGTCGTGAACAGGTTGCTGGTCTTGTTGGTTGCCGGTGTTGTGTCGATTGGAGCCTTGTCGGCTCTGCCTCGCGTCGCGGATGCGACCGTTCCCGGTGGCATCGGGAGGATTGCTTTCACGGCGAGCGCGGATCACATCATGGGGGAGATCTACACGCGAGACTTTGCGGGTGGGCCGCTGAAGCGCCTGACCTCGAACACGACTCAGGAAGCAGACATCGCGTGGTCACCGGACGGGTCCAAGATCACATATGGCTCCGTGGCAGGGAGCATGACACAAGATATCTGGATCATGAACGCCGACGGGACCGGGAAGAAGAACCTCACCAACGACGCGTCTGTGAACACCGGTGCCGTGTGGTCGCCCGACGGGTCCAAGATCGCGTATGCCTCGACGAACACATCCGGTGGGTCATGGAACATCTGGGTGATGAACCCCGACGGATCCGGAAGGAAGAATCTGACGCAATCGCCATCGAGCGAGTTGAACTACGACCCTTCATGGTCGCCCGACGGGTCGAGGATCGCGTTTTCCTCGCTGCGATCTGGGCAAATGGGGATCTACGTGATGGACGCCGACGGGACCGACGTTGCCCCGATCTTGGTCGATGTCGGAGTATCGAACGAAACCCCGTCCTGGTCACCGGATGGTTCAAAGATCGCATTCGAGACCACGGAGGCGGGTGTCACAAACATCGCGACGATGAATTCCAACGGTTCGGGCTTCAAGAAGATCACTGATCGTCCGGCTCCCGACCTGCGCCCGAAGTGGTCTCCAGACGGTCACCACATCATGTTCGTCTCGAACGCAGATGGAGACTTCGACTTGTGGATGGTGGATCCGGATGGATCGAATCTTCAGCATCTCACGGACCATCCGGGTATGGAGCTCCACGGGGCGTGGGAGTCGGTGAATCGACCGCCGGTGGCCGTCGATGATGGTCCGTTCTCCGTGTGGCGGTCGGGTGCGTTTCACAGTGTGTCGGTTTTGACCAACGACCACGACCCCGACGGAGAGAAACTCGTGGTGAAGCTGATCAGCGCCCCGAGCCACGCCTCGATCTTCACGCTCCTACCCGATGGGTCATTCGTGTACCACCACGATGGTTCGACGACGGTGACTGATTCGATCCAATACCAGGCTTGGGATACTCGCTCGGGCGCCTCGAATACGGCGACCGTGACGATCAACGTCCGATCCCTGGAACCCTCAACTGTTGGTCTGGTGGATCCTGGGACTGGTGTGTGGCGCTTGCGCAGCCGGGCGGCGGCGGTGACTGAGTTCTACTACGGGAATCCCGGGGACTATCCGTTTGTGGGGGATTGGGACTGCAACACGACGGATACTCCGGGGCTCTATCGCCAGTCCGATGGCTACGCCTATCTGCGCAACAGCAACACGCAGGGGATTGCGGATGTGACGTTCTTCTTCGGGAACCCGGGTGACGTTCCGATTGCGGGGGATTTCAACGGGGATGGCTGTGACACGTTGTCGATCTACCGGCCGTCCGAAGCCAGGTTCTACATCATCAACCAGCTTGGTCAGGATGGTGGCGGGTTGGGGGCGGCGGACTATTCGTTCTTGTTTGGTGATCCCGGTGACAAGCCTGTCGTCGGGGATTGGGATGGTGACGGGGTTGACGAGATCGGGTTGCATCGTGAGTCGTCGGGGTTCTTCTACTACCGCAACAGCCTCACGACGGGCATCGCCGATGGGCAGTTCTACTTCGGAGATCCGGGCGACCGTTTCGTTGCAGGTGACTGGGGCTACATCGATGCAACGGACACGCCCGGCCTGTTCCGTCCGTCGAACCAGGTGTTCTATTTCCGGCACGATCTCACCCAGGGCATCGCGGACTCGCAGTTCACGTGGACCGGGGCCGGCACAGGCTGGCTCCCCGTAGCCGGCAAATTCAACCTCGACTGACTCCAGCGGTTCGTCGACCGGTCGGTGTTCTTGGTCTCTCCCACCGCAGGTGGGGGAGACGCGGCCGGACGGTAGTCCGGTCGCAGAGGGGGCGTTTGGGAGCTTGAAGGCCCGGTTTGAGGCCGCCACCGGCGTGGGCGCTGCGTCTAGGTACGAGGCGCACGGTCGACGACGATGGGATCGAGATCGCCGTCGTGATCGACGTCCGCGCACGCAGGTGCGCCGGGTCCTGCGAGGTCCGGAGCGACGGTGAATCCAAAGCCGTTCCAAGTTGCTGCCCCGGTGGCCACAATGATTGAATCGCTCAGCGTCGTATATGCGAACGCTGCAGATCCATCACACGCGGCGAGGGATCCGACAGGATGAGGAGGCCGCCGAGACATCCAGACCGGCGTCCAGTCCGACTCGAACACCCCGATGTGGGCACTCCGGCCTGATGTGTCGGTCGCGAGCGGCCGCGGATCCCAATCGAGGTTGCGCATCGGATGGCGAAACGAGACCAGGATCTCGTCGCTTCCATCGCCGGTGACGTCTCCGACCGAGCCTGCGTTTGCATCTCCGAACGGGAATCCGGCCGTCGACGCCGGGGCGACCTGCAGCGGAAGATCGCGGGTGAGGTTCCACCAGTCGCCGTCGACGAGGACAGCGTTGCCTTCGGGGATATCCCATTCGGCAAAGTGGACTCGCAGGTCGTCGTGGTGTTTGGAGCCGGTTCGCCACGCCGCTACGCCGTCTCCGTCGACGAGGACCTCGAGGATCGATCCGCAGCTCGTTTCTTCAGTCTGCTGGTCGAACAGGAAGTTGCCGAGGCTGGTGGCGATCACCGTCGGTCTGACATCGTCCGCTTGGGACACCGATATCGGCTGCGCAACGTGCGGGCCATGGCCCCACACGATGTCGACACCCCAGCGGGCGAGGTCGTGTGCGACGGGTCCGAGCAGCGGGTCGACGTCTTGCCAGAACTCGAGCCCGCCATGGATGCCGGCTATCACCACATCGGCGACGGCGCGGGCATCCCGCACCGCCTTCTCGGCACGGTCCGGATCCCATGACGCAATGCCGGGCCCATCGCCCGCAGCGAGTCCGTGTCCGCTGACGTCGAACGCGAGAACGGCGACGGTCAGCCCCGACACCTCGATGAGAAGAGGTTCCCATGTAGCGTCGGCGTCCGTACCGCCGCCGACTGTCTGCATGCCCGCGTCGGAGACCGCCTCGATCGTGTCGAGGATCGAAGCGGGTCCCGCGTCGCCGGCATGATTGTTTGCGATCCCGAGCACATCGAAGCCGGCGGCGGACAGAGTCGCAGCCACCGCGGGGTCGGCTTCAAGGGCATACGGATTCGCCGAGGTATGCGGTCGAGTCGTTAGAGGCGACTCCAGATTGGCGAACGCGAGATCCGCATCCCGAACCACACGCTCGACGTCGGCAAACAGCCCTTGCGGGTCGGCCTCGGCCACCGCGGAGACCCGCCGGCCGAGCATGACGTCACCAGCGAACAGCAGGCGCGCCGCCGTCTCCTCAGGCGCGGCAATATTCGAACCAGGAGGGTCCGCGACGGAGGAAACGAGAGGGGCGGCGTCGGCGTTGCTCGAGCACGCCGACACCACCAGCAGGAGGCCGATCCCGATGAGGGGGGTTGTCCTCACAGGCCAAGCCAGGTCTGGACCCACGGGGGTCTTGGCGGCTGCGTCCCCGCATCCAGCATGTCCCACCACGTTTCATCGGTGAGACGGTCTGTTCCGCGGCTGCCAGAACTCGTAGTAGGAGTAGACCGCGCCGGTCGCCACCTCGAAACCACCGGTCCCATCGGGAACGATCACGTGGATCCGGTCGAATCGTCCGGTGGCGACCTCGAGGACCTGGTTCCCTGCACCGAGGAAGATGTCGGCGACGACCGCGTCGTACCGGTCGAGTTCGTAGTCGCCGGCCATCTCGAGGATGAGGCCGAATCGATGTCCGACGCCGTCCAGGAAGTCCTGGTCGCCCGTGGAAATCGGTCGGGCAGCGAGTTCGTCCTCGGCGATCGACGCAAGCCGGCCGATCGTCGCGATGAGATAGTCGAGGAGGCCCAAGCTGGTCGTTGGGTCGCCGACAGATCCCGGGAGCAGACCTCGCGACAGCATCTCGTCCCTCAGCAGCGTCGCCATGTCCGAGATCCGGTGGAATACCTCCGGGTCGGCCTCAACAGCGTGACGCACAACCGGCGGGGGCTCCATTTCGCCTTCCGCGATGCCCTGCTTCGCGTAGAGAATCGTGTCGTGCTTCAGCTCCGTGTAGGAACCGAGTCCGGTCTGGTGGCCTTTCGCGTCCCATCCGTCGCTTCTCATGTACGGCGGGAATTCATCGCCGTGGGGTTCCCAAACAGGGGTGAGACTGTCGAGCCAGTTGTCATAGACGGTTGCGGACCACGCCGCCGAATCGCGCGCTCCGACCTGGGCGCGAAGACTGGCGACCGCCGGGGCGTAGCCGGGGTAGGTGGAGGCGACACCGGCTTCGATCTGCCGCGCGAGTGCCCAGTCGCTCCCCATTACCGCAGCGAAGTCGAGCGGGCTGACGGTGCCCCGGTTTGTGACGTTCGGTGCACTGAGTTGGTCATAGACCCACGAGTCCAGGACAAACCGCACGCCCATCGTCCGCAACGACGCGTTCTGGGGGTCGATCTGAACCGGACGTGCCGCGAGGAGCTGATCGCCAATCGCGTTGACTGTTGCGTCGCTCGCGAGGGCGAGTGGTGTTCCGAATCCGCCGGGAACGACAGCCGCGGTGGCCGTGGCAGCCTCCGGTGGCGTGTAGTCGTCGGCAGCTCCGACGATGAACGCGGTCGGCTCGTACACCGCGGCCCACCGACTCGCCAGCACCGGGTTGGAAGTCAGGACCCGCGTCGCAAGCAGGCCCACTCGCAGCACGCCGGGCTGGCCGACGGGGAACGAGATGTTGCCAAGCATCGACATGGCCTTGAAGTAGCGCCAGGTCCGCCGTCCGGGTGTAGTGGCCGCGGGGCGTCATCAGCGAGTAGTCGACACACGCCGGAGGACATGACCCACCGACGGTGGGGGAGGCCTGGCGCGCCGTGTGCGCCTCGACGAGGGCCACCTCCTGCTGCGCGCGCGAACCGATCGGTCCGACGTTGAGACCAGCGACCGTTGCCGCGGCCTCGAAGTATTCCTCGACGCGCAGCGCACTGTCGGCGATCGGAGTCCCCGAGAGTTCGATCGTCTGTGCGCGAGCGGAGGCAACAGCGCCCGTCAGCAGCGACTCCAACTCGGGCAGCAGTTCGAGCTGTTCAACATCGCGCAACACCTTGTCGAAGACAAGATGCCAGTGGTGGTACGCAGCATCTGTTGTGACGAATACCGGCCTCCCCTTGTAGGGGTAGAGGCTCTCGTACACCCAGGCCATATGCGGCCGCGAACCGGCCGGATTGATCACGAACCCGTCGGACAGGAGCCTTCCCTGGAGATCGACCGGCACATCGGATGCGTAGGACACGCCGTTCAGCGACGTTGGCCAGGCCGGTCCTGGGTACAGCAGCCCGGGGAGCGGATCTCCGCCGGTGAGAAGCGGGACGTCGGACACCGGGATCCATCCGGGGCGTCCCCACACCGCTTGGCGGTCGGCATTGCCTTGGGTGTTGGTGTAGCGGTAGTAGAACGTCGTGTTGGAGGGTCGATAGACGGCCGGCGTGTCGTTGCCGTCGCCGCTCCAGTCGCCGGCGATCAGCCGGTCGCCGGGGTTCCCGTAGTAGAACTGGAATTCGGCGATCCCCTGGGTGTTGGTGTTGCGGAAGTAGAGGAAGCCGGTGGATTCGCGGTGCAGGCCGACGGTGTCTACACCGTCGCCATTGAAGTCACCGACGAACGGCTTGTCGCCGGGATTGCCGAAGTAGTAGTGATAGTCGGCGGCTCCGAGCCCGCCGTTGTTCTCTCCGAGTTCGTTGATGATGTAGACCTGGCCCTCGGTCTGGCGATAGATCGAGACCGTGTCGCATCCATCTCCGTTGAAGTCGCCCGCGATCGGCACATCTCCGGGATTGCCGAAGTAGAACCTGATGTCGGCGATCCCTTGTGTGTTGGAGTTGCGCAGATACACGTACCCATCGGACTGGCGGTACAGCCCGGGCGTTGCGATTCCGTTGCAGTCCCAGTCACCCATCATCGGGTAGTCACCGGGGTTGCCGTAATAGAACGAGACGGCACCGCCATCAGACTCCAGGTACCAGATGCCGGTTGTCGGATCGACAAGCCCGACCCGCTCGTGGACCGGCGGTGCGGCCAGCGCCTTCGACGCTGCTTCGACGGCCGGTGACGAGGCCGTTGCTTCCGGTGTATCGGGAGAAACACCGATGGACACGGTGAGAACAGCGAGGATGGCGACGAGAACCAAGGACTTGGGTGACCGCAGCATGGCAACACCTCCGTACATGCTCCTTCCGGACTACCGGCAAGGGTGGGACCGCGGTAGAGGCCATCGGACGGATGTCTGCGACATCGAGCGGGCATCCTTGTCTCTCCCACTGTGGGTGGGGGAGACGCGGCCGGGGGCTAGGAGGGGCGGAGCCTGTCGGTGCGGCACCTCCAAAGGGCTTTGTTCTTTGGCTGCTGCAGGGGACACGCTCGTGAGCGGGGTTCACCAGACCGCGGGCATCTTTGTCTCTCCCACCGCAGGTGGGGGAGACGCGGCCGAGCTGATGCTCGGGCGCAGAGGGGGCTCTGGGAGCCTGAAGCTCCGAGATGAGGCCGCCACCGGAAAGGCGACGGAGTCGCCCGGATCCGCCGGCACCTCGACGGAGAAGCTACGTACCCACCACCTAGGGCGAGGAGCGCGCCGCAGCCTTGAGTGACCGGAGACCGGCAGCCAGGTCGCATCGTTCGTGATCGGGATGTAGTCGTCGTCGGCGACGCCTTGCGTATTCGTGAGCGCAGGTAGGTGGTGGTGTTCGAACGGGCGGAACAACGCGGGGCTGAATACCCCGTGGGTCAGTCTCCGGCGATAGCCGGTCGCCCGGGTCCGCAGTAGAACTGGTTGTCCGCTTCCTTGGGTATGGCCGTTCCCTTGCCTAACAAGGTAGGTCGCTGCAACCTTCCTCTGTGTGACCGGTTCGTCTTCGTCTCTCCCACCGCAGGTGGGGGAGACGCGGCCGGACGGCAGTCCGGTCGCAGAGGGGGCTCTGGGAGCCTGAAGCTTCGGGTTGAGGCTGACGCGAGAGGCGGTCAGACGACTCTGCGACCGACGAAGCATGTTCCGGACGGCCCTACTCCGAAGGGCCTCAGCCGACCTGGCCGTAGACGGGGAGCCAATGCGGCCAGCCCCAGAGGAACTGGTCGTCGGCGTTGCCTTGGGTGTTGGTGTAGCGCAGGTAGAAGGTGCGGTCCGTCGGCCGGTAGAGGCCCGGTGTGTCGATGCCGTCGTGGCTCCAGTCTCCGGCGACGAGGCGGTCGCCGGGATCGCCGAAGTAGAACTCGAACTCGGCGACGCCCTGCGTGTTGCTGTTGCGGAAGTACACCAACCCCGTCGATTCGCGGTGCAGGCCGACGGTGTCGATGCCGTCGCCGTTGAAGTCGCCGACGAACGGCTTGTCGCCCGGGTTCCCGAAGTAGTAGTCGTAGTCCGCGGCACCGAGGCCGCCGTCGTCGGAGCCGAGGGTGTTGATGATGTAGACGCGGCCTTCGGACTGGCGATAGATCGACACCGTGTCACAGCCGTCGCCGTTGAAGTCACCCGCGATCGGTGTGTCGCCGGGGTTCCCGAAGAAGAACCGGATATCGGCGATGCCCTGCGTATTGGAGTTGCGCAGGTACACGTATCCGTCGGACTGGCGATACAACCCGGGCGTGTCCGTCCCACTGCAGTCCCAGTCGCCCATCATCGGGAAATCACCCGGATTCCCGAAGTAGAAGGTCTCGATCCGCCCGTCGCTCCCAGCGACGCGCCAGATTCCGGACACCGGATCGACCAGTCCCACCGGCTGGTGAATCAGGGGGCGCGGCTGCCAATTGAGTTCCGTGCCCCTGAATTCGTCCAGGACTCGCCGTGTGGCAGCGGACGCAATGTCGTAGGACCACAGTGCTCGGCGATCGTCCCACGGGTCCGCGTCGGCGTACAGGATTTCGCCTCCCTCGGGCGACCAGACGGCGTGGCCACCTTGGGCAAGAACCGTCCGATTCGATCCGTCGGGTTCAACGGCGATGAGCTCACGAGTCCGATCGTCGCACAGCACCCGGCTTCCGTCGGGAGCCCAGTCAAGCGTGAACGACCAGGTGTCCGGCCTGCTGAGACACAGGTTGGATTGCCGGTTCGATCCGTCGATGTCGACAACCGAGACGTACTCGGTTCCTGCCACATACCCACCGCCGGTCCACTCGATGAAGGCCAGCCGCTTGCCGTCCGGTGACCACTCCACTTCTCTGATGGTTGAGGGGACTCCCGGGCCGTTCGGTGGCAAACCAAGGCTCGGCGCTGCGATCAGCACCGCCTCCGATCCGTCGGATTCGGCAATCCATACTCCCGAGTCGTCGCCGTAGGCGATCTTCCGACCGTCGGGTGCCCACGACAGCATCGTGGCATCCCAGTGGGGGAACAGCACCTGGACGTAGCCGGTCACTGGATCAACGATGCGGACCTGCATCGTGTCGTCGGATGCATAGTGAAGGAAGCCGAGCTGTGATCCGTCCGGCGACCATCTGGGTGTCGCGCTCCACGTGTGGAAGTCTCTGTCCTCGTCGGCGTCGTCGCCGAGGACGGTCTTGACGAACACACCACCATCGAACGTCATGCGCCGCGCGTTGGAGCCGTCCGAGTTCATGACGGAGATCTCCGTGAACGCACGACCGTTCGGCAACTCGTACCATTCGGTGTACGCCACCAGACCGGCCTCACCCGGGTTCGTTGCGCCGGCAGGCACTGCAGTGAGAGCGATCCCCGCCCCGGCAATCATCCATACAGCCAGCATCAGGAGTGTCCACTGCTTTGCCCCCGCCACGACGGCCTCCTCTAGCTCGGTGACCCTCCCAGCACAACGCATCGCAGTTGATGCGGCTAGAGAACAACGACCCTCGTTCCGGTCCATCCGCCAACTCGCGGCGGCTCCTCCGCGATCGGTTGGAGGGCTGGCGATGGAGATCGTTCGCTGCGGCAATCGATTCCAACGGGGATTAACGAGGGTGGCTGCTGTAGGCTTGCGCCCCGAACGCGGCAGCCGTGGCAGACGGCTTTGTTTCCGCACGAATCACAACAGAGCCAGAGGAAGAACGTGGTCGCTCAGGGTTCAGCCGTCATCGTCACGGGTGGAAAAGGCTTTCTCGGCCGATTTGTCGTTGATGAACTCGCAGCCCGCGGCTACGACGACGTGATACCCCTGGGTTCGGCAGACTGCGATCTGGTGGACGCCGGAGCCACGGATGACCTCTTCGCGCGTATCCGGCCTGCAAGTGTGATCCACGCTGCGGCCGCCGTTGGCGGAATCGGAGCGAACAAAGACAACCCGGGCTGGTTTTCCTACGCGAACAGTGTGATGGGCGCCAACGTCCTCGAAAGTGCCAGGCGGCACGGCGCCGCGAAGGTCGTCTCGATCGGAACGATCTGTGTCTATCCCGGGGATGCACCGGTGCCGACACCCGAGTCTGCGATGTTCGAGGGATTCCCGGCGGGAGACACTGCCCCCTACGGCATTGCCAAGCGCAATCTGTGGATGATGGGCACCGCCTACCGGGAGCAGTATGGGCTCAACGCCGTCTTCCTGATTCCGACCAACCTCTTCGGCCCCTACGACCACTTCGAGGAGTCACGCTCTCATGTGATTCCGGCGCTGATCCGCCGCTTCATCGACGCCCGAGAGAACGGCGATCCTGAGGTTGTGATTTGGGGCGATGGAAGCGCCACCCGCGAGTTCCTCTACGTCTCGGATGCCGCCCGCGGCATCGTCGATGCCCTCGAACGGTATGACTCCTCGGATCCGGTGAACCTCGGCACAGGCTATGAGGTGTCGATCAAGGCGTTGGCCGAGGAAATCCGCGAACAGGTCGGCTACACCGGCCGTTTGACGTGGGACACGGACAAGCCGACCGGGGCTCCGAGGCGCAGCCTTGCCGTGGAGCGGGCCAGGGAACGGATGGGGTTTGAAGCGAAGGTGAGCCTGGAGGAAGGCCTCCGGCAGACGATCGACTGGTACGAGAATGAACGCAAGGGGGAGTGAACGCATGTACGACGACAATCGCGTCTGCATCATGGGTATGGGGTACGTCGGCCTGACGCTGGCCGTGGCGATGGCGGAGAACGGGTTCAACGTTGACGGCATCGAAATCAACCCGGACATCCTCGAGACGATCCAAGGGGGTCATGCCCACTTCTACGAGGCCAACCTCGACTACATGATCCGCAGGAACCTGGAGAAGGGACGACTCCGGTTCAGCGAGACGATCCCCGAGGGCGAGGCCTTCGACGTCTATGTGGTGACCGTCGGAACACCGCTGGACGACAATCAGAAGCCGCGTATGGATCTCGTCGAGCGTGTCACGAAGCAGGTCGGCGAGCATATGGCCGGCGGATCCCTCGTTGTGTTGCGTTCAACCGTTCGCCTTGGTGCCACGCTCAACGTCGCGAAGCCCAACCTGGACGCAACGGGGAAGGAATTCGATCTCGCATTCTGCCCGGAGCGGACGACGGAGGGTCGAGCGCTCGCCGAGCTTCCCGTGCTTCCGCAGGTCGTCGGCGGTATGAATCGGCGCTCGCAGGATCGGGCCGTTGGTGTGTTCCGTCGGATCACTCCGACGATCCTTCAGGTGTCGGACATCCAGACGGCTGAACTGATCAAGCTGCTCGACAACTCCTTCCGTGACCTGTTCTTCGGATTCGGCAACGAGGTTGCCTTGCTGTGCGAAGCGATCGGGGCTGATGCCACAGAGGTGATCAAGACCGCCAACCTCGGGTACGAGCGCACCAACATCGCGTGGCCCGGATTCGTTGGAGGACCGTGCCTCGAAAAGGACCCGCATATCCTCATCGAGTCGCTGGAGCACACCGGCTTTGTGCCCAAGATGATCCAGACGGCTCGCCAGCTGAATGAAGATCTCGTCGGCCATGTCTTCGACCGGACGATGGCGATGATCGAAGACCAGGACGACCTAACCGTGACGATCATGGGAATGGCGTTCAAGGGGCGCCCCGATACCGATGATCTGCGCGGGTCTCCGTCGCTCTGGATGATCGACCACATCCGCAAGGAGCTGCCCAGCGCCACGATCAGAGCGCAGGACTACATCGTCAAGGATGCGGCCATCCGGGAGCTCGGCGTGGAACCGGTCGACGACAGCGAGGCGTTCAACGGGAGCGACGTCGTATTCATCCTCAACAACAACCCCCGCTACGAAACCCTCGATGTTGAGACGAGAGCGCAAGCCATGAATCGACCGGGTGTTATCTACGACGCCTGGAACGTTGTCTTCCCGAACATCGACCTTCCCGAAGGAGTGAAGCTCTGTGCCCTCGGATCGTAAGTACCTCGTAACCGGCGGCACCGGCTTCCTCGGTTCTGCTCTTGTGAGGGCGATGGTTGACCGGGGCGACGATGTCCGTGTCCTCGACAACAACTTCCGTGGTTCGGCGGAGAAGCTCGGCGCCGACTACATCGACCGAATCGAGTTCGTCGAGGCCGACATCCGCGACGCAGAGGCTGTTGACGAGGCGACCCGCGGCATCGACATGGTGTGCCACCTGGCGTTCATCAACGGCACTCGGCACTTCTACGAGATGCCCGAGACGGTGCTCGATGTCGGCATCCGGGGAACCCTCAATACGTTGGAGGCGGCCATCAAGCACGGCGTCCGCGACTATGTGTTCGCTTCCAGTTCCGAGGTCTATCAGACACCGCCGAGCGTTCCGACCGCTGAAGATGTGGTCACGTCGATTCCCGACACGCTCAATCCGCGCTATTCCTACGGCGGGGCGAAGCTGATCGGTGAGATCCTCACGTTCAACTTCGGCCGTGACCATTTTGACCGCACGATGGTCTTCCGGCCGCACAACGCCTACGGTCCCGACATGGGGTTCGAGCATGTGATCCCGCAGCTGGCCCTTCGGATGCAACGCGCAGCCGCGGAATCCACCGGTGGCCCGGTTCCGTTCCCGATCCAGGGTGACGGCAGCGAGACCCGGGCGTTCAACAACGTCGCAGACTTCATCGCCGGTCTTCTCCTTGTGATCGACAAGGGTGAAGATCGCAACATTTATCACATTGGGACGAACGAAGAAGTCGCCATCCGCGACCTCGTACTGAAGATCGCGGACCAGCTCGGCGTCGAGATCGAGATTCAAACGACCCCGAGCCCCGCCGGCGGAACCCCTCGCCGCTGCCCCGACATCTCGAAGCTCCAGGGCCTCGGGTATGTGCCGCAGGTATCGCTGGACGCCGGGCTCGCAGAGACGGTCGCGTGGTACGCGGATTGGGCTGCTGCGAACCCGCAGCGTGCCGAGGAACTCGCCCGCATCTAGCCAACTCCTGAACCCCGGCGGGTCACCCGCCGGCGCGGTCTCCGATCGGGGCAACACTCGCCGATCGGTCCTGGAACCAGCGGTCGTAGATCTGCTGATAGGTGCCGTCCTCGATCATCGCGGCGAGGTGGGTGTTGAGCACGGCGCGTAGGTCAGGCTGGTCTGTATCAACCCCGATCGCGACGACCTGACCGGTTGGTGTTGCGTCGACCAGCTCGCGCGTGGGAATACGGCCCGCCGCAACAGAGGGGTACACCGCACTCGAGACATAGGCGTCGACTTCTCCGGAACGGAGGGCGTCGGACACCTCCCGCGCGCTTCGAAACGCAATGACTTCCACCCCACTCGGCGCGAGGTCGGCTTCAGCCCACTCGGCCGATCGTGTGGCTTCGTCGACGGCGACGGCGTCGCCCGAAGAGAGCGCGTCGAACGACGTGACGTGGGTGTCAACGTCCGGATCGACCATCAATCCATGCTGGCGAACGAAGTAGGGGTCGGTGAACCGGATGCTCTCGAGGGTGAAGTCGAGCACGACCAAGCCCCCGACAAGCAGATCGAACTCACCGATGTCGGTACCGAAATACAGCTCCGCGAGGTCGGTCTCGATCCACTCCGCTTGGACACCCATCCTCTCGGTCAGCTCATCGACTAGGTCGACCTCAAAACCCGTCAGATTGCCCGCGTCGTCGCGCTCTTGGAACACCGGGACGTAGATCGAATAGCCAATGCTCAGGACAATCGGGGCGACGGTGGTCGTCGTTGTGGTCGGTGCTCGCGTGGTTGTGGTGGTCGCGGCATCCGGTGCCGTAGACGCAGTCGACGATGTCGCAACCGTTGTCGTTGATTCCGCCGCGTCCAGGTCTTGGTTGGCGCTGCCGGACAAGGTGATGAACGCGACAAAGGCGACTACGGCGGCCGCTGCGACCCCTACAGCGACGAGCATGAACGTGCGCCGGGAGCCCGGATCAGCAGCTCGAGCCGGCGGCGGCTCTGGCACCGGCTCCGGAGGTGGCGGACGCGAGTGCTGGGGTGATGGTGTGCCGGGAGGGGGTCCGGACGGGGGTCCCGGCGGAGGCGCAGGAGGCGGCTGCCGGGGTGGTGGTGTGCCCGGTGGTGTGCCCGGTGGGGGTCCGGGTGGAGGTCCGGGTGGGGGTCCCGGCGGAGGCGCAGGAGGCGGCTGCCGGGGTGGTGGTGTGCCCGGTGGTGTGCCGGGTGGGGGTCCGGGCGGGGATCCGGGGGGAGGTCCGGGCGGTGGCCCGGGCGGAGCGGGTGTCATGTTGGACGTTTGATCAAGAGGACAGCGCCCGCAGCGAGCGCAACCCACGGGCCGAACGAGAGCACTTCGGTGAACATGTCCGCCAGCGCTGTGCCGACGGCTCCATCTTCCCAGTCCAGGGCGACTCGGAACGTCTGCATGAGCCAAAGGGTCGCGATGCCGCTTGCAACACCGCCGACGATGCGTTGGTATTGGCCGAGACGCTCGAAGAGGATGGTCGCGAGCGCTCCGACGCCGACGGCCAGGACCAGGAGGCCGATGCTGAACCAGCTCTCGTCGGGCTCGAGGCTCCAAAGGAACGCAATCGGCAGATCGAACGAGCCGACGAAGTCGCTGAACCAGGGCAGGAACGCGCTGACCAGAAGAGCGACGGCGGCAATCAGGGGCACAGGGTTCGCACGAGCTCTGGCGACGACATCGCCCGTCGCCGTCTCGGATGTGCGTGTACTGGTTGGTACCGGGGCGTGCCGGTCCTGCGGTCGGGGGAGCGCCTTCCCGATCGGGGCCAGCCGGCGCCCGTCGACCCACGCCTCCCATCCGTTCTCGGCTCGCACTTGAGCCCAATCCGCCTGCCGGTCCGTCACCTGCAGTTCCACGCCGGCGGCCAGATCGGCGATCGGTTCGGTAGCTCCATCCGGGACGTTCCAGGATCTGAGCCCTCCTACGGGTACGACGTGGGTTGCCTCCCAGGCCGCGTCGAGAGGTGCGGATTCAGCTCCGATCACGGCCAGCTCGTCGGGGAGATCGACCTGGCGGTAGAGCTCGGCGGCTGGTGCCCATCCCTCGAGCGGACCGTTCGGGTCCTTGACGCTCGCCCATGCACCTGCCTCGCCCTCCACTTGGTACCACTGGCCGGGCTGCAAGTATCCGGCTATGGCGGTGGTTGCAGCGAAATCGCGGACTGCTGTCTGCTCGAGTACATAGACGAATTCAGGCTCGTTCATGGTGGCTCGGCGCAGCGCACGGGTCATCTCATCGAAGTATTCCAACGGAGCGACCGTGCCGATCGTGATCGGCCTACCGGCGGGCGATCCGCCTGATCGGTGAGCGACACATAGCGGGCCACGGCCCCTGATGATGACGCGTTGTTCGTGCCGGAGCACACGACCGGTGTCGAACTGCGTGGTCTCGCACGAGATGGCCGGGAGCGGGTCCCTCCACCATGAGGAGAGAGTCAGCAGTTCCGGTCCCGGCCGCCAATGGTCTTGCTCGGCAACGAGAAGCCCCGCCTCGACAAGCTCTTGAACGCCCCCGCCGATTCCATCGTCGGTCACAGGGGGCAGGAGGCCGGTGAGGCGCAGCATCGGCACGAGCCATCGAGCGTCGGTTGTCTCCGACCCGATAGCGTTCTGCTCAGCGAGGGACGGCCGATCGATTCGGTATTGCCCCTCCGGCTTGCGCTCCGCCATTGCAGTCAAGTACTGAAAGTGGATGGCATCGACCGCTGCACCGAGTGCTGCGAGCCCGTCCACACTAAGGACGATGGCGTCGATGTCGGCGGTCTCTGGAGGGGAGGACAACACCACCTGGGAAATCAGCGAGACCACGTCGGTTTCGGACCAGGGGAACGACACTCGCAAACCGTCGCCCTCCAGCCAGCATCCGACGAGCCCGCCGACCTGGGGCCCACCGCCCAGAAAGTACTGTACGAAGCTGTGTGTTGCGCCGGGAACCGTGACCCTGACGCGCGTACGAGGATCCCTCAGCACCGTGAACGCCTGGCCCCATAGCTCGCCGGCGAGACCGCGGGCGGCCGGGGACTCCGCACCCGCCACCTCGCCGAGTCCGGCAAACGATGCGAGCGGCGAGGTCGGTGGGAGTTCACCGTTGGTGTCGACCAGCCACGCTACTTCCGGCCGGGTCAGCAGCTCAGAGTAGAGATCGCCGGTCACGACGCGTCGCCTCCTGACGGACCCGGGTTGCCGACCGGCGGTGCCGCCGGCGGAGCGCCTTCGCCCGTCAACGGGTGGTAGTTGACGGAGGAGTCGTAGACCTCCTGCACCGGAGCGCTGATTCCTCCGCCTCGCCGGATGGCCGGCTCAGCCGGGAAGGTCCGCTGAGCGAAGAGCGGGTTGCCATCCGGGTCGAAGTGGATCTCTCGGGGCCCCGGCTCAACGAAGTAGGTAGGAGCGCCGTCGGTGTCGAGCACGGGAATCCGAGGCTTGATGTCGAGTTCTGCGACGCTCGGGATCTCGACCCTTTCACCGGAGGCCGAGCCGGTCGGTGAACGTTCGAGCGGCCCGGTTACCGGCTCCACCTCGGCTGGCGCCGGAGGTGCGCTGGCGCCGGTGACGGGCGCCGCATCGTCACGTATCCGCGCTTGGCCGATGACGCCCTCCGATGGGCTGTCGACGCCCGCAGGGGCCGGGGCCGGGGGCGGGTCGTAGGGAACAAGGTTGCCGTCGGCGTCGATGGCGACTGGAGTGAGGTCCCCGTTGATCATCGCCCGGCCGGACGAGTCGACATGGCCGACAAGCTCGCCTCTGGCGTTGTAGGCCGGAGCCAGACCGGCAGGTGTGTCGGGCTGTTCGAGATAGCCGACGGGCAGGTGAGTCTCATCGTCCATGGCGATCACAATGCGCTCCCCCCGCTGGTTCGTCAGCATTCCGGTCTCGGGATCGAGGGCTCCAACCTCCCGGTTCCCAATGACGAAACGTCCCTCGGCGTCGACATCGATCCTTCCGGCGGCTCCCGCAGAAGCAGCAGCGGGTTGCGGACCGAGGTCGCCGGGAACGGGATGGCTGGGCTGGCCCATCGCCTTGTCGACGATCTCCGATCCCGGCATTGTGGATCGAGCCTGCCCGAGTAGCTGATCGCGGGTTGGGGGCGTCCGCTCGGGAAGATCACCCAGCGGCGGCGTTCCCGCGGCGTCGGCTGGTGCCACGGGTGGTGGTTCGGGTGGTGGGCGGACACCGGGTGAGTCGTCGACGGGCATGTATTCGGATGGGTCTCGTGACCAGTCCGATTTCGATCCGGGGATCGGTCCGTCTACGACGTCGGCTGGTGCCACGGGCGGTGGTTCGGGTGGTGGGCGGACACCGGGTGAGTCATCGACGGGCATGTACTCGGACGGGTCGCGTGACCAGTCCGACTTCGATCCGGGGATCGGCCCGTCTACGGCGTCGGCTGGTGCCACGGGCGGTGGTTCGGGTGGTGGGCGGACACCGGGCGAGTCGTCGACGGGCATGTACTCGGACGGGTCGCGTGACCAGTCCGACTTCGAACCGGATCGGCCCTTCCGGGACATCGACGGGGTGGACGTGTCCGGCGCCGCGGTCGGAGGCGCCTTCGATGGCGGTGTCGACGACTGCCCCTCGAAAGCATCGACCGGTGACACCGGAGGTGGTTCGGGTGGTGGGCGGACACCGGGTGAGTCGTCGACGGGCATGTACTCGGATGGGTCGCGTGACCAGTCCGACTTCGAACCGGGGATCGGCCCGTCTACGGCGTCGGCTGGTGCCACGGGTGGTGGTTCGGGTGGTGGGCGGACACCGGGTGAGTCGTCGACGGGCATGTACTCGGACGGGTCGCGTGACCAGTCCGACTTCGAACCCGGGATCGGCCCCTCCGGGACATCGACGGGTGGACGTGTCGGCGCCGCGGTCGGAGGCGCCTTCGGTGGCGGTGTCGACGACTGCCCCTCGAAAGCATCGACCGGTGACACCGGCGGCGGTTCGGGTGGTGGGCGGACACCGGGCGAGTCATCGACGGGCATGTACTCGGACGGGTCGCGTGACCAGTCCGACTTCGAACCCGGGATCGGCCCCTCCGGGACATCGACGGGTGGACGTGTCGGCGCCGCGGTCGGAGGCGCCTTCGGTGGCGGTGTCGACGACTGCCCCTCGAAAGCATCGACCGGTGACACCGGCGGGAGTTCGGACTGAGGACGGCCACCAAGGGGGCCCTCGGTCTCGATGATCTTCTGCGGCGCTCCCGACCAATCCGAAGGCGGAGTGTGCACCTGCTCGGCCGGCGTGCCGGGAGCCACATAGCGGGGATCGTTCGGATCGACGTGGCGGGGGGCTCAGTGGCTGGTCGTAGTGGGGTCGCGTCCCACCAGGTCGCACCTGAATCGTCGGCACCCGATTCGGCATCACTCCAACACCACCGTATTCGGGCGGCCGCAATCTCGGGTTGAAAGGTGTGTCATAGCCGGCGCGCGGACCTCCGGAGCGAATCTTGATCGTGGGGAGGTCCGGAGGGGGTGGGCGGCCGAACGTGGCCGCCGTCTCAATCATGCCGCCGGCACCGCCGGCTGCGAACCCAACCTTGGCCGAGGTCCAGGCATCTTCCAACGTCCCACCCCGGATGAGCGTCTCGGCCGCGGCAGTGGCGCTCCCGCTCAATGATCCCCAACCGATCTTGCCCAGCACCGCCTTGCCCGGCTCCCAGCCGCCCACCTTGGCGCCAGCCCAACCCAGACCGGCACCCAACGTGGCGTTTCCGACGGTGGCCATCGCGCCCTTGCCGTCGTATATCGACTCGGCGGCTCCGAAGATCCCCCCAGCAGCGACCGGGTTGATCAGCGCTGCGGCGGTCTTCGCCGTTGCCTCGACGATCGTCGCATGGTTCTGGTGGATTCGGACCCAGTCCTCCTCGTTCATGCGCTGCATCGTGTCCCAGTAGGTGCGCGAGTCGTTGGCGATCCTCCTGGCCTCGGCGATGTCTGCGTCGGTGGCGTACCCCTGGTCCGCGACGCGCTGCCGTATCCGGTCGAGGATCCCGAGTGAGTTGGCGTCCGCCTTCTCCATCCAACCCTCGGCGCCGCCAACGTACCGATCGAACGCGTCAAGCCGCGCTTGGTCGGTTGCCCAGCGCGCCGCATCCTCGGCGTCGGACCGTGCGATCCGATCGTGGAGATCGCTCCAGTTCTGGTCCCTTTGGGCTTCGTGGATGGCGACCCGCCGCGCCGTCTCGGCGTCCAGCTCGCGATTCCACTCATCGAGCAGCGAAGGAACCACCGATGGATTGACCCACCGACCCTCTCCCCCGTCCCACGGCCACCACACCATGCCGGTCTCCGGATCGACAGGGAGCGGCTTCTGGTCGTACGGGTCGATGAACGGTTCCTGTGGCGGCGCTGTGGTGGACCCGCTGCCCCCCAAACCACCGAGGACCCGCCCGATCTCACCCGACGCCTCGCCCCACGTGATCAGACCAATCGCCGCGGCGGCGACCAGCCCGGCGACGGCCTGTCCGGCGGCTTCTTCCGGTTCGATGGGTCCGTCTCGCCGGATCCGTCGGTGACGGGTGGCAACGCAGTGTCCTGGTCCTGCTGGGTGTCTTCGGTCTCGCTCGCCGAGTCGTCGTCGTCAGGTTCGGCGACTCCAACGGATGTAGTCGTCTCTTCGTCGACCGGCTCGGGCGGGGGTGGCGCCGTCCGAGCGAGATAGGCCTCGATGTTGCGGACTGTGTCGGCCATGGGCGTAATCAATGTCTCGACCAGGTATCTGTCTGGTTCGTGTGACCTGTCGGCGCGTACCTCGCCGTATTCGAAACAATCGCCCTCGGCGACACCGTAGAGCATGAACGGCCCGGTAGTCATGATGACACGTTGGTCGAAGCCGGTAATCCAATAGGATCCGACGACTCCGAACTCGTCGAGGGGTCCTGTGCCGATTCCGTACTCGCCGGTGGGATACACCTCGAACCACTCCAGCGCCCGCTCCCACTCGAACGCGTACACCTCGTCGACCGCGGCAGTCTCGGCGTTGAACTGAGCGACGGCCTCCCGCTCGGAGGGGAAGTGGTAGACCGTGTAGTCGACGGAAAAACCACAGTAGTTCTCGTATCCGAGCTGCCGACACGCCGCGATGCTGCTGCCAACCGGTGTCAGGGGATCGGGCCGGGTGGTGAAGTCGGGGAAGTCCCGACCCGGGAGAGGATCGTAGGTATTCGCGGCGGCAAGCAAGTCGCTCGTTTCCGGCACGAGGAGGTCGCACACTTCGTCGTCGGTGAGCTGGGGTGTATCCGCTGCCGCCGGCGCCGGTGCGCCCCCTACGAATGCCACCGTCGGGAGCACCAGGACGGCGAGGAGCATTGCAGCACCTCCTCCGGCGACGGCCCGGTTGGCGTTGCGCAGGGGACCATTTCGGCCGACGAGCAATCCCACACCGAGGCAGACGCTGAACCACGCCATCGTTTGACCGAGCTTCACCATGCCGGTGCGCGATGCGATGCCCGCCGCCTGCATCACAACGATGCCCGCACCCCAGAGGGCGATCCCGATCGGGCTCCGCTTCGAATGGAGGCCGCGTTCGTTGCTGGTCACCTCCAGGTTCGAGCCCTGGCCGAAGCCGAGCGCCAATCCTCCGGCGATTGCGAGGAAGACCGAGAAAAGGGGAGTGGTGACATTGGTGATGGCCGCCATGACCAGAATCGCGATGACGCCCACGGCAGCACGCGCGACGTCGAATCCGATCCGGATGCGGCTGGCCTTACGAGCGAAGATGACGGCGACGGAAAGGGACGCGACCGTCAACACGATCGATCCGATGGTGATCGCCCGTGCCAGTCCATCCCCCACAGCCCGCTCCCTTCGGATGCCCTGTGGCGCAGCGACTTGCGTCCCTGCCATCGTACCCGACCGCCCCAAGCCTCCCAAGACGAAGCGACTTGCCGCAACGAGATTCCCTCCGCGGATTCCTCGCCCTCAGTCTTCTCGTCCCCTCACGAAGCCTGAATCCACGGTTCGTTGGCGGCGACGCGCGGGTTCTGCTCTGCGCCGCAAGGGTGACGGCGCCACCTCCCCCTGAGGGGGAGGAATCAGATTGAATGGGCAGGGGGGCTGGTTGGGAGTGATGCGCCTGGACTGCGACTGAAGCCGGTCCCGTAGCTCGAAGCGGGCGACTCCCGCCTACCACTCCGAGAACGGATGGGCGATCAGGTTGGAGTTGAAGTAGCGCGGGTCGTGGGTGACTTCCTCCCCGACCCAGTCGGGCAGCGCAATCTCTTGGTCCTCATCGTCGAGTTCGACCTCGGCGGTGATCAGACCCTCGTTTGCGCCGGCGAAGGCGTCGACTTCCCAGGTGAGCCCTCCCGCTTCGATCTCGTAGCGAGTCTTCTCGATCAGCGGCCGTTCGCACAGTTCGTCGAGCAGTTGATCGGCGTCGGCACCCGGGATCTCATATTCGAACTCGCTTCGGACGGCTCCAACGGTGATGCCCTTTATGGTCAGGAGCCCGCGTTCGCCTGCAACGCGCACGCGCACGGTGCGCTCTTTGACCGTCGAGAGGTATCCCTGCCGGAATACGGTGCCGACCGCCTGGGAGCGCCAGGCATCATCTACAACGAGGTATTTGCGTTCGATCTCGGTCGCCACGCTGTTCTCCTCCTGAATCTGTGAGCTAGGGGCGGTCCCATCCGATCGCCTGCCTGATCGCAGCCGGATAGTTGGTGTTTTCATAGGCATCGAGGCCGGTCAAGTGCCTGGCCTCGCGCAGCGCCTCGAGGTCGGTCGATTCAACGGCAGCGGTCTGGAGGTCCGTGCCCGCGATCGACACGTGCGCAAGATCGGTGATACAGCCATTCACGGTCGAGATCCTTCGCTGTTTCACAACCTCGATCGCGGCCAAGTCATCGTGGCGCCACACGATATCGTCGAGGAACTGCTCGTACGTGTAGCTCTCCCGATCGAGATCCGGAGCGAACTCTCCGAGGATGCGGAAGAAGTCGTTGCGGATCACGGATGCCGGTATGGGAAAACTTGTCTTCAGCTGCGGCTCCCACTGCTCGAATCCCTCGCGCGTCGCGATGAGGACCTTGATATCGAGACGATCCCCTCTCACCTTCGGGTTCGCGTCGGTCGAGGCGGCTGAGACGATGTAGGTCTCGACGCTCTCCCGAACCTCGTACGGCTCAGCGAGGGAGGCGATGCGGTCGCGTACCGTATCGAGCTGATCGCTCCACACCCGGAACTCGAAACGAGGTTGCACTGGATCCATTGGAGAACAAACACCTCCCGGAACAGCGGTCCGCGGCCCTCGTCGGAATCTACACGCGATTGCGATGCTCGGAACCTGAGTATCGCGGTGATCTTGCGAAATCGCCCGCGGGCAGACGCCGGCGGGTCACGGTGCGACCACTGGAGTGCTGCCGGCATGACTGTGTTCGGAGCGGGCCCGAGACCGATCGTTCGGCCGTTTGAATGACGTAGCCTGGTGCCGGTGTGGCCGCGCCGATTCGGCCGCCGAGGTTGCAGGTCGTGGTGAAGTGAGTCGAGCTGAATACCTCCGTCACATTCTGTTGCGGGTCGGCATCACGATGCTGATGGCGTCGTTTCTCCTGTATGCGCTGACGCACGTCATTCCCGGTGACCCGATCCGGGCCTTGTTCGGCTTCCGGCCGCCTCCGCCCGAGGTGCTGGCCGAGCTGCGTGGGCAATACGGTCTCGACGATCCCTTCTACATCCAGTACGTCAAGTTCCTCGGAAACGCGTCTCGACTCGACTTCGGTTTCAGCACCAGAGGCGAGACTGTCCGTGAGATCATCGTGGCCGGCCTGCCGATATCTCTGCGTCTCGTCGGCTTCGCGATGCTGATTCAGGTTGTTTGTGGCATCGGGCTCGGCCTCGCCGCCGCCCTCACCCGGAGTCGTGTCGTGCGATGGCTCATTGGTGCGGCGACGCTCGTTCTCATCGCGATTCCGGTGATGGTGATTGCCTTCGCCCTGCAGACGTACATCGGATTCGACTTTCGCCTGCTTCCGATCAGCGGGATAGCCCAGGGCTGGACCAGCTACGTCCTGCCGGCGGTGGCGCTCGCCGCCGGCGCAACCGCCTACACGATCCGCCTGACCACCGCCGAGGTGCGGTCCACGATGTCGAGTCCGTTCGTCAAGACGGCGGAGGGGAAGGGCCTGTCGCACCGTCGCATCGTCAGCGTCCACGTGCTGCGGCCATCGCTCCTGCCCGTCATCACGCTCATCGCGGCGACCGCGGCGCAGATCATCGGAGGTCTCATCATCGTCGAGGTGATCTTCGAGATCCCGGGAATCGGCTCGGCCGTTGTCGACGCAATCCGGGCAAAGGACCACAACGTGATCGTGGCCATCCTCGCACTCGGCGTCCTGTTTGCCATCGCCCTGACGGCTGTCGTTGACCTGCTCCACGTCGTACTCGATCCCCGGTTGGACGAACCAGTCAATCCGAGCATCGGCTAGGTATCAGCGCGGCTCTCGGAGGCACTCTGGCCCCGCCCGGAAGATCAAGCACCCGATGCAGCGACCCAAACATGACGCACCGGGAGATGGCGAATCCGGTCAGACGTCGAGTCTCGCCAGGACTGCGTTGACGGCTTGCGAGCTCGCCATGACGAAGAAGTGGACGGAGGGTGCGCCGCCTTCGAGGAGTTCTCGGGTCTGTTCGACGGCCCACGCGATGCCGATGTCGCGACTGTGGTCGGGGGACGATTTGATCTCGTCGGCCAGCGCGGCGGGGATGTCGCAGTGGAACGTGCGAGGGATCGACTCGAGTTGGCGAGGATTGGTGAGGATTCGGATTCCCGGGATGATCGGAACGTTGACGCCCTGACCGCGGCACTCGTCGATGAACGAGAAGTAGTGACGGTTGTCGAAGAACATCTGGGTGACGATGTACTCGGCGCCGGCGTCGACCTTCTCTTTCACTCGAGCGACGTCGGCTGACAGGGTCGGGGCGTCGATGTGTTTCTCGGGATAGCCGGCGGCCCCGACGCAGAACTCAGTGGGGGAGGCGCTGTCGAGGTCCTCGAGGAATTGTGCGTGGTTCATCGCAGTGATCTGACCGACCAGATCGGAGGCGTATTGGTTGCGGGTCCGGCCCCCGTGGAGCGACTTGTGGTGCTCCGTCATGTCCCCGCGAACCGCGAACACGTTGTCGATGCCGAGGTAGTGCAACTCGATGAGGAAGTCTTCGGTCTCTTCCCGGGTGAAGGTCTCACACAAGACGTGCGGGACGGCATCGATGTTGAGCTTGTTCTGGATCAACGCGCAGATGCCGAGCGTCCCGGGTCGTTTTCGGGTGACCCGACGCCGGGGTCCGTCGGGGGGGGGGGGGATTCAGCGCCCGACAGACCCCGGCGTCAGGTCGCGAAAACGACCCGGGACACTCGGCATCTGCTTGTTGACGGAACAAACTCAACGTGCCGTCCCGCACGTCTTGTGAGACCCGGGAGAGACCGAGACTCATCGAGTTGCACTACACTCGGCATCGACACCAACGTGATGATGCTGGTCGCGGGACGCGGACGAACCACAATCATCCCGCGGGGAGCCCAGCCGCAACAATACGCCTCCGGTCTGTCGGTCAGATCCTGCGAAACCGCGCAATTCCTCGAGGACCTCGACAGCACCTCCCCCACTGAAATGCGTCGAGAGACACCGATATCCCGAGAACGCATCGGCCGCAATCGGCCGGCGTCGGCTCAGTGGGGAGGTCGACGCCGGCGCCCTTCTTCGACAGCCGACTTCTCGTTCATCGACGGGGAGTGCCGGGGCGTCAACGTTCCGATCCGGGAATCGAACCCTCACCAGTCCTCGCCGAGCTCCGGGGTCGGTCCCTCGCGTTCCACGCATCCCCTGCGCGCTGGCCGACGCGAGTCAGATCGTCCCCCACGGTCGCGACATCGAGCATCGCGTGGGCCGTCGAACAGACCCGAGAGCACAGCGGCGCACCCTCCGTCCGCTATCATGGCGAGCTCTTGGGCCGTCAACGCAGTCTGGCGAACTCGACGACCGGTTCGCCACTTTCTTTGGTGCGTCGTGTTTGGGTCGCTGCATCGGGTGCTTGATGGCTTCGGAGCAGGGGACAGAATTACTCGAAGAGCTGCTGTGTCTGCCTGGCCGATGCTCGGAATGACTAGTTCATCCAACCGGGGATCGAAAGTACGACGTGGAGCGGGTCAGCGAGTGCCCTCAGGGCGATGTGGCTCGTAGACGCCGAGTGCGGGGATTAAACACGATCGCGTTAGTGATCCTGCCCGGATTGCGTCGACAACGGCCGAATCCGATTCGGGATCTCGAAGATCCCTCGACGATGATGAGACCTCCGATGATCTGCATATGATCGCAACGATGAGCGTGATGACAGGCAGGGGAGCGATGGCCGCAGCACGTGGACGCTGACGATGCGACGGTGCGACAGGCCCTTCCCCTCCGCCGTCTTGACGGACAGACTCGGCATCGTGGACCGCACCTCGGCGGAGGGCGGGCGGGTCGTGTAGGCGGTGGCGCCGGCGGCGAGCGCCGCCGGCGGGACAAACTGGTCCGGGCCTAGGCTATCCCGCTGTTCGGAAGCTAGCGTAGTCGGGTCCGATGTGCGTCTGCAGGGCGAAGGCAACCGCCGTCACCAGGAATCGCGAATGAGACCAGGCGTCGCCGCCCCAGGCCATCGCTGCGCGACACGACTCCGGGTGAGGGCAGCAGTGCGAGGCCGAAAGCCCCGGTGCCATAAACAACCTGAATCGGCATCGCGAAGCCGACGAGACGCAGAGTTATCGGCGACGGCCATGCGATGATCTCGCAGACGGTCTCGCCTCTGGTGCTGAGGCGGGGAAGTCGAGTCGGGACGCTTTCCGAGGAACTTGACGTACTGGATGTAGAAGGGATCATCGAGACCATAGTGCCACGCAGCCACTCTGACCAGCACCTCGGAGCGAAAGGCGAGCCGTAAGCCGAGGCAGGGCCCGGATCCGGGTCGCCCGGGGGTGACGTCGTCAGCGCATGCAGGAGAGCGACGCCATCAGCGTCGTAGATGCCGTGCACCCGCGAATGTGCCGAATTATTCAGCCCAGGCTCGCTTCACCGCGACCTGCAACCTCAGCGGCCAGATCAGCAGCGGCCACGCGGCGCCAAGCTGCATCATTCAAGCTGGCCGACCGATCGGTCTCGGGCTCGCTCCAGTACGATCATGCCGTGGCAACGCTCGGTGGTCGACACCGTAAACCGACGGCGTCTGCTGCGGAGCGATTTCGCAAGATTCCTGCGACCACTCAGGTTCCGGGGCATCTGCAATCGTGTGTATTCCGACGAGGACTTTTCGGACTGCTGTTCCAGAGAGGGTGTTGTTCTTCCAATGAGATTCAGTGCACCTTGTTTCGAGTTCCGGGTATTGGGCTGGTCAGCTCGATGCAGTACGACGTGACCGCTATCGCCTCCCTCGCCTACCGCTGCAAGAGGTTCGGGGAGTAAGCGTCGAGACCTACCTCGTCTCAGCCGCCTCGACCGACCCGAACCCGAAGGTGAGGGAGGGATCGTCTCGATATCCAAGTCCCCCATCTCGACGCCGCGAGGGATTCGAGGCGGTGGGAGCTGCAGCTGAAGACAAATTTTCCCATACCGGTATCCGTGATCCGCGGCGGCTCCTACTCCGCATCCTCCGAGAGTTCGCTCCGGATCTCGATCCGGGAGAGCTACGCATGCGAGCACGGATTCCTCGGGCGACGGTATCGTGGCGCCACGATGGCGACTTGGACGCGATCGGGTTTTTGAAACAGCGGGGATCTCGGCCGTGAATAACTGTATCAGCGATCTTGCGCCACGTGTCAATGCGCGGGCGCGGACTTGCTCCGGATAGCCGCCTTGTGAATCGACCGCCCTCGGGCCGCTGCGCGAGACCAGGCACGCGACCCGGCCTCGATGCTTATGTAAGCACCAACTATCCTGCTGTCGATCGAACGGGCGATTTGAAGGACCGCCCCTAGCTCACAGATTCAGGAGGAGAACAACGTGGCGACCGAGATCGAACGCAAATACCTCGTTGTGGATGATGCCTGGCGCTCCCAAGCGGTCGGCACCGTATTCCGGCAGGGGTACCTACTCGGCAATCAAAAAAAAACGCACCATCCGCGCGTCCGTTGCGGGCGGGCGCGGGCTCCTGACCGTAAAAGAGCATCACCGTTGGTAGCCGTCCGAAGCGAGTTCGAACATGTGATCACGGGTGCCGACGCCGATCAACTACTCGACGGGCTGATGCGAGCGGCCAGCGCGTCGGAGAAGACTCGCTGCAAGTCGAAGCGGGAGGGACGCCGCCTGGGACGCCTTCGCGCCGCCCGAACGGGGGAGCTCTGATCACCGCCGGTGGCGAACTCGACGATGAGGACCAAGAAGATTGCGCTGCCCGGCTGGGTCGAGGGGGAAGTCACGCACGAGCCGCGCTCGCCCGGCTCCGGCCTGAACTCGCCCATCCGTTCTCCGGATTGGTAGGCGGGAATCCGCCGCCTCGAGCTGCGAGACCGGCGGGTGGCGCAGTCCAGGCGCATCGCTCCCTACCAGCCCTCTGCCCATTCAATCTGATTCTCCCCTCGGGGAGGTGACGCCGTCGGCGGCGGAGAGCAGCCCGCGTCGCCGCCGACTTGGAACCGTGGATTCAGGCTTCGTGAGGGGACGAGGAGACTGAGGGCGAGGAATCCATGGAGGGATTCTCGTTGCGGCAAGTCGCTTCGTCTTGGGAGGCCTCGGGGCGGCCGGGTACGGTGGCAGGGACGCAAGTCGCTGCGCCACAGGGCATCCGAAGGGAGCAGGCTGTGGGGGATGGGACTGGCACGGGCGATCACCATCGGATCGATCGTGTTGACAGTAGCGTCCCTTTCCGTAGCCGTTCTGTTCGCTCGCAAAGCCAGCCGCATCCGGATCGGATTCGACGTCGCCGTGCAAGCTGCCGTGGGCGTCATCGCGATTCTGGTCATGGCGGCCATCACCAACGTCACCACTCCCCTCTACTCGGTCTTCCTCGCAATCGCCGGAGGACTGGCGCTCGGCTTCGGCCAGGGCTCGAAATCCCCTGGAGGTGACCAGCAACGAGCGCGGCCTCCATCTCGAAGCGGAGCCTGATCGGGATCGCCCTCTGGGGTGCGGGCATCGTTGTGGATGCAAGCGGCGGGAATCGCATCGCGCACCGGTATGGTGAAGCTCAGTCGGAAACGATGGCGTGGTTCAGCGTGTGCCTCGGGGTGGGACTGCTCGTCGGCCTGGACCGGCCCGACGCGGCCGGGCCCTCGCCGGAGCGATCGCGCGTGTGGCGTGCGGCGATGCTCCTCGCCGTGCTGATCCTGCCCTCAGCGGCATTCGTGGGCGGGGCGGCAGTGCCGGCGGTGGCTGACACCCCATTGCTCACCGACGACCGAAGAATGTGCGACCTCCCTCGTGCCGTGAAACGAGCAACTTGTTTGCCGCGACGGGCCTACTCCGGCCGCGATCCTCACACAGGGTCATGACTCCGGAGTCACCAGCCCCTGCCCATTTTCCGGTTGGCGAACGCCGTCGCGCGTGCATGTCGGAGGGCTACGGAGACCCTTACACTGCGAGGGGTTCACCGTCAATACACGTGTCTACCACTTCCTCCGGCAGAGCATCGCCATTCAACGCCCAGACGCCGCCGAAGTGGCCGCAAACGAGGCTTGTACGCGCCCCGAGTGGGAGCAGGCCCAAGAGTCGATGGTGCGGGGTCTTATCAGTCCAGCGAGTCATAGGGATCGAGGACCGCTGGACGAGTACGACGTCGTCAGATCCTATTGGATTACATTCTCGACCATCGTGTCATGATGACTACCAAGAGCCCGTTCATGCTCTACGGTGTCGCCAAGACGCCCTTGGTTCAACTGCGGACCGGAAGCGTGCCACCGGACACGCGAACCGGATGAATTCTCGATCGACACTACTCCATTCGCGATGGCCGACATGTCCACAACATCGATGCCTCACCTCGCTGCAACGGAACCACCCCACCCGAAGCGGTCGACGAAGAGTCCACTACATCCGTTGGAGTCGCCGAACCTGACGACGACGACTCGGCGAGCGAGACCGAAGCCACCCAGCAGGACCAGGACACTGCGTTGCCACCGAACACCGACGGCGGATCCGCGGACGACTTCAGCGAACCCGAAGAAGCCGCCGATTGCAAGGTCGCCGGGCTGGTCGCCGCCGCGGCGATTGGTCTGATCACGGCGGCGAGGCCTCTGGTGAGATCAGGCGCATTATCGGGGGCATGGGAGGCAGCGGACCCGCAACGGTGCCGCCACAGGAACCGTTCATCGACCCGTACGACCAGAAGCCGCTCGCCGTCGATCCGGAATCCGGCATGGTCGGTGGCCGTGGGACGGAGGTGAGGGTCGCTGGGTCGACCCATCGGTGGTTCCTTCGGCTCCCTCAATGGAACCGCGAACTCGACGCGGAGACGGCGCGGCGGGTTGCTATCCACGAAGCCCGCGATTCAGAACACTAGAGCGATCTCCAGATCGGATCGCACGGTGCGACGCAGAGGATGCTGGCGCGCTGGGCAACCGACCAAGCAGCGGCCCGACGCGCCGATCGGCGCGTTGGCGGCGCCGAAGGTCGGATGGAGAAGGCGAACGCCAACTCACTCGAGTCCTGGACCGAATACGAGCAGCGTCGCCGACCAGGGTTATGCCACCGACGCCAATATCTGTACCGAAGCCCTCGAGATCGCCAACGACTGCGCACCCACTGGGACACGATGCAGCGCAGCACCGAGGCGGACTGGAGTCCGAATCCACCAGAACCATGCGACGATCGTCGAGGTCAACAGCTAAGATGCCGCAGCGTGATCAACCTGGTCGCTGCCGGGGATCTTCGGAGCCGCCGAGTGCCGATATACGGCAGGGCGAAATGGCCACCATCGGGAAGTACGCTACGTTAGGTGCCGGGCTGGAGTCGAAGCTGGCGGTAGTGGCCGGCAGCTGGGGAAGGCCGGGCAAGCCAGGTGCGAGCAAGATCGGTGGATCATTGAGCGGAGGGCGCCAACGCTGCGTCGGGGACGCTCATCCACGGTGGCACGCTGGAGGATGCATCGACCTCGGCCAAGGTTGGGTTCGCGGCCGGCGGTGCCGGGGCGGCATGGTTGAGACGGCGGCCGCGTTCGGCCGCCTTACCCCCTGCGGACCTCCCCACGATCGATTCGCTCCGGAGGTCCATGCGCCGGCTATGACACACCTTTCAACCCGAGATTGCGGCGCGCCCGACCATGCGTGCTGGAGTGATGCCGAATCGGGTGCCGACGATTCAGGTGCGACCTGGTGGGACGCGACCCGGCCACGACCAGCCACGTCGAGCCCCGCCACGTCGATACGAACGATCCCCGCCATGACGGCCCGGCAGGCCGGCTGAGCAGGTGCACACTCCGCCTTCCCGATTGGTGGGAAGAACCGCAGAAGGTCCTCGAGACCCAGGGCACCCTGGTGCGTCCGCAGTCCGAACTCCCGCCGGGGTCACCGGTCGATGCTTTCGAGGGGCAGTCGTCGACACCGCCACGGAAGGCGCCTCCGATCTACGCCGCCGATACGTCCAGCCGTCGATGAACCCGGAGGGGCCGATCCCGCTCCTGCAGTCGACCTGGTCACGCGACCCGTCCGAGTACATGCCCGTCGACGACTCACCCGGTGTCCGCCCACCACCTGAACCACCGCCTGCGTCACACGGTCGATGCTTTCGAGGACAGCCGTCGACACCGCCACTGGAGGCGCCTCCGAGTACGCAGCGTCGATGACGTCCAGCCGTCGATGTCCCGGAGGCCGATCCGGATTCAGCCGGACTGGTCACGGCGACTCCGTCGACGAATACATGCCCGTCGACGGTGACTCACCCAGAGTCCGCCCACCGCCCGAACCACCGCACCCGTGGCACCAGCCGACGTCGTAGAAGGGGACCGATCCCGGGTTCGAAGTCGAACTGGTCACGCGACCCGTCCGAGTACATGCCCGTCGACGACTCACACGGTGTCCGCCCACCACGCGAACCACCGCCGGCGTCACCGATCGACGTCGTAGAAGGGCCGATCCGGGTTCGAAGTCGGACTAGTCGCCGACCACCGAGTCCATGCCCGAAGGCGACTCACACGGTATCCGCCCACCACCCGAACCACCGCCCGTGGCACCAGCCGATGTCATCTGAAGGGCCGATCCCGGCCTCGAAGTCGACCGGGTCACGCGACCCGTCCGAATAGCATGCCTGGTCGACGACTCACCCAGGTCCGCCCACCACCCGAACTGCACGCCCGCGGCACCAGCCGACGTCGTAGAAGGGCCGATCCCCTGCTCGAAGTCGGACTGATCACGCAACTGGTCCGAATACATGCCTCGTCGACGACTCACCCGGTGTCCGTGCCCACCACCCGAAACCACCACCCGTGGCACCAGCCGACGCCGGTGGAACGCCGCCGCTGGGTGATCTTCCCGAGCGGACGCCCCCAACCGGCGATCAGCTACTCGAGCAGGCTCGATCCAGAATGCCGGGATCGGAGACCGTCGACAAGGCGATGGGCCAGCCAGCCATCCCGTTCCGGCGACCTGGGTCCGCAACCCGCTGCTGGCGCTTCTGCAGGAGCCGCCTGAAGGATCGATGTCGACGCCGAGGGATGTTTGGTCATTGGGAACCTGGAGGTTGGAGCCCTCGATCCCGAGACCGGAATGCTGACGAACCAGCGGGGGAGCGGACGCGATCGCCATGGACGATGAGACTCCACCTCCCGTCGGCTATCTCGAAGAGCCCGACACGACGTACCGGTCTGGCTCCGGTCTGCAACGGCCAGAGGGCGAGCTTGTCGGCCATGTCGACCCGTCCGGCCGAAGCGATGATCACCGGAGACCTCACTCCAGTCGGCATCGATGCCGACGGCAACCTGTTCCCTACGACCCACCCCAGCCCCGGCCCCGGCGGGCGTCGCCCCGCTCCATCGGAGGGCGTCATCGGCCAAGGCGCAAGATACGTGGCGATCCTGCGCCCGTCACCGGCGCCAGCGCACCTCGGTACGCCCAGCCGAGGTGGAGCCGGTGTCCGGGCCGCTCGAACGTTCACCCGACCGGCTCGGCCTCGGTGACAGCGTCGAGGTCCCGAGCGTCGTCAGAACTGGACATCGAAGCCTCGGACTCCCGTGGCTCGACACCGACGGCGCTCCTACCAGCCTGGTTGAGCCGGGGCTCCCGAGAGATCCACTTCGACCCGGATGGCAACCCGCTCTTCGCTCAGAGGACCTTCCGGCTGAGCCGGCCATCCGGCGAGGCGGAGGAATCAGCGCTCCGGTGCAGGAGGTCTGCGACTCCTCCGTCAACCACCACCCGTTGACTGGCGAAGGCGCTCCGACGGCGGCACCGCCGGTCGGCGAACCCGGGTCCGTCAGGAGCGGCGACGTCGTGACCGGCGATCTCTACTCCGAGCTGACCCGGCCGGAAGTAGCGTGGCTGGTCGACACCAACGGTGAACTCCCACCGACCTCGCCGGTCGCATCGTTTGGCGGACTCGGCGAGGAGGCGGGTGCGGAAACCCCGGCCGCCCGCGGTCTCGCCGGCGAGCGCATGGGGCCAGGCGTTCACGGCGCTGAGGATCCTCGGACACGCGCCAGGGTCACGGTTCCCGGCGCAACATAGCAGCTCGGTCGTTGCGTCCTTCTGGGCGGTGGGCCCCAGGTCGGCGGGCTCGTCGGATGCTGGCTGGAGGGCGACGGTTTGCGAGTGTCGTCTCCCTCTGGTCCGAAACCGACGTGGTCTCGCTGATTTCCCAGGTGGCGTTGTCCTCCTCCAGAGGACCACGCCGATATCGACGCCATCATCCTCAGTGTGGACGGGCTCGCAGCACTCGGCGCAGCGGTCGATGCCATCCACTTTCAGTACTTGACTGCAATGGCGGAGCGCAAGCCGGAGGGGCACTACCGAATCGATCGGCCGTCCCTCGCTGAGCAGAACGCTATCGGGTCGGAGACAACCGACGCTCGATGGCTCATGCCGATGCTGCGCCTCGATCACCGGCCTCCTGCCCCCTGTGACCGACGATGGAATCGGCAGGGGCAGTTCACGAGCTTGTCGAGGCGGGCTCTCGTTGCTGCGAGCGAGCCAAGTGGCGGCCGGGACCGGAACTGCCTGACTCTCTCCCTCGGTGGAGGAACCCGCTCCCGGCCATCTCGTGCGAGACCACGCAGTTCGACACCGGTCGTGTGCTCCGGCACGAAGCACCGTGCCACATCATCGAGGGCCGTGGCCCAAGCTAGGTGTCGCCCACCGATCAGGCGGATCGCCTGCCGGTAGGCCAGTCACGATCGGCACGGTCGCCCCGTTGGAACACTTCGAGTGAGATGACCCGTGCGCTGCGCCGAGCCTGCGTGAACGAGCCTGAATTCGTCTATGTACTCGAGCAGACAGCAGTCCGCATTTCGGCTGCAACCAGATCAATAGCCGGATACTTGCAGCCGGGCCAGTGGTACCAAGTGGAGGGCGAGGCAGGTGGATGAGCGGGCGTCAAGGACCCGAACGGTCCGCTCGAGGGATGGGCACCAGCCGCCGACCTCTACCGCCAGGTCGATCTCCCCGACGAGCTGGCCGTGATCGGAGCTGAATCCGCACCTCTCGACGCGGCCTGGGAGGCAACCCACGTCGTACCCGTAGGAGGGCTCGAAGATCCTGGAACGTCCCGACGATGGAGCTACCGAACCGATCGCCGATCTGGCCGCCGGCGTGGAACTGCAGGTGACGGACCGGCAGGCGTTCGGGGCTCAAGTGCGTGACGAGAACGGATGGGAGGCGTGGGTCGACGGGCGCCGGCTGGCCCCGATCAGGAAGGCGCTCCCCCGACCGCAGGACCGGCACGCCCCGGTACCAACCAGTGCACGCACATCCGAGACGGCGACGGGCGGATGTCGTCGCCAGGAGCCTCGTGCGAACCCTGTGCTCTGATTGCCGCCGTCGCCTTCTGGTCAACGCGTTCCTGCCCTAGTTCAGCGACTTCGTCGGCTCGTTCGATCTGCCGATTGCGTTCCTTTTCGAGCCTCGAGCCCGACGAGGAGCTGGTTCAGCATCGGCCTCCTGGTCCTGGCCGCTTCGGCGGTCGGGAGCGCTCGCGACCATCCTCTT
>CALOAN010000011.1:0-457116 GCA_942491345.1 uncultured actinomycete
GAACAAAACCTACACGATTGACGATCGACGCATCCAGGTCCTGCAGGATGTCTCCCTCAACATTCAGCCCGGCACGTTTGCCGTCATTCAGGGCAGCAGCGGCAGCGGCAAATCGACCCTGCTCAGCCTCCTGTCCGGCCTCGATCGGCCGGACAGCGGTACCGTCCGCATCCAGGATCAGGACATTACCGATCTGAGTGAAGACGATCTGGCGCCTCTCCGGAATCGAACCTTCGGCTTCGTCTTTCAATCCTTTTATCTGGTCCCGTCACTCTCGGCCCTCGAAAACGTCATGTTCCCGGCGGAACTGGCCCGGTCGCCGAACGCGGCCGCCGATGCCGAAAAGCTTCTGGAACGCGTCGGGCTCAGCCACCGGCGCCGCAACATGCCCCACCAGCTCTCGGGGGGTGAACAGCAGCGCGTGGCCATCTGCCGGGCCTTGATCAACCAGCCGGCCATCATCTTCGCCGACGAACCGACCGGCAATCTGGATTCCCAGAGCGGCCAGGCCATCCTGGCGTTGATGCTGGAATTCCAGCGGGAATTCCACACCACGCTCCTGATGGTGACCCACAATCCCGACATCGCCCGCCGGGCCGACACCCGTTTCCAGCTGACCGACGGTCGGCTGGATCGGTCAGGGGATCTGTGATGCCCGGCGGTATGCTTTCCAAAATGATCATCCGCGAGCTGCGCCAGAACCGGCAGCAGACAACGGTGCTTTTCCTTTGCATCGTTTTATCGGTCGTCGGTCTGACGGCCCTGGGCGGCTTTCAGGCCAATGTCCATCAGGCCATGCTGCGCGATGCCCGACAGCTGCACGCGGCCGATGTCATCGTTCGCTCCAGTTTTCCATTTTTACCGGCCATGGAATCCAAACTGGCGGATTTGACATCCCGCGCCGATGTCGCCATGGCGCGCGTCTGGGAATTCTACACCGTTGTCCGGACGCCGGACGCATCCGCCTCGCTGCTCTCGGCGGTCAAGGTGGTGGAGCCGGGTTATCCGTACTATGGTCGCGTGGTGCTGGCTTCCGGCGAGCCCTTCCGTGAGGCTCTTGCCCCGGGGGACATCGTGGTCGAACAGACCCTGCTCGATCGATTGGGCCTCGCCATCGGCAGTCGCCTCTTTTTGGGAGACGCCGAAATGACCATTCGTGACGTGGTGATCTCCGAGCCGGACCGGCCGGTAACGGTATTCACCCTGGGCCCCCGGATATTCGTCAGTGCGCGTGACCGCCAGCGACTGGGGTTGATCACCCAGGGCAGCCGCGTGCGCTACATGGCGCTCCTGCGACTGCCGGCAAGCCTTTCACCGGAGGCGGTTCAGGAGGAACTCTGGTCGGCGGCGGATCCCACCCAGGAGCGTGTCGATACCTTCCGCAGCGCGGATTCCCGCCTGAAGCGGTTTTTCGACAATCTGCTTTTTTTTCTGAAACTGGTGGGGATTTTTACGCTTCTGCTGGCAGGCATCGGCATCCAGAGTGTGCTGACGGCCCTCATGCGGGCACGTGTCAAAACCATGGCCACCATGAAAGCCCTTGGCGCTCCGAACCGTTTTGTCATGCGCCTCTATCTCGGCGTCGTCCTGCTGCTGGGCATCTTCGGGACCGCCTGCGGCATCGCGGCCGGTCTGGGGTTGCAGGAAGGACTGACCTTCCTCCTGGCCGACCTCATCCCGGCCGATGCCACGTTTGAGGTGGCCTGGGGCGCGGTGGGCCAAAGTCTCGTTATCGGATTGCTGGCGGTGGTCCTTTTTGCCGCCCGCCCCTTGCTGAACCTGAAGCATTTCAAGCCATCGGCCCTCTTTCGGCACGAAAAGCAGAAAAACCGATGGCTTCCCGGTGAATGGCTGACCGTGGTGCTGACCACCCTCTTCTTCGTGGCCCTGGTTCTCTGGCAACTTGAGGACCTTCGTATCGGGGCGTATTTCATCGGTGGCCTCCTGGTGCTCGTCGGCGTCGCCTTCCTCGGCACCTGGCTTTTTCTGAAGGTGCTGCAACGCCTTGCGGTGCGCCATCTGGCGCTGCGTCAGGCCATCCGCGGGCTGTTCCGGCCGCGCAATGCCACCCCGGCCATCCTGGTGACCCTGACGGCCTCCCTGACCCTCATCTACGCCATCTTCCTGATCGAAAAGAACCTGGATGCCACCTTTGTGCAGGCCTATCCCCAGGACGCCCCCAATGTCTTTTTTCTCGACATCCAGCGCGACCAGACCGACGCCTTTGCCCAACTCGTGGACCGCCCCCTGGAATTCTACCCGATCGTGCGGGCCAAGCTCATGGCCATCAACGGCCAGGCGATCGACCCCGGCCGCGAGCGCCAGCGCAAGAGCGACAACCTGGCCCGGCCTTTCAACCTGACCTACCGCCATCACCTTCTCGATGATGAAAAATTTGTGGCAGGAAACACCCTGTTCACCCCGAACGGCGGCACCTTCCAGGTCTCGGTCCTGGACCGGGTGGCGGATATCGGCAATATTCGCATGGGCGACCGCCTGCAATTCAAGATCCAGGGCGTGCCGCTGGAAGCCACCGTTTCCAGTATTCGCACCCGCACCCGGGAAAGCATGCAGCCGTTTTTCTATTTTGTCTTCCCCGACGCGGCCCTCCAGAAAGCGCCCCAGGCCATCTTCACCGCCCTGCGGGTTGATCCGTCCGAAATGGCCGCCCTCCAAAACCGCATCGTGCAGGCCCTTCCCAACGTGACGGTTCTGGACGTCAGCCAGTCCATTCGCCAGATTGCCGGCGCCTTGGATCGATTCTCCCAGGCCATGCGGTTTTTCACATTGTTCAGCATGGCGGCCGGTATCCTGCTGGTGGTCAGTTCCATTATCGCCACCCGCGCGGCCCGTATCCGCGAAGCCGTTTACTATAAAATCCTTGGCGCACCGGGCCGGTTCGTGCTTTATGTCTTTTCGCTGGAAAACTTGCTGCTCGGTGGGGCCAGCGCCGCCGGCGGTCTGTTGTTGGCCCATCTGATCAGCTGGGTGGTCTGCGTCCGGTATTTCGACATCGCCTACCAGCCCTACCCGGCCGCGTCACTTGCCGGGCTGATGGTCGGTATCCTGGCCGTGGTCCTGGTCGGGTTGAGCGCCTCGCGCAGCATCATGCGGCGCAAACCCATCCAATTTCTACGGGCGCACGCTGCGGAATAAGAGCGGGCCTTGACGCGTTTGTAAACGTGCTCTCCGCAAAGACAGACCGCGCCATACGGGGGAAACAGCCATGATTTTCAAAACAACGCGCACCATCGGCATCATGCTGCTCGTATGGGCTGTCCTTTTCGGCTGCGACAAGGCGCCGTCGGAAAACGCCGCGCCGGCAACCGTCCCGTCGCCGCCTGCCGCCGGGGTTATTGTCTGCATGGGAGACAGCCTGACCGCCGGCTACGGGGTGGATGAAGACCAGGCCTATCCCGCCCTGCTGGAGGCCCGGCTCCGTGACGACGGCATCGCCTATCGGGTCATCAATGCCGGCGTCAGCGGCGAAACCAGCAGCGGCGCACTGGCTCGGGTGGACTGGATGCTGACGCTGGACCCGGATATCGTCATCCTGGAAACCGGCGCCAATGACGGCCTGCGGGGTGTGGACCCGGCCCTGACACGCCGCAACATCGAAGCCATCGTCGCCAAGCTGCAGGCCCGCAATATCACCGTCGTCCTGGCCGGCATGCAGATGGTCCGCAATCTGGGGCCGGACTTCACCCGGGCTTTCGGCGCCATCTATCCGGACATCGCCCGGGCCGCGGACCTGATTCTGATTCCCTTTTTTCTGGAGGGGGTCGCCGGCCGGCCGGATTTGAACCAGCCCGACGGCATTCACCCCACGGCCGACGGCTACCGCATCATCGTGAACCACATCCATCCCTACATCGTGCAAGCCATCGATCGCCATCGTCAGAAATTGACCAACGGCGGCTAATATGCGATAGGGCCGGTTCCGAGCGCATGGGTGCATGGCAACCGTTCCATCCAAAACGTGAATGAATCGAGACCCCTTCATGGCATTACCTGATCAGGCCCGCGAACGCCGTATTCTCCTCGGACTGGCCCACGAGTGGGAACTCGCCTGCAGCCAGCTGGCCCCGGCCTATCGCGCCCGCATGCAAAAGCCCTCCTTCCGCCTGGCGGACACCACCCGTCTATTGGGACAATGGTCCCCGGCGCGACGGGAAATCAGCCTGAGCCGGCAACTGGCCGAAAACCACCCCTGGGACGAAATCCGGGAAGTTTTACGGCATGAAACCGCCCACCAGCTGGCCGATGCCATGCCGGGCGCGGACAACCAGCCGCCTCATGGCCCCGCTTTTCAGCAGGCCTGTCTGATGCTGCGGGCCGATCCTTCTGCCACCACGTCCCGCCGCCCGTTGCGCACGCGCCTGAAACAGCACGAAGCCAACGGTCGCGGTGGTATTCAAAGTCGCATCCACAAACTCCTGTCCCTGGCCCAGAGCCCCAACCGCCACGAAGCGGAAGCCGCCATGCTCAAGGCCCACGATCTGATGACCCGTCACCACCTGGATGCCATGCAACTCAAACAGCGCGATTTTGTCAGCCTGTTTCTGGGCCAACCGGCATTGCGGCATTTCCGCGAAGCCTATGTCCTGGCCAATCTGTTGCAGGACTTTTACTTCGTTCAGGGCATCTGGGTTTCGGCCTTTGTGGTGGCCAAGGGAAAACCGGGACGGGTTCTGGAAATTTCCGGCACCATCGCCAATGTCCAGCACGCCGCCTATGTCTTCGATTTTATCCGGCGCTTTACCGAACGCGAATGGACGTCCTATCGCCGGGGCCGGCGCCTGAAGCGTTTTCAGCAAACCGATTTCGCCATTGGCATTCTGGAGGGGTTTCGCAGCAAGCTGCAGACGGCTGTCGCCAACACGACATCACCGGACATACGCGCCCTGGTCACGGCGGACGATCCCCAGTTGAGCCGCTATCTGCGTCACCGTCACCCCCATACCCAAACCATCCAGCGCGGCGGCAGCCGCCAGGATCCCTCCGTCTATCAGGACGGTTGCGCCCTTGGCCGCGACCTCGTCATTGCGCGGGGGATTCACCAGACCGGAAACACGTCCCGCCGAAGACTGCCGCCGTCCTGAGCAACAGCGCGGCCGTCAGGCCGGCCGCGGTTCCTCGGGCTTTTCAAGTCGATGGTCTCTTGCTATAAAACGATCGATCGTCCTTTAATGCGTTTTGCCCTCGATAGGAAAGACTGTGACCGCTGTTCGAAAACCAGTCTGGAAAAAAATCGGCTACGGATTTGGGATCTGTCTGCTGATTCTGTTGGGAATCGCCCAATTTTTCAAAAAAGACCTGATGCGCCTCAAATTCGTCCTCACGATTTCCGAGCCCTCGGCGATTGTCGAAAACTTTAGGAGCATGACCCGTGTCTTTGATCATCGGACGGTGCGCCGAAACGGACCAACCTATCGGATTCCCTACCAAAAAAAGAGCCTTCCCGAGACCTACACCTATGCGGGAAGACGTCATAACCTGACGCAGTGGATCACGAAGACCACCACCACCGGCATGATCGTCGTCTATGATGGAAAAATCGCTTTCGAACGATACTTCCACGGCAATCACGCCAAAACGCCTTGGATTTCCTGGTCGCTGAGTCATCCCATCGTATCGACCCTCGTGGGCTTTGCCATGGAAGAAGGCTTGATTCGCAGTGTTTCCGACCTGGTGATCGACTATGTTCCTGCACTCAAGGGCACCGGGTATGACGGCGTCACCTTGAAAGATGTTCTGCAAATGACCTCAGGGGTCGCCTTTGATGAGAATACAGGCAATTTTTTTTCCGACATCAACCGGCTGCGGCGATCCCTGGCCCTGGGCGCGACCATGGACGATGTCGTTGCGGCACGCGACCGCGACCGGCCACCGGGAACCCGGAACCACATCACGGGCATCGACACGCAAGTGCTGGCCATGGTACTGCGGGAAGCCACCGGCCGGACCCTGACGGCATACATGGAGGAGAAATTGTGGTCCCGTATCGGGGTTGAAGCGGATGCCTACTGGCTTGTCGACGGCAGCGGAATGGAGTTGGCCTTCTGGGGACTCAACGCGCTTCTCCGGGATTATGCCCGCTTCGGGCTTCTCTATTTAAATGATGGAAAAAATTTCAGGGCGCAACAGATCCTCCCGGCCCATTGGATCAGGGCTTCGGTAACACCCGACCGCCCCCGAGCGAATGCCGGACGCCGGCCATCCGGCATCATCGCATCCCCATGGATACGGCTACCAGTGGTGGCTCCCGGAGCCCGCCGACGGGCCATACTGTGCTGTCGGCGAATACGGTCAATTCCTTTATATCCATCCCCGCTGCCGCGTCGTGGTTGTCAAAACCGCTGCCGATACCACCCCTTACCATCCCGAAAATGACGGCGTGCATGAATCTCTGGCGGCATGCCGCGCCATTGCCGCCCATGTGAGCCGGACCCCCTGATCGGATATCCGCCCTCCCTCCAAAACAGCCTGCGATGTTGCCGCGCCATGGCGCATGGCATCTTCCCAATTGTCTCCTAACCATATCAACGACGTCTCCGAAGAGGTTACACGGCGGACCGGAAACCGACGATCCATATCCTAACCATTTTTTCAACATATTGATATCAATTCACTATTATGTATTTACAGCCCGGCTTCCACCTAAGGCACGCCAATTGCTATTTACCTCCCCAAACGCAACCACCAGCGAACTCAGAATACATACAAAAAGGGGGTATAAAATGGATCTTGGCTTTTTAGGCGAAATTCACCTCAACGCACAATTCTTTTCAGCCATACTGAGTATCGTCATCATCGACCTGGTGCTGGCCGGCGACAACGCCGTGGTCATCGCCATGGCGGTGAAAAAGCTTGAAGGGCGCCAACGCACCATGGGTATCGCCTTAGGGGCCGGGGGGGCCGTCCTGGTCCGCGTCGTCTGCACGTTCTTCGTGGCCAAACTGCTGACCATCTCCTTTGTCAAACTGCTCGGAGGGGCCGTCATTCTCTGGATCGCGGTCAAGCTATTGGTTGACGGTGCTGAAGAGGAGAGTGTCAGGGAAGCCGGCAACCTCTGGCAGGCCCTGTGGATCATCATCGTGGCGGACATGAGCATGGGCATCGACAACATGCTGGCCGTGGGCGGCGCCTCCCACGGGAACTTCTTCCTGCTCATGTTCGGCCTGGCACTGAGCATCCCCTTCGTGGTCTTTATGAGCTCTCTGCTGGCCAAACTGATGGACCGCTTCCCCATCATTCTCTATATCGGCTCCGGCATCCTGGGAAAGGTGGGCGGCGAAATGATGATCACCGACCCGGTGGTCCACAACTTGCTGCACCCCTCCAAAGCGGTCGAATACGCCGTCATGATCGTCTTTACCATCGGTGTCATCGCTCTGGGCAGATGGATCCTGATCCGGCGCCGGCAAGCCGCCACGGCGCCAGCCGCAGCGATGGCCTTGGCCGCGCCCCAGGGGGCCCCGGTCGCCGGCGACCGGCCATGATAACACCGTAACCGAATCCTCCCGGGATGCACAGAACCTGATGGGCTTCTGTCATCCTCCTCACAGAACCCGTCCGACCAGTCGCCCCCTGGAAGGACGGGTTCTTTCTTTCATACCATCATGCCTTCTTCAGTGATCATCCCCTGTCAAGAGATCGAACCGCCGCACATCACCCATGCAAAGGCCGTCGAAAAACAGCCGTTTCTTAAAGGTTCGGTCCCATGTCCTCAAATCAAAGACACCATTTCAACGCATTGTCCACTGGCAGTGTTCAATGGCGAAAGCCCAAAGGTGAAACCGTAAGGATCAAGTTCATTATCGATAAGTATTTTAGGAAGTTAAAAAACTTTTGGTCCCGGGCCCACTTGGCATAACGCTTGTAATGACTGGGCTCGGAGAAACAATTCCTGCTGGAACCTGCCCCATCTTCCGGCGCAATGAGGAGAAGAAATAAATGCGGCGCCATACGTCATGATCGACGCATCAACGCTTCACCCAACATTCGAATCGACATAAAAGGAGGCACAGATGGGAAATTCTACCGGAGAAAAAGTCGCAGGGAAAATCGCAGGGTGGGAGGTCGCCCGCAACCTCGAAGGCAACAAGAAAACCATATTGGAACGCATGATTCCGGAGTGGAACCACATTAAGGCGGCCGGCGGCGGCATCGCCGTCTTTGCCGTGCTCTTTTTCGTGGGCATCTGGCTGGCCGGCAATCCTTTTGAGGCCACCGTGCGCATGCCGTCCAAATACGTGGTGGACCACGGCCTCATGGGCAACGAGTGGTCCATCGTCTGGAGCGTGGTGCTGATCGCGGCCTTTTTCGAATTCATGGACGCCTCGGCCGGCATGGGCTTCGGCACGGCCCTGACCCCGCTGCTGCTCGTTATCGGCTTCGATCCCAAGCAGATCGTGCCCGTGGTCATGATCCAGCAAGGGGCGGCCGGTCTGGTGGGGGCTTTCCTGCATCGGGAGTTCGAAAACGTGGAGTGGAAGTTCTCCCCCATGAGCGAGACGGTCAAGCTCTGGCTGATCATCGCCGGCACCGGCGTGCTCTTCAACATCACGGCCATCGTCGGGGTCTACAAGATCTTTCATGTCGGCAAGATCTGGATCAAGCTCTACGTGGCATTACTGCTGCTGATGATGGGCGCGGTCTCGCTGTTCCAGGCCAAAAAGGACCGGCCCTATAAACCCAAGCGGATGGTGCTGTGGGCCGCCCTGGCCGGTTTCAACAAGGGCGTGGGCGGCGGCGGCTACGGGCCGGTGGTCACGATCGGCGGGCTGCTGGCCGGCGTGCCGGTCAAGAGCATGCTGGCGGTGACGGCCATCAGCGAGGGCACGGTGAGCACCATCGCGGTGCTGGCCTGGGTCGCCATGCTGGGCAGCGGTGTGCAGATCGACTACATCCTGCTGCCCAGTTTCATGCTGGCCACCATGTTCTCGGCCGTAGCGGCCCCCTACATGACCCGCATCTTTCCGGAGAAGCTGTGGAAGATCGTGGTGCCGGCCTATTGCCTGGTGCTGACGGCGTACGCCTTCTACAAGATCATTCCGGACGTGATGAAGAAATTGGCCGGCGGTTGATACCCGCAACTTTCAGCCCGGGCCGGCATTGGCAGGCTCGCGTTTAACTGCTCAAACAATGGCCAACCCCGTTGAGTGTCACGGGGTTGGCCCACCCTTCTGAAATCGAGCGGCCCGGGTTGGTCTCCCTCCCTGCAGGCAAAACGTCTTCGCCTCCGGATCCGACCGCCACCGATGGTTTCCTATGGTGCCCCCAAACCACACCCGCTTGCAGTGTCCTGCCGTCCGCGGCGCTGAAGACGTATGCTTGCATGTCTACGCCGGAAAGACACCGCGGCCTAAATTGTCTACTCACAGTGTCCATCCCCGGGCGAACGATAGTCGGCACCTTACCCATGTTTTTTTTTATGTTTATAATCAGTAAGTTACATCTTTTACTTCTTTGTTTCCTTTGGCATGGCAATTGTAAAGCAGAAACGAAAAGGAGTTGTTTTGACAGCAATGAGCACGTCCCTCTATCGAAAAGGAGAAAAACGGAACACGACATTGGAAAGCCTCCCATAACCCGTCAACGATTCACCCGATAGTTACAACATAAGGAGCGCATCATGGAAAATATCAAACAAGAAAAACTCACCGGATGGGAGGTGGCCAAGAATCTTGAGGCCACCAAAAAAACGATTTGGGAACGTCTGATTCCAGACGCCGGCCACCTCAAGGCCATGGGTTCGGGCGTCGTTGTATTTTTCATTCTCTTTCTGGTGGGCATCTGGCTGGCTGGCAACCCCTTCGAGGCCACCGTGCGTATGCCCTCCAAGTATGTGGTGGACCACGGCCTCATGGGCAATCAGTGGTCCATCGTCTGGAGCGTGGTGCTGATCGCGGCCTTTTTCGAATTCATGGACGCCTCGGCCGGCATGGGCTTCGGCACGGCCCTGACCCCGCTGCTGCTTATGGTGGGGTTTGACCCCAAGCAGATCGTACCTGTCGTCATGATCCAGCAGGGGGCGGCCGGTCTGGTGGGAGCCTTCCTCCACCGGGAGTTCGAGAACGTGGAGTGGAAATTCTCCCCCATGAGCGAGACGGTCAAACTCTGGCTGATCATCGCCGGCACCGGCGTTCTCTTCAACGTGGTGGCCGTGGTGGGCGTCTACAAGATCTTTGAGGTCGGCAAAGTCTGGATCAAACTCTACGTGGCGCTCCTGCTGCTCATGATGGGCTTGGTCTCGTTGATCCAGGCCAGGAAGGAGCGCCCCTACAAACCCGGCAAAATGGTCCTGTGGGCGGCCCTGGCCGGCTTCAACAAGGGCGTGGGCGGCGGCGGCTACGGTCCCGTGGTCACCATCGGCGGGCTGATGGCCGGCGTACCGGTGAAAAGCATGATGGCGGTGACGGCCATCAGCGAAGGCACAGTAAGCACCTTGTCGGTGGTCACGTGGTTGGCCCTGCTGGGCAGCGGCGTGACCATCGATTACATCCTGCTGCCCAGTTTCATGCTGGCCACCATGTTCTCAGCCGTGGCGGCTCCCTACATGACCCGCGTGTTCCCGGAAAAACTGTGGAAGTTCGTGGTGCCGACCTACTGCCTGTGCCTGACGGCCTATGCTTTCTACAAGATCATTCCGGACGTGATGAAAAAACTGGCCGGCAGCTGATGATGCCGAAGTCCACGCCATGCTCCCGGGTCATGCCCGGGGGCATGGCCGAAAATCCAATCCAACACGACGATTGAAAAAGGACAAAAGATGAACGCCGAACAAATCAACCCGACAATGAGTAAGCCCATCCATCCGCCGCGGCGCGGATTCGCCCGCAGCCGCCTGTATAACTTCGGTCTGACCATGGTCATCATGGGGGCCAGTTTTGTCCTCTACTATCTGGGACTCTTCGGCACGGTGGACGGCCCCCTGACCCCGGCCAACATGGGCAAAGCCCTCTCGGGTCTTGGCGTAACCCAGCGGCATGTGATCATCATGCTGCTGTCGCTCCTGATCGGCGCCGTCTCGTGGAATTGGATCTTCAACCTGACCAGCGCCATGATCGGTGCCCGCATGACCTGCACGGCCACCGGTAAAGATGGCAACGAATGCTGCGGCCTTCCGGCCAAACGCATTCGTCTTGTTTCCAGGCGCTCCGGGCGGGAGGTGATAACCTATGTCTGCGAGGACGGCCACCGACGGTCCGAAGCCCATTTTCATCCCCTTAAAAAAGGGGCGGTAAGCAACACGGTGTGGATGGCCTGTCTGGCCTTTGTCATCATCGCCTTTTGCGGTGTCTAACCACAGAGAGACCCCTGCCGGAATTCAGGCCGACGGCCATCCGCCATCGGCCTGAATTTACAGCTTGTAAAAAAAACTGACAGGCAGGAGGAACAAATGCTGTCGCAGTGTGCCCGCCCCCGCAGCAAACCGCCTGTTTTCTGGTGATAAACCCGTAGGTCCCTTCATGTTTCGCATGGCACACGATTTGCTGGCGTAACGCCGCATGGATGAGATCTCACGCTTCAATCCCCGTTATGGGACCACTTGGTTCATCGTTGCCGGGTCCGTCTTGATTCTGCTCATCGTCGGCGTGCTTCACATCCGCTTCGGCCGACAGATGGTCACACTGGTCAGCGACCAGTTCAACCAGGAACAGCTCGCGGTGGCCCGCAACATCCAGAAGCTGGTGGAACAGGCCCTCAGCAGCCTGGAAAAGGAACTGCTGCAACTCGCCGACCGCATCCCGACCATGCCTTCGAATCCGATCGATCGGCAAGCCCGTCTGCAGTCCGAGCTGGAGCGCATGGGTATGAACGGGGTCGTGGAAATCCAGTTATGGAACCGCCCAGCCAATAGGGTGTGGGTGTATTCACACAGCGCACCGTGCAAAATTGCGTCAACGACGACGCCGCTTCCCCCGGAAATGGAACAGCTGCCTGAACCGGGTGAGATCGGGATGACACGTCCCGAGGTGATCGGATCCCGTGTCACCATGTCCATGATAACCCCCATGGGGCAGCGCAACGAACATTTACTCCTTTTCAGGATCAACCTGGTCCAGTTTCTGACGCCCCTGCTCAAGGACATCAGCTCCGGGATCAGTGGCTATGCGTGGATCATCGATGACCAGGGCCGCTTCCTGTATCACCCCTTTACGGATTTTATCGGCCGCAGCGCGTTCGAGGTGCGCCAGGAAACCTATCCGGATCTGAGTTTCGTCCAAATCGATCGCATCCAGAAAGAGGAGATGCTTCAAGGCCGGGAAGGCACCGGCACCTATCAATCGGCTTGGCACCGTGGTCTCACCGGCACCATCGACAAACTGATCGCCTTCTGCCCGATTCACATCTCACAAATACCCCGGCACTTCTGGAGTGCGGCCGTGGTCGCGCCGACCCACGAAATCGCGGATGCCGTGGGGCAGATCCATCGCTGGCAGCTGGTGATCCAATGTCTGATGATCCTGGTCGTGGTGGCCGCTGCCGGAGCCCTCTTCCTGTTCGAAATCCGCTTCTCCCGAAGACTGGAAAACCTGGTGACCGCCCGTACCCAGGCCTTGAAACGATCGGAGGAGAAATACCGTCTGCTCATCGAAAGCGCCGAGGATTTTATCTTCACGCTGGACGCCGCCGCCCGGCTGAAATCCGTCAACAGCTATACGGCCCATTTCTTCGGCAGCGACGCCGAGCACCTCGTGGACCGTCCGCTCTCGGAACTATTCAGCGACGATGTGGGACAGCGCAACAGCAAAGCCGTGCAGCAGGTCTATACCACCCAGCGCAGCGTCCGCGAAGAGATCGAAATCCGGTCCGTGGATCCGCCGATATGGCTCAACGCCAACTACATGCCGCTGAAAAACGAAGCCGGTGACATTCATATGGTGCTGTGCATCGCCCGCGATATCACCGAGAACAAGAACCTTCAGCGCAACCTGATCGCCACTGAAAAACTGGCCGCCCTGGGCACCCTGGCAGCCGGCGTGGCCCATGAAATCAACAACCCTTTAGGGGTGATCCTGGGGTTCTGTGACCTGCTGGTCCGCAAACAACCGCCGGGAAGCCAGGCCTATGAAGACCTGAAAATCATCGAACGGCAGGGCCTGCACTGCAAGGAGATTGTCGACAACCTGCTCAGCTTCGCCAGGGACCGCAAGGTGTCCGAGGAAAGCACCGATCTGAATCAATGCCTCGAGGAAATCATCAAAGTGGCCCGCCACACCATCGAACGGCGCACCGTCACGCTCAAGACCGACATCGCCCGGCGGCTGCCCCCCGTCCGGGGCGACTGCCGACAGCTCCAGCAGGTCTTCCTCAACCTGATGAACAACGCTGTGGCGGCCATGCCCGACGGCGGCCTGCTCACCATCAGTGCGACTTTCGACAAAAGCGCCCGGAATGCCGTCATAAAGGTGTCGGACACCGGCAGCGGCATTCCCGAGGCGGACCTGGACCGTATTTACGAACCGTTTTTCACGACCAAACCCGAAGGCGAGGGAACCGGGCTGGGGCTGTTTGTCAGTTACGGTATCATCAGCAGCTTCGGCGGTTCCATCCGCTGTGAAAGCCGGGTTTCGGAGGATCATGACCGAAGCGGCACCACGTTCATCGTGAAGCTGCCGCAAAGTCCATAGGAGGGTATATGCAAGGACGCATCCTGGTAGTGGACGATGAACGGGACATGCTGCTGCTGCTCGAACGCATCATCACCGAGGAAACCGACCACAAAGTGGTCACCACCGCCGACCCACGTGAGGCTTTAGAGGCCGTCAAAACAGGGGGCTTCGATCTGGTGATCACGGATCTGAAGATGCCCAAAATGGACGGCATCCGCCTGCTGGAAAAGATCAAGTCCCTTGATCCGACCGTCTCGGTGGTGGTGATGACCGCCTTCGGCACCATCGAGACGGCGGTCGAGGCGACCCGCAAAGGGGCCTGCGACTTTATCACCAAACCTTTCCGGCGGGAGCGGATTCTGGTGACCATCGCGAACGTGATGAGTTTTCAGTCCGTCACCCGGGAAAACCGGGTCCTGCGGGAGGCCCTCGGCAAGCAGAACGGCTTCGCCTCGCTGCTGGGGGTTACGCCGGTGATGCGGGATATTTTCGCCCGCATTCGCCAGGTAGCGCCCACCCAGGGCACCGTCCTGATTACCGGGCCGAGCGGCACGGGCAAGGAACTGGTGGCCAAAGCCCTGCATACCCACAGCCACCGCCGCGACCAGCGTTTCATCACACTGAACTGCACGGTCATCCCGGAAAACGTGCTCGAAAGCGAACTGTTCGGCCACGTCAAGGGGGCCTTCACCGGCGCCTGGAAAGACAAGCGCGGTTTGGTGGAGGATGCCGATGGCGGCACCCTGTTTCTGGACGAAATCGGGGATCTGAGTCCCGTTCTGCAGACCAAACTGCTGCGCCTGCTGCAGGACGGCGAATACCGGCCCGTGGGCGGCAATGCCGCCCGCAGGGCCGACATCCGCTTCATTGCGGCCACCAATCGCCTGCTCAAGGAGGCCATCGCCCAGGGACGTTTCCGCGAGGATCTTTACTATCGACTCAATGTCATCAATTTCGATCTGCCCCCCCTGTCGGCCAGGCGGGATGACATCCCCTTGCTCAGCCACCATTTTCTAAAAAAATACGCCGCCGCCAACAAGAAGACCATTACCGAAATCTGTCCCCTGGCCATGCAGCGGCTCAGGGCGCTCGACTATCCGGGCAATGTCCGGGAGTTGGAAAACATCATCGAGCGGGGCGTGATTTTCTGCCGGACCGAATCGCTGAAGACCGCCGATCTGTCCCTGGACCCGGAGCAGGAACCGTTGGATCCACCCTATGCCTTGCCCGCATCCTTGCGCCACCTTGGTTTCAAGGACGCCAAGGAAGAAATGACCGCGATCTTCCACCGGCACTATATCGACTGCCTGCTGCGGGAACATAACGGGAACGTGAGCCTGGCGGCGCAAAAGGCCGGCATCCAGCGCCAGTACCTGCACCGCCTTATGAAGGAAGCGGGACTTGTAACGAATGGCTACCGGGATCGGCCGAATGGGGAGACGGATATACCGGACATGGCGCCACCGGCGGGAGCGGCCGACGAAGCCCGCGGACGACAGGGTCGGGCCATCAACCGCACCTGAATCGGTTCAGGGCATCTGGATGCCCACGATGGCAAATGCATCCTGCAGACGCACCTGCCCCACCGGTCGTCGGTCGCGGAACACCGGCAACATGCGGAGATTATGCCGGACCATGACCTCGATGGCCTTGGAAACCGGATCATCGATGTGCACCGACGGGCTCAATGGCAGCTCGCCGGAAAAGGGGAGCAGGATTTCTCTGACATTTGCAAGGGTGCGTGTATTCATCAGCGGCTCTTCAGCGAATGGCGGAGCGATCGGTTTGGCAACTGGCAAACCGCTGTTTGATGCCATGCGGTTGGGAATGCGGTCTGCCGGAGTATTAAAAGGATAAGTTTGCAAACTGAATGCCATCTTGGCCTGGACGTCATTAAAATCGGCAAGCTTTATGCCACGGGTGGCGAATGCGATTTCAGCGCCCGGAGCCTGCCGACCATTCGAACGCCGGCGGGCCGGTGTCCATCCTCAGAAGACAGTTGGCGGCATGGTTGTAAACTGGCAGTTTTCTGGAGGGTGGCGCAACCGACGGTTTAAACGCGATTGCCCCTGCTCCCTTACCGCGGCAATGGCCACCGGCACCGAGATGACCCCACAGCTTTGGCTGGCATGGCTTGTGATTGATGGAGATCGCGTCACGGATATGACATTGGCCATCAATTGTTCCTATACCGTCATTTCTGAAAGGGCGTAACGATGAAACCTGCTTTGGCGGAAAGCGCCCCGCCCCGCCGGCGCGTGCTCCTGGTGGACGATGAGGAACGGTTCACCTCCCGGATGTGCAAGCTCTTGGAGCGGCATCGTTTCCAGGTGGCCACCGCCGGCGATGGCAAACAGGCCCTGGCCTTGATCGACGAGCAGGCTTTTGATGCCGTCGTGTTGGACATCCGCATGCCGTTGATGGACGGTATGACCGCCCTGCGCCGGGTGCAGGAAAATTCGTCGCCGCCGCCCGTCATCATGCTGACCGGCCACGCTACCCTGGAAACCGGTATCGAGGCCATTCGGCAAGGGGCCTTCGACTATTTGATGAAACCTTGCAGCATCGAAGATCTGGTGGCCAAACTGGAGGTGGCCTGCGCACTCGGACAAATTCGCCGCCGCCCCATCCTGTGGCCCCGCTCGACCGCCGGCGAATTGATCCTGGATGCGTTTCGCCGAATCCGGGATACCGATCCCCTGCTGGAAGCTTTTTCCATCTTCAACCACCGTCTGCCCCGGATGGCCGGCGAAACACTTTTCATCGTGGATGCCAACAACCGGCTAAGCGGCCATTTGAGTAAACAGGACATCGTCAGCCGTGCGGCTCAATCAGGGGGGCGCCCAATGCTCACCTGGCAGGAACTGTCCGCCAACCCGCAATGGCTGCCCGACGCAACGGTCGCATCGGTGATGAAAAGGGGGACGATTGCCGTCGAACCCGGGACACCGTTGAAACGGGTTGCCGCCGTCATGATGGAAAACGGCATACGAACCTTGCCGGTCACAGATAAAAACCGCGACATGCTGGGGGTTGTCCGACTCATGGATGTTCTGGTTTACCTGGACAGTGCCAAAGACGAAACCGGTGAACCCTTCGCGGAATGAGTGCCCATGATCACGCGCGAACACCTGGCATCCGCCATCGACGCCGTCTCCGCCGTGGACCCCCATGCGGGTTGCGGGCTGAAAACGTTGTTCGAGGCGTCACGCATCACCGCTCCGGCGGTCAAAAATTCCCTTGATCACGATTCAGGAACAGATTCGTTTCCCTATTATTTCGATGGGCAGCGTGTGGAAATCCCCAAAACCGCCTTTGTGGCACACGGCATCCCGACCCTCGAGCAATCCCTGGTTCTCAAATGGGGGGCGTTCAGGGAAAAGCAGACCAGGGCGGCCGCCTGGGTATCCGGCGACGTGCGGCAACTGGCCAACGATATCCGACAGGCGGGGGCTGTAGCCCTTGTGAACCATGAATTGCGGCGACTGAAACAATGGCCGGCCGACCTGGATGCCGTGCCGGCGATGCCGGATCCCCAAGACGGCAAACCCCATTATCGCGGTCATCTCGCCGGTGGCCAGATCGCCAGTTTCATGCCGCTGCCGCTCAACCGGGAAACGCTCGCCCAGGTGGCCGGACACGCTTTTGAATTCTTCGACGTCCGGTTTATGCTCACCAGCTGGGCCGATGGTAGCTTGCCATGGATCTACGCCTGTATCGTCGAGGGGCAAATTTTAGGCCTGATCAAACTCCAGCTGCACCGTCAGGCAGCCAGCACCTGTCTTGAAGTCCGTTATATCGCCCGTCGCATGCCGGACTATGGCGACACGGACGCCTCTCCCAAGGGCGTCGGCACATTTCTGATGGCGGGGACCTGGATGTTGTGGCAGGCGTTTTATCCCGAGGCCCGGCATATTTTTCTGGACGGCGAGGTGGGGGCGCATCAATTTTACCTGGATTGCGGTTTCAGAAAGCAGCGCCTGTGCCGGTTTGTGCTGGCAACACCCCGCGGGTATCTGTTGTCCGCCATCGCTGACATGGCCGATGATGCACGACCGCCCGCCGGTCAGGTACGGTTCCGTCTGGAAGGGCTCATCGGCGCGGCGATCAAGACCCTGCGCAAAAGGAACGCCAGACACCGCCAAGCGGACCTGGCATTCATCAAACGCTGTCTCATGTCCCGCCACCAGCCCTACCCGGCCACCACGGCGCTGGCCCTGCTGCTGAAACACCAGCCCCGGATTCCCGAGGCCACGCAACTCATCGACTATGCCACCCGGACGTGCCGGGTGCGCATCGCCGGCGAGAAACCCGATGCGCAAACCACCATCCTGGTGGTCGACGATCCGCGGTTTGCCTTGCATCTGCACCATATTTGCCACCTGGAAAGCCCCAAACGGTTTGAAGCCTTCCAACGGGCCCTGGCCCACCCCAGCGTCGCGGGTCGCTGGCACTCGTTGATGATCGAGCCGGCCGAACGCGAGCAGCTGCTGTGGGTCCATAATGCCGACTATCTGAAGCGGCTGGAAAAAACAGCGGGCCGACAGCTGGTCTCCCTGGATATGGACACCCAGACCACCGAACGCTCATGGGAGGTGGCCTGCCTGGCCGTGGGCGGCGTTTTCCGGCTGATGGACGGTATCTGCGACGGCCGCGCCCTGCAGGGCGTCGCCGCCGTGCGCCCCCCCGGACATCACGCCGAGCCGGACCGTGCCATGGGATTCTGCCTGCTCAACAATGTGGCCCTGGCCGCCCGCTATCTGCAAAAAGTCCACGGCCTGGCACGCATCATGATTATCGATCTGGACGCCCACCACGGCAACGGCACGCAAACCGTTTTTTATGAAGACAGCACGGTGCTGTATGTCTCGACACATGGCTTCCCGGCCTATCCGGGAACCGGCAATTTCGGCGAAATCGGCCGGGGGCCGGGCAAGGGGTTCACGGTCAATATCCCGTTTGCCAAAGGCGCCGGCGATCGCGATTTCATCTGCGCGACCCGCCGCATCATCGCCCCCCTGGCCCACCAGTTCAAACCCGAGTTCATCCTGGTCTCGCTGGGGTTTGACCTCTATCGGTATGACCGGCTGGGCGGCATGAACGTTTCCCCCGAAGGCTACGGCACCCTAACCGCCATGTTGCTTCAGATCGCCAAATGGGAATGCGCCGGACGCATCGCCTTTATCCTCGAGGGCGGCTACAGCGTCAAAGGTATCGAAGACTGCGGGCTCCGGTTTCTCCAACACCTGTGTGCCGTGGAACACGACAATCGCGACGCATCCGAAGCCTGGCACCCGAAATCGACTTTCACGCCATCTGCCGTCTCCAAGGCCATCGAGGTCCAGAGACCGTTCTGGCCCCGGTTGGCCTGACCCGCCCACCCGCCTGCGGCCCTCCGGCGCAACCGCACGCCTTTCTTGCATAAACGGTCCTTCAGGAGGGAGACACCTGTGTCACCATGGCGTGGACAGGTTCTCCGCCGGACAGTGCACCAAAACCGGAAAAAATTTTAACCAATAGATATTGTTATATATTTTAATATCGTCGACGCGCATGATGTTGGCATATTTCTTGATTTCAAAGAGGGGCATCAACGATCGGCCCCGGTTAGGTCGATGGGCGCGGTCGAGCAAAGGAGGCCATATGCTGCACTTACTGTCGCACATGCCTGAAGCGGCAACCGCCGTTGTTTCCGATATGGATCCGCCGTACCGTTACAAACGGCTTTTCAAACGATTTGTTTTGTTGACGCTGGTCTGCTCGGTTGTGCCCCTGTTGCTGGTGGGGTGGATTATCAGCAACCGATACCAGCGCTCGGCGGAAACACGCGTCATGGCGGCATTCCGCAACGAAATGCAACACCATCGCAAGGTCATCGAACTGTTCCTGAAGGACCACCGTTCGAAACTCGAATTGATGGCCCAGAGCAACGGTCGGCAGGATTTTCTCCAGCCCGGGCGCCTGCGGTCTCTTTTTGACCTGTTCAACCAGGACCGCCTGACCTTGACGGACCTCGGGGTCATCGATGCCGACGGTAACCACCTGGCGTATGTGGGACCCTACGACCTGCTGGATAAAAACTATGCTGAAACCCACTGGTTCAAGATGGTCATGGAGAAAGGGCTCTACATCAGCGATATGTTCATGGGATTTCGCCGTGAACCGCACTTTATCATCGCCGTCAAAGGCCATGACGCTATCGGCCCCTGGATCCTGCGGGCCACGGTGGACACGGAGGGGTTCCGGGCGCTGGTGGAAAATGTCATGATCGGCCGCACCGGGGAAATATTCCTGGTCAATCGGGAGGGCGTCTACCAGACCACGTCGCGCTATAGCGGCCGCATCATGGAAAACGCCTCAATGACGGTGGGCCCGGTCCACCCCGGTATCCAGGTGCGGCAGGAGGCCTCCGATGCCGGATTCAACGGTGAACGAAACGTGCGTCAGATCGTCAGTACGGCCTGGCTGGAGACCCCCCAATGGATGCTCGTGGTCCGGCAGGATTACGCCGAAGCCTTTGCGGCCGAAAACCGGGCCAATCTCTCTGTTTTGGTTTTCCTGCTGATCAGCGCCGCCACCATCCTGGGGGTCACGATCCTGGTCACGCGCCACATGCTGGACCTCGTTAAACGCCGCGACGTGCAGGCCGAAACACTGAACCGTCAACTCATGCAGGCCAGCAAGATGGCCTCCATCGGCGAACTTTCGGTGGGGGTGGCCCATGAGATCAACAATCCCCTGGCCATCATATCGACGGAGCGGGAAATTTTGATCGACGCGTCCCAAAAGGCCAACGGCATGGACCCGTCCTTCAGCACCCAACTGGACAACGCCATGCATCAGATCGATGTCCAGATCCAGCGGTGTAAGCGTATTACCCATAATTTACTCCGCTTCTCCCGCCGGACCGAGTCCGTCATCGACACGGTGGACATCAACGCCTTTATCAGTGAGGTCGTCGACCTGATGGAGCGCGAGGCCCGGTCTTCCGGCATCACCTTTTTCGAGCGGCTGTCACCGGATGTGCCGCCGATCCTGTCGGATCTTTCCCAGCTGCAGCAGCTCTTTTTGAACCTGATCACCAATGCCATCGATGCCCATGAGGGCAAGCGATATGGCTCCGTGGCCATCAGTTCCACCTACCTGGAATCCGAAAAAACCGTCGAAATCGTGGTGTCGGATACCGGTTGCGGTATGTCCCAGGAAACCTTGGTCCGCGTGTTCGACCCCTTTTTCACCACCAAGCCTGTGGGACGGGGGACGGGGCTGGGGCTCTCGATCTGCTACAGCATCATCAAGGGTCTTGGAGGACAGATCGACGTCAAGAGCGTGCCCGGCCAGGGAACCGATTTTATCATCCGGCTGCCGTTGCGGAAGTCGGATCGGGCAGGGAATGCAACGCCCCATGCAAACCAGTTGGAACAGGCCGCCTGAAAGGCCCGCAACGGACCGCATATCCATTCGGGCGAGAGGCGCCCCTTTTGAAAGGAGGCCATGATGATCGGATCGAAAATTTTATTGGTCGATGATGAGGTTATTTTTGCCCGCAACATGGAAACCCTGCTGGATGCCCGAGGCTACCGTTCCAAGGCGGTCACCAGCGGCGCCGAGGCCGTCCGGGCGCTTGAAACCGAAGATTTTGACGTGGTCGTGCTGGATCTGAAAATGCCGGGGATGGATGGCCTGACCACCTTGAAAGAAATCAAGAAGCTGGGGCTTTTCACCCAGACCTTGATTCTCACAGGCCACGGATCCATTGATTCGGCCCTGGAAGCCATCAAACTGGGCGCCTACGATTATCTGACCAAACCCTGCCAGATCAGCGAACTGGTCGAAAAAATCGAAGGCGCCTGGGAAATCAAGGATGACCTCAAACGCCAGGACATCGCGGAAAAGACGCAGAAGCTGGTCGAATCCCCGCGGGACGCAAAGCATGTAATTTGCCGATAGCCCCCGGCCGATGACGATATTTTTCGGTTAAAGAGGCCCGCATGGCACTCAGCACGGTGTGGATGACGCACTGGAAAGCACGCGTCCAGGTTTTGAAAACAGAGATCAAAGCCCTCTTGTTGGCCAGCCGGGACCCCCGGGTCCCCTGGCAAGCCAAAGTCGTGGTGGCGCTTGTGGTGGCCTATGCCGCCAGCCCCATCGACCTGATCCCGGATTTTATTCCGGTACTGGGCTATCTGGATGATCTGATCATCCTGCCGTTGGGCATCCTGCTGGCACTGAAAATGATCCCCGAAGATGTCATGAAGCGTTGCCGTTGCGCGGCCAAGGCGGCACAAACCGATGCAAGCGAAGGTGGCCTTGGCGGTGCGATTCTCGTTCTCACGCTGTGGGGGTTGGCCCTGATCGGAGCCGTTATCATCGGCCGCCGGTGGACAGGCTGACCGCCATAGGATGCCACCCGGCAGGCATTGCAGCACGCCATTGTTTCATTCGCTGGTCCTTGTCCGGGAAATCCATTTCCCTTTTCAAATTTCGGCGCCCCTGATATGGTATGGTATCGGGACGAAGATGGTTACATGTCGTCCCGCCATCACCGCCTCCTGCAACCGAAACGGCACATCGTGAATGAATTGGACCTCAGCCTGCGCGAAAAAGAATTGCGCTGCCTGCTGGATTTATCCCGCCTGGTGGAAACCCCGGGCATTGCACTCGACGGCATCCTGGCGGGGACGGTCCAAATTCTTCCGGCGGCCATGAAATACCCCGAGATCTCTTACGCACAATTGACCTTGATGGATCAATGTCATCAAACCGCCAATTTCAGAGCGACCGAATGGTGCCTCTCGTCACCGGTAAAAATTCACGGGGAAGTTCAAGGGACATTGACGGTCGGCTACCTGGAAGAACGTCCTCTTCTGGATGAAGGCCCTTTCGCCGTTGAAAAACGCAACCTTCTGGATGCGGTTGCCGAACGCATCGGCAAAATCGTCGAGCGCAAATTGGCCACGGCGGCCCTGGCCAAAAGCGAAAAGCGCCTCAACGACATCGTCGAAAATGCCCTGGTGGGCATCAGCATCGTTCAGGAAGGACGCGAAGTATACCGGAACCCCGAATTGCGGCGGTTGATCGGAGAAGTGCCGGACGGCGCCACCTTTCTTGAGTTGTCCCATGTCCACCCTGAGGATCGTAAAAAAGTTAAAGCGTCTTTCGAAGCGTTGATGTCCGGCCAGTTGCCGCGCGTCGACATGGTATGCCGGTTCTACCCGCGCATGCATCAGAAGTCCTCCTTGAAGTGGCTCTATTGCCGTGCCACCCGGATCGACTATCGCAACAAGGATGCCGTGCTGATGAATCTGATGGACATCAGCCCGGCCAAAGAGATGGAACGGATGCTGCGGATCCAGGACAAAATGTCTTCCCTGGGACGGGTGGCCGCCGGCATTGCCCATGAAATCCGCAACCCCCTCTCCGGGATCAACATCTACATCAACACCCTTGAAAAACTCCTCCGCAAACCCGGGCAAGAAGAAAAAATCGACGGCATTCTCGCCCAACTCAAGTCGGCCTCCACCAAGATCGAAAACGTCATCCGGCGTGTCTATGATTTTGCCCGACCCACCGAACCCCAATTCGAATCGGCCGATATCAATCACCCGGTAAGGGAGGCCATCGATCTGGCCGCCGCCATCCTCCGGAAAAAAGGCGTTCAGGTGGAAACCGATCTGGCCGATGGCCTTCCCTTGTGCCGCTTTGACGCCCAACTGATTGAACAGGTCTTGTTGAACCTGATCACGAATGCGGCGGAAACCCTCAACCTGGAGGAGACACCCGGTCGCATCGGCATCCAGACCCGGCAGCAGGGCCACCATGTCCGTATCCGCGTCGAAGATTCCGGTGACGGCATCCCCGAGGACCTGCGGGAAAAAATTTTCGACCCCTTTTACACCACCAAGCATGGCAGCAGCGGTATCGGGTTGAGCATCAGCCAGCGAATTGTCGAAGATCATGGGGGAACCCTGACCGTAGAGCCCGGTCAATGGGGAGGCGCTGCATTTACGATTACGCTGCCCGTCGCCGAAGGACCGACATGACCACCATCCGCTACCACCTGTTTATCGTCGATGATGAACCCACCATCCGCGACGGTATCGCGCTGGCCCTGGGGGAGGACTACCGCATCACCGGTTTTGCCAATGCGGAAGATGCGCTGGCCGACCTGGAAAAGGCAGCGCCCGATCTCGTTCTGCTGGATATCGGGTTGCCGGGCATGAACGGCATCGAAGCGCTGGCGCACATCAAGCGTTGCAATCCGCACATCCTGGTGATCATGATCACCGCCTATGAAGATCTTGACGGCGTCATTAAATCCATGAAACTCGGCGCCCATGACTATGTGGTCAAACCCCTCCAGATGGATCAGCTCGAGCTGACCATCACGAATGCCCTGGAGACCATCCGCCTGCGCAAGGAGGTGCAAACGCTGCAGGCCCGGTGCCTTAGTGAAAACATGCCGCTCTTTATCGGGGAGAGCAACGCCATCCAGGGGGTCATGGACCTCATCCAGCGCGTCTCCCGCAGTGCCGACACGCCGATTCTGATCGAAGGCGAAACCGGCACCGGCAAGGAGCTCCTGGCCAGCGCCATTCATTACCACAGCCCGCTTTTCAAGGGCCCCTTCGTGGCCGTCAACTGCGCCGCCATCCCCAAGGAACTCGTGGAAAGCGAACTCTTCGGCTATCGGGGCGGGGCCTTCAGCGGCGCGCGCGAGTCCGGCAAAACCGGCCTGGTGGAAACCGCCCACAACGGCACCCTGTTTCTCGATGAAATCGGCGACCTGAGCCCCGAATCCCAGGCCAAACTGCTGCGTTTTCTCGAATCCGGTACGTTCTACCGGGTCGGCGAAACAAAACCCACCCAAGTCAGCGTGCGTATCGTTTCCGCGACCAACCGGGACCTGGCCCGGATGATGGCCGACGGTCTTTTCCGCCAGGACCTGTACTTTCGCCTGGGCGTCATCAAAATTCAGGTGCCGTCTCTCAAGGACCGACCGGATGATATCCTTCCGTTGGCCAAACACTATCTGGCCCATTTCAACACGAAATTCAGAACCGCCTTCCGGGGCTTTTCCCCGGAAGCCGAGCAGGCCCTGCGCCGGCATCCCTGGACCGGTAATGTGCGCGAACTGAAAAATATGACGGAAAAAGCCGCCCTGACCGGCCGCCACGAATACCTGACACCGCAGGACCTGGGTTTGGAACACGCCCATGATGCGAATACCTGCGATCCGGCAACCTGGCTTCAAACCCTTCCCTCTCTGCCGCCCGAGGGCATGGATCTGCCCCAAACACTGGAACAAATTGAGCGTCATTTTGTCCTTCAGGCCTTGCAACACAGCCAGAACAATGAAAGCCAGGCCGCGCGTCTCCTAACGCTCAACCATCACACCTTTCGCTACCGCCACCGGAAACTGGTCCCTTAAATCCCGCCCGGTTCGCCTCCATGATACCGGCGCAGGGTGTCCGCGCGCCGCCGGCCGATTCCCATCCGCCCCATGGCGGCGTTTTCGCAATCCTTCAATTTGTGAATTCGCACTTTTGCTAAATTTTGCCATCCCCCTCCCTCCCCTGCACCACCATCATCTAACTTATCTAACTGTATTTTTTGATAAATTTAATAATTTTCAACAATGGCATATTTTCTGCTCAAGCACCTAGTCGGTATTCCGGAACGCAGGGGGAAATGCACGGATCGATCGCTGAAAATGGCCATGCCGCCAGACAGGGAGTTGTTATGACCAGTCCACTTTTTGAAAATTTCTTTTCGCCGAAATCGGTCGCCGTGGTCGGGGCCAGCGACACGCCCGGACGGGTCGGCTATGCCGTGATTCGCAATATGATCGCCGGGGGGTTTCCGGGCCGCATCCATCCCGTCAACCCCGCCCGGAAAAAGGTCAATGGCATCAGCGCCTATCCAAACCTCACGGCCGTGGGTGACGCCATCGACCTGGCCGTCATCGCCACGCCCATCGAGCATGTCCGGGCCGTTATCGCAGACTGCGCCGCGGCCGGCATCGGCAACGCCATTGTGCTCTCGGCCGGTGGAAGAGAAACCGGCCCCGCCGGCGAACGCATCGAGCAAGAGATTCTGGAGGCGGCCCGCCACGCCTCCCTGCGCATGATCGGCCCCAACTGCGTCGGGGTCATTTCAACCGCCGCCCGCCTGAACACGAGCTTTCTGGACCGCATGCCGCCGGCCGGGAATATCGCTTTCATTTCCCAGAGCGGCGCCATGTGCCTGGCCATCCTTGACCGGGCGGCCCGCGAGCGCATCGGATTTCGTCATTTCGTCAGTATCGGATCCATGCTGGACGTGGATTTCGGCGACGTGCTCAATCACTTCAGCGGCGATGCCAATGTGCGCGCCATCGTTTTGTACGTCGAACATATCACCGCCGCCCGCAAGTTCATGAGCGCCGCCCGGGCGGTCTCCCGCCTCAAGCCGGTCATCGCCCTCAAGGCCGGCCGCTCAAAGTCCGGCGCGGCCGCAGCCTATTCTCACACCGGTGCCCTGGCGGGTGCGGATGACGTCTATCGCGCCGCATTTGCCCGGGCCGGCATCACCCAGGTGGACACCATCGAAGAGCTCTTCGATTGTACCGAGCTGATTGCCAAGCAACCTTTGCCGGCCGGGCCCCGCCTGGCCGTCATTACCAATGGCGGCGGTCCGGGTGTCATGGCGATGGATGCCATCGAACAGTTGGGCCTTCAGCCGGCCCGGCTTTCGTCGGAAACCATGACCAAGCTGGATGGGATTCTGCCCGCCTTCTGGAGCCGTGGCAACCCCATCGATATTATCGGCGACGCCTCCCCGGAACGATGGCGTCAGGCAGTGGAAATCTGTGCCGCCGATCCCGCTATCGATGGGTTGGTCATCATCTTCATCCCCCAGGCGTTGAGCAATGCCGCAGCGGTATCCGATGCGATTATCGACTATCTGCAGCAAAAACCAAAATTTCCGGTTTTTGCCGTATGGATGGGGGGGGAATCCGTGGCCCGGTCGGTCTATCAGTTCAATGCCCAGGGCTTCCCCACATATGAAACACCCGAGCGGGCCGTGGCCGCCTTCCAGCGTCTCCATACCCATCGCACCCGCCAGAAAATGCTGCAGGAAATACCCGGCACCTTTTCTTCCGAACTCACGGTCAACCGCCAACGGGGCCGGGAATTCGTCGACAAGATGCTGGCCGACGGCCTCTCTTCCCTCGGCGAACTGGACGCCAAACCCATCCTTGCCGCCTATGGCATTCCGATCAACCCGGTCAAACTGGCCGGGACACCGTCGGAGGCTGTCCGCCTGGCCGATCAGATCGGATACCCGGTCGTGTTGAAAATCGTATCGCCGGATATCGTTCACAAGTCCGAGGCCGGTGGCATCGTTCTGGGTGTCGAAAACGCCGTCGGCGTTCAACAAGCCTACGACGAGATCATGGCCAAGGCCGCCGGAAGCAATCCCCGCGCCGTCATCACCGGTGTCTCGGTGCAGCCCATGCTTTACGGCGCGGCCTACGAACTCATTTTCGGCAGCCGTCGCGACCCGGTGTTCGGTCCGGTCGTCGTCTTCGGTGCGGGCGGTATTTTTACCGAAATTCTGCGTGACCGCGCCATCGGTCTGCCCCCCCTCAACCGCGCGCTGGCGCGTCAACTGATCGAATCAACCCGCATCGCCGCCCTGCTCAAGGGATACCGGGGACAACCGGCCGTCTCCCTGGAACATATCGAAGAGATCCTGATCCGGCTAAGCCGCCTGGTCACCGACATTCCCGAAATCGCCGAACTCGATATCAACCCGGCCATTATCGTGGGGGACCGCATCCGGGCCGTGGATGCCCGCATCCGTCTTGACGCCGCCACTGAAAAATCCCCCGATCATCTCGTGATCAGCCCCTATCCGCATGAACTGGAGGAACGGGTGGTCACCCGCAAGGGGCTGCACCTGCTGCTTCGGCCGATCAAGCCGGAAGACGCGCCGCTCTTTGACCGGCTGTTCAGCACCCTTTCTCCGGCAAGCATCTACTTCCGGTTTTTCAGCCCCCTGAAGCGCATCTCGCCCGAAATGCTGGCCCGGTTCACGCAGATCGATTACGGACGGGATATGGCGCTGGTGGCCATCTCCGAATCGGGTCAAACAGAAGAAATGCTCGGTGCCGCACGGCTGATTCGGGAACCCAGTTTAACCAAGGCCGAGTTTTCCATCATGGTCGCCGACGCCCTGCATGGCCAGGGCATCGGCGCGGCGCTCCTGCAAAAATTGATCACATCCGCCCGCACCCTCGGCATCAAAACGCTCGTTGGCTATGTCCTGCCGGACAACACCCAAATGCTGCGTCTGGGCCGTAAAACGGGCTTCAGCCAGCGAACCAACCGCGAAATGGGCGCCTTGGAATTGACCATCGACATCCCATCGGTGGACATCGGCACCACGCCAAGCGGTGATGCGTCCAGCCATCGCCAGCAGGCGCTGACCGTTTGAAGGAAATGGACCATGACATCCCAAGCGAATCTCGGAAATCTCATGAAACTGAAAGACAAGCACATCCTATTGGTGGACGACGATGCCTGGATCAGGGACGCCATGTCCATCTCTCTGGGCTGCGAAGGCTGCCGCGTCACGACCGCCGAATCCGCCCGGGAAGGCCTGCGTGTTCTGCGCCAGGGGGGGGTCGACATTCTCATTTGCGACTACCAACTCCCGGACCGCGACGGCCTCGATCTGCTCAGTGAAGCCAAAGAACTGGCACCGGACGTTCCCATGATTCTGATAACGGCCTTTGGATCGCGGCAGCTGTATAGCAAAGCCGCCGCCATCGGCGTGGATATCTTCATCGATAAACCCTTCAACTCCCAGACGATCGAACACGCCATTATCAGGCTGCTGGAAGATCGACCAGACCCGGCATCCTAACCAAGGAGGCGAACCATGCTTGTACGCAACTGGATGAATCCAACCGTCATCAGCATCGAGGCCCAGGCATCCATGGCTGAGGCGCTCAATCTTTTAAAAGAAAACCAGATCAAGACACTCCCCGTCTTCGATCGCGAAACCCTGGTGGGCGTCGTGACCGACCGGGACCTCAAACGCGCCTCCGCTTCGGATGCCACTCTGCTGGAAATTCACGAGCTGCTGCATGCCCTCACACGGATCAAGGTCCGCGACATCATGAGCCGCAAGCCCATCACCATTCCAGATACCTACACGGTCGAAGAAGCGGCCGAGGTGCTGCGCGACCACCACATTTCCGGAGCGCCGGTGATGGACGCCAAAGGGCGTATGGTGGGCATGATATCCCAAAACGACCTGTTCAACGCCCTGATGTCTTTGACCGGTGTCAAACGCCGGGGCATCCACCTGGCGTTCGAGGTCGAAGACCGGCCGGGTTCCATCAAGGACCTGGCGGACATCATCCGGCGCTACGGCGGCCGCATGGCCAGTATTCTGTCGTCCTACGACCGGGCGCCCCAAGGCTTCCGCCATGTCTACATCCGGGCCTATCAAGTGGACCGGGATAAAATCGGCGCCATGCTGGAAGAGCTGCAAGCCGCCGCCAAGTTGCGCTACCTGGTGGATCATCGTGAAAAAAGACGGGAGATTTTTACCCCCTGAGGGGTCGTTTGCAGGCGCTCTGTCAACGACGTGACGTATCCGACATACCACCTAAGCGAGGGAGGTTCGACATGAAAGATATCCGAAACATCATGGTAGCCGTGGATTTTTCCCCTATCAGCCAGCATCTCGTGGGTTATGCCTGGGCCCTGGGCCAAAAAATCAATGCGGCCATCGACCTTGTGAATGTCATCAATCAACGGGATGTCGAAGCCCTCAGCAAGGTGGCCGATGTCACAAGTGCCTTTTCTTTCCCGGACGAGCTTAACAGGATGCGGGAAGACCGATTGACCGCCTTGATGGCGCTGCTCTCCGATCTCGACATCCCGCTGGACGCCATCGGTCGCCATGTCCGGACCGGTATCCCCAGCGAAGTCCTGCTCACGGCTATCAAGGAATTCGATAGCGATCTGCTCATCATGGGAACCCGCGGACGAGGGCAATTCGCCGGAATGCTGTTCGGGTCGAACGCCGCCCGCATGCTGTCCAAATGCCCGGTGCCGCTGCTGACCCTGCGCAACGAATGGTAAACCCCTTGGAAAAGCATGGTCGGGCGGGACGATCGTCCTTTTTGAATATCCAGGGAAGGAACATCATGACAATCAACGTAAGACGAAAAATGCTGCGACGCTATATGACACATCCCATCGTGTTCGGCTCCCGGAAATCGGAGACCTGTCATCAGGGTAAAATGGGGGACATTAGCCATCGTGGCATGCAGTTTGACTCCCCGGTCGCAATCGATCCGGGAGCCCGGGTATGGATTCGCCAGGCGCCCATGGAGACCCCGTTGGAGAAGATACCAGCTTGCGGCGTGATCGAAGCCACCGTCTGCTGGTGCATGAAGGTTGTTGGGATTGGCAATCAGCCATTTTCTGTAGGGGTGACATTTGGCAGCAACGGAATTGAATCCCGTTAAAGCACGTAAATTTCAGGGGCAGACAAGCACACACAATCATTTCACATGAGAGGCAACGATGAACGAAAAGAATAAAGTAATGGTGGCAGTGGATGGTTCGAACCAGGCGTTCGATACGGCCCGTTATGCCGGAAGAATGCTGGGGGGGTGCGGGGCCCGCATCGTTATCTACCATGTCCGCATGAATGTGGACGAAGCGTTCTATGACATCGGCATCAATCCCGCCGGCCGCCAGCAGATGGCGGGTATCCGCGCCTGGGAGCACGAGCAGCGGAAAGCCGCTGACGAAATCCTTGAAAAAGCCTGTCATATCATGGAGCGGGCGGGCGTTGACCGCGCGCGCATCACCGTCAAGGCCGAACCCCGTAAAATCGGTTTCGCCCGCGACCTTATCAAGGAATCCTATGACGGCTATGACGCCGTCGTGATCGGGCGCAAGGGCCACCGCCGCTTCAGGGGGCTCGTCCTCGGCAGCGTGGCCAACAAGCTGATCGAACGGCTGCGCCACGTGCCGTTGTGGGTCGTGGGCGGCAACCCGGCACCCGACCGCATCCTCATCGGCCTGGATGCTTCCGAAGGCGCCATGCGGGCTGTCGACCACGTGGTTTCCACCCGGAATGGTCACGACGATCGCCAGATCTACCTGGTCCACGTGGTGCGCACCTGGGAAACCCTGCCGTCACCCATTATTCTGCAGATTGAAAAGGAACAGCTCGAGGCCCTGGTCGCCGAGGCCAAAGAAATGATTGAACCGGTCTTCCAGGAGGCCACGCAGCGTCTGGAAGCCGCCGGGTACGCTCCGGACCGGGTGCATCACGAGGTTGTCTCCGGAGCGGATAGCCGTGCCATGGGATTGATCCAGTTTGCCCGCCAGAATGACATCGGCACCCTGGTGATGGGACGCCGGGGGCTTTCACGGGTGGAAGATTTTCTCATGGGACGCGTGGGCCACAAAATCGTCAATACCGTTCGCAACCGGGCCGTCTGGATCGTGGCCTGAACCGAAAAGGCCATCGATAATGCGTGCCGCCGGTGATGCCGCGCGCCCAACAACCTCACATGGTGTTCGCGATGGCGGCATCCACCGGCCGGGGCGCGCAGGAAAGGAGGCGTGATGTATAAAAAGATTCTGGTGCCGCTCGACGGCTCCAAACGTGCCGAAAGAATTTTACCCTATGTCGAAAAACTCGCTCATGACAACGATGCGACCGTCATCTTCTTGACCGTCGTCAGCGCGCCCCGGGTTTTTGGCTACGATGATCTGCAGTACGCTCATTTCGAAAAACAATTCGAAACGTTCATGGAAGAATCCGAGACATATTTAAAGGGCGTGCAGGGGGAATTCAAGGCCAAGGGCATCAAAACGCGCCACCATGCCGTGACAGGCCCTGTGGTCAAGGAGATCCTCGAGGCCGCCGAGCGAGAAAACGTCGATCTGGTGGCGATCTGCAGTCATGGTCGGGGAGGGCTCTCCCGATTGTTCTATGGCAGCATCGCTTCCGGTATTCTGAATCGCGTGGACCGTCCCTTGCTCATTATTCGAGCCCGGAGAGACAATTGAGCTGAGAGGTCCACCCATAGCGTCATCATCATAGCATGCCAACGATGACGGAAAGGAGGCTCTCATGGATGTCCTGCTCATCGTGGTACTGGCGTTTGTCGGATACCTCGCCATGTACCACCTCTACGGCCGCTTCATCGGGCGCCGCATCTTCGCCCTGGCCAAAGAGGCGCAAACGCCGTCCGTGGAATTCGAGGACGGCATGGATTACGTTCCCACCAAAAAGGAAATCATCTTCGGGCATCACTTCACTTCCATCGCCGGCACCGGACCCATCGTGGGTCCGGCCATCGCCATTATCTGGGGATGGGTGCCGGCCCTGCTGTGGGTCTTCCTGGGAAGCATTATCATGGGTGCGGTCCATGATTTCGGTGCCCTGATCATCTCCATGCGCAATCAGGGAAAATCCATTTCCGACTATACGGCCAAATATATCAACCCGCGAACCAAATTTCTGTTCTTCCTGATCGTCTTTCTGGAGTTGTGGATCGTCATCGCCATTTTCGGACTTGTGATCGCCGTGATTTTCGCCATGTACCCCCAATCCGTGCTGGCGGTCTGGGTGGAAGTCCCCATCGCCATCGGCCTCGGTTACCTGATCTACCGCAAAGGTGCCAACGTGATGACCTGGTCCATCTACGCCGTTCTGGCCATGTACGTCTGCGTCTTCCTGGGTCCCTACCTGCCCTTTAAAATGCCGGCCATCGGGGGCATCCCGCCCACAGGGGTCTGGACGATCATTCTTTTGATCTATGCTTTTTGCGCTTCGGTGCTGCCGGTCACCACCCTGCTCCAGCCGCGGGATTTCATCAATTCCCACCAGCTGCTGATCGCCATGGCACTGCTCGTGCTGGGGGTGTTGTTTGCCGGTTTGGGAGGTGACCTTCAGTTGGTGGCACCCGCCGTGCAGACCATGCCGGCCGAAGCGCCGCCCATGTGGCCCTTCCTGTTCATCACCATCGCCTGCGGTGCCATATCCGGTTTCCACGCCCTGGTGTCTTCCGGCACTTCCGCCAAACAGGTGCGCAGTGAAGACGACGCCTTGTTCGTGGGCTACGGCTCCATGCTGATGGAGGGTGCCCTGGCCACCCTGGTGATTATCGCCGTCGCGGCCGGGATCGGCATGGGCTATACCACTAAAGACGGAACGACCCTGACCGGTGTAGCGGCCTGGACCACCCATTACGCCTCATGGGCTTCGGCCGCCGGATTGGGATCCAAAATCAGCGCCTTCGTGGATGGCGCCGCCAATATGATCATGGCCGTTGGCATACCCAAAACCTTTACCCTGGCCATCATGGCGGTATTCGTGGCTTCTTTTGCCGGAACCACTTTGGATACGGCTACCCGTATTCAGCGCTATGTGATCGGAGAACTCGGCGGCAGCTTGAATATGCCCTTTCTGACCGAACGCTACACCGGCACCTTGGTAGCGGTGGGCAGCGCCCTGATCCTGGCTTTTGCCACCGGCGCCAGCGGTAACGGTGCCCTGAAGCTCTGGCCCCTGTTCGGGGCTGTCAACCAGACCCTGGCCGCACTGGCCCTGATCATCATTACACTCTATCTCAAAGCCCAGGGCGGACTGAAATGGCTGGTGGCGGGGATTCCGGCTGTTTTCATGCTGGTCATGACCATCTGGGCGGTTACCATGAACCAGTTTACCTTCGGAGCGAGCCATAACCTGCTGCTGCAAATCGTCAACTTCATCATCCTGGTCATCGCCGTCTGGATTGCTATCGAGGGGGCCATCAAGTTTTTTTCACCGCAGGATATGTCAAAGACCCCCGCGCCGGCGCCCATGTGACCGGCATCCGTATGACGATATGGCGTCTTTTCGGAGACGCCATACACATCAATATTGGAATAGCCTGATAGTCATTCATCTTTTTATAAGGGAGAATATGAATACAAGTTCTGGATCGATGGGCAGTGGAAAGAAGATCCACGGAATCACCGAACATCGCCCAACGCCTATGGAACCAGGAACAACATCGTCAGCGTGAACGTCGAATAACCTTTTTCCCAGGGCATGCGACGCGGCCACGGTAGGGACTTTTTCGGTTCGCCGCTTCCCGGTCAGGGGCCGATTGCCGCGCTCTGGACAAAGGAGACACATCATGGCCGCAACAAAAACAATCGGGATTTTAACCGGTGGCGGCGATGTGCCGGGGCTGAATCCCTGCATCAAGCAACTCGTCACCCGCGCCGCCCACTGTCAGTTTTCCGTTCTGGGAATCCGCCGGGGATGGCAGGGCCTGTTGGCTTACAACCCGGACGACCCGTCCTCGTATGAAAAAAACCTGCAACCGCTGACCCCGGCCGACGTTCGCACCATCGACCGCTCCGGCGGCACCATCCTGCACACCTCGCGCACCAATCCCAGCGCCGTTTCCTTCCCGGCCGCACCGGACTTCCTTAAACCCCAGTATGCGTCGGAGGAGGCCAAAAAAGATTTCACCGCCCACATTCTGGCCAACCTGGCCCGCCTGGAGATCGACACCCTTGTTCCGATTGGGGGTGACGACACCCTGTCTTTCGCCGGTCGCCTGCACCGGGAAGGCTTTCCGGTGGTGGCCATTCCGAAAACCATGGACAACGATGTCGTGGGCACGGATTACTGCATCGGATTTTCAACCGCCATTACCCGCAGCGTCAATTTTATTCATGCCCTGAGGACGTCGAGCGGCTCCCATGAGCGCATTGCCGTGGTGGAGCTTTTCGGGCGCTACTGCGGAGAAACATCGCTGGTTTCCGCCTATCTGTCCGGGGCCGATCGGGCCGTTATTTCCGAAGTTCCGTTTGAACCCGAGCGGCTGGCACGGTTTCTGGCAGACGACCGCGCCAAAAACCCCAGCCGCTATGCCATGCTGACCATCAGCGAAGGGGCCAGCACCATCGGCGGCGACATAATCCTGAGCGGCCGGGCCGATGCTTTCGGTCATCGTAAACTCGGCGGCATCGGAGCCTGGACCGCTGAAGCCATCAAGGAACTGACCGGCATCAACATCATCTACCAGCCGCTGTTTTACCTGATGCGCAGCGGATCACCGGATTCGCTGGATTTGATGGTGGCCCGCAATTTTGCCAATCTGGCGATTCAGCTGATCGACGGGCAGCTCACCGGCCGCATGGTCGCCTTGCAGGGCGGTTGCTACACGGATATCCCACTGGAGGACATCAGCAAGGGGGTCAAACGCGTCGATGTCGATGCCTTTTATGACCCGGCCGCATACCGGCCCGACATTCGGCAGGTGACCGGCAACCCCATGTTTCTCTACTAAGAAGGGAGACCTCCGCAATGAAAACCACCATCAGTGCCTTCCGGGCCGATCTCGGCGGTATCGGCGGCCATCTGCGACCCAGCGCCAAGGTCTGCAGCGCGGTTTCCGACTATGTGCGAAGTGAACTCCATTCCTTGTTGAAGGATACCGATATCAGCTTTACGGGCGACGACATGACGATCGTGGCAACGCATACCCAGGGGTGCAATGACCGCGCCGTACACGAGGGGCTGATGGAAGCTTTGCGCTGCGGTGCCCGCCAGGCAGCGGAGGAAGGCCTGTACGGCGCTGGTCAGGACCTGTATCGCGAGGCCTTTTCAGGCGCCGTCAAGGGTTTGGGGCCGGGCATCGCCGAAATGTGTTTCGAAGAACGTCCCAATGAAGCGTTTCTCGTTCTGACCGCCGACAAAACCCGCCCCGGCGCCTTCAACCTGCCCCTCTACCTGGCATTTGCCGATCCCATGGTCTGCGCCGGGCTGCTGCTTTCCAGAAAGCTGCACCAGGGATTTCGCTTCGTGATCATGGATGTGGCGTATGCCGCGCATGACCGGGTCGTGAGCCTGGAAGCGCCGCAGGACCTCTACGACATGGCGGCCCTTCTGCGGAGCCCCGAGCGCTTTGCCATCGAAGCGATCTTCTCACGCACCACCGGAGACCAATCGGTGGCCGTCAGCACGGCCCGGCTGCACAATGTCGCCGGATTTGTCACGGGCCGCGACGACCCCGTGGCCATCGTTCGCGTGCAGGACCACTTCCCGTCCACCGGCGAAGTTTTAGCCCCTTACGCCATCGGCCCTTTCGTTCCGGGTTTTTTGCGTGGCAGCCATGCCGGGGCTCTGCTGCCGGTCCGTCGCAACACGGGGGTTTCGTTTTTTGACGGCCCCCCCATTGTCTCCGGTGCCGCTTTTTGCATCAAACAGGCGCGCCTGACCGATGCGGTGGATGTTTTCGACCACCCCTTCTGGGATCACACGGCCCGCCAGATTGCCGAAAAAACATTATCGATTCGGCATCAGGGGTTTTTCGGCAATGCCATGCTGACCTTGGATGAACTCTCCCAAAGCGATATCATTAACATTATCAGAGAATTGGACGATCGTTTTGTCACGCGCAAACCCAAAGCGAGCTGACGTTAAAGCCGGAAGGGAGGACGCTTACCGGTTGGTCGGCCGATGTCCTGCCCATTATGCCGTTCATCTGAATTGGCGTCCAAAAGAAAGTCGATTGAAATGGAACTCCAGTTAAAGCGTATCTATTTCCGGTGGCTTACAGCCGTCGCCCTCGTGTGGAGCGGAGGCCGAGTGGTACAGCACGTCATGCCCGGGTTTGGCGCGCCCCTCCATGTGAGTGCATCCTGCGGTCCGGCCCTTTTCATCCTCACAGCAATATGCGCGCTGGCCGGCCCGATTCTCTACCGCACCCTGTTCGCCTATCAAAAACACGCATGCGTCCAGATCGCCACGACCACATTTGTCCGCTTCGAACGCCATCTGATCCTGATCGGTATGGCCGCACTTGGTCTTGCCATGGTAGCGGATATGCTGGCGGTGACTTCCTTTTACCGATCCGGCACCCTGCTGATCGCACTCTATGCGGCCTATTGTGGTTTCCCTTCGCAAAAGCGGCTTGCACTCGATCGGCGCCTCTACCGCGTTGCCGCCGAGCATCGCAAACCGCCAACGCTCGTCGTGCACCGCAATCCCACTGCACGTCAGACAAGAACGCCTCAGGCGAGGTAACCATGGTCGTCAGGCTCAAAAATCGTCTGCAATCCTGGTGGACAAGTGCCGACGCCGTCATGCGCGGCAAGGCCGTCGAGTCCGTCGAGTACGAAATCGATGAACTGGTCAACATCTTCGGCATCCTGGTCTTGGGGGCCTTCATCGGAATTCCGTCACCACCGGTGCATGTCAGCATGGAACTGCTGCCCCTGATGGACGAGGAGTTGGCCGTCATGCTCGATCGGATCATGACGGCCCATGATCCGCTGGGCGATTTGTTCTCCGTATTCTCGATCGATTGATAAGGAGCCCCATGCCGCCAATCCTTCATTTTTTTATTGGCAAGGGCGGGGTCGGCAAATCCACGACATCCGCCCTGACCGCCGTTCATCTTGCCCGCTCGGGCCGAAAAACCCTGCTGGTTTCCCTGGACCCGGCGCACAACCAGCGGGATATTTTCCGGCAGCCCTTTTCTGAAAAACCGGTCCCGGTTTGTCAGAACCTGGCCGTGAAAGAAATCGATGTCGACCAGTGGATAAAGCGCTATCTGAAAAAAAGCACGGACCTCATCAAAAGGGCCTATGCCTACCAGAGCGCCTTCAACATTCAACGCTATTTCAACGTCCTCAAGCTCTCTCCGGGCCTGGAAGAGTACGCCCTGCTGCTCGCCTTCGACGACACCCTCACTCACGGTGGCGCCCTGGACGACATTCTTTTCGACATGCCGCCCACCGCCTTGACCCTGCGCTTCTTTTCGCTGCCCGTCATTACCCGCCTGTGGCTGAACGAGCTGCTCGCACTGCGATCCAAAATTTACGAGCGCAAAAAAATCGTCTCAAAAATCAAATTCAAAACCATGGCCATAGAGCAGGATAAAGTAAAATCCCGCCTGCAGACCCTGATCGAAGACAGCCGGCACCAGAGCGCACGCTTCACCTCCGACGCCACCCGTATCGATCTGGTGCTCAACAACGACCCCCTGTCCTGTTCGGAGGCCATGCGGATCATCAAAAAAATGCATGCGATCAGCATCCCCATCACCCGCCTGCTGCTCAATCGGTGCCGCCCGGGCGAGATCATCGAAAAGCACAGCCGGGTACTTGAAGCCTATCCCATCTGGCGATTTCCCCAAAGCGACGACCGATTGACAGGTCTTCCCGCCCTGGAAGATTATCTCCATCGCCATACGGGTCTGTTCACCATCCAGGACATGGCGGTAGCCGGATAAACAGAATTACCTGCTTGGCCATATGGCGTCGTGCCCTTATCGAAACCGCAGTCCTTGTCAGTTAAAAACAGTGTCCTACTTCGCAATTTTTCGAAACCGGGTGTGACAAATCTTCTAAAACAAAGGGAAAGCCGTTCAGGTTATCAATTAAAATTTTTTATCTATTTGTTATTTTTAGTAATTTTTTTATCCTCGCGCATGGCACTCTTCCTGCAAATCAAATTACCAAGCTTCAAACCATACCCCTTGTGCCGGCGCGCTTTAAGCGTCGGTTCGACCCTGCCTACCAAAAGACGGAGGTGTGTCATGACGACGACAGGTTCCGGCAGCCGCTTTCTTCCCGGCACTTACACACAAAAACGGTATGATGCAGAACAAAGAGCGCATCAATATGTCGTTGAATGGGAGCAAAGAGAAACCCAGAAACGAAGTACCAGTCAGGAACTTTCGACGCTGCAGCCTACCATTTGTTTTTCGCGAAAAATCGGTGTCGGTGCGCTTGAAATCGCGGACATTCTTGCCCAAAAAACCGACCAAAGGGTCGCGGATCGTCTTATCATCGAAAAAATAGCAGCCGATGCGGACTTGAGTCAGAAAACAGTTACCTATTTCGATGAACGCCACCCCGGAAAAATGAATGAGCTAGGCGCCCTTCTTTTTGGGGAAAAATCCTTCATCATGAGCGATTTTACGCGCAAGCTCTTCAGTGCCGTGATTAACTTGGCAGAATCCGAATCGACTATCTTTGTGGGACGCGGAACCCACCTGATCCTGCCGCGGGATCGCGTTTTGGCCGTACGCTGCATCAGTTCCGAAGAATTTCGAATCAAACGGGTGGCGGATATTCTCGGTGTATCGGAAGACGACGCAAGAAAAGAACTGGATGCCGCCGACAAAGAGCAGCGCCGGTTCTTCCAGAAGGCCTTTGGCAAAAAAGACGCCCCGCCCGACGAATTCGATCTCATCATCAATTGTGATTTCCTGCACCAGCCGACATGGGCGGCGGATGTTATCCATCAGGCATTTGTCAGCAAATTTCATCTGGGGTGATATCGGGCCACGGGCAAACCATTTGTTTATCTTCACCACGGCCTTGAGCCTTTTCGATTACGCCAATTTAGAAAGGAGATGATCATGGATAATAGCGTCTATAAAGTAGTAGAAGTCGTCGGATTTTCCGAAACCTCATGGGAAGATGCCGCTAAAGTTGCCGTATCAGCGGTTGACCGCTCTATTCGCGATATGCGGATAGCGGAAGTCGTAAAAATGGATATGCGCCTGGAAGATAACAGAATCGTGGGCTATCGCACCAAATTAAAAGTTTCCTTTAAATTGGAATGAATGACGAAGGCGTCCCTTTTTTACCCGGCACGCAAAGCTCTTGTACCCGTGAATAATGGCAATACGATAAGCATCGTGTCGGGTGCCTAGCGACGCTTTATAAAAGGAGGTGGCCCATGGCATCCTTGCCGACGATCCTTGTCGCTGTCGACGGCTCTGATCAATCCAGGCATACGATTACCTATCTCAGCCGCATCCTCTCGCCGAATGAAGTATACCTTGAATTGTTTCATGTGCGGGCCGAAATGCCGGAAGCGTTCTTTGACGAGGGCGAAACAACGGCGACCGCGGCCTACGAGACGGAAATCCAAACATGGAAAAGCAGCCGCGGCACTCAGATCAATCGGTTTATGGATGACGCCCAAAAAAGCTTTCTTGCAGCAGGATTTCCATCCGGCAGTGTTTCCGTCTCCGTTCAATCGCGAAAAATCGGCATCGCCCGCGACATCATCGGCAAGTCCCGACGCGGCTACGCCGCCGTGGTCATCGGCCGCAATGGTTTCGGCACCCTGCCCGAGTTCATGTTGGGCAGTATTGCGTCCAAACTGGCAGAGGCGGTTGCCCATATCCCGCTGGTCATCGTGGGCGGACAGCCCGAAACCCGAAAAGTCATCGTGGCCTATGATCAATCCTGGCGGGTCCGCAAAGGGATGGATAAGGTCAGCGTCCTTTTCTCCCGGTCACTTGAAGACATCCTGTTTTGCCATATTGTGCGTCCCCTGTCAGAGCATCACCCGGCCGGTCAATCTTTTTTTACAAGCCGCAACGAAGCACACTGGCTGGATGAAAACTCGCGGAAGATTGTGCCGGCGATGGTGATGGCCAAGAAGCATTTGAGCCGTGCAGGTTTCGAACCACAGGCGTTTCGCACGGCCATTTTGAAAGAAAAGACCAGCCGTGCGAACGGTGTCTGCATGGAAGCCGATACCCTCGGGGCCGGCACCATTATCGTCGGTCGCCGCGGAACCTCTGTGGTGGAAGATTTTGCCATGGGGCGTGTCACGCGAAAAATTCTCTACCTGGCTTTCAACAAGGCCATTTGGATCGTGTAAGACCCCGATCTCCGTTGTTCTGGTGTCAACGCCGCATCGCTTAACTTTCGACAAAGTGAGATGCCCATGGAAGCGCTGAAGGAAACCACCTCTAAAACCCAAGATGAAACTTCGAAGCGTGCCGATGATCCGCGCTGGCGCAGGGTCAACCGCGTGATGCGCTTGCACGGCTATCGACCCAATGCCCTGATCGAGACCCTCCACATGGTTCAGGACACCTTCGGTTTCCTGGAAATGGAGGCACTGAAATATGTGGCCAAAACACTTCAGGTCCCCCTCAGCAGGGTCTACGCAGTGGCCACCTTTTATCATTTTTTTACCCTCAAGCCGCCGGGCAGACACACCTGCGTGGTTTGCATGGGCACGGCTTGTTATATCAGCGGCGCAGCGCAGATCATAGGAGATATAGAACAATCGCTTCATATTGAACCCGGCGAAACAACCGCCGATGGCGCTATTTCGCTTGTGACGGCACGCTGTTTGGGGTCATGCGGTCTGGCGCCGGCCGTCGTCCTGGACGGCGAGATCAAGGGGAAAATCACGCCCGCGGCCGTTCTGGAAACCTTAGAGAGGTGGAAAACCGATGACGCTGGATGAGATACTCGAAATCGCCCGGATTGAAGCGGATCGCGAGGAGGGCTACCGGCACCGCATCAATGTATGTGTCGCCGCCGGCTGTCTCTCTTGTCAAAGCGCTTCCGTCAAGGAGGCCTTTGAAAAGGAAATCGCCAAACGGGGCCTGGAAAACTGGTGCCGGGTCAAAGGGGTGGGCTGCCTTGGTCTTTGCAGCGGGGGACCGCTGGTGGCCATCGAACCGGCCGGCATTCTCTACCATGCCGTGTCGGTTCCCGATGTTTCCGATGTCCTGGAAGCGCTTGACGGCCGTCCGCTGGATCGTCTGGTCTGTTCCGGCGAAGCCCCCTTTTTTCAACGCCAGAAAAAAATCGTTTTGGAAAATTGCGGCCGCATCGATCCGGAACGGCTCGAGGATTACATCGCGGCCGGCGGATACCAGGCATTGCATGCCGCGTTGACGCGGATGACGCCGGAAGAGATCACCCGGGAAATCACCAAAAGTGGTTTGCGGGGACGCGGCGGGGCCGGCTTTCCCACAGGATTGAAATGGTCCACGGTGGCCAAGGCCGTGAATGAAACCAAGTTCGTCATCTGCAATGCCGACGAAGGGGATCCCGGGGCGTTTATGGACCGCAGCGTGCTGGAAAGCGATCCGCATCGGGTCCTCGAAGGAATGGCCATCGCAGCCCGTGCCGTCGGTGCCAATCATGGTTTCATCTATGTACGGGCGGAATACCCCTTGGCGGTCAAACGACTGAAGACAGCCATCGCCCAGGCCGAGCACGCCGGATTTCTCGGCAACAACATCTTTCACACGCCGTTTCGCTTCGATATCAAGGTCCGGCTCGGGGCCGGCGCCTTCGTCTGCGGTGAAGAGACCGCCCTGATCGCCTCCATCGAGGGGCAACTCGGCAGACCCCGTCCACGCCCGCCCTATCCCGCCGAAGCCGGGCTTTGGGGATACCCGACCTTGATCAACAATGTGGAAACGCTTGCCAATATCGTACCGATTATTCGCGAGGGCAGCCAATGGTTTGCGGGTATCGGCACGGAAAAAAGCAAGGGCACCAAGGTTTTTGCCCTGGCCGGCCGGGTCAAGAACACGGGGTTGATTGAAGTGCCCATGGGGACGTCGCTGCGGGAAATTGTTTTTGAGATCGGTGGCGGGATCAAGGAGGGCAAACAGTTCAAAGCCGCTCAGACCGGCGGCCCATCGGGGGGGTGTATCCCGGAGCATTCGCTCGATCTGCCGATGGATTACGAATCCCTGGCCCAGGTCGGTTCGATCATGGGCTCGGGCGGCATGATTGTGATGGACGAGACGTCCTGCATGGTGGATGTGGCCCGGTATTTTATGGAATTCTGCCGATCGGAATCCTGTGGCAAATGTGTTCCCTGCCGGGTCGGGACGACGCAGATCCACGAACTGCTATGCAAAATTACCAACGGAACCGGCACCGCCTCGGATCTGACCAAACTCGATGACCTGTGCGACCTGATCAAGCACACCAGTTTGTGTGGTCTCGGACAAACCGCAGCCAATCCGGTGATGAGTACCCTGCGTCATTTCCGGGAGGAGTACCGGGCCCACATCGAAGATCGGTTTTGTGCCGCCGGTACTTGCCGGATGAGCCGTCGAAAGGAGGGGGAATGACAGTTCCGGCTTACCCAACATCCAAAAGAAGCGATCCTGAACTCGGCAAGCCGGTCGGTATCCTGACCTTGAAAATCGACGACCGCGATGTCAGTGCCCGCCGGGGGGAAACCATTCTGGAAGTCGCCCGTGAAAATGACATTTTTATCCCAACGCTCTGTTATCTGGAGGGGCTTTCCAGCCTGGGCGCTTGCCGCCTGTGCCTTGTGGAGATCAAGGGGCTTTCCAAGCTTTTGCCAGCCTGCGTCACGGCTGTCCGGCAGGATATGGAAATCGTCACGGATTCGGAACGCTTGCGGCGTTATCGCCGTATGATTCTGGAACTGATTTTCAGTGAGCGCAATCATGTCTGTTCGGTGTGTGTCTCAAACGGCCATTGTGAGTTGCAGGAACTGGCCCAAAAACTCGGCATGACGCATGTGCGTTTCGATTACCTTTATCCCCGGCTCGCCGTGGATGCGTCCCACGAGCGTTTTTCAGTGGATCATAACCGCTGCGTGCTCTGTATGCGGTGTGTTCGCGTGTGCGATGAAATCGAAGGGGCGCATACCTGGGATATCATGCATCGTGGCATTTCCGCCCGGGTGATCACCGATCTGAATCAAGCCTGGGGGGATTCGGAAACCTGCACCGGTTGCGGCAAATGTGTGCAGGTCTGCCCGACGGGGGCGCTGTCCGAAAAAGGCAAGTCGGTTGCCGAAATGATCAAGCACAAGGAATTCTTGCCTTATCTGCAGATCATGCGCCGCAACAAACAATAGCCAGCAGAGGCACCTATGGGTAAAAAACGCATAGCGACAACATGGCTGGACGGCTGTTCCGGCTGCCACATGTCGTTGCTCGACATGGATGAGCACCTGATCGATATCGCCGGCCAAGTGGACATCGTGTATGGCCCCCTGGTGGACGCCAAGGCCATTCCGGAAGGGATCGATGTGGTGTTGGTGGAAGGGGCCGTCAGCTCTGACGCGGATGCGGAAAAACTCCTTTTGCTGCGCGCGCGATCGGCCATCCTGGTTTCGCTGGGCGACTGCGCCGTCACCGCCAATGTCCCGGGGATGCGCAACCGGTTTCCCCTCGCGGAAGTGCTCGCGCGCGGGTACGAAGAAAACGCGACCCTGAACGCGCAGATCCCCCGGAACGATCTTCCGCGCCTTTTGGATCAGGCCCGGCCGCTGCACGAATTCGTCCCGGTGGATGTATTTTTGCCGGGCTGTCCGCCACCGGCGGATGCCATCGTCTTTATGCTTCAAGAGCTGCTTGCCGGCCGAATCCCTGATCTGAGTGATAAATCCCGGTTCGGCGCCTGAAAACAACGGAGGTCTCCCTATGGGAAAACAACTGGTCATCGAGCCGATCACGCGCATCGAGGGTCACGGTAAAATCACCATCACCCTGGACGACCAGGGCAACGTCAGCGATGCCAAGTTCCATGTGACCCAATTCAGGGGGTTTGAAAAATTTTGCGAGGGCCGGCCCTTTTATGAAATGCCCTCTTTGGTGGAACGCATCTGCGGCATCTGCCCCATCAGCCATTCCCTCGCTTCGGCCAAAGCCTGTGACGCTATTCTGGGCGTGCGGGTACCCGAGACCGCGGTAAAGCTGAGACGTCTGCTCAACTGCGGTGAATTTATCGGGTCGCACGCGCTGAGTTTTTTCCATTTATCTTCGCCGGACTTGCTGTTGGGCATGGACGCCGACCCGGCGGCGCGCCACATCCTGGGTGTCCTGGAAGCCAACCCGACCCTGGCGCACAACGGCATCCGGCTGCGCAAGGTGGGCCAACTTGTCATCGAAGCCTTCGCCGGCAAGCGCATTCATCCGGCGTGGGTCGTTCCGGGGGGCGTCAATGACGCACTGGCCCGGGAAGACCGCGACAAGATCGTGGGCTTGCTCCCCGAGGCCAAGACCGCAACGCTGGCCGCGTTGGGGTGGTTCAAGGATGTGCTCAAAAATTTCCGTGACGAAATTGCCTCGTTTGCCAATTTCCCAACGCTTTTTATGGGATTGGTCAAGGAGGACGGCAATTTGGCGCTCACCGACGGAACCCTGCGGGTGATCGATGCCAAGGGTCAAATTGTGGCGGAGCATATTGATCCGAAAGATTACGCGGCGTATATCGGGGAATCGGTGGAAGCGTTTTCGTATTTGAAATCCCCCTACTACAAACCGCTGGGCTATCCGGAAGGCATTTACCGGGTGGGGCCGGCCGCCCGTCTGAATGTTTGCAGCGGGTGCGGGACCCCCCTGGCAGACCAGGAGTGGGCGGAATTCAGAAGTTATGAACGTGGGCCGCTCTTGAGTTCCTTCTACAACCATTATGCCCGGCTGATCGAAATCCTATACTGCATCGAAACCATCGAAACGCTCATGGCGGACCCCGCCATTCTCAATCCGGAGGACATCAGGGCCCACGCCCGACCCAATTTCGGTGAAGGCATCGGCTGTGTCGAAGCGCCGCGCGGCACCCTCTTCCATCACTATCGCGTGGACCGCCACGGGCTGATGACCTGGGCCAACATGATCGTCGCCACCGGCAACAACAATCTGGCCATGAACCGGGGGGTCCAGCAGGTGGCCGAGCGATTCATCAGCGGCAAGGAGATTTCGGAGGGCGCCTTGAACCGTGTGGAAGCCGTGATTCGCGCCTTTGATCCCTGTTTGAGCTGCTCGACCCACGCCGTTGGCCAAATGCCGCTCTTGATCGAGTTGGTCGCTGCCGACGGCACCTGTCTGGACACGGTGCAACGCGGCGGATGAAACCCATACTGGTCATCGGATGCGGCAATCCGCTGCGGTCGGATGACGGCGTGGGCCGGCACGCCGCCCGGCAGATTGCGGCAACCGTTCCGCAAGACGATGTGGCTGTGCTGGTCCGGCACCAGTTGACGCCGGACCTGGCGGAACCGGTGCGCAAGGCCTGTCTCGTGATCTTCATCGATGCCAGCTGTGAAGACCCGCCGGGGAAAATCCATTCCCGCCGCCTTGTCCCGGAAGCGGCCTTGCCAGGCCTGCTGATGCATCACCTGACACCCGCCGGCCTGCTGGCCTGTACAAAATCGATTTATGGTAATTGCCCACCGGCCGTGCTCTATTCCGTGGGCGCCAGGTGTTTCGAATTTGGCGAAGTGCTTTCCGATGAGGTAAATCGCTGTTTACCGGAATTGCTGACACGTATCCGCCGGCGGATTATACGGCAGACCGCCCAATCGAATAATCCAGGCTAAATTGTAAAATCAAGCGTGTCCTGAGAAGACTTTCACTTCCACGCCGTCTGCCCTGATGGCAGGCATAAATTGAGCGGTAAAGGCCATCAGGGCTGCCGAAGGCGATCGTGTTACGAATTGAATTAAATCGAAACGCTGTCGGGCATTTGGGCAATTATTGACGACTCCGCAGGATAAAACGATAGGAGGACTATCATGCCAATGGATATCAAGAAGATTCTTTATGCCACCGATTTGTCCTATAATTCAGTCAATGCGTTTGATTATGCCATAAGCTTGGCCATCAAATTTGACGCTGAGATTACCATATTGCATGTGATGGATGAAATTGAGGGAACATCGTTAAATATGGTCAGTTTATATCTCCGCGAGGCGCGAATGGAAGAAAATTTACAAAAAAAGAGGTCGCGCATTCGTGAAGAGATTAAAGAGCATTTGAATGGATTTATCGACCGAAAAGCTGCCGATAATCCTGAAATCGCCAATAGAATAAAATCGATAGAGATCTGCAAAGGTTACCCGGCGGAGGAGATCATCAAAAAAGCCGATGATTTTCACTGCGATGTCATCGTGATGGGAACCCATGGGAAAGGTATTGTCAGTCAGGCCTTTTTTGGAAGTGTCGCCAAAAAAGTCCTGAGACGAATTCGGAAACCTGTTTTTATCGTCCCTTTGCCCAAGGAATAGGCGGGCGAATTGCCGTCACCCATAAGCGACCCTGCCGTTCCCTGCAGGACTTGCTTGTTAACCCATCACGACGGCCCATTGCCTCTCTGATGCCAGGCCGCATAGACCTTTTCGCAACAAGGTGCGCCGGTTAACCGGCCACCATTGGTGCTGCCGTTTTATGGCGGGCGCGTTGATTTCCCTTGCCGGCGGTTTCTTCTCTTTCATAGGCCGACGCCAGGAGTTCCGCCACGTGGTGCACGGGGGTCGCGCATCCGGCATGGTAGAGCCCTTCCTCGATCTGCATGCGGCAGGCCCCGCAACTCGTCAGCACCATGTCGGGCGATACCGCGAGGATATCGGCGATTTTTTTATCCCGTATTTTACTTGAAAGCGCGTAATGCGTCAGGCTGAAGGAACCTGCGCTGCCGCAGCAGCGATCAGGTTTTTTCATTTCCTTAAGGGTAACACCGGGAATACGCCGTATGACTTCCCGCGGCTGGGTGCCGACGCCAACCCCCCTGACCATGTGGCAGGGATCGTGGTAGGTGACGGTGCGATTCATCGCTGCGGCGGGCTTGCGGCAACCACCCCGATCCACGAGATACTGGCTGACGTCATAGGCCTTCTCGGAAAACGCTCTGGCCCTGTCGGCGTAGTCGGGATCGTTTTCCAGAAGGTCCGGGTAGTGATGCACCCAGGCATCGATGCCGGTGCCGCAGTGGGTGATGACGGCGTCGCAGTCATAGCGGGAAAGGACATCGATGTTATACCGGGCGATCCTGCGGGCCGTTTCGATGTCCCCGCTCATGATCACGGGAATGCCGCAGCAATGCTGGTCCTTGGGTGTGATCACCTCGATGTCGTTGGCGGTCAGTGCCTTGATGACGGCGTGGCCCGCATCGGTATAGATGTAGTTCAGCATGCAACCGGTAAAAAACACCACCCGGGCTTTGGGATTTTCAACCGGGGTGATCTCGGACACCTGGGAAAGAAGGGACTTGGACGCCAGCGGCCGCATCACCCGCCGCATGTCGAGACCGATCGGGAGTCGCGGTTTTACGAGCTGGGTATCGTTGACTTTTTTAAGTCCGAAGCCCTGGAATTTCGCCCCCAGATGCATTCCCGTTTTAAATTGCCCCGGGTGCTTGAGCACGCTAAAGATATATTTCTTGATCGTCGGCAGTCCCTTTTCCCTGGCAATGGCCGCCCGGGTCGCAAGAATGATCTTGTCCGGGCGAACCCCGCAGGGACAGTTCTCGGCACAGGCCTGGCACGTCAGGCAAAGGCTGAAGATTTCTTCGATGCGCGGCGTATAGTCCAGCCGTCCCTCGAGAAGGTCTTTGGCAAGTTTTATTTTGCCCCGGGCAACACTCCATTCGGCCATGTCCTCTTTGTAGATGGGACAAACCGCCTGGCAGTTGCCGCATTTCATGCATTTTGCGATCTCGGCGTTGATGGTTTCCAGCAGGTCGTAGTAGGACATGGTCACCTCTCAGATTGTCACGACTTTTCCGGGATTGAGAATATTATCCGGATCGAGCGCCCGTTTCACCGCCTTGAGGGCTTCGATTCCGGACTCGCCGAACTCGTTGAGCAGGTATTTCTGCTTGGCGATACCGATGCCGTGTTCGCCGGAGAGGGTGCCTCCCAGTTTGATGGCGGCATCGAAGATTTCGTCGACGGCTTTGTGCACCCGTGCCATCTCGTCAGCGTTGGCCTCATCGGTGATGATGGTGGGATGCAGGTTGCCGTCGCCGGCATGGCCGAAAGTGCCGATGGTAAGATTATATTTTTCAGCGATAGCACGGATGGCCCGGATCATATTCGGCACCTTGCTGCGCGGCACGGTGGCATCTTCAAGAACCGTGGTGGGGCTGAGTTGGGCCAGGGCGGGAAGCGCCGCACGACGGGCCGCCAGAAGACCGTCTCGTTCCGCGGCGTTGGCCGCGATCTTCAAATTGCCGTTGTTGGCCTTGCACACGCGGGCGACGGCGTCCATTTCCTTCTCAACGACCTCGGGAATACCGTCCACCTCAATCACTAATATGGCTTCGGCATCGATCGGCAGACCGAGGTGCAGGAAATTTTCAACGGTTTTGATCGTAACGTTGTCCATGATTTCAAGTGTGGCGGGAATCACTTTGCTCTTGATGATTCCGGACACGGTCTGGGCGGCATCATCCATGGACGCAAACGTCGCCGTGGCCGTCTTGCGCGCCTCGGGCGCCGGAATCAGTTTGGAAATGATTTTGGTGATGATACCGAGGGTTCCCTCGGAGCCGACAAACAGTTTGACCATGTCATATCCGGATACGTTTTTGACGGTTTTGCCGCCACAGGTCATGATCTTCCCATTGGCGAGAACGACTTCGAGTCCCATGACATAGTGTTTGGTCACGCCGTATTTTAGCCCCCTCAAACCGCCGGAGCATTCCGCCACGCTGCCGCCCATGGTAGCGGTGTCCACCGACCCCGGATCGGGTGGATACATCAGCCCGTGTTCGGCGACGGCCGCGTTCAGGTCCGCGATGATAACCCCCGGCTCACTGGTGGCCGTGAGGTTTTCCACATCGATCTCCAGGATTCTGTTCATCTTCAGCATGACCATCACAATCCCTTTCTTCAGGGGAATGGTACCGCCGCTGAGATTCGTTCCGGAGCCGCGCGTATAAACGGGCACGTTGTACTTATTGGCAAGGGTCACAATAGCCTGGACATGGTCGGTGCTCTCCGGGATGACGACGACATCGGGGAGCCCCGTCGGCATATCCGGGGTTGCGTCGAACGTGTAAGATTCGAGATCTTCCTTTTCAGTCGTTACGGCGTTTTGGCCGATGGCTTGCCTGAGCTCTTTAATGAGGTCCTTGACCACCATCTCGTTCTCCTCTCTTTCGGTAAAAAGCTGCCTTTACATGTCTGTCCATAGGGTTATCGAAAGCTTTTGAAAAAAGGATCGTATTCTTTCAGTGCGGCGCAATTGACTTGTTTTTCAAATGTTCCGCCAATGCTTCCGCAATGTGAAAAACGGTTATCCGGTCGCCCCGCTTCAGGGCACCGCCGCGCAGCTGCATGACGCATCCCGGGCATTCGGTGACCAGAAGATCGGCGCCGGTGGCCTCAAAATCGTCGAGTTTGCGTTTCAGGATCTGGGACGAGATTTCGGGGAACTTGCCGGAATAGGTCCCGCCGAACCCGCAGCAGGTTTCCTCTTCCGCCGCCGGTATAAAGGTAAGCCCTGCTTTGCGGATAAGGGCCTTGGGCGCGTCGTGTTCCCCCATGCCGCGGCACAGGTGGCAGGGCGCATGATAGGTCGTACGCTGTCCGGCCCCCTTGAATAGCGAGGAATCGATTTGAAGAACGTTCTGCACAAACTGACTGAAGGTGATCACCTTGTCGGAAAAAGCCCGCGCCCGATCCGTCCAGACGGGGTCTTCCGTGAAAAGTTCCGGAACTGCATTTTTCAGATGCGAAGCGCATGAAGCACATAGGGTGAGGATATAGTCATAATCTCCCTGTTCGAAGGCCGCTATGTTCTGAATGGCAACGGCCCTGGCGGCATCCTTTTCACCCATCATCTGAAGCGGCAGGCCGCAACAGGTCTGGTCCATGGGAAAGGCGAGATCCACAGGCTGGTCGCCCAGCACCTTTACACCGGCTTCCAATTGTTCCGGGTAAACGAAATCCTCCACACAGCCGGAAAACAGCGCCACGCGATATTGGGCGTTTACAGGCTCCGGTTTGATGTTTTCCCAGCGGTCCCGAAAAGGCCTTTCGGCGATGGCCGGCAGGGTCCGGAAATCATGGTCCTTGGCAAAGATAAACGGCAAATGGCGCATGTAGGCCGTGCCGCCGGTAATCGGTTTCTGGGCCTTGCTGGCCGAGCGCAGGAGACCATGGAAGAGTTTGCGATTCTTCAACATCACACGCATCAACTGGCTTTGCAGCGGATGGCCTTCCTGGTCCTGGATGCGGGCGTGGACTTCCTTGATCAGGCGCGGCAGGTCGATGCCGGCCGCGCAGACCGCCTTGCAGGCCCCGCAGTTGATGCAGTTCTGCACCAGGTGCTTGGCCTTGTCGCGGCCGTGAAAAAAATAGGTGCTGATCAGCCCGATGGCCCCGATGTAGATGTGCCCGTACTGGTGGCCCCCCACCATGCGGTAGACCGGACAGACATTGGCGCAGGCCCCGCAGCGCACGCAGCGCAGGATCTGGGCAAAATCCGGATCCTTGGCGATTGCGGTGCGGCCGTTGTCCAGAAACACGATGTGCATCGCCTTGCGGCCGTCCGCGGCCGCGGCGCATTCGGAAGGGCCCGTGATCCAGGTCACGTAAGAGGTGATGGCCTGGCCGGTGGCGTTGCGCGGCAGCGCCCGGATGATCCTCAAAGCGTCGTGCAGCGTGGGCATGAGCTTGTCCAGACCCACCAGGGCCACATGCACCCGCGGCAGGGTGGTCACCAAACGGGCGTTGCCCTCGTTGGTGGTCAGCCCGATGGTGCCCGTCGCGGCAATCGCAAAATTGGCCCCGGAAATCCCCATGTCGGCTTCCACATACTTCCGGCGCAGCTCCCGCCGGGCCACCTTCACCAGGCGTTCGATCTCGCTGTCCTGCTTTTTCCCGGTCACGTCCGTGAACAGGTCCGCCACCTGAAAGCGCGACAGGTGAATGGCCGGCATCACCATGTGGGAAGGCCCCTCGTGGCGCAGCTGGATGATCCATTCCCCCAGGTCGGTCTCGGTGACTTCCAGCCCCTGGGCTTCCAGGTGGTGGTTGAGCAGGGTCTCCTCGGCCGTCATGGATTTGGATTTCACGATTTTCCGTGAATCGGTCTGGCGGGCGATCTCGGCAATGATCCGGTTGGCATCCTCGGCCGTGCGGGCCAGGTGCACCTGGATGCCGATCGCTTCGGCATTGGCCTTGAAGGTTTCATAAAGGGCCTCCATCTGCCCGATGGCGGCGTCCTTGGCCGCGGCGATCTCGGCCACCAGCGCGTCCACATCCATCTCGCGAAAGGCATTGGCCCGGCTGGTGCGGTAGGCCACGGCGAACTTGTCCATGGCTTCCCGCAGGAAGGTGTTGTCCAGGGCCCCTTTGACGTCTTTTTTATAGGCTTTCAGATTGCGCGCGGTTTGCATCAGGCCTCCTCCAGGATCAGGATGTGAAGTTCGAGGGGGCCGTGAACCCCCAGGGCCAGCACCCGTTCGATATCGGCCGTGCGGCTGGCGCCGGTGATAAAGGCCGTGTAGTTGGGGGCCTGCCCCATGGCGCCCTCGAGCGCGGCTTCCACGTCATAGGACGCTTCCCGCAGGCGCGAAACCGGCAACACCGCAACATGGATTTCGCTGATCATGGTGGCCAGCCGGGTCTCTTCACTGCTGGAATCGATCACCAGGGTGCCGGTCTCGGCAATGCCGAAATCCGCATAGGTCAGCCCGATGTCGATGCCGGCCAGGTGGTCCCTCAGGTGGTCGGCGGTGCACTGGATGCCGCGGGCCGCACACAGCGCGTCGAGGGTCGCCAGCTGATCCGGCGGTAGCCCCGGGGCGGCGATCACCTTGGTCTGCTTGGTGTCGCAAAGGGTCTCGGCCGGGGCCGAAAGGGGCGCCTCGCAGCCCGCCACCAGCAGCTGGCAGGCCTCCTTTTGCTCACACAAGGTCACGGCATAGTCCAGGGCCGCCTGCACGGACGCCACCCGGCTGACGATCGCGGATACCGCTTCGGCTTGCTTGATAAAAAGATCCAGTGATTTATCACGTTGATTCATCCGATCGTTCTCCTTTGTGACCCTCCGGGCTCTGCCAGACGCACAAGCGATGATGCGATCATGACCGTGTCGGTCGTGGGCGGCAGCCGTCGGCACCGGCGGCTGCCGCCAGGTTTTAGACAGCTTATCCCTGAGCGGCCGCGATAAAAGCGCTCAAGGGATCCTGGTAGCCGAAGACATAGATCGCCACCAGGCCGATGATCCCGGTCAGCACGCAGTAGTAAATCGTCGGGATAATCGTCCGGCGCAGCGTAATGCCTTCCTGACCGAGCAGCCCCACCGTGGCCGAGGCGGCCACGACGTTGTGAATGCAGAACATATTGCCGGCCGCCGCCCCCACCGCCTGCAGCGAGACCACCAGCGAACCCGCAATCAACAGGTTCTGGGCAACCCCGTGCTGGAAGAGGCTGAACATCAGGTTGCTGACGGTATTGCTGCCGGCAATGAAGGCCCCCAGCCCACCGATAAACGGCGCGAAAAAGGGCCAGACGTGACCAACGTTCGACGCTACCCATTGGGCCATGGCCAGGGGCATGCTGGCGTATCCGGCGGCATTGATGCCCGAGTTGATGTAAACCCGCACCATGGGAATCGTGAAAATCAGCACAAAACCGGCGCCCAGCAGAATTTTACTGGACTCCTTGACGGCATCCCCCAATTCCTTGGACGTCATGCGGTGCAGGAAAAAGGTGATAATGACCACGAAGATCAGCATCGCGCCGGGAAGATACAGCGGTGCGCTGGAACCGGTGATACCGGTGCCAAGAATATCCGACCACTTGATGGCCACGCTGTTGAGCCATCCCCCCAGGGGCAACTGACGCAAGCGGCTCAGTACGAGAACCACCGCCACCAGGACGTAGGGAATCCAGGCCAGGACGAGATTCATGGGTTTTTTCGTGGTCAGGGATTCCAGGCTGATCTCCATATCGGATATCCAGCTTTTGTCCCATTCTTCGCGCGGTGGAAAATCCCAGGTGTCCTTGGGCACCAGAAACCCTTTGACAGCACAAAAGGACATGATGGCCATACCGACCAGGGCCCCGATCAGGGAGGGGAACTCAGGACCTAAGAAAACACCGGTAAAGACATAGGGAATGGTGAAGGCCACGCCACCCAGCAGGGTAAACGGCAAAATGGAGAGCCCTTCGGTCCAGGATTTATTCTTGCCGAAGAAGCGGGTCATCATGACCACCATGAAGGTCGGGATAAGGGTACCGCAAATGGCGTGAATGATGGCGCTTTGGGCCGTTATCAGCTGCAGGTAATCCGTGAAATTCATGCCGACCTGAGCGAGTTGGGCGGTCAGTTCAGGGCTTTCCAGACCGCCTTTGACACCGATCAGGATGGGGGTACCCACCGCGCCGAAGGTCACCGGCGTGCTCTGGATCATCATCCCGATCATGACGGCCGCCATTGCCGGGAAGCCCACCGCCACCATGAGGGGTGCCGCGATGGCGGCCGGCGTGCCAAAGCCGGAGGACCCCTCGATGAAGGCGCCGAACAGCCACGCGATCAGCACCAACTGAACCCGGCGATCCGGGCTGATATCGGCGAAGCCGGAGCGAATGGCAGTAATGGCGCCCGAATGTTTAAGGGTGTTGAGGAGCAGAATGGCCCCGAAGATAATGTAGAGGATGTTGACCGTCAGAAACAATCCCTGGATGGTGGAAGCGACAACACGCACCGTATCGACTTTCCAGAAGGCGATGGCCACCACGACGGCCACCACGTAGCAGATGGGCATGGCCCGTTTGGCGGGCCAACGGAAACCGACCAGCAGCACGGCAGCGGTCAAAATAGGCAAGACGGCTAAGAACGATTGAAGACCAAGACTCATGAGGAACCTCCTTATTTTAAAATACGTCTAAAAAAAGGTGACATACGGCTTCGGGACACAAAATCGTGAACATTCATGTTTTCTTTTCTCTTTTGCTCTCCGCGCTCAAGCTGTGGCGCTTTTAAAGCAATTACTATACCTGAAAGCCAATCTTTTTACTTTTTATTTGTTTCCAGGCAGTTAGATGTTTTTATGTCAAATCGGCAACGGAAAGATAAGCATACGCTTGCAAAATTGCGAAACGTCAATAGAAGAATATCGAAAATGGCGTTGGTTGTCGAAGAAGAACGGATCGAAAGGGGTGCGATTCAAATGGGTCTATTCAACGGACCAGTCGCCCTTGCCGAGGCTTGCCATCCGCCGGAATTGTTCCGGTCAGTACGCTGTTCGTCTTATGACTATCAAGGTTTCACATCATAATGGCGGACGAACTCATAGCATGGACCGCTGTCGATATACTTCCTTTAAAACAGATCCTTATCCATATGGCGTATCTCAGACCCGCGATCGCGCGGGAATTGGCATAGACTATGCTTATCGACGATAGCGGAGTACAGCCCTGGTCGAGAGGCGGAGATGAAACGCGCCCGGGCGGCGCTCTTTTCGATATGCTGACCATCTGCTCTAAATGGTAATTGGCCTCGCCCTAACCCGAAAGGAAGCGTTTGTCCGTCGGGCGGAGATGGCCTTCGCGAATATTGCGTGCTGGCTGGCGGGAAAACCGCAGAACAAGATTCTCTGAAACCCACAAATAAGGGATGTTTTTTAATGTCCGGACCTTATCCAACCTTATCGACCGAGGAAGCCGTAACCCATATTCAAAACGGCGATATGATTTCGTTCAGCGGCTTTACGCCTGCCGGATCGGCCAAAGCGGTCCCGATGGCCTTGGCCCAACGCGCCACCGAAGAACATGCCAAGGGACACCCCTTCAAGGTGCGTGTGCTCACCGGCGCCTCCAGTGGCTACAGTATTGATGAAGCGCTGGCCAAAGCCGATGCCATTGCCTGGCGCGGGCCCTATCAGGCGGACGGCACCCTGCGCAAACAAATCAATCGGCAGGAGGTGGAATATGTCGACATGCACCTGTCTCATCTCCCCCAGGCCGTTGCTGAAGAATTCTTATGGCAAATCGATACCGCTGTCGTGGAAGCAACCGAAATAACACCGGACGGTCGGGTGTATCTCACCACCTCCATTGGCGCCTCACCGACTTATTTAAAATATGCCAAAAAAGTGATCATTGAAATCAATCGGCACCAGTCGCTCCGATTGAGGGAAATGGCTGACATTGTGGTGATGCCGCCACCGCCCTACCGATACCCGATTCACATCTACGACCCGTTGACCCGGATCGGATGGCCCTACGCCCAGGTGGACCCGGAGAAAGTCATCGGTATCGTCGAAAGTGATGAGCCGGATCGCCTGGGTGCCTTCAACCCGCCGGATGACACCAGCCTCAAAATCGCGGCGCATGTCACCCGTTTCCTGCTCGATGAACTGCGGGCCGGCCGTATTCCGCCGCGTTTTCTGCCCTTGCAATCCGGCGTCGGCAACGTCGCCAACGGCATCATGTCTGTTCTGGGAACCCATCCGGATGTGCCGCCGTTTATGATGTATTCGGAAGTTTTTCAGAATTCCCTGGTGGATATCATGGCCGCCGGGAAGCTCCTGGGCGCCAGCGCCACCAGCCTGACCATAACAGCGGACAAGCTGCAGCAGATTATCGACAACATCGACTTTTTTGGTCCACGGATCGTCCTGCGGCCCCAGGAAATTTCAAACCATCCGGGCATTATCCGCAGATTGGGGGTCATCGCGATCAATACGGCCATCGAATTCGATATCTACGGAAATGTGAATTCTTCGCATCTGTTCGGTACGGATATCATGAACGGTATTGGCGGCAGCGGCGATTTTACACGCAACAGCTATATTTCCATTTTTACGGCACCGTCCGTTGTCAAGGACGGCCGATTATCGACGGTCGTCCCCATGTGCACCCACGTCGACAGCAACGAACACTCCACCCAGATCATCGTCACGGAGCAAGGCTTGGCGGACCTTCGTGGTCTGGGCCCCGTGCAGCGCGCCAACCTGATCATCGAAAAATGTGCCCATCCCGACTATAAACCGTATCTCGAAAAATATGTCCGGGAAGCACGGGTCGGTCACATCCCTCATGATCTCGGCCGATGTTTTGAACTGCACCAAAACTTCCTGGCATCCGGCACCATGTTGTCCGATTGAAACGCTAAACCAACGAGAGCACAAAGGCTGTTTGATTGCGCTAAAGGGATGCCTTGTCCCGCAGACCATGGCGGATTGGGATGTCGGCCGGACCCGCGATGAAAAAGGAAATCCGGCCGGTTTAGGGCGAAGCGCTTCGGGGCGGGCGTAAAAGGCGTTGTCCCGGACGGCAGCGCACGAAAATCACGGCGGTGCATCCGGCGCCTCTGCGTGTTTGGTTTTCTATTCCTTTTCCTGCTGGAACACGCGTCCGGGGAAACGGACCAGTTCTTTTATACGCGCCTTCCGTATCTTTTGTTCCTGCAGATCTTTTTTTTCGAAGGCTTCACTCAACTTGACCATCAGTTCTTCCAGCTTGATGGGTTTTAGAAGATAGTCGAAGGCCCCCATTTTCATCCCTTCGATGCTGGTTTCAACCGAGCCGTGCCCTGTCAGCAGGATCACCTCCGTCAATGGCTGATGACGTTTGATTTCCCGCAAGGTTTCAATACCGTCGATCCCCCCCGGCATTTTGACATCGAGAATGACGACGTCGATGCGCTTTTCCCCTAATATTTTCAGCGCCTCTTCGCCGCTGGTGACACCCACGGTATCGATGTTGCGTTTTTGGAGACGTTTGACCAGTGTTTCCAGGAAATCGACTTCATCGTCAACGACCATAATACTGAAATAATCCATATGTGCCTCCCCGTCATGATGCGTCATTTTTTTTCCGGAATGACAATCGGAATTTCAACCGTAAAAACGGCCCCCTTGTCGGGATTGTTTTTCACCTGAATGCTGCCGCCCATTTTGCTGATGATGCTGTGGCTGACCCAGAGGCCAAGGCCGGTTCCTTTGCCGGATTCTTTGGTGGTATAAAACGGGTCGAAAATTTTGCGCATTTTTTCTTCGCTGAGCCCCGGGCCGTCATCCCGGATATTCACTACGATAACATCATCACGGCGTCGACTGTCCACCTCGATCGCGCCGTTGCTGCCGATGGCGTCGATCGCGTTCGAGATCAGGTTTAAAAACACTTGTTGCAGCTGGGCCTGGTCACCGGCGATAATGGGGATCGTATCCGCCAGATCCACCTGGATATCGATATTGTTGATGCGGGCATGATTTTCGAGAATGGTGATGGTTTGGTGAATGGTGTCATTCACATCCACATCTTCCAGGCGCGGTTCCATTTTCCGCGCGTATCCGAGCATATTGTGAACGACTTTGCGCGCGCGCTCGACGTGTTCTTCGATTTTGGCAATGGATTTCCTGAATTCCGCGATGTTTTCACTCTCCCTGAGTTCTTCTTCCGCCAGCAGGTCTTCCAGCCAGCCCGTTTTCTGGAGGATGACGGCCAGGGGGTTGTTGATTTCGTGGGCCACACCGGCCGCCATTTTGCCGAGGGCCGCCAATTTGTCCGACTGCATCAACTGGGCATTGAGTTCGATCATTTCCTGATCGGCTTTGATCAGCCGGCTGATGGCCAGCCGGGTGGTAAAAACCGTCGTCGCCATGATCGCCAGGACGCCCAGGGTGATAATGAATATCTCCGTCTGGCGCAGGGCAAACAGACGCGACATGAGCTCCAGTGGTTGCTGGTTGATGACCAGCAGCCACTTGTTGTCGTTCAGCCAACTGCCGGCATAGAGCCGTTCTTCACCCGTTGGATCGGGCTTTTCGATGACGGTGACACGTCCCCCGAATTGAGTTGTATCGAGGCTGGTTTTTTCCAGCACGTCCCCGTCAAACCGGGGGCGGGTCTGAAAGATGCCATCCCGGTTGACCAGGTAGGCATCCCCTGTCCGGCCAATCTGGGCCGACCGTATGATCTCCTCGAAGCGGTTGGGGTCGATCGTGGCCCTCAGGATCCAGGCCTGCTGATTTTCATGGCGGCGGACCGCGATAATGAAATGCGGCTGACGGCGAAACCCCATATAGACGTCACTTTTATAGTGCCCTTTGACGATCACCTCGTTAAACCAGGGCTGATCGAAATAATTGCGACCCCGGAGATCGTAGGGCCCCACATAGGCCCTGTGGGTGCCGATGCTGTCGATAATTCCCAGGTCGACGAACGCGCCGGCATGGGCATTCATGACGTCGAAAATGCGCGCCAGGTTTTTTTCGTCGATCATGTGGTCAAAGGTGTGGGTATCCGCCATGGCATTCAGAATGGCCGTGCGCTCCTTTAAAAACAGATCGACCGCTTCCGCCTGAGCCTGGGCCCGGTATCGGATTTGCTCCTTGGTTTTCTCGCGGCAGGTCGCTTCGAACTGGTAGTAAAGCGTCATCCCCAGAATCAGCAGCGGGGCCAGGGACACGACCAGTGTCAGGGCGATAATTTTTCGCTGCAGATTGCGATACACCTGTTCCTTCATAATGCCCCCCGCTTGGATTCTCCCGCGGTTGCCTTGTTTCAGCCGACCGTCGGCCAGGCCAGCCAGCGCCAGTAGCCGAACACCGCCCAAAACCAGAGCACGAGCCAGGCCAGGATCGTCACCGGAACCCCGTATTTTATAAAATCCATGACGTCCAGCAGGCGTTCGCCGGTTTCCGGATCGCGCCCCATACCGAAACAGATGGCGTTGTTGGGCGTTCCCACAACGAGGAAGTTCGCAAAGGATGACGAAAAAGACGTAATCAGCCCCACCTTCCAGACGCTGACATTGGCTAAGGTTGCCATGGGCAGCACGATGGGACCTAAAGCGGCAACCGTGGCGCCGTCGCTCATGAAATTGGTCATGGTGCCGGTGAGAATACTGACACCGACGACAAGCCCATCGCCTTTGGTCAGCGCATCCGGCAGCAGGTTGACGAATGAATTGGCCAGCCAGAGAGCGCCGCCGGTGAACTTGAGCCCCACCCCCATGGCACAGGCCGCCGCATAGAGTCCCACCACGTCAAACGCCACGCCTTCCTGCAGGTCCTCCCAGGTTATGATGCGGCACACGAACATGGCCATCACGGCGTACAGCGTCGGCCCGCCGAGACCGGCATGTTCGCCGAGCACGATCCAGGCGATCACCAACGCCACCAGGATGATGGCCATCAGCGCTTCCCGCCCCCCGAATTTGGGCATGCGGGCCACTTCGGCCTTGACGACTTCACTGGGATTCATTTCCTTGACCTGGAATTTGGGTTTGCAGCGGATGTACATGTAAGCGCCGATCACCACCGACATCAGCGGAACGAAGGGCATGCCGATTTTCATCCAGTCGAGAAACGAAATCGGGGACCCATACTCCATTAAATAGCCCACCATGATGGCGTTGCGCCCCCCGGCCGCCGGCGACCCCGGCCCCCCGTGATTGGCGGCGAAGCAGACCCCCAGGAGCAGAAAAATCGCCAGCGCGCGATCCTTCTGGACACCGTGTATTTTGCAGGTCACCTTGTAGATCCCCATCAGCACCGGGATCAGGAGGGCCACCAGGGCATGCTCGGACAAAAAGCCAGCCGAAATCGCCAGCATGGGCAGGAACATGAAGGCAAAGGCCTTGGTGCTCTTGATACGGCTCAATAAAATAAGACCGATGCGCTTATCGAGTCCTGTTTTGGCCACCCCCACGGCCACCGCCAGGATGCCGAAAATGAAGAAAACGGCATCTTTCATATACGCCTGGGATATTTCATTGATGGGCAAAATCATAAAAAGGTAGAGCAGCACCGCCACCAGAAGGTCGGTGGCCCCCAGGGGCAAGGCTTCGGTCCCCCATAAAAAGGCTGCCAGGAAAAGGATGCCCACCATGATTTTTGCCAGCTGCGCCACTTTTTCGTCGGTCAGCAGCGGTTCTTGATCGTGGTTCGTAGGGACGGCCTGCCCTTGTTTTTCAGCCGTGAACGCTTCCGGTCGCAGTTTCTTGTTGACCGTGTCGACAATCGTGTTGCAGCCCGTCCCGAGTTTATATCCCGGCGGGTCGGCCTTGCGGACCATGTCCAGCATGCTTTGCGGCGGCGGTAACATCACGATCGCCAAAAAGACCAACCCGGCGATCAGGATCAGAATGGGTTTATATCCCGGTCGATTTTTCCATGTCCATGCCTGTGTCGCGATTTCCTCAGTTGCCATATGATGTGTCATGGATCCTCCTCGCCGATCTTTTTCTCCTATACCTGGTTGTCTGTGCCGCGCATCTCCGGCGTGGCACGGCGCCTGACAGGCACCATGTCGATGGCCAAGCCCGACAATAAGCCGATCGCGTGTTCGCTATCCCTTCACGACATCTTTCCTTCGGGACAACGATGCCCGGCAGCCTCTGCAATCCCCACCGTTGACGACCGCAACAGCCGACCGACGGCCTCCTTGATGCGCTCCACGCTGTCCCCGGCTTTTTCGATGATGGTGACCCAGCGATCATCGTTGCGAAGCAGCGCTTCGTCATGGCGCAGATGGGTATGAAGCACGATGGGAAGCACCGGAATGCGATCCGCCAGGGTGGCTAACATCGCGGCCAGGTCGATACCGGGTAAATCGGGATCCAGAATCAGCAGATCGATGCCATCCCGGGCATAGGCCATTTTCAAAACGTTCTCAGCAGTGGCGGCCATTTTCACGCGATAGCCTTCCGCCATCAGCTCACGCAGTAAAAACATGCGCACATGAGAGTTGCGGTCGGCAATCAATATGGTGAAAAATTCTTCCATCACTTACTCCGCTATCAAAGCCGTCAGGCGAAAGGGTCTCATAATCCGTTCGTCGGCAGTGAAAAGATCCTGCGCCCGCATCACACCGGCGACTCTCCCGGAAAATTTCATTGCCGGACATCGCCCTCAGGAATTCGCGATAATCTCCCGCGGGGATTTCATCAGGTACCGCATCCGGGCCACCCGTATTTTTTCCTCCATCCCCTGCCGCCGAGAAAATGCTTCCTCGGCTTTGGCGATAAGATCCTTGACATCGGTGGGTTTCATCAGATAGTCGCTGGCGCCGGATTTCAATCCATCGATGGCCGATTCCACGGTGGCGTGCCCGGTGAGCATGATGACTTCCGTCATGGGAAATTGGCGTTTGATTTCCACAAGGGTTGCGTTGCCGTCCATACCCGGCATCTTGACATCCAGAATAACGACATGCACCATGGTCTGGCGCAATGTTTCCAGCGCCTCAGCCCCACTGCGGGCCGTCACGACGTCATATCCCTTTCTTTCAAGCAGCTTCTTGGTCGTGGCGAGAAATCGTTCCTCGTCGTCCACCAGCATGAGTTTCATTGCTTCCATTTCACGTTCCCTCCTGATTTCCATAGGTCTTGCGTTATCCTCAGCACAGAAGGCGCATCACCCCATCGCATGCAGGATGGGGCGCCACTATGCATCTCTGGTATCGGTCGTCGGCAACCGAACCGTAAAAACAGAACCACGCCCCTGATCGCTTTTCACTTCCATGGTGCCCCCCATGCTCTCGATGATGCCGTAGCAAACGGAGAGGCCTAGTCCGGTTCCTTCGCCCACCGGTTTGGTGGTGAAAAACGGTGAAAACACTTTGGCAAGGTTGTCCGGGCTGATACCGCAGCCATTATCGGAGACCATGATTTCGACCCAGCCATCCGGTTTCATTACCGTGTCGATGCGCAACTCCCCGCCGGATGAGCCATGCCGGTCGAGGATGGCGTCGAGGGCGTTGTTGAAAAGATTGATCAACACCTGCTGAAGCTGGGCCGGATCCCCTTGCACCGGGGCGGCATCATCCGCCACCTGCTGTTCAAGCGTGATCCCATGGACGCTGGCCCGTTTCGCTACCATCTGAACGACTTCGGGGATGTAGCGGTGAAGGTCGATGGACTGAACGGTGGGCTCCGCCTGCCGTCCGAATTTCAAAATCGCCTGTGTAATTTGTGCACAGCGCGATATTTGAAGGTCCACCTGATCCATGGACTCCTCCAGTTCCGTTAGCGACGGCGACGGCTTTAATTCGCCTGCTTCCTTCAGGTCGGTTAAGATGGCCGCCATCAGGGACTGTTCGCTTTTTATGATCTGGAGCGGATTGTTGATCTCGTGGGCAAACCCCGCAGCCATCTCCCCCAACTCAGCCAACCGGCTGGCACTAATGAGTTGTTGGCCGAGTTGGTCTTTCTCCGCATCGATCTTTTGCATGCGGTTCACGATACGGTTGGTGAGATAAAACGCCGCGACAATGATCAGCAAACCACCCAGCAGACAAATCAAAGCCGTGGCAAAGACCGTCGTGCGGAGGGCCTGATAAGCTTCCGCTTTGGCCTGTCGCACGAACAGAACCCAGGTGCCGCCTTTCAAGAGGGTAACGGCATACAAATAATCCCCCTTGGTAAAATAGGTGTTTTCGCTAATGGGCACTCCCTGCGGGCCATCGCGAAACCGCATGACGTCACCGGCCACATCCAACAAGTTGCCGTCTGATCTGCGGGTCGTCTGGAGCACCCCTTCCCGATTCATGATGAAGGCTTCGCCGGTTTGGCCAATTTCCACGCCTCCTACCAAGGTGTTGAAGGTCTGACTATCGATGGTCGCGCGCAGAACCCAGCGTCCCTGATCGCTGTCACGCGCAACAGCGATGACGAAATGGGGAGACTTTCGAAAGCCCATGAAAACGTCACTGATAAAGACCCCCTGTTTGATCACTTCCTTGAACCAGGATTCATCCTTGTAGATTTTACCGGTCAACGGAAAAGGTCCCTGATACGCCACGTGAACCCCATTGGCATCAAAAACACCCAGATCCGTATAGGCATTGGAGGTTAGCTGGAGGCGTGAAAAAATGGTGGCCAACATCTGGTGGTGGCGCAGTTCATCGAACTGGTAGGAGGCGTGAATCAACTCCAGATCACTTACCCGCTCCTTTAAAAACGATTCGATAATCTCGCGATGATCGCGTGCGATCCGCTGCATATTCTTAAGCGTGCGGGTCTCTAAAGAAACCTTGAAGTGATAGAAACCGATGAGCAGGATCAAAACAAAAGGAATGGCCGGCACGAGGATCATACAGGTCAATATGGTACGCTTAATCGAACTGTAACGATGGCGACTCACGAGAAGGCCCTTTCCCGCGTGTGATTTATTCAGATGCCATCATGGTGGCAGTGATCGATAATGCATGTCACACAATTGCTTCTCTTTTCGTTAAAGCAATAGATATGCCATCCAATTTGACAGACTTCACCATGGCGCAACTATTCGTTTTTGTATGGGTTATTTTATTTTTACTACAGGCTGTGGTGTTCCCATTAAACGGACGGCTGTCGTGAACTTTTACACAGCGGAAAGTAATTTTTCCGGCAGGGAGGTAAGAAGCAACCGAGGGCGGTGGGATGCTTTCGCTTCACGCCGATTAGCGTTGTCGGGCGTATCCGCACTTCTCTTTTGATCTTGGCACAGCGATGTTGTTTTAAGGAGGGCTTCCGCAGGCAGAGTGCCGGTCGAACAGCTTGTGCAGCGCCGTTCGGCCGGCAACGGTTTGGCTATCTGACAGGAATGGGGCCCGGCTCAGATGATGCCACGGCGGCCACGTCCAGATGGCGTGGCATGTCGCGCAGGGCGGGTATTATTTCTCCTTCTCTTGCTGAAACACACGCCCGGGAAAGCGCATCAATTCCTTGATTTGGGCTTTCCTGATTTTCTGGTCATGAAGATTTTTCTTTTCGAAAGCTTCTCCCAGCTTGGCCATCAGATCTTCCAGCTTGATGGGTTTCAAAAGATAATCGAACGCCCCTAGCTTCATCCCTTCGATGCTGGTTTCCATCGATCCGTGCCCCGTCAGGAGAATCACTTCCGCCAGCGGCTGATGGCGTTTGATTTCCCGCAGGGTTTCAATGCCATCCATTCCGCCCGGCATTTTGATATCCAGAATAATCACGTCGAAGCGTCGTTTTTCCAAAGCCGCCAGCGCTTCTTCGCCGCTGGTGACACCGACCGTATCGATGTTGCGCTTCTGCAGACGCTTGACCAGTGTTTCCAGAAAATCGACTTCATCGTCAACGACCAAGATGCTGAAATAATCCATCTGTGCCTCCCGTCTTGGTGATTCATTTTTTTTCCGGAATCACAATCGGAATCTCAACCGTAAACACGGCGCCCTTATCGGGGTTGTTCTTCACGTGAATACCGCCGCCCATTTTGGCGATAATGTTGTGGCTGACCCAGAGACCGAGGCCCGTTCCCTTGCCGGGGTCCTTGGTGGTGAAAAAGGGGTCGAAAATCTTGCGCATCATGTCCTCACTGAGTCCCGGACCGTCATCCTTGATGGTCACCACAATATGGTCATCGCTGCGCCAGCTGGCCACCTCGATGGTGCCGTTGCTGCCGATGGCGTCGATGGCGTTGGTAAGAAGATTCAAAAAGACCTGCTGGAGCTGGGCCTGGTCCCCGGCGATAATCGGCACCGTTTCCGCCAGATCCACCTGAATGTCGATATTGTTGATGCGGGCATGGTTTTCAAGAATCGTGATGGTCTGGTCGATGGTGCTGTTGACGTCCACGTCCTCCAGACGGGGCTCCATTTTACGGGCATAACCCAACATATTATGGACCACTTTGCGCGCCCGTTCAACATGCTGCTCGATTTTGGCAATGGATTGCCGGAATTCCGCGATATTGGCACTTTGCTTGAGCCCCTCCTCCTCCAGAAGATCTTCCATCCAGCCCGTCTTCTGGAGGATGACGGCCAGGGGGTTGTTGATCTCGTGGGCCACGCCGGCGGCCATTTTCCCCAGGGCCGCCAGCTTGTCCGACTGGACCAGCTGGGCATTGAGTTCGATCATTTCCCGATCGCTTTTCTGCAGCCGGTTGATGGTGAGCCGGGTCGTAAAAATGGTGGTGGCCACGATCCCCAGAACACCCAAGGGTAATGATGAAGATCTCCATCTGACGCAGCGCAAAAAGACGCGACATGAGCTCCAGGGGCTGCTGGTTGATGATCAGCAGCCACTTGTTGTCATTCAACCAGCTGCCGGCATAAAACCGTTCCGTGCCGGCGGCGTCCTCCAGTTCGATCACCGTCACCCGACCGCCGAACTGCCGGGTGTCGATGGTGGTCTGGCCCAGCACATCGCCGTCGAAACGCGGGCGGGTCTGGAAAACCCCCTCCCGGTTGACCAGGTAGGCGTCGCCCGTGCGCCCGATCTGGGCCGACCGCACGATCTCCTCGAAACGGTTGGGGTCGATGGTGGCCCGCAGGATCCAGGCCTGCTGGTTCTCATGGCGCCGCACCGCGATGATGAAGTGCGGCTGTTGGCGGAACCCCATGTAGACGTCACTTTTGTAATGCCCCTTGATCATGACCTCGTTGAACCAGGATTGATCGAGGTAGTTGCGCCCTCGCAAATCATAAGGGCCGATATACGCCCTGTGGGCCCCGCGGCTGTCGATAATGCCGAGATCCACGAAGGCGCCGGCCCGGTTGTTCATCACTTCGAAAATGCGGGCCAGATTCTTCTCGTCGATCATCTGCGCGAAGTCATGGGTATCCGCCATGGCATTCAGAATGGCCGTGCGCTCCTTCAGAAACAGATCCACCGCCTCCGCCTGGGCCTGGGCCCGGTAGCGGATCTGTTCCCGGGTCATTTCGCGGCCGGCACTTTCGAACTGGTAATAGAGCACACCCCCCAGGATCAGCAGCGGCGTCAGCGACATCACCAGGGTCAGGGTAATGATTTTACGCTTGAGCGTGCGATACAGGCCTTCTTTCATGGTCTGCTCCTGTTCCGTCTGGCCCGCGTGGCGTGCATCAGCCGCCGTTCGGCCAGGGCAGCCACTGCCAGTAGCCGAAGATCGTCCAGAACCAGAGCACCAGCCAGCCCAGAATCGTCACCGGAATCCCATATTTGATGAAATCCATGACGTCCAGCAGGCGTTCGCCGGTTTCCGGATCCCGCCCCATGCCGAAACAGATGGCGTTGTTGGGGGTCCCCACCACCAGGAAGTTGGCGAAGGAGGAGGAAAAGGACGTGATCAAGCCCACCTTCCAGACACTGACGTTGGCCAGGGTCGCCATGGGCAGCACGACGGGACCTAAAGCGGCCACGGTGGCACCGTCGCTCATGAAGTTGGTCATGGTGCCGGTGAGCAGGCTGACGCCCACCAGAAGACCGTCGCCCTGGGTCAGCACGTCGGGCAGCAGTCCGACGAAGGAGCTGGCCAGCCACAGGGCGCCGCCCGAAAACTTGAGGGCCACTCCCATGGCGCTGGCAGCGGCGTAAAGCCCCACCACGTCGAAGGCCACCCCGTCCTGCACATCCTCCCAGGTAATGATCCGGCACAGAAACATGGCGACGACGGCGTAAAGCGTCGGTCCCCCGAGTCCGGAATGTTCGCCGAGCACGATCCAGGCGATCACCAGGATCACCAGGATGACGGCCATCATGGCCTCGCGCCCACCGAATTTGGGCATGCGGGCCACCTCGGCCTTGACCACTTCACTGGGATTCATCTCCGGGACTAAAAACTTCGGTTTGCAGCGCAGGTACATGTACCCCCCGATGGCCACGGATATGAGGGGCACGAAGGGCATGCCGGTGATCATCCACTGCAGAAACGAAATCGGGGCCCCGTATTCCATCAGGTAGCCGACCATGATGGCGTTGCGCCCCCCGGCCGCCGGGGATCCCGGGCCCCCGTGGTTGGCGGCAAAGGTGACGCCCAGCAGGAGAAATATGGCCAGGGCGCGATCCTTGTCGACGCCGTGCATCTTGCAGGTGACTTTGTAGATGCCCATCAGGACCGGCACCAGGAGGGCCACCAGGGCGTGCTCGGATAGAAAACTGGCGGACATGGCCAGCATGGGCAGGAAGATAAACGCAAAGGCCTTGGTGCTCTTGATACGGCTCAACAGAATGAGCCCGATGCGTTTATCCAGGCCGGTTTTGGCCACACCGACCGCCACGACTAGAATCCCGAAAACGAAGAATACCGCATCGGTCATGTAGGCCTTGGAGATTTCTTCCATGGGCAGAATCGCGAACAAGTATAGCAAGACACCCACCAGGATATCGGTGGCCCCCAGGGGCAGGGATTCCGTTCCCCACAGGAAGGCTGCCAGGAAAAGGATACCCACCGTGAGAATGGCCAATCGGGCCACTTCTTCCGGCGTGAGAAGCGGTTTCGGGTGGTGATTCGTTTTGACGGGCTCTCCCTGCTTTTCGGCGCGGAAGGCTTCCGGCCGCAACTTCTGGTTGACCGTATCGGTGATCGTGCGGGCGTCACGCCCGAGCTTGTATCCCGGGGGGTCGATCGTGCGGACCAGATCCAGCATGCTCTGGGGTGGCGGTAAAACGGCGAGCGCCGCAAAGGCCAGGGCCGCAATCAAAATCAGCAGGGGTTTGTACCCCGGACGATTTTTCCATGTCCACCCCGGGTCCGAACCTTTGTCGATGGGCATATGATGTGCCATGCCTCCTCCTCCAAAATCTTCTTAAATCCGTTATGTCGAATGGGTTTATTTTACTTGCCGGGCAGAGCGTCGCTTCCTTCCTGAAACGACATCATGCCGCCCCTGTATACCGCTTATCGATGCCGCGCCATTGAATCGCAAAGCGGCAGTCACCGTTATAGTGCACAAGCCTTGATGGACGCGGTAATGGCCGCGAACACATCCGTCAACCGCAGGATGCCGACAATATCCGCCTTCCGCCGCACCAGCAGGGATTGATAGCCCCCCACAACCAACTGATGAATGGCATGGTCCAGGGTTGCCTCGACATCGATGGTTTCCCCGTCCGACGGCACGTGCATGAAATCCTGGACGTGCTGCGCACCGGCCTTCTTGCAGATATCGTGCATGGCGCCGCCCCAGAGATTGTATTTTTCCATCAGCGATTTCATGAAAGCGCGTGTCATTCCGGTATGGGCTAAGCTTTCGCGCGCCAGGAAGGTCTCGTATTTGGGCTCCAGCGACCTGAGGACTTCCGTCTGGCCGATCTTCCCAACAACATGCCCCCGGGCATCGAGAACAAGGACGGCCCGTTGCGGATGGCGGTTGGCGTCAAATTTCTTCTGGGATTCCTCAAGGGCCAGGACGGCTTCATAGAGCGTGGCATCTTCGGATACCGTGGCGTAGTCCGCAAGCGGGATCATCAGATTTTCAATCTTCTGTGAATTCACGACAATTCTCCTTCGCGGTAGTTGGGTCCACCAGCTTCGGTAAAATCCTGAACAGACGATGACAGCAGCTTCCCGACAGTTTCTCTGATACGTTCGATGCTGTCCCCTGTTTTCTCGATAACCGTTACCCAGTCGCTATCGATAGCGCCGATGACATCCTCGTCGTAACGCGAATGGGTATGGAGGACGATGGGCAGCCGGCCATTGTTTTTACGCAAGGCCATAAGCAGCGGCACCCCTTCGAGTCCCGGTAAATTTGGATCCAGGATCAACAGATCGATGTTGCCCGCGGGGCTGGCCATCTTGAGAACATGATCACCATTGGCGGCAAGTTTCACGCGATACCCCGACGCCATCATCTCCCGCATCAAGAACATGCGCACATGGGAATTACGATCAGCGATTAGAATCATGTTCGAAGCTGCCACCGGACACCCCTTATTCCAGTAAATGCGGCCATTCCCCCGGGGAAGCAAATACGCCTCGCAAGCGCCGTGCTATGATGAAGATCTTCGCATCGTCGCATCAAAGGCTTTTGTCGTCTTTCAGCAATAGATATGCCACCGCGAAACAAACGCGACATTCAACTCTATAGCACTGTATTTATTGTATTTTTTAATTTGAGAACATGCTCAATTTGAAAGACAGCGGGGACACTTGTCGGTATTTTTTACATGATGATAAAAATAATTACGACAAAACGAGAACACCGCGCGGGAGAACCGGCCGGTAAAAGACGGTGTGGGGAATTCGAGAACCGCCATATGGCCGGGGCAAGGCTCGTTTAGAGATCTGGTTGGATTAGGGGGTCGCCATTCTCACTGGACGACGCATCCGTCAGCGACCGGATGTCTTTTTGCATCTTGGACCGGTAGAAATCGACCATGGACCGATTGGTCATGATCATGTCCAGTTGCCGGGTGTGGAGCGTCAGGTACCCCAATATTTTGATGCGATCCAGCATGTAGGCCTTTTCAAACCCTTCGATCCGGGCGATCAGGTTATCTTCTTTCACGCTCACCCGGAAATTGTTTTCTTCCAGCAGTTCCGCGATGAAATGAATGCGTTTGATGCGTCGGCGGTCGTCGGCCGCTCCGCCTTTGAACTGAAAGCCGATATAGTTCTCCGGGGTGCGATCGCTGACCAGCGCTTCCAGGGTGGAGAAATGATACCCCAACCGGGAATTGAGGTTGCAGTAGTGTTTGGAAATCATGAAATAGTTGCGGTCCGCGTAGCGCGAGCGGACGCCGGGGGTCAAAGCGGGATTGGCCGTGGACTGGAACATGACCGCCATCAACCCTTTGCCGTCCAGCGCCGGGGGGCCGTCCCAGGGAATGGCCGCAAACCCGTCCCAGAACGCCAGCATGGGAATCGATGCGATGTTGTCGAGTCGGATATATTTCCCCCGGACCTCTTCCTTGAAGCCGTCGTCCAGGTTCAAAATCCACCACTGCATGGGGGCATGGAAGTAGAGCTGCTTGCTGGAGCGCTCGTTGAAATGATGGTCCCGGCCGAAATGAAACATCTCATGAACGGACTTTTCATGAATGAACCGTGTGATGTCATGGAACGTGCGACAGTTGGCCGGTGCAAACTCGGAGGCATCCGGGTCCAGCAGGTTCAAGGGCACGATCAGGCGCCCCACCTGCGCCAGGGTCTCGTAAACCGGGCTGCCGACCATCAGGCTGGTTTTCGGCGGGGACGACGCCAGCAGCGCTTCGATACGGCCGGCGTGAATGGCGCGATTCCCGGCATCCAGCGTGATCAGGGTTCCGGGCTGAAGTTCTTCCAGTGCATCGGTAACACCGAAAAGGGCCGGCAGCTCGAACTCACGCGCCACATTGGCCAGGTGCCCCGTAAAACTGCCATGCGCCGTAATCACGCCGGCCGCCCGGGTCAAAAGAGACGCCCAGCGGGGGTGCGCTTCGCGCGTCAACAGGATGGCCCCTTGCGGAAAGGCCAGCATATCCAGCCCGCTGTCCACGCGGTGAATCGGGCCGACCGCGATGCCCGGGCAGGCCGTAATGCCGCCTGCCAAGAGCACACTGTCTCCCTGTGCCGAATTGAGTGGACCGTCTGAGGATGGCGCCCGGGAGGGCATCTGCAGCAGGGGCCGGCATTGCAGGATGCAAATCTCCCCCTGCTGATCGGTGGCCCACTCGATATCCTGGGGCGCGCCATAGTGGTCCTCCAACTGGACCGCCGTGGCCGCCAGGGCCAGGGCCTGCGCATCTTCGAGCGAGGCCCGGAGGCGAAGCCCCTCATCCATGATATCCAGCCGGCAAACCCCTTCTTCGGGATAACAGGTAAAGCGGCGTTCTTTGGGGCGAATCTCCCGTTGGACGATGCGCTGCGGACGACCGCGGTCGACGACGAAAAGATCGCCGTCCACCGAACCGTCCACCACGGCTTTGGGAAGCCCCCAGGCGGAATTGATCACGATATTGCGGTCGTTGAGGTCGAAGGGGTTGCGGGAGTACATCACCCCGCCGGCCACCGTATCCAGCATGGCAAGACAGCCGACACACATGGCAATGTCTTCATCCCGGAAGCCTTTGTTGAGCCGGTAGGTGATGGCCGGCAGGCTGTATTTACTGGCTACGATTTGCTTGTAGGCATCGAAAAGACTATCGCCGCTTACGTTTAATTCCGAACGGTGCATCCCCGCAAAAGAGCTGCCTTTTTCATCTTCACCCAGGGCGCTGCTGCGCATGGCCGCCGTCAACCCGGGGCCGTGGGGCGCCGCCATGACGTCCCAGGCCTGTCGTATGGCGGTGGCCAGATCGGGCGGCATTTCCGACTGGACGATCAGTTTGTCCAGGCGGGCGTGAAGCCGGTAGAGATTCTCGATGTCGTCCAGATCGGCCGATTGCATCAAGCGGTCGATTTCCGCTTTGAGATCGTTGTGGGCCAGAAAACGGTCGTACGCAAAGGCGGTGATCACAAAGCCGGAAGGAACGCGCAGGCCGAGCCGGTTTTTCATTTCCCCGAGATTGGCCATCTTGCTGCCCACCAGATCGACCATGTCCTTGTCGATGTCATCCAGCACAATGACCAGGCGCTCATCCAGCGCTTTCCTTTCACGGCCCATCATCGCGTCGATCTGTTGGCTGATCGCTTTGAAACGCGGCGTCAGGGCATCGTATTTTTCGGGTGCCAGCCGTTGCAGATTGTCCACCATCTGAAAAACGCTCACCGAAGCGCTGGTGACACAGGCGCGCACAAAGGCCATACCGAAAGGCCGGTTTCCCTGAAGCGCGCCTTCGATTTCCGCCATGATTTCCAGGGCTTTGTTGTTGGCGCTGATAAGCTGTTTAAAATAGGCGTAGCGTTCACGGAAAACCAGGCGCAGGTTATCCACATCGACGGTGTCGACCGTCTCCTGTTTTGGAAAAATTTTGCGGATGATCTGTCGAAAGTTGATCATGCGGCCCGGTGACGTTTGCTGGTTAGGGTGGATGGTGACGGTATCATTGCACAAGGGCATCCGGCAAGGGATGCGCAGGCGCGGCGTTTTAAAGCGCCCGCCTTCTGCCAATTCGGATAAACAAAAGCCGTAAACGGATCATCGCATCCCCGCTGACGGCTTTCTTGAAAAAAGCGCCGGGCCGCTTTCGGCCCGGCGCCGGTCACAGCAGCGATCGGGTGGCCGCCGCACGGTCAATGTTCGAGGCGCAGCCCCCATCCTTCAAACAGGAACATGATGCCAAACCCATACCAGAGCGTATAGAGCACGTAAAACACCAACGAAAAGATAACGATGCCGTAGCGATCCGATATGCTCTGGGGTTCGATGCGGTAGTAATTATAGGCGGTTTCGATGGCTTTTTGGTTGATGGTGGCCACGATCTTGGCGGCCTTGAACTGTTTCTGGCGTTTGAGTTCCTTTTCCATGGCATTACTCGCCGCCCACCAGTTGTAGAGAACCTGCCGTTCTTCGTATCCATACTTGTCGGACACGGCAGTCCCCTTGTTGTGATACATCAGATCGGCGTCCTCGAGACTGACCGCGAGCATTGCCCCCAGGTCTCCGTCCAGTGAGAGCGCGGCACCCGAGACGTTGACCAGCGCGCCCCCTTTCTGGAAAAGCAGGGATGTCTGGCGGGCCTGGGTTTCATCCTGCATGGTCAAGGTCAGCTTGACATTGCTGCCGGCGTAGGTTTTGGCTTCGTCCTGCATGGCCGGAATATAATAGGCGGACCCCTTGGATATGGAGTTGTAGAGCGAATCGAGATAGTCGAGACCGTTATGCCCTTTGAAAATCGGCATGAACATCACGATCAAGATCACCACAAAAATCGCCATCATGCCGGCGCCGCTGTAGAATTCTCCTTTTTTTGCGATCATGAGTGCGCCTCCCCCTCTCCCTTCAACTTGCTGATGTTGGTCACAAAGGTACCGATCACCCAGACACCGAACCCGGATATGACGATGAAAAAGGCCCAGATGCCGATGGTGTCTAAAGTGTTGCCCAGACCCGGCGAGATCGGAATCACGCCCATCTCCCCCAGTTTGGCGGGCAAGGCGAATATCCGGTTGACGAAACCGGCCAGGACCGCCATGGCGTAGAAACCACGGATGGTGATGCCAGGCACAACCTTAGTCACCATGGCACCGATCTGGATTCCCAAAAGCGACCCCAGGAGCATGCCCATGGCCAGGGTGTAGAAGATAAAACCGTAGATGGCATACTGGCTGATGGAAGCATAACCGGCGGTGAACACGATCTGGAAAATATCGGTGCCCACCGTTGTCATGGAAGAGACGCCCAGGACATAGACAAAAATCGGAAAGGTCAGAAAGCCGCCGCCGACGCCCATGATGCCGGCCGCAAGCCCCACCAGAGCGCCGCTGAGAACCAGGAAGACCCACGATATGCCACGGCCGCCCGGCACCAGGTCATGATCGAAACGCACCATCGGGGGGATTTTCAGGGCTTGGATTTTTTTGGGCAGGCCACCCATCTCGACGCCCTCGTCCTTGCCGCCGTGGGCACCGGCATCGGTATTGCCTCCCTTGCGGGCCTTGAGAAAGTCGACCATGGCGTAGATACCCAAAAAACCTAGCATTCCGGCATAAACAGTGGTGATAAAGGCATCACTTAATACGGGGTTGATCTCATACAAGACCCGGTTGATCACACCGCCTGTGGTCGCCCCTAAAATCGCACCCAGCAGGAAAACCACCGCCAGGGGGACGGACACATTGCCCAGCTTGCGGTGAATCACGCTCCCCATGATGGCTTTGGCAAAAATATGGAAGAGGTCCGTGCCGACGGCCAGAATACCCTTGATACCGGCGCTCATCAGGGCCGGTGCGATGATAAACCCCCCACCGGCACCGATGCAGCCGGTAATCAAGCCGGCCCCGAGCCCGATGAGAATGGATACGATAAAAATGCCGGTGCTGTAAAAGGCGGGACTGTAGGCCTTTTTACCGCCCAGCAGGTCCGGCAGCGCGCCGCCGATTTGTTCGGCAAACGCTATGCCGCCCAGAAGCACCGGAATCAGCAGCAGACCCAACAGCAGGATCCGTTTGCGGTCGTGCAGAATGGTGTGGGCATTGTCAATCTCCCACGCGGCAAAGGCTTTTGCTCCGGCCATCATGAACTGGCCCCATTGTTGGAAAAAATTCATTGCGTTTTTCTCCTCCCATGCTCGGTTGTTTCGATAGCCCAATATCTTCACTTCACTCTGTCGGCGAACTTTCCGATTTCAGCATCATGTTCAGGGTTTTTATTTTTGCTTCCTGTATCGTCTTTTTGTGAAAGGCATCCTGAATCTTATAGAGTAAATCATCGATATCGACCGGTTTCATCAGGTAGTCAAAGGCCCCGTTTTCCATGCCTTCCCGGGCCACCTCCAGGCTTGCATGCCCGGTCAGCATGACCACCTCGGTCAGGGGCGTCTTTTTTTTGATCGCCCGCAGTGTTTCAATGCCCCCCATGCCCGGCATCCTGACATCCAGCACCACCACGTCCGCCGGGAACTGGGCCAGATGCACCAGCGCCTCTTCACCGCTGCCGACACCGGCGGCGTTCACATCGCGTTTACGCATCCGCTTGAGCAGGGTCTGCAAAAAGTCCGGTTCATCGTCCACAAACAGGACCGTCATTGGTTCCGACATCTCATTTCTCCCGTTTAACGGCCTGCATGATTTTGGCGACGAGATCCTCCAGATCGCTGGGTTTGGTCAGGTAGTCAAACGCACCGGAGGCAACCCCTTCCCGCGCCGCCTGCTCCGAGCCGTGCCCGGTCAACATGATCACCGGCATGGCCGGAACGAGTTTCTTGAATATCTTGAGGATTTCGATACCGTCCATATCTTCCAGTTTCAGGTCCAGCACAGCCACATCAAAATCCTGTTTGCGCAATGTCTGGATCGCCTCGGTTCCGCTATAGGCTGCCGTAACGACCATATTCCGTTTGGATAACCGTTTGCTCAGAACGTCGACGAAACCCACTTCGTCGTCCACCAGAAGCAGCTTTATGGTCTTGGGCATGTCTCCTCGCTCATCCGTTTGGGCTGTCAATGCTCTGAGCAGCGCACCCCGTCGGCACCCCACGTTTTGGCCGCGCGCGGCACGCCGTCGCCAGGTATCGGCGGGCGGCGTACCCCCGGCCGCTTTGGTTTATCCCAACAGCACCGGTCGAATCAGGTGCGGGCTTTGAGAATGTTACTCACCCGGGCTTCACGAATCTTCTCTTCATGATCGCGCTTTTTCTTGGTGGCCGCATTCACCTTTTCGATGAGTACATCCATGTCGCAAGGTTTCATCAGGTAATCGAAGGCCCCCAGCCGCATGCCCTCGATGCTCGTTTCCACGGTGGCATGACCGGTGAGCATGATGACCTCAACCAAGTGGAAATTCCTTGCGAATTTCTTTCAGTGTCTCGATCCCGTCCATTCCCGGCATTTTGACGTCCAAAATGACAAGATCGATCTGGCTGTTTTCTTTGAGGGTTTCCAGCGCCTCTTCCCCGCTGTAGGATTTGAAGACGGTAAGCTTCCGTTTGGTCAGCCGCTTTGTCATGGTATCGACAAAGGGGGCCTCATCGTCCACCAGCAAAACAATCGGTTCCAACATGGTCGTTCTCCTTGCGTTAAAACGATTTTAGTGGTCCGTGACATTGCACGTGTTGTCTCGATCTTAACCAACGTGTTCTTCTCGGACGGGAATCTTGATCACAAACGTCGTCCCTTCGTCCATGGTACTGTCCACACTGATATCGCCGCCCATCTTTTTGATGATGCCGTAACAAATCGACAGACCCAGGCCGGTGCCTTTGCCCACCGGTTTGGTCGTGTAAAACGGGTCGAAAATCCGATCGAGGTTGGCGGGCGGAATTCCCGGGCCGGTATCCCGCACTTCGATGACCAACTGGTTCTTTTCACGGCGGGTGGCGACAACAATTTCCCCCCCCTGCCGCTCCATGGCATCCACCGCGTTGTTGATCAGGTTGAGGAACACCTGCTGCATTTCGGAGGGTGACGCCTGGATGGTCGGCAAGTGCGCGTCCAATTGCGGCGTGATGGTCACCTTGGCGTATTTGGCGCGCTGTTCCGAGAGACCCACGACCTCCTCGATCAGATCGTTGATCGAAAACTCTTGCAAGCGGGCATCGGTTTTACGGGCAAAACTGAGCAGTTTGTGGGTAATTTCCTTGCAGCGCTTACCCTGTGTATTGATCTGCTTCAAGGCCCGCTCGAACTCGTCCAGGTTCTCACTCCGGGCGAAATCCTCCTCCTCCAGCAGGTCCTGAATCCATCCGGCTTCCTCGACCATGATGGCCACCGGGTTGTTGATTTCGTGAGCGATGCCGGCCGCCAGTTCACCGATGGACGCCAGTTTGCCGGTTTCGATCACCTGCTCGTTCATCAATTCCTTGGCACGGTCGGCCTCTTTGATACGCCCCACCTGCCGGATGGAGAGCATGCTGGCCATGATGATGATGCTCACCCCGCCGACGATAAAGATGACGACGGAAATGAACTGGGCGCGCCTCAAATCCGAGAACGCGTCCGCGCTTTCCTGCCGGTAGACCAGCAGCCAATCTTTGTCCTTGAGCAGGGCCGTGACGTAGATACTTTCTTTGCCGTCATCGCCCTCACGCTCCATAATCGTGACATCGTTGTTCAGTTCTTTTTCACAGTCGAAAAAATGCCCGTAGCACCCTTTGCTGGGGACGAAGTCGATCAGCGGCTTGGTCTGGAATTCGCCCCGGCGGTTCAGGATATAGGCAAACCCGGTTTCCCCCACCCGTATATTTTCCACCAGGTCGTTGAACGCCACGAAATCAATGGTGGCCCTCAGGATCCACGGTTCCCCGTTAAAGGTGTTCTTGACCGCAATGATGAAATGGGGCAGCCGTCGCAATCCCAAGAAAACGTCGCTGATCACATACTCCTTGCTCATGGCCTGCTGAAACCAGTCCGTGTCTGCATAAACGGCCTCGGTCAGTTTGAAAGGGCCGGCATAGGCCACCTGCTGGCCGGCGCCGTTGATGACGCCAAGATCCACAAAAACGGGGCGGTAGTTGCGCTGCAGGGAGGCCAGGGTCGACTGCAGGAAGGTTTCGTCGCTCAGATTGGCGTAACCGAGGTTTCGGGATAGAAACCGGATATCCGCCAGTTTATCCACTAGAAAGGCATCAATTTGCTGCCGGTGTTTTTCCACCAATTCTTCAAGGTGGGCATACACTTTTTCCCGATAGGAGGCATAGAAATTGTAATAGATGGTGCTGCCCACCAGAAACACGGGAATGAAGGAGACAACGATGATCGCCACCGTCATATTCAGCGTCAGCGAGCGATAATAAGGGGATAGCAGCTGTTTCGGTTTCGACATGGGACCCGGTTTCCTCTTCGGCAATGAAGGTGCCCCTCCGAAGAGCAACAACCATGCCACATAGGATACAGGGCATCCATTTCTAACATACTGTTTATTATATTTATTTTTATTTTCAGGAGAACGTTCGAAGATAAAGCCAGTCGGCGTGTGTCGGTTTTTTTTACAGGGTGCAAAAAATAACGACACTGATGACGAACGATTTTCCTCGAATACGGTTGGCCAAGATGCAGCCGGCAGAGAGCGGGCAAGCGATGATGCCGGCCGGTCAATCAACCCGGACCGCGCGCCACAGAAGCCCCAAGAGCCCCGTCGGCATGCGCTTGGGAGCAGTTTAAATTGTTGATCGAAGCATAGCGGCGGGCGATGGACCACTTTTTATCAAACAAGGCCGTCAGCCATCGCCTTGATAAACTGCGGTCTCAATTTTGAGATGGTATTTATCGATTTTGGCATGCAGCGTCGGCCGGGACATCCCCAGCAGTTTGGCGGCACGGGATCGATTGCCGCCGGTGTACTGCAGCGCCTCATGGATAAGGATGCGGGCAAAAAAATCCATGCAGCGGTCGTACAAGTTGTCGGTATCCTCCGCTTTGGCGGCATCCCGGAACCAGCGCCGGATATCGCTTTCCAGGCTGCCGCTTTCCGCCTGCGGATGATCGTCCTTGCCCGCCAAGGCCGCCGCAATATCGGGCGGACCGATAGGCGCACCGCGGTTGAAGATCAGTGTTTTTTGGAGGGTGTTGGCCAGTTCCCGGACGTTGCCGGGCCAGCGGTTGTTGGTTAAGGTGGCCAAGGCCCCCTCGGTGATACCCGGGTTTTTGATCCCCAGTTCCGCTGCGAATCGATCCAGGAAATAAGCGCTCAACAACGGAATATCGGTAATCCGCTCCCGCAGGGAGGGCAGGCCGATGGTAATGACCTTGAGCCGGTAGTAGAGATCCTCACGAAACAGGGCCTGGGAGATAAGCGTTTCCAGGTCACGGTTGGTGGCGGCGATAATCCGCACATCCACCGGAATGGTCTCCCGTCCGCCAAGACGTTCGATTTTTTTCTCCTGCAACAGTCGCAGTATTTTGGTTTGAAGATTGACGGGCATATCGCCAATTTCATCAAGAAATACCGTACCGCCGCCGGCCTGCTCGATCTTGCCCAGCCGGCGATGGGCCGCGCCGGTGAAAGCGCCTTTCTCGTACCCGAAAAGCTCGCTTTCCAGCAGGGTCTCGGGCAACGCCACGCAATTGATCACAAGGAAGGGTTTGTCCGCACGCTGGCTGTGCTGATAAATCGCCCGCGCCACCAGCTCTTTGCCGGTGCCCGTTTCGCCGCGAATCAAAACAGTGGCATCCGTCGACGCCACGCGCCCGACCATTTTGAAAACCTGCTGCATGGCATCGCTGCGTCCGATGATGGCGTCGCGGTCGGTTTTCGCGGGGGCGTCGCCCATATTGACCGGCGAGCGCATAAACCTTCCGGTCTCGAGCGCCTGGCCGATGGTTTTCAGCATGGCCGGTATGTCGAAAGGCTTGAGGATATAATCAAACGCGCCCATCTTGGTGGCTTCAATGGCGGTTTCGGTGGTGCTGAAAGCGGTCATGATAATGACCGGCAGCTTGGGTTCAACCATATGAATGGCCCGAAACGTTTCCAGTCCGTTCATTCCGGGAAGACGGACATCGAGCACCACCACGTCGGGCAGGGCGGCGCCGACGATTTGCAGGCCCTCCTCACCGGAGGCCGCGCTTTGCACCTGATGGCCTTCTTCGATCAGCAGTTTGGCAAAACTTTTGCGCAGTTGATCGTCATCGTCGATGATGAGGATGTGACTCATCGGTTGACTCCTTTACCGGCAGTGTCACGATAAGGGTTGCCCCGCCGCCTTCGGTTTCGGCGATATCCAGCCACCCGTGGTGTTCGTCGATGATGCGTTTGGCAATGCTCATCCCCAATCCGGTGCCTTCTTCCTTGGTCGTAAAAAAGGGATCGAACACTTTGGGGCGCAGCGCTTCGGGAATCCCGGGGCCATTGTCACTCACACGGATGACGGCCTCGCGCCGGGCATCCGTCCCCAGGGACACCACTTCTTCAATCCGAATGGTCCCCCCTCTTTCCATGGCTTCACAGGCATTGATCACGAGGTTCACCAGGACCTCTTTTAGTTGGTCCGGATCGGCATCCACCGCGGGAAGGCTGCTGCTGCGGATCACCTCGACATGAACATCATAGGATTTCAAGCGATGGGACAGGAGTTGCAGCACCGTGTCCACCACGGCCGAGGGGCTGATGCGTTGCATGACCAGCTTGGGCGGGCGGGAAAATTCCAAAAAATTTTGCACGATGGTGTCGATGTGGCGAATTTCCTCGGAAACGACATCGAAATCTTCCTGCTGGGCGTCGTTCAATTTAAGGCTGCGCTCGAGGGAAAACAGCCGCATTTTCACCGAGGTGAACGGGTTGCGGATGCTGTGCGCCATTCCGGCCGCCAGTTTGCCGACGACGGCCAGTTTTTTGGCCTGCAGAAGGTTTTCCCGGCTTTTCTCCAATTCGGATTGGGTGGAATCCATATTGTCCAGCAGGTCGTAAACCCGGTGACTGAGGATTTTGATGACGTTTTCCTTCTTCGTCACGACGTCTTCATGGGTGACGGCTTGAATCAGTCGCCGGATCGGCCCCAGGATCTCTTTTACGACGATCATGGCCAGGAAAAGCGCCAGGATAAAATTCGCCAGAATCGCAACCACGGCGATCGTTCGAAGCTTTAGGGCCTCGGCGCGGCTTTCCTGCCGTGCTTCGATGATGTTGTGCACATTGACGGTCTTGAACTTGTCGCACAGGTCGAGAATGGTAAAAAAGCGTTCGCGCACCTCTTCGTGCAAAACGGCCCCGGCGTCGGAACGGCCGCTTTTATAGAGCAAAATCACTTTGTCCCGGGAGTGAACATACTGGCGGTATTCGGCGGCAATGCGGTTGATCGTGTCTTTTTGATCCGGGGAGGCGGCAAGCGACTGGGCATCGTTCAATTTGCGGTTGAAGCGCTCCTGGTATTCACGCAGCTGCCGCAGCCAGTCCGGATTGCCGTCCAGAAAATAGTAGGAAACGAATCCTTTCTGGTTGGCTAAAGCGATCTGCAGATCTTCGGCGGTTTCCAGCAGCACCATATTTTCGTCGGTGACGGTGGTGATGAGTCCTTCGATCCGGTAAGTATACCAGATCATCACCACGGCGCCCAAAAACGTGATCAGGACCAGCGATGCCAGCATCAGGTAAATTCGCTTGCGCAGAACGATGCGGTTCCAAATGGGAATGTTAAAGGGCATGGTCAGAAAGCCTAAATCGTGTCGTGATCGGCGTATGCCGCAATGGCCGGCAGGAGTGACGAGCGAACCACCGCACTTGCGATCGATCCATGTTGGTATGCCATCGGCAACGCCGTCGGCGCACTCGGATGGCATCCCCTTTTCGCCGGAAAACGCATCGCAACCCGTTAAAGACAGCAAAGCACATGCCAAACCACAACCGTGAATCCCGAAAACCGGCAAATGGCGGCCCGTGCCGTGGACTCAGATGCGAATCATCATAAAAAATCAAAAAAAGAACCGCATTAAGGTGTCAGATTTTTTTACAGTTGGCAAATTAAATTTAAGATGGCAGGCGTTCGTTCGGGTAGGTGAATGCGCAGGCAAGGCGTTTTTTGATAAGCCGGCGGAAGCGATGCGCTGTCTGGTAGAATAGCTGCCGGATGGTGATTCATCATCAACGAAACACGATGAAACACCCCAGCGTGATCAGCGTGGGAACCATGCTGGCGGCCAGCAGCATGAGGGGCGAAATACCGTTTTCAAAATAATTTTTCAAAATGCTCTGGCCGGCCGGGTTGGGCGCATTGGCGATAATGGTCAACCCCCCACCGGCGACCGCCCCGGCCACCACGGCGTACTTGAGGCTATCGGTCAGGTTCGGCACAAGGGTGCTCAAAAAGGTAATGGCGGCATTGTCGTTGAAAGCCGTAAGGGCCGCGGCACCCAGCATCAGCGGGATTTCCGATAGCGCCCCCAGTACCGGCGCAATCCACCATCCCTGCACGCCCCCGTGAATCACCAAGCCCCCCAGGAAAAACCCGACCAGCAAGGGCGGCTTCAAATCGATGCGGTTCTGGAAAGGTGCCGTCACTTGCGAAAACCCCAGAAAAAACAAAAGACCGGGAATGAAAATGGCCGGATCGTGGGCGTTCAGGATGGTCCAGCCCATAAACATCACGTGGAACACGATGACGAGGACAGGTACCGGGTCATCGCGGCTGTCCCATTCGGGATCAAGATAATCGGGACGCTGATCCTCCGGCAGCAATACCGGAAACGTCCGGCGGAGATTCTGGCGCTTGATTTCTTCAAAGCGCATATCGAATGCGTCCCTTGCCAGCTCGGATGAAATGCCGCGGACCCGCAATTGATTTTCATGCTTCTTACGAAGTTTTTTTTCAATCGTCCTTTTTAACTCGCTGTAGCGTTTTTCGATGACGTCGCGAAACCCCATCTCTTCACTCAGCCCAGCCCCCATCCCGTCGAATTCCGGTTCAAACTCGGTTCGTTGAATGAAGGTTCGCATGATGTCGTCTTTGAGGCTGACGACGGCAAAGGCCTCTTCCAGTTGAAACAGCTCACGGCGAAAAATAAAATAGTACAAGCCGTTGGAGGCCAGAATCGCCAGCGCCGCTTTCCAGCCGAAATGGGTGAGCATGTAAATCGTGTCCCAATGCCACGGCTCGGATACCATGAGCACCGGTGGGGCGGCAAAATTCGACAGGGTCCCGCCGATCGAGATATTGACGAACAGGAGTCCGATCGTGGCGTACTTAAAGGGTTTTCCGGGATTGAGGTCATAGAATTTGCGGGCCAGCAAAAGCGCACTGATGGTCATGGCGGCAGGCTCGGTTATCAGGGATCCGAGCAGCGGTCCGATGGTCAGGATCGTCATCCACCAGGCCCGAAGGGTTCCGCCCAGCAGTCCGGCAATATGCGCCATGGCGGATTCCGCAAGCTTCAGGATCGGACGCGTGGCCGCCAGGGTCATGATGACCACCACGAACATGGGTTCCGTAAAATTGACCCGCTGGGTGATGTAATAATGAAGGGTCGTCCAGTCGTAAAAAAAGAAAATGGCACCGGTGAGGGCCGCTGCCCACAGACCGAAAACCACTTCGATCTCTCCCAGAAAATGGAACACTTCAGCACCGATGTGCACCGAATGGCGATCGACAAGGCCGTTTTCAATCCGCATCTGGTGCTCATGCTCCCAGCGGTGGGCCACCTTCAAAAAACGGCTGGTCAGAAAGGTATGCACTATGGCAGCAAAAAAGATGGCCGTTGCCGCGAAATTGAAGGGGTTTAAGCGAATACGGTTCAGGAGAATGGTGCCAAGTCCATCGGCGTGCTCATCGCCATAACTGTCCAGGCTTCTTGGGAATTCGATGGTGTCGGTCGATGGGGCGTGCCCGCTTCCGGCGCCTAACACCGGAGATGCCATCAACAGGAACGCGATTGCCGCCCAAACAACATGTCCGCCGGACCATCTCAGCACGCTGGACTCTCCTTGCCGCTATGAATTGGAGACTGATCATACCAGGGATTTCTTCGCCGTCAAGGCCGCCCCCCTGCCAAGGCCTGTTTATCGACGTACCGATCACCAAAAAACGCCAGCCATGGTGGTCAATCCACGGCTGGCGTTACACTTCTAACACCGGCGGTCCATCGATGCGGATTACTGTTGCCAGTAGGGGTTGATGATGTCTTCAAATATGGTCATGGCGGCCTCGGCCCCCATGCCGGTGGCCGTGACGATCTGCTTGTAGCCCCCCTCCACATCGCCGGCCGCGTATATCCCGGGGATATTGGTACGGTGTTTGGCATCGCGGGCGATATACCCCTCTTCGGTAAGTTCCAGCCCTATCTTACTGGCCAATTCCACCGCCGGTGTATAGCCAATGGACAGAAAAACACCGTCCACCGGCATGGTCGAGGTTTCATTGGTCTGGTTATTGAAAAGCTCAACCGAGGTCACCCGCTCCTCCCCCAAAATATCCTTTATTTCCGTATTCCAAAGGACGGGGATACCGGATTCCTTGAGATTTTTGACGAGAAACTCCTGGGCGCGCAAGGTGTCGCGTCGATGCACGAGGGTAACCGCGACCCCCATGTGGTGAAGGTGAAGCGCTTCGGTCACGGCACTGTTGCCGCCCCCCACCATGAGCACCTTTTTGTCACGGAACAGCGGCCCGTCACAGGTGGCGCAGTAGCTCACCCCCCGTCCACTCAGTCGTTTTTCGCCCGGCACACCGAGCATGCGGTGGCTGGCACCCGTGGCCAGCAGAATGGTCTTGGTCATGAACTTGCGCCGTGTGGTTTGCACCTCGTGCGGTGTTCCCGGCTTGATGTCGATGACTTTTTCACCCTGGAAAATCTGCACGTATTCCAGCGCATGATTGACCATGATGTCCACCAGGGTCTTCCCCCCCACCTGGGTAAAACCGGGGTAATTTTCGACAATGGGCGTCGTGGCGACCTGCCCACCGAGGGCATTGGCCTCCACCAAAGCGGTCTTGAGGCCGCTGCGAACGGCGTAGATCGCCGCGGTGATCCCGGCCGGCCCGCCGCCCACGATCGTAAGGTCGGTTTCCACCACCTCGGCATCCACATCGGGAATAAAAATGGTCTGGGGCTCGAGTTTCTGCAGCGAGCTCATAAAGACTTCTTCGGCCTGGGCGCCCTGGCCGATCAGGGTTTCGTTGGCGTAGGCCACGGGAACACTCTGGGCCGCATACTGCTGGGCAATATCCGGGCGGCATTGGATATCGATGAGTTCAAGCGAAATCAGATCCGGTCGCGCCACCGCCGCCTTGGCCCCGTTGACCGCTTCCTGGGGGCAATAGGGGCAGGACGGGCTGATGAAGACTTTTACATGACGCGGCGCATCGATGCGTTCGAGAACCTTCAAAGACTGCTCGCTGGCATTGCTGTTGCCCGAACCCACCAGCAACAGCAGTTCCAGAAAAGTCCGGGCCTCCTCGCCCATCGGGGCACCAATCCAACGGATGTTGTATTGATCCGGCGCAATCACCAGGGTTGGCGAAACCGTGACGTTATGCTGGCGTGCCTTTTCATGACTCAAATCATATTCGTGCAGCGTAATCTTGTCCGTGAGCTCACGAAAAGCGCGAATGACCTGGCGGTTGGCCTGGGCGAAGACATCGTCCCTTGATTTTTCAGTAAAGAGCAACAGCTGGATAGCATTGGGCATCTGGGCAAAGGTTGCACGCAGTTGATTGAGAAAGGCTTGGCCGTCAGCCCGGTTCGGTGCTGAATTAGCTTCCATACCTGCCATTTCCATCATTGTCCATCCTCCTTCGTGGCATGGGTTCGATAGTAGACGATCGATGATTCTTTTCAGGTCCGTATATGTCTGATAAATGCCGGCCACTCTGCCAACCGGCTCTAAGCCATAAATGATACGAAAAACAAAGGGACGTTACAAAAGCATCGTCAATCACCGGTTATTAACACCCAAACCGCATGGGATTGGGTAACGGTCATATACCGCTGTATGTAACTTATAATTATAGGGCGCGTACCGAAAATGGCAACAAACACGGGGCAGGTTTTGGTCGGGATCATGGTCAGCAGCCATCGAGATTACAACCGTGCGGAGAGGACTTCATGGTGCGGCAACCGGCTTTTCGCCGCGGGAATCTTTTGAAATCATGTTTCCAACGGTTTCGTAAAACGTCCGAAATCAAGGCTTGCGAATCCCGAGGAAAGAGGCGTACTTGCGTTACGCCGCAATGACGAGGGATACGCGTAACGCGGATATCGGACGTTTTACGAAACCGTCAATTCTTGCCCGGTGCTTTATGCGCATACTGCCAAATGGCTTCCGCCAGCTGCAAATCCTCCGGTGTCGTAATTTTGATGTTCATGCGGCTTCCCGGAACAATCGTCACGGCCTTTCCCAGGCGCTCCACCAGCTGACCGTCATCCGTCCCCATAAACCCCGCTTCGCGCGCCTGGTGGTGCGCTTCCCGAATGAGACCAAGCCGAAACCCCTGTGGCGTCTGGGCCATCCAGACCGCATCACGGGGCAGCGTTTCAACGATCCGTCCATCATCGCCCGCCTGCTTGAGTGTATCGCATGCGGCCACCGCTGTAAGACAGGCACCATATGCCATCGCAGCTTCCAGGCACTGGGACAGCACTTTCGTCGACACAAACGGTCGGACCCCGTCGTGGATCAGGACCACGTCATCCGCCTGCCCGCGACTCGCCGCAAGCCCTAAAAAAACACTTTCCTGGCGATCCCGCCCGCCTGGAATGATTTGCAACGTCGACGATGTGGACAACCCATCGGCAATCTGCTCGACGACAATACGCCGTCTCGGTTGCCGCGACCACAAGAATGATTTCTTCAAAAAGGCCGCTTTGGGTAAAAACAGAGCGTTCGTTTCAGAATCGGCACGCCACCCAGCGGCAAATACGGTTTTCGGATCGATCCGCCCATCCGGAGACCCTGTCCGGCAGCAACAATGATGGCTGAATTCATAAGGTTTCTTGCTTGAAAGGAGATGGGGTCATAATAGTGCCGGCGTTGCCCTGACCGACCACGCGATAACCAGGTCAACGATCCATTCCTGGTGGAATTAACGTAAATAGAGAAGCTCTTTCGGCAAGGGAACGCCCTTTCCCATGGTGTCTTCACCATAATTGACACCCGCCAGAATTTCGATGTCCTGAAGTGCCCTAACGTCCCCCTCGAAAACAACTTCTTTAATGTTTTCCTTGTTGATCTTTCCCGCCGGCCCACTGGATATCCAGGACACTGCTGGCATCGAAGCGATCCTCTCCGATACACAATTCCACCTGTCCGCCAAAATGCTGAACGATTTTGGCAACAAGCAAGCTGGGACGACTATGGAAGCCGAGTTTCACCGGGATGCCAACGGTAATGGAACCACGTTCGATGTTTTCATTGAGAATCTCCCGCGCCAGTTGATTCCCGATCGTCAGGAAATGACAGGCGTAGAACAATCCATAATTAATGGTGCGGTCAAGAAGATCTTCCGGCACGACCAGTTTGGAAAGTCTTTCCTGGACCTGCTGGTAGATGTTCTTAAAGCTGGTTCGATGCTGATGCCGTTCGTAAAAATGGAGCAGCCGCCCGATCATCTGCAATAGATGAAACACAACGGAGAAATAACTGCGCAACTGTTTTAGTTTACGGTTGCCGAACCGGTAGCCGCCCTGAATGACATAGGAGTCAAAGCTGGACTGCAGATTATGGACCAGCATCTCGAATCGTCGAATCTCGACCTCATTGACCTTGGTGGGCACGATCGCGGCCAGGGCATCAACGGGGTAAGGTTCGTAAAAACCAAGTTGGTCAAAATTCTGGGCGATACTCAGAAATTCACTGGCGATTTTTACGATATGTTTCTTCTGTAGATCTTTGTTTTCATCATCGATGTCATAGTCCAGCAGGTCGGTTGATGTAATGCTCGGAAACTTGGTGGGATCGAAACCTTTTCCAGGGGCCGGGATTTCCAGCCGCTTTGCCTCCGCAATGATGGCCGGCGCCAGTCGACACAGGCAATCATTCAAGAAATTAAGCGTGTGCACCCCCTGGATCTCAAATTCTTCGGAATCCTGGAGATCATAGTAACCCAGCCTGTTGGTGATGTGCTTCTGCGAATAAGCACCCAAACTGAGATGGCGCACGGTCGCCGTCAGTTCACGGTAATAGTACCAGTCGTTATTATTTTTCGCTCCATGGAAGTCGAGAAAATCTTCCATCAACTGTGTCGTACTGATCAGTTTTGAATATAGTTTTTTAGTGAAAAAATGACGGTCGCCCTGGGATGCGATAATGTATTCGCAGCAGCGCAGATAATCATGGGAAAAAATGCGCACCTTTTCTTGATAGGATATGGGTTGTTCTTGTGTATCTCTCATTGGGCCACACTTTAGGGTTGCATTGAAATCGGTCGCCAGGATTTTGATATGGAAGGGAACCCAGAGCGACGCATCTTCCGTTTTGAAGTTTAAAAAGCCGGTCGGAGCAATCCGTAAGCCGAATTCTGTCCCCGTTGCAGGTTACCCCGCGCCGGGCGACGATCATTCATCTAGGGCATCAGTTGCCTGATACCTCATGCGACCTACCCGGGAGCTCGGGCGGGCAGCCCTCGAACGCTCCTCTATTTGGTCTTGCACCGGGTGGGGTTTGCCAAGCTTCCCCGGTCACCCGAGGAACTGGTGCGCTCTTACCGCACCGTTTCACCCTTACCGGCCCGGTCTCCTGTGGGGAGAAGCGGGTCGGCGGTCTACTCTCTGTTGCACTTTCCTTCACGTCACCGTGACTCCGCGTTACGGAGCACCCTGCCCTGTGGTGTTCGGACTTTCCTCCGGGAACACGGTGTCCCAGCGATCGTCTGGTCGGCTCCAGCCGGTTGCCGCACATTGGATCCTTACAATACGGTAATATATTTCAGGAATTATCCCAGTAAAGAATCCTATTACAGAAGGGGCACAATTTCAAGCTGTCAAACCGCTGCAGCTCGTTGAACATCTGGGGGGGGATATTCATATGGCAGCCCATGCAAATTGAATTGCGGACAGGCGCCACGGCTTTGCCATCCGGGCACATCTTTTTGACTTTTATAAAGGCTTTCAACAATTCCGGGGCAATGTCGGCTTCCACCGTCTTCACTTCACGGGACAGATCGGAGAATCGGGTTTCGCTTTCAGACGCGCTTTCGGCCACGGCCTTTTTGTCCGAAGCCACCTGCTCATCAAGCTGTCGCTGTTCTTCTTCCCGGGCACTAATCGTCTGGCTGAGGGTTTCCATCTCAGTCATACACTCCAACATTTCATCTTCGATTTGTGATTTGCGCGCCCGCAACTGCTCTTCTTCCTTGAGGAGTGACTGGTATTCCCGATTCGTTTTTACGGCCCGTCGTTTCTCTTCGGTTTTCTCGATCAGGGTCGTATTCACCCGGACCTGTTCCTCAGCGTCATTGTAGCGCGCTTGCAAATCCTCAAACGCGGCCTTTTGCTTCTCGATCGACCTTAAAAAAGTGTCCAGTTCTTTATCTAATTCAGCGATTTTATCAGCCACAGCATCGAGGTTTTTCTGCACCCCAATCTTCTGTATTTCAATCCGCTGCAGGCTTAAAAGGTTCTCCATCTGTGCACGGGTAATTGCTGTCATGATCTCTCAGGCACTCCTTAAAATGAATTTTCCGCGGGGCCTTCGCCCGGTAGCAACCGTCGAATGACGGTGCTGATCGCAGGGTCAATGGTTCTGTTCAGATGACCTATTCACACGTAAAAGAAAACGGTTATCGCAAACACACATGGGCCGACATTAAAGCGTTATAAAGGGCGCCTGTTCGCATAAACAGGCTTCGACAAGAATATCCAGGCCACCGGCACTCATATGGTCCGCCAATCGCTTTGAGAACGGTTCCAGAAGGATATGCTCCGATTCATAATGGCCGATATCGATCACACCCCTGCCGTGGGCCTCGACTTCCCGCGCCTCATGATAGCGAACGTCTCCGGTAATATATAGTTGCGCATCGGAAGCTAAAAAAGTCTTAAGCAGGCTCGATCCGCTGCCCGAACATAGCGCCACGCGAACGACCGGGAGTTGCGGGTCACCGGCAAATCGTATATGAGGTATCGCCATCCGAGACTTGATCTGTGCTGCCAGATCCGCCAGTGTCGTCCGGGCCGGCAAGCTGCCAATGCGACCCAATCCACAATGCAAGTCATCTTGAACGGGCTGTAAAACCGTCAGACGTTCAACCGCTAAAAAAGATGCCAGAATATCGTTGACGCCACCCTGCGTGCTGTCCAGATTCGTATGGGCTGAAATCACGGCAATATTGTGACGCAATAATTCGCGCAAAATCCCTCCCAGAGGGGTATCCAGATCCAGCGCGCGCAAGGGACTGAAAATGAGCGGGTGATGCGTCACAAGCACTTCGGCCTTACGGTTACGCACTTCTCGGATGACTTCCGGTGTCGGGTCAAGCGCTGTTAGCACACGCTTAACCGGCCATTGGCGGCGGCCTACCTGCAAGCCGATATTATCCCATTCCTCTGCCAATGCAGCCGGTGCAATGGATTCTATCGCGTTGAGGATATCGTTGACCGTCGCATCCATTACGCCATGCTTCTCCAATTCCCGAATATAAAAAAGGCGTGGATCCTAAGTGAACCACGCCTTTCGAGGTTATCGGTCGGAGACAATGTCGTTGTCCCCCCCAATTTTTTAAATCTTTCTGCATCCATGCCAATCATATCCTATCTCATTAACCGCATCCATATCATAATACGGCAACCTGCGTGACAAAATATATGGGCCCACCTGGGATCGAACCAGGGACCTACCGGTTATGAGCCGGTGGCTCTGCCAGCTGAGCTATGGGCCCCAAAAAAGCTCAAAAAAGAGCGTCATCTGTACTATCTGCCTTGATTGGTTTTGTCAAGCCGTACAACCGCCCGCGCAACGACTAGGGCGTTACAAACCGGTGCGAAAAGATAACGGCTCTTTATGATTTTCAGCTCTCGATAAAGTATTTCAACTTCCGACTGCGGGTCGGGTGCCGGAGTTTCCGCAATGCCTTGGCTTCAATCTGCCGAATACGCTCGCGGGTGACGGCAAAGTCTTGCCCCACTTCTTCCAGCGTATGGTCCGCCTTTTCACCGATCCCGAATCGCATGCGCAACACCTTTTCTTCTCTCGGGGTCAAGGTCGCCAGGACCTTGCGGGTCTGCTCCGCCAAATTCAGACTGACGGCCGCATCGGAAGGCAGCATAAACTTCTTATCCTCGATAAAATCTCCCAAATGGCTATCTTCTTCTTCACCAATGGGTGTTTCCAGGGAAATGGGTTCACGTGCTATTTTTAGCACTTTACGCACTTTTTCAAGAGGGATCTCCATTTTCTCAGCAATTTCTTCCGGAGAGGGTTCCCGTCCCTGCTCCTGCACCAGATAGCGCGATGTTCGAATCAGCTTATTGATCGTTTCAATCATATGAACCGGAATTCGAATCGTGCGGGCCTGATCGGCGATCGCACGCGTAATCGCCTGACGGATCCACCAGGTGGCATAGGTACTGAATTTATACCCCCTTCGGTATTCAAATTTATCAACCGCCTTCATCAGGCCAATGTTGCCCTCCTGAATGAGATCAAGAAACTGCAAACCGCGATTGGTATATTTTTTGGCAATGCTCACCACCAGGCGCAGGTTGGCCTTGGTCAGTTCGCTCTTGGCCAGTTTGGCATGAAACCGCCCCTCATCGACACTGCTGATAATACGCTTGAGGATACGATTATTCGCGTTGATCTGTTGTTCTTTTTCCTCCAGGTCGCTCTGTACGGTACACAATTCTTTATATATCAGGCTCAATTCTTTTTGGGTCAGATCGGCGCGCACTTTGGCCCACTTGATAAAACGGGTTTCCGAAGCCAAGTTGGGACGCAATTCATTGATCGGCGCATCCACAATGTCTGCGTATATGGCGATCGTCTTATGTCTGGATTCGAACCATGCGATCTGGTTCCGAATAATATTTTCGATTTTTTCAACGACACTGCTTTCCAAGCGCCAGTCCTTTAGCAGTCCGAAAATCTTATGCGTCCGACGGGATATCGCCCGCCGGATGCGCCGCTGCTCATCCGCCTTCGTATTCGACCGGAAAAGCTTCTCCCGAAACGCACGATTTTCTTCATTGATGTCGTGGATGGCCTGGATGGTTTGCAGAAATCTACCCGTTTGTTCCGCCTCATCAACAAAAGCATCCCCTTCATCAATATCTCTCAGGACGTTTTTTGGGCGCAAGGCACCGTTTAGGATGTGCCCCCCCAACTCTAGAATACAATTGACCGCCGTCGTCGTATCCAAAAGTGCCCGCAATACTTCCTGCTCACCGGCTTCGATCTTTTTGGCAATCTCGACTTCCCCCTCACGACTTAGCAGCGTGACATTACCCATTTCACGCAAGTACATTTTGACGGGGTCCGTTACGGTGCCAAATTCCGTGAGCCCCGCATCGACGGTTTTTATTTTTCCGCCCTGAATATCTTTGGCCTTGGCCGTCAGGCTCTGCTTTTCTTCGTCCAACACCTCGATGTCATATTCATCGAACATCATAAGCGTATCGTCAATTTGGTCCGACGACATCAATTCTTCGGGGAGGACCTGATTGATCTCACTGTAAGTCAAAAATCCCTGGGCCTTGCCCTTGGCCACCAGGGTTTCCAAAGCCTGAACAACGGCTTCCTTCCCGTTTTCAACCTTCGCTTTTTTGGGCACATCTTTGGCGGCAACGGTTTTCTTCACAGATGCCTCTGCCTTGGCACCCTTTTTGGGCGCCACCGCTTTTGATTTGGTCGCTTTTTTTTGCTCGACGGCGTTTGCCTTGACAGCCTGTTTTTTGGACGAAGGTTTGCGGGCATCCGTTTTTTTGGCGGTAACGGCTTTTTTCGGTGTCGCTTTCTTTTTCAGCGCCGTCTTCTTTTTCGTGGTGGTCTTTTTGGTTTTGGTCGCCTTTTTCACCTCGGCGGCACCTTTTTTTGTTGCAGCCTTGGCGGCGCTCTGGGGCGCGGCCGACTTGGCGGACGCTTTTTGGGTTTTCTTTTTCACAGCCTCCTTTTTAGAAGACTTGACGGGGCGCGCTTTGGCCGCTGCCGTTTTTTTCCGCTGGCCGGCCTTAGACTTGCGATCCGTCTTGGCCTTGGTTTCCGTCTTTTTTTTCTGCTTGGCGGATTCTTCGATCTTTGCCGCGGCTTTCTTTGCCATAAAAACTTGCCTCCCGCATACGTGGAATTGGTGCATTCATTCGATAAAAAAAGGGGGTCGAGCCGCCCCGGTTCTAACCGGCCGGGTCAATCCACCTCCTTTGATAATCCTGTCTTTGCCTGATACGCCTTCACCAGGTCAAGTTGCTTCTGTTTTTCTCTCAAAAGTTGTTGCTCACGTTCCTCATCATGGTCCCGCTTGGCCTGTTTCAGCTGTTCATATAATGGTGCAGCTTTCCGTCGTTGTCGGGTCGCCACGAAATAATTGATGGCCCTCAGGCAACCTTGAAATTCCCACTCCTCTTCGTGAAGGCTCAATTGGGCCTTCAACCGACGCAGCGCATCGTGTCTTTCGTCATCGAGCCCGTCTTCGGCAGGGGCGGCGGCATCCTTTCCATCCAAGGCATCCTGCGCGATCGCCCGCAGACCCGGGTCATCGATCAGGTTCACAATATTTTGTTTGCGCACTTCGGGCAAAATATCCGGAAACTGGAGCATCATGGCAACCAGCTGGCGCTCGTGAGGGCTCCCGCCTGAAACCTTTATTGGCTCCGATGCTGACGTCGTCACACGACCCGAACGCCTCCCGGGGGAACCTGTCACCGGCGTTACGGCCACCTGCCGGATTCTTTCCAAAATGGCCGCTTCGTCAATATCGACCCTTTCCGACAAATACTTGATATAAACCGACCTTGCCACCGGATCCTCAAAGGCCGCCATCGGTTCCGCGACATCTCCTAAGGCCTTGATTCGTCCTTCCATGCTCGTGCCATGGCGTTCAATCGCGGCATCGATCAGAAACGGCATGATATTTTTGGCCTCCTGGGCCTTCGCAATGAACGCCTGGGGCCCAAATTCCATTATGAACGTGTCCGGATCATGCCCCGGGGCAAAACCAGAATGCGGGCATCGACAAATTCCCGCGCAAACACATCGATGCTGCGGTGCGCAGCTTTAATGCCGGCCTCGTCCGAATCAAACACCAAAATCGCACGACCGGATTGGCCAATATGCCCCCGCAACATGCGAACATGATCTTTGGTCAGGGCCGTCCCCAAAGTGCCAACCGTATTTTGGACACCATTCTGGTGCAGCGCGATGACATCGAAATATCCTTCAACAATATAAACCAGTTCTGCGGCCCTGCAATGGGACTGGGCGATATCCAAGCCGTAAACCGAATAACTTTTGCGATAGACCTCCGTTTCCGGTGAATTCAGGTATTTGGGAAGGGCATCATCCAGCACCCGACCGCCAAAGGCGATCACGCGGCCACGATTATTCGATATCGGAAAAATAATCCGTTCGCGAAACCGATCGTAGTACCCTTGCCCCTGCCTGCGGCGTGCCACCAGGCCCGCTTTTTCCGCCAAGTCGAGCGACACGCCATTACGCTCGAAATAACGCGCCAGATTGTCCCAACCCGCCGGCGCGAAACCGATATTATAAGCATCAATGACGTCCGGCCGGAATCCTCTGTTGTGCAAATAATCACGTGCGGCCTTGCCACGTGGGTCGCTGCGCAGTGTTTTGCGGTAAAGCCCCATGCTCAAATGGTTGAGCTCTAAAATCGCCTCCCGCTCGCTCAAGCGGCGCTTCTGTTCCCGTGTCTGGCGCTGCTCGGGTAGGGCAATGCCTGTCCTCTCGGCTAAGATTTTGACCGTTTCCGGAAACGAGGTCCCCTGCTGCTTCATCAGAAAACTGAATACGTTACCGCCTTCACCGCATCCGAAACAGTAAAACATCTGCTTGTCAGGACTAACGGTAAAAGAGGGTGTCTTTTCCGCGTGAAACGGACACAACCCCAGATAATTTTTGCCCGCCTTTTTCAACAGAACCGTCTCGCCCACCACATCAACGATACTACAGGCATCCTTGATTTCTGCGATTTTTTCTTCCGGTATAAAGGGGGCCAACCAGCAATTCCTCCCAATGGTGAAACGAGTGGGTAAACGAATGGAAGGGAGATGTTAGATAGGATGAAGCTTGACCGGCTGTTTTTTATATTTCACTCGGGTCACAGTGATTCCCACAGTGTCATTACAAAATTCATTTAAACGTGCATACCTAGATTATGAATTGATTTTTGTCAATCAAAATTTATATGCGGCCGATGTGTTGCCGATACACGTTTCTCCCGGCCGGGGAATGCATGCCATCTCGGAAAAATCTTGATGGATAGACAGGCTGGTGCCCGTGCAGGCGCGGCGTTGGCGGGCTATTAAGAGGGGGTTCCTTCAGACCGGACGAGGGCAATGGCTTCCTTTAGATCCAAAGAGCCGCTGTATAGCGCCTTTCCGGTAATGACACCATTGACACCGACAGGTCCCAGCGGCAACAGATTTCTGATATCATCAATGGTGGACACACCACCGGAGGCCACGATGGGTATCGAAACAGCTTCGGCCAGCTGCCGGGTCGCTTCGAGGTTCGGACCGCTTTGCATACCGTCCCGGTGTATATCGGTAAAATTGATGGCCGCGATGCCGACATCCTCAAAACGGCGCGCCAGATCAATGGCTGTTGTTCCGGTGGTTTCCGTCCATCCCTCAATGGCAACATACCCATTGCGGGCATCGATGCCTACGACAATTCGCTCCGGAAAGGCCCGGGCGGCCTGAATGACAAAGTCCGGGTTGCGAATGGCTTCCGTACCCAGAACGATGCGCGACACACCGATGCCGATATAATTTTCGATGGTCGCCATATCACGAATGCCCCCACCCAGCTGCAGCGGGACTTTGACGCCGTTCAGAATGCTTTCGATAGCGGGCAGATTCCGGGGTTTTTTATCGACCGCCCCGTTTAAATCGACCAGGTGAATGAGTTCCGCACCCAGGGCCTCCCAGCGCTGTGCCATGGCCGTCGGGTCATTGGAAAAGACGGTTTCGCGGTCCATCATGCCCTGCAGAAGGCGAACGCAACGCCCATCCTTGATATCGACTGCCGGTATAATAATCATGGTTGCTTGAATTCCTTAAACATGTCGTCCATAGCGGTTGTCGCCATTTCCTCTGACGTTACCCAACGGCCGCCGCGCTGGAAAAAGGCCCCGATAAGACGCAGATCATCCGCCAGGGCCTGCTGGGTTTGATCAAAATAACCAGACCAGACCAGCTTTTGTTCGACACAATCGATCAAATAGACATCGAACGCCACGGAAGCCGCCGATTCCGCCGAATAATCCGCTCCAACCCGGTCTTTAAAACGGTATAAGTAGCCCTGGATCACCATATCAGCATTTAACATGCGGCCCGTCTGGGCCAGGATTTTCAGAGGTGAGCGTTGGGAATCCTCGGCAGATTTGAGCGCATCCATGACGTCATAGGCTTCCCGCGAGGGAATGGTTTGGAGAGCGGTTTGCTGCTGCAAGGCACCGACAAGCAGATCCGTGAGGAAACGATCAGCGCCCTCGCTGACAGGACCGGTCATGAATACTTTGCCGGTCAGAGGGCATCTCACATTCACATTTATTCCGTGAAGCCAGGCCATATTCTGAAACGGCAACACCAGGACTTTCCCTGTACCATCAAACTCCCCGGTTGCGTGGGTCACCGGCCCGCTGGATTTACAGGCCCACAGCCCGATAAAACAGACCAGAATCAGTGCCCATTTTAAAATAAGACATGGTAACTTCATAAAATTCTCTTCAGGTGTTGGTGCCGTTAGGAAAAAGCAACGCGGCATGCATCAGAAAATCACTGGCAAACAGTTTTCGGATGGATCGCAGGTTTTAGAATACCTCAGATAGCGCCCTTAGTGGAACGAACCCCCTTAACCCTGCCGTCCAGCCCGACGGCTTGGGCCAGTGCACGACCCATCGATTTAAAGACCGATTCGATGATATGGTGCGGGTCGTCACCATAGCGGACGTTAATGTGCAAATTCATTCCGCCGCGCGTCGCCAACGCACGACAAAATTCTCGGACCAGATGAGGGGCGAACTGACCAGCAGGTCCCATGCCTTCAGGTAAACGGCAGACGAGATAGGGTCTTTTAGAGAGATCGATCGTCACTTCCCCCAGGGCATCATCCATGGGTGTTACCGCATGTCCATATCGCCGGATTCCTTTGCGGTCGCCCAGAGCACAATCCAGGGCCTCGCCCAGAACAAGTCCCAGATCTTCGACCGTATGATGGTAATCGACCTCTATATCGCCCCGGGCCGCAATGTCGATATCCATAAAACCATGTGCGGCCATCAGGGTCAGCATGTGATCCAAGAAGGGAATGCCGGTCAAGATATCAGTGTGTCCCCGACCATCGAGATTGAGCCGGGCCTTGATGCGGGTCTCCTTGGTATTGCGTTCCACTTCCGCCGTGCGCTCTTGCATTCTTGTCTATCCCCTTCCGGGACGTATCCGCTATTGATTGTTTTTTACGGATAAGTACAATGGAGACGAACAGCAAGTCAAGGGCATCATGGGGTATCATCCATATGGATAACGGAAATTGCGATGTGTCGTGCGAGGAGACAAACTATGCATACGGTGACAGTCGACGATCCTGAAGTAGGCGTTCTCATCGATCGGGAAGCTTCCCGCCTGCAGAACACCATCAACCTGATAGCGGCAGAGAATCATTCACCGGACAGTATCCTTGCGGCCCAGGGATCGGTTTTTTCGATGAAGGCCGCCGAGGGCTATCCGAAAGCCCGCTATCACGGGGGGTGTCTCCACACCGACGCGCTTGAGCAACTTGCCGGCACCCGCTGCCGGCAGCTTTATGGTGCCGACCACGCCAATCTGCAACCCCACAGCGGTGTCGCGGCCAATCTGTCCGTTTATTTTGCGATGCTGGATATCGGCGATCGCGTTTTATCCATGAAGCTTTCCCACGGCGGCCACCTCTCACACGGCGCCAGTGCCTCCATCACAAGTCGCTGTTTTGATTTCTCACATTACGGTGTTTCATCGAAGACAGAGCAAATCGACTACGACGCCGTGGCGTCTTTGGCCAAAGAACGGCAACCCAGGATGATTGTCGCCGGGGCAAGTTCTTATCCGCGATTGATCGACTACGGTCGACTGGCGGACATTGCGGCCGGCGTTTCGGCGCACTTAATGGTTGACATGGCGCATATTGCCGGCCTGGTGGCGGCCGAAGCCATTCCAAGCCCGGTTCCGTATGCCGATTTTGTGACCTTCACCACCTACAAGACCCTGATGGGAGGACGCGGCGGTGTGATTCTATGCAAACGCCCCCATGCCGCCCGCATCGACCGGTCCGTATTCCCCGGCTGCCAGGGAACCCCGGCCATGAATATGATCGCCGCCAAGGCGGTCTGTTTCCACCGGGCGGGAAAACCCGCCTTTCGTAAAATTCAACACCAAACCCTTTCCAACGCCAGTTGCATGGCCCAGGAGCTTGTATCCCGCGGTTATCGCATCGTGAGCGGTGGAACGGATAATCATCTGGTTCTCATTGACCTGCGCCCCAGGGGACTGACCGGAGACCTGGCCGAAAAACAGCTCGAAGCAGTCGGCCTGATTGTCAATCGCAACCCGATTCCCAATGATCAGCAAAATCCCACAACAGCCGGCGGTTTGCGTCTGGGGACACCGGCCATCACGGCAAGGGGTATGAAAGAACCCGAAGTCAAGTGCATCGTGGCGTGGCTTGACACCGTTCTGACCAACCACCACCGGAAAAATATCCAGGAGAACATCGCCCGCGAAATCGCGGCGCTCTGTCATCGATTTCCTGTTTCCTACTAAGGCATTATCGATAAAATGACGAATTTGTGGTATGTTTTCATCGCCATGCACCTCTGCGACAAAATCAGCACGGGGTGCCCATCGTACCTGAAACATGGCACGATGATCGACCGGCCATTCAAAAGTGTGCGGCCACACCCCGCGATCGGCTAACCAAAGCGTTGCGATCACCTTTTTCAAGGTATGTCCTGTCTAACCCTCCAGAGCGAGAAGACTTGAATGTCGGCAACCGAAGCGAAAACGGAATGGCTGGAACGAATTCGAGATATCTTCAACAACAAGATTTCCTTCAACCAGGTGTTAGGCCTTCGCGTGCATGCCCTTGAGACGGATCGCCCCAAAATCCGTTTCGACATGCGCGAGGACTTGGTGGGCAATTACATCAAGGGATCACTGCACGGTGGTGTCATATCGGCCGTTATTGACGTGACAGGAAGTCTGGCAGCATTCATGGGGCACCAGAAGAAGCAGGCTGGGGAGTCGGTGGACGTCAAATTGGATAAATTCCGTAAACTCGGAACCATTGACCTGCGCATCGACTACCTGCGCCCGGGCGTCGGGCAAAGATTTGAAGCGACCGGATATATTCTACGAATCGGTAACAAAGTCGCTGTCACCCGTATCGAATTGAAAAATGAAATCGATCAATTGATTGCGGTTGGAACCGGTGCATATGTCATTGCCTGATGCGCAAGCCGCCCGATGATTGGCAGGCCATCAGCGTTTTTCCATTCATTCCAGGCCTGCACAAGCCATTGACAATTCTGCCTACGAAGTAGGCGTTTACACTTCGCATGTCATCCCGCCAAGCGACCCAAACTCTCTCAAAATACATAAATTAATATTTATATTCAGCATGTTATCTTATTTATAGCCCGTCAGCGATACGATCCTGACGCCCTGGCATGTATCCTGCTTTAACAAATACCAATGAAAATCGCTATTGATCCGACAACGCATCTGATTGACCCAACGGGAAAGGAGCAACATCTGAATCATGGATATCAGCGAACATGCCCCGATAACGTCCCCCCCTTTCATCGATATTGATCACACCATGAAAATGCGCACCCAAGAAAAGCCCCATAGCTGCCCGTGGTGCGGCTCCGAAAAAATTGCACTCATGTTAAGCGGTATGCCGGTCTTTATCCCGGAATTGGAGAACGCTCTGGACGGCGGCGGTATCGCTATCGGTAGCCTTAGAAGGGGCAACGACGAACCTGCCTGGCAGTGCACGGATTGCTGCGCCCAGTTTTTCCGTGAAACCACGGATCGTCGCTCTCTGTCTTGATACACATCTGTCTAAGAAGGCCTTAACGGGTTGTCGGCAACAAATCGCGTGTCGCCCGGGGATCGATTTTACATCATACCACCCCACCTTTTTTTTCGCTGGAAATGTTCTTAAACCATATCAATTCATACGCCGATCGGCAGATGGTATTGTTATTGGGCTTCCTCCTTTTCGACAATGATCTGCCCGGCGTAGCGCCCGGCCACATCTGCCTCGACACAGATATCGGCGTGGATTGCTCTGCGGGCTTCCGCTGCGTCAACGGCGACCGTTAAAGGACAAAAATAAGGCGTGCCATCGTCCTCAATCGAAATATAACGTTCGGTATCATTCATTGAATTCGCTCCTTTATTAAAAATTTACATCTGAGAAGTAATCGTGATGCGGGGAATCAAAAAACCATCAATACGCTATCAGCGCTTGAGCACAATTTGGGCCTGATGGCTTTTGCCATTCAGCCCTGCATAGAAAATTGTGGTGTCTCTCCAGTGAACCTCCGCTACAAACTCATTTTCAATATTAGGCGCCCCCCAAAAAACGCAACCATAGACTTTTTGTGGTGAAATGATAGCTAAACCCCATGACACCACCGTAAACAAGTATCAAACGATTCAACAATACCGCATTCTCTGGTATACGGCCATCAAAGCCGCGGATTTTCCACTCGGAATTTCTATCGCGGGAATCTCCATGGCGCGCACAGCCTTTACGGCGTTCCTGTTTGGAGGATCTGGGAGCAGGGCTCTAAATCACGTCGCTTCCGGGTGATACTGGGGTCAAAAAAGTCCTCCCTTGAGATCGGAATGGTTTTGCGGTAACAAACGCCCATCCGGCAAATACACGTGGACCCTGAAATTTAAAGGCCGGTAACCGCTGTTCCCAAAGATTGGAGCAATCCGAATGCGCGTTATCAAAGTTGGCGGCGGCTGTTTGAACGGCAAAAAAACGATCAAAAACATCGTGGACCTCATCGTGCGTCGTGGGCAGGGTCACGTTTTTGTCGTATCGGCGCTGCACGGGATAACGGATCTTCTCATCGACAGCTTGAAGACGGCGCTGGCCGACGAGACCACGATTCCCTCCATCATGGGTAAACTGAAGGCCCGTCATTTACTGGTGGCCCGACACCTGATAGGGCGCAAGCAGCATCTTAATGAATACACGCGGGAGTTGGAGAAAAGCCTCGGCAAACTCGAACGCCTATACTATGGTTTGAATTTCACCCGGGCCATCACGCCCCGCTTGACGGATGTCATCACCAGCTACGGGGAACGACTTTCCGCTCAACTCATGGCCACCATCCTTCGCAGTCGCGGCATATCCGCTACCTGTCGCATGCCACATAAAATCGGGTTGATTACCGATGGCAAATACGGCGATGCCACCGCCGATTTGACGAAAACGAGCCGTCATTTCAAAACGCACCTCACCCCCCTCCTAGGGAAAAAGAAAATTCTTTTTCTACCGGGTTTTTTCGGCACTAGCGAAGAGGGCGAAATCACGACCTTTGGACGGGGGGGAAGCGACTATGCGGCGGCCGTGGTGGCTGTCGCTCTTAAGGCTGAAAGACTCGACATCTGGAAAGACACGCAAGGGTTCATGAGTGCGGATCCCCGATTGGTACCGGAAGCGCAGTTGATTCCGATTTTATCTTATGAGGAAGCAGCGGAACTGGCCTATTTCGGGGCCAAAATTTTACACCCGCGCACCGTCGAACCGGCACGACGCAAAAAGATGGCGATCGCCATTAAAAACACGTTGGCGCCCGACGCCGACGGCAGCTTGATCACCGCGCGCAGTCCCCGTCCGCGCAGTGTTATTAAAAGTGTGGCCTACGATACCGACATCGGCATCCTGAAAGTTCATGCCTCAGGCGTTGGTGCCCGGCCGGGTATTCTGAGCGAAGTGGCCACCTGTGTTGCGGACAAGGGCATCAACATCAAGTCCGTTGTCACCTCCCAGACATGCATCAGTCTGCTTCTGGCCCAACGGGACATGGAACCGGCCCGTCAGGCCTTGATGGGCGTTCGGCCGCGCCCGTTCCGCAAACTCGACCGCCTGGAGGATGTCGCCCTCATCGGGATTGTCGGTGACGGCATTCAGCACCGTGAGGGAATTGCCGCCCGCTGTTTTACCGCCGTCGCCAACTGTCGGGTCAACGTGGAAATGATCTCATTCGGTCCTTCGCGCGCCGCCTTATATTTCATCGTAAAAAAAAGCGACCTCGAGAGTGGGATCAATGCCATACACAGCACGTTTTTCAGCACCCCCCGGTGCCATCGTTCGGCGTAAAATCCAACCGATGTTCTCCACGCGATTCTCTCCCGAGCCGAAGACGGCGCTTGGGATACGACACAAGCATCTGCCATTGACACATTCGCATGCGCGCTCAAAAAATAAAATCACACAACATAGAAACAGCTTCCTCGGATCAATTGCTATTCCTCAAGACCGCCATCAAAAGCAAAGCGTATAGAGCACAGCAAAGAGTCTAAACCGGTGCCTTCCAAAGAAGGATTCCAGGTCTATCCGCTGAGGGATTGAATGTAGAATGAACTATGGATGGGTTCGTTTAAGGGCGGGAGGATGACAGGCAATAGGCCCAATGTCATCCTCCCCACACAAGGCTTGACTATTGGCCGGGGACAATAATGCGGGAGTCTTCCGTTTTCTGGTACTTTTTCTGCATTTCTTCCAGCTGGGAAATCATCTCGCGGGTTGCTTGTCGCATCGCTTCCGGAAAGGCCGCCAAAGCCTCTTGGAGATTATTGACCATCAGTCGGGCCTGGACGGGCAAAGGACCCTCCGGTGTTAGCAACTGCGTTGTACCGACAAATATTTCGGTCCGTGCCCCATCTACGGAGCCGTCCGTTTTCACCGGAACCAAACGCCGAATGGCACCCGCTTTCAGATCCGTATAGGATTCTTCGCGGTATAGGTTCTGTGCATCCAGATTAAAATCAATTTGATCCGTCGAATTTTGATCCACCATGTTTTGTATTCCTTAATTAGCTGGTTCAATGACCATAGGACACCTGTCACATCGGCCGTATCGCCAGAATGATGAGCGCTTTAGATGCGTTTGCGGGATTCTTCTTCGATTTTCTCAATCGCTGTGACGTAAGGGCTGTCCGAAGGCAGGGCTTCTTTCAAATGCTGGGCAAAGGTTTCTATCCGTTCCAAGGCTTCGGCCTGGGTCTGTATGATGGTTTCATATTCTTTCTGCAAGCCGAAAAGATGATCGATTTTCCCGCCGAGGGTTCGTAGAATTTGACCCAGTTGTTCTTCGGGCAGATCGTCCCGATTTTCCAACAGCGTCAGGGCCTGATTGTGCAAGGCCCGATAAATCTGCAGCGTGTCCCCTGAATTGATAAACTTGCGGTAGTCCAGAATGCGCTCAATCTTGGCTTTCAGCTCATTCAGCGGAATGGGTTTCATGATATAATCAAAGGCCCCCATACGCATGGCTTCGACCGCGGTTTCAATCGTCGCGTAACCTGTAATCATAATGACCTCGGCATTTGGCATATGCTCTTTGGCATATTTTACCAACGTCATCCCGCCCTCCATCCGGCCGTCGACATCGGGCATATTCTTATCGGTCAAAATGATATCGTACTGATGGGTCTGCATCAAGCTGATCGCGTTGGCCACATCTCTGGCAATGTCAGCCTGGTAACCGATTTTTTCAAGAAACCGGGAGAGCAGATCGAGGATGCTTTCTTCGTCGTCAGCGACGAGTATTCTGACGTCCATGTAAAATATCTCCACAGAAGTTCCAGCAGTTACTGGATGCTGTATTTTTATAGAGGACTTCTAGGATGCCCGTTAATAATCGGCAGACCAAGTAAGATTATGGCCTGATGACGATTCCCCGCGCCAATTCGGGCCTAATATTTCCCAGTTGCCGTTGTTTGTCAAATCATATTCTCATCCGGATGGCCCGCGCTGTCATCATCGCAATCGGAAGCAAAACGTAACAACACCGCAGTATATCTGACGGTAATTATGGGCCCATCCACGTCCTGCCAACGGGTACGAGAGCCCTTTGGGCATGCTGAACTCGTCGCGCCGTATCGGACAAATCCACAGGGGCTAGCAATGGAACGAAGGTGTGCCAACCCATTAAGAATTCCGGCCATTTATCGTTGCCGGTTTAGCCGGTGACTCCAACGCGTAGCGTTTGATTTTTTCTACCAGGGTGGTGCGGTTCAGGTTGAGCAGTTGGGCCGCTTTGTTCTTGACCCACTTGGTCTTTTCCAGGGACTGCAATATCAACGCCTTTTCAAACTCCGTCACCGCCGAGTTGAGGTTGATCCCCTCGTCGGTCAGCGCCACACTCCCCCCGCCGACAGGGTGGCTCAAAGCGCCGCCCCGGATCTTGACCGGCAAATCCTCCGCCTCGATCACGCCCTCCGGCGTCAATACCACCAAGCGCTCCACCAGATTGCGTAGCTCACGCACATTGCCCGGCCAGGCATGCCGCATCAAAGCGGCCCGCGCCGAATCCGAAAACCCCGACACCGAAGACTGCGTGCGCTCATTGAAATGGCTCAGAAAATGCTCTGCCAGCAGCATGATGTCATCGCCCCGCTCACGCAATGACGGCAGCACCAGCGGGATGACATACAACCGATAGTACAGATCCTCGCGAAAGTGCCCCTCACTCACCTGCACTTCCAGATCACGATGCGTGGCCGCAATCACGCGCACGTCCACGTGCACCGTCCGATTGCCGCCCACCGGCTCAAACTCACCCTCCTCTAAGACCCGCAGCAGCTTCACCTGCAGGTCCGGGCTCATATCCCCGATCTCATCCAGAAAAATCGTACCGCCATGGGCCTGCTCGAATTTGCCGATCTTGTTGGCCGTAGCACCGGTAAAAGCCCCCTTCACATGCCCGAACAACTCGCTTTCCAGCAGGTTCTCCGGAATGGCGCCACAATTGATCGACACGAAATCCTTGGCGGCGCGCTGCGAATTGCGGTGAATGGCACGGGCCACAAGGCCCTTGCCGGTCCCCGTCTCCCCGCTGATCAAGATCGTGCTGTCGCTGCCGCTGACCCGACGCATCACCCCAAACAACCGGCGCATCACGTCACTGCCGCCAACAATACCGTCTAAATGTATATCCGACACAAAGAAACCCTCTGAAACACCGCCTGTCGTAGAATGCCAACGACGATAGCGATATCATCTGAAAAAAATACCGAAATCCCGGCCTTCAGGATCGTATTCTGAATATTTGGTTGGTTACCGCTTTGCCTGTGGTGTATCACATCTTCGGGGTAATATAAAATTCAAGGGCTTACGTGTCAACACGGCCGGAGCACACTGAAGCACGTCAAAGATCAACCGACCTCTTTAGGCTAAACGGGAATATACCTGCGGGACGAAGAATCCATGCCAATCGTGGCTATCGCGGTGAGGCCGAATCCACCTTCGATTCATCCTGCGCATCGCATGATTTCGGATACGTCATCTGTCGGGCAGCAAAAGCCTTAACTTCCGGACAATCCATTGACTCGGGACCTTGGACACGGCCCAACCGATCACCACCGCGGTGATAAACATTACGTAGATTCCCATTCCCGTGCGATCGAGCGGTAACAGGTAAGGGCCCAGAATGACCGCCAGCGTAACGCCGATAACGATCCGCCAAGTATCATCGGAAAGTAGAATATGGAAAAACAGGTTAACCGGTGTCATTCGTTTCTTCTTAGGTGCAGGATCATTGGGTGTCGTCAAAAGCGGCTCCTATAGATAATCGTTGATAATCGTTCGTTCGGTCAGTACCTTGTCAAAGGCTCCGTTGGCAACACGGATGCCATTTACGCCAAGCCGATCGTTCATGGATTTTGAGGTGCCAATATAATTTCGATCCTTCGATTCTTGCTGCGCCCGCTTTCCTTTTCGTTGGATGCCAGCGGACGATGAAAGCTGTACGCACCGGCGGCCAAACGGTTGGGATCCAGGCCCGCCTTTTCCTCCAGGAAACGCACCACAGCAATCGCACGAGCCGCCGAAAGTTCCCAGTTGGAAGGGAAACGGTCTGCCAGAGCCGGACCGATGGGCACATCATCCGTATGGCCTTCCACAACAATTTGATCGAAAGCCCCTTCCCTCAGGGATTCGGCAATTTTCATCAGCGCTAGCTGACCCGGTTTATTGATCTTGTCGCTGCCGGTGCTAAAGAGAATTTTATCTAAAAACGTGACTTTCAGTTTTCCTTCCATCTCCTCGATCTTGACATCTTTAGCAGCAATTTGTTCACGCAGGTTTTCCTCGATTTTCTTTCGCGACCGGCTGAAGTCTTCGATCACTTTTTCTTGTGTTTGAATGATCGTTTCACTTTTCTTTAACCGGTTTTCTAATTGAAGAACTTCTTCATGCAGCTGGTTGTTGATCTCCAGGACATTCTCATGCCGACGTGCAAGATTTTCATTGTCTTCCCGCAGTTGCATGATATCGGTCGTCAGAACGTCAATACGCTCTTCCAGAGCCTTCTGCGTCTCAACAGAACGCGCCTGTTCGACCGCCATGGACTGCTGGAGTTCAAGGTGCTGACTTTTGGATACACAGCTTACGGTCCCGATTAGAATCGAGACCGCTATCAGCAGAACGGTTGTTCGGTCCATCATCTTCCTCCAAGGGGAAAACTGTGGGTGACGCGCGCGGCCTTTCGGCACCCGGAAGTCGTCCCAGTGAACCGATCAGGATGATTGACCACAACGCGCCTTAGTTCGCTTTCATCACGCCAACAGACTGCGTCGACAAAAAGTGACGGCGGCGTTGCGCGCCTGAGTGATGCCACGCCCTTTTAACAGTGAGTGCTGCCGGCTCATCCCGTTGATCATCGATATCAGCACATACGCTGTTTCGGCAACCGGGACGTCGCAGAACTCTCCGCTGGCAATGCCTTTTTCGATACAACGGGTCAAATAGACATTGTGCCACTCATAGATACCGATCATCCGGCTATAACACACGTGTTCGGGATCTTTGATCCGCGCCGGGCAGGAACTCATCACCAGACGGGTCCGGCGGGGCATTTCTTCCACGGCTTGTTGGGTGACATGGATCAAATTCTCGATTTTGTCAAATTCACTGGGAGTCTCCAGGGGAAGCGCTTCCAGACGACCGACATATTCATCGAAGGCCCCATTCAGGATATGGGTAAACAATTCTTCCTTGCCTTTGAAATGATAATAAATGAGCGGCTCGGTAACACCGGCTTCGCGCGAAATCTGCAGGGTTGTAGTACCGTCATAGCCCTGCTCGGCAAACAGCCTCACAGCAGTGTCGATCAGATTCTTTTTCTTTCCCATCGGTATAATCCCTATAGTGGAACAATGATGGTTATCGCCAGCAAAATTCAGCCATCGATTGGTTTTAGTGCAACTTAAGGTTTAAGTGGAAATTAAAACATCCAGACCATGAATGCAAGTCGTAAAATAGACGATGTTCAGACAACTCCCGGCAGCCGTTAGATTCATCACGCCAGGCGCGCTGCAGGTCGCATGCTTAACAGACATCTTTGTGAGCAACTGACGATCGCCGTTTCCGGCGCCAAGGGTTGCATTCCCCGACGCAAACCGCTACCTACGGCGGATTGCCATATTGCCTATTATCGAACGGACGCCAAGGAGATTGACCGTGCCCCCAAATTGCGGCCGACGCCCGGATGAGCCTACCCGCAGAGAACCACTGGTATTTGATTTGATACTGACGGGGGGGTGCCGTCTGGTTCTCAATACCGCCCGGCGTTTTGCCTACCCTTTCGCACCCGCCTTAAGCCGTGCCATGGGCGTACCGCTAACCCATATCACGTCCATGATTGCCGTCAACCAAGCCAGTGGGTTGCTGGCCCTGTTTTTCGGCCCGTTCGCCGATCGATTGGGTTATCGCTTCATGATGCTGCTGGGGCTCTTCATGCTGGCCGTCGGAATGCTGGCCGCCGCCAGTCTTCCTTTTTACGCAGTCGTGTTGATGGCTCTCTTTCTTGCCGGTCTGGGAAAAAATATTTTCGATCCCGCTTTGCAGGCCTATGTCGGCGAAAGGGTCCCCTACGCAAAGCGCGGCCTGGTCATCGGCCTGATTGAAACCAGTTGGGCGGCCAGCACCCTGATCGGTATTCCACTGGTTGGTTTTTTAATTGCGTGGCAAGGCTGGCGCGCACCCTTTGCAGTGATGGGCCTGGCAGCTCTTGTGGGGATGGTTCTGATCGCCCTGCGGCTGCCGTCCAAATCGGTGCCACTTCCCGGTCGACTCAACGTTTCCGATCTCCGACGCGCCTGGGGACGGCTTTTCCAAAGCCAAACGGCACGCGCCATGCTGTTGCTGGCCTTTCTGGTAAGTATGGCCAACGATTGCGTCTTTGTCATCTACGGTGCCTGGCTGGAGCAGCAATTCCATCTGAGCGTAACGCAATTGGGACTGGGCACCAGTGTCATCGGTATCGCGGAATTGTGCGGTGAATTTATGACCGTCGGGCTGGCAGACCGCATGGGCAAACCACGTGCCCTTTTCCTGGGGATTGGGTTGAGCATGGCCGGCTACCTGGTTTTACCATGGACGGATATCTCCCTGCCGCTTGCCCTGGCGGGGCTTTTTGCCCTTTTCATTGCGGTCGAATTCACCTTTGTCACGGCCCTGTCCATGGCAACCGAAATCCTTCCCGACCAGCGTGCCACCATGATGTCCGGCTTGCTGGCCGTCGCCGGTTTAGGACGTATGGCCGGTGCCATCACGGGCGGATTCCTCTGGATTTCACACGGTACAACGGTCGTAGCGCTGGTATCGGCGTTGCTGTGCGGGCTCGCCGCCATGGCCTTGGCAACCGGTCTACATAAAAGCCGTCCCATGTGACGGCCGTGATCCGCGTTAGCGCTTGCCAAGCCGCCCGCAACGCCCTAATATAGATAAAGCCTTCATCTTCCCGGCACCATTTTGTCAGTTCGCAATGGGCCCAAAAAGTCGCCCGGAAACCACCTATGAATAGAATCAAGAACGCTTGCCGCATCGGTTTGATCCTGGTTTTGACCCTGCTGTACTTTGTGGGATGCACCGCCACGCCATCACACCTGCCCACCCCACCGGTAGCCGCGCCCAACGCTCCGTCTGAAACCTTCGTGCTCCCGGCCCTAGACGATCCCGCGCACCTGGAATACCTGGGCATTGAAACAACCGAAGCGTTCCCATTGACCGCCATCCGGACTCAGGTCTTGATTATCGAGGTCTTTTCCATGTACTGCCCCCACTGTCAGCGCGAAGCCCCCAACGTCAATCAGCTTTACCAAAGCATCACCAAGGATCCCTATCTGAGCGAGCGCATTAAATTGATCGGTATCGGCGTCAGCAATACCAGCTACGAAGTGAATCAATTTCGCAAATCGTTCGAAATCCCATTTCCCCTTTTTCCCGACCGCAGTCGTGATCTGGCCCGCCAGTTGGAGGTCCGACAGACACCGACATTTATCGGCTTCGTGTGGGAAAACGACATCCCGAGACGTTTTTTGCACGCCCCGGGCAGCATGGGAAAGGTGGATGAATTTCTGACCCGTGTCGTCCAACTGGCAAACCTCGGAGATGGCCAGCCCTGACGGAGATTTTTCGGAGCATCATAATAGGGCCTGTCTTCAGCGTGGCGTCATAACAAACAAAGGATCGCATGCACCGAATCCACCTATCCGTCCTGCTGTTACTGGCATTGCTCGTTGCTGGCTGTCAATCCACCCAACGCGTCAGCCAACCGGGTGCCCTGTCGCCCATCGAAAGCTGCCGGCAATTACTGTCCCTGGTGGATCAGGCCGTTGTCGACGCTGAAACGACGGATACGTCTGTGTTCCGGGTGAAAGGCTTCCCTTATCTTCGCACCAACCGTTTCCTGGGGCAAATGGCCGCAACGGAAAACAGCCCGCCAGCCATCCGCCGATGGCTTGAGGGCATGCACCAACTGGATCTGGAAGCACGCGAAAAGGAAATCCTGAATCTAAACCAAAATCAGTTCCAGAAATTGGTGAATCAATCCCGCCGTCTCACGGACCGGCGAACATTTATTGACGAGGTTTGTGCCTGTTCCGACCGCCTGTATGTGAGCAACGCCACCGCACCGGATCTGGCGAGCGACGTCCGGGATACCATTGATATCCCGACAGAATATCGGACGTGGCGTCGCGTCGTGGGCCTTTACCCTTTAGTGGCGCTACCGGTGGCTTACGCCAGCGCCGACGCTTTCGATGAATTCCGTGCATGGCATGCCATGCCACCCGAAAAACTCCCTAAAATCGGCCAACCGGTCGTATACCGCCCCGCCGGCCACACCGATGACAACCGAATCGATCCGGTGACGCTTTACCGAACAGCCCCCATGGACGCCCTGGGACTGCCCCGCTTGGCCCCGCAAGATGAACAGCGACTGATCGATGCGCTGGCGCCCACCATTGTTCAGGATACCGCAGCGGGCTATGATCGGATCGGACAAGTGCAATGGTCAAATGGCGAACTGGCCATTGCCCGCGCCACACCCACCGGTTATTATTATCTCAGCCAGGGCCTCTTCAACGGCCGCCCCAGCCTCCAAATCAATTTTGTTTTCTGGTATTCCCATCGCGCCGGCGATAGTGCCCCCTGGATTGAATGGGGGCAGTTGGATGGTTTAACGGTACGCATCAGTCTTGACCACACTGGGCATCCCGTGATGCTGGACATCATGAACAACTGCGGCTGCTATCATTTTTTCGTACCCAACCAGTCCCGCATCAGCCGTGTGCAAACGCCTTTGGTAGGGCTGGATCCTCTGGTACCGGCCTGGCTGCCGGGTCATTTTCCTGACCGGAGACTGCAGCTAATGGTCAGTTCGGGCTGGCATCAGGTCCAGCACATCGCGGCCGGCAACACGGTCGAGGAAGCCGTGCCCTACGAACTGCGGCCTTATCATGAACTGGAGATGCTGGCCGATGAAAATGGACAGCATCACAGCATGTTTAATACGGACGGGATCGCATGGGGGTCGGACCGTGTCGAACCGGCCCTCTTTTTTTCCATGGGCATACCGAATGTCGGCAGCATGCGACAACGCGGACACCATGCCATCAAAATGGTCGGACGTGCCCATTTCGACGACCCGCAGCTGTTCGACAACACCTTTGAGTATCGCTGAGTCCCCTGATGGGGAAGATAAGCCGGAAACGGTTTGCGTTGTCGGGGAAGCGCTTTAATCTTTATAAATGACAAACACGGCAGCTCTCCCGAAGGAAAGGAGCCATTTGAATCGTATGTCATCTCCGGACTACACTCTATTGGATCGCCCGGATGTCCTGGCAATGCTTTTTCACCCGCGTCTCGAACCGGCCGGCACAGACACCGGACCCGCCCATGACCTTTTGATTCCCGTCGCAAAGGACCAAAAGATCGGCGCCCGATGGCATATGGGACCCGTCACCGGTCCGAACCTCCTTTTCTTCCACGGCAACGGCGAAATCGTGGCGGATTACGATGAATTAGGCCCGCTCTATAATTCATTGGGCATCAACCTGCTGGCCGTGGACTACCGGGGGTACGGACGCTCCAGCGGAACACCCAGCGTCTCCGCCATGATGACCGACTGTCACATGATCTTTCCCTTTTGCGAAGACTGGCTCCGTCAGAACAACTATTCCGGCCCGCTGATCCTCATGGGACGCTCTCTCGGAAGCGCTTCGGTATTGGAACTGGCTGCCACTTATCCGGATCGCACCCACGGACTCATTCTCGAAAGCGGTTTCGCCTATGCGGCCCCTTTGCTGCGCCTGCTGGGTATCGATCCGGAACGCATCGGCTTCGATGAGAGGGCGGGCTTTGCCAATCTGGATAAAATAAGAAGTTACCCGGGCCCCACCCTGATCATTCACGCCGAGTATGACCACATTATCCCGTATGCCGACAGTGAGGCGCTCTTCGCGGCATCCCCGGCGCAGGCGAAAAGTCACGTGAAAATTCCCGGTGCCAATCACAACGATATATTTCTTCGCGGGATGGCAGCCTATCTGGATGCTGTTCAAACTTTCTGTAGAACCTGTATGAAACCATAGGCCCGCACCATTCAGTCACCCGCGGCCGATGATGCATCATAGGGCAACAAAACGATCAAAGGCGCTCCAGAATTGGGCCCGCCGGGCATCCGTCTCCACCAGCAGCTCATGGCGGGCTCCTTCGATGCAGACGATACGGCAGTCCGCCACGTGGCGGCAAAATTGTTCCTGAGCACGGCGGCATACGATCTGATCTTCCGCGGCGGTGACCATCAGGAATGGCACCCGGAGGGCGCGGGTGAAAGCCGGTGCGGCTGCACGGTCGATGGACTGCATGGCCGCGTCGAGCCAGCCGTACGTCACCCCCCCCACCGCCAATCGAGGATCGCGCTGAATCATGGCCACATTGCGCTCAAACCGAAGCCGATCCGAAGTCAGGGGATTTCCCTCGAATCGGCAATCCCGAGCATTGACCCCCCCGGCCCCCAGGACATAGGCACCTTGCAGCCCTTTCCGGACAGCGGTGCGCGCCAGCCAACGCAGCAATGAACGCGGTAAAAACCGCGGCAACTGGATATCGATCATCGGCGAAGTCAAGATGACCCGGACAAAACGCTCGGGATAGCGTTCAAGAAACCTTATGGCGATATGGCCTCCCATGGAATGGCCCAGGAGGATGAAAGGTGAAGGGGCGCGACGGCTTTGAAGGATTGCCATCAGTTGGTCCAAATCGTCCAGATAGTCTTCGAAACAGGTGACATAGCCCTTCTGGCTGTCGGCCAACATCCGGTCTGAAAGACCTTGCCCCCGCCAGTCGCAACTGTATACTTCGAAGCCTCTCTGGTTGAGTTCTTCGACGACCTCGGCGTACTTTTCCATATACTCGGTACGCCCGTTGAAAAATAATACAGTCCCTCGGGGCGGCGAAGCTGCCGCAGGCGCAAATCCCCAGCGGACCGCACGTTGGTCACGGGTCGTGAAGGTATCGAAATTCAGAACCATCGTCGTATCAATCTCCTCAGTCGTTTGCATACAAACGGCCGCAGCCGGTTCTTGTCTCCCGGCAGGCATTGACCACCACTCACGAGTGCTCTATGGTGATCATCCTGGCAACGAAAATTTTTATCCGGGCAATACCCTCGCAACAGGAAAGGATCTATACCATACATGGCGCAACACTCCCATCGTTTTGTCGAAAACTTCGAAGGTTTTGTCGGCTTCGGACTGGATCGCGATGCTGATGAGAACACCCTTATTTACTATCTACAAAAAATATCCGATGACACGCTTGCCCGGACACTGGTCCAGCGAATGACAGATGGAGAACGGCAAGACGTATTCGATATCCTCACCCGTCTTTTGCAGGACCATCTGAGTGAAAATGAGTACCATCAGCTGTTCCTGAAAGATCGATAGGGACCCACCAAAACGATTGTCGCTCAAGCCACGACGGCTGCGGTATGGTATACCGGTGCCGTGGCCGTCAGAGCGATTGCGTATAAGACGATGCTTCAACGCGGATTGCCAAACCGTGAGACCGCTGGCCCGGATCACAAACTGTCATGGAGGGACACACATTAACCCACTTTGTGAATAGAGGAGATTCTTTTGCTGACAAACAAACAATGGCAGCGTTATGCCGACGTCATGATGTGGGCGCTTCAGACGGCCCGTAAACGCCGTTTCAAAAAAAACGACCTTGTTCTGTTGCGGTACGATTTGCCCGCCCGCCCCCTGGCCGAACGCCTTCACTCCGGACTGCTTGGGATGGGGATACATCCGGTGATACGCGCCATGCCGACCCCGGCCATGGAAACCGATTTCTACCGGATGGCCAGCTCGCGGCAATTAACGTTTATTCCTCCGGGCGAAGAAACGCTTCTCAATCACCTCAACGGCAGCATCTTTCTTTTTGCACCCGAATCCATCACCCACCTGAGCGGTATCGACCCCAAGCGGATCGGCCGCACGGCGCTGGCCCGCAAACCGTTGCGCGATATTCTGGATCAACGGGATGAACAGGGGTTGTTCGGCTGGACGTTGTGCCTGGTGCCAACCCCTGAATTGGCCCGCCAGTCCGGCCTGACGTTAACGGAGTACACCGCCCAGGTAATCAAGGCCTGTTTCCTGAACCGCACCCGGCCGCTGGAACACTGGCAGGAAATTTTTCGCAATGCGGTCACCCTCAAACGATGGTTGAACCGCATGGATGTCCGCAGCTACCACGTCATGTCGGAAAAAACCGATTTAACGATTACTCCCGGTGCCCAACGGCAATGGATCGGGTTGTCCGGTCACAATATTCCCAGCTTTGAGTTGTTCACATCACCCGATTGGCGGGGAACCCAGGGGGTCTACTACGCCAATCAGCCATCCTACCGCAGCGGCAATTACGTTGAAGGTGTGACGCTTGAATTCAAAAAGGGGCGGGTTGCCTCTGCGCGGGCCGAACAAGGCGCGTCGTTTCTGCGCCAACAACTATCCATGGATCCCGGCGCGTCCCGGGTGGGTGAATTTTCACTAACCGACCGGCGCTTTTCTAGGATTACCAAGTTCATGGCCAACACGCTGTACGACGAAAACTTCGGCGGCCGCCAGGGCAATTGCCACATCGCCCTGGGATCGTCCTACAGCGACACCTTTCGGGGACCAGCCAAGAATCTCTCCCCGAATAAGAAAAAAGAACTGGGGTTCAATACCTCGGCCCTGCACTGGGATTTGGTCAACACCGAACGCAAGCGGGTAACCGCGCGTCTCAAGGGTGGGCAAACCGTCACGATCTACGAAAACGGCCAGTTTTGCTACTGATGTCCGACCGCAAACATGGAGGAAGGCCCGGGCGTTGGGTGACACCACGATAAATTCTACTATTGCTTAAGGCGGCGAAGGACATGACCGTGCAGCACCGGGATGGGTATTCCAACAGAAAGGTGAATCGCAAGCGAGGATAAAAAAGAGAAATCAGGCCTCGGGAAGACCGCGCTTGATCAGTCCATGAACCGATTCAACCAGTCGGTGGATGGAGAAGGGTTTTTCCAACACATGGTCGAAACCAGCGCCATCAAGGAGCCATGGCGTACCCGACATCCCGATGACCGGCGTCTGTCGCTTGCCGGAACTGCGGATATACTTCAAGATATCTCGACCGTCCATCCCCTGCAGCAAAACATCCGTCACGACCAAATCAAAGCGCCCGCTCAAAAACTTCTGGAGACCTTCGCGCCCGTCCGCAGCCGTTTCTACGTCAAATCCGCAACGTGACAGCGCATAGTCGAATACTTGCAGGATCGACTGTTCGTCATCAATGATCAGAACGGATTCCATATTGCTCCACGTCGCTTGTCGTCATGGTGAGGGCACTGGATGGCAAGGACTGATAGCGGAAAACAAATTTCATGTCAACTACATATTGTGGAAGAAAAATATCGCCCTACCACATATGCGTTTTTTGGTCGTACAAGATGGTCTGAATAGGGAGACAGGCGGGGCTTTCAGAAGGCGACGCGATGGCGGACTGAATAAAATCAGACATCCACGCCGCAGCGAAAACGGGGAACGTGTTATACTTTGTATTTACCGAAATCTTCCGGAGAGAGCTTTTCGAGGTACTCCTTCCATTTGCGACCCTCCTCGCTGTCATCCGAGGCTTCGGCATCCGCCTCAAAGGGGCGGGCTTTGGCGATGACGTCCTGATCGATGAAAATGGGGGCCTCAAAACGCAGTGCAATGCCGATCGCATCGCTGGGGCGGGCGTCCATGCTGAACGGCTGGTCCTGGGATAAAAAATTGATCCGGGCGTAAAAGGTGTTGTCCTGCAGGTCGCAAACTTCGATACTGCTCACCGTAATACCCTGCATCTCAACAAATTTTTTAAACAGATCGTGGGTCATCGGCCGGTCGAATTTAATATTCTGCAACGCCGATGCAATTGATGTTGCTTCCAGCAATCCGATCCAGATCGGCACAGTCTGGTCGCCCTCTTCCGTTTTGAGAATAATGATGGGGGTGTTCGTAGCCGGATCCATGGTCATGCCGGCAATGACGGCTTTAAGCAGCATGGCATTCTTTCCCTCTTGGGCAGCCCTTAGACGGTTCTTTCCGCACCAATTCGCCCCGCAAAGAGTGCGCGTAGGCCTTTTCAATGCGCACCACGACCATCTGGCCGACCTGAAGTGTTTCCTCCGAACCAACATCCCGGCCCGGATTGAAATTGACAATTTTATTCCCCGGTGTTCGCCCGGACCACTGGGGCCCAGCGTCGATGGATTCCGCCAGGCCGGGGCGGGTGCTGTTGCCCTCCACCATGATTTCCTGCAGCGTGCCGACCAGCGCCCGGTTTTTCCTCAATGTGATTGTCTCCTGGGTTGCGAGGAGTTCCTGGAGTCTCGCTTTGATCTCGTCTTCGTTGACCTTTTTTTTAAAATGCGACGCCGGAGCAATCTCGCGGTCGGAATACATAAACGCAAAAATACTGTCGAAAGCCACCGTCTCCACCAGTGCCAGGGTTTCCTCGAAATCCTCCCGCGACTCCCCAGGGAAGCCAACGATAAAATCCGACGTGACCGCAATGTCCGGTCGTATGCTCCGCAGGCGTTCGATGCGGTCAAGGTATACTTGGCGGGTGTACTTGCGATTCATCCGTTTGAGCACCTGGTCGGATCCGGACTGCACCGGCAAATGGATATGGGGACAAAGTTTGACCAGTTTCCCGAAAGCGCCCATGAGATCATCCGACAGGTCTTTGGGATGCGAAGTCGTAAACCGAATCCGGCGCAAGCCTTCAATGCCGTTCACCCGCTCCAAAAGCTCAGCAAACGATGACAGCCCTTCCTTACGACCGAAGCTGTTGACGTTCTGACCCAGCAATGTGACTTCCCGCACGCCGCCCCGGACCAGCGTTTCAATTTCAGACAGGATCCGGTCGGGATGGCGGCTCATCTCCGTCCCCCGGACATAGGGCACCACACAATAGGAGCAGTAGTTGTCACAGCCCTGCATAATCGTCACAAAACGAGATACCTGGCCATCGCTATGGAATCCTGCCGTCAGATCGATTTCATCGATCCCATCGGATTGTGCCACATCCACCACCCGGATCCGGCGTGTCTTGGCCTGGTCCACGATACGTGGCAGACGCGGGATGGCGTGGGTGCCGAAAACCAGATCCACATGGGGCATTCGAGACAGGATGGCTTCCCCCTCCTGCTGGGCGACACAACCGCCAACACCGATTAGGAGGGTCGGGTTTTGGCGCTTCATGCGCGCCAGACGACCGATAAAGCTGAAGGCTTTCTGTTCTGCTTTGGCCCGAATGGCACAGGTATTGACAATGACCAGGTCGGCCTCTTCGAGGGTGTCGGTTTGGCGATATCCGCCAGGCGCCAACGCCCGGGCGATCCGGTCCGAGTCGTAAACATTCATCTGGCAGCCGATGGTATTGATGTATAGTTTCTGATGTCTCATGCGGCACCCTGGAGCGTGGACCGGGGATCCGGCAACGGCTCCATCAGAATATCCCGGCTGGCGCACAGGGCGTCCAGCAGTTCCGCCACCAGGTGCTCGCTGCCGGGTGCGATCAAAACCTTCACGATACCTTCCCGCGCGTCGACGGTCGTCAATACGGCCACCCCGTCATAGGCTTCCAGAATAAACCGTAAATAGCTGATATTCCGACGATTGATCCTGAAGTAGCGCTGCGTGGTATGTAACGCGGTCGCTGGCTGCGTGAGGTCCCTATTGTCGATGGAGGTCATTTGTCGGGTCGTGGGCGTCAAAATCCATTTTCCTGAAGGTTTAAGATGGACTCGTAGAAAGTCATGTTTCAGACGGTTGCTGAATATAACCATATGGTCTCTATTTGCAACCCCCAAACCCATGGCAAGCCCCCGCCCCAAATGCCCTCAGGCCTTATAACAGGCAGGAAGAAAAGGTTGCCCGGGCACAGGGAATGCGCTATATGCCGCTGCGATGAATATGCTTTGGGACATCCTTGAACCCGACCCTGCCGCCGTTCGGCACCTGACGTCCGCCCTGGCCATCGATCCCCTGGTTGCCGCCGTGCTGGTCAACCGCCAAATCACCTCAACGGAGACGGCCAAAGCTTTTTTAACGCCATCCCTGGGCGATATTAAACCCCCCGGCGTCATCAAGGATATCGGGCGGGCGGGCGAACGCCTGATCCAGGCCCTCCTGGCAAACGAAAAAATCCTGATTTTCGGCGATTATGATGTGGATGGTGTCACCGCGACCGCCCTGCTGCTGGATTTTCTGCGGGCGGTCGGCGGTCGGGTGTCCCACTACATCCCCCATCGGCGCAAGGAAGGCTATGGTCTCCAGACACGTCATATTCGGCAACGGATCCTCCCCCGGGGCTACCGCCTTGTCATCACGGTCGACTGCGGTATTTCCAGTTATGAAGCGGTACAAATTGCGACTGCGGAAGGGATCGATGTGATCATTACTGATCATCACTTGCCGTCTGCACGCCTTCCCAAAGCCGTCGCCGTGATCAACCCCAAACGTGATGATTGCACCGCCGGTCTCGATCATCTGGCCGGGGTGGGCATGGCGTTCTATCTTCTGATCGAATTACGCCGCCAACTCCGTAAAAGGGGATTCTGGCAGGGACGCCCGGAACCGAATTTAAAGCAGTCCTGCGATTTGGTTGCCTTGGGAACCATCGCCGACATGGTGCCGCTGGTGGAAGAAAATCGTGCCTTTATCCGCGCCGGTCTGCAAACGATGGCATCAAGACCCGGGCTCAAAGCCTTGATGGATATCAGCCGGGTAGCCGCTAACCGCGTGGAATCGGATGATGTTGCCTTCCGGCTGGCACCACGGCTCAATGCCGCCGGCCGGATCGCCCACGCTAACCTGGCATTGCGCCTGCTGACCACCGGCAACGCACGTCGCGCCACCCGTATTGCACGAACGCTGGATCGTCTAAACACCCGTCGCCAAGACATGGAAAAGGGCATTATTGACCAGATTCATCAGCGGATTGAAGCACAACCGGACATCCTTGAGCGACAGGCCCTGGTGATGGCTGACCGCAACTGGCACGAAGGGGTTTTAGGCATTGTCGCCGCCCGTCTCACACGTGCGCATACCCGCCCCGTTATTCTGCTGGCGCACAACGGATCGAAGGCCCGCGGATCCGCCCGGAGTATACCTGGTATCGATCTGCACCGTCTCTTGGCATCTTGTGAGACACATCTGGAGCACTTTGGTGGACACGCCATGGCGGCAGGCCTTGCCCTGCGTCTCGATCGGCTCAAAGCCTTTGAGGAACAATTACTGGCGCATTTGGCGGAACATACCCGGCCGGAAGACTATCGACAACACCTGACCCTCGACGCTGAAATCGCCTTTAACCAGATCACACCACGCCTGCTCGACCAGTTGGAATCCCTCCAGCCCTTTGGGCAGGCAACCCCTGAACCGCTCTTCCTGGCCCGCGCTATCGACGTCGCTTCCCACCGGGTAGTGGGCGGTCACCACCGCCAGATGGTCCTGCGGTCTCGGAATCAAACGACAACAGCAGATTATCATGCCATTCAATTTAACATTCAACCCGCGCAGAAACCGCCGACACGTTACAAACGTCTGGCGTTTCACCTGCGTTGGAACCGATGGAATGGATCCAAACGCCCACAACTGATGATAGCGGCGGCGGACCCAGAAACGGATACATCCAAGGTACGGTGATAAAAGACACGCGCCAACCATCCAAAGCAGACTTTTTTCTTGCAAATTCAGAAAGCTGTCTCTATTATCCGCGTAATTCGCCTGCCGGTTCCCGGCGGTTATCAGCACAGAGGAAAAACCATGGCAAAAGTCTTTCGGCCCAGCACACGAGAAGCCAGTATCCTTTCTAAAATAGAATCCTCCAAAGAGTACGCGCGGCGCCGATCACTCAATGCAATTCAAGACTGCATCGATACCGTGGCCAATGCCATTTCCATGAAGCTTGTTGAAAACAGACTGGTGGAGACGACCAATAAAAATGGTTTGGAAGAACAGATTCATGATTGTTTAGACCGTCTCCGTCGCGCCGACGACTTTGATGTCGACTATTTGGTCGCCCCGTATCGCCATATCGTGCCGAATCCCCACATTGTTACCCTCTATGTCACGGCATTTGTTCTTGAAAAAATAATCGATCATAAAGACACGGTGGATATATTCGGCTCCGATGAAGAAATTTATCAGTGCATCCACCAGCAGGTGCAAAAACACCTACCCTGACACCATGTCGCCCCGATTCCTCCCCCGCCTGGTCAATGGACCCTTCGATGATCCGGCCCTTTATGTTGCCTTTGCGTTTGAAAAACGCGCCATCTTGTTCGATCTGGGCGATTTAAGCCGATTATCCCCTCGGGATATCCTTAAAATTTCTCATTGCTTCGTTTCTCACACCCACATGGATCACTTCTGCGGTTTCGATCGATTGCTGCGTCTGTGTCTGGGACGGGAAAAACGGTTGCACCTCTATGGACCGGTAGGTTTTCTGGATAACCTGGAAGGGAAACTACGCGCGTATAACTGGAACCTCGTTGACCATTATCGGTATCCGTTCGAATTGATCGCCTCTGAAATCACCACCCAACGCATACGCACCCGCCGTTACGCCTGCCGCGCTAAATTCATTCCCGAACCCGGGCTGGACAGACTTCAGCCGTTTGACGGCATCCTGCTTCAGGAACCTTCTCTGCACGTGGAAGCTCGAATCCTGGATCACGGCATCCCTTGCCTCGGATTCAGCCTGTCAGAACCGGTTCATATCAACATTGATAAAGTGGCATTGGACCAGCTGGCGCTGGCCACCGGCCCCTGGCTCAAAACTTTTAAACTGGCCCTTTACTGCAAAAACGATCCCAACACGATGATAGCAGCGCCGACCCTTGGCCCTGCCGGCGGGCATCGCTGCTTCCGTTTGGGCGACCTGGCCGGTGATATCACGCGAACTTCCCCCGGTCATAAAATTAGCTACATCACGGATACGGCAGGGCATTCGGATAATCGGAAAGCCATCATCGAACTGATCCGCGGCGCTGAGCACCTGTTCATTGAAAGTGCTTTCCGGACTCGCGATCACCATCTTGCGGCATCCAAATACCACCTGACCGCCGGCCAGGCCGGCGAAATTGCAGCCCAGGCCGGCGTCAAGCGCTATACCCTGTTTCATTTCTCACCGCGATACAGCGATAACGCCGAGACGATTTGGAAAGAAGCCAAACAGGCGTTCATGTCCTTTTCTCATCCCAATTTGCAAAAATAATGCAAAACAAAATTTGATGCAATCGTAACCACTTTTTTTCCTTTACAATATAACACTTTCACATATAATCGGAGCATACGGTCGTCGTATGGCACCATGGTCTCAAATGCCATCTACATGAAATGGAGATGCGCTCCGGTGAAAATTGATGAGATTTCTTCCACCGAGAAACTTCTGGAGCAAATCCGAGGGAATAGGCCTTCCAGCATTTCATCTCCTCGGCCAGAAAGCCCTGCAGCGCCTTCACCAGGCTGGCGGGAGCATCTCCGTTCGGCCCTGAAATTCACCAAGCCTATCCGGATTGGCGTTGATATCGGTTACACCGATGTGCGGTTGATCAAAACAGTTCAAACAACCGCTGATCGCCATGAAATTTTAGACTGCCGGCATGTACCATTCGATCCCGGGCTGGATCCCCAGAATCTCCTGTTCCCCCAGTTCCTTCGTAACACGCTGACCAGTTTCATCGGATCGACGGACGCGGTCAGCATCTGGGCCACGACCTCTTCGGCACAGCTCGATACCCGCCTGCTCCGGGTCCCCAAAGTCGCCCGACGTCAGATTCCCAATGCCGTGATATGGGCCTACAAAAAGAAAAACCCATACAATGACAAGCAGCGCCTGTTCGATTTCGAAGTGCTTGGAGAAACCACGGACGACGACACGCCCCAGATCGAAGTCCTCGCCTACACGATCCCGCGGGAAGACATCGATTCGATCAAAACCGCCTTTAGCCGGGCCGGGTATTCCCTTGATGGTGTAAGCACGTATCCATTTCTGCTACAAAATCTGCTGCGCACCCGCTGGAAAATTCTCAGCCAGGGGAACTTATGTGCGTTGTACATCGGTCGCAACTGGTCACGCATCGACCTTTTCAAGGATGGCACGCTCATGCTCTCACGCGGCATTCGCGCCGGCATGAGCAGCATGATCGAAGAAATCAAAGCCGATCCACGCGTCACTTCTGAAAAAAATCCGGAGGCCACTCTGGAAATGGATTTCAGGCCGATAGCGACACCATCCGAATTGCCTCACGAAGCATCAGACCTTGTTCCGACAGCCGTTCTGGCATGCCTGGTACCCGGCCTTCGATCGGCCAACGAAAAAATTCCGCCCGACCACCTGGCCGGAGGGCTCGAGCCCGATGACGTGTTTGAGATGATACGGCCGGCCTTGGACCGTCTGAACCGGCAAGTGGAACGGACGATCGGCCATTACGCCATCAACTTCGAACACCGCGAAATCGATCGTCTCTGCGTTTCCGGATTAATTTGTGAGAGTGAACGTGTCCGCAACTATATCGCCGAGCAACTTGGAATTCCGCTTATCGATCTGAACCCCTTCGATAGTGAAACCCTGCCAGACCGACCTGATACGCAGCAAGAGCAGCTATCCTATATCCCTGCCGTCGGGCTGGCGTCTGCCGGCGACAGCCGGACGCCCAATTTTCTGCAAACCTATCACGACCGATCGAAGCGGGAAAAGCGCCAGCTATTCAACAGTATCCTCTTCGGCTTTTTTCTGCTCGCGATGCTTGGATTTCTCGGTTATACCGGCTGGCAGAAACACCACCTGCGGGCCAAGCATAAACAAATGACCAGCCTCCAGCAGAAACTGGAAGAATTCGTCCCCTTTCTCAAGCCCGAGACAGTACTGATTTTAGCGGCCAAAGCCAAAGAGGCCACCGGCCGATTGACCCAACACGGCGAAAAATACAGGGGGGTGGCCATTATCGCTGATCTTGCACGCATGACCCCGCCCGATATTCTCATGACCAAAATTACGATTCGACTGCCGCGCCGCGAGGAAACCGCAGAGAAAAAACCGCGCCGGGTTCTTGCGATCGGCGGTGTTATCCTGGGGGAGCGGCTCAATCTCGAACCGACACTTGCGGCGTATATGGTCAAAATGAAAGCATCCCCCCTTCTAGCAGAGCCCAGGATTGTCGACAAAGCATTCGAAATGCTGGGTGGTCGTGAAGTCCTGCGATTCACGGCCGAACTGGAGATCATCTGATCATGAAACTGCGTGGTAAATCTTTTCTGGCACTCTTTCCGGAACGCCGTCTTTTTTTAGTGGTCCTGTGCTGCAGTGGAATTTTAGGGTTCTATCTGATGAGTATTCTGCCACACCAGCAGGCAGCCGATCGACTGGAGAGCCAGATCGATGCGCTGAAAACCCAGATCGATGAACAAAAGCTTCTGGGGCCGATTTACACCCGATTCACTCAGTTGATGGGGGAAACACAACCCGAAAGTCTGGGAGATCTTCCCTTTCCAGCCCCCGGACGCCTGACGTCCGAACAAATTACCGGAATCGAACCTCTTTTTCGCCAGTTGGCCGAACAAAGCCAACTCAAGGTCCGGCGCATCGGGTCGGACTTGAATTCCATGATCAGCGAAACGGGCGAACTTAAATTCTCGCTTGAAATTCTGGGGGCCTTCAGCAACCTGCGGGGATTCATCCTGAAGCTGGGGGGATTGCCCTATTTGACCCATATCGAACGCATCGAAGTCCGCCGGGAGACCGGCATACGAGACCTTCATATGGAACTGGACATCTTGCTGGCGCGCCAATAATCACCACCGGGGTCCCGCTGCCGGACAACCGGTTGGGACACCGTGGAGGATCCAATGTCTACGCGTGAAAAAATTCTGGTGGGACTCATGATCGCCGCCGTGTGCCTGGGATCGTTGATGTTGTTCAGCGGCGGTCAGAAACCAAAAGCACCACTAACGGCCTCGGACGAACCGAATACACTGACGCGCATGCTGACCAATCTGGCCGCCCAGTTTGGCAATGATAAATCACTGGAAGTAAACCGCTACACCCTGTCCATGGCACGAACGCCCTGGCAGGATACGCTGTTTCTGGACGGTGACAGTCTGCTGTCGTCGTCCGCTGAAACCGTGGGGCCAACGGATATGCTGCCATCCAATGTTTCCTTGGTTTACTCCGGGTACATCGAAACAACACAGCGCCGCGTAGCGATTATCAACGGGATCGAGTATGTGGAGGGAGACCAACTGGACAAAAGCATTTACACGGTCCACCAGATCACACCGGATCAGGTCACGGTAGGTTCACCGCAGCAACGGGTGTTTAGTGTACCGTTGATCGACAATTGGGAAACGCCGACACCTTAATTGGACAGCAGCGAGCCATAGAAATGAAAAAAAATCATGAATTCCAACGTTTGGTAACGACTTCCCTGGTCATACTGTTGTTCGTGACCGGGTGCGCCGCAAAAGACCTCCAAACCGAAAGCGACAAGGTGTTCACCGAGTGGAAAACCAAGGCGGAAACCTCCCAGGGCCATTCTCCGGCACCCATCAAACGCCAACTTGCGAAACAAAAGCCCGAACCGGATCGCGCTTTGGAAACGGTTGGCGCAGAGGCGCGCGACAAGCGACTGCCCGGCCAAAAGATTTCACTGACCATGCACGGGGCTGAAATCCCCGCTGTTTTGCGCGCACTTGCCCGAGCGGTCGATCAGAACATCATGATCAACGAGAGCGTCCGCGGTCGAATCGATGTCAGCCTCAAGGCCGTGTCCTGGGATCAGGCCTTTCACAGCATCTTGCGGACCTATGGGCTGACCTATCTGTGGGAAGGCAACATAATCCGCGTCGTTACCATTGAAGACAAGAACCGTGAACTCGAACAGTTGGAAACCGATCAACGCATCAAAGCCAAAGAGAAGGAATTGCAAATGGCGCAGCCGATGATCACCCAGATCATCGAAATCGAATACGCCGATGCCGAAGGTCTGCGCGAAAACCTGGAACGTTTTTTAACGCGCCGCGAAGAGGATAAATTGTTGGGATCGGTGATGGTCGACAAACACACCAATTCTCTGATCATCCAGGCCGTGCGATCGGATCTGGAACAAATGCTGCCCCTGATCGAAGCCCTGGACCGGCCGACGCCCCAGATCCTGATCGAGGCCCACATCGTTGAGGCCACCAAGGATGCCGCCCGCAGCCTCGGTGTCCAGTGGGGCGGTCTCTACAACACCTCCATTGGCAGCTACGACTACTGGAACACGGCCGGAGATATCGCCAACCCGACCGGCAGCGTGAGCTAGCACGTTGGATCGACCGTGCCCTCAGCTACACCTCACGCCATACCGAATGTTGTGGATGGGGGGATTCGGATAGAAGGGCGGCGTACCCTTCCAAACCTAAGTAACGGGTTCCGCCGGTTGTGGCCGGCGGGGAAGGAGTACGCCTGATGTTGAAGATAGTCCCCGACGACGCCGATCGCGACGACTTGGCTGTCACGCTCGACGAGCTGGTCGCTGAGGGTGCCCGCCGGATGCTGACCGCTGGCCTTGAAGCCGAGGTCGCCGACTACATCGCACGCCACCGGGAGTTGGTTGACGAGGCCGGCCACCGCCTTGTGGTGCGCAACGGCAAGGCTGCGGAACGGAGCCTGATGACTGGTGCTGGTTCGTTGCCGGTCCGCGCTCCGAGGGTCAACGACCGCCGAGAAGGGCACCGCTTCTCGTCATACATCCTCCCGAAGTATGCGCGCCGTTCCCCGAAGGTCGGCGACGTGTTGCCGGTGTTGTATCTCCGTGGCCTCTCGACAGGAGACTTCGCCCCCGCGCTCTGCGAGTTCTTCGGCACTGACACCGGGTTGTCGGCGACGTCGATCGGCCGCCTCCTTGAAACCTGGGGTGATGAATACGAAGCGTTCACCCGGCGTGACCTGTCTGAGAGCGACTACGTGTATGTGTGGGCCGACGGCGTCCATTTCCGAATCAGGCTCGAAGAGGACCGGCTGTGCTGCCTCGTCGTCATCGGGGTGAAAGCCGATGGCACGAAAGAACTCCTGGCCTGTTCCGATGGGTATCGGGAGTCGACCGAGTCATGGGCCGACGTTCTACGAGACCTGAAGAACCGTGGCATGACCGCACCGATGGTCGCTGTTGGTGACGGCGCGTTGGGGTTCTGGTCAGCGTTGGGTGACGTCTTCCCCGAAACCCGTGAGCAGCGGTGCTGGGTGCATAAGACAGCGAACATCTTGGATGTCCTGCCGAAGCGGTTGCACCGCACAGCAAAGGCGGCGATCCACGAGATCTACCTGGCCGAGACGAGAGCCGACGCCGAAGCCGGCATCGACGACTTCGCCCGCCAGTTCGGCGACAAGTATCCCAAAGCAGTCGACAAGTTGATCAAGGATCGGGACGTCCTGTTGACGTTCTACGACTACCCGGCAGCGCATTGGACCCACCTGCGGACCACGAACCCGATCGAATCGACGTTCGCGACGGTGAGGGCCCGGACGAAAGTGACGAAGGGTGCCGGGAGTCGCCGCCGCGGCTTGGTGATGGCCTACAAGCTCCTCGACGCCGCCCAAGACCGATGGCGGAAAGTCAACAGCCCCGAACTCGTCGCCCTCGTGCGAGCCGGCATCCAGTTCAAAGACGGAAACCGAGTCGAAAGGAGCACCCACCAATCAAGGGACGCCGCCTAACCACCCAACCCCATCCACAGGATTTGGTCCATTGGTTCGAGAGCATTCCGGTGAAACACACGACACCGTGAACCACTTGGTTGCGCGAGTGTGTCGGGCAAGGTGGGAGTGCCGACGAGGCTCGAGGGCGGTATCGACACCGTCGGGGAGGTCGGCGGACCTGGGTGGCGACGTTGCCGTCGTCGACAAGCGGGTGGTCGACGCCGACGCTCCGGAGGACGTCGGTGCGTTCGGGTTGCGAGTGGTGGAGAGGACAGCGTCATGCCGCGCTGCTTGGCGAGCACGGCAGTGGTCATGCCAATCGAAGATGTGCCGCCTCGGATCAGGATCGACTGCCCGGATTGGGCGTCGAGGGCGACGGTCAGCGTGGCGTAGGAGGTCTGCAGCATCTCGGGGACGGCGCCGAGGGCAGCCCAATCGAGATCGCTCGTGAACGCGATGGTCTGGGCGACTGGCGCACAGGTGTACTCGGCGTAGCCACCGTGGAAGGTGCGGCCCATGCCGCCCATCATTGCGGCGACTGCTGGCCCGGAGCCAGGCTCCCCGCCCGGACAGACCGCCACGGTACCGGTCCGCCTCGATGCCTAGGACGCGAGGAACGTCACGCCCTCGGCAAGCCGGAGGCGGTGTGTGAAGTTCGGATCGGTTGAGTCCGAATGCTTCGACCTTGATCAAGACCTGCCCGGCCTCGGGTGTGGGGACAGGCAGGTCGCGAAGATCTGGAGCGCCTTGGGCGGTCCAGGCGCTTCGAGCACAGCAGGCTCGCATCGATTTCCGCACGTTGGTTGTGTCCATCCGTCGATCGTGGTCGAGCACTGCCACCGGGATGCGTCGATCCGTCTTCGTCTCGTAGTCGGCGAACTGATCCATGATCGCAACCAGCTTGGCGTACAAGTCGTCACGAAAGGTGCATCGCGACGATGGTGGCTTTGGCGGGGAACTGCTCGGGGCGACCTCGGCGGTCACGTCAGTTGGCGCGCTGAACGTTGAGAAACCAGTGGGGGTGATTCGGTGCACCGCCCTTGGTTGCGGCAACCACGTAGCTTCCGTCGTGGGGGGCATGGACGAGCGGGTTCATTCTCAGCTTCCCGGTCTTGGCGCCCGTGTGGTGCAGGATCAACAGGGACTTGCCCGCGAAGAACCCGCCCATGCCCTGGTCGACTGCGCCGCCGTTGGCACGAAACTCCTCGATCACCGGCGTATTGATGTCATCCATTGGTTTGCCTTTCGTTAGGACTGGATCCGTAGGGTCAGGTGATGATCTCCCCGTCGACGTCGGTGTGCGGGTCGCTGAAGTACCGACACCTCGTCCTCCGTCGTGATGGTTGATCACGGCCAGCTGTTGTGTCCGGCGAGGGTCGGCCCGGTATGGGAGCTCCTTTTCCATGATCCGGCCGAAGATCTCGTCGAACTGGCGCTCCGTGACCAGGAAGGCCAGATGGAGGCCGCTCAGGGTCTCCGCTCGTGTCCGGCGAAGTCGAGCGTCACGCCGTGAACTTCCGGTCTCGACTTGGGTGAAGTGGCCGAACTCGTTCGGTGGGTCCCATGCCTGCGATGTCGGAGAAGAACTCGGTGGCGGCCCGGCGGTCTTTCGCCCAGACGATCCAGGTGGACTCAGCTGCGGCTTCATGCGCTGACACCAATCGCTTCTCGCTTGGCGGATGATGCCCGCACCGAATCCAGCAACCGGTGCACTCGGACGGCATCGCTGAAGTCCGGCTCCGCCGAGGCTCCCTCGCGGATGGCCTGGGCCATGCGTGCGTAGGATCGGGCGATGTTGTGCCCCGGCCCTGTCGGGACGGCAAGACCGGCCGGTTCGCTCACCGGCACGTCGAGCGGGGCCAGCGGATCGGTGCACTGTGCGCCGCGGGGTGAGATCGGGGTGATCTGCGGCAGCGGCACTGGATGCGACCAGCGTGCCCCTCGGTCCCGTAGGCCTCCATCCTCCATCCCGAGCCGTTGTAGGGCACCGAGGCGACCTGGAACGACAGCAGAACACCTCCCGCCAAGGTCCCGTTGGAGGAGGATGTTGTCGGGTGCATCAGCCTCGACGGTCTCGCCGGTGTCCACGAGACGCCACTGCGGCACCTGCACGCCGACCGTCGCGGAGACCTCGGTCAGCTTCCCGAAGAGGTACTCGACGTGGTCGAGGGTGTGACCTGCGACGATGGTCAACGTGTTGGCGCCCTTAGCGTCGTTTGCCATCCAGGCTTCGTTCGCGCGGTGTGCGAGCGCTCCGCCGCCGATCATCGTCACGTTGACAGACAGAACGTCGCCCACCCAGCCGTCGTCGACGAAGCTCTCTGACGTGAGAGAGCGCCGGGTCGTGGCGTCCCTGAAGGCCAACAACGGCGGTAGCTCCGCTCGCTTCGGCGGCAGTAGCCCATCTCCTCTGCTTCCTCCACCGTCGTTCCGAGCGGCCATTCACAGTACACATTCTTTCCGACTTCCAGGAGCGGCATCACGATCGAGTGGTGGTGCGGCACTGACCCGCAACGGTGACGAGGTCGATGTCGGACTGTGCGGCAAGGTCGCGCACGTCGTGATACGCCCGGGGAATCCCGTAGGTCTCGGCCGCAGCGGCAGCCGAGGTCGGAGAGCTGGTGCACAGCGCAACGAGTTCCAGCTGTTCCACGGCAGCGATCGCCGGTATGTGCGCTGCCGGGCCCCAGCCCCTGCCGCTGGCGTTCGCACCGACCAGAGCAACCCTCAGCCTGTGGTTCACGTCCGCCATCTACCCGTCACCTTTGTGCGGTTCGCCCGCACCGGCACCGACCATTCGCTCGGTCGAGATCGAGGTGTCGCCATGTCGCCTCCTCGGCGTTCGGAATATATGCGCAAACGCCCACAATATCTATGCGCCCGCATACAACTTTGGTATGCCGCGTTCATGACTGATTCGCCGGCCCCAGCACCTCGCCCGCTTCCAGCAGGGGTCCACGCCTGTTCAGCGAGGAACAAGCCAAGGCGTTCCTGGGATTGATACGCGCCGGCGCTGCCCTCGGCGCATCTCGACCGAGGCCTAGCCGACGAGCAAGGCATCGGGCTTCATCAGTTCGAGGTCCTCTTGTTTCTCGCCACTTCGTCAGCCGACCACAGCATGCCAATGACGGATCTCCGCCGACGCACCCCCCTGAGTCAAGAGCCGCGTATCACGAGTCGTCAGCGGCTTGGAGGCCGAGGGACTCGTTCGGCGGGAAACCGATCAAAACGACAGTCGGGCCGTCACCGTCGTCCTGACACCACAGGGCATGGCGACCTTCGAAGCCGCAAGAAGCCCGAACATCTACCGCGACCCTCGAGAAGCATCTCTTCTCGATCTTGAACGACGCCGAGATCCGCCAATTGGGCACCATCACTACCAAGCTTCTCGCCGCCGAGCAGAACCAACGACGAGAGCGTGCGATCCTCGAATAGAGCGGGCGGAGCCCCCCATTCCGGTCGGCTGCGGCCCTATCCGGCAACGCAGCCTCGTCCCGCGCCGTCAACGGAAACGGGGTGGGTCGTCCATGAGGTGTGAGCCGTCCGTGGGGTACGGCGAGAGTGCAAGCCGAGTCTCAGGGCCTACCGCAACCGTCAACCCTGAACACACGTTCGAGCTGACGCGTGGGGTTGCCGTGGGGGTGGGGGCATGTGAGTCGTAGATCGTTCATGCCGGAACGACAGAAACCCCTACGCTGTAGGGGTTGCAGGAGTGGGCGCTACTGGGATCGAACCAGTGACCTCTGCCGTGTGAAGGCAAGAAAGCGGGTCGCCACCACTAGCCTTCTAGCCGTAATCCCTTGTGCTGCAAGGGTTTCAGAGCCCATTGCATTTCATTGTTTCGCGCTGTTTTGCACCCTCTTGCCTACTTTTTGCCTACTTTGGAGATTCGCGCAACCGGATCCTCATCCCAACCCACTAGCGGAACACGGAATCTGACGCGAGTAGGGCCTGACTTCGCCAAAGAACCCTCTGTGCCAGCGAGGGCACCAGGCAATTCCGCCACCTTCGGGTTATGCGCGACGAGCTGGCTCACGGACCGGCATCTGTCGAATAGCCCATCGGATGACCCGATTCGGGTGGGACGCGGCGCTGCCCTTCGGTGTACGTTGGCCGTAGGTCTCTTGCTAGTGATCCAACTGGACTCGCAAGCGAGGGTCTGGCAGAGGAACTCCGTAGACGGGGGACACAGATGAAGCGACTCACACAGCTCATGCTTGCCGCGTTCCTGGTCGTGGCGACCATGGGCGTGATCGCAGGGTGCAGCGATGATGGCGGCACAGGCGTCAGCCTCGTGACAACGACGGCATCATCGGGTGGTGATTCGGGGAGTGATACGACGGAAGCCCCGACCACGACGAAGGCGCCGGACACGACACAGGCATCGTCGGGCGACGACTCCGCAGGCGGATCGTCGAGTCCCTCGGACGACTCTTCGAGCAACATGATCTGGCTCGTTGCGATTGGTGGCGTCGTCATCGTTGCGATCATCGCCTTCGCCGCCGGTCGTGGAGATTCGACGAAGACAACGACGGAAACAGTCCCGCCGCCGCCACCGCCTGCCGGCGAAAGTGACGAGTACAGCGACGAGTAGCCCGGTGACACGGAGGCGTAGCCCTACGGCGTCGTGGCCGGCACAACTATGAAGGAGACACATATGACGCAGCAACCAGGCGGTTGGTACGACGACCCAACGAACCGGTACGTGTACCGCTACTAGAACGGGACTCAGTGGACCGATCAGGTGAGCAGCAGCGGGAACACCAGCACTGACCCGACCGCCTTGGATCCGCCTGCTGTCACGACCCCACCGGCCCCGGGTACCCAAGCGCCGAGTCCCTCCCAGGCTGCGGTCGCGCCGACGGTTCAAGTCACGCAGAAGAGCGGTTCGGGATTCGGCACCGTCATCGGAGTGATCCTGGCCATCGCGGCTGTCGTGGTACTGATCATCGTGCTGGTAAACAACTCGAGCGATGACTCGTCAACGGCGACAACGGGCGCCCCAGCAACAACAGAAGCTCCAGCGACGACGGTCGCACCGTAGCGACTATCCGAATCGACGGGCCTTGGAACATCGAACATGAAACCGACACGGACGATGCAGAGCGAAAGACAGTTGGTTGGGCCTCATCACCGCGAAGGTCAGGGAAGACCGGATCCGCAAAGTGGACCCTCGGGTGGTAGCGGGCGGCCATCCCCGAGTAGTCCCGCTACTGAAACGCTCGATTGAACGCCTCGATGGTGTCGATGTGTGCCATCAGCTCGGATCCCCTGGTGATCGTCGTATGGCGATTGTTTTACCCGGAGATCGGCGCCCGCTTGCCGCGCTGTTGCAGTCCGTCACCCGTCGGCTACGAGAAGGCGCTGAAGAAGTACAGCAGGAGGACGATCGTGATGGTGATTCCGAGAATCGCTGTGAGAATCGACATGGTCCGTGCCGGCACGATCGTGAGACGCTGCCCGTCCTGGTGCTTCACATGCTTGGCGATGCCGTGATACCGGCGCAGACCGAGGAACACAAGACCGTAGCCAACAACAAGGAACGCACCGGCCAGGGATCCCTGGACCCACTCCGGCCAGTCCTCGCCGAGCAGGGTCACGATGACCGTGCCGCCTGCGACGATGGAGAGACCCGTCCGGAGCACCGCGAACAGGGTGCGTTCGGCTGCGAGATAGGTCCTTTCGAGAGCGAGTTGCGAGCTGTCTGGCTGCGCGGACGCATCGGTCGGCGAGGTGGGCGGCTGCGTCTCAGGCACGGCGGGTCCGTGAGACGGTCTCGGTGTATATGGCGGCGCCCGACACCGCCCTCCGAAAGTTGCGGGTCCTGACCAACATAGGTCTCCATTCGTCGCGCGACAGTCGGGATCAGTCTTGCCCGTGGAGGTCGTCGGTGTGACACCCGTTTCGGGTGCTTCTGACCAACGGCGCTCTCGCGGAGCCGATGCGGGCTTCGAGCCGATGGGCGATGGCATCAGGCCACCACCCCTCCACCGGCCAACCTGACGGACGAATCCGGGTCATCGGCGCCGGCCCTCCACCGTCAGCGGCGCGTTCGGATGCTGCCGCAGGCTTGTACCGTTCTCCATGAGCCCTCCTTCGAGCTGCGAGTCCTACAACCCACAGTCTCGCAAGGAGGACTCACCCTTTCATCAACCGATCACACCAACCCGCCGGGGACAACCTCCCTGGTTGTCCCAACTAGCGAATCCCGCAAACCCGAGGTGTTCTCAGATGGTGTGCGTGACGGCGCGGTTCACCGAGGTGAGTTTTGGCCCAGCCGAGGATCCCGTTGTCGGGAGCAAGTCGAGCGTTGTCGGGATTGGGCGGTGGAGCGACGATCGATCACGTGGCTCTGTCGGTTCGGCGCCTCGGACAATCCGGGAGCGGTGTTCGCTTCATACCCGAATCGGGTGGTCCATTGGTCGGTCAGAGGACGACACTTGGGGGGTACGCGAAGCACGCGGCTTCACACGACTCCAGGAGGAGGTCGACCGCATGACCAAGATTCCGGAGAATGTCATCACGCCCGACATTCTGAACACTCGACTCGGCAGCCTGACGTTCAAGGACGGTGTGCCCTCTGACGACACCGTCTCGAAGGTGTACGACAACCTCGACTTCACGCGGGCGCTCGATGCCTACATGAGCGCCTACCAACTCGTGTCGCTGAAGGCGATGCACAACGGCCTCCTCAGCGTTGGCGCACAGGACAACGGTGGCGTCGCGATCTGGTCGGGCCTCATGGACTCGGAGTCGTTGTTCCTGACAGCCAACGCTGACACGGTCTATTACATCTTCACCCTCGATCTGAGCGATGGGCCGATTGTGGTTGAGACCCCGCCCGACGCGCTCGGCCTCTTCGACGATTTCTGGTTCAAGCATGTCATCGACTTCGGTCGGCCGGGACCTGATCGTGCGCCAGGGTGGGAAGTTCCTGATCGTTCCGCCGGGCTACGACGGGCCGATGCCCGACAGCGGCTTCCACGTCGGCTACAGCAGTACGTATCACGTGATGGCCTTCGGCCGCAGCTTCATGGTCGACGACGACCCGAAGCCCACGGTCAAGGTGATCAAGGACGCGCTCAAGATCTACCCGTATACGCCGGGCGGCTACGGCACCAGCATCGCAACGCTGCTCGAAGGGAAGATCAAGGCCGGCAAGGCGCCTGCGATCGAGCCCACGAACTTCGTCGAGGGCACCGGCCTATCGTTGAACACTCTTCCCCCGGCCGACGCCTCGTTCTTCGACCTGGTGAACGAGGTCGTGCAGGAGGAGCCGGGCGGAACCCTCTCCCTCGAGATCATGGGTGCGCTGGCGGCGATCGGCATCGTCAAGGGCAAGAAGTTCGATCCGGACGAGCGGATGCGAGGAATCCTCGCAGACGCTGCATCCGTTGCCCAGGCCACCGGGCGGGCGTTGAACTACCGATTCCGTGACGAGGATGGTTGGGCCTTCTACCCGGGTTCCGCCTGGTACAACATGCTGTTCGAGGGCGGCTCAGGCTTCGAGACTCAGCCACCGGCTGTCACCAAGGATGGGATCAAGCCGTATCCGCCGACGGGATATCGCACGCTCGACGCACGGTTCGGCTTCTTCTACTTCGCCACCGGGGTCACTCCTGCGATGTGCATGCTGCTGACCGATGTTGGCTCGCAGTACCTGCTCTGTGGTCTCGACGGCGACAAGAACCCATTCGACGGTGCGAAGACGTACAAGTGCACGTTGCCCGCGAACATCCCGGAGAACAACTTCTGGTCGTTCACGCTCTACGACAACCAGACCCGTTCGATGTTGCAGACGCCGCAGCGTTTCCCGAGGGCCGGGAGCCAGTCGTTCCCGAGCCCCGCAGCGGTCCACAACGCCGATGGGACGGTCGACATCTACTTCGGCCCGGAAGCTCCGGAAGGCAAGGCGAGCAACTGGATCCAGACCATGCCGGGCAAGGGGTGGTTCACCGCCCTGCGTCTCTACAGCCCGCTCGAAGCGTTCTTCGACAAGAGCTGGCAGGTCGGGGAGATCGAACTGATCGACTGACCGTTCGGACAGAGCGAATCGATTGAGGCTCGCCGCCATCGGGACACCTGATGGCGGCGAGCCTCGTCGCGCCCGCAAGCGTATCTGGACTTCTACCCGGCGCTGTCGGTCTACGGCATTGTGCGAGGGCAGATCCGCGACTTCCGTTTTGCTTCCGCCTCTGACATCGGTGTTTTCGCCGACTTCATGAAGCCCAGCGAGCCCTACCCCACCGGAAACGACGTCACCGTCTTTGCCACTCCCTCGACCTCGCTCGGACGACGCGGGGTTCGGGGGATGTTCGGGCAACGCAAACAGGCGTTCTCGTACCTCCGGGACCTCGACGGGCCCCGGCACGGGCAAGGAAGGCGGCAAGTACCTCTTCCTGCCCCGGGGTACACGGGTGACAAGCCGTGGGGCTCTCTCCGTGCCGGATCTGGGCCATGATGCCGAGCGATTCGACGTCGGCACCGGCGACGCTGCGGTGCAGTGGTTCAAGGACCGTCTCAAGGTGTATCCGCTGGCGAGGGGACCCGCGACAACACGGCCACCAACGTCTCCGGCATGGGGATGCTGGCTCCCGAAGACGGCTCCGTCTACGAGATGCTGAACGGATCATCCAGTACGAGCGACGGCGCTGTTCGACGATGCTGTGCTGGGCAAGCTGGCGACGCTCGGCATCGAGAAGGGCAAGGCGTTCGCTCCGGATGATCGAATGAAACTGATCTTCGATCGGGCGGCGAAGCTGGGTGTTGCGATGTCGCGCGCCATCCTGTACGCCAACCGGGATCCCGAGATCCGGTATTGGCCGAACCGGCATTGGGAGAAGATGTTCATCCGCAATACCGAGTTCATGGTCGATGGCATCGTCGACATCGACGCACAGACCCTCTGGCTCTATCAGGCCATCTGCGTCTCACCGAGCCTGCTCTCGACGACCCCCGGCGTGGGTACGTCGTATCTCACCGGCATCCGGGACAAGGACGGGGTTTTCCTCGACGGCGGCAAGAACTACCGGCTGCGCGTCCCGGCGAACCCGCCGGTCAAGCGGTTCTGGGCGGTGACGGCGTATGACCCAACCAGTCGCAGCCTGCTTGATTCCGGTGGTCCCATCACGGTTGGTACGCTCAGCAAGCCGGAGGCCAATGACGACGGATCGGTCGACATCTACTTCGGAGCGGAGGCTCCCGAAGGCAAGGAGAAGAACTGGGTCAAGACGGACCCGTCGATGGGCTTCTTCGTGGTCTTCCGTTTCTACGGCCCGCTGGAGGGGTACATCGACAAGACCTGGATCCTGAACGACTTCGAGTTGATGGACTAGGGCTGCAGATCCAGCCAGTCAGGCGTCGGATTCGTGTTCGGGGTCACAACCCCCGGCCTCACGATCGTTGCGAGGTGGTGATGCCGATTCTGACCGTCATTGGAGCCAGCAACATGGGAAGCGGAAGCTCGATCCTGGGCCAGAGATAGGAGATCTCGACGAACGGCGGTGAAGCTGCAAGGCCGGCCATGGCGTTTCTCCGCGCAACGAGAGACGGGGGAGACGAACAAGGTTGGTAGCGCTCTCAGTCGATGAGACCCAGGGCTCGGGCGTTCTCCACGGCTTTGCTGCGCCTATCGGCGTCGAGCTTGCGGTAGATGGCTTTGAGGTACGCCTTGATCGTATTGGGTGAGACGAAGAGGGCGTCGGCCATGCCCTTGTAGGTGAGGTGACTCGGCAGCAGGCGGAGCACCTCGAGTTCGCGTTCGGTCAACGGCTCAGCGAAGGCGACTGTGGATGCGGTCACTGGCGTGGTCACGGTGGCCGATGACTCCGTACGCAGCCGATGCCCGCTCATGGCTGCGGCGTTGTCGAGGAGGGCACCAAAGACCGGGGTGTCGTCGAGGAAGGTCTGGGTGTGGCCGGTGTAAGCGGCGATCCGCATTGCCGCGGTGAGTTCGTCGAGGGCCACGGCGTCGGCACCCTCACGGACCGCCAAGTGGGCTTGAAGCTTGTGGATCTCGATGCGGTGTGCCGTGGTGATCTCGAATCTCTCATCGGGAGCGACAAGCATCGCCTCGGCCTCCTCCCCTGCTGCGATCGCCATTCGAGCGAGGATGAGATGCTCGGTCATGGTGGTCGCTCCTTCCTCCATCCGCTCCCTCCAGTTCGGGAGCGCGACCTCGGCGCCGACAACATCACCCGTGAGCAGCGAGAGGCGTGCCCGTTCAAGAGCGATGCGGTCGGCGAAGTAGCCTGTCACAACCCGTCCCGACGGAAGGATCCGAGCCTCTTCGAAGGAAGCGAGTGCCGCGCCGTGCCGTCCTCGGGCATAGTTGATCCGTGCCAGCAGGATGTGTGCGAACACGTAGGCGGGAACCTCTCCGAATCGCCCGATGAGATCAACCGACGGCGTGATCAGGTCTGCTGCGATATCGAGCCGTCCGCGCTCGAACGCCGCCCATGCCAATGGCACCTTCGCGACCGCAGCATATGGCCTGTCACCGAGGCCCTGGCTCTCCATTATCTGGACGCCGCGTGCTGCAAGAGCCTCAGCATGCCCGAGCTTCCCCTCCCCGAGCGCAGCCCATGCCTGCAAGGTGAGTGCGAGAGCCTGCCAGGCGGTCATCGAATTCCGTGGAGAGAAGACGAATTCGTTCCATCCGCGGAGGAGCTCGGATCCCTCTTGGACACGTCCGAGGTAGATCAGCATCTCCCCGGCCGTACCCTCGACCCGTCCGCCATCGCTGGGTTCGGTGATGGCCTCGAGGAGTTGGATCGCCTTGTCGACGTCGCCGTGGCGGCGCGCGAGGAACGTCTCTGACCGCACAATGAACTCCGACGGAGATCCGCGCACGAGTTCCGGGATCCGATTCCACTCGTCGAGCTGCTCTGCATTGTTGCTCTTGATCATCGCCTGGATACTGTCGTGAGTGCGCTCGATCAGTTCATCGATGAAGAATCCCCGCGCGTCGTCGTACACCACGGGGTAGCACCACGCGAGGAGGGTGATCGGGGAGAGCGAGTCTGAGGCTTCGTCAACACGAGCGAAAAGGGTGCGCATGGTCTCGTACTGCTGGCCCAGAAGCATCTCCTGGCATGACTCGACGAGCCATTGGCTCGCGAGGTCGGGCTCGCCGGCTCTGAGCACTTGGTCGACCGACTCCACAGTGTCACCGTGCTCGCGAAACCACATAGCGGCGCGGTGATGCAGTTCAACATGGCGATCAGGTGCCGTTCTGCGCAGGATCCCCGTCATGGCGTCGCGAAAGAGGTCGTGGTAGCGGTACCAGCCGTCGGCCTCACCGATCCGGCTCGTGAACATCGCCGACCGAGCGAGGCGCTCGAGCATCTCAGCGCTGTCGGACCTTTCCGAAACCGCATCACACAAGGGTCCGGACAGGTCGTGCAGGATCGACGTGTCCAAGAGAAACTGGCGGTCCTCCTCGTCGAGTTCGACGAGGACTTCCTCGAGGAGGTAATCACCGAGGGCGTCGTACGCCCCTTCGAGCGTCGCGACGTCAGGGAGTTCGCTCGCGCTTCGACTCATGTCTCTGCTCCGGCTGATTGACTCGCTTGCAAGACGGACGCCGGCCAACCAGCCCATCGTCTTGGTGTGCAGCATCGCAACCGTCTCGGGTAGAAGGGCGAGTCCGAGAGACTCGGTGACCAGGGTTTGAGTCTCGGCAAGGGTGCAGCGGAGGTCCGTCGTCCGGATTTCCAAGAGATCGTCCGACAATCTCATCCTTGAGAGCGGGACTGGAGCGTCATGTCGGCCGACGAGGATGACACTCGCGTTGTCCGGTAGTTTGCTGAGGAACTGACCCATGGAAGCGACAGATTCGTCGCCGTCGAGATGGTGGACATCGTCGAAGACGATGACCGTTCGATCGGTGCGCCGAGCGAGGTCGGCGGTCAGGGTGTCCACGATGAGCGGGATACCGCTCCGTCCTGATGCGAGAACGTGTCCGGCCTCTTCCCCGGTGTCCGGGTCAGCCGATTGCTGGACCGATTCGACGATGTAGCGCCATAGGCGCATCGGGTCGCGATCGTACGCGTCGATGGTGACCCAGCTCTGGTGCCAGTCGGAGTGGCAGTAGAGCCAGTCGGAGACGAGCCAGGTCTTCCCGAAGCCAGCCGGCCCGGTGACCACCGTGACTCGATAATCGGGGACCTGGTCGAGGAGGCTGCTGGGCCCGCGTCGCGCGATCGCGTTCAGCCCGACGAAGGGTTGTCGAATCTTCGCCGATGCCAGTTTGCGGTCGACCACGGCTGTTGCTCCATCTCCATTGAGTGCCCGGTGCCCCACGAAACGTGGGGCCGTCTGGCCACTGCGATGTCCTCAGAGTACCGCTTCCGCTAGTCGCAAGTCACGAACAGCGGCGTGCCCCCTTCGGACTCGCAGGGTCGAATCCGCGTCCCCCAACTGCGCCCCAATCCACGGTCTCCCGTTGGAGAATCGGCGGATTTCCTAGTCAACCGACGGACTTCGCCACCGCCGGTGCAGCCATGATCTCGGTGTTGCCGCGGAACCACGGGAAACCTTCTCTACCAAGGGCTCCGGGCAGATTCCGATCCACGACTCCGCGGATTGAGGCTGCGTGGGGGAACGAGAGCACGCGGTCAGTCGATGAAGCCGAGGGCTCTGGCGCTCTCCACGGCTTCGCTGCGTTTGTCGGCTCCGAGTTTGCGGTAGATGCTCTTGAGATTGGCCTTGATCGTATTCGGAGAGACGAAGAGAGTCTCGGCCATGCCCTTGTACGTGAGGTGGCTCGGCAGGAGCTGAAGGGTCTCGAGTTCGCGTTCGGTCAGTGGCTCGACCAGCACGGCCGCAGAGGCACGGGCGGCGACCGACGCGGCGATCGCGACATCGGCTCGCAACCGATGTCCACTGAGAGCCGCGGCGTTGGCCAAGAGCGCTCCGAAGACCGGGGCATCGTCAAGGAAGGTCTGAACGTGGCCGGTGTGGGCTGCAATCTGCATTGCCGCAGTGAGCTCGTCAAGAGCCACGGCGTTGTCGCCCTCCCGGACCGCCAGATGGGCGCGGAGCTTGTGGAGTTCGAGGCGGTGTGCCGTCGTGACTTCGAGTCTCTCATCGGGAGCGGCAAGCATCCCGAGTGCATCGTCCCCGGCGGCGATTGCCAGCCGGGTGAGAATGAGATGCTCGGTCATGGTGGTTGCTCCGTCCTCGATCCGCTCCCTCCAGTTCGGGAGCGCAACCTCGGCGCCGGCAAGATCACCCGTGAGCAGCGAGAGGCGTGCGCGTTCGAAAGCGACTCGATCGGCGAAGTGTCCGGTGACCGCGGGTCCGGCGGACGTCAGACCGGCTCGGTCGAGTACTTGGGCAGCTCTCTTCGCCTTCCCCCGAGATGCCAGCGCTCGGGCGAGCACGACGCGGGCGAGGACGCATGCGGGGACTTCGCCGAGTCGATCGAGGCGGTCGATGGCTTCGACGATGCCCTCCTCCGCCGCTTCGATTTCGCCGCGTTCCCAGGCAGCCCATGCCAGGGGTACCGCCGCGATTGCCGACTGCGGGTCAGCGCCGAACCCGTTCTCCACCATCAAGTCATGGGCGCGAACCGCCAACGCCTCAGCTGTGGTGAGATCGCCACTGCCGTGGCTGGCGTATGCCTGCATGGTGAGGGAATAGGCCTGGTTGCCAAGAATCGGATTGTGAGGGGAGAACGTGTAGTCGAACCACTGCTGGAGCATCTCGAGTCCATCGGCGTACCTCTCATGCAGGAGGAGCATCTCGCCGGCTGCCGCTTCGATCCACCCGCTCTCGCTGGGCTCGGGCTGTTGCGCTGCCAGCGCTGCCAGGGCGAGGTCGAGGTCGCCGGTTCGGTGGGCGATCGTCGCGTCGATGGCGCGGATGAGTTCGTCGGGGTCCTCGTGAAACGGGAATGGGATGAGGCCCCAGAGATGGGCATCAGCGGCTGCTTCCTGTTCGGCCATGGATGCGAGGACGTTTCGGGCGACGCTGTGCAGACGGTCGATCTCGATTCCTTCGAGATCGCTGAAGAGCGCCGGGAACAGCCACGCCGCCGCAACAGACGGTCGGAGGCTGGTTGACGCCGCACCAACCTGCTCGAACAAGATCCGGAGGGTTGTGTTCTGGTTGCTCGCGAGGAGCGGGCGGCTGAACTCGACGAGCCATTGCCCGGCAAGGTCCGTCTCTCCGGCCTTGATTGCATGATCGATTGCCGCGACCGGGTCGTCGTTGTCGTGGAACCACCACGCTGCCCGACGATGCATTTCTGCTTTGTGGACCGGTGCCGTGCGACGGTGCAGTGCCTTCAGTGCGTCGCGGAAGAGATCGTGGTATCGGTACAAGTCGTCGGTCTCACCGAGACGGCTCGTGAACAATCCGGCGCCGACGAGTCTCCCGAGTATCTCATCGCTGTCCGTTCTCCCCGTCACCGCGTCGCAGACCGGGCCGCTCAGGTCGCGCAGGATGGAGGTGTCGAGCAGGAACTGGCGATCCGACTCGTCCAGATCGGCGAGCACTTCCTCAACGAGATAGTCGCCGAGAGCGTCGTATGCCCCATCGAGCGTCGCGACTGCTGGGACCTGACCGGCGCTGCGACCCATATCCCCGCTCCGGGCGATCGTCATCGCAGCCATCAGGAGGCCAGCCATCCACCCCATGGTTCTGGCATGCAAGCCCGCGACGACCCCAGGCGTGAGTGCGAGCCCGAGCGTGTCGGTGACCAAATGCTCGGTCTCCTCGAGCGTGCAGCGGAGGTCGGCCGTCCGGATCTCGAGGAGATCCCCCGACAAACGCCACTTCGCGAGCGGTAGCTCAGGGTCGTGGCGACCGACGAGGATTGCATGCGTGTTGACTGGGAGTTGGGCGAGGAACAACGCGACGGATGCGAGGGATTCATCTCCGGTGAGGTCTTGAATGTCGTCGAAAACGATGACCGTTGGTACATCACGGAGGGCGAGGTCGGCCACGAGTCTGTCGACGATCAGCGGCAGACCGCTCCGTCCGGCGGCCATGAGTTCGCCCGCCGCATCGGCGGTATGAGGAGCGCTCGACGCGCGAATCGACTCGAGGACGTGCGACCAAAGTCGAATCGGGTCGCTGTCGTACGGATCGACGGTGATCCAACTCTGATGCCAATCGGGATGCCAGTCGAGCCAGTCGGACACGAGCCAGCTCTTGCCGAACCCTGCCGGGCCGGTCACGAGGGTGACCCGATGGTCGGTGACTCGATCGAGAAGACCAGTCGCTCCAGGCCGCTCAATCGCATTCGACGCAACACGAGGTCGTCGGATCTTCGCGGACACCGGTGTGCGATCGACGTCGGTCAACGCTTCGTCTCCGCCAAGAACTCAATCCCTCCCGAACGAGTGGGAGCAAGTCGCTCCCAGGGTGCGAGGTTACAGGACTCGGGACTCAGAAGGTCCCCTCCGCCCGATGGGCGCGCCGTACCCGACAATGCGGACGATTGGCATTCAACCTCCGGTCGCGATTGTACCCGTTTCGGGTAATGCCAAAGGGCGCGACCATGGTGCAGAATCACCGTGTAGGAGACCGGTTGGGTCTCGCTCGTCAACGATGGGAGCACGATGACGGACCAGACAGAGAATACGCCGACCGTGGCGGTCGTCCCGGGTCGCGACGGGCTGACCCGATTCGGGCTCCGCGCGTGGGCGATCGTCGGGATCGTCGTGGCGTCGGTCATCATCTATGTGGGTCTCGCCGCGCTCTCCGGCCTGGTGATCCCTCTCACGGTTGCTGCGGTCATCGGCACGCTGTTCGTTCCGTTTGTCGACAAACTCGCGGATCACATGCCCCGCAAGCTCGCTGCAGGCCTCGTGCTCGTTGGTCTCATCGTGGTCGGAGTCGGGGCGATCGCTGTCGCTGTTGCAGGGATCGTCGATCAGGGACCCCAGATCAGGAGCGAGCTATCTGCAGGGCTCGAAGCGGCCCGGGACTGGATCTCCGGACTCGGCATCGATATCGGCTCGGGACAGAGCCTGGCCGACGGGGCTGAGGATGCCGCCGGCGCAACGGCGACCGGTCTCGGCTCGGCCCTTGGCAGCGTGTTCTCGAGCGTCGGTGCGTTCACCGCAGGGACCTTCGTGGCGCTCTTCCTGCTCTACTACATACTCGCCGATTGGAGCCAGTTTTCGACATGGCTCGGCTCACACCTCGGGGCACCGGCGGATCTCGGCGCAGGCGTCGTGGACGATGCCACGTGGTCGATCCGTCGCTATTTCTACGCTCTGACGGCGACCAGCGCCGTGACCGCTGTCATCATCGGAGGCACGGCGCTTGTGATTGGCGTTCCGTTGGCGTTCACGATCGCCTTGGTGACGTTCGTGACGTCGTATGTCCCGTACATCGGTGCGTTCATCTCGGGAGCATTTGCCGTGCTGATCGCGCTCGGATCCGGCGGCACGACGGACGCCGTCATCATCCTGGCGGTCATTCTGTTTGTGCAGATGGTGGTTCAGCCGCTGCTGCAGAACCAGATGACGGCATCGGAACTCGATCTCAATCCGGTCGTGAGCTTCGGTTCAACGATCGTCGGCGGTGCCTTCGCCGGCGTACTGGGGGCAATGCTCTCGGCTCCGGTCGTGGCGATGTTCATCAAGATCTACGGCCGAGTCCATGACTACAAGACCGCAGAGAACGGTGCCAGTTCAGGGTGATTTCGGTGAGCGCGTGTTGAACTGTGCCAAAGGACGGCACGGCGGCGGGCGAACAGAGTTGGCGATGGAGGGGAGGCGTCCGTGTTGACGTGGGCACAGCGGTTCGATCTACAGGCGCGAGCACGCGCCAGCATGTGGATCGTCCCGATGGCGTTCGTCATCCTTGCGATCATCTTGTCGGTCTTCATGCCGTGGGTGGATCGTCAGGTGACGAGCGATCCGATCTTCGTCTACAGCGCAAGCTCGGCCCAGGCAACGCTCTCGGCGATCGCCTCCGGGATGCTCGTGTTCACCGGATTCGTGTTCTCCATTCTCACCTTCGCGATCCAGTTCGGTTCGAGCACCTACACCCCCCGGTTGCTTCGCTCCGTTACGACGGATCCGACAACGAAGCTCGCGCTCGGTGTCTTCATCGCGACGTTCATCTATGCACTGCTGATCTTGGCCGAGGTAGCGCCGGGCGACAGCGACTACGTCCCCCAGTATTCGGTTCTGTTGTCCGTGGTCTCGGTCGGGATCTCAATCCTGCTCTTCCTCGGATTGATCGTCAGCGTCACCCGTTCCATTCGGTCGGGGAGGGTCACCGGAGATGTCGGTCGGCTCGGACGCAAGGTCATCAGTGAGATGTTCCCCGACGAGGCCCATCCCGCACCCCAGCGGATCGACGATTCGCGCCTTCCCGATGAGCCCTCGCAGCGTGTCGGGAACCCGAGGGACGGCGGGGGAGTCGTCCAGGCGGTCCATGTCGACGGCATCGTGACTCTGGCAACCGACGCTGGGATTGCCGTGGAGATGGCTCCGTCGGTGGGTGAATTTGTTGCCACCGGAGCGACGATGTTCCGGGTCTTTGGAAACGCCGATTCGGTCGACAGCTCTCGACTCCTCGATTGGGTCGCCCTCGGTGATGAACGCACCTTCCGACAGGACCCGACCTATGCCCTGCGAATCCTGGTTGATATCGCACTGAAGGCGCTGTCGCCGGCTATCAACGATCCGACGACGGCGGTCGAAGCACTCGGCCGGATTGGAGACTTGCTCCAGCTTCTGGGCACGCGGCAACTGCCGGACGGTGTCCACCGTGATGCCGACGGCACGGTCCGCTTCGTCTACCGAACACCGACATGGGCGGAGTATCTCTCGCTGGCATTCACGGGGATTCGGGAGGTCGGTGCCGGTACGAATCAGATCGTGGTCGAGGTGCGATCGCAACTCGACCAATTGCGCGAAGTGGTGCCCTCGTGGCGTTGCGGCGACGTTGACGTGCAATCGTGGCTCCTCGAAGAGGCCGTGGCACGGGCGAACTCCTGAGCGGAAGGCGTGCCGACCGGTTTGTCGCCAGGAGCGGGACGCCGAGGTTGGTTCTCCCACTCCGGGTGCGGACGATCCCAGCGTGAGTTGTACCCGATTCGGGTATGGCCCAAGCCGGCGTTGGGGCGCAGTATGAGTGAGTCCAAGCACGCCCGCGGCGTGAGCGAATCTGCGACTCGCGCCTCGAGAGGAGATATCCATGTCCGACAAGGTTCCTAGCTTCAAGATGACGACGCCGATCCCGGCATCGATCACCACCCCGGATTCGGTGGAGACATCGATCGGATCGCTCGAGTTCTTCGATGGTGTTCCGAAATCGGACACCGTCACCACGGTGTACGACTATCTCGACCGTGCTCGCGCTGTCGAGGTGTTCATCGACTCCATCCCGCTCATGTCCATGGCTCAGCTGCGCAGAGGCCAGGCTGACGCGGGAGCGAAGGCGAGCAACCAGGTCTGTATCTGGGACACGCTCATGGATTCCACGTCGCTGGTGCTCACCGGCAACACGTCGACGATGTATGCCGTCGGCTTCCTTGCTCTCGACACCGACGGCCCGACGGTCGTCGACCTGCCGACCGGCATGCTCGGCATTCTCAACGACATGGCGTTCCTCTATATGCAGGACCTCGGTGTCGCCGGCCCGGACAAGGGCAAGGGCGGCAAGTACGTCATCCTGCCTCCCGACTACAAGGGTGATGTTCCGGACGGCTACTACGTTGTCAAGTCGAAGTCGTACGGCGTGTGGCTGTTCATGCGCGGCTATCTGACGCACGGCATCAAGGCCGCATCCGACAACATCAGAGATCACCTCAAGGTCTATCCGCTCTCGAAGGCGGACAACCCGCCCGCGATGGAGTTCGTGAACGTCTCCGGCAACAACCTGAACACGGTGGTTCCGAACGACGACACCTACTTCGAGAAACTGAACGAACTCATCCAGGGCGAAGCCGTCGGCTTCCTCGATCCGGAGCGCGCCGGCCGCATGGCGGCGATCGGCATCGTCAAGGGCCAGCCCTTCAAGCCGGACGAGCGGATGAAGAAGATTCTGGCCGACGCTGCGGCGATCGGGAACGCGGCGGCTCGTGCGATCACGTTCTACCCGCGGTATCTCGGCCAGCGTACGTATCAGGACAGCACGGCCGACTGGCTGAACGTCTATGCAGACAACAACTGCTTCTTCGAGAACGAAGGCGCACGGGTGCTCGACGCCCGGGCGTGGTACCACTACAACTGCATCTGCGTGTCGCCGGCGATGGGTGTGCCGAAGCCGGGTACCGGGTCGTCGTACACGATCGGGACGCTCGACTCGAAGCACAAGGCCGTCGATGGGTCAAAGACCTACAAGCTGCACCTGCCGAAGGATGTACCGGTCAAGGACTTCTGGGCGGTCACGATCTACGACACCCAGACCCGTTCACAGCTGCAGACCGACCAGCAGTTCCCGACGGTCGGTAGCCAGGACAAGGGCATGAAGGCGAACCCGGACGGTTCGTACGACATCTACTTCGGCCCAACGGCACCGGAAGGCTGGGAAGGGAACTGGCTCCAGACCATTCCTGGCAAGAGCTGGCTGATCGCCCTGCGCATGTATGGGCCGCTCGAGCCGTGGCTCGACCAGACCTGGCGTCCCAGCCAGATCGAACTGGTCGACTAGCCGTAACCGACGACATCGGATGGGGCCGTCCTACGCGGGCGGCCCCATCACGCGTCCGGGGCACTGGCCGGGGACGTGCGAGCCGGATCGTCGACACGAGAGGTTCCCTGCCGTTCGGCGCGATCGTGGCCAGACGACGCTCCAAATACCCCTTTTGGGTGATGCCTCGACAGCGATGCTTATTGACACTTGGGAGGTGAGTACGGCACGCGTAGATGTGCTTGATAGAAGGAAGTGGTCATGTATCCGGCCAGGGTGTGCTCATCGGTGACACCTTTCGTGCTTTGGGGGCGAACGCGCTGATGTCTGAGACCCAGACGTTCTTCTGTTTCGTTGTCTCGTTCGAGACCCCCGATCGCGCCTATCAGGGGTACCAAGAGGTGAAGGACCACTGCTACGAAGTCGGGTCGATCGACATGTTCGATGCCGCAGTTGCCGGGCGACAGGCCGACGGCAGGTTCAAGATTCTCCGGGCTCCCGCCAAGCCTGATCGCGATCGGCTCTTCACCGGTGGCCACTGGGGGCTGGGGCCGGGACTTGTCATCGCATTGTTCCCTGCTGCGGGTGTCGGCACGCCGCTTCATACAGGTGCTGCGCGCGCCCTCACCGTCCTTGATGTCCTTGCCGGGGCCGTCTCAGACGGGATGACTCGGTCGGAACTCGAGGATCTGGGGACCGAACTCGACTCGGGTGGAGCCGCCCTTGTGGTCGCAACGACCGCTGATTGGGCCGACGAACTGAAGCCGTTGATCGAGGACTACGGCCATGCGGTGTCCGCAGTCACTGAGATCGCCGTGGAGGCGCTCGAAAGCGATCTCCATCAGGCCGAACACGAGCAGCGGTTGAACGCGGAGACGTAGCCGTTCACCATCGGTCTATTGGGCAGGTGCTGGAACGGCGGGGCCGGACCCGCAACGGGCCCCGCGTGGTCGGGTACGATGCCCGCAGCGATGCGAAGGTCGAGGTCCGGGCGGGCCGACTCCGAGCAATCGGTGATGATCGAGCAGGAGACGATCGGCAATGACGGATACACCTCAGGTACCAACGAAGGCACAGACGGCGAGCCAGGCGTGGAACAGGAACGCGTTCCGGTACCTCGCCGGCCTGGCGCTGATGGTTCTCCTGATTGGAACCGTCGTCTATCGCATCATCGAGGATTGGAGTTGGGTCGATTCCTTCTACTTCAGTTCGGTCACCCTGACCACGGTCGGTTTCGGCGATCTCTCCCCAAGCACCGACCTCTCGAAGATCTTCACCGTCTTCTACATCTTCAGCGGCATCTCGCTGATCGGGGCGACGCTCAATGCGTTCCTCAAGAAGCACGCCACCAAGGTCGGCAGCCGCATCGCGTCAGACTGACCCGAGGATCGCGATCGGGCCGATACCCGGAACTCGGCGACCTTTCAGATGCCTTCCCCTTGGATGAGCGCCGGTGCAAGCGCTATCTGATCGGCAGGGCTGTCGCCGTTGACGCGCTCCTCAAGTTGCTCCACCCGTTCGAAGAGGACCTCGATCACCCGGACGGCATGGACGTCGCCGCTCTCCTCGAGCGCCATGCTCAGCGTTGGTGATCCCGGAACGTGCTCGTCGATCACGCGACCGGCAAGGCCCACCACGGTCGACCCGGCAGGAACATCCTTCACGACCACGGCCTCGGCTCCCACTCGAGCATGAGATCCGACGCCGACGGCGCCCAGGACCTTCGCCCCTGCTCCGACGACGACGCCGTCGCCGGGGGTCGGGTGACGCATCTGCCTCTTGAGGCTGGTGCCGCCCAGCGGTAGGCCTCGAGGGTCTTGCGCTCACATCGGTAGACCTGCCGGGTTCGCTGTTGTTGATCTCCTTGATCCGGCCACCGGAACGGCCGCCGCCGGCGTCGTGGGCACGACCAGCGGGGAAGGGTTCATTGACGCAGGTGACCTGCCAACCCTCGCTTTGAACCGCACGTACCAGCTCTGGGCGATCGTGGGTGATCGGGTGATCTCCGTCGGCCTGATCGCGAGACCGGCGAGTTGGCCCTCAACCCAGGACGCTGTGCACCGTCCCGGTGAAGTTCGCCCTGGTGACGTCGACTCCAGCAAAGTGGGTCCCGTACCGTGACAGGATGGGCTGTGCGCGCTTCCGGCCCAAGAGGTCTCGATCGTCCAGCGCGAGGGCACGTTTCGCAACCAGCATCAGAACGATCGTCACCACGACGGCGGCGAGTCCGCCCTGGACCCGGCCGGCCGCAAGACCGCCGACGACTGACACGATCGCGATGGCCCCACGAGCCGAACACCCCGCCGACGACGCGTCCAATGTTCCCGGCGATCGATTCCGCATGGCCGACGAGCTCCTCGAGACCTACATCCGGCAGCTCCTGGAGTCACACAAGACTCCCGAGGTGATGGTGGCCTGGCAGGGCGGCGAGCCGACGATGATGGGCCTCGACTTCTTCCGCCGCTCGGTCGCGGTGGTCGGGAGTACCGCAAGCCCAGCCAGCGGATCTCCTACACGATCCAGACCAATGGGACCAGGCTCGATGACGATTGGGCCGTCTTCTTCAAGGAGAACAACTTCCTCGTCGGACTGTCGGTGGACGGCACGAAGCCGCTCCACGACGCGTATCGGGTCGACAAGCGCGGGCTCGGGTTTTTCGATCGGGTGATGGCCGGATTCGAGACGCTGAAGGCGAGGGACGTCGACGTGAATGTGCTGTGCACAATCCACGCGGCAAATGCCGACCATCCGCTCGAGGTGTACCGGTTCTTCCGCGACGAGATGGGTGTCCGGTTCATGCAGTTCATCCCCATCGTGGAGCGGGTCACCGAAACCCTGCTCCCGCTTGCCAATCTCGGCTGGGGAACCGAACGAGGCGACGATCGACCGCTCTACCTCCAAACCGGGCACCACATCACCGATCGATCCGTGGAGCCGGAGGCGTTCGGTCGCTTCCTCACGTCGATCTTTGACGAGTGGATTCACAACGACGTCGGCGAGGTCTACGTGCAGCACTTCGATGTGGCACTCGCAAACTGGCACGGCGAACCACCGGGTTTGTGTGTGTTTTCGGAGACGTGCGGACTTGCGGTCGCCCTCGAGCACAACGGCGACCTCTACTCGTGTGATCACTACGTCGAACCGGACTACCTGCTGGGCAACATCAATGAACATCCGATGATCGAGTTGGTTGCGTCCGACAAACAGGTGGAGTTCGGCCTTGCGAAACGCGACACCCTGCCCGAGTTCTGCCGGAACTGCGAGGTGCGGTTCGCCTGCCACGGCGGCTGTCCGAAGAACCGCTTCACCGATACACCCGACGGTGAACCCGGCCTCAACTATCTGTGCGCCGGGTACAAGATCTTCTTCAACCACATCGACCCGCCGATGCGCATGATGTCTGACCTTCTGCGCCAGAACCGGGCCCCGGCTGAGATGCCTGCGATCCTTGCCGCCGCGGAGGCGGCCCGATTCTCGGGTGTCGGCCGAAACGATGTCTGCCCGTGTGGTAGCCGCAGGAAGCTCAAGAAGTGCCACGGAGCAACGTCGCCCGCGGAGTGACGCTGCGCCGCGCGTCAGATCCGGATAAGCCGGGACGGGACGAGGAAACCCCTTCTAACTAGCCGCCGTCAGCGCAATCGGCAGGAAGGTCGTTGCCGCTGACTTTGAATTCGTTGCAGCTCAGGAACCGGCCATTGAGTTCGCCGACGCCGTAGCCGAGGAGGGCGATGAAGAGCACGATGACAACGCTCATGACCTTGAGTCGTCGGTTCGGGATCGAGAAGTAGTCGGGGGCGACGAGGCGCAGCACGATCCAGAACACCATCGGGTAGAGCATGACAACGAGGACGAAGAGCACCGAGTCGATCGTCGAGGTCATGCTGTTTTCGCGAGGTGGAACAGCCAGCCTGAAGAAGATCCAGACCATGGGGATCGAGAGGATCGCGAGGAGCCACCAATTGACCTTGGCTTGGCGGCGCAGCACGATCGTCCCGAGCACGACGACGAACAGCACGACCGCGACCTGGTGCCTGCGGGCAAAGAAGACGGTGTGGAACGCCCCGTAGTTGAACGCGATGTCCCACGCGACCAGCGCAGCACCGATCGTCGACACGAAGAATGTGCGGATCTCGGGAGCGGTGCTCTCCTCCTTCGAGAAGCCCGTGAGGAGGTCGTCGTTCTCTACCCACGACGCAAAGGACCGGATCGGCTTGCGCCAGCCCCGGTCCTTCCCGTTCCCCTCTTGGCCCAGGTCGGCCATCGGCTCGCTACCGGCTAGCTGGTCGCCGTCTGCGGGTCCGCGCTGTCGTCCGGCGAGTCGTAGGCCGACTGGTAGACGACTTTGTAGCTCTTCCCACTGTTCTTGATGATCGACGTGATCAGAGCCGCAACGGGCAGGGCAGCGAAGGCTCCCATTGGGCCGGCGATTGCGCCGCCGGCCAGCGCGGCACCGAACGCAACAGCGCCGTTGAGTTCCATCGTGTTCGATGAGATCTTCGGCGACAGCCAGTAGTTCTCGACCTGCTGATAGATCAGCACCCACACCAGGAGTATCAATGCTTCGGGCAAGCCCAGCACGACCAATGCCAACAGGATCGGCACCGCCGCACCGAGGTACGTCCCGATCGCCGGGATGAATTCGGCGACGAACCCCTCGAAGATTGCCAGCGGTATGGCGTAGAGCGTCGGCATGCCCACCAGCAGCATTGCGACGAAGAACAAGCCGCCGTTGATGATCACCAACAGCATCCGGGAGTAAAAGTAGCCTCCTGTCTGTTCGATCGCGGTGTCCCAGATCCATCCGAGAACCTTCTGCCGGTCCGGAGGCACCCGCGACAGGAATGCCCGCTCGATCCTTGGTGCATCGGCTGCCATATAGAACGTGAACATCAACACCGTCGCGAGATTGAAGATCAGCCCGATTCCCGACATCGCGATACCGCCGATGTTGTCGGCGAAGCCGGAGATCCCCGATCCGGCTGCCTCACCGGCATCGGTTCCCGTCTGCTGATCGATGACGTCCTGGCCGATCAGGTCCTGGCTGTATCCGTTGATCGTGTCGGCGAAGTCGCCGCCCTGTCCTGATAGTTCATCGGCGAAGTCAACCGCCGCGGGGATCATGAACCCCACCAGAGCGACGATGAAGATCACGAATCCGAGGTAGATAGCGCCGACAGCTGCTCCTCGCTTCCAGCCCCAGCGTTCGTGCATGTACTTGACCGCAGGAATCATCGCCAGAGCGAAGAAGACCGACACCGCCAGCATGCGGATCAACGTCTGCGTGCGGAACACGACAATCAAACCGAGGAACACCAGGAGCCCAACCCCAACGACCTTCCACAGTGACTGCCACACAAACTCGTTCACCCATCGGGGGCGACCAGAGGTCGACTCCGCTGGAGCGTCCGCGTTCGCCTTCGCTGCGGCCGCAACATCATCCGGCACCGTTACTTCGGCTCCCGTCCAGCCATCCTGCCGGACAGAATCATCCTTGTCAGCCATGTCCGTCGCCTCCGTTTGTCGCTACTTGCTACTCAAGCATGGGCAGGCGCGGGTCCGGCGTCGACACCCGAATCGGGTGTGATTGACGCAAGGCCCGGTCAGTTCGTCTCGACGGCGAACGGACCCTTCCCCTCGTCCCAGACGGCACCGTCGAGTACCGCCTCCGACAGATCGGCCTGAGTGAGCGCCGTGCCGGCGAAGTTGGCCCTCGTGAGGTCGGCGCCGGTGAAGTTCGTGCCGCGTCGCGCCATGATGCGCTGAGCGAGCCTGCGGCTCAGCAGGTCGCGGTCGTCCGCCTTGAGGGCCCGCCCCCGCCCGGCGGCCATCCATGCGACAGCCCCCAGTGCAAGGGTTCTCTCCGTCGGGCTGGCCGGATTTGAACCTGCGGCCTCTTGACCTTCCAGTTAGCCGGGAACCGCCGAGCGCCCACACGGTGCGAGGGTTCTGGGCCTCGCCTATGAATTGGCGCATCGACAACAACGAGCGGATCCTTCGCCCATCCACCCGGCTTCTGAACCCGGGAGGAGGGGCGGTCATCGGATGCTGATCCTGCTGGTTTCGACCGATGGGTCTTGGATCCCTGCTGCGGGATTCGAGGCGGAATCAGCGACCGATGGCAGAGAGCTCCTGGCCGTTTGGCGGGGTCAGGCGTCGGAGGTCGCTCTCAATTGCGCGGCGGGTTGCGATCCATGCGACGCGTTGGTTGATGTCGCTGCTGGGTGGCGTCGGTCCGAGGAGCTTGGGTTCTTCGTCGGGTATCCCCCGGTCGGTTCGGTAGAGGAGCGCTCGATTGACAACGGCATCCCAAGCAACGCGGCGATCATGTTCGGCGGGTCGTTCTCCGAGGGTGTCGGTGATCCACTCGGGTGGCTGGTAGGCGATGGTTGCGAGCCGGTCGCGGTGTCGGTTGTGGGTTTCATCGTGCAGGTCTAGATAGTCGATGATGGATTCGCTTCTGTCACCGTCAACGGCGGGAGACGCATCCTCGGCTTCTGGCGCCCCGAGCGCGGCTTCGATCTGTTCGAGTCGTTGTCCGAGTTCGTCGTCTGTGAGGGTCTGGGGTCCGCGTCCCGTATCGAGAGCCGCGGGTTGCGCGGCGGTGCGGCCGAGGGCCGCGATCAGCGCCGGGAGGCGGTCTGGGTGTTGGTGGGTGAGGTGGGTACATTCCTCAATGTCCGGTTCTGGGTTGGTGAGGTAGATGGTGTTGGCTTCTCGGCCTCGGCTCATGGTGACGTAGATCCATTCGCGATCGACACCGTCGCCAGCGACGGTGTGGGCCCGGCGGGCGGTGGCTCCTTGGGCTTTGTGTCCGGTGAGGGCGTATCCCCAGTCGAGGTGGCCATCGTCGAGATACCAGGAAGGCACCGCGACCGAGTCGCTGTTGCGATCGAGGCAGATCGTCACGGTCCGCCGTTCGGTGTCGACTGCGGTCACCGTGCCCAGGTCGCCGTTGAGGACACCGAGGCGTGCCCGGTTCTTGAGACATACGACACGGTCCCCGGTCTGGAACGCCCGATCGCCAACGTCCAAGGCCGGTCCGTCAAGATGTCCTGTTTCGGCGATGACAGCGCGTGCACGCCTGGTTGAGTTGGCCGACGGTGGCGTTGCGATGTCCGAGGAGGAGTACATCGGCTGGGTCGCCGACGTCTTGGACGTCGCGGTACCAGTTCTGCACGGCTTGGTTGATGGTGTCGTCGGCGTTGGCGGCAACAATGATCTTGCCGCGTCGGTCATACATCGCGACGGCGCGGCCGATCGACCCGTCACGCAACTCGGTGAGGGCGGTTCGTTCCCATTCCTGATCTTGCCGGACGTTGTCGGTGAGTTCGATGGATGGGAGGCGGATGGAAAGTGCCCGGTAGAGACCGCCGGCGTCGATCTCAGCGAGTTGACGGTGATCGCCGATCAAGATGAGCTTTCCCGACGCTGCTTCAACGAGGTCAGAGACCTGAGCGAGCTGGCGGCTACCGACCATCCCGGCCTCATCGACAACGACGACAACGCCTTCGGGAAGGCCACCGGTCGTCTTGGCTTCTCCGAGGAAGCGGGTGAGCGTGGAGGATCGGATACCGGTGGCGGATTCGAATCCTGCGGCGGTCCGGGCCGCCAACGCTGCACCCACCACAGGGGTGTTTGTCTCCTCTGCGAGTTCACCGATGATCGCCATGACGGTCGTCTTCCCGGTCCCGGCCGCCCCCACCCCAACGTCGATGGCGTTCCCGGATGTGGCGAACCGGCGGACCATTTCGCGTTGTTCTTCAGTGAGCATCGGATGACGCCCAAGGGCCTCGTCGATCTTCCCCACAGACGCGACCCATCGACTCGAGCCAACGCCGTCTACGGCGCGATCGATGATGCGTTGCTCAATCGCAAGGAGTTCTGTTGTGGTGTATCGACGTTCATGGACAAGTCCCGGGAAGGTACCGCCATCGCTCCGTCGCATGACCTGGGCGGCTCTCGTCGAGCATGCGAGATCGCGGAGGCGTTCTACGTTGACCGGGCTGAGCCAAATCGGTAGATCGCTCGCGTTGTCAGCGCCGGCGTGAATCGGGAGGATCGGGATCACATCCGAGCGGTTTAGGAACGCTTCCACGGCGCCCTCCAGGTACGGTCGCTTCCCGCCTTCGGGGAGCGATTCAGCGGTGCTCGCGAGCACGTCGGAGCGCCCGAACGTCGATGCTTGGGCGGTGAGCCCTTCCGCGGAAGCCAAGTGGTCAAAGAGGGGTCCGGTATCAGGAACGGTGACTTCCCGGCCCCGGTCGCACACCGCCGCCACCGTTTCAATCGTGATCCCAACTTCGGCTCCCCGTGCCAGCCACTGCGACATCAACGTCTCGAGCGGGTGGTCCTGCTTCGGGCTCCGGGTGGCCAGGGTGGCGACCTCGTTCCCCGCAGGAGTATTCGCAATGTCGTGAGCGTCACGCCATGCCACGATGTCCTGTCGTCGCTGGGAGAACGTCATGATCTGGTCGCGGGTGAAGCCCTCGATGTCGGCCATGCCGTTGTGGACGGGCTGCCACCGCACGCCGAGCCGTTCGGTGAGGCGGCTCCGCAGCTCAGCCTCGTGGAGATACCCGGCGGCCAGTTGATACCGATACAAGAGGCGTCCGTCAATCGCCCGCCAGATACCGTCAACGCCCTTCACTCGGTTCCCCACCACCACGTGAGTATGAAGCTGCGGGTCATCGGCACGGGACGTGAACTCCGTGAACCACGCCGACACGTAGCCCTGAGTTCGAATCGGCCACGTCTCAACCCGCAAGCGAGGCATCCCATCCTCGCCAAGAACGGGCACGCCGTCGTCGTCGAAAATGGGAGTCCGGGACGCTCCCCGCGTCGATGATGCCACCGACTCCATGTACGAGACGGCCTCAGCGGTGGCCTCCTCGAACGCTTCAACGACATGCTTACGCGTCTCGTCGTCTCCAAACGCCCACAACAGCGACACCGACTTGTCCGCCGAGAACGTCAAGTCCCACGCCGCTACTCCGTCCTTGCGAAGCCGATGCCCGAGCTGCTCCCCCGTGTCGGGATGCTGCCCGTCGAAGAGACGCACCAGGCCCTCAGCCGTCACCGCGCCGTCGATACCCATCTCGGCTGCACCACTGCCGTGCCAGGAACCGCTCGCTGTGCCGCCTCGCAGGTAGTAGTCCTCGCGAGGTGAGATCTCCCCCACCTTCTGGAGGTAGTAGTCCTTGCGGGCCTTGGCGAGACTCAACACCCCGACACCCCCACCCGGTCTACTGGTATACCCCAGCAACTGTGTTGCAGGTGCGTGTGTTGAAAAGGCCGGTTCGGACCGAGACGCGCGACAGGGTTGACGGGGAGCTCGAGAGGACTGTTCTGCCGGCGGGGACGGCTCGACGTGCCATTTCCCGTTTCGATCTGGTCCATGTGACGGATAGTGAAGAAGGACCCTTGCCACAGAGTTGGCGCAACATCGAGATCCAGACTCTCCACGGAGAATCCGGGTTCTTCGTTGCCGGAGAGATCTCGGCCGTCACGGACACTGGTTGCGTGCTGCATTGCGCCCGAGTAGACGCGACAACCCTCTCAGCGGAGTGTCAACAGCCCTGTCAACCGAATCATCCCAGGGTCGCTGTATCCCTGGAATCCGTTGCGCAGCAACGCTTCTCGCAGCATCGCCGGGTATTCGAAAGAAATCTCTTCGACCCCACGTTCCTGGGCCGTCTCGGCTCGCTGCCAAGGATCCGCCAACCCTGTGCCAAGGGTCCGATACGACGATCACAGCCGCGAACCCGGCGGCGCCGAGTTGAAAGGCCTGTCATCAACCCTCCAACCGGCAAAGGACCAACCCGGACGAAATCCAGCGGCAATTCCCTCGCCGGCCGACCGCGCCGAACCCTCTCACCAGAGTGTCAACAACCCTCTCACGAGAATGTCAACAACCCTGTCAGAAACCCTCCAACTGCAGGTCAGAGACAACGTCCGCGAACGCGAACGCCACCTCCCCGCCGGCGACACCCGAAAGAAGAGAACATCGAAATGACACTCTGCTGAGAGGGTTGCTGACACTCTGGTGAGAGGGTCGACCCGCATGATCCGACCATGAACAACAACGAAGCCCGTCTCCTCACCGCAGACGAACTCGCCGACTTCCTCGACGTCCCAATCAAGACCCTCTACGCATGGCGCTACCGGGGCAAAGGACCCATCGGCTTCCGAGCCGGCCGACACATCCGCTACCGGTGGGTCGACGTCGAGGCGTGGATCGAGGACCGTATCGCCCACACGTGTCACACCCGGGTGGCACAATCGCCGTAGAGCCATCGAGTTGGCTGATTCGAGGAGGTGCCATCGTGGCATGGGTAGAGAAGACACCAAAGGACAAGGGCCACGCCTGGCGCGTTGGGTATCGGGGCCCCGACCGGCGTCAGCGGTACAAGACGTTCACCCGCAAGACCGACGCCGACCTATTCGCTGCAACCGTCGAGACCGACATGTCCCGCGGTGATTGGACCGACCCCCACCTCGGCAAGATCACCGTCACCGACTGGGCCTCCCAGGTCGAAGCCAGCCGCCTCAACCGTCGCCCGTCCACGATCGCCCGCGACGACTCATACCTACGCAGCTTCATCCTCCCCACCTTTGGAGACCACACGCTGGTCCAGGTCCAGCCCGTCGCGGTCCAACAATGGGTCGCCAAGCTCAACACGACCGGGTATGCGGCGGCGACGATCCGCAAGGCCTACGAACTCCTCGCCCGGATCTTCACCACAGCCGTCGACTCGGGCCTCATCGCCCGCACACCGTGTCGAGGCGTGAAACTGCCGAAGATCGAACAAAGCGAGAAGCGGTACCTCACCCCCACCGAGATCCAACACCTGGCGGATGCGATCGATCCCCGGTTCCAGGCACTTGTGCTCACCGCTGCGTACAGCGGCGCCCGGTTCGGGGAGCTCGCCGGCCTCAGCGTCGACCACTACGAACCACTCAAACGAACAATCCGCATCGAACGGAACCTCACCGAAGTCTCCGGGAGGCTCGCCTTCGGAGAGACCAAGACCCGCGCAGCCCGACGCACCGTCTCGATCCCAACCTGGCTCGTCGACGTCCTCGCCCAACACATCGCCACCTACCCCGGAGACGATGGCTTGATATTCACCGCCCCTGCAGGTGGGCCGCTGCGTCGTACCAGCTTCCGCAGCCGATTCTGGAAACCCGCCGTGCAATCCTCCGTCGGTGAACCGTGCCGGTTCCACGACATGAGACACACCCATGTTGCGCTCCTCATCGACCAAGGAGCACACCCCTCGGTGATCGCCTCCCGGCTCGGTCACACGTCGGTGCGGACCGTCCTCGACGTCTACGGACACCTCTTCGAAGGCCTCGACCGCGACATCGCCGACGCCCTCGACGCGCCCTCCGACGCACCTGCTGCCTACTTTCTGCCTACTTTGGGGCAGAACAAGGTCATCGACTTTCCAACCAAATAGCAGAAACCCCTGCGGTGCAAGGGTTTCAAGAGTGGGCGCTACTGGGATCGAACCAGTGACCTCTGCCGTGTGAAGGCAGCGCTCTCCCGCTGAGCTAAGCGCCCTGGAGCGGAGAGTGTAGCCGTGGTCGTATCTAGGCTCGGGCAGATGGAAAAGCACCGAATGGACCGCGAACGGCGTCCCGCGCCATTGGCGGGCGCCGGCCCGGATGACGGGCGTAGTCTCGGTGATTCGCCGCTTGATCCCCTCCGTCCGCGGCTTCGCCGCTGCCACCTCCCCCTGAGCGGGATGAATTCAGAATGCGCACGACCTTGTTCCCTCCGTCACCCCGGCGGGAGCCGCCTATCCCTGAGGGGGAGGAACCGATCCGAGCAGGTGTACCCGTGAATCGACGAGAGTTCTCGCGGGCTGTGGATGAGACGCTTGCCGAGCTGCCGGAGTGGGTGGTTGAGCGTGTCGACAATCTGGTTGTTGACATCGAGGACTGGCCCACGGCGGAGCAAGACCCGGAGGGAAACGGGATCCTCGGCATCTACGACGGTGTTTCGTTGGCCGATCGCGGCGTCGACTACTTCGGATTCACGCCGGATCGAATCGTCATCTTCTATCAGCCGCACCTCGAACTCGGGCTCAGCGACTCGGAGCTTCGCTCCGAAATCCGCGTGACCGTCCTCCACGAAATGGCACACCACCTCGGCATCGACGATGACCGCCTCCACGAACTCGGTTGGGACTGACCCGGGGCGCGCCCGGCCACCGCGGTACACTCGCAGAGCACGACGAAGGAGGGTAATGGACGAGCTCATTGCGCAGATCATGGAGAAGACCGGCGTCACGGCCGAAAAGGCCAAGGAGATGCTCGGAGTCACTGCGGACTGGATGAAGGAACGCCTCCCCGACGACGTGGCCAATCAGATCGGCTCGATCATCTCCGGTGCCGGCGACGCAGCCGGAACGGCCACCGGTGCAGCAACGGGAGCCGCCGCTGCCGCGACCGGGAAGGCGGGCGACCTGTGGAACACGGCAAAGGGCACGGTCTCCGGCCTCGTCCAGAACGACGATCAGTAGCTTCGACATGTCTGCCGTCTGGGACCCTCCGCTGAACGATGAGCCACCGTGGCCGGTGAGCGGCGATGGGCCATTCGTGCTCCTCATCGATGCCCAGTCGACGATCGAGCGCGAGCTGATCAAGGGTTGGATCGAACGCAACCAGCCTGAAGGCGCCCGCGTTGACAAGACCTACATTCCCGCAGGACGCATGGTCCGCCGACGCAAGCGCACCGACCCTCGGCTGGAGGCTCGCCTCGCCCAAGAAGACGACCCAATCATGATTCCGCTCCGTGTGGTATGGCTTCCCGGCGAACAAGGTGGGGGACGCCGCGTCTCGATCAAAGACGTCCTCATGTTCGGCGACCCTCGCGATCCGAACCTGCTGCGCCAGCGGTGGATCCGCACCATGCACCCGGATCGGATTCGAGTGATCGTCGCCGAGCCCGGATCCAAGTCGGACTTGGAGATCAGATGGCGAGACCCGAGTGGCCGCGGCCCGGCTGAAGGCACCTCATTCGCTGAGTTCGTCGCACTCAAAGCATGGATCGCACTTGAGCGAGCCGAGCGAACACTGAGAGGCGCCCGATACAAGGTTCCCAAGTTCCTCGCTGAGGACCTGTTCTGGTCTCGGGGTTTCCAGAGAGGCGTCGCACGCCTCGCGATCGCTGAGGGTGAATCCCTCGGCTCGATGCAGAAGCGAACCGGCCGGTACCTCAAAGAGATCGCTGCGACGCACACCCCGTACGTGATCGACATCGTCACCGGCGTCATGGCGTGGGTGCTCAGCCTCGGCTATCGACAGCTCGTCTATTCGGCCGACGACCTGCAGGAGCTCTACCAGATCGGCGAGAACCACCCCCTCGTGTTCCTGCCGTCGCACAAGTCGAACTCCGACCACCTCGTACTCCAGTACGTGCTGTACCAGAACGAATTCCCGCCCAATCACACCGCGGGTGGCATCAACATGAACTTCTTCCCGATCGGCCCGTTGCTGCGTCGATCCGGCATCTTCTTCATCCGTCGCGAATTCAAAGACAACGCCCCCTACAAGTTCACAATTCGCCAATACGTCGACTACCTCCTCGAGAAGCGTTTCCCGCTCGAGTGGTATCTCGAAGGCGGACGATCGAGAACCGGGAAACTCCGGTCTCCGCGCCTCGGTATGTTGTCCTATGTCGTCGATGCGTACCTGCGCGGTCTCGTCGACGACATCGTCTTCATCCCGGTATCGATCGCCTACGACCAGATCTCCGACCTCAGCGGATATGCATCCGAACAACGCGGAGGGCAGAAGGAGAAGGAGGGATTCGGGTGGGCGCTGAAGTTCATCGGAAATCTGCGGCGTCGATACGGTTCGATTCACGTTCGTTTCGGTGAACCGCTGTCCCTTCATGGGACCCTTCCGATGGGTACCAGCCTCAAGACCGAGCGCGGGCGCTACATCATCCCCAAGCTCGCATTCGAGATCTCCAACCGGATCAACGACGTCACCCCGATCACGCCGATCAGTCTCGTGACGCTTGCGCTGCTCAGCCACCCGTCAGAAGGCCTGACGGTTCACGAAACCGTGGCGGCGCTCGAGCCGTTCGTCGACTACGTTCGACGGCGCGACCTTCCCACAACAGCTGCTCCAGGAACCGAGCTCAATCCCGACACCGTGCGAACGGCACTTGATGAACTTGCATTGAGCAAGGTGGTGTCGCGCATCGAAGGCCTCACTGATGTGGTCTACGTCATCGAGAGCGACCAGCACCTTGCAGCGGCGTACTACCGCAATACCGTCATCCACTTCTTCGTCAATCGATCCATCGTGGAAGCATCGATCGCCGGGATGATGCGCAGCGGCACGACGGGCATGGAGGAGTTGCTCGCCCGAGCCTTCGGATGGCGCGCCATCCTCAAGTTCGATTTCTTCTTCGAGGGGCGGGCGAACTTCCGGGATTCGGTCATTCAGGAGTTGCTGCTGGCCTGCCCCGACGGTGTGGAACTGGTGAACAACGGCGATCTGGAAACTGCGGCCAAAGCCTTCGACCCGCCGGTGAGTCCGGCTGTGCTCCTGCCGTTCCTCGAGGCGTACCGCATCGTCGCAGCGGTCATCTCGCAGGCAGACCCGAACGAGACGCTCGATGCCAAGACCATCGCACATCGCTCGTTGCTGCTGGGACGCCAGGAAGCAGCACAAGGGAAGACCACGACACCCGAGTCACTCTCGACCGAACTCTTCAACTCCGGTATCGCTCTGGCCGACAACGCCGGCCTTCTCGGCCGCGGGGATCAAGAGATACGGGACGAATTCCTCGAAGACATTGATGATGCACTCGCCGATCTTCGCGTTGTCCAGGTCACCGCACAGGCGCGAGTGATCATTCCATCGTCGCGCAAAATGACTAGTTGACCACGTTCAGTGGTCGGTGATACACTCCCTGTGGGCAGTCGGCGGCAGAAGAGGGCACCCGGAACAAGATCTTCGGGAGCTCGCCTATGCGCACAGACAACGAGTACGACCGCTTCCCGATCGCGAAGCGCGGCTACGACCCCCACGCCGTCGAGGCATTCCTCGAGGTAGCCGCGGCCGACAACGATCGGATGCTCAACGAAGCGGCGGCTCGTATTGCCTCGCTTGAATCCGAAGTCGAAGAAGCAAAGCGGCAGGAAGAAGCCGTACACCTGACAATCCTCGCCGCCACCAAGGCAAAGGACGACATGCTCGAAGCCGCACGTCATCAGGCCGCCGAGTCCGTTGCCAAAGGTCACAAGGAAGGCGACCGCATCGTCACCGAGGCGCGCATGCAAGCGTTCCAGCTCGTCACCGGCGCCAGGAAAGAAGCCGAGACGATCGTCGGCGAAGCCCGCGCCGAGGCCGCCGCGGTCGCACGCGTTGAAGGCATCGTCGAGGTTCCGGACGACGCTGCCACCGAACGCGAGCGGGATTTGCAGCGAAGGATCGACGAAATGCAGCAGGTCGTCGCCGCCATGGAGGTCGAACTCGCTGCGCGCCCGGCGTTCTCCGAAGCGGTCCCCGCAGACGATGCGACCGTGGAGGTCGCCCCTGCGCCCGCGCAGGACCTCGCAGCCCCCGTCGAAGTGATCGAGGATCCGGCGCCGCCCGAACCGGCTGCGGAAATCACTCGTACCGAGCCCGCCGCCGCAACCAACGATGAACACATCGAGATCGTCGTCACCGACACCCCGCCCGCCGAGCCCGCCGTCGAACAAGAGCCGCTCGACACAGAGATAGCAGTGGATGATGTTGCGGTGACGGTCGAGGCCGACGTTCAGCCCGCAACGGCCGATTCCTCAGTTGGCGGTGCCAGCAGCATCACGGACGAGAGAACGCCCGAAGCCGTGCGCCGGTCCTTCTACTCACGCCGGTCGGCGAAGTTGCCGCGAATCGGTGCTGAGGGCGGTCGCGATGCCATGGCTGCGATGGCAGGGCTGCGCACCAATTTCGTAGCTGCTGATGCCGCAGCCGATGCCGGTCCCGAGGACACGCCGGCGTTTGAAGCAGTCTGAACAAGTTTGGCGGGGGCGGCTCCGACGCTCGGCTGCCCGCCCGGACCGACGCCCAACCGGCGCCGTCCCCGTCAATGCCTCGCCGGGTCCTAGAAGTACGGGTTCGCGCCGAGTGAATGGTCCGTCACGTCGACAACTTCCGTGATCTCCGGCACAGCCGAGAGGATCGCCTTCTCTATCCCTTGCTGCAGCGTCACGGCTGCGAGGCCGCAGCCCTGGCAGCCGCCACCGAGTTCGAGCATGGCGCGAGTTCCGTCCACCCCGATGAGGTTGGCGATGCCTCCGTGTGATGCGATTGCGGGGTTGATTTGCTCGGTGAGCAACTGCCGCACCTTCTCTTCAGTTGTCCCGGTCAGCTCGATGTCATCTCCGAGTCCCAGCCCGGGGCTGGGCGTGTTCGGATTTCGGATCACGAGACCGGCCGACGGACCTGAGGTCGAAAGGTCGAGCACGGCTCCGCGCAGATCATCGACCGAACCCTCTGCGATGGCGACTGGCAGACCGTCGTGACGCTCGACGTGATCGGCAGCGGTCACGTCCTCCGGACGGAGGAATGCCGTCTCGTAGACATATCCGTTCGCGCCGACGCCGCTGATCCGCAGCGCAAGGTGAAGGTCGTCGATTGCTTCGCTCTCACGTAGCTCGAGAATCGTCGCAAGTGCTTCTTCGGTTATGTCTATGACGGGCGTTTGGGTATCGCTCATGGAAGCGCGGATGCTACCGGTGGGTACCGCCTAGCGGTACAGGTCAGCGATCTCGCTCGAGAAGTGCTCGACGACCACATTCCGGACGACTGCTCCCGACGCCAAGCGTTCGCCTTCTTCCACCGAGAGCGCTCGTGGCAGCAGCCCGATCTTCCTGATCTGCTCGGCCCGCGCAAACCGCTGGTTGACGTCGCCAACACGCGCCTCGACCTGTTCGACCGCCGCGTCTGTGTTCAGCCCGTCGACGATCGACACGAGCACGCCGAGCTGGTCGTAGCCGTCTCCGACGATCACCGCGTCCACGATGATCGGATCCTCCCGGAGCAGCCGCTCGATCGGCCGTGGGCAGACGTTCTTCCCCCCGTTCGTGATCACGATGTCCTTCTTGCGGCCGGTGATAGTGAACAGGCCATCGGAGCCGATCGAGCCGAGGTCGCCGGTGTGGAGCCACCCGTCACGCAGGGCGCGTCGTGTCGCTTCGGGGTTGTCGAGGTAGCCGGCGAAGACACTCCGGCCTCGTAGGACAATCTCCCCGTCGTCCGCGATTCCGGCTTCTATTCCCGGGAACGGGAACCCGACCGAGCCGTACCGCGTCGCTCCTTCCTGTGTGATGATCGACGGACCCGAGGCTTCGGACAGCCCATAGACCTCGCGAATCACCAGGTCGAGGCCCGAAAAGTACTCGAGTGTCGCGGGATTCGCTGAGACCGCACCGCTGAACGCCAGTCGCAGGTTCCCAAACCCCACCGCTGACCGGACACGGTTTGTGAACAGCCGGCGGGCGACAGCGACGGACACGCGCCCAAACAACGACCGGCGCCGGCTGGCATTCCTGGCTGCAATGTCGGCGTGTGACACCCGCATGGACCAGGCGGCGATTCTGGACCTCCACCCCTCAAGCGCGTCAACCTGAGCGCGGATCGCCCGTTCGAAACCGGACCACACCAGGGGGACGCTGAAGAAGATCGTCGGCTGGATCTCGGGCAGGTCGACGCGAATCCTCCCGATCGATTGAGCGAAAGCGACGGAGTATCCGGCGTGCGCGGCAATGTGGATCGTGAACATCTGCTCCGCAATGTGCGAGAGCGGTAGATAGGAGAGGACCCGGTCGTCGCTCGTCGGTTCGAATACTTCAACGGCAACACCGGACGCGAACACGAGGTTGTCGTGAGTCAGGATGACGCCGACGGTGCCCCCGAATCCCGCGGCGGTGAAGATCAACGTCGCCGGATCCTCCGGACGGAGGCCGGCGATGCGTTGCTCGAGGACTCCGTCGGGGGCGTCGTCACCGAGATCGAGAAAGCCCTGCCACGAGAGAACACCGGCCGGAGCTGACTCGACACCGACAACAAGATCAAGTGACGGGTGAGACTCGATATCGATCTTGTCGGCGAGCGCACCAGTCCCGGCAAGGACGATCCGCGCATTCGATTGCGCGAGCACGTCGGCGATCTCTTCCTCGGAGCTCGAGAAATAGATGCCGACCGGGACTGCCCCGACGGCCATCGCGGCAACATCGAAGATCACCCATTCGGGCGAGTTGTACGAGAGGATCCCGACACGGTCGCCGACCTCGATCCCAGATGCAATCATGGCGTTCGCCGCACGGCCCACGGCTCGCGCGTAGTCGCTCCACGTGATGGTCTCCCACGCTCCATCCACCCGGCGGCGCAGTGCGGGTTTGTCGGGTATTCGTCGAGCGTTGGCCTGCACAAGATGCGGGATCGTGTGCACGGCATCTCCTCGAGTCGGAACTGCGACCGCCACATGTACACAATGGAGTCATGCAAGGACTCCACAGCGACGATCGATCTTCAGGCGTCATTCTACATCCGACGTCCCTCCCCGGACCCTACGGGGTCGGGGACCTCGGCGCCGCCGCCTACGAATGGGTTGATCTCCTCGCGGCAACCGGCACCGGCCTCTGGCAAACCCTCCCCGTTGGCCCAACCGGCTACGGCGACTCGCCGTACCAGTGCTTCTCGGCCTTCGCCGGCAATGTCAACCTCATCGCCCCGGATCTCCTCGTGGACGACGGCCTCATCGAACCGCCGGACCTGCCGCACTTCCCCGACGAGTATGTCGACTACGGGGCGGTGATTCCATGGAAGCGAAGCCTCGTCGATTCCGCGTACTCCCGATTCCGACGCCGCGGCGGTGATCCGGCGATCGCCGAGGAATTCGAGCGATTCAGGTCCGAACAGCTCTGGCTCGACGACTATGCGCAGTTCATGGCCATCAAAGCTGCCCACGGCGGCGGCACGTGGCAGGACTGGCCAGACGAGCTACGCCTTCGGGAGCCGACAGCGCTCGCCTCAGCTCGGCGGCGCCTCTCATATGCGATCGACCGTACCCGTTTCTCCCAGTTTCTCTTCTTCCGTCAGTGGGACGCGCTCCACCGGCATGCGACGAATCGCAACGTGCGCATCATCGGCGACGTACCCATATTCGTGGCCGGCGACTCGGCCGATGTGTGGTCCAATCCAGACTTGTTCGTTCTTGACGACATGCGCCGCCCAACCGTGGTTGCGGGCGTGCCGCCCGACTACTTCTCGGAGACCGGCCAGCTCTGGGGCAATCCCCACTACAACTGGAGTCGACATGAAGAGACCGGATTCGCGTGGTGGATCGACCGGCTCCGCTCGACGTTCAGCATCGCCGACATAGCTCGCGTCGACCACTTCCGGGCATTCGCCGACTACTGGGTGATTCCTGCGGGAGCCGAGACCGCAGTCGACGGCGAGTGGAAAGACGGTCCGGGCATCGCGTTCTTCGAGGCTGTGCGGGCGCAGCTCGGTGACTTGCCCATCATTGCTGAAGACCTCGGCGACCTGTCCCCCAAGGTCCCCGTCCTGCTCGATCATGTCGGCTTTCCTGGAATGCGAGTACTCACGTTCGCGTTCTCGACCGACGAGTCTGACTCGTTTCTGCCCGACAACTACCCGATTGAATCGATCGCGTACACGGGAACCCATGACAATGACACGACTCTCGGCTGGTGGAGAGCAGCACCCGCCGGTGAGCGTGAGTTTGCAGCCCGCTACCTCGCACTCGAAGAGAGCGATCCGGTCGCAGGATTCCTCGATGCTCTCTGGGCGTCGCGCGCAATGGTCGCGATCGCTCCGCTGCAGGACCTTCTCCGGCTCGACTCGAAGGCGCGCATGAACATCCCGGGGACCACCGACGCGAACTGGCGATGGCGCGTGACCCGGGACCAGATCGCAGACGACCGCATCCCGGAACAGCTGATCGACCTGAACCGTCGCTACGGACGGGCTTCGACAAGCTAGGTCTCATGTAGGGGCATCAACCGCAGACCGTTCAGCGTGAGAACTCGCTTGATGCGGCGATGTCGCCGCCCCACGGCTCGAAGAACGCGTGGACTTCACCAACCTCGGTTTCGAACGATGCCGGTTCGATCAGCGAACCTCGACGAGCTCGTTTGTCCTGAGATCGAGCACCCGTTCCACCGGGCTTGCCGCGTCTGCAATCCATCGCGCCAGCGACTCGCCTGGAGCGCGCACGATCCACCATGCCACGTCGGCGCTCCCCGATCCGCGGAAGGCGCTCCATGCGCTGCGGCCGGCTGCGATCGCCTCCGCCTCAACGTCGTACACGCCCAGCACCCGCTCAAGCGTTCCGGCAAATGACCCGCCCTCTTGGAAGGCCGGTTCGACGAATTCCACCAGTTCGTATTCACTCATACGGACCCCCTCCTCTACCCACCGTCATGATATCGCATCGGAAGCATCCTGTGACGTAGGATTGTCGTCATGGAACTCGAATCCCGCTTCAGCACGGACGAGATCGCCGAGGCTGTCGGACGCGTGGCCGAAGAGGTCTCGGCCGACTACCAGAACACGGTGCCTCTGCTCGTTGGAATCCTCACCGGATCGTTTGTCTTCCTCGCAGACCTCGTGAGGGCAATGAGTGTTCCGGTCGAGATCGACTTCATACGGGCCCGCTCGTATGGCAAAAACACGGTCTCGTCGGGTGCAGTCGAGATCACCAAGGACATCGAGCACGACGTAACCGGTCGATCGGTGGTACTCGTAGAGGACATCCTCGACACCGGACTGACGCTCGAGTTTGTGGCAAGTCGGGTTCTCGCCGGCCATCCCGGTGAAGTCAAGACCTGCTCCCTCCTTGTTCGAGAAGGCGCTACTCCCCCGGACTACATGGGTCTCTGGATTCCACAGGGCTTCGTTGTCGGATATGGCATCGACTACGCGGAGCGCTACCGCGGCCTCCCGGACATCAAATCTGTCCCGGGAACCTGACAAGCGACAGCTCGATCCTTGGGTGTCTAGGGTTTGTATGAAGGAGGTCCCATGTACGTCGTGACGTATGCAATCAGGGTGCGGCCCGACCAGCGCCAGCTGTTCTCCGTGTGTTGGAGGACAGTCGCTGAAGCCAAACGAGATCACTGTGGCAGCCTCGGCTCGCGCCTGTTCGCCCAATCGGATGGGACCTACGTCGTATTCGAAGAGTGGCCCGACAGGACGTCACGCGACGCATGTGCGCTTCCCGACAACTACCTGGACCTCGACTCCGACCTGCGCGGGCTCTGCGCATCCTGGGAGAAGACCGCTGAGATGGAGCTTGCCGAGTCGGTGCCCGCCAACTAGGGCCATCCGGTGTGTCGGAGTGCCCAGCGGGGCCGAGGGCTAGTCACGTTGGAAGTCCTCGCAATCCATCTGTACGGCGGAGACACCTTCGACCAAGCTGTGCTTGGGAATGGAGGGCATGGCTACACAACACCCCACGGGGTTCATCTGCTACATCTGCGAAGGCATCGCAGTCGTTGAGCTCGAGGGCCAGTATCTCTGCGCCGAGCACGCGATCGAGGCGATGACGAGCATCGATATCGACCTTCGCGACGAACAACCAGCGGTATCAAGCATCGCCGAATAGCCGGCCTCGCGGCCTGGATCGAGATCCCGGTTCACGGCGTCGGCTGGAGTCGCTCGGAGCGGGTTCGCGCGAGCGCGTCCGCGAAGCGTGCGGTCCCGGCGGTCGCCGCTAGCAATTCTTCGCCGAGGACGGCAGCACTAGTCCCATCGTCAGCGGTCACAACCCTTCTGGACCCACAACCGTCATGAGGCCATGATGCTGCCAGGAATGGAAGACATCTACAGGCGACACTTGCAGGGCCTCACGCGCACCGCGCGTGAGGCCGACGCGTGCGCCGACGCCCACTACGGCCGCGCCAAAGCCGGGCGGAACATTGCGACGGTGACGGCCTCAGAGGCCGCCCCCGGAGCACCAGAATCGGTGAGCCCCGTCAACTCGCCTTCCCCAACGACGTAGTTGGCGGGGTTCACCGTACACACCTCGACGCACGCAGACTTGCTGGCCGAGGAAAGGTCGCCATTGCTGCCAAAGCCCCTGCCGGCGCTGCGTTTTCGCGGGTCTGAATACCGTCGTTTTGCCCCCCTCTGCACCGCCGCACGCATCGGACGCGTGGAGTAGTGTTGGAGCGACGCCCTCGGGCTGTGTCGGTGCTGGCACGCAGAGGAAAGGGGAATACGCAGACGGGCGGGCCGACGCTTCCGACCAGGCCGAATCTCGGGCGAGACGCGTATGAAAGGGGAACCATGTTCCACGATCGATCCACTCGTGGACCAGGTATGAGGGTGATCCTTGTCCTGGTCGCGATGCTGGCGGCGCTGATGGTCGTCGCAACTCCAGCGGCTCAAGCTGACCCACCAGACGACTACGACACTGCGCCTTTCAAGTTGACCGTACTGCACAACAACGACGGCGAATCACAACTCGTGAACGCAGGCAGCGATCTTGAAGACTACGGCGGCGCTGCCCGATTCAAGGCACTGTCCGACGCGCGAAAGGCGGCCTATACGAATGTGGTGATGATCTCGTCCGGGGACAACTTCCTGGCGGGCCCTGAGTTCAACCTTGGACTCAAGCACCACACCGATACCGGCGAGCCGATCTATGACACGACTGCCATGGCCCTGATCGGCTATGACGCCGTGAACCTCGGCAACCACGATTTCGACTTCGGACCGGACGTCCTCGCGGAATTCATCAAGGGCTATCTCACCCCGCCGACGATTCCCCCGCCCCCCTATGCAGGTACGTGGGTCGTGCCGCCGTACGTCTCGGCGAACCTCGATATGTCAGCCGAACCGAACCTGGCCGCTCTGGTCGACCCGCTGGGACCCATCACCACCACGGTTGATCCCACGAAGCCGATCGCCGAGAGCACTGTGGTGACGGTCAACGGAGAGAAGATCGGGATCATCGGATTGGAGACGCCCAACTTGGCGACCATCTCGAGTCCGCGCAATGTGATCATCGACAAGGCGATCGTCCAGGTCGTCAAGGATCAGGTCGCAGCCCTGCAAGCGGCACCGTTCAGCGTTGACAAGATCATCCTCACGAGCCACCTCCAGGACATCGACCTGGAGAAGGCGTTGGTTGCTGACGTGACCGGTGTCGACATCGTGATCGCAGGTGGCGGCGACGAATTGCTGGCGAACACCGGCGACGCGCTGATACCGGGAGACGAGGATGACGTCTACGGCGACTACCCGCAATGGGTTCAAGACAACGCCGGCACCTATGTTCCGATCGTTACGACATCGGGCGAGTACAAGTACCTCGGGCAGCTCGAGGTCGGATTCGATATCGACGGCAATGTCGTCGGGATCGGCGACGCCAGCGGACCGTTGGTGGTCTCGACCGCCGCAGGGAACGATGCAGACATGCAGAAGTATGTCGTCGACCCGGTTGTGAAAGGACTGGCGGTGTTGAAGGCCGACAAGGTGGCAACAAGCGAGGTGCCGCTGGATGGTCTCCGCAACTCGGTTCGCTTCATGGAGACGAATGAGGGCAACCTCATCACCGACGCCTACATGTGGCAAGCCAAGGAGCTTGCCGCCGACTTCGGCGTCGACGTTCCCGATGTGGCGCTCACCAACGGCGGCGGTATTCGCAACAACACGATCCTCCCTGCCGGTGACCTGACGGTGCTCGACACGTTCGATATGGTCCCGTTCCCGAACTTCCTCTCGGTCGTCGAGAACGTACCGATCGCGCACTTCAAGGAGATCCTCGAGAACGCCGTGTCACGGGTTGACGGGCTCTCCGGAGGCACCGGACGTTTCGCTCAGATTTCGGGATTCACGATGACGTACAACCCGGATGAGCAGGCCCAGATCGTCGATGACGACGGATTCGTGCTGACCCCCGGCAAGCGGATTCAATCGGTCGTGCTCGACGACGGAACGGTGCTGATCAAGGACGGTGAGGTGGTTCCGGGCAAGCCGACGGTGGACATTGCCACGATCGACTTCCTTGCCCGCGGCGGGGATGCCTACCCATACCGTGGTGCGCCGTTCACAACACTGGGCGTGACCTATCAACAGGCCCTGGAGAACTACCTCCGGTATCTCAAGACCGTGACCGCGGCTGACTACCCCGAGGGTGGCGAAGGCCGCATCGGCATCTCCCTGTTCGAGTCACAACTCGGACTTGTTGATACAACGACCGGCCTCTGGAAGGTCGGTGGAGGGGCGTTCTACTACGGCGATCCCGGGGACTATCCGTTCGTAGGAGACTGGGACGGCGACGGTGTTGACACACCCGGTCTGTACAGGCAGTCGGATGGGTACGTCTACTTGAGGAACTCGAACACGCAAGGTATTGCGGACATCAAGTTCTTCTTCGGGGATCCTGGTGATGTTCCGATCGCCGGTGACTTCAATGGGGACGGGTTCGATACCGTGTCGATCTACCGGCCGTCGAACCAGACGTTCTACATCATCAACGAGCTCGGATCCAACGACGCTGGTCTCGGCGCTGCCGAGTACAGCTTCATGTTCGGTGATCCGGGTGACGAGCCGTTCGTCGGGGATTTCGACGGCGATGGCATCGATGAAGTTGCTCTGCATCGGGACACGACCGGTCTGGTCTACTACCGGAACACGCTGACGACCGGCATCGCCGACGCCTCGTTCTACTGGGGTGACCCGGCGGACATCGTGTTTGCGGGAAACTGGAACGGCGACAAGACCGACACCGTCGGATTGCTCCGTCCCTCGAATTCGACGTTCTACTGGCGCAACACGAACACCCAGGGCATCGCGGACGGAAGCGCCCTCGTTGCAGGGGGAAGCACAGACGCTCCGGTGGCCGGGACGTTTAGCAAGTAGCAGCTAGCCGCACGGCCTCACGCCGTGCCGAAGACACGAAGCAGGGGCCCGGCTCACACGAGCCGGGCCCCGCTTTGTGGCAACCGAGGTAGCCTCCCTGCCCGGAGGTCCGACTTGGGGCTGCTTGAACAAATCGACTACACCGTGAAGCCGGCCAACCGGCTGCAAGACAGGCTCCAGCACGCGGCCTCCCGCAAGTGGGTGAGCGCAACGCTCCAACGAACGCTGCATCCACTCGACCAGACGCTGCACCGCATTTCGGGTGGGCGTCACACCGCCGCGGGCCTGCTCGCCGGGATTCCCGTGATCGTGCTGACGACAGTCGGTGCCAAGACAGGCCGCTATCGAACCACCCCACTCATGGGCACCCCGATGGGAGACAACCTCATCATCATCGGGTCGAACTTTGGCACGAAGGCGACACCCGGGTGGGTCCACAACCTCGAGGCGGATCCGAGGGCGGCGGTCACATATCGCAAACGGCACATCGCTGTGTTGGCCCGACGGGCCAACGAGCAAGAGACCGAGCGAGCTTTCGAAGCAGCGGCCGCCATCTACGCCGCCTTTCCTAGTTATCGGGCTCGGGCGGGTCACCGGGAGATCCGAGTGTTCGCTCTCGAGGCAGCAGAGTAACCGGGTGCTCCCCGCCGATCGCCTAGATGCTCCGGGTGATTCCACCATCAACGCGGATGTTCTGACCGGTGACGTAGCTCGATCGATCGGATACGAGAAACGCGATGGTCTCTGCGACCTCCGACATTCGACCGTAGCGACCCATCGGGATTCGGGCCCTCCGATCCTCCGCCTCAGGGAGGCTGTCGATGAAGCCGGGCAGTACGTTATTCATCCGGATCCCATCGGCCGCGTACTCATCTGCGTACAACTTGGTGAACGCTGCAAGGCCGGCCCGGAACACTCCGGATGTAGGGAACAGGGCCTCGGGCTCGAAGGTTGCGTACGTGGAGATGTTGACGATCGAGCCACCGCCATGCTGTTGCAGGTGCGGCGTGACCAATCGAGTGATGCGAATGACGTTGAGCAAGTAGACCTCCATACCGAGATGCCATTCTTCGTCGGTCATCTCCAGGATCGGACCCTTCGGGCCATGGCCCGCGCTGTTGACCACGGCGTCAATCCTGCCCCACCGGTCCATCGTGAGGTCGACGAGCCGCTCGAGGTCATCGGGAGACCGGTTCGATCCGGTGATCCCAAGACCACCGAGTTCGTCGGCCAGCGCTTCACCCTTGCCGGATGAGGAAAGTACCGCAACCGCGTATCCGTCGGCTGCCAGCGTGCGGACAACTGCGGCTCCCATGCCGCTCCCGGCGGCGGTGATGATGGCGACCCGGACATCAGACACGGTGTGACTCCTCGTTGACGATCAGGACCAGGGTACGCCCCGCTCGATCTCGAGCACGCACCTCGGAAGACCTCACTGGTGAGCCCCCCTGGCCGGAGTGAGAATCCTCAAGGAAATCCGCGGTTCGGCGATACTTGCGGAGTACCGACTCAACATCCCAGGTTTCGGAAGGAATGCGGCTTGACGATCATCGCGTGCCCCGAATGCGGCCGACAGATTTCCGACCAGGATCCGTCGTGTCCCCACTGCGGCTACCCCCTTGCAGCCGAAACTCCGGCCGACCGTCCATCTCACCGGTCAGCATCGACCGAATCAGTCGACCTCGGCCTCTCGAAAGTGACCAGCGCGTCCCTCTGGGCTACAGCGGGCCTCTACGTGATTGCGGCCGGAGCGTTCATTTGGTACCTCTTCGTGTGGAATGAGTGGGCGGGACAACGCTCTCCTTCCGCTGCAGCCACCCAGAACGCCCTCGATGCAGAGACGCTCGCGTTTGGATTCCTCGGGATCGGATTCATCGGATACGCCATCACTGGTGTGCTCTTCGCCGTCTGGTTCTTCAAGGCCTATCGAGCGGCAGCGTCACGCGGCGCGACCGGGCGCACATGGGCTTCGGGGTGGACGATCGGCGGATGGTTCATTCCTCTCGCCAACTTCGTGATCCCGAAGCTCGTAATGAACGAGGTCGACAGGATGTCGAACCCGGAGGCAGGTGATCCTCCAATTGAAGAGCGATGGAGACCCCTCCCTCGACTCGAGGCGTCGGACATGTGGTGGGCCCTCTTCGTCCTCGGGTCCCTCTCGACGGCGATCGGCTCGAACTGGCAGACCTACATCGATGTGACGAATGCGACTCCCTCAACCGCAACAGTCTCTGGCTACGCAACGGCCACGGTCATCCTGGCGTGCGGACTCGTGGCGATCGCGGGTTCCGGCGTTGCAGGCGCTCGAATGGTCCGGAGTATCGGAGAGCGCTTGCACACGTCGCAGCCCACGTTCTACAGCGTTCCGGGCTCCGTCGGAGGACAGCCGCAGGGCACGATCCACGCCACCGACGGCCAGCCGTGGATCCGGGGCTACGACTGGAGTAGCCACGACGAGCAAACGGTGCGTTGCCTCAGTTGCGACAAGGACGTTTCGTTCCCGCGAGAGCAGCGTCGTCACAGCACCCACCGAATCGCGACTCCACGTCCACCTGTGAGCGATTGACTCTCGCGCCATCCGGGCAACCGTGCGTCACACTCAGAAGGACCACATGGGTCCGGCATACAACGGGACGAACGGGTGGGCTTATTCGCTCGTTGGCGACTCGGAAACACCCATGACCTCATATGCCGCTATTCGACCTGCCTTGCCCGGGAGATCGAGCTCGAAACGACGACCGTACTCAACGCTATCAGCGGTCTTGGCTTGTATGCCCTCCGACACGAGGATGTCCGTCCCCGTGCTCTTGTTGGCTGCCTCGAGGCGACTAGCGGTGTTGACCACGTCCCCGATGACAGTCTCGCGAGCCGACGACTCTCCGCCCATCAGACCGAAGATGACTTCACCGAGGCAAATCCCAACCCTCACTTGGAAGGAATGCCCGTAGATCCGGCTCACGTAGTCGTTGATATCTGCGGCGACTTCGAGGGCGTCAAGTCCCGCGCGGACGGCACCGAGCGCCGAATCGCCATCCCCTTGTATGCCAAACACTGCGAGGAGACCGTCGCCCATGTAGTTGTCCACGCGGCCGCCCTCCGACTCGACCGTTGTCTCCACACGGTTGAAGAAGCGATTGAGGATGTGAACGACATCGTAGGCAGGCAACGCCTCGGACATCGACGTGAACCCGACCACATCAGTGAACATGACAGCTACTTCATCGACCTCTCGGCCTATCGGTCCTGCATAGTGAGGATTGCCAAGTTGAGATGCCATCTCTACATCGATTCTGTCCAGGACCAGCCTCCAGAATCGGACTTCCCCGGTTGCATGTGTTTGGCATGCGAGACGCACCTCATCGGGAAAATCGAGCCTCTCGGCGATTGTCGCCTCAGCCTCCGTACGCCCACTCAGAGATCCAAGCCCTTCCACAATCCGAACCCGGCACGTGGAACAGCGGGCACGCCCTCCACAAAGGTGCGCGACAGGCAGGCCAGCATCAACAACCATTGTCAGCAACGTGTCGCCCTCTACCAGCGGGATGGAGACGCCATCCGGCCAAACGAAGATCTCAGGCATCCGAAGAGACTAGTAAGCCGACCACCGTGGCCAGCAGCCGGAGCATGGCAACGACGGAACGGCGCACCGGGGCATCCTTGGCCAAGGCTCTCCGAACACCACCCTGTTCGACGGGCTGGGCCCCTCTGCCGACAAGCCCGCTACGTCGCCCGTGATTTCGGCGGATCAGGGCGGGTCGCCTCCGACCCACATCGGACGGCGAGTTGTTTGTCCACTTGGTAGCCGACCGATTGGGAGCGTCGGGGTCTGGCTCTGTAGCATCAGTGGCGGCGCACCCGCAGGCCCAGGACTTTGGGGGACCCCCTATGTCAGCGGGTGCGTCACTCTGCGGCGGTGCGCGATCGGTGATGGCGTACGCGGCGGCCCTGCCCAGGTAGGTGGACCATCCCTTCGTCCGGCGCTCGACGGGCCGCAACACACCTACAAGCCCAACCAACGGTGGGAACCGATATGGCGCCTTCGGCCACATCCAAGGCAGAGGCAGTCACCACCACGACGACTCAGCCTCAGACGATCGCGACTACCGCCGCCACTGCTGACGACGGTCCTGCGGTGGATCAGCTGCCTCCCAGCCCCGCCTCGTTCAAGACCGCCTACGAGTCCGGCGGCGTCGAGATGGTCAAGGGGATCTTCACCGACGACAGGATCAAGACGACAACCGAGCGTGGAAGGGCGTGCCGGCCTCGCCAAACCCTCGGATGGATGACACGATCAGGCAAACTCGCCGAAGAGTTGCAGTGATCACCTGAAGCCGCAGCCGATACGAGCGGGCTAGGAGGCGCTGCTGCGATCCTCGACGAACCACCCCGCATAGCCGACGAGGGCGATGATTGGGACGATGATTCCCACGATCGCGACCCATCCGAGAGTGGTGTAGTTCTTTTGGAAGAGCTTCATGACGCCGAGGACCCAGGTCACGAGAAGCCCAATGCCGATCGCTGCGATTCCGATCTCAGGCAGACCGAGGTTCACTTCCGAGTCCTCCGATAGCTCATGTGGACGCTAGCAGTTGGGTGGCCATGCAGGCCGCCGACATTTGCCGGAGGCCCGGTACTCAATCGGCCGTCACGACCACGGATCAGCACAGACTCCGACGAAGTGTTCAGCTCGGCCGACGTCCCGCCGATGAGACCTGTGTGGATCGCCCATCGTCGAGGTGAGTGGACTCCGTCGATCACAGTAGGTGGGGCAGACTGATCGACGGAGTCCAGTCCCCGGGGGGGGGCCGGAGAGCGCCCCGCCCGCGGCGCGGGGCGAGGGGCCGCGCGGCGCGGGGGGGGGCCCGGCGGGGGGGCGGAGCGGCGGGGGGGCGCGGAGGCGGGAGGCGGGGGGGGGGGGGGGGGGCGCGGGAGGGGGGGAGGGGGGGGGAGGGGGGGCGGGGGCGCGGGCGCGAGGGAGAGAGAGGGGGTGGGGGGAGGTCGAGCCGGGAGGCTCGGGTCGAATCTGCCGGACGGGTCCAGCACGATCGAAGCGCTCAAGCCGGTCACGACACCGACCACTCCTGTTCCGACGAACATGAGCGACGCTGCGGTTGGTCGCTCGATTTGCCGACGTGGGTGATCCGATCCTCAGGTGATGACGGCGGTAGGCGAGCTGGGCGCAGGAGGCGAAGAACCGGTCCAAGTCTCCCGAGTCGACCGAGCCGAGGGGCACTCCCGGCACAGCGACTGCGCCTGCCACTGCTCTCCCGAGGAGACCCTGGCATGAGGTGGCGAAGATGGTTGATGTGGAGCCTCGTTGGCCTGCTTGGGGTCCTGCTCCTCATCCAATTCGTCCCCTACGGACGGGCCCACTCCAATCCGCCGATGGTCACCGAACCCCCGTGGGACACTGCGGCTACTCGTGATCTGGTGCAACGGGCCTGCTATGACTGTCACAGCTACGAGACCGACTGGCCTTGGTACTCGTACGCTCCGGTTTCCTGGTTGACCCAGCGCGATGTAGAAGAAGGCCGTGGGAGACTCAATTTCTCCAACTGGGGACCCGGCGCCGGCAGCACGGACGAGATCGTCGGAGTGGTTCGAGGGGGCGAGATGCCGCCGGCGTACTACACCTGGATGCACCCATCGGCGCGCCTCAGCGATACCGAGCGAGACGAACTCATCCAAGGACTTGAGATCACCTTGGCAGGTGGATGACGCCGGCGGGGTCGAATACACCCAACCGGGCATGTATGTCACACTCAAACCAACCTGGACCCATGAACCGTCACGGGCTTGGTGGAGTTAATGGGCTGTCCCGGGTCTGGTGTAGGCCGCGGATTGGATTCATGCTGCCGTTTGTGTTTGCTGCTGAGGGACCCGACGAAGCCGCGGCCGACGCACTAGACGATGTGCCTGCACCCCGACGACGCTGCTTTGTGTCATAGTTGGCATGAGAGGAGCCTGGGCTGCGACCCCGGGCTGAGTGTTGTGTCTCGGGAGGTTGAGCCATCGCAGATTCCGAGGAGCGTGACAGGATGCCTGACGAAGAACCCCCGGTGATGACCGAGAAGATGATTCGTTCCGAGCTGGGTGCGATCCTCGACGAGCTTGGTCGTCTGCCAGCGGATGCGTTCGCAGACCGGTCGAGGCTTCAAGCCCGGCAAGCTGACTTGCGCCGGTTGCTACGCGAGATCGAGATCCCCGGAGCCGAGGACATCACGAAACGCTGGGCAGGACAGGCCGGCAGTAAGGCCCCCGAAGATCTGGGACACCCCGAAATCGTGTCACCGTTGCATATGTGAGGCGGCGGCGGGGGCTTCTGACCGGCCCACAACGGCACCTATGGGCGGCACTGCTCGTTGTGTCTAGTCATCCGCACTAGCGCCTAGCTATCGCTCCGACCGCCGTCACATTCCGTACGTGAATCTGTCCACCTGATCCAACTGCTGGCCTCGCCTCAGATAGTCAATGGTCGCCCATACTCCTACAGCGGCCAGCACCAACACCCACCATCCCAGCCAGAACCACAACCCGACTAGGAGCGGAATACCGATCACCCACCACACGGCAATGATTGCGATGCGGGCCTTCATTGTCGTCGGCTTCTCGTTCTCCTTGCCGTAGACCATGTTGCCCTCCTCGGGACTCTCACTCCCATTGTGGTCTTCGCAGACATGATCCGGAAGGGTCACTGACCCCAGTCGGCCCGCCCATTGCGGCACCTATGCGTGCGGAGATGCGGCTCAGAGGTGCGGCCGTCTCAGTTCGGAGGAAACACGATTGCGTCTGCGCCCTCGGCCTCAGAAGTCGAGGCCTCCTCTCCTCGTCTCCTTCGACGCTGGGAAGACACCTGGAGGGCCATGGCCCCGCCGAACACGATCACCACGAGTGCGATGGTGAGGAATGTCTCCATCCAATGACCCCTTGGGACACGAGGAGAATCGTCCGTGGGCAACGTATCACGTCGTAGTCAGCAGGTATATGTCCAACCGAGGAATGGTGGCCCGCCGAGAACGTGAGCGACTGAGCATATCGGCACCTACGTGTGGCCGGCCTCACTGGCGCTGTACCTATTCATTCCCGGGGCCCTAGAGGAGCTGCTGACCGGAGAGATGGAGGGAGAGACCCTGACCGAAGCCTTGGGCTTCTTCATGGCAATGTTCGGAATCGTCCCGCTGGTGATGGCGGCTGTTGCGCTGCTGGTCAGCGACCGAGTGAACCTCTATGCGAATCTGATCGCCGGAGCTGCATTTGGGCTCTTCGCCGTCTTCGCTGTGGTCACCCGCACGTTGGACGGCGGTTTCAACGTGAACGTGTTGATGGTTGCGCTGGCCGGCGTCGCCGCCTTCCTGATCGCTGGCCTCAGCCTGGCTCGACTGCGGACCCCGACCGCATAGGCAGCTGCATCGGCGTTCGAGTCCAGACGCCCATAACGGCACGGATGGGTGGGACCTAATGCCGTAGGAGGCGATTGCCCGTGGCTCGAAAAGAGGGCTAGCCGGGGCCGTTGGCTTCGTCGGATGAGAGTCTGCGGATCGTTCCCTCGATCCGGCTAGTACGGGTAGCTGGCCGTTTCGCCGAGTGGATCCACCAGAGGTACTGCCTTTTGGCTGAGTTGGCGAGGGCTTGATAGGCCGTCAACGCCGCAGGGACATCGTCAAGGGCGGTCTGCAGATCAGAGGGAACGATGAGGGCATCGATCTCGTCGAGCTGGGACCACGAACCATCAGCCTTGGCTTGGTCAATAGCTGCCTGACCGTTCTCAGTCATTCGCCCAGCAGAAACCAGTCGCTCGATCCTCTCCTTGTTGAGCATCGACCACAGCCCACCCTCTCGACGAGGGGAGAACCACTGCATCATCCGGTCGTCGTCAACCCGCCGGACCCGGCTGTCGATCCACCCAAAGCACAGTGCTTCCTCGACCAGGTCGTCATAGATCGGACCATCGAGGCTGCTCGACTTCTTGTGGTACACGATCCAGAGACCCTCTCGTCGATCGGTGTTTGAGGCGAGCCATTCACGCCAGTAGGTACGACTCGGCGGGACAAGAACGTCCTTGCCGTCAGGTGATGTGGGGTCGTCGAGATCGTCCGTCCGCGTCATATCGCTCAACCCTACCGACCCGCACATGTCGGCAGCACATATGGGCGGCCGCGGATTGCCTCTGGACGGCTCTCGAAGGAGGGATACGCTGGAGGTTGGATAGGACAGTTGGGGTCTCTCACTTTCTGAGGGCAGAGGTGTAGGGAGGTGGTCATGTGGGACGTCAATACCGTCGTGAGTTGTGAGGTGGCTGGAAGGGAAGGGGGAGGAGAGACAGAAGAAAGCGAATACACGAGGGCACAAGGCAAGAGACGCGATCGCCAGCGGACGTGGGGAGTGACAGGACGTAGGAAGATCGCGTGTAGCGGAAGGGGCGCGTGGTTGTGTCGGCGTTCAGAAGCAAGGGCGTGTGCAGAGAGCGACCCCGCCGGACGTGACGGGGAGGTGCGGGAGGGAGCGAGCGGACCGACCGACCGGTCGGCGGACACTCAGGAGAGGACGGGCAGGATGGCGGTGTGGTGACGCGCCGATCGATGACTGCGCCGTCGAGATGACACCTTCGTCGCTGACGATGGTCCTCGTCGAGGCGTTGTATGCTGGGGGCCTCTGGGAGGAAGAGAACCGCCGAACTCATGGGTAGTATCCGTGGACTGGTCGTGACACCATGCCCGCACCTGGTCACACGCGGACCACCAGTCAGAGGCGGGGTCCGCCGAGAGTCCATCGGTCGACCCCACCGTCCCAGAACTCGAGACAAAGGCTTGACGACGACTGCATCGACATCGGCGAGCGACGTGCCGCGCATGCGGACACGCTTCGCGCCGAGAAGTGAGTGTTGATCGCCGTCGTCGAACAAGGTCGACCCGCTGGGACAGCGTACGACCCGCCCGAGCGCATGATCAACTGGCGGGTCGTCCAGCACGCGATCTCGTGTCCCCTGGCACATCCAGGCTCAAGACCGCAACAAGCGTCGGGACAAGTGGTGACGTCGCCGAGGGGGCGCGCTATGGGCTGCGGGGATGCCGCTACCGAGTCACCACGAGGACTTGTACTCGTCGAGTAGCGACATGTGAGTTGAGGTGATGTGGTTTTTGGAGGGTGAGGTGTAGGGATGAGATGGGGTGATATCTTTGGCGAATCACCGCTTCGAGTTCCAGCGCATCGGGGTACGGTGAATGTGGTGCGGTGATCGCCCAGGCGGCATTGGGTCGATCGTTGCCGTGAGCAAGGATAGATTTTTAGCGGTTGGTAGTTGCGGGAGCGTTGGGGATAGGATGTGAGCACGATTGCAAGCAGGGGTGGCTGGCTTTCACAACCAGGACCTCATACCCGGCGACATGATCAGTGCCCGTCGACGACCAGTTCGAAACGAAGCGGAGTCTCCCGAGGGCAACGCCCTAGACGAATCTGCTTGAGTTACACGACCCGGGGTCGTGTCCCTTGGTCGTTCTGGATCCGGAGGGCGGTCGAGCTCACTCCTCGCCGGTCAACGCAACACGGACATCGAACTCGCACGTATGGTGGGATAGGGGAGTGAGTAGATCAAGAGAACTCTTTGGGTGATGCACAGCATGTGTATTTGAATGAGGGGGGATGATCGTTCCAGCGCCCGCACGAGACGCCAGCAGTGCGGACCAGTCGCAGACGTGACTCATCGAGGCGGACCTGGTGACGTTGCGTACGTATCGATGCGCAGCGAGGTGGATCGCTAGCTGCAAGTGCGTTGAGACATCCGGAACACCCTTCGTGACTCACAGGTCCATCATCTAGTCATGCACCCCCTCTCCCTCCACCCACCACGCACAATGAGGTCCTCGCCGCCATATCGGCTGGATTTCAGGGGGTCGTTGCAGCACCTTGGGCGGAGAAGTGCGACGGCTCTTTATGGTAGCGGGGTCCATTGCCCAGACTGTTCTCCCCTGGGCAGGGGGTTGTTCCAGGCTCGGTGTGGGGGGGTGAGTTGGCCCGGTTTGGGCGCGGCGCAGTGGGATGGAGCACTCGAGGGTCGGGGCGGTCCCCTGGGGGTTGTTCTGACGCGCACGGGCGGGCAGGGACCGGTTGGCCCGGGGCGAAGAGAGTGGATTCCGGTTGGGACGGGTGAGCGAGGGTTCCGTCTCCGTCGGTGCGCGAGATGTCGTGAGCGATCCACATTCCACTGGGCACAGGTCCTCGGCGAGACAGCGGTGGGCCGATGGGCGGACGATGATGTGGATGTTCGATGCAGGATGAGTGGTTGGGTGGGTGGGACTCGATGGTGCGGTGGATAGCGTGTGACGTCGGGGCGGCACGGTGACGCTGCGGGAGCGGTCGGCAGGATCGTTGGTGGAACCGAGCAGGGAGGGGGCCCGCACCTGGTTCGGAGAGGACGGACGTCCGGCAGGGTGGAAGGGCGGTTGGAGGGGGGTGCGGCCGGTGAGCTCGGAGCCAGTAGGGAGCGATGGAGCGATGGGTTGTGAGCGAGAGATCGCGTGGCGAGTGGGGGTGCTGCGGGTGCGTCGCGCCGAGTGCGGCTCGCCAGTCGCGCGACAACAGTGGCGGCAGCGCCTTGACTGCATCGACGCCGTACCGTCCGCCGATCTGAGCGAGGCGAGAGGGAGGTTAGAGCGAGATTGGTTGGGTGACTTCGATCTGGTTGGACATTTTCAGGGGACTGGGATTTGTAGGGTGGGAGGGAGAGCATGTGTGGGTTGATAGGGTGATTGTGAGCGGATAGGTGTTGTGGGAAGCGGAGCGGCAAGTGAGGAAAGTTGAATGAATAGGCAAAAGAGCGCACGATCCTCGCCGACGCAATCGAAGTCGTCGCGCAACATCGCCGTTGATGGATGCGTGGGTTGTGGGGTAGCGAGGGGTGGGTGATTGGGAATGAGAGACATCGCGTGATCGTGTAGCGGGGGCGGCGAGGAAGCATTGAGCAGCAGGTTATAGTGGATGCAGCGATGCGTGGAGCGACCGACGAGGAGCTCGCGATCATGGAGCGCCACGGAGCGGTCGTGAAGGCCAACACTACTCCGAGTATCGCGACCCATGGAACCGCTCCTTGCGATCCCCGACATCAACCAGTACGTCGGCGTGACACTGACGGAGAAGAGAGGGACGCGGAGTCTCCTCTCACCCATCATCATTGACCCCAGCCCGGTCGCGTGCCCCCTCCATCCAGGAGCCACCCCCGACGGCAGGGAAGCGTTCAGCGAAGTGATCCCATGTTGGCCACACCCACCCATCGAAGGATGGCTGCTCCGGGAGGCGGACCCGCTTCTCGAACTCATCGACGAATGGATCGACCTCCACCAGCCGTAGCACCTAAGCCACCCATCGCACCAGCGACCAGCCCCCCCACGGGGGGGCGGTCGTGCCCTGAGGGGGGCGGTGGGCGGGAGGGGGCCCTCCAGACCATGGTGTTGGTTTGCGTCATGCGTTCATGGCCGTTTCGGGCCGGAGGTGGGTGCCGAGGTGATGGGCGCGTGGCGATGCGGGCGCATTGGGGGAGGCCGAGGAGACTCGGGGTGCCCGGGAGGTGACCGGTCTGCCCAGGCTCTGATGGCGGTTCCGCATGCTGCGGGTGCGGTTGTTGACCCATGGTTTTGGGTACACGGTGGCGAGGCGGGGAGATCATTGGAGTGAGCGTGAGGTGCAGCAGAGGACGTGGTCGCGCAGATCAAGTCGAGATGGGGGTTCGAGTGATGGATGTGAGATCTCCGACTACAGCCGTCACTCGACGATGACCCCGCCGCTGCGCGGCGCCCGTGTGGCTGGCGCCACGTCGTGTCGTACCGTGGGGGGGGGGGGGGTGGTGTGGGGGTGCTAAGAGGTGACGCCGCCCGTGAGCCCCGCGACGACGGGGAGGAGAGAGTGGAAGGGTGAAAGACAGCTGTGCGACTGGTTACTGGACGACATGAACCAGATGTGGGAAGAGGGGGGAGGGGGTGGTGTGTAGAGAGTGTGACCGGCGAGGGGGGGGAGGGGGGGATATATTCCAAGGGTGAGTTCGGTGAAGAAGAATGGTGCGCGTGCCGGGCCGCTGTGTTCGTGCCGGTTGCCTGGACTGGCAAAGAGCCGGCCACAGAGTTCGTCGGCAACGAGATGCTGGACGAGTCGGTCACCTACGCACCTGCGTACCTCGCTGCGAGGACGGTTAGTGCGGTGGAGGGGATGAGGAGATGTTGGTTCTCTCACCCGGTACGACCCTATCAGTTGCCCGGACGATGAGACCTACAGGCCCAAGTCACAGCCCTCGGGCGCCGTCGCCGAGATGGAGGAGGGGGGAAGGGGAAGAGGGGGGAGAGCCACAAACAAGGGCCGTGAGACCCGGACATGCTGGGCTGTCCGGATCCGCAGTGGAGGTGGCGTGTCGGGCAGATGTCGCCATTGCGTCGTGAGGGTTCATGGGGTGAGGGCGAGAGAACCGAAGCGGTGGAGGAGGTGAGCGAGCAATGTCGGTGGGGGAATGGGTGTGGGTGCACATCAAGCGATCACGATCAGAGAGTACCAGCGATCGACAGGACCTCATCGAGGCGCAGGCTCATATCCGACCCGAGTCTGATCCAGCGACCAGGAGGCGAGGGTGGCAGCCAGATCGCTGCGAAGGTGATCGCCCAGGTCGAAGCCATGAGAGGCCCACTTCGAGGGAATGCAAGGACCCGAAGATGATGGCCCAACACAGATACCCGGTCGTCGATGAGACACGGGACGGGTCGAGGCACGAGTGACGCACGACGTCGGCTGACGATGATCGACCGAACACGAAGACACGAGACGAACGGAGATCGAAGGTACGTCATTCGACCGCCCTGGGTGACCAATACCACTGTCTACCGACAAAAGCCCCACCCCACGCGACGGGCACGCGTCGCCGCCAACGAAAGTAGCCCCCCCGAGAAACACACACGCGACCCCGTGGCACGAATCCCACAGACGACCCAACCCTCAGGAGGACAACCCCCGAGTGCGCCACCGAATCCCCTAGCGAATCGGCACCTATGGGCGGCGCGGAATGGCTCGCTTCGGGTCGGATTCAGGTCGAAATACTCTGGGCTACTGGGAGTGTGATCGTCCACTGTTTGAGGGGTCGATACCGGACAACGGCAAGGAGCCCTAATGCTGCGACCGATCCCATTTAGACACTTGATCGTCATCGCTGTGACGGCTCTCGTCGTCGGCGCATGTGGCAGCAGCGGGCCAGATACCACCATCGCATCGACTACCACCGTCGCAGAAACGACGACCACGACCACACCTGTCGAAGAGACCGATGAGTATCGGGCGCTCGAGTCGCAACTGGCTGCGGCTGAAGAAGAACGCGATCTCCTAGCAGGACAATCAGAGCCAGCCGTCGGAGCTCCCATCGATCTGACTGCGTTCGCCGAGGCATGGAGCAGCGGCGACCCGGATCAGATCCGCACCTTCTACACCGACGACGCGGTAGTCATGCCGATCGGCGTGGATGAGGTCCAGGAAGGCAAGGTTGCCGGGGGCTGGGGAATGGGCGACGACATTGACCGAGAAGCCGCCCAGCATGCAGGCGGCACCTACGAAATCTTCAACCCGATACGGGTCGTCGACATCGCCACATTCACCTGGCGGTGGGATATCTACGGGTTCATCATCACCGGAGCCAGCATCCTCCACTACCGCGACGACCTCATCTGGCGAGAGTACATCGACTACCAAGCAGGCCAATAGCCGCACATATCGGCTGCGATTTCAGGGGGTCGTTGCACCTATGGGCGGCATGGGACGCTGTCCCCTAGTCCGCATCGCTAGCGAGACGGATAATCGTCGAACGATCCGAGGGAGGTGATCATTCTGTCGGATCCAACGTACGAGGGCAGCGTGTTGATCGAGGCTCCGGTGCACTCCGTGTTCGACTTCTGCCTTGATCCCCGCAGGATCTTCGCGGGGGACCCCATGAAGGTTGCCGACGCCACGCTGGTCCCGGAGGGAGTCGGAACCACAGCGCATCTAACGGGCAGCATGCTCATCTTCGTCCAAGACGTACCAATTGAGTACGTCGAGGTCGTCCCGGACGAGCGGATCGTGTTCGAAGGCGATTGGAGGATGACAATCACGGGATTGGGCATCGGGTTCTCCGCAGGCATCCATTCCTGGACCTGGTCGTTCGTATCCGAAGATGAGGGGACACGGCTGACCATGAGAGTCGTCGTGCTCAAGTCTCCACGGTGGCAGCGGGCCCTGAACCGAATGGCGGAGAAGAGCAACTCGAAGCAGATCCGTGAGCGGCTAGCTCGCATCAAGGCCGCTGCTGAGGAGCAGGCAGCCACAGCTAGCTGAACCAACAGAACCGGCTCCCCAAAACGAGGCCGATAGGCGTTTGGGGGTTGCGCTACGGGAGGCTCACCCAGGGAACGGGTACCACTGTGCTCCGAAGCCCATGACCTTTCGGCAGTGTGGGCAGAAGAAGACGAATCCGCGACCTATCCCGAATGGTCCCTTGGGTTTGCGAGCATAGATCTCGGGAAGATCAGCGTCGCAATGTGGGCAGACGGGTACGAGGTCCTCTCGCCTCACGACGGCACACGGCGTGGCTGTTTGGGTGCTGACCAGTTCCTCCTGATTGGCGGGTTCTCGATCTCATCGTCTCGCCGAAGTGGGCACCGAGGTAGAGCACTTCGCCCAGAAGGCGCCGTCCATAGGTGCCGCTACGGGCGGGTCAATTACTTGCGTTGACGTCGACGAGAGTCGCAATCCTGTTCCTGAACCGCACGCCCCTACGACCAGAGGGACGATCAGCCCAAGTCGGTTGCGTTCCAGCGCCTAGCCGCAACTGCATGGTCGCAGAACCCGTGTATCCGGTTCCCCGCTGGCTACGTGAATATCTCGTTGATGTTGTCCTTCTGCTCGTCGGTCAAGGCGTCCAGGACCTCGAGAGCGTCGAGATTCTCCTTGAGTTGGCCGACATGACGAGCACCAAGGATGACCGAGCTGACATTCGGGTTCGAGGCGGTCCATGCCAACGCCAACTGACCGGGCGTGCAGCCGACCCTTCGGGCAACAGCGAGGAACTCATCGACCTTGGCAAGCTTGGCGGGATCGGTGAGGAAGTCCTGGAGCCACTCGAGTTTCTCGCCGCGACTACCTTCCGGGATTCCATCCTGATACTTGCCGGTCAGCAGGCCTGAGGCGAGCGGGCTCCACGTGGTTAGTCCGAGCCCAATGTCCTCGTAGAGACGGGCGTACTCGGTTTCTACCTTGGTGCGGTTGAACAGGTTGTATTCCGGTTGTTCGACCACCGGTTTGCGCAAATGGTGGCGCTCGGCAATCTCCCACGCTGCCCGGATCTCCTGGGCGGACCACTCCGAGGTGCCCCAGTACAACGCCTTGCCAGAAGCCACGATGTCGGACATGGCCCACACCGTCTCCTCGATCGGAGTCTCAGGGTCGGGGCGGTGGCAGTAGACAAGATCGACGTAATCGAGCTGGAGACGTTCGATCGACTTGTCGATCGCCTCCATCAAGTACTTGCGATTGAGCGTGTCGAAAGCGTTCGGGACATCCCTGTGGATGCCCCAGAAGTACTTCGTCGACACAAGGTAGGTATGACGGTGCCACCCGAACTCCTGCAGCGCCTGGCCCATCACAGTCTCCGCCTTCCCCCCCGCATAGACCTCGGCGTTGTCGAAGAAGTTGACACCCGCGTCGTATGCAGCGCTCATGCATTCGAGACTGTCGTCCTTCTCCTGCTGACTCCCGAAAGTGAGCCATGACCCGTACGAGAACACACTGGTCTTGATTCCGGCATTCCCCAGGCGGCGGTACTGCATCTCCATCTCATTTCCTCTCGAAGCGTCAACTACTCCACCCTAGGCGTCCCCATCTCGGGACTAGCCACGACGGTTTGATGGACCCCGATCGTTACGGTGGGGGTCCGACGGCGCGCACTCCGAGGCCGCCCATTGGTGCCGCTATGTGCGGCTCCTACCCCTGCTCACACTGCCCGAGCTACTACGTCCCTCTCATGGTGATGGAACTCGTGCCCAAGCCAGCGAAGCCCGTCAGCAACGTCTCCCATTCCCCAATCACCGTGCTCAAAGGGTGTGTCGAAGGCCACGGTGGCGGTGACCTCGACGAACGTCTCGACGGCCGACCTCAACGCCCAGAGTCCTGCGGAGGTGGGCAACGAGCGGTAGCCGCGAACCTCGGCGAGTTCATCAGGGTCCCAGCCAACGAGTCGCGATCCGGGCGTCTCGCTGATCTGTACCCACCGCTCGGCCCAGCTTCTGGCCAGGTCGGTGAGATGCCAGAGGTAGGCGGTGGCATTCCAGGAGCCATCCGCCTGACTCTTCATCCCATTCTTACCGGCCAGGGCAACCTCGAATCGGTCGGGGCTTGACAAGATCACAGATAGCGCATCCCCGGCATCGATTGACCAGCTATATCCGCAGGCCAGACAGACCTTTGGCGGGTCACCCTCGTAGACCCAGCGGAGCGCCCCGTCCAAGAATGGAGTCATGCCCGATGCCGCCTCTTCATCCTGCCTCCCCGGCCGAAGATCCGCTCGTATTGTTGCAGACGACACGACGATGCGGTGACTGCAAGTGCACACAACCAGCGTTCTGGGCGGTCTGCTCCACTCGTTCTGCCCACCCATAGGCTTCGATATGCGTGCAGCAGTCCTCGGGGAATTGTCCGGACGTTTTCGTCATTGGGCGGCCTGCGTCTTGGCTTCGTCCTCGTCGCGGGTGCGCGGCCACCGCGACCGGTGGCGGGCACGCCAGGTGTCTAGAACGGTGGGATCGCCGGTCAACGCGATCGCGGTGTCGTCTCCTCGATTCCACACGGCGAGGTACAGGTCGGCGGCGAGTCCGGTGAGGACGAGGTCGGCGGGGCCGTCAGCTCGGACCGTGTCGATCCCGTCCGGTCCAAGATTGACGAGCCAACGCTCGTCGACGTCGCTGGGGGAGATCGCCATCGTCACACAGGACTCGAGTGGGAGCCAGTCGGTCCTGGGAGCCATGGCGGTCAGGATCTCGTCGATGCCGTCGGAGGCGAACGCCGGGTCGAACCCGCTCACCGTCGCGGTTGCCGACTCGGCGTCGAAGCGGTGAATCGCCGTCTCGTGGGCTTGGCGGCGCGCCCACATCTGGCGGGGCGATGGCGCAGGGAGAAATGTCCACGTGGCGAGGTCCGACGGCGCCGACTCGAGCTCGGCCACGAGGTTGGCGTTCGTGGCGAGGTAGTAGTCGATCAAGGCCTCGTCATCGGGCCAGAAGGTTGCCAGATTCGGCCAGGCGGCCTCGAGGTCGGCCAGCTCTGAGACGCCCTCTCGCACGGCGCGTCGCGCGACGTGGGACGCTGCCCACAGGTGGATCTCGCTCAGATGGCGGAGGAGTTCGCGGGTGTCCCATCCGGGACACCACCGGATGGGGTCGTCGAGCCGAGCGCGGGAGGCGGCTGCGGCGAGCCGCCCGCCCTCTCGACTGATTGCCTCAATGTGGGTATCGACATCCATCGGTGTCCTCCTTGCAGGCTTGGATTGCCTTGAAGGACAATGGCCTGTACTACAAGGTCCCACAGAAAGCTATGCTGCAACTTGCAGTAAGTCAAGGGATATGGCGCCGTGAGCGAGGCCCCGCGTGCCAGCCCTTCTCGAATTCCGCACCGCCTCGGCGCACGGGCCGTAGGCCTATGGAGTAAGAAATCGCCTGCCGGGCCACGCAAGTGAGTCCACACCTCGGCTCTCGCTCAACCGACGGGCAGGCGATCACACCACGGAATCCCCGCACCGCGTTCGGACCGTAGGGGTCGCATAGGTGCCGCTATGTGCGGGGTCATTCCTGTGTGGCTGTCTCGTATCCGGTGTCGGTGAGGGTGTTGGCGGTGAGCCGGTTTCCGGTTGGGCTGGGGTGGGTGCCGTCACTGTCGATGAGTCCGCTGATGCGCGGGTCTTGGTCGTGGTGGGGGTGAGGCTCCGCCGGTCGGAGAAGGTGCGAACCCTGCCGGGCCCACTGCCTGTTCCGGAACCGACAACGAGCGTCTGTTGTATCGAATGCTTTGGCCACCAAGCCGACGAGGCAACAGCTATCGCGACTTCCACCGTCGGTGATTCGCCAGGAGGAGCTTCGGGTTGGCTCAGCTGCCTTCGCGCAGCGTACGGGACGCGAGAACCAGCACTCCGGCGGTGAGCAGCGGGAGCGCCACGAACGGCCCCAAGGTGTCGAGAACCGTTCCTCCAGAAATAACCCCCTGCAGGACTTCATTTGCGTAGAACAGCGGTGTGAACCGGGCCAGCACCTGCGCCCAGGTCGGGAGATCCTCGACGGCCACGATCATGCCAGAGAGGAATACCGATGGCACGATGATGAGAGGGATGAACGGGATCACTTGGCCCTCCGTCCTCGCGAAATTGGAGACGAGAATCCCGAGGGCCATCGAGAGGACTGCAAGTAGCCAGATGACGAGGTATATCTGAACGTAGGAGCCGATTGAGTAGCCGAGATCGAACAGGAATGCGACCCAGGTGAGAATGAGGAGCGACTGCCACGTGGCTAGCACGGTGTAGGCCGCCAGATAGCCGCCGATGATCTCCAGTTGTCGATACCCGTTGATGAACATCCTCTCCATCGTGCCTCCAACCCGTTCTCGGACCAGCACCAGTGCTGTGAGGATGTAAGTAACAAAATGCACGATGAAGGCTGCACCGGGAACCGCAAACCGAGTCTGGTCGAACATTGGGATGTCGATGGCGTCGAAGAACATCTTCAGGAGGAAGGTGATGACGAGTGGGATGATCAGCGACACAGCAACGAAGCGCGGATCGGCCCGCAGTTGGCGGAGGACCCGCCCTCCGAGGGCGCGCGCCCTATGCGGAGCGAGCGGCGTCATCGTCAATCATCCGCAGCACAATGTCCTCCAAGGTCTCTCGATCGATTTCTACTCTGTCGACTCTGTCTCGCGCGGCGAGCAGGCGCGGTAGATCGACGCTGTAGTCATTGACGACCATCTCTTCGACGTGGTCCTGCTGCCACAACCGAATCGTGGCTCGGCCCTGCCCCAGCAACGTGCGTGGCTCCTCGGCCACCAACACTCGACCAGCGCGCATGATCGCCACCCGGTCGCACTCGAGAGCTTCCGACATCTGATGGGTCGACACGATCATCGTCGTACCACTGGCGGCCAACCGGTGGAACCCAGTCCAGAAGACTTCCCGCAGCTTGGGGTCGATTCCTGCCGTCGGCTCGTCGAGGAAGAGGAGATCGGGTTCGTGGGCAAGGGCGCATGCCAGCGAGACGCGCTGTTTCATTCCTCCCGATAGCGTGTAGACGGGATCGTCGGCACGGTCGGCGAGTTCGATGAATTCCAGGGCGGCGCGAGCCTTCCCGGCGGCGTCGTCTCTCGTATGGGCGGCAGCGAAGAACCGCACGTTGGCAAATGCCGACAGGTCCTCATACAGCGCTGGCTCCTGGGGCATGTAGCCCAGCCGAGCCCGAATCTCATAGCGATCGTGCCTCGGGTCGAGACCAAGCACCGCAATCTCGCCTTCATCTGGCTGAAGTGCCCCAGCGAGCGCACGGATCAGAGTTGTCTTTCCTGCACCGTTGGGCCCGACCAGACCGAAGATCTGGCCATCGGCAACCTCCAGATCCATATCTGTCAGCGCTTTGACCGCACCGAAAGACTTGCTCACGGAACTGACGGAAATCGCAAGCGAGGCGGCCACAGGGCGAGACTACACCCCCTCGTACGAGACGCTTCTCGCGCCTGTCGAGTTGGCTCGCGTCCTGTCCTGCTGGACCCACCGAGGGGTCAACTCGACCGCATCCGATGTCGATGCATTCCTGCGAGGATTCTTCGAGGAGGGTGCTCTCACGGAGAGCAGCCTCCTCTGGGAAGTCACCGACTGAACCGAAGGCCGCTCAAGGCAAACACCCATATCCAGCGTGGCCGGCCCCGCATCCTGATCACCGGGTCTTCGGATCGGTCACTCCCGCACCCGACGCCAAACCTACACGCCCCCAACCGACGCCCAGCCGGTCCCCGCCGTCGCGCCCCAAACAACCCCCTTGACACAAAGAGGCTTCGTTATCGGCGGCCTGCTCCGTGGCCGCAGCTCACGTTCCGCTTCGTGGTGGACGCTCACACCGGTGGACCCATGACCGCCACATCGAGCGTTCGCCGTGAGCCGATAGTCGGGCCACAAGGTCAGTCAGGCCGTCCGAGATGCCCCTACTCACGATCCGCCGTGGCGTGTAGGTTCGGTGCGGACGGCGATCGCGGGATCGCCGCAGCAGGGAAACGGAGACCTCCATGTCCGATCTCAAGGAACTGACCCAGCGGCTCATCGACGGGATCAATCAAGCCAATCTCGACGTGATTGACGAACTGATGGACGATGACTTCGTCGAGCACGAGGAGTTGCCGCCGGGCGTACCTGGCGGGAAGGAGGCACCCCGTGTCCTCTTCTCCATGATGCGCAACGCCTTCCCGGACTTCCGCTACGACGCGGAGGACATGCTCCAGGACGGGGACAAGGTGGTGATCCGGTCGCGCTTTTCGGGAACCCACAACGGCGGCGAGTTCATGGGCATCCCTCCGACCGGGAACCGTTTCGACATAGCGGTCATTGACATCATGGAGTTCGCCGGTGACAAGATGATCGGTCACTGGGGCGTCATGGACAACGCCGCCATGATGCAGCAGCTCGGAGTGGGAGACCCACCCGGCTAAGAAGCCACTTCCGGGTCGTTCAGACAAGGGCGGCCACGGGTCCGAGCGCTCACCCACAACCGGCACCATGAGTGGAGTTCCCCCTGTGAGCCGGACACCCCGACAATGGGCGGTGAGTCGCCTGGAGGGGAGTCCAGTTGGAGAAGCAAGAGGAGCCGGCGAAGAGGTCGAGGCGGAAGTTCAGTGACGAGTTCAAACGCGACGCGGTGGAGATCGTCCGGAGTTCGGACAAGTCGATCGCTCAGGTTGCCCGCGAGTTGGGGATCTACGACTCGACGTTGGGGAACTGGGTCAAACAAGACGAGATCGACCGCGGTGAGCGTGATGGCGTGTCGACGAGCGATCGGGAAGAGGTCGCGGAGTTGCGGCGGGAGAACGCCCGGCTGCGGATGGAGCGTGAACTCTTAAAGCGAGCTGTGGCCTTCTGGGTGAAGGAGTCGAACGAGTGATGCTCTACCGCTTCGTCGACGAACAGAAGGCTGCGGGGTTTCCGATAGAGCGCATCTGTGAGGTTGCTGGCGTGTCGACGTCGGCGTACTACGACTGGAAGAGACACCGTGATGGGGTCGTCACCACTGCTGAGCTTCATGAACGGCTGCTGGTGAACACGATCCGACAGATCCATAAGGCGTCGGACGGCACATACGGGTCGCCTCGCGTCACTGCAGAGCTACACGATCAGGGCCGGGTCATCAACCACAAGCGGGTCGAACGCCTGATGCGGGTCTATGACATTGTTGGCCATACGCCCAAGAAGCGGACCGTGACGACGATCCCGTATGGGGCGCATCGCATCCCCGACCTCGTGAAGCGGGACTTCACACCTGACGGGCTCGATGTGACGTGGTGCGGCGACATCACGTATATCCGGACGTGGGAAGGGTTCCTGTATCTCAGCTTCGTCGAGGACCTGGCGTCTCGACGCATCCTCGGTATGTCGATGGCGAGCCACATGCGCGCCAGCCTCGCGAGTGACGCCCTCACCGAAGCCGTCGGGACCCGCGGCGGACACGTCGCCGGTGTCGTGTTCCATTCCATAGGGGCAGCCAATACACCTCCGGCGAATACGGCGACCTCTGCAACGGCTACCGGGTCACCCAGTCGGTGGGCCGCACCGGGGTGTGTTGGGACAACGCACCAGCCGAATCATTCATCGCCACCCTGAAGAAGGAACTCGTCTACCGAACCACGTTCCGCACCAGAGCCGAGGCCCGCCTCGCGATCCGCCACTGGATCGAATCCTGGTACAACCGCCGGCGCCGAAGCTCCGTCATTGGATACCAGACACCAACCGAATGGGAGAACCACTACCGTCACAACACCCAAACCCTGGCCGCATAACAACCGTGTCCGGCCAGCGGGGGGAACTCCAGCTCTTTCTAGGCATGCATGTGTGTCGGGATGCCCGTGGACCGGCGTCGGTGCTCTGTGCAAGCCATGACTGCAAAGGTCCGATCCCGCCCCTACTTCTTTGCCCAGAACGTATGACTGCATCGTGGGCACTGCAACTCGATGTCGCTACCTGACCACCATGTTCCGCCGCGGGTGCCGCCGGTCTCGCGGAAGTCGGTCACTCGTACGAGTGCGCCACAGGCGTCACACCGCTGCGTCGTGATGCGTCGCCACCTGTCGCGTATCCACCGTTGCATGGCCGCACGCTACCCGAGTCGTCAATGCAGCTATGAGGAAGTTGCATGACCCGCTCGATCGAGCGTGATGTCGCCGGTTCTACGGCAGGTTGAGGTCCAACGCCATCTCCAGTACTCAAGGTGCTTTCCGAGGCCAACGCGGACCCCACGCGGACCGACACCCAAGAAGCAATAGGCGGAGCAGCCTGAGTAACGACGGAAACCCATACTGTGTATGGGTTTCCGTCTGTGGGCGCTACTGGGATTGAACCAGTGACCTCTGCCGTGTCGAGGCAGCGCTCTGCCGCTGAGCTAAGCGCCCGTATTGGGCATTGTATCCCGCCGAGGCGACGCCGGGAATCGAACCCGGGTACAGGGTTTTGCAGACCCTTGCCTCACCACTCGGCCACGTCGCCGAGACCTTTGTCAACAAAGGGCGGCCGAAACCGCCCTCCGAGCGGACGACCGGATTCGAACCGGCGACCTCAACCTTGGCAAGGTTGCGCTCTACCAGCTGAGCTACGTCCGCGCTGGATCGGATGCTACCACGGAGCCGTCCGAACAGATCATGAGCCGGTTGATCCAAAGCCTCCGGAACCACGCGTCGTCACCGGGAGTTCGTCTACCCCGACGAACTCCTGAACAACGATCGGAACCACTACAAGCTGAGCTATCCGGTCCCCGCGTTCGATGACAAAGACCTCCTGCGACAGGTTCACCAGAATGACCTTGATCTCGCCGCGATACCCAGCATCAACCAGCCCGGGCCCATTCACAACCGAGATACCATGCCGTGCCGCGAGGCCGCTGCGCGGCGTGACGAAGCCCGCATAGCCGTCCGGGATAGCCACCGCGATGCCCGTAGCCACGACCTCCCGCTCCCCTGGAGCGAGCTCTGCTGCGTCACGCGCATACAGGTCGACGCCGCCATCGCCGGGGTGGGCGTGGGCGGGGATGGGGAGTCCGTCGTCGATGCGCTTGAGGGGGATCTTCACTCGTTACATACCTGGGTCGCTTCGGCGGGATGGTATCGCGGACATCGCCGGCACGGTGCGCCAACTGTCGTGCCACGGGCAGTATCTTCTCATCAGTCGATCAGATGGACCTATGGCCAAGAAAGACCAAGAACCGCTCCTCCCCGGCAACGACGGTCGGTGGTTCCTCGAGGTCGCTGGAGTCGTCGAACAACCGGGGAGTCCGACATCGAGCTACACCGAACTTCGCAACCTCAAACCGCCGCCACCGGTCGTGGCGTCCGAGAGCGCCGCGGTGGGCGCAAGCACCGCGGCGGTAAGCGGCTCGCTCTCGGCGGAAGAGGATGCCGACGAAGACACGTTCGTTCCGGTTGCCGCACCGACGGGTGATTCGCTGCCTGACTGGGAGCCCGACGCAATGTCGTCGCGAATCGGTGGCCGGGGCTACGGTCGCTGGGTCGCGGCCGGAGTAGTGGTTGCACTGATCGCGGCCGTCGGCTTCGCGGTCTACTACTTCCCTCGCGGCGTGCAGGAAGACGCGGACGCTCTCGCGGCCACCTACCGTGCGTCGCTCACCGATCTTCGCAACGAACTTCCAACCACGCAGATCGCGCTCCAGATCCTCACCGACCCGGCAACCACGCCGGACGAGGTGTCAAGCACTGTTCCGGCTATCGGAGATCTCAACTCCGACGCAACCGTCGTCATTCGCCAAGCCACGGCTCCCTTGCCTTCAACGGTGCCCCTCGTGCCACGTACACCGCTCGAGGATCTCGAACCCACACGCAACACCATGTTGATCCTTGGAGCCGAAGGTGAGGGGATCTCCGGTCGGCTCGCCACCACCTTCGCGTACCGGTCAACCGTCCCCGCCCTGTTCGCAACGCCCGAGCTTCCGACACAGGCCGAGTCGGCAGATGTCGATCAGTTGAGCGTCGCGCTCGCTGAGTCTCTCGCCGAGACGGCCCGCCTCATCTCGGACCTCCCTCCGGATCCCACGTTCGCGGCGACCCGCGAACTCGCCACCGAGGCATCGGCGCGGTACGCAACGTGGCAGCTCGAGTACCTCGACGCGCTACGCGAGGGTGACACGGCACGTGCCGCCAGTCTCGTCACCGAGCTGGAGGAAGCCCGAGATGGGATCGAGGACTTGCTGATTGCCGCTCTCGCAACGGTGAGGGCAGAGCTTGATCCCCGGATCGTGAGTCTGGCCACGGAGACCGAAGCGGCCGTCGCTGCGATTCCGTAGTCCAACGAAGAGGCCGGCTATCTACCCCTGCTGTTCGAGAGCAGCGACCTCACGCTCGAAGTCTTCAGCGCCCTGGAACTCCTTGTAGACGGAGGCGAATCGCAGATAGGCGACCTCGTCGAGTTCGCGGAGCTCGCCAAGCACAGCCCTTCCGAGCTCATCGCTCGTCACGAGGCCGGATCCTCCCCGTGCAGCGGCTTCAATCCTCGACACCATGTCGGTGATGGCGCCAAACGTGACGGGCCGATCGGCAAGGGCTGCTTCGAGGCCGCGTCGCATCTTCGCCCGATCAAACGGTTCGCGACGGCCGTTCCGCTTGATCACCGTCGCACCGGTGGCCGACCGCTCGAACGTGGTGAACCGCTCGCCACACACCACGCATTCGCGGCGCCGTCGGATCGCCGTACCTTCTTCCGCAGGTCGGGAATCGATGACGCGCGTATCTTCGGTCGAGCACAAGGGACAACGCATGGAGGCTGAGGCTACACCATGCGGTTCGTTGGGGCTCACGAAGACTCCGTCGTCGCCGGAGCGTTGACGCCCAACATCATCCGGGTCACGAGGTGCAATCAGGCGTCGGCGACGTCGGGGATACTGAGCGTCTGCCCGATCTGGAGGTATGCACCGTCGAGCCCATTGAGCCCTTCGATCGTCGAGATCGTCGACCGGACGTCCTGTCCAGGCTCGGTGATCTCGGTAGCGATGGACCAGAGGGTATCGCCGGCATGCACGCGATAGTCGACGGTTGGAATCGGATCACCGCTCGACAGTGCGTTCACGGCAGTCGCGAGGAGGAGCACAAACGCTGCAACGGTCGTGGAGATGATGACCAACGCTCGGACGCTGGTGCTTCGCTGCGAGATCATCTGTGTCTCCTCCTCGGTCGCCGATCTGCCGTTTGCCGACTCTCGCCGGCCCTGTGCGGTGGGCCTGTGCCCACAAGACGAACGTACTGTCCGGGTGTGACAGAAAACGGAGGCTCCTGCCGACCGAACGTCTGTTCGTATCTCACGTACTGTATCGAACACTTGTTCGGTCGTCAAGTCGAACATGTGTTTGTACATGATCGGGGGTCGATCGGGTCCCCGAACCACCGCGGCCTCGGGCAGGTTGATCGGCTTGACTAGCGGCATGCGCCACGTATCGAGAGACGAGCGGCGAACCCGAATGGGCGCTCGACACCATCTCGCCGACACCGTCGACACCGTCGAAGAGGCAGCAGCGGCAGTCGTCGGCCTCCACGCGAGCGACCCAGCCACCGTCTATCTGAGCGCACGCGCACGGGTAGGCGGTTTCACCACCTCGGACCTGGAGCGGGCGCTCTACGACGGTCGGTCGCTCGTGCGTCTCTGGGGGATGCGCCAGACCCTCTTCGTCACGACGCGCAGGCTGGCAGCAATCATGCATGCGGCCTCCCCCGAAGCGTTCGGAGCGGCTGAGCGACGTCGGTTTGAGCGCCTCCTCACGGAACAGGACAAGGCTCAGGATGCCCGAGCCTGGATCGACCATGTCGAGTCAGAGGTCATCGAGGAGCTGACGGCCCGCGGCGAGGCAACCGCCAACGACCTGCGCAAGGTGATCCCGGAGTTGAGGGAGACGCTGACGTTCGGTGAAGGGAAGTCGTGGGGCGGGACCGTTGGCGTATCGACACGCATTCTCTTCATGCTCGCCGCCCAAGGGCGGATCGTGCGCGGCCGGCCTCTTGGGAGCTGGGTCTCGAGCCAATACCGGTGGGCCTTGACCTCACAGTGGCTCGGCGCACCACTCGCCGACATGGAGCCTGCAGCGGCGCGCGCTGAGCTGGTTCGCTGCTGGCTGCGGCAATTCGGCCCCGGCACCATGACCGACATCAAGTGGTGGACCGGCTGGACCGTTCGCGACACTCGAGCTGCACTCGCCATGCTTGACGTTGTCGAGGTCGACCTCGACGGCAGTCCCGGGTGGCTGCTCGCCGATGACCTCGACCCGGTGGAGCCGGTCTCGGACTGGGTCGCCCTCCTCCCCGGTCTCGATTCAACGGTGATGGGATGGAAGGAACGTGATTGGTACTTCGGAGAACACACGCCGGCGTTGTTCGACCGCAACGGGAACGCGGGCCCGACCGTCTGGTGGAACGGAAGGGTCGTCGGCGGCTGGGCGCAACGAGAGAATGGCGAGGTCGCATTCCGTCTCCTGAGCGATATTCCGGGCGAGACGAAAGGGGCGATCGAGGCCGAGGCGCAACGCCTACGCGAATGGCTCGGGCCGGTTCGCCTCATCCCCCGCTTCCGGACGCCCTTGGAACGTGAACTCACCGGCTAGCTCGAACCCTCGCTGTTTCGTGAGCACCCTGCCTCTTCGGGAACGCTCCGGTTATGGTCGTGCGAATGACGGTTCGGATCGTGCCACTCAGGGATACTTCCGACGCACAACGGCAGCAGGCTGCGGACTTGCTGGTGAGGGGATTTAGCCATTCCCCGTCGGGTTGGAGAGACACGCCGTCTGCCCGGGCTGAAGTTGACCGGTTCTTCACAGATCCCCACTGCGACGCCTTCGCCGCCGTGTCCGACAGTTCGGTCGTCGGCTGGATCGGTCGAATCCGGCATTCAGCCCACGCGTGGGAGCTTCACCCGCTGGTGGTCGAGCCATCCAGACAGCGCTCAGGGATTGGCACCCGGCTGATCGCTGCGCTGGAGACGGCAGCGAGAGATGCAGGGGTCTCCACGGTATGGCTGGGTGCAGACGACGACTACGGCGGCACGAACCTGTTCGGCGCGGACCTCTACCCCAACGTGCTGGAACGACTAGCGCAGCTTTGCCCTGCCACCGGTCACCCGTTCACCTTCTACCGGGATCGGGGTTTCTCCATCGTCGGTGTCCTGCCGGATGTAGACGGGGTCGGCGGGCACGACATCCTCATGGCGAAGAGGATTGAATAACCCGCCAATGCCGGCTCGGTCAACGGCGCACGTTTCCATATCCACTCAAATCGACATCGAACATATGTTTGGTCGAGAACGCGAATTCCGCTACTGTTCGAATCAAGCGACTGAGGGGCATCCCGTGGACGGCAAGCAGGATCTCACCGACCGGCAGCGTCAGATACTCGACCTGATCGGCGCGACCGTGCGCGAACGCGGCTACCCGCCGTCCGTTCGCGAAATCGGTGACGCCGTCGGCCTCTCATCCCCGTCTACGGTGCACAGCCACCTCTCCGCTCTCGAACGAGCGGGATACCTCCGACGCGATCCAACCAAACCTCGCGCGATCGAAGTGATCGACGACGGTGTTCCCGAGTCCTCGCTTCACAGGGCACCGGTACGCGACGTGCCGCTCGTCGGCCGGATCGCCGCGGGATCGCCGATCCTCGCCGAGGAAGACATCCAGGAGATCTATCCCCTCCCCACCGAGCTCGTCGGCAATGACCCGGTCTTCATGCTCGACGTACGCGGTGACTCCATGGTCGACGCCGGGATCTTCGACGGTGACTACGTCGTGGTTCGCCGCCAATCAACGGCGAACAATGGCCAGCTGGTCGCAGCGCTCGTATCCGACGAAGAAGCCACCGTGAAGCGTTTCCGCCGCAAGGACGGCAGGGTGATTCTCGAGGCCGAGAACCCGGCCTATGCACCAATGGTCTTCACCGAGGGTGTCGAGATTCTCGGCATCGTGGTCGCAGTTCTGCGCCGCGTCGAGTAGATCAGTCCACCGAGCCGCGGAACACGATCGTTGCCGGGCCGGTCATCCACGCTCCGGATTCGTCAAACTCGATCAGCAACTCGCCGCCGGGCAACACAACAGTGACGGCGTCGTCGAGCTCTCCGACAGCGCGAGCGGCGAACGCCGCGGCGGTCGCACCGGTCCCCGAAGCCATCGTTTCGCCGACCCCACGTTCCCACACACGGACCGAGATTCGATTGCCTTCTTCGAGCTCCACAAACTCGACATTGGTTCCTTCTGGGAAGATGGGATCCCGTTCGATCGCGGAACCGATCGCGGCAACCTGAGCGACCGACACGTCGTCGACAAAGAGCACCGCATGCGGATTGCCCACGCCGACAGGTCGAACTCGGTGGCCGTCAACCGTGAGCTCTTCGGTCCGAAACGCATGCGGCTCTCCTACGAACGCACGCACGATTCCTCCGGGGAGCACGGTTGCAGGGTGTTCTCCCACGGCCGAGTGCACGGTGAGCGTCGGACCTGCGACGAGACCGAGTTCGACAGCGATCAACGCGACACACCGCAGGCCGTTGCCGCACATCTCCGCCGCTCCCCCGTCGGCGTTCCAGTAGCGCATCGCCACGGAGGATTCGTTGACCGGCGTGATTTCGAGGACACCATCGGCTCCGATGCCGGTCTTCGGCTCGCACCACGCGGCGATGCGATCCGGCGTTGCACGGAGCGGTTCGGGCACAACGATGAAATCGTTGCCTAGCCCTTCCGCCTTCACGAAGTCCATTTCGCATCCTTTGCCAGGATCTCGAGCGCTCCATCGAGCATCTCGCGAGCCTCATGGTGCCATGGAATCCACTGAATGCGCGGATCCCGTCGGAAGTATGTTCGCTGCCGCTTGGCGAGCGAGGCCGTTGCCCGGATGGCCTCCGCACGAGCCGAATCGAGATCGCCGCCGCCATCCACTACGGGAAGCAGTTCTCGGTATCCGACAGCTTGCCTGGCCGTCCGACCCAAACGTGGAGCCAGACTTGCGACCTCCTCAACCAATCCCTCATTCAGCATCTGGTCGAATCTCCGTTCGATCCGGCCGCCGATGATCACTCCGGGGTCGATCCCGACGGCCGAGAACGGCCGAATCGATCGGTACGACCGTATCGCCTCGGCTTCGTCGGAAGCGGCACGCTGACTCGGCGTTGCATCGGTGAGGCGAAAGATCTCCACGGCGCGCAACACTCGACGCGGGTTCGCCAGGTCAACGACGTCAGCCGCCTCCGGGTCGGCGGCCAGGAGTTCGTCCCTCAGTTCACTGGCAGCTGCAGCCTCGAGTTCGGCTCTGAGCTCCAAATCGGTTGGCGGGAAGTCAAGTGGATCAACGAGGGAGCGAAAGTGCAGGCCGGAGCCGCCGGCAATCACGACGTCCTGTCCTCGCACATCGGCCTGGTCGAGGATGGCGGTCCCGGCCACCTTGAAGTCCGCGACGGTGTACTCCTCGGAAGGGTCGGCAACATCGATCATCCGATATCCGAACCGGCGCCGCGTGGCGGGATCCGGCTTCGCCGTTCCGATGTCCATGCCGATGAAGACCTGCATCGAATCGACCGACAGGATCTCGGCTCCCAAGCGCTCCGCTATCAACTCAGCCAGCGCCGACTTGCCCGCGGCCGTGGGCCCGAGAACGGCGACGATGCTCAGGCCAGCGTCCCTTCGAGGTAGTGCGGTGCCGCCCGGGTGACCCGCACGTCCATGAACGTCCCCGGCTCGAACTCACCGGGAACGTGGACGATTCGATTGCCCTCAGATCGGGTCGTTGCCACGCTCGCGTCTCTTCGAGACGGACCCTCCGTGAGCACCGACTCGACCATGCCCACGCGCGTCCCGTTCCGCTCGTACGTGATGGTGTTCTGCATGTCGACGAGTCTGTCGAACCGCTCCCGCACAACAGCCGAAGGAACCTGGTCGGACATCTCGGCAGCCGGAGTCCCCGGCCGGGGTGAGTACTGGAACATGAACGCGCTGTCGAATCGGGCGGCCTCGACAACAGAGAGCGTGTGATCGAAGTCCTCATCTGTCTCACCGGGGAATCCCACGATGATGTCGGTGGAGACGCTCAGGTCGGGAACGATGTGCCGGGCCATCTCGAGCTTCTCGAGGAATCGCTCACCGGTGTATCCGCGATGCATGGCAGCGAGCACGGCGTCGCTGCCCGACTGGAGCGGGAGATGGAGTTGGGCCGCCACGGTTGGAGTTTCAGCCATGGCGTGCGCAACGTCCTCGCGGAAGTCCTTCGGGTGCGGACTGGTATATCGAATGCGCCCGATACCTTCGACCTCGCCTGCGCGACGTAGGAGATCTGCAAAGAGCGGTTGACGGCCATTGAGGTCGAGGTCCCGGCCGTACGAGTTGACGTTCTGTCCGAGCAAGGTGATCTCGACGACGCCGTCTGCCGCAAGCCGCTGAATCTCTCGAATCACGTCCCCGGGGCGGCGGCTTATCTCGGCGCCCCGAACGATCGGGACGATGCAGAACGTGCAACTGTTGTTGCATCCGGTTGTGATGGTGACCCACGCAGAATGGTCAGACTCCCGTCTTGACGGCATGAGCGACGATCCCGCCTCGGGATCACTCGTCTCTTCCCAGATCTCGGTGACCGGGCCCCACTCATCGACCTGATCCAGGAGGTCGAGCACGCGGTGAGTGTTGTGGGTGCCGAACACCACGTCGACCCAGGAGGCCCGTTCACGGACGATCTCCTTGTCCTTTTGGGCCGTACAACCTCCAACAACAATACGAAGGTTGCTGTTGCGTTCCTTCTCGGACTTGAGCGATCCGAGGTAGCCGTAGAGGCGCTGATCGGCGTTCTCTCGGATCGTGCACGTGTTCACAACCACAACGTCGGCGCCGCCGGGATCGTCGGCGCGGATCATCCCGTCGGCCTCGAGGAGGCCGGCGATCCTCTCAGAGTCGTGTTCGTTCATCTGACACCCGAACGTGCGAATGAAGTACGCCTCGCCGCTCCGTCTTGGCGTGCGCGGTTCGGCCACGATCGGCATCCCGAGGGTCGTGGCATCGCTCATTGTGCGCCGAACTCCGCGATCAACGCGCGTAGTCGCGAGCCCGGAATTCCCGGATCACGGTCACTTCGATCTGCCCTGGATACTGGAGATCCTCCTGGAGCTTGCGTGCGATGCGCCGCGCGAGGTCACTCGCCTGGAGATCGTCGACGCTCTCCGGATCGACAATCACTCGAATCTCACGTCCCGCCTGCAGGGCGAAAACGTTCGCCACGCCGGCGAACGCACCAGCAATCTCTTCGAGCTTCTCCAGACGCCGCACGTACGACTCCAGCGCCTCGCGCCGAGCCCCGGGGCGCGCCGCCGAAACCGCGTCTGCTGCCTGGACGAGGATCGCCGTGAGTGTTCTCGGCTCTACCTCATTGTGGTGGGATTCGATTGCGTGCACGATCGCTGGATCTTCTCCGAATCTGCGCGCAATCTCGGCCCCGATGAGGGCATGTGAGCCACCAACCTCATGTGACACCGCTTTCCCGATGTCGTGGAGGAAGGCAGCGCGTTTTGCCTCCTTCTCGTCGACGCCAAGCTCTGCAGCGAGCATGCCGGCAATGTGCGCGGACTCGACGAGGTGGTTCAGTACGTTCTGGCCGTAGCTCGTCCGGTATTGGAGTCGGCCGAGGAGCGTGATCAGTTCGGGGTGCATCTTGGTGAGGCCCACCTCGAGCAGCGCCCATTCCCCGGAGTCTCGCACGGACTGTTCGACTTCTTCGCGAGACTTCTCGTAGGCCTCTTCAATCGAAGACGGGTGAATCCGGCCGCCTTCGACCAGTTTCTCCAGCGCCCGCCGTGCAACTTCACGCCGAACCGGATCAAAGGTCGACACGGACACCGCCTCCGGCGTGTCATCAACAATGAGGTTCACGCCGGCAATCGCCTCGAACGTGCGTATGTTTCGCCCGTCGCGGCCGATGATTCGGCCCTTCATGTCGTCCGACGGTAGCGGTACAACCGAGACGGTCGTTTCCGATACGACGTCGGCCGCAAGCCGCTGGACCACGGTGCCCAGTATGCGACGTGCCCGCCGTTCCGATTCCTCGCGGGCGCGCACCTCGAGGTCACGGACGAGGACCATCGCTTCACGTCGGGCCTCGGCTTCCACCGTCTCGAGCAACTCCGCCTTCGCAGCCTTCGAGTCGAATCCCGCGATCCGCTCGAGCGCGCCGCGTGCCTCTTCCTTGGCAATCTCGGCCTCCGCCACGGCAGACTCGGCTGCCTTCTCTCTGGCGATTACGAGTTCTTCGCGTTGTGCGAGATTCCCTGCGCGTTGTTCGAGGGTTGCCTCCCGTTGAGTCAGTCGAGACTCCTGGGAGCCCATTTCTACCCTGCGGTGTTCGAGTGTCGCGTCCTCACGATCGCGGTATGTCTCGGCCTTCGAGCGAGCTTCCTCTTCCGCTCTGGCAAGGATCCGCTGCGCTTCAAGGCGCGCATCTCCAAGTGTCTCGTCGGGAGTGGGCTGGCTGCCTCCCCGCCGTGACAGGACATACCCCGCGACGAAGGCAAGGCCGACAACGACGATCACGAGGGCTGCTACGAGCCACTGCATCATCATTTCCCCGTTCCGTGGCCAAGAACGCAGCGTGCCGAGCCCATGAGCTCGGCACACACCGAAGACAGCATCGCAGGTAGGGGGATCAACCCCTGTCAGGATCTCTGTTCGCTGTTCTCCGTATCGACATCTACGTTCAAGTCCGCTTTGGTATCAGTGTTTGGTGTGTGTCGTCTTGATGGTACCGCACTCTGCGTGCGCGCGGAACGCGAAAATCATCGTCCGCTACTCCGCAGCCTCCTCGGAAGTGTCGCTCTCCTCGAGTTCCTCTTCCTCATCGACGATCACACCCACCGCGTGGAGCACCTGATCCTGGAGCTGAACCGACAGTTGAGGGTTCTCACGGAGGAACTGTTTGGCCTTCTCGCGGCCCTGACCGAGCTGATCACCGTCGTAGGTGTACCAGGCACCGGCCTTCTTGATGATCCCTTCTTCCACGGCAACGTCGAGCAGGCTGCCCTCGCGGGAGATACCTTCGCCGAACATGATGTCGAATTCCGCAATCCGGAACGGCGGAGCGACCTTGTTCTTGGCGATCTTCGTCCGCACGCGGTTTCCGACGTTGTCGGTGCCGGACTTGATCGCCTCGATACGACGAATGTCGATGCGCACGCTCGCGTAGAACTTGAGGGCACGCCCGCCCGGTGTGGTCTCAGGACTCCCGAACATCACACCGATCTTCTCTCGCAACTGGTTGATGAAGATGGCAGTTGTGTGTGAGCGGTTGATCGTGCCGGCAAGTTTGCGGAGGGCCTGCGACATGAGCCGGGCTTGAAGTCCGACGTGGGTATCACCCATGTCACCTTCGAGTTCAGCGCGCGGCACGAGAGCGGCGACGGAGTCGATCACGACCACATCGAGCGCCCCCGACCGGATCAGCATGTCCGTGATTTCGAGGGCCTGTTCGCCGGTGTCCGGCTGTGAGATGAGCAGTTCATCCACGTCGACGCCGATCGCTCTGGCATAGATCGGGTCGAGTGCATGCTCCGCATCGATGAAGGCTGCGAGCCCTCCATTGCGCTGGGCTTCGGCCACGATATGCAGAGCGAGGCTCGTTTTGCCGGAACTCTCCGGCCCGTAGATCTCGACGATCCGCCCGCGGGGTACACCGCCGATGCCGAGTGCGAGGTCGAGAGAGAGTGCCCCTGTGGGGATCACATCCATCTTCCGAATCTCTTCATCACCCATCCGCATGATGGCGCCCGTACCGAACTGACGCTCGATCTGCGACATGGCCATCTCGATGTTCTTATCCCGGTCGCCCCGGTCGTTCCGGTCTTCAGCCACGATGTCTCCTTTGTCGACTGACCCGCAACATATCGGGCGCCTGTGACAGATTCTGCTCCGCAAACAACACCAATGGTATTCGCGCTGTCTGACGTACCTTAGGCGAACATCTGTTCGATGTCGAGGAACTGGCTGCCACTCCCCCGACCCGGTAGACGATCCGGCATCTAGACGTGCTGATCGAGGAGGATGACGTTGCCGTCCGGGTCCACGATTGAGAGACTGGCGGGCCCATTCGGCGTCTCGCCCGTCGTGTCATTGATCAACGTGAGCCCTTCGGCCTTCAGCTGATCGCTCAAAACACGGATGTCGGTGAATTCGTCGACCGGCTCGCCAAGGCCCGCCCAGCCGGGGTTGAATGTCAGGATGTTCGAGTCGAACATTCCATAGAAAAGGCCGATGACATGCGTCTGGTTGGCCATGATCGTCCACGTCTCGCCGTCGCCGGCGAACATCTCGAATCCCAGCTTCTCGTAGAAGTTTCGCGAGGCAGCCATGTCCTTGACAGCCAAGCTCACCGAGAATGTTCCAAGCTCCATCGTGTTCCTTTCGATAGCCATGTCATCTCCGGCTCCTGCACAGCGACCCCCGGAACTCGTCCGGAGTCCGGGCGCAGCCTGAGAGCTTGCGTAGGCGCCGGTCGTGTTCATGTGATCATCGATTGCCAGCCTATGGAAGCACCGCTCCACCACTCGGCTGTGCTCAGGCATCCCAGCCTATCCAACCGATCGGCGCCCACGGGCCGAAATCTGGCCGGCGCGTCGGCGTGGCAGAACCGGCGACACCTCCGACCAAACGTCGACCATCTGAGCCCAGCGCCGAACCCTCGAGTCCACATGGTCCCGAGACGTCAGAGCTCCACGGAATCGACCGCTTCGTACGTCGCACCTTCCCGGTTCAGACGGCTGCGATACAGGGTCAGCCGGTCGACCGGCATCGGGAGTGGGAACCTCGGTACCCGGTCGATCAGCGGGGAGACGTTCATTGGTGGCCTTATCCTCGACAGCGTGAGATGGGCGTGGAACGGCCGTTCCTCGGCTTCGAAACCTACCGATTGGGCGGCGAGGTCGGCAATCTCAGCCATCGTGGCGAGTTGATCCGCTCCTTGCTGAACCGCCAGCCAAAGAACTGTTGCCCTGGTCGGCTTCGGGAACGCGCCAAGGCCGCCGAAGCTCATCGTGAACGGTTCGACGGCCAGGTGTTCGTCGAGGAACTCGAGGATGCGATCACACTGCAGCGCGCTCGTCGATCCGAGGAATCGGATTGTCAGATGCCAATTCGCGGGCGGTGTCGGCCGACCTGGGAGGCGCATCGTCTCCTCTTCCAGGAATGCGGCAAGGCCGTGAGCGACTTCGTCGGTCAGGTCCACGGCGAGGAAGAGCCGATCGCTCAACCGGTACCCCACTCGACGCCTTGCAGAGATAGACGGATCAGCTGGAGCGAGGCCGTCGTCGCGAACGTTCTCACCCGCTCGCGATCGCCCGGCATGCGAAACGTGCGAACCCTGGTGCCGCCGGGTGTGGCGACGGCGATCACGATGGTCCCGACCGGCTGCTCTTGCGGATCGGGCCCAGCGGAGCCTGTGAGACCGAGGGCCACATCCACGCCAAGCACTGAACGGGCTCCCTCCGCCATCGCAACAGCGACCGGTTCGCTCACGACCCCGTGGGTGGAGATCACCTCGGCGGGGACGCCGAGTTCCGCTTCCTTGATATCGGTTGCGTATGCCACAATCGAACCGCGGAAGGTGCTGCTCGAACCGGGCACCGACGTGATCCGACCGGCGACGAGACCGCCGGTTGCGGACTCCGCCGTTCCGAGCGTCCAGCCCCGTTCCTCGAGGATCCGGAGCACCACCACCTCGATCGTGTCGCCGTCGGCGCCGAATACGAGAGTGCCCAGCCGGTCACGGATCGTTGCCTCAACCGGTGCGATGAGCTCCATCGCTTCAACCTGAGTCGTCGCCTTCGCAGTGATCCGCACCTTGATCTCTCCACCGGAGGCGAGGAATGCGATCGTCGGGTTCGAGGACGCGTCGTAGAGATCGCTCAGCAACTCGCCGATCGCGGATTCCGACTCGCCCCAGGTCCGGAGCAGGCGGCTGGCGACCACCGAGCGGTCGTCGCCCCGGAGGAAAGGAATGACGTCGTTCTCGAGCATGGGGATCATCTCGGCCGGAACACCGGGCAAGGCAAACACCCACGCTTCGCCGACCTTCATGCGAATGCCCGGCGCGGTTCCCTTCGGATTCTGGATCAGGGTGGAGCCCTCCGGACGTTCTGCTTGCTGCAGATTCGATTCCGGCATGGCACGCCCGCGCAGCGTCCAGCGCTCTCGTAGTCGTTCCGCCTGCTCCTCATCGAAGATGAGTTCGACGCCAGCGGCTCTGGCCATAGCCTCCCTGGTGAGATCGTCCTGTGTCGGACCGAGGCCGCCGGTGATGATCACGGCGTGGGCGCGCGAGCACGCCGCGCCAAGTGCGGCGACGATCCGCTCGTCGTTGTCGCCCACCACCGTCTGCTGGTAGTGCTCGAGCCCGGCGTCGGCGAGGCGTTCACCGATCCGCGTCGCGTTGGAGTTCACGATCTGGCCGAGCAAGAGTTCGGTGCCGATAGCAAGCACTTCGACGATCATGTCCGCCCCTGCACGATTGCGTCGAGATCCGAGCCGTAGCCGCCGACCACTTCAACGGTCAGCCAATCACCCGGATCCCCTCGGTCGAGGAGGATGACGCCATCGATCTCCGGGGCCTCGCGGTACGACCGTGCGACGGGTTGACCGTCCTCGACTTGATCGACGACCACCGTCAAGATGCGGCCGATCTGGTCGATTGAACGCCCGGTGGTGATCTCGTCTTGAATGCCCTGCAGGTGTCGCAACCGGGACTGCTTCTCAGCATCGGAAATCTGGTGATTCATCGACGCAGCCTCGGTTCCGTCCTCGGGCGAGAATGGGAAGAAACCGGCCCAATCCAACTCCACGTCGGTAAGGAAATCAGCAAGGCCGTCAACGTCATCGTCGGTCTCGCCGGGGAATCCAACAATGAATGAGGATCGCAGGGCTGCATCGGGCGCGGCGGACCGGATCCTCCCGATGAGCTCGCGATGCTTCTCCCCCGAACCAGGGCGCTTCATCGCGCGAAGCAGGTCGACGGACGTGTGTTGCAGCGAAAGGTCGAAGTAGTCGGCAACGACTTGGGTGTCTGCCATCTCCCCGATGAGCTCGGGCCGGATCTCCCTCGGATAGAGGTAGTAGAGCCTGAGCCTGCGCAGATCCTCCACCGTCGCGACCCTCCGGATGAGGTCGACGATTCCGGGCCCGCCGATGTCTCGGCCGTATGCGGCAAGATCTTGTGCCACCAGACCAATCTCGGCTACCCCCGCCGCGGTGAGATCCGCGATCTCATCGCGTATGTTCTCCGCGCTGCGCGATCGCTGCTTGCCTCTGAACTGCGGGATTGCGCAGAACGTGCAGAGTTTGTCGCACCCTTCCGCGGCCTTCACATAGGCATAGGGGGTCGTCGGCGTCGGTCGCCGAGTCTCGTACAGGATGTCCATGTGCGATCGGCGAGCCGAACCGATCGTGATCGGTGTCCACGTGGTGAGTGCGTCGAGCCGGTCGATGAGTTCCGGATAGCGGTCGAGTCCGATGACCGCGTCGGCCTCAGGCAGCGCCTCGGATAGTTCACGTTCGTAGCGCTGGGCCATACACCCGATGACCACAAGGCTCGCGTCGCTCCGTTTTGCTCCCGCGAGGTCCAGAATCGTGTCGACGGACTCTCGCCGCGCCGGCTCGATGAATCCGCACGTGTTGACCATCACAACATCCGCTGATTCCGGAGATCTCGCTTCGGCGTAGCCGGCGGACGTCAGCATTCCGGTGACCTTGTCTGAGTCGACCTGATTCTTGGCGCAGCCGAGTGTCGTCAGCCAGACCGTGGGGGCAGCACTTTCCATCGGCGGCAAGCGTACCGTTGCGGCGGTCAATGGGGCAGCTCGTGCTGCTGCCACCAACGTTCGTCGTGTTGACGTCGAACCAGGGGCGTTGAGCGCAAGGACATCGGACGAGTGCGCAGCCGGAATTGTGGCCGCGGCGCCCGAGCAGCGTCCAGGCTTGAGGCGCAGCGCTAGGACAGGCTGCGGTAGCTCCCGCGGAAGTAGGTCAGCGGATCGGTGAGATCCGCAACAGCCACGTCGTCGATGCCCGCGGAAACCAGCAGAGAGTAGCCGTGTTCAACGACCGAGACTCCGCTGCAGAAAGCACGGTCGGACACATCGTCCAGCACCGGACCCCAATCCGTGGCGGTCACGGCGACCCCCACGAACGGCCCGCCGGGATTCGGCCGCCTGCCCGCAAACACCTCAGACATCGTGCGGTGTTCCTGGCCGAGTATGTGCACCACGAATCGGTCCGTGCGTTCGATGACGTCGTAGACGTCGGCGGTCGGGCCCAGCAGGAAGTGGACGCTCCCCGGATCACCTTCGGCAAGCATGAGCGACGAAACGGTGAGTCCCGCCCGCCCGATGTCGTCCCCCGCGGTGATGATCGTCACCGGTGCGGCAAGGCGGCCGCGAAAGCGACGAACCGGGTCTCGTTCGGCATCGGGTGGGAGGAACGGATGCTCCCCCTCGTGAATCTCGCCGGTCATTGTTCCTCCAAGACGTCTTGTATCACTGTACAACGCAGCTTCGGTCATTCGGGACGGTCCGAGCCCTATCCAAGCGCCAGACGGCCGGCCGCAACCAGCGCCGCAGCCACGAGCACCCAACGTATCCACGGCGCTCCTTTCAAGACCGCAAGCCTCGATCCTGCCCATGCACCAGACACTTGACCGACCGCGAGCACCGCTCCGACCGCGAGATCCACCTGCGATGCCCGGGCAAACAGAAGGATGGCGATAGGCGAATAGGCCGCGATGAGAACGACCTTGGCCGCATTGCCGTTCACAAGATTCAGCCCGGCACCAAGGACAAGACCGGCCAGGAGGATGAATCCAACCCCTGCCTGAACGAAGCCACCGTAGAAGCCAATGCCGAAGAATACGATCGACCGCCACGGCTCGTGGAGCGCTGCCTCGCGCTCCTCCAACCACCGCGAAGGTCGCAGCAAGACCGAAGCGGCGACGAGGAGGAAGACGCCGGCAAACACGTTTCTCAAGACATCCGGAGGTGTCACCGTCGAGACCCAGGCGCCGACGCTGGCTCCGAGGACCGTGGGGATGATGAGCACTCCGACGCGCCGCCAGGGAATGGCCTCACCTTTCTGATAGCCGGCGATAGCAGTGAGATTCGCAAGCAAGATCGCGATCCGATTAGTCCCGTTGGCCGTGACGATTCCGACCATCTCGGTGAGAATCGGGATGGTGATCGCAGAACCGCCGCCGGCGAGTGCATTGACGAAGCCGGCCGCGGCGCCGGCAGCTATGAGGACGAGGCCTTCGAGCAGGGTCACGGACGTAGCGGCGTCGGCATAGCGAGCGAGGCTACTCCGCGGCGAGTCGCGCCGGTTGCCAACCGTAGATGGAGCTGAGCAACGCGAGGGCGTCGGCCGATCCAACGTCGTCGACCATCACGACCTCCTCGGTCAGTTCTCCCTCGTCGATCAGGATCTGCCGGAGGATCCCCGGCAGGCAGCCAGAGGCGAGCGGAGGAGTGACCCAAACGCCGCCGAACGAGACAGCGACGTTCCGCCTCGTCGCTTCGGTCAGCTCCCCTCGCTCGTTCACCAGGAGTACCTCGTCGACACCCTCGTGCATCTCTCGACGATCGCGATAGGGACGTCGGGCCGTGGTCTTGTGAAATCGATAAACACTCTGCGAGGAGATGGCCCTGGTGTTGATCGAGCACTCCATATAGTCGCGACCGGGGTGCGGCCACCACCGGGCCGAATCCAACGCCTCAGGATCCACAACCACGATGGTGTTACCGAGCCGGTCGACCTCGAGGCGGACGCCGTGAGCACCGCGCACGCCCTCGACTCCTCGCTCGAGCGTCTCACGGACCGCTGCTTCGTCATAGGCGAATCCGAAATAGGCAGCGGAACCGGCGAGGCGTTCCAGATGCCGATCGAGCCACCAGAATCCATGGTCGTCCTCCCATCGGACGGTCTCGTACAGGGAGATCTCCGGGCGGCGCTGCACGAGCACGCGGGTCTTGGCCTGGGCCTCCTCGTAGTCGCCCTCAGCAATGGATTCGGAGGTGATGCCTGCGCCGACCCCGTATTCGCCGACACCCTCCTCGGCGTCGACCGTGAGGGTCCTGATCGCGACGCTGAAGCTGGCGTCCGGCCTGCGGCCGCCCGACGGTGCCATGAATCCGACCGCACCTGCGTACACACCGCGGGCGCGGCTCTCGAGTGTGGCGATGGTCTCCATCGCACGGGGTTTCGGGTCGCCGGTGACCGCCGCCGATGGGAAGAGTGCCCGGAACACGTCGACGATCGATGCCTCGGGATGGAGGCCGGCGGTCATCTCCGAAGCGAGTTGCCACACCGTCTCGAGGCGCTCGATCCCCATGAGCTCGGTGATGTGAATCGGTTCACCGTCTGTGACCTCCACGAGCTCCTCGAGCATTCGATCGACGATCCGCTCGTGTTCTTCGAGGTCCTTCTTCGATTTCGACAGCCGAGCGGCGTTGCCCTCATCCTCTTTCGACCAGCGCCCGCGAGGAATCGTGCCCTTGGTAGGCCGCACGGTGACCGTCGATCCGTCGACGCCGAAGAACCGTTCAGGAGAAGCGCTGAGTATTCGGTATCTGCCGAGATCGATGTAGGCGCCGTTGCCGCCGCGCTGGGAGAGAACAAGGTCGCGGTAGAACTCATACAGATCGCCGCTGATGGCGGCGTCCAGGGTGAGCGCGTAGTTCACCTGCTTGAGCTCATCGGCAGCAATGAGGCGTCGAATCCGCCGCACGTTCTTCTCGTACTGATCTTCGTCCATCGTCGCAATCCAAGGAGAGACGGTGTACGGAGATGCATCCATCCGGGCTTCTCCAACGAAGGGGGGCACCTCAACTCGCTCGCGAAACAGGCCAAACCACGCGAGCGGCAGATCCGCGAGCGGTTCGTGCTGATCACGGATGCGAACGGCGAGCGATCGGTTGAGCGCTGGAGCTGCGTCGTAGGTCACGAAGCCGACCGACCAGTAGCCCTCCCTCGCTGCCAGCTCAGCCTGCTCGAGAACGCCGGGCACCTCGTCGAGGCCGTAGGCCGCGACCTCGCGCTCCGCATTGGAGAATTCCATCGATCGCCCGCCGGACGCGCTGAATTGATCGAGTCGTGCGTGCGTCATTGAATCCAGCGTACGCGATGAATCGCCGACGCGTGCCAACTCCAGTGCACAGGGCAAACCCGGAACCGCCATCGAGCCGGATCGGCGCCTGACCCTCGGCGGTCATCAACCGATCAACGCCCCGAGTTCCTCCTCCGTGACAAGGACGGAGCGGGCCTTCGAGCCTTCAGATGGTCCGACGATGCCTTTGTTCTCGAGGATGTCCATGACCCTGCCGGCCCGGGCGAATCCGATTCGGAGCTTCCGCTGGAGCATCGACGTCGACCCGAGTTGGCTGCGCACCACAAGTTCGATCGCCTGACGAATGATCACCGGGTCCTCACCTTCGAACTCGTCGTCAACCTCGGCAGTCTTGTCCGCGACCTCGAACACTTCCGCATCTTGGTACTTCGCGTTCTGCTGATCGCGCACGAAGTCGACCACGCGGTGGATCTCGGCCTCGGACACCCAGGCACCCTGGATCCGTTCCGGCTTCGGCTCGCGCGCCGTGACCACGAGCATGTCACCAAGACCGACCAGCTTCTCCGCTCCCCCTTGGTCGATGATTACCCGGGAGTCGGTTTGTGAGGCAACGGAGAACGCAAGGCGCGACGGCACGTTTGCTTTGATCACGCCGGTGATGACGTTCACCGAGGGTCGCTGCGTTGCCAGGACAAGGTGGATCCCCACAGCCCGAGCCATCTGCGCGATCCGGACGATCGAATCCTCCACGATTCGTCCCGCAACCATCATGAGGTCGTTCAGCTCGTCGACGACCACGACGATGTATGGGAACCGATCGAACATCTCCTCTTCGAGACCTCCGGCGTCGTACTTCTCGCGGTACGACTCGACGTCGCGGACACCGGCGTCGGCCAGGAGGTCGTAGCGACGATCCATCTCTGCCACGGCCCACTGAAGGGCGTCGGCCGCCTTCTTCGGACTGGTGATCACACGCGTGAGCAGATGGGGGACGTCGTTGTACTGGCCGAGTTCAACCCGCTTGGGATCGACGAGAATCAAGCGGACTTCGTCAGGCCGCGCCCGCATCAGAATTGACGTGAGGATCGCATTGATGCAGGAAGACTTCCCCGCACCGGTTGCGCCGGCGATCAGCACGTGTGGGAGCTCGGTCAAGCGAATGAGGCGTCCCCGACCGCTTACGTCCTTGCCGAGAGCAACGAGCATGGGGTCCGCGTCGGCGGTCGCGTCGGATCCTGTGAGGATGTCACCGAGGGTCACCATCTGTCGATGGCGGTTCGGGACCTCGATACCGATAGCACTCTTGCCGGGGATCGGAGCGAGGATCCGAACGTCCGGTGAAGCGAGAGCGTACGCAATGTCATGTGACAGGTTGGTGACGCGCGAGACCTTCACTCCGGGCGCGAGCTCGATCTCGTATCGGGTCACGGTCGGACCGGGAACGATCCGTGTGAGCCTGGCGTCGACCCCGTGCTGGCTCAACGCCTCTTGAAGCTCGGCGGCGGTCTGCTCGAGGCTGCCCCGATTCGGTCCAACGTTCGAGGAGGAGTCGAGGAGCGTGAGTGGTGGCAGTTCATACCCGTCGAGCGAGACCGGCCGCGGTGCCATGGGCCTGGGTTTGGGCTTCTTCGGAGCCTTCTTCGTATCCTTGGGCCCTTTCTGGGGTGCGGTCTTCGCCGGCACGGGAACCGGCTCGTGAATCTCGATCTGTCCCGTGACCTGCACAACCGGATACGCCGAGCCATCGTCGGGCTCGAAGCCGATGAGAGATCGAATGCTCCGACCAAACGACGCAACGGTTGAGGCCAGATCACGCACGGTTGCGCGGGTCAGAACGAGCGTCCCGAGACCCACGGCGGCGAGCAACACCAGGAATGCGCCCCAGAATCCGATGGTCCTGCGCAACGGGAACGCAATGAGGGCGCCAACGGCACCGCCACTCTCCTGGACCTGTTCGACGTTGCCGGCGAGCGCGAGCGAGCCGGTCATCAGGTGGAAGAGAGCAAGTGATGCCACGAACACCGCGGCCACACCGGCGATCAGTCGAGCACGGTCTTCGGTGAACCACACGCCGACGAGGGACAGGCCGATCGTCACGAATGCGAGCGGGACCAGGAAGGCCCAAACCCCGAAGAGGAATCGGAGTGTGCCGGAGATGCCGGCTCCGATCGGTCCGGAGAGCCCGAAGAACGACAGAGCCACAAGCGCGGCAAGCACGAGAAGGCCAACACCCCACACGTCATCACTCTGACGGGCGAGGCGATGCTGGATCCGCTCCCGGCCCGTCCTCAGCGTGCGGACGACCCTGGCCCGAAGGGGGACCCGTTCAGTTTTCTTGGGGGTCGCTTTGCTCCGCCCCGCAGCCCCGCGGCGCTTGGTCCGCGATGCCATCGGACCGAACGATACCCCACAAGTCCGCTGAGGGGAACCACCCTCAGTGCGATTGATCGCGCGAAGAGTTACATTTGTGTAATTCCCTGCCACGCAGCGCCGACGTCGGCGCGCTGCGAATCGGGCCTGCCGATCTGAGAATTCGCAGAAGAGGAGTTGCGCACTCGGGTAACCTCTCCCCCGATGACGGACTCGACCTCACCACTGCGCGCCCTGCTGGGAGCGAGCGAATGGCAGGCTGCCGACCTCGAGACGCGCCGGTTGTTGATTGCCCAGGCCGACACGGGAGGGTACGTAGGTATTGATCCTGACGAAGCTGCGACGGTCGAGTGTGCTCTCCTCCGCGCGATCGATGAGGCATGGACCGACGCGTCCGCCGGCCGGTTCGGGTTCTCAGCTCAGGCCAAGGCTCTCGCTGCGGCGCGTAGCCGCGGTCTCCCTCGAGCCGACACGTGGCGTGCGTTCGGACGGTCGGTCGGCTGGGTCGCCGGCCGCGAGTGGATCGAGGAGGATGGGCTCTCGTATGAGGCCAGCGCCCCCGCCGGCCACCTCCCCTGGGTGCCCGGCACCAGCACCGTCGTCAACACGGGAAGGGTGTACGAGGGGTTCTTCCAGTTCTACGCCCGATTCTCCGAGTGCGTGGAGTAGGAGAGACACGAGAAGAGACACGAGACACGAGACCGGACTGCGAATACCCGCTATCTCTCAGGTCTCGAATCTCTAGTTTCAGGTCTCGAGTCTCAAGTCTCAGAGTCTCGGGTCTTTCTCGGCTAGACCTTGATCACGACCGGGAACACGACCGGCCGTCTTTTGATGTGGCTTTGCACGGCTTTGCGGGCCGAGTTGCGAATGCGGCTCCGAAGGGCATCAGGATCGATCGGTCGCTCCAGCGTCTCAATCCCCTGCACGACCCGTGCCTGAACGGCATCGTGGAGCTCCCGCGAATCACCCGTCACACCGTGGCTGTCGACGTCGGGGCCGAACACGATGTCGCCGTTGCGCACATCGACACCGACCGTGATCAGGATGACGCCGTCATCCGCGAGATGCCGTCGATCGCGCAGGACACCCTCGTCTCCTCCAACCTCGAGGCCGTCCACGTAGATGTAGCCGGACGAGACTGCCCCGCGATCTACCCGCATCTCGCCGTCCTCGAGGACGACAACATCGCCGTCCTCGCAGACCGCGACTTCGGGCACACCAACCGAACGAGCGATCTCAGCGTTTGCGAGGAGGTGCCGATGCTCGCCGTGAACCGGAACAACGGCCTCCGGCTGCACCACGTTGTACAGCACCTTCAGCTCTTCAGCGGCCGCGTGGCCTGACACATGGACGTGGGTGTTGCGACCATGGTGGACGGTGACACCGACACGCGCCAGGTTGTTGATCACCCTGGACACACGTTTCTCGTTGCCCGGGATCGGCGTCGCTGAGATGATCACCGTGTCGGTGGGGTCAAGAGCGATCGACCGGTGCTCCCCCGCCGCCATGAGCGAGAGCGCCGCGAACGGCTCACCTTGGCTTCCGGTGGAGATAACGGCAGTCTGCTTCGGTGGCAGTTTCAGCAGATCATTGAGTTCCACGAGGCTTTCCTCAGGAATCCTGAGCACACCGATCTGCCCGGCGATCTCACTGATGCGAAGCATCGAGCGTCCAATGAACGCGAACTTCCGTCCATCGGCGACTACCGCGTCGATGGACTGCTGGACCCGGTGCAGGTGGCTCGCGAAACAGGCAATGAGAACGCGGCCTTCGGCCTCGTGGACCAGCTCTCCAATACGTACACCAACCGTCTTCTCCGATTCGACCACTCCCGGGCGCTCAGCGTTCGTCGAGTCGGCCAGCATCAGCCGCACTCCGCGGCGACCGAAACCCGCGAAACTCTGCAGGTCGGTTATGACACCGTCGATCGGGGTCGGATCGAGCTTGAAGTCACCCGTGTGGACGATGATCCCCTCCGGGGTCTCAAACGCGATCCCGGTTGCATCGGGCACCGAATGGGTGACCGGAATGAAGGCAAACCGAAACTTGCCGTGTTCGACCCACGTGCCGGTCTCGACTGCGCGGAAGTCGCCGTCGACGCCGAGTTCCGACACGCGAGCGTTCGCCAACTCCATCGTCAACGCTGTGCCGTACACCGGAACGTTGCGCTCGCGCAGGAGGTACCCGAGCGACCCGATGTGGTCTTCGTGACCGTGTGTCAGCGCAACAAACGAAAGTGAATCGCCTCGATCGGTCACCGACGAATAGTCGGGGAGAACAAGGTCTACGCCAAGCATGTCCTCCTCTGGAAACATGAGGCCGGCGTCAACCATCGCGATGCTCCCATCGATTTCGATGGTCGCACAGTTTCTCCCGATCTCGCCAAGGCCGCCGTGGAAGGCGACTCGTACGCTCACGTCTCGCTCAATCCTGCCAGTGCGCGCTCAAGAGCGGCCCTCGTGTCGTCGGATGCGGGAATGAGGGGAAGCCGCGGGTCACCAACCGGATCCCACGCGATGTCGAGGCCTGCTTTGAGCGGCATCGGATTCGGTTCGAGGAACAACGCTGCGTTGAGTGGGCCGAGTTGCCCGTTCAGGTGGTCGGCCTCTTCTTCGTTCCCCCACGTGGCGGCTTCGACCATGGCTTTGATCTTCTCACCTGCAAGGTGGGCGGCGACGGACACAACACCGACGCCGTTCATGCGAACGATCTCTCGCGCCATACTGTCTGATCCGGAGTAGACCGCGAAACCTTCCGGAAGTGCCTCGATCTCTCTGCGTGTGAAGTCGAGGTCGTCGACCGCGTCCTTCACCGCGACGATCCGAGGATGATCTGCGAGTCGCACGAGTGTGTCGATGTCGATGAGACGGCAGGTGCGGCTCGGGATGTTGTAGACCATCACGGGAAGATCGGTCGCGTCGGCGATTGCCGTGAAGTGCCGGAAAAGGCCTTCCTGGGGCGGCTTCGAGTAGTACGGAGTGACCGCCATGATCCCGTGTACCCCGGAGTCGGCAGCTCGCTGTGCGAGTTCGACCGACTCGCGAGTGTCGTACGTGCCTGCCCCCGCAATCACCTTCATCTGGTCGCCAACCGCGTCGACTGCGGCTTTGAAGAGGGCGACCTTCTCGACCTTGGAGAGGGTTGGGGACTCACCGGTGGTTCCACCGACCACGAGGCCGTCCGAGCCGTGATCGGCAAGGAACCGGGTCAACCTCCAGAAGGTCCCGTAGTCGATGGATCCGTCATCGCCGAACGGCGTGATGACGGCGGTCAAGACTTGGCCAAATGGTGCTTCGGGTCTGCTCTCCATGGCCACGACGGTAGCAGGAGACCCCCCGGTAATCTTGTCTCTATGACCACTCCCAGCGATTTCGTGAAGGATGTAGACACTGCGAGCTTCCCCCAGGAAGTGCTCCAGCGCAGCCGCGAGGTTCCGGTGGTTGTCGACTTCTGGGCCGAGTGGTGCCAACCCTGTCGTGTCCTTGGACCCATCCTCGAGAAGGTGGCTGCCGAAGCGGGCGGCGCCTTCGAGTTGGTGAAGGTCGATGTTGACGCGAATCAGGAGTTGGCCGCTCATTACGGGGTACAGGGGATCCCGATGGTCGTCGCGTTCCGCGACGGTGCGATCGCCGATACGTTCACCGGAGCGCTCCCGGAGCCGGCCGTCCGGGAATGGATCGAACGCATTCTCCCGACGGAACTCGACTTGATGGTCGACCAGGCTCGCACCGCGCAACTCTCCGATGACGGCGTGACCGCCGAACACATCCTTCGCCAGGTCCTTGATCGGAAGGCGGACCACGCCGAGGCGGGCACCAGCCTTGCATCACTCCTCATCGACCGCGGGGAAACCGAAGAAGCGTTGATCGTGCTCGGCCGTTTGGTTCCGGACTCTGAGGTCGACCGACTCCAATCGGCCGCTCGGCTCAAGGCATCGAGTGGTCATGACCTCGCCGATCTCGAGGAACGCCTTGCTGCCGATCCGGACAACGAGGAGCTGCGGATCGAGCTCGCCAAGGCGCTCGCCGCGCGCTCGGAGTTCGAGCCCGCGCTCGATCGTCTTCTTTCTGTTGTTCGCAACAAGGGTCCGCTCAAGGACGAGGCGCGCACCGCGATGCTCGACATCTTCGAAGTCCTCGGCGACGATCACCCGCTGACCATGACCTACCGACGGCAGCTGGCCAGCGCGTTGTTCTAGGCGGCTTTCGCAGCACGGACCCTTCTCAGGAGGTCGGGAACGGCGCCGCTGAGTCGATCCCCGCCATCGGAGCAGCATCCACGCGGAGAAGCACAGCAAGATTCCGCTTGCATTGCGCAGCGTCCAGTCTGTAGCGTCCGTGTCAGACGCACCCGAAGGCCGCAACTCCAGCGAGACCACAACTCTCGCCGTTGCCAAGTCGGCGGGTGCGTCGCTTGTGGCGAGACGGAGAACGGTTCCCCCCTGAGCTACATCCCCCAATAGCCGCGAATGCGCGGGATGTGACGACGGATGAGCCCACGCTCATCCAGGATGACGATGTGCGTCGTCTCCAGGATTCCCTCTTGCCTCTCGACCGTGGCGTCCCACATCACGATGTCTCCGGTGTCCTGGAATTGATCAACGGATATCACCCGGTAGAGCCCGTGTGAGGCAAGCGAGTTCGCGAGCAATTCGCGGATCTCTTGGTGCCCGACGGCCACGCGGTGGTAGAGGACCACTTCGGCGTCCGCGGCATACATGTCGGAGAGCGCGTCCACATCGCCTCTCGACATGAGCTCATGCAACCGATCAACCATTTCTCGACCGGACGACGGCATGCTGGAACCTCTCAGTCATTCAACCCTACCGCCGGCAGAGCGGTTGCCCCGCAAGCTCGCCGATCAGCGTCTCGTTCGGAGCGTCGATTGCCGCGCCGCCTGGATGACTTGTCCAACGGCTGACCGGTTCGTCTCGAATACCGCCCGTCCGGCGGAGCGACCAGCCCTTGCCCGTGGCCGCTCCGCCGCAAGCGGCGTCGCTGTCGCTACTCGGTCGTGCGTCGCGTATGGCGGTACGTCGCGGTGTGGATAGCCAATCCGATAGCCCACGGGATGGTGATCCAGTAGGCGTAGTTCACGCCGTCGCCGATCGCGATGTCCTGAACCCAGATGAACGTGTTCACCGCAACGAAGATTCCGACATGCCACCACAGACCTGCGCGATCACGATCACCGGCACTGGTGTGCGCTGGGCGATCCCGGCCACTCACCACCATCACCAGCGCTGCCAGAACGAGAAGGCCCCCTCCGATCAGCAGTCCGTAGGCCCACGTCGTCGAGACTTCCCCCACCCGCCACGACCAATCTCCCCCGATCCCCACGTACTCGTCATCACCGGCGAACAGGATGAATAGGCCCAGGAATGCGCCGATCCCCCCAACGATCCCCAACAGCCACTCCGTGAACTGCCAGCCGGGACTTCCGCCCGTGCGATCCGATCGACCTCCCTGAGTCGGGTGTGCAACCGTCACAACGCGCCTCCTTTCGTTGGAGTCTCTTCCAAGACAACCCCGGGGCAATCCAGCTGTCAAGGCCCCGGCATCATGCCCAATCGATCCGAAACCTGCCCGCATGCGCGATGCAACACACGCCGCCTGGACGCGGGAGGCGTGGCTCGATCGAAGTGAGCGCCACAGGCTTTTCGCGGACGGTTGTGATTGCTACGATTCTGGGCGAGCCCCCATGAGCGAGTCGTTGACCGTCCATGAACGACGTTCGAGCGCATTGAGTGCTGTGGTCAATGCCGACACTGTGCGGCCTTCGCTCCGGAGACGCGCGGCAGCAGGGATTGCGCTCTTTTCATGCCTAGTGGTGATGGCCGGGAGTCCCCAGTCGCAGGCCGGCGAGGATCGCGCCGAGTTGACCTATTCCGAACTGATGGATTCGGACGTCGCGGAGGTCTCCGTCGTCGACTACTCGTGGTTCATGCCGGTCAGCGATTCCGGCCCTTCGCCCCACCGCCTCGAGGGAACGCTGACGGTACCTCGCATGGAGATGCAGCGAAGCTCGTACGAATTCGCCGCCTACCGCAACTTTCCGGGATTCTCAGTCGACTTCGTCACCAGTGACGGCCACCTCCTCCCGTCTGATCGCTCGCTCATCGTCAACCCCGGCAACTGGTCGCTGATTCTGTCGCCCGGCCGTGTCTGGTCGGAACCGGGAGACAATGGGCTGTCGAGAGCTTCGTTCCCCTTCACTCTCGGAAGCCCGCCCGATCGGCTCTTCGGTGGCGGCGAAGCACACAACGGTGTCGCCACCTTCCTCTTCGACGAGACGGAGGTCTCCTCGTTCCGCTTCCAGATCACCCAAGAGACGGCGCCGGATGGTGACATCTACGACATGTGGGGCCAACTTCCCATGGAATACGAGCCGGGGGTTGTTCAGGATCGCGCTGAGATCGAGCGAAGCTTCGCCGAAGAGCTGGCGACCCAGTCCCCCCTGGCTGAATGGTCCGACCTCGAGGCACAGTTCGGTACCCATGTCCTCGACTCGCTAACCGAAGGTTTGGCCCCTGAAGAGATCAGTGCGGCCGGTGTGGTCGTCGACGGTGTTGTGTATCTCCAGCCGAGCCGTACGCGATCCGGCGACTACCCCTACCCCCGCTCCATGCAGCATGCCGGCATGTCGGTCAGCAAGTCGATCGGGGCCGGCATCGCCATGCTGTGGCTCGCCGAGAAACACGGCGAGGGTGTTTTCGATCTACGCATCGCGGACTACCTCGATGTCACCGCTGATCACGACGGCTGGGCCGAGGTGACGTTCGGTGACGTCCTGAACATGGCCACCGGGGTTGGCGACAACTCTCCGGATCGGATGCCGTATGACATCGACGCGAATGAAACGGGACTCAACTACCGGAAGTTCTACCTCGGCGAGACCACGCCGGAGAAACTCGCTGCCGCGTTCGCCGCAGGTGACTACTCGTGGGGACCGAATGAGGTCGTGCGCTACACGTCGTCGCAGACCTTTGTGCTGTCAGCGGCGATGGACGCGTTCCTCAAGACCAAGGAGGGGCCCGACGCCGACCTGTGGGAACGCTTGACCGACGACGTCTTCCGACCAATCGGCATCCGCCACATGACGATGATGACCGTGCCCAACAATGACGGCGAGCACGGCATACCGCTGATGGCATCTGGTCTGCGGCTCACCGTGGACGACGTCGGCAAGATCACCACGCTTCTGCAGAACGGCGGCTCACACAACGGTGAGCAACTTCTTCACGCGGCCCGGACCAACGACGCGCTCTACCGATCGGATCAGCTCGTGGGTCTGCCGACCGGCAAGTCGTTCGCCGACGGCGACCAGGCCTACCACGCATCGTTCTGGAGCATCGCCCACCGCACCGAAGCGGGCACGTACTTCCAGATCCCGTTCATGTCCGGCGCCGGCGGAACCACGATCTTCCTTGCTCCGAACGGTGTCTCAACCTTCGTGTTCACCGACGCAGACACGGACACCTACAGCCTGAACAGCCCGGCGGTCGCCGAGGCCATCCGGCCGTACCCCGAACCCGGGCTCCCGAACGTATCACTGATGTCGGACGGCCTCGGCACCACCGGCCGCCTGGTCGTGGCGGCGATCGCCGCGGCAGTGTCCGCCGCGGTCGCCCTGCTCGTGTACCGTGTTCTCCATCGGCGGCGCCGGAATCGTGAACCCTCGGAGGCGTGACCGGCCGGCCTTTTCGGGCTGATACTCGGTCGGGGCGCTCCAGAGTTGCCGCCTTCCGGCGTGCAGTCACTCGTCCCAGGTCTCGTGGTTCTCACGCATCGTCGCAACGCCGTCGGCGACAATCTGCTCGAGGACGTCGATGTTCACATCGGCAAGCTTGTTGATGTAGAGACAGCTCTTCCCAACCCGGTGTTTGCCAAGCTCGGCAAGCTGTTCATTCATCTCCTCGTAGCCCGGCATCGTGTAGATCACCAGATTCGCCTTGCGCGGCGAAAAACCCGCCAGCATGAACTCACCTCCGCGGCCGCTGTCGTATCGGTACCGGTAGCGACCAAATCCGACGATTGACGGACCCCACATCTTGGGCTTGCAGCCGGTGGCTCGTGTCATGAGATCGAGCAAGGATTCGGCATCCGCCCGCCGCGTCGGGTTCTCGACTGATGCGATGAAGGAGATCGGATCAACGTCCGTAATCTGCGTCTTGTTCTCTGCCACGTCAACTCCCCGGCTCAATGTCGTCGCCCAGACAATCCTACGTCCGCTCCGGCTGATCCGAGCCTGCTGGTTTTGAAGAGCGTTGGAGGCTGCACGGGAGCGGAACTCCCCTCCGACCACCCCGTGGGCGACAATCTCATTGACGATTCGGCCGATTGGCCGGGATCGGCCGGTGGTGAGCGTGTCTTCCGTGAGGTGTGCGGCCAAGCGATCGAAGCAGCGACCCGCCCCATCGATGGCGTCACACGTGCCGAAAACGCGCTTTAGGGCCACGATCCAGCAACTGCCCGGCCACGAGACGACTACGCTTGGAGTCAGACAGCGCGTGTCGAGGCGTACAACGCCCGCTCCGCCTTCCCAATCCGTCGGACGGGGCCACGACAGGGCATATGGACTTCTGTCGGTTCAGCCGTGCCGGTCCGTCCGACTCACCTTTGGCGGGGCGTTGTCCCAAAGACGGTATCTCGCTTCGGAAGGAGCGCACGATGTCCCGTACCAGTCGCAGGAGGCACTCCCGATGAAGATCAAGCCAACCACGGCTCCCGGAAGGCAGCGATGTATGGGGTGCGGCCATCCCCATAGCGAGCACCTTGGCCGCGAGGAGTGCACCGTTCCGCAATGTGCCTGCCTCACCTACCAACAGCCAAGACAACACTGATTTCGAGAACATGACATCGAACGTGTGAGGGCTACCGGCCAGCTGTCCCCAAGCCTGAATCCCGATGCTGCCCGTTGCCTCGTTCGCGTGCTTGGAGCGTCTGATACATTGGACGCAGAGGGTTCATGGACAGATTCCACCGGCATGGAGACCTGAACAGCGCTGAGAAGGTCTATCGCCACGTCCGCGGTGCTGTTGACAGATCGCGGCGAATGGAACGCCCGAACACGTTCGAATCTGTGCGTCCGGAGATTCGGAGCGCCCCAGTCGCAGCCGCTCACATCACGACCAACAGATCCGAGCGCCTGGCGCGTCGCGAAGAGGATGAGCTGCGGCGCCGGGACAGGGTGATCGGTCACACAATGCTCGGTTCCGTGGCGTTCGTCGTCTTCGTGGCAATGCTCCCGATCCTCGGGAGCCTGGTCACCTTCGCTGTGGCAGTAGTGGCACTGTTCGTGGGACTCAGGTCACTCACGTTCGCTGTGAGCATCAGGCTCGACGATGCTTGGGGCTGGACTCGTGACGGCGGCATGTCTGCGCCCCTCGGGTGGTCGGACCACGTTGTCCTCGCCGGAATGGCCTGGCTCCGCCGGCGATCCGAAGCCACTATCGACAGTCCGCCGGGTGGTGCGATACAAGTGCTGCCACCCGAACCACCTCGCTAGCCGAGGCACGCGGCGCTTCGGCCATACTTTCGCGTGCATCCGTCCCGACCCCATCCTCTTCTGAAGGTCGAGGCATCAGCGGTAGGCTCGGCGCATGACGGGCGATGGATCAAACGACGACCAGCGACGAGACATCGACTTCGGCCGAACCGCCGCTGACTACGAACGTCATCGTCCGGGGTTCCCCGACGACTTCTTCGACGGGCTCTTGGCGCGTCGATGGGTCGACGGGGGCCAGCGCGCTCTCGATCTTGGGACCGGCACGGGTTCCCTTGCTCTCGGATTCGCATCTCGCGGGCTCGTCGTCACGGGCATCGACATCGCACCGGAGCTGCTCGATGTCGCACGGAATGCTGCCGAAGAGCGTGGGCTCTCGGTTCACTTCGTCGAGGGCCGAGCGGAAGACACCGGGCAGGCGCTGGAGAGCTTTGATCTCGTGAGTGCGGGTCAGTGTTGGTGGTGGTTCAACGAGAACGACGCCATCCGGGAAACCCGGCGCGTGCTCACCCCGGGCGGTCGCCTCCTCATCTGCACGTTCAGCTACCTGCCGCTCCCCGGCAACGTCGCGGACCGCACGGAGGAGTTAGTACTGAAGCACAACCCAGGATGGCCGAAGGCAGGGTGGGCCGGCATCCACCCAGAGCACGTCAGAGCGCTCGATCGTGGGGGTTTCACCGATGTCGAGAGCTTCAGCTATATGGTCGACGTTCCGTTCAGCCACGAGGCCTGGCGAGGCCGGATCCGAACCTGCAATGGTGTTGGCTCTGCTCTGACCGCGGAGCAGGTGGAGCAATTCGACGCAGATCTCGCCGAGATGTTGTCCCGCGACTTCCCGCACGACCTCATCGTGCCCCACCGCATCTTCGCCGCGAGCGGCATACGGACCTGAGCGAGGGAACCGGACGAGCGACACGGTTCTCGTTGGGATGGTCTCTGGGATGGGTCGACCATTGGCCCTTGAACACGGCCTAGATCTGCGCGAACGTGATCGTGGATGCCACACTCAGTCTTCAGAGTCCTCTCGGCGCTCGCCGAATTCGTGAGCCGGCTCTTCCCGATCAGAAAGGACGAATCGACCGTCCTCGAAGAGTCGGGACAGCCGTATCGATCCGAGTCGCAGCCCAACAGCACCGACGGAGGGATCAGCAACTGAGATGGCGTCCGTTCTTGGCCGTCGCGGGTTGATATGCTCGCCGGGTGCCGATATTCATGGACGTTCACGAGAATCTGGGCGATGTCACCGAAGAAGACATCAAGGTCGCCCACCAGCGCGACCTCGAGGTCCAGGATCGACACGGGGTCAGCTTCCTGACGTACTGGTTCAACAGCCCTGATGGTCAGGCGTTTTGCCTGGTCGATGCGCCGACAAAAGAGGCGGCGATCGCCGTCCACAAGGAGTCGCACGGCCTGGTGCCGCACAACATGGTCGAAGTCGAGAAACCGACCGTCAGCCATTTCATGGGCGAGTGGGAGAAGAACGTCCCGGACATCGCACGGCACGACGACGCCGAGATCGACACCGGTCTTCGGGCCATCATGTTCACCGATCTGGTTGGATCGACCCAGGTGAGCGCCCGGGACGGTGACGAGATCGCCATGGAACTGCTCCGTCACCACGACGAGATTGTCCGGGCTGCGCTGGCAGCACACGGCGGACGTGAGGTCAAACACACTGGTGACGGCATCTTCGCCTCGTTCAGCCACGTGAGTCGAGCGGTCGACTGTGCTGTGGAGATCGAGCGGGAGTTCGGCGAGCCTCAGGAATCGGACCACGAAGGTGGGCGTGTCCGCATCGGGATCAGCGCCGGCGAGCCGGTGAGCCGAGACGAGGATCTCTTCGGTGCGGCGGTGAATCTCGCGGCGCGCATCTGCGGACATGCGAACCCCGGACAGATTCTGGTATCGAGTGCGGTGCGCGAGCTCTCCGTGGGCAAACCGTTGACGTTCCACGACCGCGGACCAATCGCACTCAAAGGCTTCGACGATCCGGTCCGACTCTTCGAGGTTCCGCTGAGGTAGGGAACCACGGGCCGGTTCTCACCGTGTCTTCCAGCTCCACCGGGCGAGCGCGATGCCGCCTGCGAGTGTCAGCACGCCTACGACGATCCACACCGGGCTGCCGGTCATGAAGCTCTCCGGCGCGAACTCGGAGTTCAACCCCTGCAGGACCCACACCGCGCCGATCACGGCCAGGGCAATGCCACCGACGATTCCGGCGATTCGCATGGCTCAATCGTAGGGATGAGACGGTCTGGGATTCTCAGATTCCCAGAACGGATTCCAGTCCTACGGTGACCGGGTCCGGGAGCGTCGCGACAGCGCGGATCGCTGCGAGGACTCCCGGCGTGAACGCCGTGCGATCGGTGGTGTCGTGACGAATGGTCAGGGTCTCTCCAACTCCACCGAACAACACCTGCTGGTGCGCGACCAATCCCGGGAGTCGAACCGCATGCACCGGCACACCGGCCACGTCGCCGCCCCGGGTGCCTGGGATCAACTCGATCGATTCGACCGTGCGTTTCTGCGGAGCCTCGGCGGCGATCCGCTCCGCCGTTGCGATGGCCGTCCCTGAAGGTGCGTCGGCCTTGCGATCGTGGTGCAGTTCGATGACCTCGGCCGCCGCGAAGTGCGGTGCCGCAATCTCGGAAAGGCGCATCATCACAACAGCTCCAATGGAGAAGTTGGGGGCCACGAGGCAATTCGGCGGCCCACTTCCCCACTCCTCACGTAACTCGGCAATCCGCTTCGCGTCGAACCCGGATGTGCCGACGACGGCGTTCAGACCGAAAGAACGCCAGGCAGCGAGGTTCCCCATCACCACACCCGGTTCCGTGAACTCGACAACGACATCGGCTTCCGCCAGTGCGGCGCGATCATCACCGATCGTGGCTCCGGCCACCGTCGATCCGACATCGCGCGGGTCATACAGCGGACCGAGTTCCATCTCGGGTGCGTCGGCGATGGTCTGCGCAACCAGGCCCCCCATCCTGCCGCCCGCTCCCGCCACGGCAACGATCATCTGACGTACTCCTCGAGGTCTGCATCCTGGAACGGTCCGGTTGCCCCGATCACGTACGGTCCTCCGTAGGCGGCACGGGCCACGTCGATGACTTCCTCCGGGGTGACCGCGTCGACCTTCTCTACGATCTGGTCGACCGACTTGTGATCGAGACCGGTGATCTCATTGCGGCCGAGTCGATTCATACGACCGTCGGCGTCCTCGAGTGAGATAGCTAGTGACCCCTGAACGTGACCCTTTGCCCGTTCGAGTTCCCCGTCGGTGACGCCGGACTCCATGAACTTGTCCATCTCCCCTCGGACGAGCTTCAACACCTCTGCTGTCTGGGACGGCGTCGTCCCAACGTAGACCGCGTTGGCGCCGGCATCGGTGAATGGCATCCGGAACGCGTGCACGGCGTACGCGAGACCTCGCGTCTCTCGGATCTCGCGAAACAGCCGGCTCGACATACCGCCACCCAACACATGGTCCGCGATGATGAGGGCGTACCGGCGGTCGTCGTCGCGGGTCAGGCTGGGCCCGCCGAGAATGAGGTGGGCCTGCTCGGTATCTCGATGCCGGACCGACACCCTGGGTTTCGGGTCGGGAGCGAAGAGCGCGCGTCCGGTTTCCTGCCCTTCCCACGCACCGAATGCGTCGCCTACAACGTCGACGAGGTGATCATGATCGATCCGACCGGCTGCGGCGATGACCGTGGACTCCGGGGAGTAGCGCCTCGCCCAGTAGCCGTGGATGGTCTCGCGAGTCATCGTCGTGATCGATTCTCGAGTTCCGAGTATCGGCGGCGCCAACGGGTGTTGCTTCCACAGCGCGGTGATGAACTGCTCGTGGGCAACGTCGGTGGGGTCGTCCTCGTTCATGTTGATCTCTTCGAGCACCACTCCGCGTTCGTTGTCGATCTCTTCCTCTCGGAAGGCGGGTCGTTGCACCATCTCACCAAGGATCTCAACGCCGAGATCCAGATCCGCGTCGCGAAGACGTGCCCAGTAGCAGGTGTACTCCTTCGAAGTGAACGCATTGTGACGAGCGCCGATAGCGTCGAACGCCTCGCTGATGCGCCGCGCCGACCAATCGTCGGATCCCTTGAAGAGGAGGTGCTCCAGGAAGTGGCTCGCCCCCGACTCGACAGGTATCTCGTCGCGACTCCCCGTGTCGACCCATGCGCCGACTGAGAGCGATCGCAGCGAGGGCATGTCCTGGGAGATGATCCGGAGTCCGTTCGGCAGCGTCGTGAAGTCGTAGTGCATGACAACCGATGATAGGGAGCTGCGCTGCGAACCCCGGAGGCAGTGCTCCGGGCCATCGGCGCTCGCTCGGGCTAGCTGAGCGGTGAACTCGCCGGTTGCACACCGAGGAGCTGTCCCCGGAACGGACCTGAGTTGCGCACCAAGAGTACGGTCTGGAGCCCTCCCATCAGATCGAGGAGACGCTCCACCTGTTCTTCGGCCTCGTCTGGCTCGATCTCCTTCATCCCGAGGAAGACCACGTCGGCGGCCGCCGACTGAGCGTGGATGATGTCCTGGATCGTCTCACCTTCCGGCTTCCGGATCACCTCGAACTCGGCGCCGATTCGAGCAGCGCGGAGCATTTCATCGAGTGATCGCTCGGTGCGCTGTGCCATCATCTCGGTTGATGCGATCGACTTGATCCGGATCGTGGCGTCCCGCCACCCGGAATCGAGCGACAGCAGGTGTGCAAACAACACGAGGAGGTCCCCGTTCTGCTGCAGACCACCCCACCAGACATCAATGCGCCGCCCGGTGGGTGCGAGCCGTTGTGGCACGGGACGGCAGATGACGCTGGACTTCTGCAGGAGCGATAGATCCTCAATCGCCCGCAGGACGATCGCCATCTCGTCCCGGCGCTCCCGCCAGCCGAACAGCACGGTGTTCGAAGCAATCCCAGCAATCCCGTTCGACTGTGCCACCGACACCATGCCGCGTCCAAGATCGGGGACGATCTCGACCTCACCAAATCCGGTCAGCCCCGCATGTTCGAGCGACGCATTGAGATTGCGCACGGCGTCGGGCACGCGCTCCACATGGTCGACGATCGAACCTTCGATCAGCTGGTTCACCGTCAGGATCCCCCGGTCCTGCACGAGCCAATTCGCGAAACGGGCCGTCTGAAGATCGCGTTCGGGATCGGTCGTGAACATCAATACGTTCGGCCGCCAGTTCCGCGGTTCCTCCGGAAGGCGCCGCAGCTGAAGCACCGTTGACCGCACGAACGAGACGAGGGCGCTGCGCCGAACATCACCCCACCGTGCGGTCAGCGCCCGCCTGCGAACGAGGAGGTAGATCCCGAGTTCAACCACGACGGCCAGGAGCGAGGCGATCGGGCTGATCAGGAACATCGCCCAGAAGCAGGCGATGGCACCACCAAGAGAAACGGCCCAGTGGACCTTCATCGTCGGGCGGAACGAAGGGTCGCCGCTCAACCGTTCCAGGCCCGCGACCAGATTGACCATGCCGTAGGTCGTGAGGAAGAACATGGTGAGAATGGGAGCCACAGCATTGAGGCCCCCGAGTCCGACGGCGAGGAACGCGATGCCGGTCGTGATCAGCAGCGGAACGCCGGGGCCCTGGATCCTCCCGATCCTCGCTGCGAACGATGAGGGAAGGATGCGATCGTGCACCAGCGCTTCGAGCGTGCGCGGCGCTCCCAGCACACTTCCGACGGCCGACGAGAAGATCGCTCCCCACAGGCCGGGGAAGATGAGGAACGCGAGTCCACCCGCAATCGTGAACCAGATCAGCGGTTCGTCCACGAGTTCGCGGGGCGAGGCCGCGAGAGCGAGTGCGATCGTCACCAACACATAGACACAGAACCCGACGAGCACCGCTGCGATGGTCCCTCTCGGGATTGACCGAGTCGGGTTCTTGAGATCACCGGAGAGCGAGATTCCCGCCATGATCCCGGTCACAGCGGGGAAGAACACGGCGAAGACGGCCCAGAAACTGACGGGATCGGCGACGTGCGCGGCGAGGTCAACGCTGTCCGGTACCGATCGTGCGACTCCGATGAACAGCACAAGCAGCGAGAGCCCGATCGCAGCCATGATCGGGAGCTGCAGGCGCAGCGCCACGCCGGCGCCACGAGCTGCGAGGAGGGCAACGAGCAGCACGGTCACTGCAGCGATCGGCATCTGGGGCAGGTCCGGCCAGACGTACTGCAGCGACTCCGCAAGACCGTAGGCGTAGAGCGTGATCGAGAATGCCTGGGCGAGGAAGAGCGGGAGGCCGATGGCGGCGCCGATCTCAACGCCAAGGCTGCGCGAGATGATGTAGTAGGCACCCCCCGGACCGACCTCCATATTCGTCGCGACCGACGAGACCGAAAGCGCGGTTGCAAGCGTGATCACGTTGGCGATGACCACGATGGCTAGCGCCCCGACGAGGCCGACGTTGCCAACAACCCACCCGGCGCGCAGATAGAGGATCACGCCGAGGATGGTGAGGATCGACGGGGTGAACACACCGATGAAGGTGCCGAGTCCCTTGCCATCGTCGGATCCGAGCGACCGCAGGCGTGTGATCAGTGCCGTCATCGGCAAGAGTCCGTCCGGTTCGAGCACGTTGATCGTGTCATCGCCGCGGAGCCTACCGGCTGTGGGTGCGGCGCCGTGTCCTTCACCCTCGGATACGGAGACAGCCCGGTGATCGTTCCGACCGGCCTGCGCGTGCCTGCTGTGACCAAGGGCAAGCCCGACGCGGCCGGTCATGGGCGTCGGCGGGTCTGCGCCGACGATTTCGAACGGAACGTTTGGAGCGGCACGGCTCAGTCGTCGGGGCCCGGCGACTTGCGTAAGGACTTCGTCCGTGACCTCGAACGTTTCTCGTTGATTCGCCTGCGACGAGCAGCGCGGCTGGGCCTCGTGGCTTTGCGCTTCGGTGGGTCGGGCCGCAACGCTTCACGGAGCTGATCACCCAGTCGCTGCCGGGCGATCTGCCGGTTGCGCCACTGCGAACGTGTCTCGTCGACGGTCACCAGCACCACCGAGTTGTCGCCGCCCTTGTCAAGGAGCCGACGTCTGGTCTCGTCGTCGAACGCCCGGGACGCCGCTACGTCGAAACGAAGCTCCGCGCGCGTCGACGACCGGTTCGCGTGTTGCCCACCGGGACCGCCAGCCGGTGAGAACGTCCACTGCAGTTCGTCGGCGGGGATTGAGATCGTGTCGGTGATCCTCAGATCGTCCATGGCCGAACGGTACTGCGCGCACGCACGGAAATGGCCCCCGTAAAGGATTGACAGGGGACGTAGGATCAGGGGTTCATGCGCGCGCACGACGAAACATTCCTCCGAGAGGTGCTTCCGCCCGAAGACCGGGTGATCGAGGCGGTCGTCGCACGCTACCAGCGGGTTGCGCCCGCCATCACGCGGTTCGCGCGCAGCATTGCAGGGAACGAAGAGCTGCGCGTTCGGCTGGGGTCACAAGCGTCTGCCTCCAAAGACGAAATCGTCATCGACCCCGGCGTCTTTCAGGCCGCCTACGCGCGAAGCGCGCCGGTGACACCAACCGAGGTCGCTCTCACCTCGGCACTCCACGAAGCGATCCACCTGATTGCCACGGATTTCGACGAAGAGCGGCCAATACCGGAGTCGTGGCTCGCCCACCAACAGTCACTCGAAGACGACGGCGCCGAAGCTCCCCCACTCGCAGAGCTCACGTCGTATGACTGGGTCGAACTCGAGCCGGGCATGGAGACTGAACCGGCCGACGAACTCGAGTTCGATGAGATCTACGACGTGCCTGAGGCGGCTTCCGGGGCTGTCACCGTGCTCGACGCGCTCAACACTGTTGCGGGTCCTGCAGCGGAGGCGATGTTCCTGTCGGTTGAAGACGCACGACAGGAGCGGCGTCACCTCGCTCACTTCCCGGGTGCCCGTTCGGTGCTGTCGGATCTCTACCGGGCCGCAGTTCCCGGCGCCTCAGCCAACGCCCGGCCGCTCGGGCAGTTCGCACTCGCTTGTTTCCTGATCGTCGGCGACTACTTCTCTCGCGACGATGTCCAACGACGCGTCGCTCCTCACGTTGCCCTTGCAATCGACGACGCTGTCCCATTCCTTGACCTCATCCCTGACCTCGAAGATCCCTGGGCCGTTGCGGGCACCGCTCTCCAGCTGGTCGAAGTCGCCCGGATGCACGGACTCCTGACCGAGGGGACGGGTTCCAAATCTGCGGTTGGCCGCAGAGGCGAGCAGGAAGCAGACCAGGCCGCCGTCGCCGAGGGTGTAGATGCGGTCCGAGTCGTGACCCCGCCTCTCGCCGACCGAGACCACTATGAGGAGACCCGCCAGGCTGCTCAGACGGTCAGCGCAGAACACGGGCGGCACGGCGACGTCGATCAAGCCGGCGACCCGGCGACCGATCAGCTGATGAAGGTGTCGACCGCTCCCACGGTGTACCTCCCGACTGGCCAGGCGGGCAAACTCGTCGTGAGCGAATTCCCGATCGAGTTCCGGCGATTCGCCCCTCAGGGTCGAGACATGCTCGAAGTCGCCGCTCGGGAGTGGGGCGTCGCCCAGCGACGCGTCTCAGGCGAGCTCTACCCCCTGTTCCTCGCCAATCAGCGACGCGGCCTTCGCACCGGCTTCGACGCAGGAGATCTCTCCCCCTACACACCGCTCCTTCTCGGGGCCGGCCTGTACGAGCGCATGTTCGAGCGACGGGATCTCCCCAACCGGCGGTCCTACGGCGTAAGCCTGCTTGTCGATGGGTCGGCCTCGATGCTGCAGCCTCGTGAGGTGCGAGCCGACCGCAAGCGGCCCTGGGCCCTCGCCGCCGCGACGCTCGGCGCATGGACGCTGGCTCGCCTCGCAGATGAGCTTCAGATCGAGTTCGAAGTCGCGATCTTCAACCGCGGATTCGTGGCTGCCGCCGGAGACACCGAACGGACCTACCTCGATCGGCGAGGTCTCGCCACCGGCGCTCTGCGACGGACGCAAGGCGGTGCGGCGGAACGCCTCACCCGGACGGTGAACCACTACCTCGTCAAGTCGTTCCCGTCACGGTGGCGCTCCGCCGAGGACACACTGGCGGGGTTGTTCTGGATGGCAGCGTCACCTCAGGAAGCGGCCAAAGAGTCGCGCCGAGACGCGGACACCGCGCCACCGATCTCGATGTTCGACAAGGCGGCCAACGTCGACGAGTTCAACCTCGCCCATGCGGCGGAACGACTCTCGGCGCGCAACGTGTCCCATCGGATCATCGTCGTGCTCGCCGACGGGATGACTCGCGGTTCGGTCGAGGCTCTCGCCGATACCGCGGCGTCAATCGAACGTGGGGGGACCATGGTCCTCGGAATCGGCATCGGCGACGAGACGGTACAGGCCGCCTACGCCCGCAATCAGGTAGTGCAGCGACCCGACGCCCTGGCATCGGCAATGGTCGACGGGGTCCGCTCCGCGCTGTTTCGGTCCATCGCCGACGAGGGCGGAGACACCTGGTGGACGCACGCGACCGAACAAATGGCACAACTCTCGAACTGAGGAGCATTCATGGCAAAGACCGTCACCTTCGAAGACCCGCACGGAATCGGCGAATCGATCACGCTCGAGAAGGCCGTCATTCCGTCCGGCCTTCCGGATGCTGAGATCCGGCGCGATCACATCCCGGAACCCGATCCGTACTACGTCGATCTGGGCATGCTCTACCGCCTTGCGGCCCTCGAAAAGGTCCGCGGTCGCCGATTCGAGGGTATCCCACTGCACCTCGCTCTGCGCGGCCACATGGGCACCGGGAAAGACCATGACCTCGAGCAGTTCGCAGCTTTGCTTGGGCTCCCCTACTACCGGATCCCTTTGACGGGCGAGGTCCGCGACATCACCCTGATCGGCTCCGTCAAGCTTCACGGTGACGGAAAGGGCGGGACGGACAGCCGATGGCAAGACGGCGACATCACCCGGGCCATCCGCGGCCCTGCCTTGGTGAACCTCTCGGAGCTCAACGCTGCAGGTGCCGAAACACTGTTCGCTCTTCACGGGCTTCTCGACCGTCACCAGGCGCTCGAACTCCAGACCGGCGAGCTAGTTCGCCTCCGTGACGACGTTCGGATCTTTGGGACGCTGAACCCGACCGATCTTCGAGACTATGCCGGAACCCAGACCCTCAACAAGGCCTTCGCCGATCGTTGGATCATCTGGGAGAAGGGGTTTCCTGCCGAGGATGAGTTGGTTGCGATGATCGAACGGCGACACCCTGACCTGCGTGCCGACCTCGTCGAGTACGTGGCCAAGCTCGCCGTGGAAATCAACGAGTCGTTCACGTCGGGCGACTCACGCACCCGCGTCGAAACACCGATGAGCCTGCGCACCGTCTTGGATCGCATCCCGGCGGGGCTCGACATGTACAGTGACACGGAGGATCCGCTCCGCCGGGCGTGGGATGAATTCGTCCTCCCACACATCGACCCGTACGACCGGGACCATTACGAGACCGTCTGGGCCGCCGTTGTTCGTCGCGGCCCCGAGGGTGCGCCGTTCTCGAAATAGGAGAATCCCATGCCGTCATTCGACATCGTCTCTCAAGTTGACATGCAGGAAGTCCGCAACGCCGTAGACCAGTCGATGCGTGAAGTCGTGAACCGCTACGACTTCAAGGGCACCGACACCAAGATCTCACTCACCGACGATGGGATCGTTATCGAGTCGGCAACCGACCACCGTGTGGAGGCCGCGATCGACGTGCTCCAGACGAAGCTCGTCAAGCGCAAGGTCTCGCTGAAGTCGATCTCCGGAGGTGAGATCAAGCCGGTCGGCGGAGGTCGTTCGCGTGCCGATTTCACGCTCAATCAAGGCATCAGCCAGGACGACGCTCGAGAGCTCGCCAAGATGATCCGCGACATGAAGCTGAAGGTTCAAGCGCAGATCCAGGGTGACCAGCTCCGGGTCCAGGGCAAGAAGCGTGACGACCTGCAGGAAGTCATCGTCGAGGTGAAGGCCCTTGACTTTCGAGTGCCGCTGCAGTTCGTCAACTACCGCGACTGAAGGTTGGAGCAGCGGCCCCGCGAAGGGTTCGATGGCACCGGTCGGACGACGATGCAACCCAAATCGGGCGCGACAGGCCGATTCAGGTTTCGGAATCCGTTGGATGCGCTCCGACCACGGCGCCCACTATGAGGCCGACTCCCGAGCCGATGCCGATCCACACCGGATTGCCGGTCAAGGCGAAAACAACAGCACCGACACCTGCACCGAACACGAGTCCTAGACCCACACCGATCGCCGTCCGATCCGGGGAATCGTCCTTGTCTGGCATGCTCGAGAATCTACCAGGCCCGTATCTGACCGGCTCGGCGTCCTTCTGCTAGTGGAAAGCAAGGGCGTACGCGAGCACTTGTTCCAAGGGTTGCGGCACTCGCGTCAGATCGAGTGCGTCCACGAGCAGAAACCCGTATCGAGCCTTCCGGCCGGATTTCGTACCGATGAAGCGTCGAAGCTGCGCTTCGCGGGCCTGCCCGCGCCACGCAGGCTGGTTCTGGAACGTCCGGAATGACGAGAGTTCACCCTCGGCCTCGATGACTTGTTCCACCTCCGCGACGCCAAGAGCACGGATCAGTTCGTCCTCGAGGTCGTCGGTGCAGACGAAGAAGCCCATCGATTCCATCTCCGATCGCGACAGGTTCGATCCCAGTCCCGCCCTCTCGATGGCTCGTTGAAAGTCGCCGACTTCCGCTCGGTCGCAGAGACCCGCCACCCTCACATCGGGACCGTGGATCTTCACAATGGTGTCGAGGGACTCGCCGATCGCCGATGCGCCGCCCATCGACACAATCGACACACCTTCTGCCTTCAAATCCCTACCGAAGCGCTTCGCCAGAGCACCCAGGGCGGCACGGTCACTGACCCCTTCAACAAGCACAACTGCACTGACACCCGACATGCCGAAAAGCGTAGATGGGCGGCGACAACCTCGGCATCGCGCGGTCTCCTGGTTCAGCGATCCCACCAGCCGGCATCCGCAGAGCGTTGCTTCGCCTGCGACACAGCTTCGCTCGTCGGCATGTGCAGAGGGGACCCGTGACCGGGCAGGAGCACGTCGGCGTCGAGGGCGGCCAGCGTGTCGAGGGACGCAAGCGCCTGTTCCCAATCGTGGCTGAAGATCCGCGGCATCAGCCGAGGGCCGGGTCGATTGGTGAGGACGTTTCGATTGACGAGGGCGTCGCCGGTGATGACGATGCCGTGATCGGGCAGGTGAAATGAGCTGTGGCCGCTCGTGTGCCCGGGGGTCGGGACCGGCACCGGTCGGCCGGGAACGTCGAGCGGCAAGCTCCCGAAGGCTTCAACCTCAGCGACCGGGGTCGGATCGGTGCCGCCGCGTGCGATCGAGCCGATCGCGAACACAGCCACCGATGGTCGCCACATCCGCACCACGAGGTCAATCGTCCGCACCCGCTGGTGGTACGTGCCGGTCGCGTGCCCGGCTTCATCAGGGTGTGTGTGGACAACGGCACCACGCTCGGCCCTCAGCCGCTCCGCCACACCAACATGGTCCGGATGAGCGTGTGTCAGGACGACCGCATCCACCTGGCCCGGGCCGGCGTCGATCTGACGCAGCGAGTCGACCACCACTGGATAATCCTTGGGCCACGCGGCATCGATGAGCGTGACCGCTTCACCGCTTCGGATCAAGCACCAGTTCGTTCGCGGGCCGATCACCAGGAAGACATCTGGCGCCGCTTCAACGATCTCGACCTGCATCTCCATCCTCCAAGCCCTCCGCGTATTGCCGAACCCTACGCGTTGCTCGAACTGACGGCCCTGCCAACCCCTCGCATGGACTGCGAGCGGTTGGCGACGTAGGATCGCCGAATGAGTGACTCAGACGTCGTTGCCAGCCTCGCCGTCTCGTTGGATGGCTACGTTGCCGAAGCCGACGGCTCGGTCGGCTTCCTCGAGAAGTACCCGATTGAGGAGTTCGATTTCGATGCCTTCGTCGACGGTATCGGCGCGCTCATCATGGGGAGCACCAGCTATGTCCAGGCCGTCGAGTGGGGGTGGATGTGGAGCGATCGGCCGACGATGGTGCTCACCACCCGCACCGACCTCCCGGTTCCGGACGGCGCCGACATCCGCTTCGCTGCGATGCCGGCGGCGGCTGCGATCCGCGCATTCTCGGCCGAGACTCCACAGCGCCTATGGGTCTTCGGCGGCGGTCGGGTGGTCACCGACGGACTCATCGGTGGTGCGATCGACACACTCGACATCACGTTGATGCCCGAGGCGCTCGGTAGTGGGATCCCTCTCTTCGCCGATGCCTACGACGGGCCGATGCAGCTTGTCGAATCTGTGTCGTACCGCAACGGCGCAGTCCGCCTGGTGTACAAAACACGGCCGGCCTGATTTGGCGGGCACATCACGTCACCATCCGCTCTGGTACGCCGATTCTGTCAGATCGTCCAGCGCGCGGTCGTACAACAGACACTCACCGATGCGCACCCCGGCAGCCCACAGGTCCGCCCCCGGCCAGATCGCGTACACGTCCAGTGATGAGACTTCATAGGCGCGTCCGACATATTCCTCGAACTCGTCCTCACAGGCCGAGATCAATTCGTCATTCACGGCATCCTCCCCCGGGTATGGCCCGGGTGCGAACTCATAGACCAGGTAGACCTCGTTGCCGTGCGGACCATCACACGGTGTTGTCGTGTAGTCATCGCCGGCGATGTACCTCTCCAGCTCGTCGTCGTTGATACAGTCGCCGACGAGCAACCCGTAGTCGTCGTCGCCCTCGATAGCGAAGGTCGTCGCGGCTGGAAGCGTCGTTTCGGTCGCGTCGAGTTCGACGGCTCCGGAATCTTCAAAGGGGTTGGTGATGCTGATCGAGTCGACCAGGAACACCGCGGCCACGAGGCCAACGAGGATCGCCCCGAAGATCGCGGCGACGACGATCCCGACCACCCAGTTGCTCTGAGATCGCGGCTGCGCTCCCGAATCAGGAAGTGAAACCTGTGAGCGAACCGCGTTCGACGCCTTGGGCTCCTGTGGGACCGCATCCGGTGAATCAAAGAAGACGTGACCGCAATTCGGACACTGCGGCGACGCCGATGAGACTCGGTCGTCGCATTCGGGACAGTTCACGAGTGCCAACCCACAACCTCCTCAACCGGTCGCCGATCCGAGCGGTCCACCGATTGGGCCCCGATCGAGCAGTGGGTCGCTACTGAACCTCGTACAGGTCCCAGGCGCCTGGAACGCCCTTGAGCTCGAATGATCCCATCAGTTCGTACCGGATCGAAGAACCGACCGTCAGATCTTTGACCGTACCCGAAACGGCGATGCCGCCGTCGGGGGCATGGTCGATCACCCTCGACGCGATGTGCACGGCGATCCCGCCGATGTCGTCATCGTGGAACGTGATCTCTCCAGTATGAAGGCCAGCGCGCATTGCTATGCCCAGCGCCTCCACTTCATCGAGGATTGCATGGGCGGTCGCCACACCTTTGGCCGGGCCGTCGAAGATCGCCAGGTACCCGTCACCGGTGCTCCTGATTCCGGTCCCGCCGAATCGTTCGATCTGTCGCTCACAGATCCGATTCGCGGCTTCGAGCATGTCGAGCCAAGCCTCATCTCCGAGTTCTGAGGCCCGTTCCGTGGATCCCACGATGTCGGTGAACATGACGGTCGCCAGGCGACGGTCCGACTCGGTGCTGATCACCTCACCAGTCACGAAGTCCTCGACCCGGTCGAGGATCTCGGAGTAGTTGCCAACGTGAAATGGGTGCGAATCGGCCCCGTCGAGTTCAACCCACTGGGCACCTGAGATACGGTCGGCGATCCACTTCCCGAATGCCACACGGTGGTAGACGTTCTCACGCCGATGAATCACGAGCGTCGGGACCGTCACCAAGGGCAGGGCAGCCGTGACGTCGATGCGCTGCAGCCACCCGTACCCGAACTCCAGCATCCCCGGAGGCATCGCCGATCGTTGAAACTTGACCCACCAGTGCCGGAATCTCTGGTCACCGGCAACCGACGGTGCCGTGACGTCGATCACTGCCCCCGTCGTCCCATGCTGAGCAAGGAAGAAATCCGCCGAAGCTTCCTGCATGTGTTGGGGCATTCCGATCGGATACTCCGGACCACGGAACAACCGGGCGATGGCGTTGATGAGCACGAGCGAACGTGTCCGCTCGGGATAGGTGGCAGCGAACAGGATCGCCATCGCACCACCTTCGGTGTCACCGACGATGACAGCCCGCTCGGATTCGGCAGCATCCATCACGGTGAGGATGTCTTCCATCCACAGTTCCATCGGTGGCATGTTGTCCAACGGCACCGGGTCGGAGATGCCCGTGCCGCGTTTGTCGAAGATGATGACCCGTGAGAACGACGCCAGCCGGTCGAGGTAGCGAGTCGCGGTCGGTTCGTCCCAGTAGTTGTCGATGTTTGTTGCCCACTGGGTAACGAATACCACATCAACCGGACCGTCACCAAACACCTGGTATCCGATCGCGCCGCCCGGCGATTGCGCGTATTTGGTCTCTGGTGGCACGTCTCTCCCCGCTCAGTGGTGGTGCGTCGCCGATTGCTGCAAACCGACTACCCGCGCAACCCTATCGAAGAGCACCGGATGAAGCGCCTCTGGTATTCGCGACTGCTCGCGCTACCGCAGCCCCTCGACCACGTACATCTCCATCTCGCCCTTGCCCTTGACCTCGACCATGCCGCGTGAGTGTCCTCGGCATGCGTGAGCGATTCGGTCCCACGAAGGCACAAACCGCGTGTTTCGAGTCTCAAGCCTCACATCTCGAGTCTCGTGTCTCGAGTCTCGCGTCTTGACTCTTGCTACTTCTTCTCCCGAACGCCGCGAGGAGGGTACGTTCGGTCCGCTCCCCATCCAGCGCCGCGGTGTCGAGGGTGAACAGCTCGGCCGTATTTGATCCCGGGTTGGTGATCTCGGCGAACGACCAGTCGACGTATTCGTCGCGGATCGTGGCCGGTGGGGCTAGCGCCTCGCCAATATCCCAGGTGTGGATGATCATCTCGTGCAGACGGATTCGCAGCACCTCCCTGCCGGTCATCTCCCCGGCAACGTGGTGGCACAAACGGTCGAGAAGGTCGGGCTCGTCGAAGGCCACCAGCTGTGCCTTGATCGACTCGAGAGCAGCGGCCCGAGGCTCATGTCTCTCGTCGAACGACTCCACGGTTTCAGCCATTGCCGCTTCGGCAGGTGCCCCTTCGAGAATTCGAACCGTGAATCGATTGCCGCCGGTGACATGGTCGACAAGCTGGCCGAGGTTCCACTCCGTGCACGGCGTCTGCGAGAACCACTGCTCGTCGTGAATCGATGCGCAGAGTCCCTCGAAATCGGTGCTGATCGCGGACAACACCGCCAGGTCCTGCAAATCCCGTGCGTGCATCCCGTTTCCTCCACAGCGCGACCCGCATCGGCCGCGCGTCGAGTCTATGACGCGAGCTCGAGGCTCACTCCGATACGCTGGCCCGATGTCGTGGGATCCGGACCGCTACCTTCGTTTCGCTGATCATCGCGCCCGTCCGGGCGCCGAACTCCTCGCACGGGTCCCTGAGATCGATGCTCGCCAGATCGTCGACCTCGGATGCGGGACCGGAAGCCTCACGGCGTTGCTCGCACGACGGTGGCCGGCTGCGCACGTGGCGGGCGTCGACGCGTCTGCAGAGATGGTGGAACGAGCCCACCGGGATCACCACGCGATCACATGGACGATCGGCGACATCGCAACCTGGGCGCCCGACGAGCCGATCGATCTGATCTTCTCGAATGCTGCGCTGCACTGGGTGGACAACCACGAGAGGCTGTTCGGCAGGCTGCGTTCGTACCTTGCCGACGACGGGGTGCTCGCTGCGCAGATGCCGGACAACTGGGATGCTCCGACCCACCGTATTCCAGCGGAGGTCCTCGACAGCGGGTGCTGGCCCGATGCCGCCAGGACCGCGCTCATGCGCGACCGCCTCTCTCCCGCCGAGATGTACGCCCGGTGGGTGCAGCCCGCCACGGTCGACATGTGGCGGACGACGTACTTCCACCACCTCAGCGGTGACAACCCGGTCTGGGCTTGGGTCACGGGTTCCGTCCTTCGCCCCGTCCTGGCCAAACTCGACCCTGCGAGCCGAGACCGCTTCGCTCAGCAGTGCAAGACGCTGTACCGAGCGGCATACCCGGCGGATTCGGAAGGGACGACCACGTTGCCATTCAGCCGGCTCTTCGTGATCGCCCAGGCCATGTAGTTCCAGAACCGGTGCGCGTCCGCGTAGATTGGACCGACGGCGACCACTCACTCGAGAACGAAGATATTCCGTTCCGCACACAGGTCCTTGAGGATCCGGGGCCATACGGTCACGGAGACCTCCCCGAGGTGTGCCTTGCGGAGCAGGTACATGTAGGTGCGGGACTGGCCGATGCCGCCGCCGATGGACTGTGGAATCTCGTCGTTCACGATCGCCTGGTGATACGGCAGTTCGAGGAAGTCGAGTTGCCCGGTCATTTCGAGCTGCCGCAACAGCGTCTCCTTGGTGACGCGGATACCCATCGACGTCAGCTCGTGGCGGCGCTTCGTAACCGGGTTCCATACGAGAATGTCCCCGTTGAGCCCATGCATCGGCCGGCCATCGGCGGACACCGTCTCCGTGACCCAGTCGTCGTAGTCGGCAGCGCGCATCTCGTGCGGATACCCGTCCTCGAGTGTCCACCCGATGCCGTAGATGAAAACGGCGGGATGCTCCTGAAGGATCGCGGTCTCCCGCTGCTTTCGCGGCAGATCCGGATAACGAGCGAGAAGATCTTCGGCGTGGATGAAGTACAACTCTTCGGGAATCGCGGGATACCGAGGGTCGTAGAGCTGGGGGAACAGATCCAAGGCATGTTGCGAAGCGCCGTGGAGCACCTTCCAGATACGCCGAACCGTATCGGTCAGGTACTCCAGGGTGCGATCCTGGGGTCGGATGACCTTCTCCCAGTCCCACTGGTCGACGTAGGCCGAGTGGTCATGGTCGAGAAAGTAGTCCTTGCGGACGGCCTTCATGTCGGTGCAGATGCCCTCACCCGGTTGCATGCCGAACTGACCAAGAGCAACGCGCTTCCACTTCGTAGCGGCTTGAACGATCTGCCCCTCGATGGGGTTGATGTCGCGGTCGTTGCTGATATGGAATTCAACCGGTCCCCGCGATCCGTCACGGTCGAGATAGTCGTTGACGCCGCTGGCTTCATCCACGATGAGCGGCACTTGCACCATCATCAGCCCGAGTTCGCGACAGAGGTTCTCCTCGATGTACGCCTTGACGGCGAACAATGCCTCCATGGTCTCGCGGTGACTCAATGCGGACGAGTAGTCATCGGGCAGGGCTTTTGCCAGTTCCTCGTAGTTTCCAATGCCGGGTCCGGCAAGGTCGGCAGCTTTGTCAGCCATGGCACGCGCCTCCTGCAGTCTTCGCTGCGTTCAACTCGAACCGTATCCGTCGGATCGGCGCCCTTGTAGGGCCCGGAGTCTCTAGGGCCAGAGGCTTTCGGCGGTAACCGTCGCGGCGGCCGCTCGATCCAACTCCGGTCAGCGTTCGAGTTGGGATGCGATCAGCACCGCTCCAACCAGAGAACCGCTGACTGGTACTCCGACATGTTCGAGGTCATCGAGGTGGTGTGACCCGCCGTCGTAGAGCACACATGCCGTTCCGACAACACCGGCAGCTACCGCATCATCGATCGAATCCCCGATCATCACGACCGACCCGACATCGAGGTCGAGGGTCGAGACATGCCTCAAGAGATGGCTTGCCTTCTCACCGCCCGGGTCGTTCACATTCCCTTGGACCAACGCCATCTGATCTATCAGCCCGTGTCTCGCTACCACGTCGAGTAGCTCGTCCTCCCACCACATCGAAAGGATCGACTGACTCCAGCCGCGGGCGCCAACGGCGTCGATGGCCTCCATAGCATCGATCGCAAGCGGCACACGATCGAGTGCATCCCGGTACTGGTTGTGGAACACCCGGTCGAGGGTGTCCCATTCTTCGGTTGTGATCGGCCGCTCGAGCAGTCGTTCGTAGAACTGTTCGACGGGTCTCGTGAAGAACGCGCGGTAGTCATCCTCGGAAATCGAAGCTTCACCGATGGCGTCGAGCGCGGCGTTTACAGATTCAACAACAACCGGAAGGTCCTCGACGAGCGTGCCGTTCCAGTCCCAAACCACGTGGATCATGGCGCCACAGATTAGGTTGGCCCTCGATGCGACCCTACGAGATCGGCGATCCCGACATCGATGCGGCCGTGGATGCGCTCATCGAACGGGTCGCGGAGACCACGAGCGACCACGGCGAAGACCTCGTGCGCGAGATGGTGGTCACGTCGTTGAAGATGCTGGTCGACGGTACCGAACGCGGCGACCTGAAGATGATGAACGCCGCCCTCAAGGAGATGCGCTACTCGTTTCTCGTGTTCCAGCGCTATCGGGACGTGCGGAAGGTCACGATGTTCGGTTCTGCGCGGGTCGAACCGCACGATCCGAATTACGAGCTCGCTGCGGCGTTCGCCGCACGGATGGTCGACCGGCATCGGTGGATGGTGGTCACGGGAGCGGGCCCGGGCATCATGGAGGCCGGCAACCGCGGGGCCGGGAGCGACTTCTCGTTCGGCGTGAGCGTCCGACTCCCGTTCGAAGACGGCGCCAACCCGTTCGTCCATGAGAGCCGTCTCATCAACTACAAGTACTTCTTCACTCGAAAGCTGACGTTCATCAAGGAATCCGATGCCTTCGTTCTCTTCCCGGGAGGGTTCGGAACCCTCGATGAGTCGTTCGAGCTGCTCACCCTCATCCAAACAGGGAAATCCGACCTGCATCCGGTGATCATGCTCGAGGCGCCCGGTACAGGGTTCTGGGGACCGTGGGCCGAATTTGTCAACACCCTCGTCGATCAGGGCATGATCGCCGCGGACGATCTCAAGTTGTTCACGGTGACGACGAGCCTCGACGAGGCAATCGATGAGATCAGGTCCTTCTATGCCGTGTATCACTCGCAGCGCTACGTTGACGGCGATCTGATCCTTCGACTGACCTCCGAACCGAGCGAGGCGGTGCTCGACGAGCTCAACGAGCTGTTTGGGGACATCGTGCGGACGGGGCGGATCGTCAAGATCGGGCCAACACCAGCGGAGATCGCTTCGGATGACTTCGTCGACCTTGCCCGCCTCCGGTTCCGCTTTGATCGTCGACAGTTCGGTCGCCTCCGGGGCCTCATCGACCACTTGAACGGGATGGACCGACCCCTCCCCGGTGAACCGGAGTAACGGCAGCGCCTGTAGAATCCCGTGGATGCGGGAGATCCTTTCCGACCTTGTCGCCGAGGAGCAGCACCTGGACCAGTTCCTCCAGGGGCTTTCAACGCGCGACTGGAAGAAGAAGACACCAGCGCCTGGTTGGACGATCCAGGACCAGGTCAGCCATCTTGCCCACGTCGAGGGGTTCGCTGCGGAAGTGATCGAGCAGGGCCAATCGAGGATTGACCAGGAGAACATCACCGACTTCGACGCCTGGACGGCGAAGGGCCCGGCCGAAGGACGCGGTCAACGCCACCAGGAAGTGATCGAATGGTGGCGGCATGGCCGCGCCGACGTCGTTGATGCGCTCTCGCGCATGCTCGCGACCGATCGAATCCCCTGGATTTGCGGGGAGATGAGCGCACGAAGCTTCGCGACGATGAGGTTGATGGAGACCTGGGCACACGGCATCGACATCAAGGTCGCAATCCTGGGCCGCATGACCCCCATCCCGGAAGACGATCTCGAAGAAGACGAGGAAGATCCGATTGCCGACACGCCGCGGCTTCGTCACATCGCTTGGCTCGGCCAGAAGAGCCTTCCGTTCGCCTTCGAGCAGGTCGGCGAGACCTACCCGGAGCAGGGGATCCGCGTTGAGCTCATGGGTCCGAAATACGCAGCGTGGCGGTTCGGACCCGAAGACACCGATCAGGTGATCCGCGGCATGGCTGCCGATTGGTGCAGGGTCGTCGTAAGCCGCCAGCCGGCCTCGAAAACCGGATTGAAGGCGGTTGGTAGCTCGGCCGAACGAGCACTCGAGATTGCGCGGGCGTACTAGATCGTGACGCTCCCTCGCCTAATCGGCATGGTTCACCTCGAACCACTGCCGGGCGCACCCGGATTCGGCGGCTCCATGAGCGCGGTCCTGGAACGAGCACACGCCGACGCACGATCCCTTGTCGAAGCCGGGTACGACGGAATCATGGTGGAGAACTTTGGCGATGCACCCTTCTTTGCCGACGACGCCCCGAAAGTCTCGATCGCTGCGATGGCACTCGCCGTCGCCGAGGTTGCCTCGGCCGGTGTGCCAACCGGGGTGAACGTGCTCCGCAACGACGCCCTCGGGGCACTCGCTGTCGCGGCGGCTACCGAAGCCTCGTTCATTCGGGTCAACGTCCTATCCGGCATGATGTACACCGACCAGGGGCCGATTGTCGGCCAAGCAGCCGACATCGCTCGCACCCGACGCGCGCTGTGTCCAGGCGTTGCGATCATGGCCGACGTATTCGTCAAACACGCAACGCCGCCCGCGGGCCTTTCGCTGGTTGACGCCACCAACGACCTCGTTGAGCGAGCCGGCGCCGATGCCGTTGTCGTCTCGGGCGCGGGGACAGGCTCACCGACGGATCTCAATGACCTCCGCTCGGTCGCCGAGCACTCCCATTTGCCGGTCTATGTCGGTTCGGGCGCCACTGCGGACACGATCGCAGAGATCCTCTCGATAGGCAACGGGGCCATCGTCGGATCCGCCACAAAGATCGATGGCATCGCGACCAACCCGGTCGACCCCGAACGCGCCGCCGCAATCGTACGCGCAGCATTGCTCTGACCACCTGCCAACTCACGCTGCCGACCCGTCACTGACCGATCTGGGATGGATTCGTGGGCACATTCGCGCCGTGGAGCCTCAGTGACACCGCCGGGGTTCTTACCCACCACGGCGTGTGTAAGACGGTTTTGTAGTTTGTGGGCGCCTCAAGTACAGGTTGAGACTTCGGGCTCGAACACTATTGGTTGAGCGATTTCGCAAAGTCTCCACTCCACCATGAGGGTTCGTCGGCTTCTGCATTCAGTAGCCTGATGCGCATGCAGCCGGCCGAACGATTCTCCGAACCCACCCGGCGTTGGTTCATGGATTCGTTCCCGGAACCGACAGAAGCGCAGCAACGCGGATGGGATGCGATTGCCACCGGCGGCCACACGCTCATCCATGCTCCGACGGGGTCCGGCAAGACGCTCGCGGCGTTTCTCTGGGCGATCGACGGTCTCGCCAACGAGGCGATCCCTGACGCCGGCAAGCGCTGCCGCGTGCTCTACATCTCTCCAATGAAGGCTCTCGCCTACGACGTTGACCGGAACCTTCGTGTGCCGCTTGCCGGCATCCAGGCTGAGGCCGAGAGAATCGGTCTAGCCCTCTCCCCCATCAGCACTGCAATGCGCACCGGGGATACCCCGCAGACAGAACGCAGAGCGATGTTGCGCACACCCCCCGACATTCTGATCACCACGCCTGAGAGTCTCTACCTCATGCTCACGTCGCAGATGCGGTCAGCGCTGGCGTCGGTCAGAACCGTGATCGTAGATGAAGTCCACTCGGTCGCAGGTACGAAGCGCGGGTCCCACCTCTCGATCTCTCTCGAGCGCCTCACCGCGATCGCCGAGATTCCGCCTCAACGGATCGGGCTGTCGGCCACCCAACGGCCGCTTGAAGCCATCGGCGAGTATCTCGGCGGCGGTGAAACCGAAGATGGCGGTTGGGCCCCGCGCCCGGTCGCCATCGTGGACGCCCCCAGAGACAAGAATCTGGATCTGGAAATCGTTGTCCCGGTTCCTGATCTGACCCGGCCTGAGGCCGGACTGACTCCTCATGCCGATGAGCCACCCACACGATCGATCTGGCCCGCGGTCTACCCGCAGCTGCATCAGCTACTGATCGACCACCACTCAACCATCTTCTTCGTCAACTCGCGCTCGCTCGCAGAGCGGCTCGCCGGCGAACTGAACCGACTCGCCGGCGAGGAAGTTGTGCGATCCCATCACGGTTCGGTCTCGCGCGAGCAGCGGACTGATATCGAGGAACGGCTCAAGAACGGCGCCCTGCGCGGGGTTGTCGCCACATCCACCCTCGAACTCGGTATCGACATGGCAGCCGTCGATCTCGTCGTGCTCGTCGAGTCTCCTCCGTCGGTGGCAAGCGGATTGCAGCGTGTGGGACGGGCCGGTCACCAGGTTGGGGCCACGAGCGTCGCGAAGGTCTTCCCCAAACACCGTGGCGATCTGCTCGAAGCGGCAGTCGTTGTCGACCGGATCTACAAGGGCGCCATCGAATCCACCCATATCCCGCAGAGCCCGCTCGATGTTCTGGCGCAACAGATCGTGGCGATTGCTGCTGACGCAACGATTCCCGAGGACACCCTTTTCGGCCTGATCCGACGAGCCTCGCCGTATCGCGATCTCACGCGGCCGGTGTTCGAGTCGGTGCTCGACATGCTCGCTGGGCGCTACCCGTCAGACGAGTTCGCGGAACTGCGCCCTCGGATCGTGTGGGATCGAGTCGCCGAAACCGTCTCCGGTCGCAGCAACGCACGCATCCTTGCAGTCACGAATCCCGGCACAATCCCCGATCGTGGACTCTATCGGGTGACCTTGCCGGATGGCACCCGTGTTGGCGAACTCGACGAGGAGATGGTCTTCGAGAGTCGCGCCGGCGACCGATTTGTGCTTGGCTCATCGACCTGGCGGGTCGACCAGATCACCCGGGACCGGGTCGTCGTCACACCTGCTCCTGGTAGCGGCGCAGGCAAGATGCCCTTCTGGCACGGCGATCGGGCAGGCCGTCCTCTCGAGCTCGGTCGCGCCATAGGGGCTTTCACCCGCAGGATCAGTGGTCTCGAGCGAACCGAAGCCACCGAGGTCCTCGAATCCGAGTATCACCTGGATGCCTGGGCGGCGCAGAACCTAACGGCGTTCATCGGTGACGAGCGAGACGCAACCGGCACGGTGCCGTCGGATCGCACCATCGTCGTGGAACGGTTCCGGGACGAGATCGGCGACTGGCGCGTCGCCTTGCTCAGCCCGTTCGGGGCGCGCGTTCACGCACCGTGGGCGCTCGCGGCACGGCGGCGATACCGCGATTCCCGGCACTCCGATCTCGACGTCATCTGGGCGGACGATGGGATTCTGTTTCGATTCCCCGACGCGGACGAACCCCCGGCGACGAGCCACCTACTGCTCGATCCGGAGGATCTCGATGCCCTCCTCCTCAGCGAGCTCGCAGATTCGGCTCTGTTTGCCGCAACATTCCGCGAAGCGGCGTCGCGTTCGCTCCTCCTGCCCCGTGCACGGCCCGGCACGCGAACCCCGCTATGGCTCCAGCGTCGCAAAGCCGCGAATCTGCTCGAGGTCGCCCAAGGGTTTGGCTCCTTCCCGATCGTGCTTGAGACGTACCGGGAGATCCTCAAGGATCACTTCGACGTGCCGGCACTCAAAGAGGTGCTCGGAGACATCGAGCAGCGGCGGACGACGCTCGTCGAGCTCGATCTGCCCGCTCCGAGCCCGTTTGCGACCTCACTCACGTTCGATTTCGTCGCCTCCTTCATGTACGACTATGACGCACCGGTCGCCGAGCGGCGAGCGGCCGCACTGTCGCTCGATCGTGCACTCCTCGCAGACCTCCTCGGAGAGCCGGAGTTCCGAGATCTCCTCGATGCCGGGTCCATTCACGAGGTCGAGCAGGATCTCCAGCGAGTCACGCCGGACCGCCGAGCACGGTCAGCGGATGCTGTCCACGACCTACTCCTCCACCTCGGTCCGCTCGATGTGGAGGAACTGCGCAAACGCGTCGACAACCCGGACGGTCTCGACGACCACCTCGAGGGGCTGATGGCGTCGACCCGGATCGCGATGGTGCGGGTTGGGGACTCGCGTCGGTACGCCGCAGTCGAGGACCTGTCGCGCCTTCGCGACGCCCTCGGTATCGCTCCTCCTAGGGAGACGCCGGAGGCGCTGCTCGTATCCGTGGACGATCCAACCGGAGACGTCGTGGGCCGATACGCCCGAACCCACGGCCCGTTCACGGTCGCCGAGGCTGCAGCGGCCCTCAACCTCCCGGACGCCGTCATCCTCGAGATCCTCGCGCGCCTGGAGGTGGCGGGGCGCGTGGCCCTCGGCGGCTATCGGCCGGGTGGCACCGATGCAGAGTGGATCGACACGAACGTTCTCCGCCGCGTCCGACGAGCAAGCCTGGCTCGACTCCGGTCCGAGGTCGAGGCCGTCGAGCCGCGTGGTCTGGCACGGTTCCTTCCTCGCTGGCAGGCGGCCGGGCCCTCGTCACCACGCGGAACCACCAATCCGCTCGCTGTGGTCGAGCGCCTCGCCGGAGCCCGTCTCATCGCGTCATCGCTCGAAACGGATGTGCTGGTCGATCGGGGGGTCACATCCGGACTTGATGAGCTGCTGGCGTCCGGTGAGGCCGTGTGGATCGGGCGCGGGCCGATCGGTGACCGCGACGGTTCCCTCGCCCTCTACCCCCGCGCATCGGTCCCTCTGCTACATTGGGCAAGGCCCGCCGATACACCCGATGGCCCCATCCACGAGGCCATCCGTACGCGACTCGGTGAGGGTGCCTCGTTCTTCGCGGATCTGTATGCCGCCGCCGGTGGTGGTGATCCGTCCGAGATCCTTTCGGCATTGTGGGATCTCGTCTGGGCCGGCGAGGTCACCAACGACACCCTGGCGCCCGTTCGAGCCTTCATCAGCGGCGGGATCTCGCGTCGCCGGACCCGGAAGCCGGTCATGTCTGCCGCTACCCCGCCGGCCGGTGCCGGGCGCTGGTATGCGGTCTCAGATCTGCATCGCACAACCCCGACCGCCGAGGAGTCGGCTACAGCCATAGCGAACACTCTTCTGGATCGGCACGGCGTCGTTGGTCGTGACACGGTGCTCGCTGAAGGTGTGCCGGGCGGGTTTGCGGGCCTCTACCCCGTATTGGCCGCCTTGGAGGACATCGGCGCCGCCAGGCGGGGCTACTTCGTCGAAGGGCTCGGCGGCGCGCAGTTCGGTATCCCGGGCGCAATCGACCGTCTCCGGTCTCGTGACGCCACCGGCCTGTTCCCGCTCGCGGCCTCGGACCCTGCCAACGCCTACGGGGCAGCGGTTCCCTGGCCCGATCATCCAACCGCGAGACCCGTACGGCGCGCTGGGGCCTACGTCGTGATTGACGACGGCTCGCTCATCGCATATGTCGACCGCAGCGGGCGCTCGGTCGCCTCGTTCACCGACGACGGCGCCGTCTTCGCCCGCGGCCTTGCCCTCCTCGGACCGCGGATCAAACACTGGACCGTGGAACGGATCGACGGGGTCACCGCAGCCGACGCCGCATACCGACCCGACCTCGTCGATGTGGGATTCGTGATGGGCTACAAGGGTCTTACGTTGAGGACCACCCGTGCCTGATGGCCCGAAGCCGACTCGAAGACACAAGCCCCCAAGACCTCCCCTCCACCACGGAGTGGGGGAGGGTGCCCGAGCGCAGCGAGGGCGGGAGGGGGCCGTCTGGGAGCTAGTACCCACAACATGAGGCCCGGAGCGCGTTGACGACAGCCCCCTCCGCGTCCGAGCATCCGCTCGAACGCGCCTCCCCCACTGCGTGGGAGAGGCAAAAACCTCCACACTCTCCCCTCCACCACGAAGTGGGGGAGGGTGCCCGAGCACAGCGAGGGCGGGAGGGGGCGGCCTGGGAGCCAGCACCGCGAAGAGGAGGTCTAGCGCCCGGGTGCACGAGCACAGCGAGGGCGGGAGGGTGCCCGAGCACAGCGAGGGCGGGAGGGTGCCCGAGCGCAGCGAGGGCGGGAGGGGGCGGCCTGGCGGCAAGAACAGCCCCCTCCGCGTCCGGGCAATTGCCCGGACGCGCCTCCCCCACTCCGTGGTGGAGGCACAAACCGCGTGTCTCGAGTCTCGGATCTCGGATCTCGGATCTCGGATCTCGGATCTCAAGTCTCAAATCTCAAGTCTCGGATCTCGGATCTATGACTCCCCGAGTCTCCTCAACTGCCCATACGGATAGATACCGTCATGGTGGCTATCGCCGAAGGTGAAGCTGAGTGCGTATCCGCCGACGAGTTGCGCGTTCGTGATCGTCGACCGGTCGCCGAGTTGGACGGCAGGGGTGGCGGCAGCGGTGTGTTCGCGACACTCTGCACAAGGGCACGCATCGCGCAAGCGGCTGCCGGACAGCACCGTGGCTACTCCGTCGCTCCATTCGATTGTGACTGATTCTCGTTCAACCGTGATGCGCTCGGGTTCGTACTTCACGACCGAACGGTACCAGTGGCTCTATTGTCAAAAGTATGTCTGTGCCCAAACTCAAGATTCGACCGGGAAACCCGGATTTCCTCGACCTCCCGTGGGATCTCCCAATCCTCGAATGGCAGGATCCGCACCTCGTTGAGATGCCGACCGGCATTCACCGTCATCCGGTTGTGTTCGTCGCGTATCCCGAGGGTATCTACGCCATCAAGGAGCTGCCGGTCCGACTGGCCAAACACGAGTTCAAGACCCTCCGCAAACTAGCAAAGAGGACCACGAGATCGGCACGTCCGGCCGGCCTTGTTGTGCGCGGGTGGGCCGATCCCCATGAGGAGTACTCCGGCGCGTTGATCACCCAATTCGTGAATCACGCGTTCCCGTATCGGGAACTGATCTCCGACGGTGGATTCGGAAGTCGCAGAAGGCAAATGCTCGACGCCTTTGCCGGACTCCTCGTCGAGCTTCACTTGGCCGGGTGCTTTTGGGGCGATTGCTCCCTCTCCAATGTGCTCTACCGGTACGACGCAGCGAAGATCGAGGCGGTAATGGTCGACGCTGAGACATCCCGCCTGTACGACGAATTGAGCGTCGGCCAGCGACGCGAAGATCTAGAGATCATGCAAGTCAACCTCGCTGGTGACATGTCCGACATCGCTGCCTGGCAGGGCTACGACGTCGAAGAGGCCGACCTCGAGATCGGGTTCGACATCACCGATCGGTATGCCGCGCTGTGGGATGAGCTGACCACCGATTTGGTGATCGCCTCGGATGAGCGATATCGGATTCGCGAGCGGGTCGGGAGATTGAACGACCTCGGTTTCGCCGTCGATGATGTCGAGATCATCCCGGATGGGACGTCGAGCCTCGTGCGCATCGCGGTGAGTGTCGGGGGCCGGACCTTCCACTCGCAACGCCTCCGGGAGCTCACCGGCATCGACGCCGCGGAGAATCAGGCGCGCCAGATTCTGTCCGACATGCGCTACCACCGGGCAAAACACGGCGGGACGTACGACCCCGATTCGAAGACGGCGAGAACCGTGTCGGCGATGAACTGGCGCATCAACCGCTTCGAGCCGTTCACCGCGCGGATCGCTGAGCTCCATCCGTCCGCCGATCCGATCCAGGAGTTCTGCGACTACCTCAACTTCCGGTACGCGCTTGCGTCGGAACTCGGACGGGACGTCGACAGCGCTGCCGCGTTCGAGGAGTGGATAGAGGCGGGGACGCCGGGGTTCGATCCGCTGGTCACAACCCTGGAACAGAACTCGCTCCCGTAGCACCGCCATCGACGGGCAGGACCGCGCCGGTGATCCACGATGCCGCGTCGGACGCGAGGAACAGAACGGCTGCGGCAACGTCCTGGGGCTCCCCGATGCGCTTCAGCGGATGGAGCGCCGCAGTGTGCTCCTCGATCCCGTCCCACAGCAACGCGGAGAGCCTGGTGCGCACGACACCAGGGGCTACGGAATTGACTCGCACCGCCGGCGCCAACTCGAAGGCGAGCTGCCGTGTGAGGTGGATGAGCGCCGCCTTCGAGACGTTGTATGCGCCGAGAGCAGGTCCGGGCTGGAGCCCGCCAACCGACGCGATGTTGACGATCGAGCCGCCGCTCTCGTTCATTGATTGACGCCACACCTCACGTGACCACACGAGGGGGGCGCGTTGGTTCACCGCCCAGGTCTTGTCCACCGCCCCCAGATCGACGTCCACCAACGGTCCAGCGGACGGGTTGGTACCCGCGTTGTTGACAAGGATGTCGCAGGACCCGAACCGGTCGACCACCTCACCGACCGCTCGCGTCGCAGCCGCCTCATCGTCGGCACGTGCCTCGATCGGCAACAGCCGATCCCCGCCATCGAGCCGCGAGACCACACCCGCAAGGTTCTCGGCTCGGCGCGAGGTCACGGCGACTCCTCGAGCGCCCGAGTCCAAGAATCCCGCCGCGATGGCCTCTCCAATTCCGCGACTGCCGCCGGTCACGAGCGCAACGCGCCCGTCGAATCGGATCTCCATAGGTGCTCCGTTCAGTGTCCGCCTCTTCGAACGCCACCGTACTTCATCCGCGTGTCCTCCATCCTCGCTACCGCAGCTTCCCGGCCCCCTTCACTGAAGCCGGCGTCGACGACTTCGCCGAGGAACAAGTCGTGCGTCCCGACGTCAATCACCTGGGTCAAACGGCACTCGAGCCAGGCCACCGCTTCGTCGAAGATCGGAACTCCCGTCAGCCCCGTCCGTACGGGCCGGCCATTCAGCGTGTGCCCATCTCTCTCGGCCGGCGTTGAGAACTTGCGAAAGACACGCGTGTCCTCGCGATCCCAGAGATTCACAGAGAATGACCCACCGTCGCGAATGAGGCGATTCGTCACTGCCTTTCGGTCAACAGAGATGGCGATGAGCACCGGTTCCATCGACACCTGCGTCACCCACGATTGGGTCATCCCATTCCACTCGTCGCCGTGGCGCGAACCGACCAGGCAGAGCGCGTTCGGAATCGACCAGGTCACGGCGTTGACCGTCTCCGCATCCATCATCCCTCCCGGGGTCGTCACGTGTGTCCCCACCCTAGAATGGCGCAATGCACGTGCTGATCGCGACATCGGGCGTTCTCAGCCCCGAACCCGCCGTTGAGTTCACTCGCCACCTCCTCGGCCAGAACGGGCGGGTAACGCTCATCACCGTCATCGAGGTACCTCGGGCGTTCCTCGAAGACCTCCACGCTTCGAACGGCCGGCCGCTTTCGTCCGACGATGGGCGAGAAGAGGCAGTCGCTCGGTACCTCGAGGAACGCGGTCGCAAGACCGTTGAACCCGTGCGCGTTGCGCTCGAGTCTGCGCGTATCCCGTCCGAAGTCCGGTTCGTCGAGGGTGATGACGCTGCGACCGGGATCACACAGGCAGCTGACGCGCTCGACGCCGACGTGGTCATCCTCGGGGCCACTCGACCGATCTTCAACCGGGATGCGTGGGAAAGCATCTCAGCACGTGTCATGCTGGAATCCGGCCGCACGGTGCTGGTGGTGCCGGCGCCGCCGAGGGACAACGGTGCGGACTCCCGGGAGCCACGAGAGACGGTCCCCGATTCGGTCGAGGATTAGCTGGGCCCCTCTTTGGTCGTCAGGGAGCGGGAACCGCCACTGTCGCCGTGGTTCCGCAGAAGCCAACTACGGAGTCGCGCGCGGCAATCTCAACGGTCGTCACCGCCTCCGGGATGTCAACACCGGTCAGCGATCGAGTGAAGGGTTGCTCGCCGACGTGCGGGTGGGCCAACACCCGGGTGTCGAGCACTTCACCGGTCAACGTTCGGACCTCCCACGCATCGGCGTAGCGATCCCAGCCGGTGTCAGCACTCTGAACGGTTGCGGTCACCACGAAGAGGTCGCCCGAACGCTCCACCGAGGCGTCGACAACGTCGGCGCACCCCTCCACAGCCGCAACGGTCTCAGCGACGTCGCTGGCTTCGCTACAACCAGCAACGATCACCACAGCGACCACGCCGACCAAGCTACGGCGAAGGATCGCACTTCTTCGCCGGTGTCGCGGGCCGTGGATTCGACCTCTCATCATCCGCCGGCCTCACATCGCAAGTCAACCACCGGTCCACGTGCCTCGATGCCACGCTGGAGGGTGGTACAGGCAGCCACCAAACGCGGCTGAGCGTCCGAGAAACCGGAGGAAGCGATCGCGCGGTCGATGTCGTCGAACGTCGTCGCCGTGGAGAGGTCAGACAGCAGCGGAGCGATGCCTGATCGCGAGGCCTCGAGGGCCACCGTGTACGCATGGTGATCTGTTTCGAGTTCGGAGGGTGCATCGAGCGCGTCGAGGTCCTGCACGTAGCGATCGAGCGCATCGCCGTACCCGGCAAACAGCATCGATGCGAGCCGGGCCGTCTCAGCAACAGCGGCCTCCACAAGCTCGTCGCCCTCGACTTCCTGCTGGAGCCGGACAACTGCAACGTTGAGCTCTGAGATGTTCTTGTCTGCGAGGTCGGTGACCTCATCCGCATAGGCGCCCGCTCGCGCCGCAACGGCCGACGCATACTCATCAGTTGGGAGCCCACCACCGGAACACGCGGAGACGACGACGGCAGTAGCGAACAAGGTGGCCAGCCGTCTCATGACACGACCAAGTCGCTCAGCGGCACAAACGAATCCACGATCGCATTGCAGACCGCGTCGGTGATCGATGCCTGACAGAACAGCTCGTAGCGGAGGCCGGAATCGGTCCAACCAAGGCTGAGCCCATCGGGAACGATGATCGGAACGACGTCGCTCCTCGCAGCGCCAATTCCGTCGGGCGCCGGGCCGACCCGAAGCACGCCGAGTTGACCGCTTTCGGCCGTGTACGGCTCGACACTCCACAGTCCGAATGCGGCAGACGTGTCGGCATCGAGGAGGCCCGTCGCCGGGTCGTAGACAAGCTGGCTCGTGACCCACCGAACGTCTCCCGGCACGGCTTCCGGGAATCGGATCGTCGGGAGCGCCGTCGCGATCTCCACCCGGCTCGCCTGCACAAAACGGCTGCCGAGCTGCCGGTTCCATACGGTGGAGATCATGGCTTGCGGGTCGTCGTGAGGTTCTCCCGGTCCGATGTCGTCATTCACCCAGAGAATGTCGGTCGCACCGACGAGGCCTTCATTCCCTACTTCGATGACCACCGGCGGCGACGTGGTCGTGGGAAGTGTCGCGGCCGTAACCCACGCGCCGGCCCGGTCGCCGACACCTTCGAGCGGACCCGATTCTCCACACGCGCTCAACACGAGCGCGAGTGCGGCGATGATCACAACGACGTATGGGACGCGCATGCTCGACACAAGATCAAGTGTGCCACCGTTCAACGAATACCGGCGGTCATCTCTCTACGCTCATCCGATGCCCGATCACACAGTGGCCGTAATCCGGTCTGGGTTTGGCGACGCCGCGGGCCTCGACTCGGGTGTCTCGCACGCTCTTCTGGAAGAGGTCTCGGCCGGCGAACTCCCAGAGACCTTTCGCATCCACCAACCGACTCGGGTCGTGGCGTTCGGCAAGCAGGATCGGCTGGCCCCAGGATTCGATCGGGCCGTTCAGATCACACGTGACCTTGGCTTTCATCCGATCGTCCGCATGCCGGGCGGCCGGGCGGTCGTCTTTCATGAGGAGACCATTGCCTTCTCCTGGACGATCCCGAGTCCTGATCCGGTGCGCGGTATACGCGAACGCTTTCAGGCGGCGACTTCGGTGATCGTTCGTGCGCTCGGAGACATCGGCGTTCCCGCGGCCGCCGGAGAGATTCCGGGCGAGTACTGCCCGGGCGAATTCAGCGTCAATCACGCCGGACGGATCAAGCTCGCCGGAATCGGCCAGCGCCTGGCTCGTCACGCCGCGCATGTCGGTGGTGTGCTGGTCGTCGGTAACACTGAAACAACACGAGCCGTGCTGGTCCCGACATATCGGGCCCTCCGCATCGACTGGGATCCGGACACCGTCGGCTCGATTCATGACATTGCGCCCGGGATCGAAGTATCGGACATGATCGACGCGATCGTCCGCGTGGTGGGCGAAGAGGCGGCAATCATGCCCGCATCGATTGGCGCAGCCACCCTTGCCAGCGCTCGCGAATACGCGCCCCTCCACATCCCGTGACTATCAGCCCTTGCGCGAAGAACGCTCCCGGCCGAAACTAGCAGCCATGCGAGTCGCCATCATCAACGGTCCGAACCTCAACCTCATCGGAGCACGCACGCCGGAGATCTACGGCACCACGACGCTCGAGGAGCTCGATGCCGCCTGCCGTGGCTGGGGGGTCGAATCGGGATGCGCGGTCGAGACGTTCCAATCGAACCATGAAGGCGACATCATCGATCGACTTCACGCCGCCCGTGACGCGGATGCCGTCGTCATCAACCCCGGCGCGTTCACCCACTACTCCTACGCCATCCGCGACGCGATCGACGCGATCGGGCTGCCCACGGTCGAGGTACACATCTCCAACGTGCGCGATCGGGAGCCGTGGCGCCGACTCTCTGTGGTATCCGAAGTGTGCGTCACCACCATCTTCGGCCGCGGTGTTGTCGGCTATCGCGACGCAATCCGACATCTCGCCGCCCGCGCCGCGTGGCCGGTGGAGACCATCACGTACGGCCCCCATGACGACAATGTTGGCGACCTTCGCATTCCGCGCAGCGAGGGCCCGCATCCGGTTGCCGTGCTGATCCATGGTGGCTTCTGGCGAAACACGGCAGCCCGCGACCTTCTCGATGCGGCGGCCGTCGACCTCACGCGTCGCGGCTGGGCGACATGGAACATCGAGTTTGCCCGTGTCGGATCCGGCGGAGGGTATCGGTCGACGACCGCCGATGTCTCACTGGCGATCGGGGCGCTCGCCGACTTCGCCGAAGGTCACGATCTCGACCTCAACCACGTCGTGGTGATCGGCCACGGATCGGGTGGCCAGCTCGCCCTCCAAGCCGCAGTCGGGATGAACGAGGTTCCGATCTCCGCCGTTGCCGCACTCGCTCCGATCGGAGATCTCGAAGCAGCCCACCGGGCCGGTGTTGGTGATGGAGCGGTTGAAGCGTTCATGCGCCGCACGCCCGACCAATCGCCCGAGCGCCATGTCGCCGCTTCCCCAATCATGAATCTGCCGATCGGTGTGCCACTGCTCGTTGTCCACGGCGACGCAGACGACCGAATACCAGCAGCGATCAGCCGCTCGTTCGCCGGACGCGCGGCCGACGAGGGCGACACGGTTGTCTATCACGAACTCGAGGGCGTCGGACACGAAGCACTCACCGACCCCACCATGCCTGCATGGGAGAAGGTCGTCGACGAGGTCGACCGTCTCAGGTAGTCAGGTCGACGAGCCGCGTCAGGCCCTCCTCGAGATCTTCGTCGGCCAGAGCGAACGACAACCGCGCATAACCCGGCGCCCCAAACGCCTCCCCGGGAACGATCGCAATGTTGATCTCATCGAGCAGCAGGGCGGCAAGCTCCATCGTCGTCTCGGCCCTGCGTCCCCGAAGGTCGCGACCGAGCAGGCCGGCCATGTTGGGGAAGGCATAGAAGGCACCCTCGGGATCGATGCATTCCACACCGGGGACCTCGCCGAGGAGCCGGACCATCGTGTGCCGCCGTCGGTCAAACGCCTCGCGCATGGTCGCAACGGCATCCAGCGGCCCCTCCACCGCTGCGAGCGCCGCACGCTGCGATACATTCGCAACGTTCGAGGAGATGTGGCTCTGCAATCTGATTGCCGCTGAGGCGATCTCCTGGGGTGCCGCCAGCCAGCCAACACGCCAACCCGTCATGGCGTACGTCTTTGCGACGCCGTTCACAACAATGGTTCGGTCGGCGATTTCGGGTGCAACAACCGGCATCGAATGAAACACGGCGTCCCCGTAGACCAGATGCTCGTAGATCTCATCCGTGAGCACCCAGATGCCACGGTCGGCCGCCCAACGCCCGATCTCGGCCATTCGCTCACGTGAGTACACCGCTCCGGACGGATTGGACGGTGACACGAAGATCAGTGCCTTCGTACGATCGGTCGCCGCAGCCTCGAGTTGAGCGGCCGTGACCTGGAATCCATCGCGATCGCTCGTAGGTACCGCTACCGGCACCCCGTCGGCGAGTCGGATTGCCTCCGGATAGGTGACCCAATAGGGCGCGGGGAGGAGCACCTCGTCACCCGGATCGAGGAGCACCTGGAGTGCGAGGTAGATCGCCTGCTTTCCGCCGTTGGTGATGACGACCTGTGAAGGTTCAACAATGAAACCGGACGTGCGCGCCATGGCGGCCGCGACCGCGGCGCGCAGCGAGGGGAGACCTGCAGCAGGGGTGTATCGATGCATTGCGGGGTCGCCCACGGCCTCGCGAGCGGCATCGACGATGTATGCCGGTGTCGGGAAATCCGGCTCGCCGGCCCCGAATCCGATGACTGGATGCCCTGCTGCGCGCAAGGCGTTTGCCTGGTTCGTGATCGCCAGCGTCGCCGACGCTGCCACGCCGACCGCTCGTTTCGACACGGCCGATGCTGATGAAGCCATAGCCACCTTCTCTCTGGGAACACGCACGATAGGCACTTGATCCTCACGCGACGATTCCGCGATTATCCGGCGATTCGGAGACGATAGATTGACTCCATGAAACCTTTTGCGGACTACGCGCAGTACGACGCGGTCGGGCTGTCGGGATTGGTCAAGGATGGCGATGTCCATCCCCTCGAGCTCGTCGAAGCCGCCGCGGAGAGCCTCGCGGCAACCAACCCGGCCGTCAACGCGGTGATCCGCGAACGGATCGATGTTGCCCGTCTCGAGGCTGCCTCGGGCGGCCATGATGGGCCGTTCGGCGGTGTCCCGATCTTGATCAAAGACCTTGTCGCCGAGGAAGGTGCCCCGGTCTCGTTCGGGTCCGTGTTCCTTCGTGACTATGTCGCCACCGAAACGTCGGAGTTCCGCCACCGGATCACTCGAGCGGGATTCGTCGATCTGGGTCGGACCAACACCCCCGAGTTCGGACTGCTTCCGACCACCGAACCGGTTCTCCACGGCCCGACGAGGAATCCGTGGGACCTGAGCCGTTCCGCCGGCGGCTCGAGTGGCGGGGCGGCGGCCGCCGTCGCTGCGGGAATCGTCCCGCTCGCGCAGGCAAGCGACGGCGGCGGATCGATCCGCATTCCGGCGTCGACGACCGGTCTCTTTGGCCTCAAACCCTCTCGTGGACGCGGTCCGCGACGGCCGGGCGGGGCCGTTGACTACCTTTCGACAGAACACGCGGTGACGCGAACCGTGCGCGACAGCGCTGCGTTCCTCGACGCGATTCACGGTGCCGTTCCCGGTGATCGATTCTGGGCACCTCCTCCCACTGCCCCATTCAGCGAAGCTGTGGATCGCGACCCCGGTCGACTGATGGTCGCCTTCAGCGTCCGGGACTTCAGAGGTGCCCGGATTCATCCCGAGTGCGAGTCCGCTGTTCTCGAGACCGCCGCCGTCCTCGAGGGCCTCGGACACACCGTGGTGGAAGCCAACCCCGGTATCGACGGGGAGTTGATGGCCGACGCCTTCATTGAGCTGTGGGCGGCGCTTGCGGCGCACGCCTTCAGCCTTGTTCTCGACGCCGCAACCGAGCGTATAGCCGCTGTGCGCCGACTGCGACGCCTTGTTGGTGATCGCCGCACGATGCGACTGGTCGCTCTTCTCGATCAGAGGGAGTCCGGGTTGCCGGCCTTCGAGCCGTTTACGGTCGCGCTTGCGGAGCGATCCAGTCGCCGTTCGCAAGCGGATCTCCAGAATGCCGAATCCTCGCTCCAGGCGATCGCCCACCAAACCGGTGATTTCCTCGCCGACCACGACGTGTTCCTCACCCCGGTTCTCGGTTCACCACCGGTTCCTCTCGGCACATTCGATCAGACGCTCCCGTGGGATGAGTTGATCGAGATGGTGTATCGATATGTGGCTTTCACGCCTCTTGGCAATTTTGCCGGGCTTCCCGCAATGTCGGTTCCTCTCCACTGGACACCCGACGACCTCCCGGTAGGTTCGCATTTCCTCGGCAGGTTCGGGTCCGAAGAGACCCTGCTGTCGCTGGCCGCTCAGCTCGAGCGCGCACAGCCGTGGGCCGATCGGAGGCCGTCGGTGCCAACCCAGGCGCATCGAGTGGGCCCTTGTCCTCTGTCGGGACGGTGCGGTGCGGACGAGAGTGGGAGACGCTCGGTGTAGCGATCCCCGAGACATCGGGCGGAGCGTGCAGAGAGGTTTTTTGGTGGCTTCGATGAAGAAGCGCAGGTGCTTGGCGGAGTACATCTCGTGACGGCGGCGATATCCCCACTGGCAGCAGCGCACAACGACGCCTTCTGGCTCGCAGGCAAGGCGACGGTGCGGAGAATCAGACGTTGGAAGTTCCCCGTCTTCGAGCTCGAACAAGACGGAGACGTGCTGGCTCACATGGGGCGGACGGGGTGGATCAAGGTGTACCTGGGAACCGGTCAGCGGGTCGAGCTCCCAAATGGGGACCGCTGGACGATTCGATCCATCGGCATCGGTGGAACGTTCTCCCCAATCATCGTTGATTCCAGCGGCCGCAAGGTCGCCCTCGCGGGTATGTCCCACGGGAGCTATGGCATCAACGGGAAGGACTACTCGTGTGTCCTGGCCCCGGTAGACAAGCCGATGATCGGCCGAGCGAACACGTGGAGGCTGCACCGGTTCGATGATGAACTCGCAACCATCACTCGATACCCGCTCTCCGTTGAAGCGTCACTCCCGGTGCATCTTGGCGCCGTGCTGATGTCGTTCGTGCTCGTTCGCTATGGCCTGCCGGAGGAGTCAATGCCACGGATCCCAGCGTTCCGCTGGTAGCTGCTTCAGGTCGTACCGATCTGTGCGGCTACTCGACAGTGCCTCGCGTCCCGAACTCGCGGTCGAGAAACAACATGGCCTGTGCGCTTCCGTCCGCAAGAGCCAGATCGTCGAGGATCTGGGAGAACGTCGCCTCCTCCTCGATCTGCTCGGTGACGAACCAGTCGAGGAGTGGAGCCGACGCGAAGTCCCGTTCTTCGGAAGCAAGAGCGTAGAGGTTGTTGATGGCCGCCGAGACACCCTGCTCCTGAGCCAGCGCGGCTGCGAAGACCGAAACAACGGACTCGAAATCGGCCGGCGGAGCCTCAAGCGCTCCAAGCTCCACTCGCCCGCCCCGATCCAGAACATACTGGTAGAACTTCATGGCGTGGGTGGTCTCCTCGGCCGACTGGGCCTGCATCCACGTCGACATCCCGGAGAAGCCTGCCGATTCGAGCCAGGCCCCCATTGCGAGGTAGTTGTGCGCGGCCTGGAATTCCATAGTGATCTGATCGTTGAACGCAGCGTTCATGGTGTCGCTGATCTGCATCCTGTCTCCCTTCTTCTCAGATGTGGATGGTACTCGGCTTGCCGATAGGCTGGCCGTCGATGACCGTGTTTGCGATGACATTCACCGGCGCGTGCGCGGTTCTCCTCGTGCGGGCGGAGGCCACCGGCTCGCCCGATGTGCGTCTGTTCAAGATGGCGGCGTCGACGGGATTCATCGCGATTGCACTCTCGGTTGGGGGGTTGTCGAACACGTACGGCCGCATCGTCCTCGTGGCGCTCCTGTTCTCGTGGGCGGGCGATCTGCTGCTGACGTTCACGACTCGACCCGCGTTTCTCGCAGGCCTCGTTACGTTCCTCCTCGCCCAGGTTGCCTACTCGACGGCATTCGGTGTCCTCGGCGTTGATACAACCATTGCCGCAGCGGCAGTGATCACGATGACGATCATCGGATTCCTCATCTGGCGCTGGCTCGGCCCGCATGTGAGTGATATGGCCGGCCCGGTTCTTGCCTACGTCGTGGTGATCACGGTGATGGTCGTGATGGCCTTCGCCGCATTCGGCGCGGGCGCCACCGTCTTCATCCCGATCGGCGCCGTCGTGTTCTACGCGTCCGACATCGCGGTCGCCAGGAACCAGTTCGTCGCTCCCGGGATCGTGAATCGCATGTGGGGTCTGCCGCTCTACTACCTCGCGCAGGTGCTGCTCGCCTCGACGGCGGGCGGGTGAGCCGAACGGGTAACCTCGCCCCATGCCAAGACTCATGCTGCTGCGTCACGGAAAGTCCGACTGGGACACCACGAACCGTGGTGACCGCAACCGCCCTCTGAGCCGTCGTGGGGAAAGAGCATCGGCGACGATGGGGCTGGTCCTGCGGAAGATGGGCGAGATACCGGACCGGGTCATCTCCTCGCCGGCCTTGCGGGCCGAAGCGACAGCCACAATTGCACGCCTCTCGGGAGGATGGGATTCTCCGCTTGAGATCGCCGAGGATCTCTACGGAGCAGGACCGGCGGCAGCGCTCGCGGTCGCAGCTCGCTGCGGCGGAGATACCGAACGCCTCATGCTCGTTGGTCATGAACCCACCTGGTCGGATCTCGCAGAACGGATCACCGGTGGCCGAATCTCGGTTCGAACCGCCACCGTGGTGGCGTTCGATCTCGACGCCGGCTCCTGGGATGAGGCTCCGCGATCACGCGGCACCCTCGCCTACGCCCTTCACCCCAGGATGTTCGACCAGAGTGAATGGGCACTCTCGTGATCGACCTCCGGTCCGACACCGTGACCCGTCCGTCACCGGAGATGCGCGAAGTGATGGCGTCCGCCCCCGTAGGCGACGATGTGCTCGGAGACGACCCGACGGTGATCCAGCTCGAGGCCTGCGTTGCCGATCTCCTTGGCAAGGAGGACGCGGTGTATGTCCCATCCGGTTCGATGGCGAACCAGATCGCCGTCCGCGTGCACACCCGCCACGGCGACAGAGTCGTGATGGACAGAGGGTCTCACATCCGAATCCACGAGAGTGGTGCACCAGCTGCACTCTCCGGTGTCTCGATCGCCACGGTCGAGGGGGAGCTCGGCGTCTTCACGCCCGCGCAACTCATCGCCGCGGCACCGGGTCCCTCTCCCGAATTCCCTCCGGGCCTCTTCGACCCGACCACACTCGTGACGATGGAGAACACGCACAACGAGGCTGGAGGAACGATTTGGCCGCTCGCGGACATGCAGGCGGTAAGTGACGCAGCGAACGATCTCGGCCTCGCGGTTCACCTCGACGGCGCACGGCTATGGAACGCCTCGTCGGCTACCGGCGTTCCGCTCGACGCCTACGCCACCACCGCCGACACGGTGAACGTGTGCTTCTCGAAGGGTCTCGGTGCCCCAATAGGATCGGCTCTCGCCGGCTCGAAGGTGACGATCGACCGGGCCCGCTGGTTCAAGAAGATGTTTGGAGGAGGTTTCCGCCAAGCCGGCATCATCGCTGCCGGAGCCCTCTACGCGGTTGAAAACAACCGCAGCCGCCTCGGCGAGGACCACACCCATGCTCGATGGTTCGCTGAGGCGATCGATGGGATCCCCGGCCTCGACATAGACCTCGATGCCGTCCAGACGAACATCGTCTTCTTCAGCGTACCGAACGCCCTCGAATTCGCGGCGGCCCTCAGGGCAAGCGGCGTCGACACGTTGTCGGCGGGCCCATCGCGCATACGTGCGGTTTTCCATCTCGACGTATCCGAGGACGACACGGGACGCGCGATCGAGATCCTGCGTCGAGTCGCCGCCTCGTAGATTCTTCCGGGATCGCCAGTCTGAGGTTGAACCATCGTGGCGCGCCGCCTCGCTCGAGCCCATCGAAGCCTTGGGAGGCGGGACGTAATCGACGGGCGAGCTACGGGCCACCTGCTGCACACTGATTCGGGGGGCGCGACTCGGCCGACGTTCTGGTTGCCGGAGGAGGAACACCGGCCACGAGAACGTCGGCCTTTGGAGTCGTAGTTCTTCTAAACGAGGGCCGCGGTCACGACTGCGGCGATGCAGATTGCAACGGCGAGCAGTGTCATGATCGTGACGAACCCCTTCGAGAGTCCACCGTCGTCGTTCGGATCGCTGAGTGGACGGATATTCGCAATCGCGGCATTGATGTAGGAATCCTCGTTCGCAGCCGCCCGGGGTTTGGACTTGGACTTGGACTTGGACTTGGACTTCGGCTTGGGCTCGGCCTTGACGGCGAGCGGCTCAGCCATGGGGACGGCGGACGTACTCGAGAACTCGGACGGTGAATCCGGGCGGAAAACCAGGGTCTCCCCGCCGAGGGTCAAGCCGAACGATCCGTTGGATTCCGGTGTGATCAGGTAGTCGGCCCGATCCCAAGACCCGAGCTGACTGTCGCCGGCGGTGAGGGTCACGCGCTCAGGGTCGAGGCTCAGCGTGGCCTCGAGGCCATTGCCGGCCTCTCCTGGGAGCATCACCGCTCCGGTGAACGTCTTGGTCATCGGTCCTCCATGTACGACTACAGGTTTTCATCGGCAGATCGAACGCCAAAAATGAAGTGCATTATCGGAAATCTCGGGATCGGACTCCGTCCACCGACCAGTGCTCGAATCGGTGAGCGACGAAGTTCGTCACACCGTCGACATGTTCGACGACACCGTCGATCACCACCCCAACCGCCTTCCTCGCAACTTCGTAGTGGGTCTCCCACACCTGCGGTAGCACGACCACGTTCAGAAGACCTGTCTCGTCCTCGAGATTCAGGAAGCGAACACCTCGCGCCGTCGAAGGGCGCTGGCGGTGGGTGATGATTCCACCGACCCGGGCCCTGGTGCCGTGGCGCCGGTCGGCAAGGACCGCGTCGATTGGAACACACCCGTGGATTTCCAACGTGTCTCTTGCTAGGGAGACGGGGTGTGTTTTTGAAATGCCGGTCGACCATAGGTCGGCCTGGACTCGTTCCGATGTCGTCATCTCCGGGAGCGGAGGGGTGTCGTCACCAGGAGGAAGCGACAACCGATCGGGCCCGAGTTCGGTCAGCATGCCGGCTGCCCACATCGCATCTCGCCGATCAAGGCCAACCGGGGCGAGTGATCCGGAGGCGGCGAGTCCCTCATATGCGTCGAGCGCGAGACCCGTCCGCTGTGCAAGATCCTCCGGGCTGACGAAGACACCACCTGTCATCCGGGCAGCTTCGATACGAGCGATCTCACCTTCGCCGAGATTCCTGACATACCGAAGTCCTATGCGAAGCGCCACGGCCGGTCGTACAGGATCGTCGATTGGCCCTCTCCCCCGCCTCCACTCACCCCTGAGGTACTCCACCGTATCTTCCGGGTTCGCCTCGATCGGTTCGATCGTGCAGTCAAATGCAGACCGGTTCACATCGGGGATCAGCGTGACAACCCCATGATGCTGGGCATCCTGAACCAGCGAGTTGGGGCTATAGAAACCCATCGGCTGCGCATTGAGCAACCCAGCAAAGAACTCGGTCGGCCAGTGATACTTCAACCAGGCGGCGGCATAGACGATGTACGCAAACGAGACGGAGTGGCTCTCTGGGAAACCGAACGAGGCGAACCCCTGGAGCTTCTCCCATATCTCGTCCGCCGATGCACCAACGATTCCGTTCTTCGCCATTCCGGTGAACACTTCATCGCGCAGCCGGTCCATGGCCTCCGATGCCCTCTTGTGCGTCATCGCCTGGCGCAGCCGGTCGGACTGGCCCGGCGTGAATCCGGCGCAGATCCTGGCAAGCTCCATCAACTGCTCCTGGAATATTGGGACGCCGAGTGTCTTCCTCAAGATCGGCTCTGCAGACGGATGCGGGTAGCGAACTTCTTCCTGTCCGTTGCGGCGGCGGAGGAACGGATGAACGGATTGACCCTGGATTGGGCCGGGGCGGATGAGCGCTACTTCGATCGCGAGATCGTAGAAACTCCGCGGCTTCAGCTTCGGGAGTGTTGCCATCTGCGCTCGTGACTCGACCTGGAAGATCCCGACCGTGTCGGCGCGTGTCAGCAGGTCATACACGATGGGTTCCTGAGGGATCGTTGCAAGATCGAGATCGAGACCGTGCATCTCTTCAATGAGGTCGACGGTCAGGTGCATGGCGTTCAACGCACCGAGCGCAAGCAAGTCGAACTTGACGATGCCCATCGTTGCGCAATCGTCCTTGTCCCATTGGAGCACCGAGCGATCCTCCATCCTCCCCCACTCCATCGGGACCGTCTCCCACAAAGGCCGCCGGGCGACAACCATCCCTCCGGAATGGATGCCGAGGTGACGCGGGAACCCGTCGAGACGGCTGCACACATCGACGATGAGATCACTCGTCAGCCCATCGGGGAGATCAACCGCACTGCCGATCGACGTGGGGTCGCGGGTGTCGAGAAAACGCGTCAGACCGTTCACTTGTGCCTGCGTGAGGCCGAATGCCTTCCCGACATCCTGGAGCACCGACTTCGCGCGATAGGTGATGACGTTCGCGACCATCGCTGCCCGCTCTCTGCCGTAGCGGCGATAGCAATACTGGATGACCTCCTCACGCCGCTCGGCCTCGAAGTCGATATCGATGTCGGGCGGACGGCCGCGCTCCTCCGAGAGGAATCGTTCGAACGGAAGGTTCAGGCGGATCGGATCCACCCGTGTCAGCCCGATGCATCGGCATACCGCCGAGTCGGCTCCCGATCCGCGAATCTGGCAGTAGATGTCCTGCGAGCGAGCGAAGGTGACGATGTCCCACGCTACGAGGAAGAAACCTGAGAAACCGAGCTCGCCGATCACCTCGAGCTCATGGTCGAGCCGGCGGCGGGCGGCCGCGTCGATGCCGTCTGCTCGCCCCGGGTACACCTCGCGAGCACCCTCCTCAACGAGGTGCCGCAGGTACTCGTCTTCGGTCGTGAACGACCCCGGCTTCGGGAAATCCGGGAGTTCCGGAGCCAGGAGGTCGAGGTCGAAGGCAAGCGATGCCCCGAGGTCGGCCGCCCGCTCAACCGCGCCCGGGTACCGGGAGAACCGAGCAACCATCTCATCAGGCGAACGGAGGTGGCGCAAGTCGGTCGCGGGCCGAAAGCCGTCTGCCGTTTCGAGATCGCGCCTGCCGCCGACGGCCGCCAGCACCTCGGCGAGGTCAGCGTCGTGCCGATGTGCGTAGTGCACGTTGTTCGTTGCGATGTATGGGAGGTGGAGCCTGCGAGAGACCTCCAGGAGGAGATCGTTGCGCTCGTCGTCGTCCGGCATTCCGTGATGGGTGAGCTCGATGAAGAGACGGCCGGGGAAGATATCCCGCAGCCTCGCTGCGGCCGCCATCGCCTCGGCGAGATCCCCGGCCTGTGCGGCACGCGGCACGGCTCCATTGCGGCATCCGGTGAGCGCAACCAGCTTTCCGTCGCGAGAGGCGGTGTCGAGATCGACGTAGTCGTAGCGGGGCCGGTCCTTCTGCCCGCGGAACTGCCCCCGTGTGACGAAGCGGCTCAGAGCGGCGTAACCCTCCGGGTCGGGAGCCAGGAGAACGAGGTGGTCGGTCCTCGGGTGATCCGTCGGTTTGCTCCCGTGCATCCGCCGAATCCTCCCCCGCCTAGTTACGTCCCCCCCACGAAGTGGGGGGGACGCGGAGGAACGAAGCGACGACGCAGGGGGGGCATCCATATCATCACGAAGTGGGGGGGCGGAGGGGGGACGCGGAGGAACGAAGCGACGACGCAGGGAGGGCATCCATTTCCATCCCCACTTCCGTCCCGTACACGATCGGGAGGCCGATCTCACGTGCAGCAACGTGGACCTTTGCGGCACCGCGGAAACCGTCGTGGTCGGTGACGGCAAGCGCCGTGTATCCCAGCTCAGCGGCGCGAGCGACGAGGTCGTACGGATGAGAAGCGCCGTCGAGGAAGCTGTAGTTCGTATGGGCGTGGAGCTCTGCGTACCGTGCCACCGCGCCACTCTAATCGAACATATGTTCGATTTACATGAGGTTCGCAAGTACGCAAGAATCGGGGGGTGGATGACGACCTGACACCAGAGGAGATCGAGGAGATCCGGAGGCGGCGCATCGTCCGTTCCGTGATCGTCGTTGTCGTGGTTGTCGCCATGGTGGCCACGCTCCTCTTTCCCGTCATCGTCCGGATCGTGCGCCCAACACGCGCCCCCGACACCGTGATCGCGATCCACGCGGAGGTCTTTTGGCGTAGGATGGGGCCATGAAAGAGTTCTCCGTCACCCTCGCTAATCAGCCGGGCCAACTCGCCACCCTCGCCCGACGTCTCGCGGATGCCGGGGTCCACATCCAGTCGCTCGCGGCGATCGGTTCCGACAACGAGAGCCTCGTCCGCCTGATGCCCGACGATGCGGATGCCACGCGCAGGGTCCTCCAGACGGCCGGGCTCCACTTCGAAGAGCGGCTTGTGCTCGACACCTTTCTCCCGGACGAACCCGGGGCCCTCGCCGATGTCGCGCAGCGACTCGCCGACGCGGGTGTCAATATCGACTCGATGTACCTCCTCCACTCCAATGCGGAGGGCCTCCACTTCGCGGTGACCGTGGACGACCCCCAGGCGGCACGCGCCAACCTCGGCTAGCTACCCGGCTGCCGAACGTCACCGGAGGCTCAACCGACTTCGTCGTTGTGGCCGCAGTTCGGCTACATCCCGCATTCGTTCGTGTCGCCGCTGCCTGCGTCGACCGTCCCGCCTTCAAGCACCTCGGCGACCTTCGCCCTGATTCTTTGGACGTTGGGAATGGGGTACCCCCCGGGTGTGCGACCGCTGTTGTATGTGGGTGGCACCAGGCCCACGGTCGAGACCTGCTCGAGATTGACGCTGCCCAAGATGTCAACGAGGTCTGGGAGGAACGCCACAGGGATATCGGTGACGACGGAGCGTTCGATGACATCAGCGAGGGTATGGAACGACCGGGCGAGCGTCAGCGGATCCAGCTGATCGGCGGCGGCTCGAACCAGGCAACGCTGGCGCTGCATCCGGTCGTAGTCGGAAGAGCCAATTCTCCAGCGCGAGTAGGCCAAGGCCTCGAGGCCCGTCAGGTGGTTCAACCCAGGTTCCACGTTCACACGCGCCTTTGGCGAACCCTCCGACGGAGCCGAGACTGCGACGTGATACGGCTCCGTGACCATCACCTCGACACCGCCGATCGCGTCGACGACGTCGACGAAACCCTCCATGTTGACCATGACGTAGTAGTCGATGCGCAGGTCGATGAGGTGCTCGACGACGTCGCTCAGTGCGGCCAGACCGGGATCCGGCGTGTTGGGGTACGTCGTCGTCCAGTCCATTGTGTTCTCGTGAACGCGATTGAGCATCTCCGGGAAACAGCGGCACGACTTGAACCGTGGTTTGTCTGGGATTCCATCGCCGTTGCGGTCGATCCACGTGTCGGGGAATCCGTCGCCGTTGTCGTCGACCGCCTCCTTTTCGATTGCCTCCTTCTCGAGTGTGATGAACGAGTTCTGGAACTCGGGGGGAAGCGGCACGCGCTTGAAGTTGCGCGGGAGGCCGAAGAGCGCGGCCTGACCGCTCTCAATGTCGAAGGTTGCCACGATCATGGAGTCGGTCCGCAGCCCTTCCCTTCCGGGCCCCTCGTCCGCGCCAACGAGCAATATCGTGAGCCGGTCGCCCGCCACTCGTTCTTCATACGGGAGGAGAGGCGCCTCCGGCACTGGAGGGGCAACGATGTCGACCCACACTTCAACCGCTTGGGGATCGCCGATGCCCGGACGGAACACGAGGTTACGGGCCGACCGGCTGGATTCGAAGACAACCGGCTCCGCCGGTTCCGAACGCTTTTCAGGCGGCTCGGGCTCGCGGATCATCTCAACGCTCAGAACTTCCTGAACCGGATATTCCTCGGCTACGAACACCGACTCGAGGAGTGTGATGCTGCGCACCGTGTACGACGCTGCGGCGACTTGGGGCGCCGCCACGATGGCGACCAGGATGGCGAGCAGCGACGCGGCGAAACCGAGAGACGGACGGCGCCCTCCCGCGACCACGTAGGCGTCGATGACGGCGACAACACGCCAAGCGAGCACCGCGGCGTTTGCTGCAAGCGACATCCGCAGCAGCGTCGGCTGGACGACCCACCCGAGGAGCGAACGGAACCCCAGTGAATCAGTCGCCAAACCGATCACCACAGCAACGAGCGCAAGCAAGATCGGAACGAGGAAGAACAGCGATCGGAGGCGGCGGCCGGCGTACCATTGTCCCGCACCGGGCAGAACGGCGGACAGCACTGCTGCGGCGATCGGCGATCGCCCTGACCCGCCTCCCACCGTATTCCCTCCGGTCATACCCAAACGTTACGCCGCGTTTCGGAGGTCTGCACAGGCGGGTGAGTGATCACACCATGTCGACGGCGCTGATGGCCCACGCCATCCCGTCCTGCGGATCTTCCACGGCGAGGTGGAGTGCCCATCCGCCGACGGCGTCTCCTGGATCCCAGAGCACCCACCGAAGCTCGGAAGCCTCTTCGAGCGCGGCCGGGTCGTGGGGAATCTCCTCGTAGCCAAGGAGTGCAGCGAGGACCCACCACGCCAATGTCCGGCCAACCGGCGTGCCGCGCCTGCTCCCGAACGCACCGCCGCTTGCGCCGGTCCAGACCATTGCGGAGAGCGCCTCAGCGAGACTCACGTCGGCAACACGGGCGCGATGGGGTCCGAGAGCTCGGATCGCACCGAGCGCGTCACCCTCCACCTGGATGACGTCGGCGTGGCCGCTCGACTCGTCCCACCAGGGACGGACCAGCGTCAGCAAGGCTTCACCTGCGCCTTCGTCATCGACAACTTCGAATGCGTCAGGGAGGTCGGCCCAGACAAGTGGGCTTCGGTCGCCTTCAGGGAAGTCGGCTCCGTCCGCTCGGTACACCGCGGTGGGATACGTCGGCTCCCACGGCTCGATGGTTGGCGGGATCTCGAGGATGCGACCGTCGATCGAATCCGGAGCCACAACGTCGCCACTGATCGATCGTTCGTGCGCAATCAATGCTCGCAATGTGGGGACGGTCACCAGCGGCTCCAGTTCGCTCCACGAGTGGCGGGACGCTGCAACCTCCCACAACGGCCCCGGCCCGTATCGTCCCTTCCCGTCCCCCAGCACGGCAACAGCTCGGTCCGGCGGCCCGTCGAGTGCGAGCCGGTATTCGGCATACTCGGCGGGACCCCACACTTGTTTCCCTCGCTCAACCGCCTCGAGGCACCGGTCCCGCATCGTCTCGATCCCAGTCCAGTCGCGGGCGGTCACGAGTCCGTCGACAAACCGGACGAGACCGTCCAGGTCGCTTGATTCGATGAGGGCGGTCAACGCTTCGTCTTGCACACGCAGACGTTAGGCCATCCAACACGGAGGCACCGAACCTGGGAGGCGTGATGCCATCCGAGTCGTCCTAGTCTTCCGATTCCCCTTCCGAAAGGCTCCCGTGGGCATCCGCTGTGGCATCGTTGGACTCCCGAATGTCGGCAAGTCGACGCTGTTCAACGCGCTCACCCGGGGGGAGATCCAAGCGGAGAACTACCCGTTCTGCACGATCGAACCGAATCTCGGCGTAGCGCTCGTACCCGACGAACGTCTTGCCAAGATCGCGGCGCTCGTTCATCCCGAGGAGATCGTGCCGACGGTGGTCGAATTCGTGGACATCGCCGGACTCGTCGAAGGTGCCTCCCAGGGTGAGGGCCTCGGCAACCAGTTCCTCCATCACATTCGAGAGACCGACGCGATTGCGCAGGTGGTGCGGTGTTTCGACGATCCGAACGTGGTGCATGTGTCGGGTGACATCGATCCGATCTCGGACCTCGAGACGATCGACACGGAACTGGCTCTCGCCGACCTGGAGGGTGTGGAGCGGGCTATCGACAAGGCGGAGCGCAAGGCACGAGCCGGAGAGAAGGAAGCCGGCGCCATGTTGGCGGTGTACGAACGCCTGCACACCCATCTATCGGAGGGCCGCCCGGTCCGATCGATGACGTTCGCCGACGCCGAGAGCCTCATCGTGCGTGATCTGTTCCTCCTCACCGCAAAACCCGCCATGTACATCGCGAACGTCGACGAAGCGGGCCTCGGCGAGAACCCCTACGTCGACGCAGTGCACGAGTACGCGGCTCATGAGGGTGGGGACGTTGTGGTGATCTCGGGCAACCTCGAGGCAGAACTTGCGCTGCTCGATGACGACGACCACGACGAGATGCTGGTGGAGTACGGCCTCGATGAGCCGGGCTTGAACAAGGTGATCCGCGCGGCGTACCACCTGCTCGGGCTTCGGACCTTCTTCACCGCTGGAGACAAGCAGGCTCGGGCGTGGACGGTGAAGCAGGGTGCGACGGCCCCACAGGCCGCGGGCGAGATCCACACCGACTTCGAGAAAGGCTTCATCCGGGCCGAGGTGATCTCGTACGACGATTTCATCGAGTACGGCGGGGAGCTGGGCGCCAAAGAAGCCGGCAAGTGGCGCCTCGAGGGCCGCGACTACATCGTCAAAGAAGGCGACCTGATCTTCTTCCGCTTCAACGTCTGACGAAGAATCGACGTCCGCCCGGGTCGGTCGTACTAGCCGCCGACTGTCACTCAACCGACTCGCTGGAAACACAAGGACGAGAGATTGAGTGTGGCCAGCGCTACGCCAGATCCGTCGCCGAAGAATACGGTGGCGACCTCGTCCAGCCGGTCGCATTCATCGGTGACTCGAATCCGTTCCCAATGCTCCCACCCATACTCCGGAGCTTCAGCCGTCGCATCCAACCCCACCTGACGACCGAACGCCGAACACAGAGCAAGCCTCAGACCAGGCTCCACATCTTCGACGAAGGCGGTGAACCCTTCGGCCCGTGCCTCTGTCGTAGTCACCGATCCTCCAAGAACGGGACCTCAATAGACAAGGCTCCCAGACAGCGACCTACACGACACCCAAACCGAACCAATCTCGAACGACCAGAGGCCAAGGGACCAACACCGCGTGTGTGGCTACCGACCCGGTAGTCAGGAAGACCTTCCCAGACGTACCATGCGTTGCAGCCTGGAAGCTCTCGACCGGGAGATGGCTGAAGGTGGACACGAACGACACGATCAGCGTGCGGGATCATGGTCGGCCTTGCGAACACGGTTCGCTCTGGCCGCACTGGGTCAACGCCGCGAACGCCAAGTGGTGGCAGGAACCGGAGTGTCTCGGCGGCAGGGAGATGGTCCTGCGGCGTATCGACGAAGGTGTGTGGCGGGAGGTCCACGCGAAAGGCGCCGGCGACGACGTCTAGCGTCCGGCTACGAGGAGCAGATGTGCCGCTCGGACCGAGACGGTCGAGCAGGTGCCCTCCCGCATCGTTCCAGCCCATATGGCAACCGCCGTGGCCGATTGGCACACGTGCCTGGCGGCTCAAGATTGGAGGCGCAAATGCCGACGCGGAGGGTATGCCGAGCGATGGAGGCGCTATGGGAGCCCGCAGCATCCAGGAGCTGCCGGTCAGGATTCTGACGGATGACGAGCTGATCAGCGAGTACGACCGGACCTTTGAATCGGCTGTCACCCCTCAGTCACACAATGGCTACCCGGCCCGGTGGGATGACGGCGCCATGCGGCGGAATTCCGCAGCGATGGGGGAACTCCTTCGCCGCGGCTACCGCTGCACCGCTCCGCAGTGGCGGAAACCCGCCGAGGTGTAGAGCGGCGTACCCAGGGTTCTCCGCATCGCATGCGGCGCACCCAGCCCGCGGTACGCGAGCCGCTTCATTCTGCGGGCCCACAGCGCCGTATGCAGGGTGGAGAACCCTGGGTTCACGAGTAGTCGCGATCGATCGGCCAAGTGCAGGTGTGTCCCCGGTAGCCTGTGCCCATGGCCAAGAAGTACTGGAAAGCTGCTCGACGCCCACTCGCGATCGGCGGTGTTCTCACCGCCCAGATGGTGCAGGCGATCCAGCGCCCCGATCTCGAGAGCCTCACCGATCAGGACCCTTCAGGGACGTTTGGCGACCCCGCACTCCCCCGGCTGCGGATGATCGCCCTCGGCGACAGCACCATTACCGCCCCCGGTGTTGAGCCTCTCGATGATGCGTGGGTCCGTCGAACTGCGATCCACTTGTCGGACCGCTACTACGTCGAGCTCGTCTCAGTGGCGATCGGTGGATCGAGAATCAGCGACGTCCGCGACGGCCAGGTTCATCGAGCGATTGTCCTCGGCGCAGACTTGGCGGTGCTGTCGGTGGGTGGGAACGACGCGTTGCGCGGAACTCCCGTGAGCAGATTCGAAGCCTCCTACGACCAGGTTGTCCGGACGATGATCGAAGCATTCCCCGCCGTCGCCGTGTGCGGCGTCGGCGACCTCGGCGCGATTCCGCGTCTTCCGGCCCTCGCTCAAGGAGTCGCGCGGGTACGCGGGCGCGCAATCGATCATGCGATTAGCCGGGTTGCGTTCCGATACGGCGTTCCCAAGTCAAGAGCGTGGGGTCCGGAGTACGCGAGTTTCGAGCATGAGCCCGCTTTGTGGGCCGGCGACCTCTTCCACGCATCGGCAGATGGCCATGCGATCTACGCCGACGCGACGAATCCGCTCGTTGATGAAGCGCTCAGACGGGCGCGTTTCTCTCCGTCATGAAGTGACGGATCATCGACGTAACCGTCCCGATCGCGCCGGGGTTGTAGCCCTCCGGAACGATGATGTCGGCGTAGCGCTTCGAGGGCTCAACAAACTGCAGATGCATCGGACGAACCGTCTTCTCGTATTGGTTCAGCACTGAATCGACGGTGCGCCCCCGTTCGACGATGTCGCGTTGCAGACGTCGCATGAGCCGAAGATCGGCGTCGGTATCGATGTAGATGCGTAGATCCATGAGCTCGCGCAACTCCGGGTCGGCGAGAACCAGAATGCCGTCGACGATGATGACGGCCTGCGGTTCCACGCGCAACGTTTCGGGCGATCGTGTATGTGTGCCGAAGTCGTAGACGGGTCGGTCGACGGAGCGCCCAGACCGAAGCGCGGAGATGTGCTCGATCATCAACTCGTTCTCGAGCGAGTCTGGATGGTCGTAGTTGATCTCGGTCCGTTCCTCATACGTGAGGTGATCCTGCACCCGGTAGTAGGCGTCGTGCGGGAGCTGGATGACGAATTCGGGTCCAACGATGTCCACAACACTCTGAACGATGGTCGTCTTGCCGGAGCCGGAACCGCCCGCAATACCGATGACGAGCGGGTGTTCTTCCTCCTCGCCGTGGGGCCATGCGGCCGCGTGATCAAACCGGGATGCGAGGTCGAACGCCATACGGACGATCCTAGAACCTGCGAACCGACGATGCTGCGCCAACCTCGGTCAGCGGAGCGTGATGTCTCCGGACATCGTCTTGATCCGCATCGTCGCGTTGATGGTTCGTTCACCCGTGCCTGCGGGAGCGAGGTTGCGGATGCTCCCAGATAGGGTCTGGAAATCGGCGTCGATCGACATGCCGGGGACGAGTCCGATGGCGATGTCGCCCGACATCGTCGCGCCGTCGAAGTGCACACCGGAGAAGCGCCGGACGGCGACATCACCGCTCGCAGTCTTCACCGAGACTGATCCTTCCGCCGATCCGACGGAGATATCTCCAGACGCCGTGCTGGCGACAAGGTCTCCGTCGAGGGAGTCAACTCGGACGTCACCGGAAGCTGTCGCGACCTGGAGCCCACCCGCGGCGCTGCCAACGGTGAGGTCTCCACTTGCAGTCTTGACACGGGCACGGCCGTCGAACGACGCAAGGTGAACATCGCTGGAGGCGCCCTCGATGACCACATCGGACACCGGCCCGAGAATCCTGATGTCGCCGGACGTGGCTCGCACTCCGATCACGGTGCCTTCAGGAACGACGAGCTTGATCTTCAGTCGGCCGCGCCCCCAGCTCCGGCCGCCCTTACGCGTGGTGACCGTGATGACGTCCCCGGTCTGCATCACGGAGAGTTGTTCAAGTCCGCTTTCTGAGCCCTCAGCTTCGAGGACGATCGTCTTCGAGTCGCCCTCGACAACCGACACGCCGGCAGAGGAGACCGTCACGACCACTTCGGGATGGTCGCCGACGGCGAACTCGCGCTTCAACTTGCTCATGTCTCGATCGTCCCGCTGTACCGACGGCCGGTGTCGCGTTCCTTGGCTTTGCCCGCCAAGGTCTTGACGACAAACGTGTTGACCGACTCTCCCGCCTCTCCTGCAGCGTCCTCGAGCACACCCTTGAGCTTCTCCGAGAGTCGCAGCGTGATACGTGCCTCGAGATCGTCGGTGTTGATTCTCACCGTGTCTTCGCCTCCGTGAACGACGAGAACCGGTGCGCCCTCTCGCAGTTCGACACCGACGCGCTGATTCGGAAGCTGCGCATCGACCTCGATCGCCGCCTGCTCCGCGAGGTGCATTACGGCGCGATCGATGGCCGGTTCAAGACCGGCCATGATCGCCTCGCCGGCTTCCACAACCTGAGGGTCATCGCCTGCGAGTCTCAGTTGAGCGCTGAGCGATTCCTCGATCTCGGCCATGACGACACGTGCATCCATCTCGATCTCCCTGTTCAACGCCCGTCGGTGCGGCCGGTGAGCCGCAGCATCGAACGACGCCGCTTCTGATCGTCTGAACCATACGTCATCTCGACCATGATTCGTTCCGCTTCAAGATTGGTGTAGCACAACATGGTGCTCCTCTCGTTGTATCCGCTCGTCGGTATGACATCATCATGATGTCACAATGCTGTCATGCTGTCAACCCCTTACTTCTCTCACACCATCCCGGACCGGCCTACGATGGGCGCGACCACTCCGGGGAGTTCGGGAACGCCGAACTGAGAGGGCGGCCGGTGCAGCGCAGCTGCGAACGCCTCCGACCCGCGGAACCTGAACTGGGTTATACCAGCGGAGGAAGCACGTGGAGAGCCACACCAACCAGGTGATCGTCCTATCGGGCGGCGAACCGATCGCCAACAACAGCAGCTTCAGCCTTCCAGACGACGCCTACGTGATCGCTGCAGATAGCGGGCTGCACCATGCCAAGGAACTCGGTCTCGCCGCTGATCTCGTGATCGGAGACATGGACTCGGTGGACGCCGCCGTACTCGACGATGCGGTCCGGAATGGCTCGTCGCTGCAACGACACCCGACCGCCAAGGACTCCACGGATCTCGAACTCGCGTTCGAGGCGGCGTTAGCCATGGGAGCTGAGCGGATTCTCGTCGTCGGATCGCACACCGGTCGGCTCGATCATCTTCTCGGCTCCATGGGCCTCGTTGCTGCGACGGCTCGGCACGTAGATGAGATCGTCTGGACGGACGGACACACCATCGTCACCGTGTGCACACCACGCAACGCCGCAGTGATCGACGGCCGACCCGGCGACCGGCTCTCACTCGTGCCGACCGGCGCCGACGTCGTCGGTGTCACCACCGAGGGCCTCCGCTGGAGCCTTGACGCCGAGACCCTCGCCGCCGGATCCACCCGGGGCGTCAGCAACGTGATGGACGCCGCCCTGGCTTCCATTCAGGTCGAGGAGGGAACACTGTTCATCGTTCACGAGAGGGCCAACCGATGAGACGACTCCGACTGAACGTGGCGATCATCGTGGTCGCACTCGCCGGCGCAGCGTGTGGGTCGGGTAGTTCAACACCGGACGAGGTCGTGTTGATGACCCACGGTTCGTTTGTGGTCTCCGAGGGCGTTCTCGAGGCATTTACCGAGGCGACCGGAGTATCCGTGACCGTGCTCCAATCTGCTGACGCCGGGACCATGGTCAACCAGGCGATCCTCACCAAGGACAATCCGATCGCCGATGTTCTCTACGGCATCGACAACACGTTCCTTTCGAGAGCGATCGCTGAAGACCTGTTCCTCCCCTACCGGGCGACGAACATCGATGTTGCACCCGAGCCGCTCCGAATACCCGGAGACCAGGTCACGCCGATCGATTTTGGCGACGTCTGTGTCAACCTCGATCCGGCGGGGCTCCAAGCTCGGGGGCTCGGGCTGCCGGAACGCCTCGCCGACCTTGCCGACCCCGCCTACCGCGGCATCTTCGTGGTCGAGGATCCGACGACTTCGTCGCCCGGCCTCGCATTCCTGCTCGCGACAATCAGCGTCTTCGGCGAGGAAGGCGACTACCCCTGGCAGGCCTACTGGACCGACCTCGTGGCAAATGACGTCCAGATCGTTCCCGGATGGGAGCAGGCGTACTACGGCGACTTCTCAGGGGGATCGGGAGAAGGAGAGCGGCCGGCCGTCGTGTCGTACGCGACGTCGCCGGTGGCCGAGGTCTACTACAGCGATCTCGACGCCGCGCCGACGTCAATCATCGAGGACGGCTGCTTCCGACAGATCGAGTATGCAGGAATCCTCAACGGAACCGAAGCCGAAGCAACGGCACGGCAACTCGTCGACTTCCTCCTCGCGCGAACGTTCCAAGAAGACATCCCGCTCAACATGTTCGTCTTCCCGGCCAACGAAGATGCGGCGCTGCCGGATGTCTTCGCCGAATACGCAACGATCCCGGCGAACCCGGTCATCATGGACCCGGCAGCCATCGAGGAGAACCGCGATCGCTGGCTCGCCGAATGGGCGACGATCGTTCGATGAGATCGAAGCGCTCCCTTCTCCTGATCGGCGCGATTCCGGCGGTATTCATTGGCTACTTCTTCGTGTATCCGGTGCTCACGATCCTGTACACCGGTCTGGTCCCCGACGGACAGATCGCGACCTCGGCATTCACCGAGACCCTGTCGAGTTCAACGGTTCGAGGCATTGCCTGGTTCACGTTGTGGCAGGCACTGCTTTCGACGCTCCTCACCGTGGCGATTGGACTCCCGATCGCGTACGTGTTCGCGAAGTATCGGTTCCCCGGCCGATCGTTGCTCCGCTCCCTGACCCTGGTCCCATTCGTTCTGCCCACAATCGTCGTCGGGGTCGCATTCCTCGCCGTTCTCGGTCCCGGGAGCCCCTTCGGCGTGAACCTGCGCGGCACGATATGGGCGATCCTCATCGCCCATGTGTTCTACAACCTGGCCATCGTGATCCGCGGCGTCGGAGCATTCTGGGAACAGGTTGACCCACACCTCGAAGATGCAGCCCGCATCCTCGGTGCCGGAAGACTCCGCGTGTTTCGCACCATCACTCTTCCCCTGCTCCGGCCCGCCATCCTGTCGAGTGCGGCGCTGGTGTTCCTCTTCTCCTTCACGTCCTTTGGGGTGATCCTTGTGCTCGGTGACCTCCGTCACACGACCCTCGAGGTTGAGATCTGGCGACAGGCAACAGCCTTCCTCCGCCTCGACCTTGCCGCGGCGCTCGCGGTGCTCCAACTCATCGGCGTCACGGTGCTCCTCGTCCTCTACAGCAAGGCCCGAAACCGGCGAGCGGCCGAACTCACGCTGCGCCCGTCGAGCGAGATCGCCCGTGCTCCTCGAACGACGGGCGAGTGGGCCGTCGTCGTTTCCACGCTCTGCATGCTGGCGATCATTGTTGTCACGCCGCTCGCCGTGTTGATCTGGAGGTCACTGTCAACACCGGATGGACTTGGTTTGTCCAACTACGCGCACCTGTTCGACCCCCCGAGGGCCACGGCGGTGTTCGTGTCGCCGACGGACGCAATCGCCAACACCCTGCAGTTCGCCGTTCCTGCCGTGTTGATCGCGAGCGGCGTCGGACTCCTGGCGGCCACCGTCATCGTGTCGGCGAGCGGGCGCAGCGGCCGCATCTTCGACACGGTGCTCATGCTCCCCCTCGGAACCTCCGCCGTCACCATCGGGTTCGGCTTCCTCGTGGCACTCGACCAACCGATCGACCTTCGCGCTTCATTCCTCCTCATCCCGGTCGCCCATGCACTCGTGGCGATTCCGTTCGTCGTACGCAGCACGGTGCCGGTGATGGAATCGATCCAACACCGCCTGCGCGAGGCGGCGGCCGTGCTCGGCGCGTCACCACGCCGTGCGTGGCGAGAGGTCGATTTGCCACTCATCACGCGCGCACTCGCCGTCGCGGCCATGTTCGCGTTCGCGATCTCCGTCGGGGAATTCGGCGCAACATCGTTCATCGCACGCCCGGCAACGGCCACCATCCCCGTCGCGATCTTCCGCCTCCTCGGCCGTCCCGGCACGTTTGGGGAGGCAATGGCGATGTCGGTGATACTCATGGCTATCGTTGCCGTCGCCGCTCTTGGCATCGAAGCGGTACGCGGCACTCGTTCGGGCGGCGTCTGATGCTCGATGTATCCGATCTCACCGTGCGATTCGGCTCAACGATCGCAGTCGATGCAGCCAGCCTTGAGGTCGATGATCGGACGATCCACGCCCTCATGGGCCCGTCCGGCTCCGGGAAATCGACGATGCTGCGTTCGATCGCCGGGCTCGAACCTCCGACCTCTGGCAACATCGCATGGGATGGGCAGCCGCTGGTGGACGTTCCACCGCACCGGCGCGGATTCGGGCTGATGTTCCAGGACTATGCCTTGTTCCCCCACCGCACCGTGGCGGGAAACGTCGCCTTCGGCCTCCAGATGCAGGGCCTCGGCGCCGAAGCCGTACGCACACGCGTGGCCGAGATGCTCGAGCTGGTTGGCCTCCCCGGCTACGAGAACCGCACCATCGGCACACTCTCCGGAGGTGAACAGCAGCGGATTGCTTTGGCTCGCACGCTCGCGCCGGATCCCCGGCTCGTACTCCTGGATGAGCCGCTCGGAGCTCTCGACCGCTCTCTCAGGGAGCACCTCTTGGTCGAGATGCGCTCGATCTTCTCGGCCGTCCATGCGACCGTCCTCTACGTGACCCACGACCGCGAAGAGGCGTTCACGATCGCCGACCAGGTCGCAATCATCCGCGACGGACGCATCGTCGCCGACGAGACACCGGAGAAGCTCTGGCACCAGCCGCCCGACGGATGGACCGCCCGCTTCATCGGCCTCGAGAATCTGCTCCCGGCATCGAGCCTCGCCTCGCTTGGGTTGGAACCTCCATCTGCCGAGGTGACCACCGGAGTGATCCCGCCTGAGTCCATCGTTCTCACACCCAAAGGAGCACGAACTGCGACGGTGGCAGGAGCGCATTTCCGCGGTGGGGTGTACCGGATCGAGCTTCGTCTCGATGACGGCCGCCGACTCGTTGCCTGGTCACCCAAGCGCCTCCACCCTGAATCGACAGCCCGATTCGACATCGACGCCAACCGAATCAGCTGGTTCGACGACTGATCAGTCGACCAGTTCTGAAGTCATCACGACACGTCCGAAGTCAGCTCCGAGCGTGAGCGCCGTGTAGCGAGCGATCTCACGCGCGCGATACACCTGATGGTTCGCTCCCACGATGTCGAACGTGTGGGTTGCGTCGAGAACGAACAGCATCTCGAATCCGAGATCGCTGCCGTCGCGGGCGGTCGTCTCGCAGCACATGTTCGTCTGGATTCCGCACACCGCGATTCCCGTGACGCCGTGTTCGGTCAACCACCTCGCAAGGTCGGGTGCGCCCTTGAACGCGGAGTGGACGGACTTGCCAATCAACAGATCCGGCTCGCCGGTGACCACATCCTTGAACGAGTTGCCGGGTGTGCCCGGTGCTAGCGGCGACCCCGGCGTCGTCGAGTCGTGTCGCACGAAGACGATCGGCCAGTTGTGGTCGCGCCACGCGCCGATCAACCGTGCAACGTTGGCCTCGCATTCGGGATTGTTGCGTTGACCCCAGGCGGCCTGGTCGTCAAACCCCTTCTGAACGTCCACGACGATGAGTGCGGTGCTGCCGCTCCAGTCGGTCATGAGTAGAACATCGGCCCGAGTTTGGCGAACTCATCGCGAGACGAGACCGGCACGATGTAGCCGTCCTCGATTCGAACATCGTCGACATGTTCGGCCACGTCCTCAATCGTGAGCGGGCCGTCACGATCCGGGTGTTTGAAGTAGCCCTCGCACAACGCCGTAAAGACGCGGCTGACCGAACCTCCGCCCACAGACCAGAGCTCGCCGCTGTACCGGTTCGCCTCGGAAGCGAGGTAGGCGACTGCTGGAGCGACCGAGTCGGCGTCGAACCGATCGGCCATATCCCCAAGGATCTCTTCCGTCATTCGCGTGTGGGCAATCGGCGCAACGGCGTTCACGAGCACGTCGTAGTTGGCACCCTCGAGCTTCAGCGCATTCATGAACCCGACGAGTCCGGCCTTGGCGGCTGCGTAGTTCGTCTGGCCGAAGTTGCCGAACACACCCGATCCCGACGACGCAAATATGATCCGCCCGTATTGCTGCGCCTTCATCAGTCGGAACGCGGGCATGGTGACGTAGAACGCCCCCTCCAGATGAACGGACAGAACTGCTCGGAGGTCGTCAACCTCCATCTTCGCCAACGTGCGGTCGCGCAGGATTCCAGCATTGGAGATGAGGATGTCGACCCGCCCGAACTCCTCCTCGGCGTGCGCGATGATCGCAGCACCACCCTCGGGATTCGCAACCGAGCTGTACTCGGCGACAGCGGTTCCACCGTTCGAACGAATCTCCTCCACGACGGAATCAGCCGGGCTGGCATCGGCACCCTCGCCGGCCACTGAGCCGCCGAGATCATTCACGACCACCGACGCCCCGCGGGAAGCCAGCAGGAGCGCATATTCGCGCCCGAGTCCTCCGCCGGCGCCCGTGATCACCGCAACACGGTCCTGAAAATCGATCATCTTGCGTGCTCCTTGACGATTGACTGGATCGAACGATAGCGAGCACGGGTGGCGCAGATCCCGTCAGCGCACCGGACACCACGGCCCAGCATCAGATGGTGCCACGGAACGCTCCAACGGAGAGGATCCGCCGCCTACCGCGAGTGATGGTGCCGCTGAGGAACACACCGTCCGAGTGCGTCCGAGCATCGGCATCGCTGTCGGGGCGGCCGCTCTTGCGATCTCGCTCCCTTGCGCTCGTACTCCGCGACCGCGGACGGCCGGTACCGATATCACGCGGAGGGATCGTCGATTGCAGCCGCCATTCGCAGCGGTGCAGCCAGCCCTCCTCGATCGAGGATCTCCACTTCATCGAGATCGAGCCAGGCCGCCAGTGAACGAAGCTCGGCCGCCAGCGCAGGCGCGACCCGTGCGGGCTCACGACCGGGTTCGATGTGTGCAGATTGCACGAGGAGGCGTCTCCCCCTGCGGTCGGCCTTGAGGTCAACGCGAGCCACAAGCTCGCCGTCGAGCAGGAACGGCAGCACGTAGTACCCGAACCGGCGCTTGTCCTTCGGAACGTAGATCTCGATCCGGTACCGGAATCCGAAGACACGTTCGACTCGATCGCGGTTCCAGATCAGAGAATCGAATGGGCTCAGAAGGCCGGCTCCCCGCGCGTGTCTCGGGAGAACGGCCGCCGGGTGAAGGTAGGCGGAGGTCCGCCATCCATCGACGTCGACAGGAACGACGGCTCCCTCAGCCGCGAGATCGGCAAGAATCGCCCGAGCGGTTGGTGTGTGGAGGCGGTGATAATCGGCAAGATCTGCCGCAGTCCCGATCCCGTGGTGCCGCGCAGCGTCGACGAGGAGGCGTCGATACGCCTCGGTCTCGTCCAGCCGCGGCTGGCGCACAGCCCACGCCGGCAGCACGCGTTCCGGCAAGTCGTATACACGTGCGAACGAACGGGTGCGGTATGCCGTGACTTCGCCCTTGGCGAAGAGCCACTCGAGCGCATGTTTGCCCGGGGCGTAACCCCACCAGGGCCCGCCGCGTTCCCCGGGATCCTCGAGATCCGACACCGTCATCGGACCCCGGTCGGCGACCTGCTGCAGAACACCCTCGACATATCCCGGCCGTTCATGAAGCAGTCGGCGAACACTCCCCCACGGCTTCATCTCGTTCATCCGGAAGCCAAACGTGGAATACAGGCCGGCCGGGATCAGCGAGGCTTCGTGTCCCCAATACTCGAACAGCTCTCCCGAGCGAGCGGTCCACCGATCGAATGCCGATCGATCGTACGGACCGAGGCGGGAGAATATCGGGAGGTAGTGGGAACGCTCGAGGACGTTCACCGAGTCCAACTGGATGAGTCCGACTCGTTCGAGCACCCGCCGAAAATGCCGGACATCGACGCGACCCTTCGGACGCGGCGTCGTGAAACCTTGGGCTGCAAGTGCGATCCTTCGCGCCTGATCGGCCGTGAGCCGTCGTTGTTTCATCGTGTAGGGTCCTCCGCCATAGCTACGCTACCGATCCATGGGTCGAACTCTGCGCGCAGCAATCAGGACGATTGTCCTCATCCCGCTCTTCTTCTTCTATACGTTGTCGCAAGCGGCCTACGTGATCTGGATCGGGAAGCGCAATCGTGACTCGCCGAAGATCGAGCAGACGATCCAGCGATGGGCCGGGCACTTCATGAAGATCCCGCCGATCGTGATGACGGTCGAGGGCGCAGGACACGTCGACCCCGACCGCCGCTATGTGGTTGTGGCGAATCACACGTCGAACTTCGACATTCCCGTGCTTTTCCGAGCGATCCCGACCCCCATCCGGTTCCTCGCGAAAAAGGAGCTCTACAAGATCCCGATCCTCGGACCCGGCATGGACACTGCAGGAATCGTCAAGGTTGACCGTGGCGGAGCGATATCGACCAGGCAGGCGATCAATGATGCAGCCAAAGAGACCTATCGCCGCGGATATTCGCTGATGGTCTTCGCGGAAGGAACTCGCAGCCGGACCGGAGATATGGCGGCGTTCCACAAGGGCGCAGTCCGCCTCGCGATCGACAACGGTGCCGATCTCTTGCCGGTAGTCATCTCCGGAACGTTCGACATCAACCCGCCGGGATCGTGGTTCGTGTACCCGGGTCGTGTGATCGTCACGATCCTCGATCCTGTCGATACGACCGACTACACGTTCCGGGACATCACCCCGCTGACGAACGAGCTGCACGACCGGATGCTCGCAACCTACGAGGAGATGCGGAACGCACACTCCTGACGCCGCGCGATCAGTCATAGATCCCCGTCAGCCAGGTTGCTCCACCCCTGATCTCGCAGAGGAACGCACCAGCCGAAGTCACGATCTGATACTGATCACCCGGCTCCTCACCTTTCCACCAGCGTCCAACCCGCCTCCAGGGACCTGCCCACGACCGGACCGTCACCCACCGGCTCCCCAGCCGGACCCGAGTCGGCATTCCTCCATCCCACTCGATGTGAAAGGGTTGAGGCGCAGGGGGCACCAGCGCCGGTGAAGGACCGGGGATCCGCCCCGGCCACGGTGCATCAGGGTCTCGCCGAGAGACCGGTGGTTCACCCCACCGGTGCCAGGCAACCCGGTCACCAAACTCACGGCCCCCCTGTGGGTGCGCCTGGAGCAGCTCATCCCGACCGAGGATCGCCTGCGTTTCAGTGAACGCGCGATCGGTCTCTGCCGCCGCTCGTGCATCTTCTCCGAGTGCGAGCTGTCGTCCCGCCCCCGAGAGATTCGCCGGCTCGATCCGAAGCGCGACCAAGCCGCCGTGTATCCCTGCCCCGACCCCGTCAACCCAGGCGCGGAGCTGCCATCGCACCCGATCAGCGATCGCTCGATCATCCAGCGGATCGGCGCTCAACCATGTTCGTGACCGAACCGTCCCGTCGGCAGCTTCTGCTTCCACCACGATCCGAAACGGAGCTGCACCAAACGAGGCGAGGGCTTCAACGAGCCGGCCAGCCATCGCTCGAGCCACGAACGCTGCCTGCTCGAGGTCTTCGAGCGGAGGCGAGAACCGCTCGGAGACGGTGAGATCGATAGGGAGATCGCGCGGGTTCAGATCACGGTCCCTGCCGGTAGCACGCCGATGGGCATCAAGACCGGCCGCCCCGAAACGGGAGGCGATGGCGTTGCCGGGGAGGCGTGCAAGTTCCCCGAGTGTTGTTATCCCGAGCCATCGGAACGTCGAGACCAGCTCTTCCCTGCCAACCGTCGATATGTCAAGCGAGGCGAGGAACGCCTCGTCGTCTTCAACCAGAAGCATCGGTGGATCACCGGTTGCATTGACCGACGCTTGTTTCGCAGCGAATGGACCCTCGGCGACCCCGATCCGGAACCCGGCTCCGGCCACCCGATCAATCTCCTTGACCACCCGTTCGATGAGCGGACCCTCGCCGCCGTAGTAGCCGACGGCTCCAGCGACCGGCACGAAGACCAATCCCGGCTCTACGACCTCGACATTCGGGATGAGTTCCTCGATTGCTGTGACAACACCCTCGAACGCGACCATCTCGGCCGAGTGGTCACGTTCGACCGTCACAACCAGAGGGCAGATCCCCTCGGCCTCACCTCTTCGCATCCCGCGACGAATCCCGGCGTCGAACGCAGCAGTGTTTACTGCTTCGACCCGACCGTCGGCGCCGATCGCCTGGCCGGGATCATCCTGCGACGCTCCGGGTCTCCGCAGCGGCCACTCCGGATACCACACGCAGAGTGTTCGAGCCATCGTCCTCCATCTCAATCGTTCGGGTCATTCCCCGCATGGCCTTCCCGGAAGCCATCAGCAGCGTTCTTCGCCGGTCGATCCGACCGTGTCCATCAACAGCCCCGCTCCATGAGGTCTCGCGTGCTTCGAGCGTCAGGTGAGCAACACCGGTTGGTATCGCCCGATCAAGGGGTCGTAGCAGCAGAGGAGTCCCCCGGTTCCTGGCGAGCGCCGCGAGCTTCCGGATCGACGCGTCCTTTGCCCCGGGAGGGACCTCAGCCAGCACCGCCGCCGCACCATCCAGGAGCGCAGCAACGGCCTTCCCCCACCGGACGACATCCCGGCAACGGGCAATCACCAACCGGTCTGGTTCGATCCCGACTTCCCACGCGGCGAGGGGGCTCAGCCATCCACGCACGTCGAGGTAGGCAACGGAACCGGTTCTGGCATGGTCGGAGAGCAGGATCAGCCCCAGCCGGGTCATCCCAAGCCCAGCATCCCCGGCAAGAACCCCAACCTGGCCGGGACCAAGGGACGGAAGATCAAGTTCCCAGTCCGGGCGCTGCGCGCTGTAGTCCGTAGTCCGTAGTCCGCAGTCCGGGTGCTGCGCGCTGTACTCCGTAGTCCGTAGTTCGTAGTCCGTACCCGAACCGGCATTGGGGGCAAGGTCTCGCTCGTCGCTCAAAACTGGCAACTCGCTCGCCATTTCGCCGGATTCCTCCCTCTCTCCGGCGATGTGCCGGGTACACACCCTATCGAACATATGTTCGATTCACAAGTGCGGTATCCTAGAGATGTACCAACGAAAGGAGCACGTGCGTGTCGATTGCGAAGGTGGTCGAGATCACCTCTACATCCCCCGGGAGCTTTGAGGATGCGATCCGAAAAGGGATCGCCAAGGCACAGCAGACCGTCGACAATATCCGGGGCGCCTGGATATCGGAGCAGAAGGTCGTGCTCGCCGAAGACGGGACCATCAAGCACTTCCGCGTCGACATGAAACTCACGTTCGTGCTCGACGACTGACTCCCCCGTCTCAAACGCGAGAAGCCCCGGGCAACACCCGGGGCTTCCACTTGTTCTCGGTCGGCTCTCGTTAGGAGAGGCCGTCCTCGAATTCGTCCTCGAACGACACCACGGTGCGACCGGGTTTGGCCTCACCACCGCTGTCGTTGCCACGATCGCGCCCACGGTCGCGCCCACGGTCCCGCTGACCACGGTCCCGACCACGTCCACGGTCACGTCCACGATCCCCGCGTCCCTCGTTGCGGTCGCTTGGACGGTCGTCGCTCTTCCGCTCCGAGTCGCCACCTTCTGGGGCTTCGGGCGCATTGGCCAGGTCGAGGCTGACCTTGCCGCGATCGTCGATCTCGCGAACGACAACTTCGACTTTGTCTCCGAGGGCGAGCACGTCCTCGACGCGGTCGATCCGCTTCCCGCCACCGATCTTGGAGATGTGCAGCAGGCCGTCGCGGCCAGGGAGGATGTTGACGAAGGCACCGAACTTCGTGATGTTCACGACTTCGCCCTCGTAGGTCTCTCCGACGTTCGCCTCGGGCGGGTAGCCGATGGCGAGGATCCGCTCCTTGGCGAGCTCCAACGAGGTGGTGTCGGGAGCACCGACGCGGATGGTTCCGTCGTCTTCGATCTCGATCGTCGCTCCGGTCTCCTCTTCGAGCTCGCGGATCGTCTTGCCCTTGGGCCCAATGACCTCACCGATCTTGTCCTTGGGCACGGAGATCGCTTCGATCTTCGGTGCCGTCGGAGCAAGCTCGTCGCGCGGTTCCGGAAGCACATCCGTCATCTTGCCGAGGATGAACAGCCTGGCGTCCCGTGCCTGATTCATCGCATCGATGAGGACCTGCGCCGGAAGCGACTCGATCTTCGTGTCGAGCTGCAAAGCCGTGATCATGTCTTGAGTGCCTGCGACTTTGAAGTCCATGTCGCCCAACGCGTCCTCGGCGCCGAGGATGTCGGTGAGTGTGACGAACTCGCCGTCGTGGTTGATCAGACCCATGGCGATCCCGGCGACGGGCGCTGCGATCGGAACACCGGCGTCCATCAATGACAGCGACGAACCGCAAACCGACGCCATGGACGATGAGCCGTTCGACATGAGCACCTCGGAGACGAGGCGGAAGGCATACGGGAACTGTTCGTCGCTGGGGATGACAGGAAGCAGCGCCTTCTCAGCGAGGGCACCGTGTCCGATCTCGCGACGCTTGGGACCGCGCATGAAACCAGCTTCACCGGTTGCGAAGGGCGGCATGTTGTAGTGGTGCATGTAGCGCTTGGAGTCTTCGATGGAAATGGTGTCGAGCATCTGCTCCATCTTCAGCATCCCGAGCGTTGTGACGTTCAGGACTTGCGTCTCACCACGGCGGAACAAGCCCGAGCCGTGAGCTTCGGGGATCATCCCGACCTTGACATCGATCTCACGGATGTCGGTGACACCGCGACCGTCCAGGCGAACTCCATCTGCGACGACGCGTGAGCGCATGACCTGTTTCTGGACGCTCCGATAGGCGTTCGATGCAGCCTTGGCTCCATCTGCGTCATCTTCATCGAGCGCGAGTTCGGCAAGAACGGCTTCCTTCGTGGCAGCTTCGGCCTCAAGACGCTCCGCCTTATCGGCGATCGTGCCAAGTGCTTCGAGCTTGGGCTTGGCGATTGCCGCCACGCGCTCATACATCTCGTCGGAGTAGTCCTCGGAGATCGGCCACTCTCGTGGCGCGGCCGGGCCGACGGCTTCGAGCAGTTCGAGCTGCATATCGATCAGTGTGGCGATGTAGCCCTTGGCCTCTTCGAGACCGCGAGCAACGGTCGCCTCGTCACTTGCCTGCTGGCCGTCCTGAACGAGTCGGTACCCGTCTTCGGTGGCTCCGGCCTCGACCATCGCAATGTCGACTTCGCCGCTGTCATTCCGCTTTCCTGCAACCACGAGATCGAAGACGGCGCCTTCGAGCTGTTCGTAGGTTGGGAACGGAACCCAGCTTCCGTCGATGAGGCCGAGCCGGACAGCGCCGATCGGTCCATCAAACGGCAGCGAGCTCAGCGTCAAGGCACCGGAGGCGCCGTTGAGCGCAGGAAGGTCGTAGGCGTTGATGAGATCGGCCGAGAGGACGGTTGCGACAACATGGGTGTCGTTGCGGTAGCCCTTCGGGAAGTTGGGCCGGAGCGGGCGGTCGATGAGACGGCACGTGAGAATGGCCTTCTCGGTCGCACGACCCTCGCGGCGGAAGAACGAGCCGGGGATCTTGCCGACGGCGTACATGCGCTCCTCGACGTCCACCGTCAGGGGGAAGAAGTCGGCGCCTTCGCGCAACCGCGTTGATGCGGTTGCGGTGACGAGGACCTCGGTGTCTCCGACGCGCACCGTTACGGAGCCGTCGGCTAGTTGGGCGAGTTCACCGGCGCGGAATTCGACTTCCACATCTCCGATGAGCCCACGAATGGCAGTCTCAGCCAATTGGATCTCTCCTTCGTTGAAGCGGCGACCAATTGGCAGTGGGCGGGTCTCGACGGAGCCGAGGCCCATCCACTGACAACTGGTACCACCGCACTGGTATGCGAGGGAGCGTCGAATACGCCGAAGGCGGCTTCAAGAGCCGCCTCCCTATGCGCTATCGGCGCAATCCCAGTTTCGCGATGAGCGAACGGTAGCGCTCCACATCTTGGTCGTGGAGGTACCGGAGAAGTCGCCTGCGTTTCCCGACCATCATCAACAGCCCTCTTCGGCTGTGGTGGTCCTTCTTGTTGACCTTGAGATGCTCGGTTAGATGGTTGATGCGTTCGGTGAGCAGCGCGACCTGAACCTCCGGCGAGCCGGTGTCGGTAGCGTGCGTGCCAAATTCATCGACGACGGTTTGAGTGTCGTTCACGAGGGTCTTTCCTTCGCGACAGAGTACGCGGGCGATCGCCCGATTCGGGATGATAGCAACACTCGGTGTTAACCACCGAAACCTTCATCTCATCGTCCGCCCAGCATCCCCCATGCATCGAGTCCGAGACGCTCACTCGCCTTCGACGCCCGGTGCCCGTGTCTCCCGGCGTCAACCGTCGACTGCTGCTGCTTCGCTGCCTCGAGGCCGCGGCGCGTGAGCAGGGTCTCCGGCAGGTTCGAAGCCGGCCACCTGCATGAGCCAACCTGTCTCGCCTCGGCCGCGATGCAGGCTGCGACGGTGTCGCTGTGCAACACGGAGTTGTGCGCCTCCCCCATCCGGCTCCACATCGCGAAGATGTTTGGGAAACGGCCAAGCATGCCACCACGACCGTCGTTGAGGTCGTACACCCGCACCCCGTCTGGACGATCACGGAAGTTCGTGAATCCGGCATCGGGATTCCGGACGATCACGACCTCAACTCCCGACGTTCGGCCGAGGCCGTCGCGGATGTCCCTGCAGCCGGTCCAACCGCATCGCACGGGGTCGAACAGGCCGTCATCGGCCGTGTTGCCGTGAAGCCAGCCCAAGCTCTGGAGCAGACCAAGCGGGCCGCTCGAGATCGGTGGATCGAGGATGGTCGCCCCCACAACCCCCTCAACCCCGATAGTCGGGTGTTCGTCCCATCGAGCGACGACTTCGGTGATCACCGCCCCTCCCTTGCTATGTCCGACGAGATAGATCGGCCGGCCATCGGTGCCAAGCGCCGCAAGGTAGGCGCCGAGGGCGTCGGCGGCGTCGTCGGTGGTGGCGCGCTGGGATGCTTCGATCGGATCATCAGAGGGCCAGGCCCACCGATAGTCGAAGACGCGGACATCATCGCCATCCGCACCGATGCGTTTCGCAAGGTCGTCGAATCCTCGAGGATCGCCGCCGTGGCCGGGAACGTACACAAACAGCGGGTCCTGTGAACCCGAAGTGAGCCCCGTATGCCGCCGACGGGCAAGGACGGCGCTCGCAATCACCGCGCCGCCAAGGCCGGCGCCACTCGCCGGGGCGAGGGGAATCCGAATCGGTCCGCGTCTTGGCCTGTTGGCGTCGCCCGGCGACAAGCCGAGCGCGTCCCCGGGAGCCCCAATTTCGACCGTGCCTTCGGAGTGTGATCCGTGTGAGGTGGCTGCTGGTGGTTCGAATCCGAGCGACCCGTCATCGGCGTACCCCGGCGGCACGGACAGAAGAGCTGCTACGAAGGCGGCGGTTGCGAGGAGGGCACCCGGCACGATGAATTCCAATCCCGGGGAGTGCGAGGCCTGTGGCCACGATGCAGCCACAGCCGTCCGCCGTCAAGACGCCTGTTCGTCCAAGATGCGCGCGGCGGCCTTGATGTCGGTGCGGATCTGTGTGAGCAACTCGTCGACGGATGCGAACCGACGTTCTTCACGAATGCGCCGAACGAACCCAACGTCGAGCTGTTTGCCGTACAGGTCCATGTCGTGGTCGAGCACATGGACCTCGAGCACCCGTTCGGTCCCGTCGAACGTAGGTCGAACACCAAGGTTGGCAACCCCTCGGTAGTCCGATCCGTCGATCCCCACCCGGACTGCGTAGACACCCTCGCTCGGAACCGTGAGCACGGCGGGGAATGAGACGTTCGCCGTCGGCACGCCGAGCTGACGGCCGCGACCGTCTCCAGGCACAACGATGCCCTCCATCTCATACGGACGGCCGAGCATCGCTGCTGCGCCCTCGACGTCTCCCGACTCCACTCGCTCCCGGATCAACGTGGACCGAATCTCCTCGTCCGCCTGGCGGGCGATCTCGACCACCTCGACGCGGAAGCCGCGGCTCGCCCCAAGCTCAGCGAGGGTGTCGGTCGTGCCCGACGCGCCGCGTCCGAACCGGAACCCGCTTCCAACGGCAACGAACCGTGTCTTGAGGCCTTCGACGAGGAACCGATCGACGAACTCCTCGGGTGTCATGTCCCGCATTGATTCATCGAAGCCCAGCACCGCGATTCGATCGATCCCTGCCGCCTCGAGGAGTTCGAAACGGCGTTTGAGGGTGCTCAGGCGTGTCGGTGCCCGGTCCGGGGCGAGCACGGCGGCCGGATGTATGCCGAACGTCATCGCGACGCGGGTGAGGCCGTTGGCGTTCCCGTGAAGTGCCCGCAATACCCTGTGGTGTCCGAGGTGCACACCGTCGAAGACACCGATTGCCACTGCCGAGCCCTGCTCTGGCGTCTCCCAACCGGCCGGGTCCCCCTGGTAGACGATCATGCGACGACAACCTCGGCCCTGGCGGCGAGTCCATCAACCCGGTACACACCTATGAGAGAGCCGTCGGCAACCAGCCGGACCAGACCGGGCGTCGGCTCATCATCGGCGCCCTCGAGCATGTCGACCGGGACGGCAGCGCCGTTCCGTGCGGCGGCGGCGAACGACGGGGGAATGACCCTGGCCGGTATGTCGGCAAGCACTCGATCATGCGCTACAACAAGGTCTCGAACCGTTCCGTCCGCAACCGCCTCCTCGATCGTGTGGATCTGCACGGCATCGGCAACGCCGATCGAACCGTTTCGGATCCTCCGCAGTGCGGTGAGATGTGCGCGCCCGCCGACCGCTCGAGCAAGGTCGTCGCCGAGTGTCCGCACGTACGTTCCGGTGCTACACACGACGTCGAACGAGACTTCTGGATAGTCTGACGGGGCGAGGTCGGTGATGTTGAGCTCGTAGATCTCAACCGGTCGAGCCTGGCGCTCGACGACCTCTCCGGCCCTCGCAAGCTCGTAGAGGCGCTTCCCCTCGACCTTGCGCGCCGACACCATCGGCGGGATCTGAAGGATCGGTCCGCGGAATCGTTCGGCAGCCGTCTCGAGCTGTGCCACGGTGACCGGAAGTGGGGCACGGTCAATGACGGCGCCGTCGGCATCGAGGGAGTCGGTCGCCACTCCGAACTGCGCCGTGGCTCGATACTCCTTCGGAAGCCCTTGGACGTAGCGCAGCAACCGTGTGTATCTCCCGATGCCGACGACCAAGAGGCCGGTGGCCATCGGATCGAGCGTGCCCGCATGCCCCACCTTGCCGCCGATGAGCCCACGGATCTTCGCAACAACGTCGTGGCTCGTCCATCCCTGGTCCTTGTCGACGAGAAGGAACCCGTCGCCGATCCCGGTCTTCTTCACGACATCAATCCAACGATCTGGTCGATCGTGGCTTCGACGGTGAGGTCCGATGTGAACCCGGCGGCGTTTCGGTGGCCTCCCCCGCCAAAGGTGGCGGCGATCATGGCGACGTCGACCCCACCGCGCGACCGGAGACTTCCCTTCAACACTCCGGGCTGGATCTCCTTCAGCAAGCACGCAACATCCGCTTCTTGGGCAAGCCGCACGAGGTCGATGAGCTGATCAGCCGATTCCCAGCCAATGCCGGCGTCGCTGATGTCCTGCTGGCGCAGGACCGCCCACACGAGTCCTGCATCAGCGTCCAGTTGGGCACCACCAAGGACGCGTGAAACGACGGCAAAGTAGCCGAACGGGTTCTCCTCGTAGAGTGCCTGCCCGATCGTCGCCGGCTCGACTCCTGCAGCGAGGAGATCTGCCGCCATCCGATGGACCGCGGGGGTTGTCGACGAGTACTGGAAGCGCCCGGTGTCAGTCACCAACCCCACGTAGAGGGCTTTGGCGATCGGCGGGGTGATCGCCCACCCGAGGCGCTGCAGGAACTCGTAGACCAATTGGGTCGTGGCCGCCGCAGCAGGATCGACTACGCGCACATCGCCGATCGTGCCCGGTGTCACGTGGTGGTCGATAACGAGGATGCGCTTGGCACTGGCGACCGCGGGACCAACCGACCCGATCCGATCCAAGACGCCGGTGTCGCACACGATGGCCAAGTCGAGGTCGTCCGGGAACTCCGACGGAGGAACCAGAACACTCTGATCCAGCACTCGGAACTCTCCCCCCACGACGAACGGCAAACCAAACGATGCCACGGCGTCTTTTCCGACGGACCGTGCCCCGAGCGCGATCGCAATCATCGAACCGAGCGCGTCTCCGTCGGGCCGGACGTGGCCGACGACACCGATACGATGCGCCCCGGCCATCTCTCCAACCGCCTGATTCCATACGTCTTCAGTCGGTGGCATGTGGCTCCTCAGCGTCGGCCTCGAGTTCGTGCAGCAGCTGATCGATCTTGAGCCCCTCGCCGATCGAAGGGTCGAGCTTGAAGGTGAGCCGCGGCGTGTACTTCATACGGATCTGGCTGCCCGCAATCGACTGGATGCGCGGAGCTGCACGCTGGAGGGCGGCACCCGTCTCCGCAACTTCCTCGTCGGTCCCGAGCACCGAGTAGTAGACAACCGCAGTCCTCAGGTCTGGGGTGGCGTCGACCCCGGTGATGGTGAGAAAGCCAAGACCCGGGTCTTTGAGGCCGATCGCTGCCTCGGCGATGACCTCGCGGAGCAGCTCGTTGACTTTGCGCATGCGCGGACTGTCCGGTCGACTCATCGATCCCCCTCGTCGAGGTAGAAGCGGCTCGTGCCGAGAACCTCGATCTCGGTTCGCTGTTCGAGGTCTCTGGCGATCGAGGCCAGCATTCGATCGACCTGACCGGGTGACTCGGACACCACGGCAACCCCCAGGTCCGCTCGCTGCCAAAGGTCCTGATGGTCGACCTCCGCCACCGCGGTGGGGTGTGAACCCCCGATTTCGGCGATGATCCTCTTCACCACGCGGCGCTTCTCCTTGAGCGAACGCATTCCTCGGATCCGAAGTTCGACGTGAAGGGCTCCGACGTACACCCTGCGCCTCCTCAGCGGACGATCGCCCGATCAGGTCCTGGCGATCTCCTTCACCTCGTAGGACTCAATCGTGTCGCCTTCCTTGACATCGCGGAAGTTCGCCAGACCGATTCCGCATTCGTATCCAGTTTGAACGCTCTGCACGTCCTCTTTGAACCTTCGCAGCGAGGCGATCCTGCCGTCATACACAACAACACCGTCGCGAACAAGACGCGCCCTTGCGTTGCGGTTGATGTTCCCCTCGGTGACGTAGCAGCCGGCCACGAAGCCGAAACGTGGTGCTCGGAAGGTCGCTCGGACTTCGGCTACTCCGAGGAACGATTCCACCTCGTCCGGGGCCAGCTCACCAACAAGCATCGACTCGATGTCGTCGAGGAGTTCGTAGATGATCGAGAACGTCCTGATGTCGATGCCGGCGTCCTTCGCTGCGGCTCTGGCCGAAGTATCGGGCCGAGCGTTGAATCCGTAGATCAGCGCTTCCGAGGCTTCGGCGAGCATTACGTCGTTCGCGGTGATCCCGCCGACGGCGCCGTGCACAACCGTCACCGCGGCATCGTCTCGCGAGATCTTCGCAACGGCATCGCGAATCGCCTCGAGCGATCCGTGCGCATCGGCTTTCACGATGATCCGGAGCTCGGCGTGGTCGGAAGTCCTGAGCGTCTCGAGGAGTTGCGTCAGGCGCTCCGTCGCAGTTGGAACCGTGAGCTCCTTGCCGCGTTTTCTCGACGTCTCCTCTTCCGCCAGCTTGCGTGCCGTACGTTCGTTCTGCACGACTTGGAACATGTCGCCTGCAAGCGGGACGTCGCTCCACCCCGAGATGAGAACGGGAGCACTCGGCCCCGCAGACTTCAACTGTCCGCCGCGCTCATCGAACATCGCCCGGACTCGTCCGGACACGGTGCCGCAAACGACGGCGTCGCCCTTCTTCAGCGTGCCTCGCTGGACAATGACGGTAGCTACCGGACCTCGTCCGACTTCGAGCTGGCCCTCGATCACGGTACCCACTGCGCGTGCATTCGGATTTGCCGTGAGTTCCTCAACCTCGGCAACAAGCGCAACGATCTCGAGGAGGTCGTCGATTCCGTCCCCGTTGAGTGCGGAGATCTCTACTGCGGGCACATCTCCACCAAGGTCCTCGACCACGAGACCGTGCTGCGTGAGCGCCGCGCGAACGGCATACGGGTCTGCGGTTTCGAGATCCATCTTGTTGATCGCAACGATGATCGGGACGTCCGCTGCCTTGGCATGGTCGATGGCCTCGACCGTTTGGGGCATCACACCGTCGTTGGCGGCAACAACAAGGATGACGAGGTCGGTGACGTTGGCCCCTCGAGCGCGGAGTGCCGTGAACGCTTCGTGGCCGGGCGTATCGATGAAGCTGATCAGATTGCCGCCGCTCTTCACCTGATAGGCACCGATATGCTGAGTGATTCCGCCGGCCTCCCCCGCCACGACGTCGGCCGTGCGGATCGTGTCGAGCAGTTGGGTCTTGCCGTGATCGACGTGTCCCATCACGGTCACCACCGCTGGTCGCGGCTTCAGGCTCGCAGGATCGTCTTCGTACTCAACCACGCTGTGGAGCGGCCCCTCGTCGGCGAGGGCCACCTCATCCTGTTCGGCGACAAGAAGCTCGTATCCGAACTTTCGGCCAAGCGGTTCGATGGCATCGATCGGGATCTCGCCGCCGGCCGGGACCATTTCACCCATCTCCATGAGCGCTTGAACGATGAGCACCGTTCGGGTCTGAATCAGACGGGCGAGCTCGTGTGTTGTGAGGCCGGGTTCCACCAGAAGCACGCGTTCATCATCGGACGCCGCATCATCCTCTGATTGCATCCCCGGCTCGGCTTCCGGACCTGGCTCTTCGTCAGTCTCCGGTTCCGTGTCCGGCTCGACGCTCACTTCGACCGCGGCCTCGACTTCGAGTTCTGGATCGGGGCTTGGCTGCTCAGGAGAATCCGCGGCGGTCTCTTCATAGGACAGTCGGACGAGCGCGGCCGCATCCTCGTCCAATCCAGACGACGCGGTCTTCACCTCGATCCCGAGTTCCTGAGCGCGCGCCAGCACATCCTTGGATTCAAGCCCAAGGTCTCGTGCGAGTTCGTAGACCCTTTGCTTCGCCACTCAGTTCTCCTCGTTTCCTACATCGTCGGCAGACACTTCAGGCACCGCTTCCTCCACGGCCTCCTCAACCACCGCTTCCTCCACGGCCTCCTCCTCAACCACCGCCTCTTCCACGGCCTCCTCAAGCACCGCCTCTTCCACGGCCTCCTCAACCACCGCCTCTTCCACGGCCTCCTCAACCACCGCCTCTTCCACGGCCTCCTCAACCACCGCTTCCTCCACAGCCTCGGCGGCCAGCGAATCTTCTTCGTCCTCGATATCGAGGCCGAGGTCTTGGCTCTCGGACCGGATATCAATCCGGTATCCGGAGAGGCGTGCTGCGAGGCGAGCGTTCTGCCCCTCTTTGCCGATGGCCAGTGACAACTGATGGTCGGGCACCACAACTTCGGCGGTCCGTTCATCCTCATCGAGGCGCACGTCCTTGACGCGAGCCGGACTGAGCGCTTCAGCAATGAAGCCCTCGGTATCGTCGCGCCATTCGACGATGTCAACCTTCTCGCCCCGGAGTTCGTTCACGACCTGCCGGACACGAGATCCCCGGGCCCCTACGCAGGCTCCCACCGGGTCGACGTTGGGATCGTTCGACGCAACGGCGATCTTCGTGCGATGGCCAGGTTCGCGAGCGATAGCCCTGATTTCAACATCTCCATCGACGAGCTCTGGCACCTCGAGCTCGAACAGCGAGCGTATGAACTCGGGATGGCTCCGTGATACAACGATTTGCGGACCCTTGCCCTCACCGCGCACCTCGAGGATGTAGCCCTTGACACGATTCCCGCGCTCGAGGCGCTCGTAAGGGATCCTCTCGGACGACGGCATGATGGCTTCCGCATCACCAAGATCGAGGATCGCGTAGCGGTGGTCTGACTGCTGAACGATGCCCGTGATCAGGTCACCTTCCCTGCCTTCGTAGATGTCGTAGACCTGCTCGCGTTTCGCATCGCGAAGGCGCTGACGAATGACCTGCTTCGCCGTCTGTGCTGCGATCCGCCCGAAGTTCTCCGGGGTGTCTTCCCACTCTTCGACGACATTCCCGTCTTCGTCGAGCTCTTGGCCGTAGACCAGGATCTCCCCAGTATCGGCGTCAATCGTGACCCGCGCTTCTTCGGCTGCCCCGGGTGTCCGCTTGTAGGCCGAGACGAGGGCATTTGCCAGCGCATCGAGAATGGTGTCGGCAGGGACACCCTTCTCACGCTCGAGGAGCTCCAACGCGTCCAACAGGTTGTAGTCCATCGTTGCCTCTCCCTACGACTTTTTGCCGGGCTTTGCGCCCTTTTCCCACACGAATACGGTGCGTGCCGATGAGATGTCACTCATCTCAATAGTGCGCTCCACGCCATCCACGTCAACGACGATCGCGTCACCGTCGGCCGCCACCAGCGCACCACGGTGATGCTTCTCGTCCTCGATCTTCGTGAACGTCTTGATGTGTACGTCGCTCCGCAGCGCCTTCTGGAAGTGCTCCGGCCTGCGAAGCTTGCGCTCGAGCCCCGGTGATGTCACCTCGAGGGTGTACGAACCGGGAAACGGATCGTCGGTCTCGATCAGGCGAGAAATCCCGCGTGACAGGTCCTCGATCCGGTCCAGACCGATCGGACCATCGGCGTCGACCACAACGCGCAGAAGTTTGCCACCTCCGAGGACCTCGACGTCGTCGAGTTCGATGCCCTCCGCAGCGACATAAGGGCCCACGAGGCCCCAAATCTGTTCCGCGACATCCGCCACGCCCGGTGCTCCTAACTGCAAACATCACACAACGAGGCGGGCCAGGCCCACCTCGACGCGTCCATCCCATTGCAGAATGGAGTATAGGCGAGACGGCATCCTGTCGGCGGGGACGAACACGAAGGCGAGAATCAAGAGCCAAGAGTCAAGATCCAAGACCGGACCGCAGGAAACGATCGGGCGGATTTGCTCAGGTCTTGGTTCTTGGTTCTTGGCTCTTGGCTCTGCGAACGAGCGCTGCGATCTCTTCCGCTGCGTTCTCGATGGCAATCTCTGACTTCTCGCCGGTACTGCGCACGGAGAACTCGACGACGCCGTCGGCGAGACCTCTCGGGCCAACCGTGGCTCGGAATGGGATCCCGATCAGCTCCGCATCGATGAACTTCACGCCGGGCCGCTCAGCTCGGTCGTCGATCAGCACATCGACTCCGGCGGCTGCCAGATCGTCGTAGAGGCGGTCGGCAATGGTCATCGTGTCCTCGTCGTTGACCTTGACGACGGTGATGACCACCTCGTATGGGGCGATGGCAACCGGCCACACGATCCCCTGCTCGTCGTGATTCATCTCAACAGCTGCCGCGAGATTGCGCTCCACACCGATGCCGTAGGAGCCCATGATGATCGGTACCGGTGTTCCAGCGGCGTCGAGGACCGTCGCTCCGAGAGCTTGGGAGAATTTCGTGCCGAGCTTGAAGATGTGCCCGGCCTCGATTCCGCTGAACAACTCGAGCGGCTCACCGCAGACGGGGCAGCCTTCACCGGCACGCACCGCTCTGAGGTCGAGCCATTCGGAGATCGCGATGTCACGACCGACATCCACTCCCCGCAGGTGGTGGTCGTCGATGTTCGCTCCCGTCACCATGTTCACTCGCTCGGCGAGTTGCAGATCTCCCAAGATTCGCAGACCGTCGACGCCGACCGCTCCGAGACTCCCCGCGTCGGCTCCCAGGAGGGCTCGAATCTCCTCGGCATGCGCAGGGCGGATATCGATGGCGCCCGTTCCGTCTTGCAGCTTCTGCTCATGCAGATCATGGTCACCGAGCAGCAGCACGAGCGCTGGTTCACCGTCCAGTATGTAGACGAGGGTCTTGATCTGGCGGTTGGCCTCCGCCCCACCTTCGAACTCGACGAGGTCGGCGATCGTGCGGACGCCCGGAGTGGGGAAACGCTCCGCCGCATCGGGCCCGGCGTCATCTTCAACCCGAGGAATCGTTGATGTCGCCCGCTCGACGTTCGCGGCATAATCACAGGCCGAGCAGTATGCGACGTCATCCTCACCCGCCGGTGAGGGCACGATGAACTCAACCGAGTCTGAGCCTCCCATGGCCCCTGAGGAAGCCTCCACGGGAATCGCCGTCACGCCGATCCGCTCGAAGATCCTCGAGTACGCGGCAAAATGGCGATCGAACTGAAGATCGAGACCGGCTGTGTCGAGATCGAAGCTGTACGAGTCCTTCATGGTGAACTCACGCACGCGCAACAAACCCGCCTTTGGCCGCGGCTCATCCCGGAACTTGGTCTGAATCTGATACCAAAGCTGCGGCAGCTGCTTATACGACGTCAGTTCCGCGGCGATGGTTGTGAAGATCTCCTCATGCGTCGGGCCGAGAACGGCGGCGCCTCCTCGTAGATCGTTCAGCTGGAAGAGAATGTCTCCCATCGATTCGATCCGGCCCGTTCGTTCCCAGATTTCGCGGGGATGCAGCGCAGGCAACAAGAGCTCCTGGCCACCGATCGCGTCGATCTCGTCGCGAATGATTGCCACGATCTTCGCCCGAACCCGATATCCCAGCGGCAGCAGTGAGTAGACGCCAGACATCAACTGGCGGATGTATCCGCCGCGAACAAGCAGGCGGTGACTCACGGCCTCAGCATCGGCCGGGTCGTCTCGAAGTGTGGGGATGAACGCCTGTGACCAACGCACGCACTGACTCCAGTGATCTCGGGGGCTGCGGAGGATAGTGGCGGCGACCGTCGTCAGTCGACGGTCAAACGGTAGGCCCCCGGGCCGGTCGCCCCTGCGTCTCCCACGATCACGAAGAAGGAACCCGCTTCTCTGGCCGTGAAGACGATCCGCGGATTGGTGCCGAAGAGACCTCCACCTGAGTCGTCGTCGATCGCCTGGACGTAGCCGAGACCGCCGGGAGCATCGATCATCAGGATCGGATCGAACGCGATGGCGTCCACGTCGATCGTGATGGCCTGTCCTTTGCCCAGATCGACCATGTACCAATCGAAATCACCCGGATAGTCGGCATTCCCGGTGATCGTCGATTCGCGAATCAGCGTTTGCCCGTCGTCGGGATCAGGCCAGGGCGTGAGGTCAACGCTCGAACGAAGCTGCACCTCGCCGCTGCCCGAGAGATTCTCGACGCGCAAGACATGGGGCCCGGCATACGAGACCAGATCATCGATCCTCTCCTCACCCTCAACTGTTTCATCCGCAGAGGCAATCTCGAGACCGTCGATCGTTGAGAAGGTGAGGGATGCATCAGCGTCGCTCGATGCGTCGAAGCTGACGTCCGAGTACAACGGGGATTCGAACACGAAGATGTGCTCCTGCCAGACGTTCTCGAATTCGAGCCGATAGACGTCCGTGCCTCGACCCTGAGGAGGTAGGCGATTTGCGAGCTCGCCATTCGAAGAGCCCGAACGCATGAGCTCGATTGCCGCCGCTGCGTCGGTGAGAGACCCGGAGAGACCGAACTCCTCGAGGAAGCTGAAGTTGGTGATACCAATGACCAGCCCATCCTCGTCCACGAGTGCTCCCCCGCTCTGTCCGCCGACCACGGTGGCGTCCGACTGAAGGAAGGTCCACTCCTCGGCCACCCATTCGCGTGTCCGGGAGAGTATGCCTTCGGTAATGGTTGGTTGAGGAAAGGCCTCAGACTCGCCCGGGTACCCAACGAGGTAGACCGGCCGGCCGAGCGGGATCTTCTCACCGTCCCCAATCTTGACAGGAGCCGGAACGTTCGCGACCCCCGACACATCAATGAGGGCGAGATCTCCAAACAGGTCGGTTCCGATGACCGGAGCGTCCGGGATCTCCGTGCCGTTCGGGAACACCACGCGCGCCGACTGGTAGGGCCAGACCACATGGGCGGCGGTGAGCACAGTCGTAGCGTCGATGAGAATCCCGCTGCCGCCTGCAATATCGGTATCGATCGACGCTATTGCCGGCCCTACCTGCCCGTAGACCTGCTGGGCCGTCGAAACGGCTGGTGGTGCGGTCGTTGACGTCTCGGCAGGTGTTTCAGCACTGGACGTCGTGGTGGATTCGCTCGATGTGGTGCAGGCCGCACTGAGGAGGGTGAAGGCCAGAATCGCGAAACTGACCGTTCGCCTCGTCACGCCGGCTCACCGGCCGCGACCTCGGCGACGTTTGCCCGGCGTTCGGCCGCTCGGTTGGCGTCACCCTGGAGACCGAGGAGTTCGATGCGCTCTTCCTCCGCCAGGTCGGCAGCGGAGACATCGGCGGCAGCAAGCCGTGCTTCGACACCTTCTTCGACCAGTCGTTCGGCCTCGTCGAGGAGTGCAGCAACCATCTCGTCCTCGGGCACCACCCGTACGACCTGACCCTTGATGAACAGGTGTCCCTTTCCGCGTCCGGCTGCAATGCCGATGTCGGCCTCGCGCGCTTCACCAGGCCCGTTCACGATGCACCCCATGATCGCAACCTGGATCGGCAGATTGGCGGCTTCGAGCGCTGCGGTTGCCTCCTCAGCGACTTTGATCACATCGACCTCGGCGCGCCCGCATGATGGGCACGCGATCAGATCGAGGCCGGTGCGTTCGCGCAGGCCCAGATACTCGAGCAGCTGCCGGCCTGCCTTGGCCTCCTCAACGGGGTCTGCGGTGAGCGAGAACCGGATGGTGTCACCGATTCCCTCGAGGAGAAGGGTGCTGATCCCTGCGACCGACTTGATGAGGCCTCCCGGCGGCGGTCCGGCTTCGGTAACCCCGAGGTGCAGCGGATATTCGACCTGCTCGGCGAGCAATCGGTAGGACTCAACCATCCGGGGCACGGTCGAGTGTTTGACCGATATCTTGATGTCGTAGAACCCGACATCCTCGAGGTAGCGGATTTCCTTTTGAGCCGACCGGACGAGTGCCTCAGGCACCGGAGCCCCAAACTCCTCGAGAAGATCCCTGTCGAGCGATCCAGCGTTCACACCGACCCGGATGGAGACGCCGGCGTCCGCAGCTGCACGCGCCACCGCCTTGATGTGCTCCTCTTTCCTGATATTGCCCGGATTGAGCCGAAGACCCGCAACACCGGCTTCGAGGGCCGCCAGAGCGAGCCGATACTGGTAGTGGATGTCGGCGATGATCGGGACCGGGGAACGCGGAACGATCTCGGCCAGGCCCTGCGCTGCCTCGGCGTCGTTGCACGTGATGCGAACGATGTCGGCCCCTGCGCCCCTGAGTGCATACACCTGCGAAAGAGTGGCGTCGACATCAGCTGTCTTCGTCGTTGTCATCGACTGAACACTGATCGGTGCCCCTCCCCCAACCTGCACATTGCCGACCATGACCGGTCGCGAGGCTCGCCGCTCAAACTCCATACGCCAATGGTAGGGAAGACGGATCGGGAGTAGCGCGCGGGGATTGGGATTCTCGATAGCCACGGGATCGAGAATCAAGAACCAAGAGTCAAGACCGGACCGCGACGGCGACTGGTCGCGGACTCCCTCCTGGCTCTTGGCTCTCGGTTTCCGAACGCGGGAGTTCGCTCCAATCCCGGCGGCGGCCCGAGTCAGAGCTGCAACGGCCTGAAGATGTCGAGGTAGACGCCCATGAGGCCCACGGTGATCAGGAAGACGACGACCACGGCTGCGACCGGCATGAGCTTGCGGATATCAGGGACACGTCCACGGATCTTCTCATACAGAGCGACGGCGAAGTGGCCTCCGTCGAGCGGGTAGAGCGGGATGAAGTTCAGGATCCCAACGAACACGTTGACAAGCGCGAGCAGGGTCAAGGTGCTTTCCATGGGTCCCGCGAGCCGGACAAGGCCGATCGGGCTGATCGGGCGGATTTCCTGGATACCTTCTTCGCCGCCACCGAACACCGAGACGATGAGCTGCGGGAACCCTATGACCATCCGGTAGAGCCCGTAGACGCTCTGCACGGCGGCTTCAGCGATTCCGCGGTATGCGGCGCCGACGACGCCGAAGATGCCAGGCTGCACGCGTGCGACAGCAGGCGCGGCGCCGAAGTACCCGACCTCTTCGTACACAACGTTGCCCGCTTCGTCGGTAACGACTTCGTCGTCGATCACAACCGCTCGCTCCCGGAATGCGAGGGTGGTGAGAGCCTCGGCGGGCGTCCCGTCGCGAGAGTATCCAATCAGGACGGTCTCGCCACCATCGGGGCCGATTCGGTCGACGAAGTCGTACCAGGACGTCACCTGAACACCTTCGTAGGACAGCAAGACATCACCGGCCTGGAATCCCGCAGTCACCGACGGCGCCTCTTCACCGGATGGTGTCGTCGGCGCGATCGAGGCGAGTGTGAGCGTTGGGATGGGGTCTCCGGCCTCATCGGTCGCCACTTCACCCCAGACCAGGAAGATGGTGATGAGGAGAAGGGTCGCCATCACGAAATGGCTGAACACCCCGGCGAGAACAACGACCGACTTCTTCCAGAACACCGAGTTCCGATAGGTCCGTCCCTCGTCTTCCGCCGGGACCTCTTCAAACGGATTCATCCCGATGATGCGGACGTACCCACCGAGCGGGACGGCTTTGATGCCGTACTCAGTCTCGCCCCGCGTGGTTGACCAAATGCGGGGGCCAAAGCCGAAGAAGGCTTCGGTGGCTTTCATACCGAAACCCTTGGCCGCAAGGAAGTGGGCGCCCTCGTGCACCACGATCATGGCGACAATCCCGATCACCATGACTGCGGTCCCCATCAACGATCCCCCGTCAGCGCTCTCATGAGGTCAAAACTACCCACGCAATTCACCTACCGGACCGATCGCGATGCGATCGACTCCTCAGCGGCGACACGACCCGCCTCGTCCGCGGCCAGCGCCGACGCCAGGGTATGGATCGGCGCGGGCGGCACCGCGTCGAGGGCATCAGCGACGACTTCGGTGATTTCATGAAAGCCGATCCGGCGGGCGAGAAAGGCAGCGACGGCGACCTCGTCCGCAGCGTTGAGAACGGCTGGTGCGTTGCCGCCCCTGAGTCCGGCCGCGTACCCCATGTCGAGGGCTGGAAAACGCTCTCGATCCGGCGCCGAGAACGTCAAATCGACACCAATCGGATCGAACGGAGCGGCGAGGCCCGTGGCCCGCTCCGGCGCCGTCATGGCGTGCTGGATCGGCTTCCTCATGTCCGGTTGACCGAGTTCCGCTTTGACCACGCCGTCGCTGAACTCGACAAAGGAATGCACAAAGCTCTTGGGATGGATCACCACGTCGATCTGGTCGTACGCAAGGCCGAACAGGAAGTGGGCTTCGATTACCTCGAATGCCTTGTTCATGAGCGTGGCAGAGTCGATCGAGATTCGTGGGCCCATGTCCCACGTCGGATGAGCCAGTGCATCGTCGACCGAGACGGTGCTGAGATCGATGTCGGGGTCTGCATGGAATGGGCCGCCGGATGCGGTCAGTATCACACGTCGGATTGAGCCGGCAGGTTCGCCGTTGATGCACTGCCATATCGCTGAGTGCTCACTGTCGACGGGGATCAGCTCCCCTCCGCGCGATGCAAGCGCCTCCATGACAAGGGGTCCGCCAGTGAGGAGGCTCTCCTTGTTGGCAAGACCGAGGCGATTCCCCGCCTCGAGCGCGGCAAGTGATGGTTCGAGCCCCGAGGCTCCGACGATTCCGTTGACAACAGTCGTACCCACAGTCCCGGCGAGCCCGGCGATCGCCTGCGGTCCGAACTCGACTCTGCGTTCAAGATCCGGATCGATCGATCGTGCCGGCGTCTCAGCGACGGCGATCCGCGCCTCGGGATACCGCTCAGCGATTTCCACAAGCTCAAGCGAGATCGAGCCCGTCGCGATCCCGACAACGCGACGGTTCAGACGGTCGGCGACTTCGAGGGTCTGTGTGCCGATCGAGCCCGTTGCCCCGAGGACGACGACCGGGGTCAGAGAAGGCCGGTCCACACGAAGACGGCCCAAGCGGCGGGAACGACTGCGATGATGGCGTCGATTCGGTCCAAGAGTCCGCCGTGTCCAGGCAGGATCGAACCCATGTCCTTGATGTCGAGGGAGCGTTTGACCACCGACACCGCGAGATCACCGAGCGGGGCGACAACGGCGACGACCGCCCCGAGCACGAGCCCTGTCGGCAAGTCGATCGCTTCGACGAAGAAGCTCGCAGCGGCCCCGGCCAGGAAAGCCATCAGCGTGCCGCCGACCAGCCCCTCGACGGTCTTCTTCGGCGAGATCGTCGGAGCGAAGTGGCGCCTCCCAATCGACGATCCAACGAAGTAGGCGGCAATATCGACCAGGGCCACGATGGCAACGACGGTCAACACGAGCACCTGGAAGTCTTCTGCGGCGATGATCGGGAAGGCGAAGGCGCCAAAGCCCCCGATCCAACCGGCGACGAGCACCGTGAGTGCGAAGCCGTTCACGGCTCCCATGCGTCGGTGACTGACGGCGCCGTAGAGCAGGATCACCGTTGCCAGCAACCCGAAGGCAATCGGTATCGCCACCACACCCCAAACGACGGCTCCGAGCCCGGCAGCAATGATTCCGACGAACCCGAAGATCGACATGGGTTTGTACCGGCGGTGCATCAATGCGCTGTAGAACTCCCCGGCCGCGACGACAAAGGCGGCCAGCGCCAGCACCGTGATGGCCGGCCTCCAGAGGAGAGACAGCAGGAACGCGGCAACCAGTGCGATTCCGGTTCCGACGCGAAGGAGGAGGTCCGAAGACTGCCTCGGCGCTGCCGGCACCCCCGCCTCGCCTTCGCCCGCTGCAACCACATCATCAAAACCGACCACACCGGACTCCAGGCCGGGTATCGCTGCAGAGACGGCGACCTGTTGAGTGTCTTCGGAATCGGCCTGGTCGACCGCGGCAGCAAGGTCGTGGTGCTCCCGCGTCGCCTTCTGCAGATACCGATCGTCCGCAAAGTCGTCGAAGTCGTAGACGGAGCCTTCTCCGTTCGGCTGGTCGGTCGAATCGGCCGACGCTCCCCCGACGATGGGAACCTCACCGGTGTCATCGTCATCGACATCATCGCGATCATCATCTTTGGTGAACGTGGCGCCGTCGCCCGTTGCTTTCGACACCGCCGGTGCGGATGCCGCGACAGCCGTCACGACGGGCAGCACCAGGAGTTCGTCTGGATCAACGGGGTGGTCGCCTTCGTCCGTTTCGGACGTTGGGGCCGGCGCTGGAGGCGTCAACGCGTCACCATCCGAATCGGTAGCTCGTGATGCCGCGGTCGCCACCGCGGACTTCTCGGACGACCCATCGTTCTGCTCGTCGTCCGTCCCCTGGTCCGGCTTGGCGCTTGAGTCGCTCCCGGCGTCCGGTTGCTTGCCAGATTCGACATCCGGATCATCAGTGGCACGGGGAGTGGACGCTGCTTCGTCGTCGAGCGGTTCCTTCTCCGATCCATCCAGGAACAGCTCGATTGTGTCCTCGTGGGGCTCTTCGTCCGCGTCGGCGGTATCTTCATCGCCGGAAGTGGACTCGTCTGGTGCAGGTGTCGCGTCGCCGGTCACGACCGAGGCCGCAGCAATCGAGTCGTCGGTCACATCGACCACAACATCGGTTTGGCCGGTGTCGGCTGACTCGTCGTCGCCACCGCTCGTGAACGCAACCCAATCAGCAATCTCCGCTGCCGCATCGTCTTGATCATCGGCGAACGTCGAGTACGGATCGTCAGCGGACCCGGCAACCTGGTCATCGTCGAGCCATCCATCGAAACCTGGATCAGACTTCGCTGGTCGAGGTTTGGGGTCGTCGTTCATCCCTGGCAGCTCGAGTTCGCCCGTTGAATCGGAGTCGTGTTCGTCCATAACCCCTGACAGTACTTCGGAATAGGGTTCGAGCGCAGCATCTGGCTGCTCCGGATCGGCCCCAAAGACCCCTTCGGTCCGCGACGATGTCGAGGTCGCGTCTTCATCCGAGATCGGGTCATCATCGGTGCGCATGGGGCGGCCTCCGTCAGACCTCGAGGAGTTCTTCTTCTTTGGCCTCGAGGATCTCGTCAAGGCGTTCGATGTGCTGATCAGTCATTTCCTGGAGCACCTTCTCCGCCCGGTGTATGTCGTCTTCAGAGGCGTCTTCCGATTCGAGTTGGTCTTTGCAGTGTCGTCGAACGTTGCGAATCGCGACGCGACCGTCTTCAGCAATGTGTCGAACGAGCCGAATCAGCTCCTTGCGCCGTTCTTCGGTGAGGGATGGAAACGCGAGCCGAATCAGGTTGCCGTCGTTCGAAGGGTTGAGACCGAGGTCGGCCTCCTGAATAGCACGCTCGATCGCCGGAATCGCCGTCTTGTCATACGGTTGTATCACCAGGAGCCGAGCCTCCGGCACTGAGAACCCTGCGATCTGCTGGAGCTGGGTCTGTGTTCCGTAGTAGTCGACGGTGATTCGATTCAGGAGCCCTGGATTGGCACGGCCGGTGCGGATTCCGCCGAACTCTTGGGTCGTGTGCACGACCGCCTGATCCATCTTGTGGTCGGCATCTTTGAGCACTTCGTCGATCACTGCGCCTCCTCAACGAACCAGCGTTCCGACATCCTCCCCGCGTACGGCTCTCACGATCTCGCCCGGGCGGTTCATGTTGAACACGCGGATTGGAAGGTTGTTGTCCATACACATCGTAATGGCGGTGGCGTCCATCACCCCAAGCTGGCGCTGGATCGCGTCCATGTAGGTGACGTCGGTGAGGAGCACCGCATCTTGGTTGGTCACCGGATCGGAGTCATACACCCCATCGACCTTCGTCGCCTTGAGCACCGCGGCGGCGCCGATCTCAGCGCCGCGCAGCGCAGCCGTGGTGTCGGTAGTGAAGAACGGATTCCCGGTACCTCCGGCGAAGATGACGACGCGGCCTTTCTCAAAGTGCCGGATGGCCCTCAGCCTGATGTACGGTTCGGCAACCTGCTGGATTGTGATTGCCGTCTGGACCCGTGCCGGCGAACCGGCCCGTTCGAGGGCATCACGAAGCGCAAGAGCGTTGATCACCGTCGCGAGCATGCCCATGTAGTCCGCATTCGCCCGATCCATTTCCCCGGCGGCCATCGACACCCCGCGGAAGATGTTGCCACCGCCGACCACGATTCCAATCTCGTATCCCTCTCGATGGACGAGAGCGATCTCCTCAGCCACCCGTGCGACGATGGTCGGATCGATCCCGTAGCCTGTGCCTGGATTTGCGAACGCTTCTCCGGAGAGCTTGAGGACGACCCTCCGCATCAGCCTTCCTCGCCGACCGCGACCCTCGACATGTGGGTGATGCCGATGTTCTCGCCCATCTTGGCGGCGAGTTGCTTCACCAGCTCGTCGACCGTGCCATCGAAGACCTCGGTCTTGATGAAGACCTGGTCGTAGAGCACATTGTCCTGGTAGAAGCTGTTGATGCGGCCCTCGACGATACGTTCGACGATGTTCTCCGGCTTGCCCTCGTTGACGGCTTGCGCTGCGATGAGTCGCTTCTCTTCTGCAACGATGGCGTCTGGAACGTCGGCGCGAGTGATCCAGAGCGGTCGCGCGGCTGCAACATGCATCGCGAGGTCGTTGGCGACCTCTTGGAACTCATCACTCTTCGCCACGAAATCGGTCTCGGACGCAAGTGCAACCATCGCACCGATCACCGGGCGACCTGCCTGACGGTGGAGGTATGAGCCGACGGCTCCCTCAGTCTGAGTCCGACCGGTGCGCTTCGCGGCATCGGCGAGGCCTTGCTCCCTCAGGAGCTCCTGTGCCTTGTCCATGTCCCCACCGGCATCGGTGAGGGCACGTTTTGCATCCATCATCCCTGCGCCCGTGGCCTGGCGAAGGGCTTGAACGTCTTTGGCGGTGAAATCGCTCACGCCGTCTCCTTCGGGTCTGGTGTCTCTTCGATCACCACGCTCTCGACGACCGCGTTCTCGACGACCGCGTTCTCGGCCTGGATCTCATCCAGGACGACGGCCTCGACCGGTGGTGTCGGAGCTGGTTTCGGCTTGGGTTTGGTGCCCTTGGCCCGGGAATCCGCTCCCGCGACATCCTTTGCCGGGGCATCCTTGCGTGCTGCCTCGCGGGTCTCGCGACCGTCTTTCGCGGCTTCTGCAATGACGTCCGCCACGAGATAGGCCGTGCGGATCGCATCGTCATTGCCGGGGATCACGAGATCGACCGGATCCGGGTCACAGTTCGTGTCGACAATGGCGATCACCGGAATGCTGAGCCGGTTCGCCTCGGCGACCGCGATATGTTCAGCGATCACGTCGATGACGAAGACAACATCCGGAGGGCGTTTCATGTCGCGGACACCACCGAGCACCATGTGGAGCTTCTCCAGCTCTCGACGAAGGCGGAGACGTTCCTTCTTCGGGAGCGACTCCATTTCGCCGGACTTCTCCATCTGCTCGAGTTCGAGCATGTAGAGGATGCGCTTGTGGATGGTCTGGAAGTTGGTGAGCATGCCGCCGAGCCAACGGTTGTTGACGTACGGCATGCCGGCCTTGATGGCCGCTTCCTCTATTGCGCCCTGCGACTGCTTCTTCGTGCCGACAAACAGCACGGTTCCACCGTCAACAACGGCATCACGTACGAGTGTGTAGGCGGTCTCGATCTGCTCGAGCGTCTGACGCAGATCGACGATGTGGATCCCGTTGCGCTCGGTGAAGATGTACGGACGCATCTTCGGATTCCAACGGCGGGTCTGGTGACCGAAGTGCATTCCGGCCTCGAGCAGCTGTCGCATGCTCACCACTGACATGTGGTTCCTCCTGTGTTCGGGTTCACGCCTCCGTCCACCCGGAACACCCCACAGATCGCCTGCGCGATCCGACCTCGGGGGCTTGTAGTGAACGTGCGAAGTTGCCGCGAGTGTACCGATCGGCGCCGGGTAGCAGGAAACCCGATTGGGCCGCTCTAGAACGACGGTTCGATGAACCGATTCCGGAGACTGAGGACCGCCTTCGTGTGGATCTGACATACGCGTGATTCGGTGACGTTGAGTACGGTCCCGATCTCGGAAAGTGTGAGGCCTTCGAAGTAGTAGAGCGTCACAACGAGTCGATCCCGCTCGGGTAACCGGTTGATCGAATCCGCGAGGAGGTACCTCGTCTCCTCCTTCTCAAACGATCCGCTCGGGTCGAACGCTGTCACATCGGGGACCACGTCGCCGACGGCGGCTGAGTCCCGTTCGTCCGGGTTCAGGAGTTCGTCGAGGGCTACGAACCCGAGCGTCGATAGCTCGCCGAGCTGATCACGCAGCGTTTCGACCGGCATACCCATGTGATCCGCGAGCTCCTGCTCCGTCGCGCTCCGCTGCAGGCTGTGTTCCAGTTCCGACATCGAGCGTTGGATCTCGCGTGCCCGAGCGCGCACCGAGCGCGGGACCCAATCGAGGGCACGAAGCTCGTCGAGAATCGCACCTTTGATGCGATTCACGGCATACGTCTCGAATTTGTAGCCGCGTTCCGGCTCGAACTTGTCGATCGCGTCGATGAGACCGAACGTCCCGTATGAGACGAGATCACCTGGGTCGACGTTGCGCGGAAGGCCAGATCCGAGGCGCCCCGCCACAAACTTCACAAGCGGCGAAAAGTGGAGGATCAAGCCTTCTCTCGCACGCTGGTCGCCGTCACTCTTGAACCGCTCCCAGAGTGCGGCGAGCTCGTCTTCGCCTCGTTCATGCACGTGGGTGACTCCGCTCATAGGTTTTTCTCAGATGCTCCCGAGTGACCGCAGTGTATATCTGAGTTGTCGCCAGTTCCGAGTGTCCGAGCAAATCCTGGACACTCCGCAAGTCGGCGCCCCCCTCGAGGAGGTGTGTGGCGTACGAATGGCGCAGTGCGTGGGGAAACGTCCCGAGCCGACTACGCACGACGCGACGAATGCCTCTCGGGTCGAGGCGGCCGCCCCGGACACCGAGCCACAAGGCGTCGCCGGTGTCGGGTCCGACGAGTGCCGGCCTACCCGCGTTCATGTATCGCTCGGTTGCCTGCCTCGCCTGGTCACCAAGCGGCACCGCTCGTTCCTTGTCCCCCTTGCCGCGTACGCGGACGAAGGTGGCGCCGTCAACGTCGGCGGTCGTCATCGCTGCGAGCTCCGAGACGCGCAGGCCGGTGCCGTAGAGCACCTCGAGAATGGCGCGGTCGCGAAGGTCCGCCGGCTCGGCACCGTCGAGGTCGTCGAGGAAGCGCTGCAACGTCCGCGCCGGTATCGACTTCGGCAGTGTCCCCGGGCGTTTCGGCTGAGGGACACCGGCCGCCGGGTTCGAAGTGATGGCACCTCTCCGAGCGGCGTCTTCGAGGAAGGCTCGGATGGCTGAGGCCTTCCGCGCGACCGACCGACGCGAGTACTTCAGGGTGGTGAGTTGTGAGAGGAATCGGCGAACGGTGCGCCGATCGACCTCACCAAGCCGTTCGACCCCGAGACGGTGACACATCGTTGTGAACTGGCTGAGATCTCGGCGATAGGCGTCGATTGTGTTCTGTGACAGTCCTCGCTCTGCGTCAAGACGCACGAGATACTGTTCGACGGCCGCGTCGATACCCCCGCTGTGCATTGCGCCATGCTTGTGGCATCGGTGGAGAAGGTCAACAACCCCTGTCCGGAACGCTCACTTGCGTGCACCCCCAGTTCCTCTGCCGGTCGATCAATCGGTCTCGGAGCAGATTGGGAACTCGACCCGCGTGAGAAGATCCTCGGCAGGCACCATCTGGGGATCGTTGAGGTAGATCTCCCGCGGTGGTCCGGCAACGTCATGGCCGTGCTCGGAGATCCAGCCGGTCAGCGTGTGGTAGGCCGGGGCGATCTGGTTGTAGGGCCCATGGTGGACGGTCGTCGCCATCGACCCTCCCTCCAACTCGCGGCTATAGACATCACCATCGCCGGAGATGGGCGCGGCGACCGGCACGCAGATCTCGATGTCGCCATCGGTTTCCTCGTCGATCACGTCGGGGTAGACGATCAGCGGAGCACCCGACGGTGTAAGCCCTTCCCGGCCGAGGGCCATCATCAGGGTTCCGAATCCGGCCCCGATGTCGTCACCGATCCGGCTCGGGTTGGTGTGGACCTTGGTGGCGGCCACCAGCTGCGGTGTGACTTCGGTGACCTGGACGTCGTAGGGCATGATTCCTTCCTTCCGCCGGATCAGCGCTTCGAGGTAGGCGAGCGTGCGCTCCTGGGCCGCAAGCCGCTCGGCCAACCGCTCCCAATGGACCACCAATTGCTTGTGGACCAACTCAGGATCGTCGGTCTCGAGCAGCTCGTGGATCTCGTCGAGTGGCATGTCGACCGATCGCAGTATTCTCACCGCCTCGGCACGGTTCGCCTGCCCGAGGTCGTAGTACCGATAGCCGGACGACGGATCGACATGGGCAGGGGGCAGCAGGCCGTTCTCGTCATACAACCGCAGTGCCTTCACCGACAGCCGCGTCATCTTCGAGAAGCGCCCGATGGGAACCAGATTCACGCTGCGTACCTCCTTCTCCGTCAATGATCCGCCCTCCCCCTGGGGGAGAGTCAAGCGATATTCGACCGAGTCGCGCCGGTGTCGAGCATCCTGATGATGTCACGCTTCCCCTGTCGAGGCCCGAATCCAACAACCGGCACCGGTCCGCGCGCTGTTCGAACGCCGGAATCCACCGAACTCATTCGTTTCGCTGGCTCCTTTGGTTGCCGCACGACCATGCACCGGGCTGAGCTCTTCGACCGGATCGTCCGGTGCTGACGTCGGGCATTCGGCCGGGTGGCCGTTTCTTCACCGTGGTGGGTGAATTGCGTAGGTTTGACCCGAGATCACCGTTGGCGGCCAACGGCTCTGAGCACACGAAGGGCGCGGATGGTGACCCAGGGGTTTGTACGAGTCTTCCCACCAGGCCCCCATTGGGCGAAGGTGCAATTGCTACAGATCTCGCTTGCGGTCCGAGCCCGCCTCACCTCCATCGGGAACCCGCCGTCCGCGGTGCGCTTGGAAAGGAGCAGGTCGAGGGCGCGATTGCAGCGGGGGTCGTCGAGGCAGCCCACGTCGGCCATGAGCTCCAGCACAAGAAGAACGTCGAAGAAACGGATCGGGAATCCAATCTTGTCGGGTTGAGGTCCCCATGTGGGCACGACGAGGGCACCACTGCGGTGAAAGAGCAACTGGTGTTCCAAGAGAAGCGCAACACCGCGCTCGAGCGTGTGTGCGGCGGTCTTGTCGCCTGTCGCTTGCACCCACGCCGCCAGCCCCCTCAGGCCCAGCACTGTCTCCACGAAGGATGACTGGCGCGCTTGAGGGCGCACATCACAATTCCAACCCCCATCCGGCCACTGCATTCTCCCAAGCCGATCGGCAAGCGACTGCAGCCGCTCGTCCAACAGGTCCAGCTGCAGGCTTGCCCAGAGAACGTTGCCCTCCATCGAGGCACAACGCCGCACCCGATCGGGCTGTCCCTCGATATGCCGGGTCCAGTTCGGCTTCAGAAACGCCGGCGACAGGATCCATGCGAATACGAGCTCCTGGATCTGCTCGAGACGTGGGTCACCACCGGGATGCCCCCGTTCGGCAAGCTGCACGAGGGCCCAGTGAGCGCCTTGCCACTTGCGGTAGGCGTGGCGTGGGTCCACGAAACCCCCGTCAACTACCGCCGTGCAGTCTGGACTTTCGCGCACCTCGTCGGCCCGGGTGCGCATCTCGGCAGTGTCGGGCTCGATCTCGTCCAACACGAGCCGGGCCTGATACCGCACCGCCGAATCGTCCCACGTGCGGAGACGGTCGACCACCGTGTCCATGTGCAGAGCATAGAGCGCGGTTTCTGATCCTCACGCAACGTCCTGGAGCCGACCTTCCGTGCTCTGCTCGCCGACCTGCTGAGACCGCTGCCCCTCCGAGTCGATCCTCGAATCGGTACGGCTCGCAGCGGTTGGGCACGCCACGGAGTGCGCCCCTCAACTCCTTATGCGCTTTCGGACCCTCTGGAGACGTGTGACGGTCTTGAACATCCTGCTATCACGTGCCGGTGTGACTCCGAGCTGGGTGAGCATGTCGTGCATGTCGTAGTAGGCGTGGTAGCGGGCAAGGAGACCGTCCCGGAACCGGTACTCGTCGACGCCAGGTACTTCGACCGATCTCCCAGTTGCGGCAAATCCAGGCGGGTCGATGGGTCCGGTGTTGGTGCCCTTGAGAATCCACCTGAGATACGCCAGCTTCCCGTCGACCGAGATCGCCGGTGGATCCGGAGCTTCGAACCGAAGATTGGGGTAGACAGTGAAGTTCCATCGGATGTACTCCGCTACCTCAATCGGTCCGTGAGCAGGTTCGGCCAGGGCAGGATCGTCCCAGATGACATTCTCGCTGCAAAGGGCGGCCATCTCTGACCCGCTACTGGATTTCCAGGCCTCGTCGTACTTCGCAAGGAATGCTTCTAAGAAGTCAGGTGTGATTGTGTCGTATGAGGCAAGCTTCTCCATTGTCGACCTCCTTCGACCAGGCACCACGCAGGAACAGGTTGGGAATCCCAATCAAGCGTACGCCAAGACCTCTAGGCCGGGTAGGCCCCACCGACTGAGGCCAGCACATATCCGGCCGAATGCGATTCTCGCTGCCAGTCAGCGGGTCGGTCCAAGGGTGCACTGCGCCACCGAGGTTTCGAGAAGCACAGTCAGTGTCCGGCGATGGGTCTCGACGGTTTCGGAACGGCAGCCGCCAACCGCGGCAACCCGAACACTCATGAGACAACCGATCCTGGATGTGCCGATTGCGTGCACGCTACGAGATGCTCGTCCCTACTCCAGATTGACTGATCGACCCTGGTGATACGCTGAATGTATGCAATCTGAGAGTTCAATTCGTCGAGCCGCCTCCGAGCTCGATCAGGCGCTCGAGGCCGGCGACCGAGACCGGGTGGCGGCATGCTTCTCCGACGACTGCAGCGTGGAGTTGCTTGGCGTTCGCCTCCACGGCCGCGATGGTGTCCGCCGCTGGCTCGATTGGGTGTTCGATCATGCCGAGCGAATCGAGTTCACGCCCCGGATAATCAGCGTTGACGGCGACACTTTCATCGAGGAATTTGGCGTGACCGGAACTCTGGCGGGTGGAAGAATCCTCAACAGTCAGTGGGCCGAGATCCTCACGTACCGGGATGACCTCGTGACCAGCCTGCGCCTGTACTTCAATCCGATCGATTTCGCTCCGGCGCTGGGAATCGTCGGTCGAGCCACAGGCCCCGTTGCCGTATGGCTAGCCAGGCGCGGCCTCGAACCCTTCGAACCGATCCACCACCCCCAGTAGTCACCACGTCTACTCCCGACGAGCGTACCCGATGGGATATGTGGGTGCCAATCCCGGATCTCGAGTTCCGTCCATCCTGGGAGACCTGCCTGATCGCCGTCATGAGCGAGACGCACGCCTCCCGTCTGCAATACACAAGTAGATCGCCGCACAACTGTGCACCGGCACCGCCCAGGTCACCGTCTGCCACCTCCGAACCCTGAGACCTGATCTGTGCACATACGTTCCCCCTTCGTCGCCTCGAGATCAGAGAATCAGGCTGAGCTCCTCGACGAGGTCGCCGGGGTCGAAGACGGGGAACGCACCGTCTCGGATCAGTCGGTTGGTGCCCTCCGAGGCCTTTGGTCGGTCAATGTCGACAACCGTGAACCCGCCGCGTTGGTCGCCGCCGTCGGTGACGGTGGTGGAGGCTGTGATGTGGTGATCGAGGCGGCGCAGGGCTGGATGTGCGGTCAAGTCGCCAATCCTCTGAATGGCCTTCGTCAACTCCTGCTGCGCCATCGCTCGCGGAGGCGTGGGTCGGAGGTGATACTGTGCGGAGATGGTGTCGATTCGCCGATGGGCACTCGCTTCCAGCGTCCTTGGTCTTGTCACGCTCGGTATCTACGTCGCCGCTCTCTTGGTCGAAGGGAACAACACAGCTATCGAAGTCGCACCGTGGGCGATGGCAATGGCTTTGGCCTCGATTCTGGCGTTCGTGGGAGCCAAGACGAGCAACGGCGGTGTCGCCAGATTCACGCTACTGGCAGCCACGATCCTCTTTGGACTTCTCGGAATGCTGGCCATATCCACCATCGGAATCCTGTTCGTGGGTGCCGCGATCATGTCGGCGGTTGACTTCGCAGGACTCTCACAGAGAGGGTCGGCATCGACAGGGTAGAAGCCAGTGCACCACCAGAGGCACCGCACTATGCATGGCGGGATCACGCACGCATATGTGCCTGATTGATGATGTTGGGGTGTTGCGATATGGGCGGTGACTACAGGTCGCTAACCATGCGCAGCACGTTCGTGTTGGGCAGACCGAAGAAGCGAGCCGATTCAGCTTCCTGGACCAGCCCGATGCGCTCGTAGAGCCTTCTTGCGCCCTTGTTGGTGGCCGCTACGTCGAGGGCAAGACGCTGACAACCCGAAGCTCTGGCCGCCTCGGTGAGAACGTTGAGGAGCAGGGTCCCGATGCCGTGTCCACGCTGATCCGGGTCGATAGCGAGTGCCCGGATGTAGTAGTCATCGCTGGGGACATTGGCGATGAATGACAGCATGCGATCAGACAGCTTCGTCATCGCCCAAAACCGGAACCTGCCATGCGCAGCCTGGTCGAGGGGATTCGATGCGAACCGAGTGTGGACTCGACCAGAGTATGCCGAACACATGCCGACTGGCTTGCCGTCACGTTCGACCATGGTGACGAACTCGTATGACAACTCGTGGTTCGGTTTGAGAAACGACGCACCAATCAACCGCCCCGCAGACGATCCCAGCGCCATGCGGTACCAACCCCCCTGAGCCTGATCGAGCAGACGAGCGAATACCGCGGCGTCGGCTTCGGAGGCCTCTGCCGCACGAATCGTCAGTCCAGGTGAATCCAACGAGCCCATGACACGGAGTCTCCCAGTCCCGAAGTCACAACCGCCAATCCCCGCCGCCTATAGGTGCCGATGTGCGCGGGTATCGAGACCGGGTCCTCGCCGAGCGACGGACGTGTTCACGGGTTCCGGGGACTCTGTCGGCGTGCGGTCAGACCCGTTGGGCTGACGTCACTTCTTTCGGGCGCCAAGCCGCCGTTGAATCCCGAGTACACCCACGAACGCCATGACGACGGTGATACCGATCTTTGTGAAGTCCAGCACTGGCTTGACCTGGATTCCGTCAGGCGACACCCTTATGACAGCTACGGGGCGTCCCTGCGAGGCACCGCCGCCGCCGCCGCCACTTCCGGCGCTAGCGTCGCCGTCCGCGGAACCGTATCCACTGCCGAAACCGAAGCCGCCAGCACGCTCCCAAGCAGAAGCGGTGAACACGAGACCGTCGCCGACGGTCTCTGGCTTCGAGAAGATCGTCCCGGGTTCCGCTTCACCAAATATGGCGGTCAGCTGCGGGGTAATATCCGGGCTTCTCGGCTCTTCTACATCCGTCATCTGAGTTTCCTCCTCGTGATGTATGTGGCCAGTGCGACAACGAGCAGCACCGCGCGGGCGACGACTCCATAGTCGCGGATGAAGTGGACTTGGCCTACGTCACCAAGCGAGACGTGGCCTGGACGTCTGTAGGTCCACGCCACCACATATGGCGGCCAACCAAGCTGCAACGTGGTCTCGCTGCTGGTCAGGCGGACGGGCTTTCCAGCGAATTCGAACGATGACTCGTCTACTTGACGGATGCGCGCTCGAAGCATCCATCAATCCTACGCACACATTGCGGGGTGTCCGGAATCAATCCGCTCGTTCAGTGGTCCACTCGCCACACACACGACATGCGTACGAATGACCTTGTGGCATGGACGGATCGCCCGCCCATAGGTGCAGCACCTATGGGCGGGGTTGTCGTGTACGTTTGAAGCGGTATGCGGAGGCCGCAGCGTTCTTCTAGGACGGTCGTTCGGTGCGTCTTCCACGAGTGGAGGAGCGCCGTCTATGTCTGTTCTTGCCCGCCAATCGTTGGCCTTGCTGAGCCTGTTCGTCCTCGCAACAGCGTGCTCATCCGGCTCTGACGCTGGCGATATCGTTTTCGAGTCCGTATTCAGTCCCTCGACCGAGGCCTCGGTGTGGAACGCCACAGGAGAAGCGATCGACGATGGTCTCTTGTGCCCGGCTGCGACCGGTGTTCTCGAAGGCTTCGAGGACGAGGACGGAGTTGCAAGGACGGAAGACGACCTTGGGTCACTGTTCGGTGCAGGGGAACCGTTTGTGAGTGTGTCCGTCGACTTGATGACGTGCGACGACGGCTCTGGAGTGTTCACGCTCAGGATCATCAACGAGGTTGATCCCTCGAAATCGGACGGAACACCAGTTCTCGCATCAACCTGGATCATCACCGGCGGTTCCGGCTATGACACCACAACCGGGGAAGGGAGCGCCGAGGAGTCCGGCACAGCCTTCCAAGGCACGGGAACCCTCACAAGGGAGTGAACCCAACGCCCATATCGCGTTCTCCTGCTGTAGATGTGGGTGGGTTGGGGAGGTTCCGAGCCCCTACATACACCACTCCACGGGACGTCAACTCAGGGTGTCTGTTGGTGCACCCTGCCGTTCCTCCGATCACCCTCGCCGAGAGGACGATCTCAGGGTGGGATTACCCGGCGGCGGTACCGGAAGCGGTGCCGAAGTCCGGTTCTGTGGCGCTCCTGTCAACAACGGCTAGTTTGCAGGTTCACGCCATTCACATGGATAGGAGGGAGGAAGTGGCACGACTCGTATTGCTCTCGGGCCCGAGTTGCGTCGGCAAGGGTCCGCTCGTGCAGGCGCTGCGGCGACATCATCCTGACCTGGCGGCACCGCTGGTGCCGCTTGTTCTCTACAACAGCCGCGCTCCCCGTCCCGGTGAAGTCGAGGGTATTGCATACCACTTCCGCCCCCGAGCGGAAATCGAACGACTCGCTGAGTCCGACGCGTTCGTTGCCGCTGAGGTGCGCGGCGACTTTCAGGCCCTTGAGGTGGCAACGATCGATCAGATCCTCGAATCGGGCGGCGACGCGTTCTTTGAAGGCAACCCCTTCATTCCCCATTTGCTTCGCCAGGAAGGCGTGCTCAACCGGTATCCGAGCTTCACCGTGTTCCTCTCGCCGCTCTCCCGGCGGGAGCTCGTGTACTTGCTGGACCCGGTGAGACGAGTCGATCTCGGTCAGTTCGTCGCAGATGTGATGCGACGCAAGCTGCTGCGAAGAACCACCCACCAGAAGAGCCTGTTGTCTCAGCTCGACCTCGCCAACATCGAGAAGAGAGCAGCGAGCGCCATCGTTGAACTCTCGTATGCCCACGGCTTTGACCACGTGATCCCGAACCACGATGGGGAAGACAGCGAGAACTGGGATGCGTTCTACTACCCGGTTGGCGATGCGTTCTCGACGCTCGAGACGTTCGCCGCTCTGCTGGCCGGCGAATCGCCCGAGCACGTTGAGCATTGGGAGGCGAGTCTGATCCCGGCGGCGGATTGACACACCCGTTGGGCGACATGGTGCACCGTTGAGCGGCGGACCCGTCACAGCGAGGGTTTTGCTGCCAGCTTGCGACGCCGCTGGGCTCATTGGGCTTCGATACCACGACTTGTGCCACACCCACGCTGCGCTCCCTATCGCCCAGGGTGAGCACGCCGCTTCTCAGCAAGACGCGTCCCATAGGGTCGTGCGACTCGCAGCGGTGCGGCACCGCGGGCTCGGGCCCAGCCGATCACTCGGATCGTCAAGGCCGACGTCGGGGACCCGCAGCCAACCACTCTCAGCGAACGACCACGCTTCGTCGGCTTTGCCCTGCGTGTTGGTGTGGCGCAGATATGTGGTGTGATTTGACGGGCGGGCAGGCCTGGGGTGTCGATGCCGTCGCAACGGGTCGGACTGGGAACCGGTGGCCCGCCAGCTCGCCGCCCGGCACCGAGTCGTGATCATCGACCTTCTCGGGTTCGGTTCCAGCGCTGCACCAACGGCATTCGAGAACATGTGGACCGACGCACAGGCCGAGGCTCTCGCCCAAACACTGCACCGGCTCTCGCGGTTGCGAGGGTGTGCAGCCTCGAACCGTTCGTCCACTCCGAGCGCGACTCCCTGACCCCCTCACATGTCCCGCTCGAACAGATTCCTACGGAGGGTTCATCAGTGCGAAGTCGCCGGCCACCGGGAGCCATGACGCTCCGGCTCCGGTCCAGGTGAACTGCGCGTCGGCGTTGCCTTGGGTCAGGGTGTGGCGGAAGTAGAACACCTGATCCGACGGCCGGAACAACCCCGGGGTCTCGACGAAGTCGACCACTCCCCAGTCTCCGGCGACGAACCGGTCGCCTGGGTCGCCGAAGTAGAACTGGCCGTCCGCGATCCCGGTCGTCAGGGTGTCGCGGTAGTAGAAGAACCCCGACGACTCGCGATGCAGGCCAATCTCGTCGACACCGTCACCGTCCCAGTCACCAACCACCGGCTTGTCACCCGCATCGCCGAACAAGAACGAGTAGTCCGCGGCGCCGAGTCCGCCTTCGTCCTCCCCGAGTTCGTTGATGATGTAGAACCGGGCCTCAGACGGCCGGTACAGCGACAGCGTGTCGCAGCCGTCACCGTTGAAGTCGCCGGCGAGCGGCACGTCGCCGGGGTTTCCGAAGAAGAAGGTGATGTCCGCAACACCCTGGGTGTTCGAGTTGCGTAGGTAGACGTAGCCGTCGGACTGACGGTACAGACCCGGTGTGTCGATGCCGTCGCAGTTCCAGTCGCCCATGAACGGGACGTCACCCGGGTTCCCGTAATAGAACGTCGTCACCGTCCCCGAGTCGGTATCCAGATGCCACTGACCGGTCGCAGGATCTACCAGACCCACACCCGGAATGGAGAACACCGAAACCGACACCGTTGCCGCGTTCGACGTGGTGATTCCATCCGTCGCGGAGTAGGTGAACGAGTCGATGCCGCTGAACCCCGGATTGGGGGTGTAGCCGAAGGATCCATTTGCAGCCATGTTCACCGTGCCGTTGGCTGCGACCACCCCGGACGGGTCATTGACCGTCAGGGTGTTCCCGTCGGGATCACTGTCGTTACCCAACACACCCGGGGATAACACGCCGATTGCCATGTTCATGTTGATCGCGTACGTATCGTCGACCGCCACCGGTGGCCGATTCAGCGGTTGCCATGCCGGTTCGGACTCGTCGACACCGACAGTGTTGGTTAGGTTGATCCGGTCGGTGCCGTCGGCGTTCGTCACGGAGATGTCGTCGGTGCCGATGGTCGGGTGGAACCTATAGACGAGCTTCGTCCCGTCCGGTGACCAGAACGGGTCCAACGTGAGGCCGTCGATGAATGTCGTCAAGTTGTCGGGGTCGCTGCCATCGACGTTCATGGTCCAGACAAGGCCCTCTTTCCGGTAAGCGATCGTGGTGCCGTCCGGAGACCAGGACGGCTCGAACTCGTCGGCCGTGGGTGTCTGCGTGAGGTTGGTCGTGCCGGTTCCGTCTGCATTGACGACCTCGATGTCGATAGACTCGATCGCCCAGTGCCGTTCGTAGGCGATCTTGGTTCCATCGGGCGACCATGCCGGTCTGGCGTGGCTGATCGTCATCGGAGGGAATGTCAACCGGGCCTGGCCGCTGCCGTCGGCGTTCATCGTCCAGATGCTGCCGCTCCTGACGTAGGCGATCTTGGTGCCGTCCGGCGACCAGACCGGCTCGGACTCGTCGACGGTGAGTGTGTTGGTCAGGTTGACCAGTGTGCTCCCGCCGAAGACCCAGGAGACGATTTCGTCCGCGACTCCAGGAGCGAAGGGGTCTATCCGGAAGGCGATCGTGGCGCCGTCGGGCGACCATGCCGGTTCGTACTGGTTGCCCGCCGCAGGAGGGGTCAGTGCGGTTTGGTTGCTGCCGTCGTCGTCCATCGTCCAGATGGCGTCGACAGCGCCGTTCTTCACGTACGCAATCTTGCCATTGGCGCCAGGTGGTGTTGCCGTGGCCGGTGAGTCGGTGACGGTGACGAGAGCACTCACCAGGAGGAAGAAGGTCACAAGCAGGCCGATCGTGTGTTGATCCCGGCGGGTGGGGTTCCTGGGCATGTGTGTTACCAGCTTCCTCTCATTGGGCACGTCGTACCATGGTGAGGGCCGGTGCCCTTGCTTCTCTCCTGTGCCTGGCGCCATTCTCACCCTCCGGCCGGAGGACCATGAACGGACTGCCACTCAATCTCTGGGTTGTGGTGGTCTCCTATCCGAGTGCGAAGTCGCCTGCGATTGGGAGCCATGACGCTCCGGCTCCGGTCCAGGTGAACTGCGCGTCGGCGTTGCCTTGGGTCAGGGTGTGGCGGAAGTAGAAGACGAGGTTCGATGGTCGGAACACGGCCGGTGTGTCTGCGCTGTCGATGATGCCCCAGTCTCCAGCGACGAACCGGTCGCCTGGGTCGCCGAAGTAGAACTGGCCGTCCGCGATCCCGGTCGTCAGGGTGTCGCGGTAGTAGAAGAACCCCGACGACTCGCGATGCAGGCCAATCTCGTCGACACCGTCACCGTCCCAGTCACCAACCACCGGCTTGTCACCCGCATCGCCGAACAAGAACGAGTAGTCCGCGGCGCCGAGTCCGCCTTCGTCCTCCCCGAGTTCGTTGATGATGTAGAACCGGGCCTCAGACGGCCGGTACAGCGACAGCGTGTCGCAGCCGTCACCGTTGAAGTCGCCGGCGAGCGGCATGTCGGATGGGTTCCCGAAGAAGAACCGGATATCGGCGACCCCCTCCGTATTGGTGTCACGTAGGTACGCGTACGCGTCCGACGTGCGGAACAGACCGGGCGTATCGGTCCCGTCGCAGTTCCAGTCGCCCATGAACGGGACGTCACCGGGGTTCCCGTAGTAGAACGACGTCACCACACCCGTGCTGCTACGCAGAAACCACACACCGGTCAGGGGGTTCACGAGCCCAACCGTGTCGTCGACGAACGTCGGCACACCCGGGGCTGAGACCGTGATGGTTATCACCGTATCGTGTGAGAGGTCCACGCCGTCGGTTGCGTAGTACGTAAAAGCGTCATCGCCGATGAACCCGGGAGCAGGGGTGTACGTAAACGAACCATCGGCGGTCATCGTCAGCGTTCCGTGGTGGGCGGCCACTCCAGATGGGTAGGCGACCGACAGGCTGTCGCCGTCTGGGTCGGTGTCATTGCCCAGCACACCCGGCGCCGCAACGGTCAGAGAGGTCTCGTAGGGGGTCGCGTACGCGTCGTCGACCGTCACCGGTCGGCGGTTCACCGGCTGCCACGCCGGTCCGGACTCGGCGAGGCCCGCCGTGTTCGTCAGATTGACCAGGTCGGTCCCATCGGCATTCATCACATAGATGTCGTCGTTGGTGCCGGGAAGTGTGGGGTCCAGCCGGAACGCGATCTTGGTCCCGTCCGGCGACCAGGCCGGTTCAGAGAGGTCGGCGAACGCGCCGGAGGCGGTTATGCGAGTCTGATTGGTGCCGTCGGCGTTCATCGTCCAGATGTTGCCATCTCGCCGGTAGGCGATCCTGGTCCCGTCCGGTGACCAGGACGGCTCGTACTCGTGGATACTGGGCGTGCTGGTCAGATTGACCGTACCGATTCCGTTTGCATTGACGACATGGATGTCGGCTCCGGTTTTCGAGAGGGTGGGGTGGTTCCGGTAGGCGATCTTGGTCCCGTCCGGTGACCAGGCCGGTTCATGATGGGTAGTGAGGAACGGCGGACTGGTCAGCGCACTCTGATTGCTGCCGTCGGCGTTCATCGTCCAGATCGCGCCCCCCCTCGTGTAGGCGATCTTGGTTCCGTCCGGCGACCAGGCCGGTTCTGCTTCGTCGATGCCCGGCGTTTCCGTCAGGTTGCCGATCCCGACGCCGAGGATCCGGAGGTAGATGTCGTCGGTAGCTCCGGCACTGGGGGGATCGAGCCGATAGGCAACGCGCGTTCCGTCCGGTGACCAGGTCGGCTCGTACTGGCCAGACGTTGTGGGGTACGTCGTCATCGGACTCATGCCGCTGCCATCGGGCTCCATTATCCAGACAGCGTCAGGGTCGCCGGACCTCTCGTAGGCGATCTTGCCGTTCGCGCCCGGTGGTGTTGCCGTGGCTGGTGAGTCGGTGACGGTGACGAGAACACCCACCAGGAGGAAGAGCGTGAGGAGCAGGCCGATCGTGTGCCGATTGTGATGGGTCGGGTTCCTGATCATTCGCATCACACTCTCCCTCCGTTGTGGGACAGCGCACTGCGTGAGGGGTGCAACATGCCCCGAGTTCGCGTCGCACACAAAGCCTACGCCGATTCACCGGCGGTGGGTCGCTATCGCTCGCGGGATATCGCGACCGTCTCATTGTGCCGGAGAATCCGGCCGGCGCTGCGGGGGTACGGGAACGAGTAGGTGCGGATCGGCTCGAGCCCGTACGCCGTCTCGATCTCCGCAATGACTGCGGCGTCGACGAATTCGACGTGGCTGTGGATCACGCTTTGCCACGACGATGGAACAATGATCGTGACGGGTGTGCACAGCGCCACTGAAGTCTCGCAAAACGTGTTCCAGGACCCTGCGATAGGTTTCGACGGTTTCGCGGCGGAAGCCGCCAGGCGCGACTGCCTGAATTGACATGAGACAACCGATCCTGGGTGCGCCGTCATGGGCGGGTTCGTGTGGTTTGTTTCTTTGGTCTTCTCAGGTGACATCATTGGTTCAACCCCGGTACCGCCCACCGGTCCCACCGAGCACCGAAGGTTGCTTGACGTCTGGCCCTATCCCGATCGCTGATTCTGGCGTACGGTGAGGGTGACCGGAGCGCCCCGTGCGAAGCGTGTTGCTATCACTGCTGGTGGTTGTTGTGGGTTCGGTTTCGGGTGCCTGTACTGCGGGTCCGGGCGAAGCCCCCACGAGTTCCGTCGCTCCGAGCACCACCACAACCATCCCCGTGACGTCGGCACCCACAGCAACGACTTCCATTGCTCCGAGCACCACCACAACCATCCCGGTGACGTCGGCGCCCACAACAACGACGCTGCCTCCGAGTCCCAGCTTCGAGAATCTGGGTCTGGCTGCGAGTTGGGTCGTTCAGCTCGATGACGGCGTCGCGATCGGCGTGAACGAAAGCGAGCAGGGTTTCGATCTCAGCGGCGACGGCGACACGGATGACGTTGTTGTCCATGTCGTTTCGGACGCCACGGTCGTGAACACCGGGCTCCAGGCGAGGTGGGGGGTGGTTCCCATCGCCGGCGGTGGCTTCGTCGTTCAGGTCTCGGAGCGTGATCTGGGCGCAGACCTCAACGGTGACGGAGACGCGGTGGACACTGTGCCAAGCACATGGAACGCGGACGACGGTGCAGCGAGCCTCGGTATGGCTGCTTGGGTGACGCCTGGTCCTGACGGGTCGCTGTGGCTCGAATCACCGGGGCCCGACGCACAGACGCTGCGTGTGTTGCGCTCCGATGGCAGGTTGATCGATACCGGATGGATTGCCACGTCGGTGCGACCGAGGGACGACGGCACGGCGCTGATCGGAGTCAGCGAGCGTGAGCAGGGGCGCGATCTGAACGGTGACGGCACCCTCACCGAGCATGTGCTCGTGTTATGGGCTGAGCGCCATCCAGCCGAGGTGATCGGCCCCGCCTACGTCTATGACTCCACCACTGACGGGGGCGTCTGGTTGGCGTGGGACGAGCGAGATGAACAAGGCCGTGTGCAGTCCTGGCATCTCGGTTTCTGGCATCGAGACACCGACTTCGTCGATCTGCCCATCGCGACGGTGAATCACACCGCGATGCCCAATGGAGGACTCATCTTTGGCGTTTCGGAGACAACGGACTACTGGTCCTACAGCTACGAGTGCAATCAGGGTGGCCAAGATCTCAACGGAGATGGTGATTGCGCTGACTTCATCCTCCACCGCTGGAGCCCGGCTTCAGGATTGGTCAGCCTGGGACTGATTCAGCAAGGGTGGTGCCCGGAGTGTGAATGGGGCTATGTCACTTCAGGAGACGTGGCATGGGCCAGCCAGAGGGAATGGGAAATGGGCCAGGATCTGGACGGTGACGGCGAGGTGACCGACGCGTCCGTGCTTCATGTTGTTGAAGGCGATGCCGTCCACAATCTCGGCGTTCGCGTGTCGTGGGATACACGTCGCTGGGCCGCCCTCGACGGGGGTGCAGTCGTCCTCGTCGAAGAGGCGACCAGAGATCTCAACGACGATGCCGACGTTGCGGATGGCGTCTTTCACTTCGTGCCGAACACCGGCGCGGCCATCAACATCGGTCTTGGCGGCGGATCGGCACAGGCCCTGAGCACCGGTGAAGTGGTGCTCCTCGCCGAGGAGGCGGGCAACGGTCGCGATTTCAACGGCGACGGCTACATATCCGACGACACATACGTGATCCACATATGGAGTCCGCAGCGCGGACTGACCAACACCGGACTCACAAACGGCCGCTACATGGACGAGGAGGGACCGTCGAGGCCCTACCTGGTCGGGACGTTGCCAGATCGGGAGCTCGTGGCGCTCGTTCCCGAATGGCAACAGGGGGACGGCGACCTCAATGGTGACGGGGATACCAACGACGTCGTTGTTCATGTTGTCTCGATGTGACAATCGTTTCGCCACGGAATGGAGAAACCATGGCTCGGCAGTCATCCTTCCCGCCAACTGGATTCCTGATCCTCGGGATTCTGAGCATCGCCGCCTCGATCGTCTTCGTGGTTCGTGCCCTTGCCGTTGAGGCGACCGCTGAGCGTCTCTGGTCGGCAGTGATCTTCGGAACGTTCGGGTTCTTCTGGCTGGCCGCCTACTGGTCGGCACGCCGCCATCCGATCAACTGAGACAGTTCGGAGAGTCACCCGCCGGACGTCACCAGATCATGACACTGAGCCGATCACACACCCTCCCCCCTCGTTGTCGCTAGGGCATGGATCAGGCTGAGCTCTTCGACCAGGTCGCCGGGGTCGAAGACCGGGAACGCACCGTCGCGGATCAACCGGTTCGTGCCTTCCGAAGCCTTTCGATCGACGTCACCCGGCATGGCGAAGACGGCGATGCCGTACTCGGCTGCCTTGAGTGCGGTGATCAGCGCTCCGCCCGTGACCCCGGCCTCAACAACAACCACCGCCGCAGAGAGCCCGGCAATGATCCGATTCCGCAACGGGAACCGCCAGGCGTCCGGTCGGCTCCCTGGGGGATACTCGGACACGATTGCTCCCCCGAGTTCGAGGATCTGATCGCCGAGACGCCGGTGCTCCCTCGGATACGTCACGTCGATCCCGCAACCAAGCACGGCGACGCCACGGCCACCCGCTGTGACCATGCCGCGGTGTGCTGCGCCGTCGATACCCCTGGCGAGCCCGGAAACGACGGGCCACCCTGCCTCGGCGACCGCAACACCGTAGGCATCGGCGAGCTCGAGGCCGTAGGCGGTGCACCGGCGCGTACCGACGATGCCAACGCCGGGGACGGTCGGAAGCTCTCCACGAACGAACAGCAGGTCCGGCGCATCTTCGAATCGTTCGAGGTGGGCCGGATAGGCCGGCTCTCCACGCCGAACGACAGTGATACCGAGAGCTTCCAGCTCCGCTTCCCGACGGACAGCGGGAACGGCGAGATTGCTGCGAATCGCTTCAGACGCCTTCACCCGCCGCCGCGTGATGGCTGCGATCGCCGCCGCGGGATCGCCGAACCGGTCGGTGAGATCGCGGATGCGCTCCGGATGGAGCCCCGAGAACGCCAGCCGAAGGCGGTGTGCATCGCTCACAACGTCACCCTCATACCGAGCGCCGTCTCGACGTGCGCCCCATCCACGGAAACCGACCCGGCGAGGTCGGCGATCGTCCGCGCGACCCGACGAACCCGGTCCCAGCCTCTGGCCGTGAGCTGATCTCCCGACGCTGCATCCGCGAGACGGCGGACGGCCGCATCGGTCCACACCAGCGCATCGAGGTCCTGTCGTCGCAGCTCGCGGTTGAGGCGTCCCCGTTCGTCGAACTGGCGGCGACGGGCCGCCGACACCCTGGCCCGGACGACGGCAGAGTCTTCACCGCGCGGTCCCGCCAGCTCCGATACCCGCAATCGCGGCAGGTCGACCTGGAGATCGAATCGGTCGAGCAGGGGGCCGGAGAATCGCCGTTTGTAACGTGCCTTCATCGATTCGCTGCACTCGCAGGACTTGGTCCGGTCCCCTGCGAAGCCGCAGGGGCACGGATTCGTGGCACCGACGACCTGAATCTGACATGGGAACGCGACCGTTGCACCCTGGCGGGCAACGACCACACTCCCGTCCTCGATGGGGGTTCGGAGCGCATCGAGGAGCTGCGGTGGGTACTCACCCAGCTCATCGAGGAATAGCACTCCGCGGTGGGCCAAGACGGCTTCACCGGGTGTCGGAACACCGGATCCTCCACCGATCAACGCCGCCAGCGAAGCCGAATGGTGCGGCGCGCGAAACGGGGGGATCGACGGTCCGGGTCGCAGACGTCCCGCCGCCGCCCAGACGAGCGCGACCTCGTGTGCCTCGCGATCGTCGAGGGGCGGAAGCAAGCCGGGCATCGTGCGGGCCAGCATCGTCTTGCCTGAACCGGGCGGGCCCCGAAAGAGCAGATGGTGGCCACCGGCGGCAGCGACCTCGAGGGCGGCCCGCGCGGTGTACTGGCCCCGCACTTCTGCGAGGTCTGGAATCGACGGAGCTTCGATCTCGACGGGATCGACGTCATCTCCGGGGTGCACGCCGCGTGCGACCTCCATAGCGTGGGCCAGTGATCGAACCGCCAGCACCCCGAGGTCCTGCCGGCCCGCCGTCTCGGCCACCGACCGCACCGGCAGCAGGCACGGCTTGCCGAGGTCTCGAGCCACGAGGGCGGCTCCGAGGCCTCCTCGAGCCGGGCGCACCGCACCGTCGAGGGCGAGCTCTCCGAGCGCAACGATGTCGGTCGCACCCGGCGGGAGTTTCCCGTTGGCAGCGAGTACGGCGAGCGCGATCGGCAAGTCGTAGGCGGATCCGACTTTCGGGAGGTCTGCCGGCGACAGGTTCACAACGACCCGCTTCGACGGGAAGGCGTTCGACGTGGAGGCGATGGCTGCTCGGACACGTTCTTTGGCTTCGCGAACTGCGGCATCCGGGAGCCCGACGATCACAAACCCGGAATTGCCGCCACCGATGTGCACTTCAACACGTACGGGATGCGGCTCAACGCCGATGATGGCACTTGATGTGATGGCTGCATTCATTCAGCCAACATACGACGCGGATGTGACGCGAACTACCCCTGCGGCCCTCAAGTCGCTCTCACATGCCCTCGAAGTCCTCGCCGCCGCGCAGCCAACCGAGATCGAGCGGGACTCGCACGTGTGGACGCTGTTGAGCGACGGCCCCTCGTCGACTCCGACGAGCCGAGCATTCGAGCGCTCGAACCTGCCGCCGGGCAAACCGCCGGCTAGCGCTGAACGACAGCCAGCAGCAGCAACGCCACCCCGGTCACAACACCGAGGAGTCCAATAAACGAAACGAGGAACGTCGTCGATCCCAGCCGTTCGACATCACCTCTGCTCAACGCCCACTGTGGCATGACCCGGACCAGACGATGAGTCAACGGAAGCGCGGCGGCTACCGCAGCGAGACCTGCGACCACGAACAGCACCCCGACAACCACTCTCATGGTTCCCTCCTGGAGACCACTCCATCGTCGCGCATCAAGCTGGGTGTCGCCAGACCAAATCGCGACCTCCCCCGACGGCGAACACCTTTCGCTCTCTCCGGCGTGCTACGGTCGCTCTATGGAACGACCAGACCCGCGCCAGTATCTTGGGAAACTTCAGCAACAGCGATCTGCCCCTTCTCGAGAAGCTCCGCCTGGTGGCGAAGAACAACGCCATCAAAATCAAGAATGGGACATCGTGCTGCGGAAACCATGGGGAGCCCGGCTGTTGAGTGGGTCCTGACGAGTCCGGTTCGGACTCACACGACCATCACAGCCACGAGCACTAGATCCCTACTCACCGCTCTCGGCGGAGTCCTGTGGGCGGGCGATTTGGGCGTCTGTTGGGACGGGAGCGCCGCATCGTCTGCGCTAGTACATCCAGGTGGCTGTACCGATCATGACCGCAGCAAGGATCACCAGCACCAATCCAATCCAAACGATCTTGCCGAACGCCATTGCCACGAGCGCAACTCTCTGCGTCCCCGTCGCCTCGTTCCACCGCTCGTCTGAGGTCATCGGGTGCGAGTGAGGACGAACGGCGGCTGCGGGCTCCGGGGCATCGTTGCGCGTAGCCACCATCCATATGACACCTGCTGCAACGACCACCAGCCAGTACATCATCACTCCGTTCAGCCCGCATGTGCCGTCCACTCACGCGGCACTCGCCCGATGTCACAATCGGGCCCCGCCATGTTGACGACATTCGGGCCGTGGTTCTTCTCTTGTGTTATCCACTCTCCATTGTCTCCCGGGTCCAGGACACCAATAGGGTCGATAGTCTCGACCGGGGTTCGACGATGAACGACCACCCTGAGCGATCCTTCACCGCCGATGCTCGGCCGACGGCCTCGCGAATGGGCCGATTGCGCTATTCAACGGGCCACGACTTCCTCGGCACGGCGCTTGATTCCCAGCAGCAGCGATCGCGACATCAACACATCGACCGGCACGAGCAGGAAGTGGGCGATTCGGGCCATGCCCTCCGGGTAGATGTTGCTCCGCGTCCGCAAGAGGAGTCTGGTCCGGTTCGCATCTGATGGTTCGAGGACAAATGACCAACAGAAGTCGAGACAGGGACCGGGGCGATCGCTCGACTGATCCGGGGGGATTCCCGAGATCGGGTGACGCATCGAATGAAGCACCAACGCCCGTTGCGGATCGAGCGCCGCGACGTCGAAGAACGCTGTGTCACGTGGGTCCCGCGTCACATCCGCCGGAAAGCGGTGGACAGACGCGCTACGCGTCCTCACCAGACTCAGCCTGCTCGGCTTCCGTCTCCTCCGTCACCTGTTGGTCGATGACATGGGTGACGGACGGCTGGTAGATCTCCTCGAAGAGCCCGAGCGAACGTGGCCTTGGACGATCCGTCGACCGGTAGTAGACCCACCCGCGCCGCTCGGCCCACGTGAGCAGCAGATGACCGGCCACGAGAACCAGCGACAGGACTACGACCACGGCGATCAACATCACCCACAACATGCCCTTCATGGTGGCATGAATACCGGCTGAGGGAACTCGCGTTCTTTGGATACCGCGACCTCAGACCGGCGAACAGTCCGGCAGGTCGGCCGATCAGCGACCCTCGAACTCGGGTGGACGCTTCTGGAAGAACGCAGCCGCTCCCTCAGACAGGTCTTCGGATCCCAGCAGTGTCGCCTGCGCCTGCTCTTCGAACGAAAGTGCCTGTTCGAAGGTCATGCTCGCGGAACGGTCGAGCGCCACCTTGATGAACCGCTGAGCAAGCGGAGGGCCGGCGGCGAGCTCTTCAGCGACCTCGGTCACCTCGGCCTCGAGCCGGTCGGAGTCCACGACTCGAGTGACGAGACCGATCGCCAGAGCTTCATCGGCCTCCACAATCCGGCCGGTGAGCGCCAGGTCTCGAGCTCGAGCGAGACCAACAAGCCGAGGGAGCAGCCACGTACCGCCGCAGTCGAGGGTCAACCCTCGCTTGACGAAGATCTCGGCGAACCGTGCACGACTGCTCGCGATCACGACATCACAACCGAGGGCGAGGTTCATCCCGGCACCGACGGCGACACCATCGACGGCAGCTACCGTCGGCTTCGAAACCCGGTGAAGTGCGAGCGCTGCCCTGTTCGGGAGACGCATGTACTCTGCGTTCGCCGCCGCTGTCCCGAACCCGGAGAAATCGGCGCCGAGATCAGCCCCGGCGCAGAAGTCACCACCCGCACCGGTGAGCACCAGTGCTCGTTCTTCTGAGGCCTCGAACGCATCCAGAGCGTCGGCGAGGTCTGCCCATCCGGTCCGTGGGACGGCATTCTTGGACTCCGGCGACGACATCGTCACCCACCGAATGCTTCCCCGGTCCTCTACCGCGACAAACGCCATGAACCGAAACTAGCACCGCTCCGACACTCGGCTGCTCCGCCACCGCGCTACGTTGTCCCCATGGGCTTCAACCCTTTCCGTGATCAGAAGCGATCTGCCACCGACATTGTGCTCGTTGTGGTGTTCGTGGTCCTGATCCTGGCATTCGTTGCGTGGGGGTTCTTCGGCTGATGCTCGACGACACAGCAGTGCACTCCGTTCAGCCCTACCAGGCCCGCAAGGCGTACGTCTGCCCCGGGTGTGATTCCTGGATCGAACCGGGTGTCGGCCACGTCGTGGTCGTGCCACGGCTCGCCCCAGATCTGCGACGTCACTGGCACCGAGGTTGCTGGTTCAAAGACGAGCGCCGTCGACACGGCTCAGCCGTTCCCGGGTGACCATCGCACGATCACGGCCTCCGCGGTGAGCTCCACAGCAACGAGGTCCACACGATGGATACCGAGCGCACGCGCCGCACGACGAACCCTCGCCTCCTTCGCCTCGTTGAAGTTCTCCCAGGGCCGGGTTCCGGAACCAAGCCCGGTCTTCACCTCAACGGCGACAAGAACATCGGCGATGCGGGCCACCAGATCGATCTCATCGTGCCCGACCCGAACGTTGCGACCAAGAATGGTGGCGCCTCGCCGCTGTAGGAATCGAGAGGTGATCGACTCGCCTGCCCTACCAACCGAGAGGCGCTTCGCTGACATCGAGTCATCGTCTCACCGGGGTGTGACGAGAATCAGAACTCCGAGGGGATATCCGTCTCTTCGATGTTGACGTCACGGAAAGTCATCACCCGCACTCGTTTGACGAATCGGGCGGGGCGGAACATGTCCCACACCCACGCGTCTTCAAGCTCGAGTTCGAAGTAGACCGAGCCGTCAGCGGAGCGCGTGTTCATCTCGACGCGGTTCGCGAGGTAGAAGCGGCGCTCGGTCTCGACCACATACCGGAACATGGGGAGGACGTCCCGATACTCGCGGTAGATCTGCAACTCAACGTCGGTTTCGTACCGCTCGAGATCCTCTTCGCCCACTCGTGTATCTCCCATCCAGAGTCGACGCAGATGCTACCTGTGGTGTGTTGGTAACCCGGTTGTCACAGCCCCGACCAACGCGACGGAGGCCACATGATCACAAACGCCCTCCCGACCACCGTGTCGGTTGATACCGACCCGAAGTAACGGCTGTCTTGACTCGAGTTCCGGTTGTCGCCCATCACGAACATCTCGCCCGAGGGCACCACAACCGGGCCGAAGTCGGGCATGAGCGATCCGGTCTTCAGGTACGGCTCGTCGATCGGCACCTCGTCGATGAACACCTGGTTGTCAACGATCTCGATTCTCTCTCCAGGGAGTCCGATCACCCGCTTGATGAACTCGGTTCGCGGCACAGACAGCCCGACCGCTTCGTTGATGTTCCGGCGGGTGGCTTCGAGCAGCGTCTCCTCCGGGGCCGCACCGCCGCGGGGATCGTCGAAAACAACAACGTGTCCACGTTGGAGATCTCCGACTTGGTAGGCGAGTTTGTTCACCATCACCCTGTCATTTATCAGCAGGGTGTCCTCCATCGATGACGACGGAATCCAGAATGCCTGGAGGAAGAACGTCTTGATGACAACTGCGATGGCCAAGGCCGCGATGATGAGGAGCGGCAGTTCGAGCCAGAACGGCAGGGCATGCTTCTTCGACGCCGGAGCAGCGTCGGGCTCTGCCGGCACAGGGGCAACAGGGTCAACATCCGGCGAAGTCACAGGTTCCACACTACCGCCGGGATTCTCCAAGTCGTCGTTCACCCACGCCCCCCGAGGTACTCGTGCCACAGCAGACGCGCCGCCACGGCGCGAAACGGGCTCCACGCCAGAGCCCGCTCGTTGGCTTCTTCTGAGACAGCAGGATCCGGTAGCCCGTAGGCGCGACCGACCGCCACTTCGAGCGCCCGGTCTCCAGGTGGCCACACATCGGGTCGGCACAGTGCGAACAGCAGGTAGCAGGCCGCCGTCCACGGCCCGATGCCGCGGATCGCCATCAAGTGCGACACCGCATCCTCGTCGGGTAGGTCGGCCAGCAGTTCGAGATCAATAGAACCCTCGATCAACCCGGCAGCGATGCCTCGCGAGTACCCAATCTTCTGTCGGGAGAATCCGAACCTCTTGAGTTGCTCGTCGTCGAATTCCAGAAACGGCGCCGGCTCGAGCACCTCCACGGAATCTTCGAGCTTGCGAAAGGCGGCGTCCGCGGATGCCAGGGATACCTGCTGCTCGAGGACCAGTCGCAGAAGCGTCGTGAAGCCGGGTTCGCGCGACCACAGCGGCGGTACGCCGTTCCGCTCCGCAAGTCCCGCCAGCACCGAGTCCTTTTCAGCAAGCGAGGCCGTGGCTGCGGCAAGTCTTGTCTCGTCGAGCGGCGCGACAACGACCCGCCGGTTCGACGGGTCGTGATCGACGGCGCTCTGTCGGAAGGAACCGGTCAGTCGCGCTTCTCCTTGATCCGCGTGGCCTTGCCGACCCGGTCACGGAGGTAGTAGAGCTTGGCCCGGCGCACGTCACCGCGCCGCAGAACTTCGATGGTCTGAATGATCGGGGCATGCACGGGGAAGATGCGTTCGACGCCGACGCCGAAGCTGATCTTTCGAACGGTGAACGTTTCTCGAATGCCGCCACCCTTGCGGGCGATTACAACACCTTCAAACGCCTGGGTCCGTTCCCGTCCACCCTCGATGACGCGAACATGCACGCGCACGGTATCGCCCGGACCGAAGTCGGGAATGTCATCGCGCAGCTGGGCGCCCTCGATCTGATCGAGCGTATTCACGGGATCCTCCAAGACAGGGGGAAGAGCGGACGCAGATGGTAGCAACTCGGGAACCTAAACCGCAGAGCTGCAGGCGACGAGCACGGAGCCCACCTACTCGGACTCTTGATGATGGCGGGCGACGGGCGATTGGCGACTCATGAGGTCGGGCCGCCGCTCGCGAGTCCTCTCCAGCCGCATCTCCGCACGCCACTCCTCAACTCTCTCATGGTCACCTGAACGCAGAACGTCGGGCACTTCCCAGCCGCGGAACTCGGCTGGTCGGGTGTACTGCGGTTCCTCGAGCAGCCCATCGCGAAAGCTCTCCGTCTCGATCGACTCAGGATTCCCAACCACACCGTTGAGAAGCCGGGTCACACCTTCGATGATGGCAACGGCTCCAACCTCTCCGCCGAGGAGCACGTAGTCGCCGAGGGAGATCTCCTCGTCGATGAAATGCTGAGCGACACGTTCGTCGATCCCCTCGTAGCGACCGCACACGAGCGTCAGTTCCTCGACTTCGGACCAGCGATCCAGCGTCTCCTGCTCGAGCGGTCGCCCCCCCGGGGTGAGCAGCACACGGTGCGTGTGTACGAGCGGGTCGAGGGCTTCCGCAAGTGGCTCCACCATCATCACCATCCCGGCTCCCCCACCGAACGGGGCATCGTCGATCTGCCGGTGAACACCTTTGCCGTGTTCTCGAAGATCGTGCAGCACGACCTCGAGGGTGCCGTCCTCCCGAGCTTTGCCGACGAGGCTGGTCTCGAGGGGCGACGTGAAGAACTCGGGAAAGATCGTGATGATGTTGATCTTCATGGAGCTGATGCTACCGACCGCCCGTTTTGGCCGGACGATCAGGGCCGGCCGGGCCTCTGGCCCCAGTCTTCACCGCCTACTCGCTCTGGTTCTCGGCTGGTCGACGGACGAGAACTACGACCCCGGCGCCGAAGCTGACCGCTGCCGCCAGGTAGATCGGGGCGATGAGCAAGACACCCCGGGTGGTGAGGTACCACCCGACACCGCCGGCGGCCGCCGCCGCCACAAAGAGCCAACCGGGCTTGCGCCTATGGACGCTCCTGGCAATCCAGAAGACCAAGCCGAACACGACGACTCCGGCGATCAGGAGTTCGGTCCACCACCGCTCGAGAAGACCCCCAGCCGGGCCGACGAAGCCGCCGCTCGGGATCGTCTGAGCCGCGATGGTGGCCGACGGTTGCAGCCACCCAAGGTTGGATGGACACTGCTTGATCCATCCGGCCATCCAGCGCCACTCGCCCTTGCCCGAGTAGTCGGTTCGATGCCCCGTCCGCACACCGAGGTGAAGGTGAGCCACGAGCGGCTCGTCCCGACTCCCTCCGTTCTCCCATTCGTCGCCGAGGTAGCCGAGAAGGTCACCCTTTGCGACAGGGCCTGGATCGGCCCGCCATCTCGATGGGCTGAGGTGGCCGTAGAGTGAGTAGACGTTCATCTCTGGATGGTCGACGATGACGAGCCAGCCGTAGCCTCCCATCCTCCCAGAGAAGCTGACCTCGCCGTCGGCGACCGAGCGAACCTCGGTTCCCGCCGGGCGCCAGAAATCCTCGGCGGCGTGGAACATCCCTCCCGACGACCCTCGGTAGTCGCAGAAGTCCGCGTCGTAGGGGTGATTCTCAACGATGTCGAGCGGGTATCGAAACGGCAGCGTCTGGTCGTTGGGGTCGACGTCGGAGAGATCGACGCGGGACGACGATGGACAGTCCTGCGGTGCTGCACTGCCGCAACCGGACACCACAACAGCGAGCACGACGATCACCAGCAGCCGCATCCCAGTCGGGGCGCAGGTTCGGTGACTCATCATCTCCACGTCTCGGGCGCGCTGACTCCACCCAACATAGTGCGACCCGACGCCGGACATGGCAATGGGACAAGGTCACTTTGCAGTCTTCAGTCTTGACACGGTCCCCAAAACCACACGCATGACCCGCTCCTTCGTGCTGCACGGATACGCAGCCTGTGGGCAATAGCGTCGATCGAATGGCTCAAAGGAGAACCCCGGAAACCAAAGTTGGTGTGGGGGTTGCACTCGGCATCGCCGTAGGGGCTGCCCTGTTTGCGGCGACATCGAATGCCGTCTGGATCGGTGTGGGTGTGGCAATCGGAGCAGCGCCCGGAGCGGCCTCCGGCCGAATGAGCAGCTCCGATTCGGACGACGACAGCGACGAGTTGCGCGATCTGTGAGAACCGCATTCACGAGTAGCCGCGGGCCGCGATCCTCGGACGCCTAGCCGCTGTCTGCGCGTCCGCTTCCCACGGTGATGCCTGCTGAAACCACGAAGAGTGCCGCAAGGAGGACAAACGATGCCTGATACCCGCCGGTCGCGTCGCGCAACACACCAACGAGCACGGGGCCGGCGGCCCCAACCAGGACGACGGCGGTCCATTGAGTCCCCATGATCCTGCCGTAGATAGGTCCCGAGTACCAGCCGCCCATCACCATCGCCCGCAAGGGAAGGAGGGCGCCGAACGCCAGACCGAACAGCAGGAAGTGCCCAGCCATCTGCCACGTCGACGTACCGCCGACCATCAGCAAGACGCTGAGCGCAACGATCACGGCGATGATCGCCTGAACCCGATTCGCTCCATATCGACCGGCGAGCCGCGGGGCGATCCATCGGCCCGGCAGGCTCAACGCCGACGCCATGGCCGCCAGCAGCGCAACCGTGCTCAACGGGAAGCCGCCCTCCTCGAATCGGGCAAGGCGGTGCGTGATGACGCCCTGGGTTGCGAGGAGCATGAGCATCAGCGCCACCGTATACAGCAGGAACCGATGATCTCGGATGAACGCCCACGTTGATGATCCCGGCTCGACCAATGCCCTTCGAGGAGCCTCGCCGGCACGGCGATGGGGCAACGCGAACGCAGCGGATGCTCCACCGACAGCAAGCAGCAGAATCCCCAGAACGAGTACGGCCGGCCGCCAGCCGAGCGCCGACACCAGCCCCGCCGCCAGCGGGATGAAGACGATGCCGGCCAGACCGCCGATCAGCGTGATGGTGGCGAGTGTCCGTGCACGATCGCGCGGCGCAGACCATTGGTCGATAGCCACGTAGGCCGGTTCGTAGTAGATCATTGCCTGGGCGGGCCCGAGGAAGACCCACCATGCAACAACCACCTGCCACGATTGGTTCGCCAACGAGAAGGCAGCCAGGCCCAGGAAGCCCAGAACTGACCCAAGACCGACAATGACCCGCACGCCGTGATTGTCGGCGAACCGCCCAACGGGAATCGCGAGCAGGCCTCCCGCGAACACCGATCCCCCGTATGCGAGGGAAAGCGCGGTCTTCGAGAAGTCGGCGCCCGCCGCCTCATCGGTGGCATAGACCGAGAACCCGTAGAGGATGACCCCGAATCCGACCATCACAGTTGCGGCCAACGGCACAACCCATCTTCGACTGGGATAGGTCGGCTGGCAGAGATCGTCCACACGCCACAGTATCACTCGCGGTATTCACCGATCTCACTGTGCAGCGTTCGCCGCCGAATCCTCGCGGCGAATCACCTACGTGCGGAGGCCGTTCACCAGGAAGTCTGCGGTCGCCTCGGCGATTTCGTGAACGTGCTGTTTTGGTTCCGGGAGATCCATCACGGCCCGGCCGCCTGCCATCATCGTCTCCTGGATCAGACGACCAACAACCGGCCGGGGCAATTCGGCGAAGACTCCGTCTGTGACTCCGGAACGGTAGATGTCCATAACCTCGGTCGAAAGGGCTTGGTGGGATCCGGCGATGGCTTGCTGGGCTTCGGTAGAGAGCCGCGGTACTTCGGTGTGCAGGATCAATCCAAGATGGTCGATTCCGACGAACTCCACGAATCGAACGGTCAATTCGCGCAAGCGAGTATCCGGAGGGAGACCCGGCTTGATCTGGGATAGGATCTCGTCGATCAGTGCCGGCAGATCACGCTGCACCAGTTGAATGAGCAGGTCTTCCTTCGAAGAGAAGTGCTCGTAGAAGGTTGTGCGGCCGATGTCGGATTCGGCGGAAATGTCCGCGTGCGACGTCTCTGCGTATCCAAACTCGCGGAAGAGCCGCGCCGCGGCGTCGAAGAGCTGATCCTTCGTGGCATCGGCGTTGCGCTTCACGAGATCCCTCCGACGATTCGGACCACGGTCGCATCGCGGTACAGCGTCGTCCGTTGCCTCGGTGTCCGGCCGATCGACTCGATTGCTGCTGTGAAGTCGTCGGCGTCCATATTCGTGCCGTGGGAGGCTCCTGCAGCCGCCGAGATGTACTCGTCCATCAGCGTCCCGCCGAGGTCGTTTGCACCCGCGTTGAGCAAGGTGAGTCCGGCTTCGAGCCCGAGTTTCACCCATGAAGCCTGGATGTTGTCGATCAGGCCGTCGAACGCGATCCGAGCCACAGCGTGTACAAGCACGACCTCGTCCCACGTGGGACCGGGTCGGGCCGTTCCCCTGACGTAGATCGGCGCGCCCATATGAACGAAGGGGAGCGGAACGAACTCGGTGAAACCGCCGGTGCGCTCCTGGATGGTCCGGATCACCTCGATATGGTTGGCCCAGGCTTCGGGATCATCGATGTGTCCAAACATCATCGTCGCTGTTGACCGGAGGCCGAGTTCGTGAGCCGTGAGCATCACCTCGGCCCACTGCGCCGTCCTGATCTTGTCGGGGCAGAGGTACTCTCGCACCCGGTCGTCGAGGATTTCCGCCGCCGTACCTGGAAGTGTCCCGAGTCCTGCGTCGCGCAGGGTCTCCAGGAACTCCCGCACGGTGATCCCAAGCGTCTCGGCGCCCTGCCACACCTCGAGCGGCGTGAAGCCATGGACGTGCATGCCGGGCACAGCTTCCTTGATTGCTTCAAGTACCGTCACGTAGAAAGCACCGGTGAACTCCGGATGGATCCCACCCTGAAGGCAGACTTCCGTTGCGCCGCGGCTCCACGCATCTACCGAGCGCTCGACGACCTGCGGAACCGTCAGGAGGTACGGGTCCTCGCGAAGGTTGAGCGACCTCGGACCCTTCGAGAACGCGCAGAAGCCGCATTTGTACGTGCATTGGTTGGTGTAGTTGATGTTCCGGTTGACGATGAACGAGACGGTCCCGCCGTTGACCTTCTGCCGCATGATGTCTGCTGTGGCTGCGATCTCGTCGACCTCACACCCCCGCGCTTCGAAGAGGCGACGAACCTCCCCACGGTTTGGGCGGTGGCCGTCGAGCGAGCGGTCAAGGATCCTGCGGAGATCGTCACGGATGCGATCGTTGCGGTCGTCTCGCCGGCGGCCCCAGGCACTGTCCGCCCATTGTGACGAGAAACGCGCCGCCGAGTGAGGAGCCGGCAGGTCCTTGCCTGGGGCCCACTCCGTGCGCGGGCGGACAACTCCAGACGCGTCGACGAGGTCGAGATAGACCTTGAACGCATCGGGCTGAAAGGTGTCGCGCGCTTCGGCAATGCCAAGACCCACGGGTGCTGCGGTGCGCTCGAGAAGCGGAAGCGGCACGCTGTCGCGAAGCAGCCCGATCGCTTCGGTGTCCCAGCCACGCAGCAGGAGGTCACACGCTCCGTGGGCTATCGCTTCGAGCGCTTCTTCGACCGTGTCGACGAAGACCGAAATCCTGCACTCGATTCCCGGGAGTGATGTGATTGAGGCTGCGTCGGCGACAGCGCTCCGACCGACCCGGAAGAAGGCGGCTCCCGTTCGGGCGAGTGCGTCGATCGTCGAGGCTCTGTTGTCGTCCGGTACAAGGGTCAGCTGCCATCCGGGTACACCCCGCTTCGCGAGGGAGAGAACTCCGTCTGGCTTGGCAACATAGGCGGGTGCGACCGTCGGGGATCCTTGTCCCGCCACCACCAGGAGACCTCCGGCGAATGCCGCATCACGGTCGGCTTCGCTGAGGTCCTCAACCTCAACGACCGTCGAACCTTCCTTGCGTCTGGCCGCCGCCCACGGCTCGCGCACCGCTTCGACGGGACGCAGGCGGACAAAGGTGATGTCGTTCATGTCGTCGCTTTCTCCACCGGCAGAGCGTACCCTCGCTCATCAACCGCGTTGACGAGCTTCGGAAGCAGCGCGGGATCGATCCATTGGTCGGTGATGAATTCCGGATAGACGGGCAGCCGCTGTTGCAGCTCGAAGCCTGCGCCTTCCGTCACCGCTCGCAAACGGTCGAGGTGTGGCCACGGCGCCTCAGGATTCACCCAGTCGATCGTGAGCGGCGACACACCGCCCCAGTCGTTGATCCCAGCGTCGAGATAGGTTCCGAATTCCTCCGTCAAGTTCGGCGGTACCTGCACGTTCATGGTCGGCCCGAAGACCCAGCGTGTTATGGCGACAACGGTGGCGAAGTACTCCATAGAGGGTGGTTCCACGCCACGCATTCGAGTATCTGCCTTCGGTTGGAAGTTCTGGACGATGATCTCCTGGATTTGACCCCGGCGGTTGTGGGCAGCGGCAAGTGCAAAGATGCTGTCGACGACCTCCCGAGGCGTCTCGCCGATTCCGATGAGCACGCCGGTTGTGAAGGGCACGCGGAGCGCGCCGGCTGCCTCGATCGTCGCCATTCGAGCAGTGGGGTCCTTGTCCGGACACTCATGGTGTGGCATACCCGGTTCCATGAGCCGCGGCGAGATGTTCTCGAGCATCAGTCCCATCGACGGGTTGGATCGTCGGAGCGCCTCGAGGGTCGAGCGATCCATGAGACCCGGATTGGCGTGCGGAAAGAGCATCGAATCCTGGACAACCCGTTCCGTCAGAGAGCGAACGTACTCGAGCGTCGATATGTGTCCGGCACGGTCGAGGAACTCACGCGCTGCCGGCCAGCGGTCCTCGGGCCGGTCGCCGAGCGTGAACAGCGCCTCGGTGCAGCCATGGCGCTCCCCGGCCCGAACGACAGCCATCACTTCGTCCTGGGTGAGGTAGACCCCGCCGGCGCCCGGCGGCTTGGCGAATGTGCAGTAGGTGCACCGGTCACGGCACATCGTCGTCACCGGGACGAATACCTTGCGGCTGTATGTGACGGTATGTCCCGTGCCCTCGTCGCGCGAGCGACGGGCCTCCTCGAAGAGCGGAGACGTCGGACGAGCGCCGGTGAGCAGGTCGTATGCGAGTTCGGGGTCGGGTGCCGGAAACGGCATCGGCCGAACCTATCACACACCGGTGCCCTTCGTGACGGACCAGACCAGGGCGTGCGGGGCAGGCGACAAGCCACCGTTTCGGTAACCTCGCCTCATGCGGTTCCTGCCATTCCTCGCTCTTCTCGCCGTGCTGAGCGCCGCATGTACGAGTAGCGGATCTGCTGAAACAACCACGACGCTCGCTCCCTCCACCACAACAACAACTGAGGCAAGCGATACGCCGGCCTGTCTTTCGGGAGAGTTGCCGTTCGTTGAAGAAGGGACCGTCGCCGCTCTCGATAGTCAAGGCCGCGATGCACGAGCCATCGCCGGCGTGCGTTGGGACCCCTTTGAGGGTTGCGAACGTGTCGAGATCGAGTTTCTGTCGGCGACCGGAGCACCGGCAACCCGGATCGGACCCGTCGGCATCTCGATGCTGGCGGACTCCGGGATCGTGCGCGTGAACCTCTCAGACGCAATCGTTGAGTCCGCCGTTGCGGATTCCACCCTCAACGGCACTCTCGTCGACAAGTGGTTCGTGGTGGAAGACTCCGAAGACGGCCTGACGGTCGACCTTCACCTCAACGAACGAGCTGCTGCTCGAGCGTTCACGACCACCTCTCCCGCGCGGCTTGTCATCGACCTGCGCGGAACCGGCGACGATCGCCCGCTTGCGACCCCGCTCTCCGTCGGAGGGATCGTCCTTCTCAGTCCCCAGGCCGGCGTCGGTCTCTACCCGCTGCAGGTCAACGGATATGCCGCGCCCGAGGTCGACGCTGTAAGGCTCCGGCTTACGGATTCGGTCGACATCACGGTCGACCGGGCGGTCTCCACGTTGTCGTCAACCCACGTCTGGCGAGCGTTCAGCGCCGCTCTGAACGACGGCCCATCCGGCTCCGTCCTCCTCCTGATCGGAACCGCGAACGAATCCGGCGAACCGATCTTCGGCATCGAAGTCCCCCTCGACCTGCCATGAATGAAGACCCGAGATCCGAGACTCGAGACACGAGACAGGACGCGCAGATGGACGAGTGTGGGGCCATCACCTGCCAACCACCAGCCGCAAGGACGACGCCAATCTGGAGTCTCGGATCTCAAGTCTCGGATCTCAAGTCTCGGATCTCAAGCCTCAAGTCTCGGATCTCAAGTCTCGAGTCTCGGATCTCAAGTCTCGAGTCCCTACCCGCACCTGTCCGGTGCGGCGGCAACTTTGGGGATATCGAGATCCCAGATCTCTCTGACGAGGTCGATCGCAGCTACCGAGCGAGGAGCAATTGGGGGGCCGATCGGCGTGCGGTCCGCCTCGAGCCGCATGATGATGATCGAACCCGCCACTGCAGGGCCGATCTCCGCGGTCGCATCCTTGATGCCGTCGGGATCTACCGCTACCGCCCGTTCATCGATGAATCGAATGCCAACTTTCCGTGGCTCCTCGTGGCCGTCGAGCGGTAGAAGCATTCCGCCGCGACGAGAGTCGAGGGCGGAACGGAGGACGAACTCTTCGAGTTCAGCCGCAGAGATCTCGAGGTCCCCCTCGATGTGCATGAGCTCCATCGCATCAAGGGGGAGGTCGGCGGCAAGCGCTTGAAGCTGGTGGCCTTTGCTGAGGCGCGGGTTGAGTTCGGTCGGCAGAAACCCGTCGGACGTGCAGACGCCGTCGATCCCGAATCCACCGAGATACCCGTAACGCTCGTTCAGAAGCGTTCCAACGCGACGCGCTGCAGCGCGCATCTCGTCCCGGACCGCAGCCGGCGGGTTCCAGAAGTTCGCTGCCGACACGTAGACGAACTCCGGGCGATCGACGCGACGCAGGATGACCATTTCGACCGGCAAGAACACCGAAACACCATCGTGAGTCGCGAAGCCGTGAATCGAGCACGGGATTCCGTCTAGGAACGGCATCACCCGCACCTCGACAGCGCGCTTCGTGAACCACTCGACGGCAGGAGCGACGTCCTCCGGATCACGAACCCAGCGCGCGTACTCCGCTCCTCCGTGCCAGCCCTCGGTGTTGTCGGCGACCCACACGGTTCCGAGATCCGAAGCGAGGCCGGCAGCCATCGGCGGCGCGTCCGCAACCGGAACAACAGCCGAGGGCGCTCTCCGCACGCCGGCATCGTCCCACAGTTGATCGACGATCATCTTGTCTTCGAGGGCACCCCACGTTGCCGGCCTCGCACCGTACACGGGTCTCCCGACCAGCACCGAACTGCGGCTGAAGCCCGCGCCGAGCACCATCGCTTCGCGATCCGGGTCGAATTCGTCGACCGCTGCGAGGACGTCGGCCGAGGGTTGCTCAATCGCCTGAAGCGCCGCACGGATTCCGTTCATTTGCGTATCCCCGCTGGCCCGGGTGTAGCGGATGACGTCGGCCGCCGGCAGATCGCCGACACCCTCCACAGGCGTCACGATCATGATGGGACCAGACCCCGACTCCCGCAGTTGTCGTACGGTTTCAGTCGCCGCAGCAGCCACGTCGGGGACGAGGATCCACTTCCTACCTCGATGGAAGGCAGCGATCGTCTGGTTGACGGGATCAAGATCCATACGCGGAGCCTACGCGCGTCTTGCTGGACGGGCGCACGGGGATCGCCTCGGGCTCTTGGCTCTTGGCTCTCGGCTCTCGGCTCTGGCTCTCGGCTCTCGGCTCTTGTCCGAGAGTTCTCGGTGTGATGCCCTCTGTGTCCATGATGGGTGAGACAGTTTCTGGTTTCATGTTCTGAGTATTGAGGGCGTGGAAGGAATCGATCATTGTGGAGAAGAAACGAGCGATCTACGACGCCGATACGTGGCATGTCGATGACGGTGTCGCTACTGACGGGTCCGGGCGGCCGCCGATCAAGAACCCGGTCCGCCGGTCGTTCAGTCCCGAGTACAAGCTCTCGATCCTCGCCGAATATGACCGGGCATCCGAGACCGGTGAGAAGGGCGCCATCCTGCGCAGAGAGGGCCTGTATTCGAGTCTCATCACCGATTGGCGCAGACAGCACCGTCAAGGGCTGCTGAAAGCCGCTGTTGGGCGCAGTGACGGTGGCCGGGGCGGCCCGTCCCGCTCGGAGGTCGCCAAGCTACGGGTCGAGAACGAACGCCTGAACACCAAACTCGCCCAGGCCGAGGCGGTGATCCAGGTTCAGGGAAAAGTGCACGCGCTCTTGGAGGAGATCTCGAAGAGCGCGGACACCGACGAGTCGTGACCGACATCTTGGACGCCGGCGTCGACGAACTCGCCCCGATCGTTGGACGGAAGCGGGCGTGTGAGGCGCTCGGACGGTCTCGTGCCAGCCACTACCGGCAGCGGCAAGGGCCCCGTTACGGGCCTGCGAAACCGCGACGCTCACATCGGGCCCTATCACCCGCCGAGGCTCAAACGGTGGTCGCGACGCTCAACGACGAACGGTTCTGCGACAAAGCCCCCGCCCAGGTGTGGGCCACCCTGCTGGACGAAGGCACCTATCTGGCTTCGGTCTCGACCATGTATCGCCTGTTACGCGAACGACACCAGGTCAGGGAACGCCGAGCCCAGGCTCGCCGCCCGGCGCTGATCAAACCCGAACTCGTCGCCGTCGCCCCAAACGAGGTGTGGAGCTGGGACATCACCAAACTCGCCGGACCCTACAAATGGACCTGGTACCAGCTCTACACGATCCTCGACATCTACTCCCGCTACGTCGTCGGTTGGCTCATCGCACCCACAGAATCAGCGAAACTCGCCGAACAACTCATCGCCGACGCCATCTACACCCACAACGTCGCCCAAGACCAGCTGACGCTGCATGCCGATAGGGGCAGCTCGATGACGTCACGCACCGTCTCCCAACTCCTCGCCGACCTCGGCGTCCTCCAGAGCCACTCGAGGCCGCACCAGTCCAACGACAACCCCTACTCCGAATCACAATTCAAAACCCTCAAATACTCGCCGACGTTTCCAAAACGGTTCACGAACATCACTGCAGCCCGGTCGTTCTGCGCAGCGTTCTTCGACCACTACAACAACGAACACCGCCACTCCGGCATCGGTCTCAACACACCAGCCAACGTCCACTACGGACTCGACGAAATCGTGCGAGAGAAACGCCAAGGAGTCCTCGACACCGCCTACACCCAGCACCCGGAACGTTTCCGGAAACCACCCCAAGCACCCGAAGTGCCCCAAGCCACCTGGATCAACCAACCCGAGGAGAAACCCGACGACAACTGAGCAACCCGTGTCTCAAACTCCTTGACACCTACCGATGCCGCGTTTTGTGTCACAGTGGCGCGGTACGTTGTCTCCATGTTGTTTTGGTCATCCCGGTCTCTTGAAGAGATGGCAACGGACTTCGAGTCGCTCGAGGCTCAGATCGCTGATCTGCGCAAGCAGCAGTCGGTGATCGTCAACGAGTTGGGCAAGGTCAACGCTGCAGCATCGGTTGGGTGTCGTTCGATGATCGAATACGTGTCGTCGCGGTTCGACGTGTCGCGCGCCACGGCCTCCGAGTTGGTGTTTGGGGCTCGTTGGTTCAAGCGGTATCGCTGGATCGAGTCTCGGGTTGTTGAAGGCGACGTCACGTTCGATCGCTCGTTGGCGATGTTGCGGCTTGCGGTTGCGGGTGCGGATCGTCAGGTCGTGGAGTCGTCCGAGTCGCTGGATCTTGCGGGTGTGGACCGGCTTGCCGGTCGGCAGCGTCGTGTGACGCGTGGCGATGAATACGCGGTGTTTGCGGATCGGTTTGTGTCGATCCAGCCGACCCTCGATGAGGCATCGTGGCAGCTGACGGGCCGGTTGCCTGCTGTGGATGGGAAGATCGTTGAACAGGCGCTCCATGCCCGTGGCGACGAACTGCGGCGGTTGCCGGGTAGTGAGACGTGTACCAGGGCGCAACGCCACGCCGACAGCCTCGTCGCGATGGCCCACGACTCCTTGGACCGAACCAACGACACGGCTGAGGCATCCTGCGGATCGTCGGTCAGTGTCTTCGTCGATCTCGACGAGGCGAACGGGACCGGTGGCGAACGTGGCGCCGCTCTCGAGTACGGACCCAGGGTCGGACCCGCCGCCCTCGAAGAACTCCTGTGTACCGGGTCGGTGCAGATCATCGGCCTCGACGGTGGCCGCCCCGTTGCCACGTCGACTGCCAGCCGGGCGATCCCGACCGCGATACGCCGCTTCGTTGCGCACCGAGACGGCGGCTGTGTGATCGCGGGCTGCACGTCACGATATCGGCTCCAACCCCACCACATCCAACACCGAGCCGACGGCGGGAGTCACGACCCCGACAACCTCGCCACACTCTGCTGGTTCCACCACCACATCGCCATCCACCAAAACGGCCTCAGAATCGACCCCGACTCGCCACCCCACCGGCGAAGACTCCTCCGCCAAGCGACCGGCACCGACCCACCTGGATGAGACACGAGACTTGAGATCCGAGACACGAGACTGGGAACTCGTCAGCGGTAGAGGGCCGACAGCCACACAACCGAACAGCCGACGAATCGACAAAGGCCACCTCCGCGCATCCAGCCTCGGATCCCGAACCTCAGATCTCGGATCTCTCTCACATGTTCCGTCGATAGCGTCCGCCAACGTCGTAGAGGGCGTGTGAGATCTGGCCGATCGTACAGTGCTTCGATGCCTCCATCAGGGCCTCGAAGGTGTTATCCCCGCGGATCGCGGTGCTCTGAAGGTGTTCGAGCGCAGCTGCGGCGACGAGGGGATTGCGGTCACGTACGGCCCGAGCCGACTCGATCTGGCGTTGTTTGTCCGCATCGGTGGAGCGGATCACCGTGTCCGGCATCACGAACGGTGATCCGTCGCGGGACAGGAACATGTTCACGCCGACGATCGGGAGCTCTCCCGACGACTTCATCCGTTCGTAGAGCAGAGACTCCTCCTGGATCTTCGAGCGCTGATACATCAGCTCCATGGCGCCGAGCACGCCGCCACGGTCCGTGAGGCGGTCGAACTCAGCGAGCACGGCTTCCTCGACGAGGTCGGTCAACTCCTCGATCATGAATGAACCCTGCATCGGGTTCTCGTTCCTGGCGAGACCAAGCTCCCGATTGATGATGAGCTGAATAGCGAGCGCACGACGGACCGACTCCTCCGTCGGAGTGGTGATCGCCTCGTCGTATGCGTTCGTGTGCAACGAGTTGCAGTTGTCGTAAACGGCGTAGAGCGCCTGGAGTGTCGTGCGGATGTCGTTGAACCCGATCTCCTGGGCATGCAGCGAGCGACCCGACGTCTGGATGTGATACTTCAACCTCTGAGATCGCTCGGAAGCCCCGTAGCGGTCCCGCATCGCCTTGGCCCAGATCCGCCGAGCGACCCGCCCGATCACGGCATACTCGGCATCGATCCCGTTCGAGAAGAAGAACGAGAGATGCGGGGCAAATGTGTCGATCGGCATCCCGCGTGAGAGGAAGTACTCGACGAACGTGAAACCGTTGGCGAGCGTGAACGCGAGTTGCGTGATCGGATTCGCGCCGGCCTCGGCCATGTGATATCCGGAAACCGACACCGAGTAGAAGTGGCCGACTGAGTGGTCGATGAAGTACTGCTGGATGTCACCCTGCATGCGGAGCGCAAACTCGGTTGAGAAGATGCAGGTGTTCTGGGCTTGGTCTTCCTTGAGGATGTCCGCCTGAATCGTCCCCCGAACGCGCGACTGGACATCGGTTTTGATCCGTTCATAGACATCGGCCGGCAACACTTCATCGCCGCTCACGCCGAGCAGCATGAGCCCGAGGCCGTTGTTGCCCGGTGGCAACTCACCGTGGTAGCCGGGCCGCTCGCGTGCCTGTTCGTCGAATCGGGCGGCAAGCGCACGCTCGACTTCATCCTCGAGCCCGTGCTCGAGGATGTATCGCTCGCATTGCTGGTCGACAGCAGCATTCATGAAGAAGGCCAGCATCATTGGCGCCGGGCCGTTGATCGTCATCGAGACCGACGTTGACGGATCGAGAAGATCAAAGCCCGAGTAGAGCTTCTTCACGTCGTCGAGTGTTGCAACGGAGACTCCCGAGTTGCCGATCTTGCCGTAGATGTCGGGGCGTGTGTCGGGATCTTCGCCGTAGAGGGTGACCGAGTCGAAGGCTGTTGAAAGCCGAACCGCCGGCATGTCGCGCGACACGTAGTGGAAACGGCGGTTGGTCTGCTCGGGACCACCCTCCCCCGCGAACATCCTCGTGGGGTCCTCGGCGGCTCGCTTGAACGGGAACACTCCTGCCGTAAACGGGAATCGACCGGGGAAGTTCTCCTGGAGGCCCCACCGCACACGATCAGCCCATCCAGTGAGACGCGGGAAGGCAACCTTGGGAATACGTGTCCCAGAGAGTGTCGTCGACGCTGTGTCCACCTCTATCTCGGTACCGCGCACTTCGTACGTGGCGGAATCGGCCGTGTACACCTCCGCCATCTGATCCCACTCGTCGAGAATCTCCGCGGCGTCTGGATCGAGCCTGGCCATCACGTCGCGGCCCGTGGCATCGATCGTCGCATCCCCGGAGGCCTGGGCCACGACACCGAACGCCTGCGCCTCGTTGGCCGTGGCCATTTGCGCGATCACACGTTCGTTGTAAGAGCGGATCGAGTCGCTGATCTCGGACAGGTAACGCACCCGGTCCTTGGGGATGACCGGCTGCTCTCCTCCGTGGTCAGTCGGAAGATCGATCGTTGAGACAAACCGGCCTTCGGTGCGGTGTTCGATGCTCTCCATGAGCTTGTGATAGAAGTGGTTGGTCCCTGCGTCGTTGAAGTGGGATGCGACGGTTGCGTAAATCGGGAGCTCTTCGTCGGCTACCTCGAAAACCGTGTGGTTCCGCCGATACTGCTTCCGGACGTCTCGAACGGCGTCTTCGGCTCCTCTCCGGTCGGCCTTGTTGACAACCACGAGGTCGGCGAAGTCGAGCATGTCGACCTTCTCGAGCTGACTCGCTGCCCCGTACTCGGGGGTCATCACATAGAGCGTGAGATCGGAGTGATCGACGATCTCGGTGTCGGCCTGGCCGATCCCGGATGTCTCCAGGATGACAAGGTCGTAGCCGGCCGCCTTGACCAGATCCACCGCAGAAGCGACGTGAGGCGACAGTGCCAGGTTTGCCTGCCGGGTTGCCAGCGACCGCATGAAGACTCGCGGATCGGAGACCGAGTTCATCCGAATTCGATCTCCGAGGAGTGCGCCGCCGGACCGGCGCCGCGACGGGTCCACCGAGACGATCGCGATCGTTCGATCAGAGAAGTCGGCGAGGTAGCGGACAACGATCTCATCGATCAGCGAGGACTTGCCGGCGCCACCGGTCCCGGTCATGCCGATGACGGGCGTCGTCCTGTTGGCAGCCGCACTGCGGGCGGCCGCCGCGAGGTACCCATCGGATGCCTGCTCAACCGCCGAGATCATGCGGCCGAGCAACCTCGGCGTCGCCACGCTGAGATCGGCAGGGTCGAGGACCGTCTCGCCCACGACCGGGAAGTCCGAGCGTTCGAGCAGATCGTCGATCATGCCCTGGAGGCCAAGGTCGCGTCCGTCATCCGGTGTGTAGATCCGCTCGACCCCGGACCGCTCGAGTTCCTCTGCTTCGGCGGGAAGGATCGTCCCTCCCCCTCCTCCAAAGATCTTGACGTGTGAGGAACCCGCCTTGTCGAGCAGTCGGCGCACGTAGCGGAAGAACTCGAGGTGGCCACCCTGGTAGGAGGTGATCGCAACCGCCTGGGCGTCTTCTTGCACCGCGGCGATCGCGATGTCGGCCGCTGAGCGGTCGTGGCCAAGGTGGATGATCTCAGCACCGGTGGCCTGCAGGATGCGGCGCATGATGTTGATGGCGGCATCGTGGCCGTCGAACAACGACGTGGCGGTCACGATGCGAACGTGATGACGCGGTTCGTACGGCACGGACCCAGGATACGTCGTGGATGCCCGCTCATCATCAATCCACACCTCCGCGTAGGGTTGACGTGGATGTACAACGCCGACTGGAGCCCAGGTCACATCCTGCCCGAGCCGGGCTCCGAAGAGGAACGGGCCCGGTTTCACGACCTGCAGCGCCGACTGGTCCCACTGGTGTCGACGGTGTTCCCGGATCGAATGGCGGAGCGGACCGTCGTGGTCATCCCGTCGCTCAGCCTCGACACAGACCAGCTCCACCGGATCGACGGCATCGTCCACTACGAGGAGCGGATGTTGTGTCTCCTGATGCTCCTGCGCATGCCGAGAACACGGATTGTCTACGTAACGAGCCAACCGATTCCGCCAACCATCGTCGACTACTACCTCCACCTCCTCCCGGGCATCCCATCGCACCACGCACGCAACCGACTGACGCTGCTGTCCTGCAACGACGGATCTCCGAATCCGTTGAGCGAGAAGATCCTTCGGCGGCCACGACTGCTCGGCCGTATCAAGGATGCAATCCCGGATCCAGCGACGGCGCACTTGACGTGTTTCAACTCAACACCCTTGGAGCGCACCCTCGCCGTTCAGCTCGGTATCCCGATGTACGCCAACGATCCGGAACGTCGTTGGCTGGGCGGCAAGAACGGAAGTCGTGTGGTTCTCGCAGCCGCCGGGATTCCAACTCCGCGAGCCGTCACCGGCCTGCGCGATGCCGGCGACGTAGCTGAAGGACTCGCCGAGCTCCGCGGAAAGGACCCAACGCTTCGCCGTGCCGTGGTGAAGCTCGACGAAGGCTTCTCGGGCGAGGGCAACGCCATGTTCGATTTTGAAGGCGCGCCGGCGCTGCGCGTTGGGGCCTGGGCGCAAGAGCGCCTCATGGAACGGCTGACGCCGATTGCCTCGGGAATGACGGCCGAGCGATTTGTCGAGAAACTCCATTCGATGACGGGAATCGTCGAAGCGTTCATCGAATCGGATGTCAAACACTCGCCGTCGGTTCAGTGCAGGATCGACCCGCTCGGCCGCGTCGAGGCGATCTCTACCCATGAGCAGGTCCTCGGCGGGTCAACCGGCCAGGTGTACGAAGGCTGTACGTTTCCTGCGGATGAGGCATACCGCCGCGATCTACAAGAAGCCGGTCTCAGCGTTGCGAAGGAGCTGGCAGCGCGCGGCGCTCTCGGACGTTTCAGCGTCGACTTCGTCTCGGTTCCGAGCCAATCCGGCTGGGAGCACTATGCACTCGAGATCAATCTTCGGAAGGGCGGCACCACCCTGCCGTCGCTCGTTCTCCAGTTCCTCACCGACGGTACGTATGACATCAGCACAGGGACCTACCGGTCGGCGCTGGGCAGCGAGCTGTGCTACTACGCCAGCGACAACGTTCAGTCGGACCGGTACCGGGGCCTGCTCCCCGAAGATGTGTTCGACATCATCGTCTGCGACGGTCTGCACTTTGATCAAGCGCGACAGTCGGGAACCGTGTTCCACATCGTCGGTGCCGTCTCGGAATACGGAAAGCTCGGGATGGTGAACATCGCTGGAACACCGGAGGCGGCACGTGTGCTCCACAACCGCACGATCGAATCTCTCGATCGCGCAGTTGCCGCTTCGAGTGGATCTGACGTTGTTGGGTGAATAGGGAACCCGGCTTGCGATGGTTGCGCAAGAACGGTGTTCAGGCTGATTCGAAGAGGCCCTCGGGTGGGGCGACAACGATCACCCTGCGCTCGAGATCGACCTCCGGAACGATGGCGTCGACAAACGGGACCTCGAATCGCCCGGATTCGGTGCGCACGGCAAGGCGATCCTGCGCCGCTCCGAACTCCACGGATTCGACCACACCGATCGGCTCATCGTCCTGGCCGATGACTCGACAACCAACAAGATCCTCCACCCAGAACTCCCCATCCTCGAGGTCCCGGCGATCCGCCGGATCGATCGTGAAAGAAGTGCCCCGGAGCGCCTCAGCGCCGGTCCGGTCACCCACTTCGGCGAACCGAACGAGGAGATCGTCGCGATAGGGCGCCGCCTCGGACACGGTAAACAGCGCGGGGGGTTCGGCGTCGCTGAGGAACTCAGCGCCGGGAAACCAGCGGTTCTCAGGATCATCGGTGAGCGGACGTATGACGACGGCCCCATTGATGCCATGGGCCCGGCGGACATATCCGACGAGGATCGGGTCCACGTCAGTCGAGGAAGTCGACCTCGACCGAGACGCCCTCTTCGTCTCCTGCGACCGCGGCAACCGAGCGGATTGCACGAGCCACTCGTCCGCGGCGGCCGATCACGCGGCCCATGTCGGACTTTGCGGTCCGCACCTCAGCGACGATGGCGTCGTCGCCATCGGGGACGATCTCCACCTCGACCGAATCCGGGTCGTCAACGATTTGGGTCACGACGTAGGTCACAACCTTCTCGACGATGCTGCCTTTATTCATGCTTCGTCCGTTTCGGTAGCGTCCGTGTCTTCGACCGTTGTGATCTCGATGGTGTCGTCGTCAGCAGCCTCGACCGCCGCAACGGCCTCAACCGCTTCATCGGCTTCGATGACTTCTTCGACTTCGATGGCTTCCGTGGCCTCTTCGGTCTCTTCCCGGATCTCATCGAGCATCACCGGAGCCGCATCGACCGGCGCCTTCTCGGGCTTCTCGCCCACCGTGTGGATCTCGCCGCGAGCAACCTTGAACTCAGTCCAAGCCCCGGAAATCTCAAGCAGCTTCCTCGCCCGATCAGTCGGCTGCGCACCTTGCTGGAGCCACTCGACGGCCCGAGAGTTGTTGATCTCTATCAGCGACGGATCTTCGCGAGGGTCGTACCGGCCGATCTGCTCGATGTACTCACCATCGCGCGGCTTGCGTGAGTCCATCACCACGACGCGATACGAGGGCTGCTTCTTCTTACCCATCCGCGTCAGGCGGATCTTCACCGGCATGTCTACCTCTTCTTCTTGCGGCCCATCGCAGGCATTGCGAGCCCGGGGATGGGGCTCTTGCCTCCGGCGAATGCCTTCATCATCTTCTGTGTCTCGGAGAACTGCTTGAGCAGCACATTGACGTCCTGCGGTCGCGTCCCCGAACCCGTCGCGATGCGGCGCTTGCGGCTCCCATTGATGATCTTGGGATCCCGACGCTCCGCTGGGGTCATCGACCGGATGATGGCCTCGACGCGTGCGAGTTGACGGTCGTCGATCTCGACGTCGCGCAGTGCCGATCCGGCGCCTGGCAGCATACCAACCAGCTGTTGCAATGGCCCCATCTTCTTGATCTGCTGGAACTGATCGAGGAAGTCTTCGAGGTTGAACGACGAGTCGAGCAGCTTTGCAGCGGCGGCCTCGGCTTCCTGTTCGTCGTAGACCATTTCGGCCTTCTCGATCAGTGAGAGCACATCTCCCATGCCGAGAATGCGCGACGCCATCCGTTCGGGATAGAAGACATCGAGTTCGTCGATGCTCTCCCCAATGCCCACGAACTTGATCGGCTGCCCGGTCACCTCACGTGCCGAGATTGCGGCACCACCCCGGGCGTCGCCATCGAGTTTGGTGAGCACTAGACCGGTGAGGTCCGTGTATTCGAGGAATCCGTTGGCGACATTGACCGCTTCCTGACCGGTCATTGCGTCGAGGACCAGCAAGACCTCATCGGGAGACGACGCCTTCCGAACCGCAGCAAGTTCCTTCATCAGGTCCTTGTCCACCTGGAGTCGGCCGGCCGTGTCGATGATCACGACGTTGGCACCCTCACTCCTGGCGTCCTTGAGGGCCGCCTTCACGAGCCTCGAGGCCCTCGCTTTCCGGTCGACGTAGACCGGAACGTTGATCCGCTTGCCGAGTGACTCGAGCTGATCGATCGCCGCCGGGCGCTGGAGATCCGCGGCGACGAGCATGGGGCGTTTCCCCTTGCCCTTCAGGTGTTTCGCGAGCTTGGCTGCGGTCGTTGTCTTGCCGGATCCCTGCAATCCCACCATGAGGATCACGAGCGGAGGAGCGGCAGGGCGAACGAGCGGCACCTCTTCGGCCCCCAGGGTCACGATCAGCTCTTCGTGGACGATCTTGATGACCTGCTGGCCCGGCGTAAGGCTCTTCGTGACCTCGGTTCCAACGGCCCGTTCTTTCACGCGCGCCAGCATCGACTTGACAACCGACACATTGACATCGGCCTCCAGGAGCGCAATACGCACCTCTCGGAGAGCGTCGTTGACATCGGATTCGGACAACCGCCCCTTGCCTCGCAACTGCGAGAACGCCTGGTTGAGCCGCCCGGAGAGAGAATCGAACATGGGCTAGTGAGTCTACGGCTCGCCGGGCGACACCTGATCTGCGAGACTCGCGGCATGAATCTCACAGTGATTGACCATCCGCTCGCCCGGCACTATCTCACCGTCCTGCGCGACAGCAGCACAACACCCGAAGCGTTTCGGGCTGCCGCGCGAGGGCTGACGTACAGCCTCGTGCTCGAAGCCACGAAACGGCTCCCACTCACGGAAATCGAAGTCCGGACACCGATGGAGGCGACCATCGGATACCGCGTGGACGATGTTGTGGCCGTCGCGGTGCTTCGTGCCGGTCTCGGCATGCTCGACGCGGTTCTCGACATGATCCCAGACTGCAAGGTCGGGTTCGCCGGTGTGCAGCGTGACGAGGAGACGGCGCTCCCTCAGGAGTACTACGCGCGGCTCCCTGATCTGTCGGATGCGTCGGTATTCATCCTCGAACCGATGCTCGCCACAGGTGGCTCGCTGTCGTGGGCCGTCGAAAAGGTCAAGTCTTCTGGTGCCCGCGACATCACGGCGCTTTGCGTCGTCACGGCTCCGGAAGGCGTCAGACGCATGTACGACGACCATCCCGATGTCCACATCATTGCAGCGGCGCATGATCGTGAGCTCAACGACCGGGCCTACATCGTGCCAGGACTCGGCGACATGGGCGATCGGCTCTTCGGGACGTTGTGAGCGCAGCGCCCGACGCTCGCGCCATCAAAGCGGACCTCGTCCGCTCGTACGACTCCACCGCGGCTCGGCGCGACGAGCGCGGGGAACCGCGGTGGCGGGACGAGTATCGGATTGGTCTCGCATCAGCGATGCGCGAGGAACACAAGACGAGCGTGCTCGAGATCGGTGCCGGCTCCGGCCACAGTGCTGCGTTCTTCGCAGGTGAGGGATTCCGCGTATCCGCCATCGATCTCTCGCCGCTCAACATCGAGCGATGCGCGGCCAAGGGGCTCGATGCCCGTGTTGCGGACTTCGCCGAACTGCCATTCCCGAACGAGTCGTTCGACGCCATCTGGAGCATGAGCTGCTTCATGCATGCCCCGGATGCTGAGTTGGCGAAGGCAATCGCAGAAATGGACCGGGTGCTGGTATCCGGCGGGATCGCGGTGGTTGGCTTGTGGGGCGGCGACGGGTCGACGGGCATGGTTGACGACGACGTCCACGATCCGCCCAGGTATTTCGCGTGGAGGACCGACGATCAGGTGGCCGCGGCGTTTGGCGAGGCCTTCGTCGTCGAGCGCTTCGAAATCATCGCTGAGGCCGAGGACAGCTCGCTTGACGAGCACTATCAGCTCTTGACGATGAGAAAACCGTGAAGGATTTCAGCGAGGAGGTCGCGACGGTGCTGTTGCGTCTCGAACCCGGCGAGGTTGTGTCCTACGGCGAAGTAGCGGAGGAGGCCGGATTCCCTGGAGCAGCGCGCGCCGTCGGCAACCTTGTTCGCACGACCCCCGGCCTCCCCTGGTGGCGAGTTGTGGCACGATCCGGTCGACTTGCCCCGGGTCATGAGCAACGTCAGGCCGAGCTCCTTCGCGCAGAAGGAGTCACGATCACCAACGGTCGCGTCAGAATGGGCAAGAATACGCGGACGAGTTCGGAGGACACATGAGCTACAGCATGCCGGAGCTGATCGGCACCAAGCGTGACGGAGGGGTCCTCACCGCCGAAGAACTGGAGTGGATCATCGCCGAGTACACGGCCGATCGGATCCCCGACTATCAGCTCTCCGCGTTCCTGATGGCGATCATCTTTCAAGGTCTGAACGGCGACGAACTCTCGGCGTGGACGGACGCGATGCTGCACTCGGGTGACGTCCTCGACCTGTCCGCCACTTCGATGCCGAAGGTCGACAAACACTCGACCGGCGGCGTTGGGGACAAGATCAGCATTCCACTGGCGCCACTCGTGACCGCGTGCGGAGTGGCGATTCCGATGATGTCGGGGCGAGGACTCGGGCATACCGGTGGAACACTCGACAAACTTGAGACGATTCCGGGTTTCAAGACGCGCCTCGATCCAGACGTGTTCACGCGCCAGCTCGATGAGCTTGGCCTCGTTCTTGCCGGCCAATCCGAGACGCTGGTGCCGGCCGATCGGAGGATCTACGCGTTGAGGGACGCAAGCGGCACGGTGCCGGCGATCCCCCTGATCGCCTCGTCGATCATGTCGAAGAAACTCGCCGAAGACCTCGACGGACTGGTGCTCGACGTCAAGATCGGTTCGGGAGCGTTCATGAAGGACGTCGAGTCCGGTATGGAGTTGGCCCAGACCATGGTCGGTATCGGGCGATCACACGACACTGCGGTCGTCGGATTCCTCACCGACATGGACCAGCCGCTCGGAACTGAAGTTGGGAACGCCAATGAAATGGCCGAGTCGATTGCGATCCTCCGTGGCGAGGGACCACCCGACTCGACGGAACTCACATTCCGGCTCGGGGAGGAGATGCTGATCCTCGGAGGTCTTGCCGCAAACAGAACGGAGGCCAGGGCGCAGTTGCAGGAGGCCGTTGCCTCCGGATCCGGTCTCGAGGTCTTCGCGAAGGTCATCGTCGCACAAGGCGGCGATCCAAACGTGCTCGAAGATCCGTCGCTCCTGCCGTCGGCAGGAAGTACACACACCGTCGTCGCCGACCAGGCCGGTTTTGTTGACCGGTGTGACGCGCTGGCCGTCGGACGCTCGGCAGTGCGGCTGGGCGCCGGTCGCCGGACGAAGGAGGATGACGTCGATCCCGGCGTCGGAATCACCATCCACGCAAAGGTCGGCGACGCCGTCGCAGTCGGCGATCCCCTCGCAACCGTGAGATACAACACGGACTCGCAGTTGGGCGCTTGCCTTCCGATCCTTGAACCCGCGTGGGTGATAGCTGATGAAGCGCCACCGACCCGTCCCCTGATACTTGGAGAGGTGAAATGAGCTACGAAGACCTACAGGCCGCCGCGGCTGCAATCGCCGAACGAACCGGTCGGGCCCACCACGACGCAGCGGTGGTTCTCGGTTCGGGCCTGAGCGGCTACGCATCGTCCTTCGGCGACGCGATCGAGATTCCGTATGCAGACATTCCCCACTTCCCTGAGCCACGGGTCGTTGGCCACGGCGGAAGCCTGTTCTCTGCACCGGTCGGAGACGGTGGTGTGTTGCTGTTCGCCGGCCGGGTACACACCTATGAGGGCTGGCCGCTGGATGAGGTCGTATTCGGCGTTCGCACCGCTGCGCTCGCAGGGGCCCGGTCGGTGCTGCTCACCAATGCCGCCGGCGGTCTCGGCGAGGGCCTCGCCCCGGGTGACCTCGTCGCAATTCGCGACCACCTCAACTACACGGCGCGGAATCCGCTGGTCGGGGTGAACGACGATCGCCTCGGACCGCGGTTCCCCGACATGAGCGAGGTGTATTCGCTGCGTCTCCGCAGCGTCATGAGGCGAGCATTCGAGGCGGCAGCGGTCCCGTATCACGAGGGTGTTTACGCCTGGTTCCTCGGACCAAGCTATGAAACGCCGGCTGAGATCGAGATGGTGCGGCGGGCGGGCGGCGACCTCGTCGGCATGTCGACGGTCCCGGAGGCGATTGCGCTCAACCATATGGGCGTCGGGGTTGCCGGCATCTCGCTCGTCACGAACTACGCCGCGGGGATCACCGATGCGCCGCTGTCGCACGAAGAGGTCACCGAGACGGCGGCCGAAGCGCGTGAGCGATTCACAGCTGTGCTCGACGCTCTCCTTCCCATGCTTGTGGACGGCAAGAACGGTTTTTGAGTCTTCGCTCAAAGTTGGGGTATGATCCCCGTACCCGAAACAAGGAGCGACACCGTATGAGAATTGCGGTCTGTGTGAAGCAGATCCCGGACCCGGCGACGCCCTACGAACTCGCGGAGGACACCCACCGCGTGATTCGCCCCAACGATCAGGTCCTCGACGACACGGATCGATTTGGCGTCGAGGTTGGGCTCCAACTGGCCGAAGCGAATGACGGCTCGGTCACCCTCTACTCGATGTCCCCGTCAGGGTCACTCCAGGGAATCCGCCAGGCGTTGGCGATGGGAGCCGACAAAGCGGTCATCATCGACGATGAAACACTCGCCGGATCCGATGCGTTGACGACATCGAGAATCCTGGCCGCGGCCATGGAGCGGGAGGGATTCGACCTGGTTGTTGCCGGCACGGAGTCAACCGACGGTTACTCAGGCGTCGTGCCGCAGCAGATCGCAGAGTTGCTCGATGTGCCGTCACTCACTTTCGCAAGAAAGGTCGAGGCAGCGGACGGAGTTGTCCGTATCGAACAGCAGACCGCGGGAGGCTACGACGTCGTCAAAGCGCCGATCCCCGCGCTGCTGTCGGTGACCTCAGGCGTCGTTGAACCCCGCTACCCCACGTTCAAGGGAATCATGCAGGCCAAGCAGAAGCCGATCGACACGCTTACGGCCGCAGATCTCGGGTTCACCGCCGATCAGGTTGGCGAAACGGGCGCAGGCCAGACCATCACGTCGGTCGAACCGGTTCCGAGTCGAGAAGCCGGCGAGATCGTCGAGGACGACGGAGACGGCTATCTCAGGATTGTCGCCCTCCTGGAACAGGCAAAGGTGATCTGAATGGCTCCATGGGTATTCAGCGAGGAGATTGACGGACACGCATCCGGTGCGGCTCTCGAACTCCTCAGCAAGGCTCGGACGATCGGTGAGGTGTCGGTGTTCCATATCGGATCGGGCGCCGATGCCGCGATTGCGGAACTCGGCGCACACGGTGCATCCACCGTCTACCACCTCACCACCGACGATCATCTTCCGTCGGCCGCGGCGGCGTCGGCGCTTGCTGCCCTCGTCGAGGAGCACGGTGTCGATCTGGTTTTGTTCGGTATGAACAACACCGACCGCGACGTCGGTGGACGCCTCTCGGCCCGGCTCGGACGGCCGGTGCTGGCCAACGCCGTTGATGTTTCGGCTGATGGAGCGGTGAGCGTCACAAGCGAGATCCTCGGAGGGACGCAGGCCGTCATCACCGAATTCACGGGATCCGGACCCGCGATCGTCTTGGTTCGACCGAAGGCGTTCACTGCAGAGCCGTCCGGTGGCGGGTCTCCGACCGTCGTTCCTGTCGCCACGCCGGATGTCGGGAGATCCGGCACCGCCGTGATTGTCGAATCCCACGTCGAGGAAAGCGAGGGTCCCGACCTCGAAGCTGCTGCCGTAGTGGTGGCTGGCGGGCGTGGTGTTGGCGGCGGGGAGAAGTGGGCCGTGGTCGAAGACCTAGCATCGCAGCTCGATGCTGCGGTCGGCGCGACTCGCGCCGTCGTCGACGCGGGGTGGGTCCCGGCGAGGCTTCAGATCGGACAGACGGGCAAGACCGTCAAGCCGAGCGTCTACATCGCTGCCGGCGTCTCCGGCGCGATGCAGCATCTGGTCGGGATGAAGGACTCGGGAACGATCATCGCGGTGAACAAAGACGCAGAAGCCCCGATCTTCGCCGTCGCGGATCTCGGAATAGTCGGGGATCTACATCAGGTGATCCCGAAGCTGTCTGAAGCGCTGCGAGAGAGATAGGGAGACACGAGATCCAAGACGCTAGACACCAGACACGAGACATGAGACACGACGTCTCGGATCTCAAGTCTCGGATCTCAAGTCTCGGATCGCTTCACTGAAGATCCTCTGGTCCAAACGACCTGGGGAGCAATTCGTCCAACCCATACTCCACCGGGTCTCCCGCTGCGTCCGTCAGGATCACCCGTCGGACGCGGAACTCGCGCATGATTTGGCGGCAATTGCCGCACGGCGAGCAAGCCGCTCCGTCGAGGCAGGTCACGGCAACGGTGTCGATAGCCCGAACGCCGCTGGCCGCGGCGCTGGTGATGGCGTTCGCCTCGGCGCAGATCGAGGCGCCGTAGGCAGCGTTCTCAACGTTGCAGCCCTGGTACTCGACGCCGTCGGACGTTACGACAACAGCCCCAACGCGGTAGTGGCTGTAGGGCGAATACGACTGCAGCGCGGCGGTGCCGGCTTCTGCGATGAGGCGTTGTGCTTCTGTCATGGCTCCAGGAGGGCTTCGACGAATACTCTCGGTTCGAATGGTACGAGATCGTGGACACCTTCGCCGACACCGATGTACTTCACCGGGATGTCGAGCTCTTGCTCGACGGCGATGGCGATACCTCCCCGGGCCGTCCCATCGAGCTTCGTGAGGACGATCCCGGTGACTCCGACGGAATCCGCGAAGCTGCGGGCCTGGCCGATGCCGTTCTGTCCGGTGGTACCGTCGAGGACGAGCAGGACCTCGCCGATCTCCCCCGCCTCGCGTCTCAGCACCCGGGCCACCTTCCCCAGTTCATCCATGAGGTTGGACTTGGAATGGAGGCGGCCCGCAGTATCGACGAGCACGACATCGGCTCCCGATGACACGGCGGACTGGTAGGCGTCGTACGCCACCGAAGCAGGGTCGGATCCCGGAGCGCCGGAGATCACTTCCACACCGACCCGTGCGGCCCACGTGCGGAGCTGCTCATCGGCCGCCGCGCGGAAGGTGTCGGCAGCGCCGAGCACAGCGGTCTGGTCGCTTTCACCGAGGAGCCCGGCGATCTTCGCGATCGACGTCGTCTTCCCCGTTCCGTTCACGCCAACAACAAGCACCACTGCGGGTTTGCCTTCGAGGTGCAGCGAGCGGTCGCGGCCCGAGAGCTGCGAGATGAGGGCTTGCTCGAGCAATTGGCGCGCTTGTTCCCCATCGCTGGGACGCTGTTTGCGTACCTGCTCCACGGCAGCGGTGGAAGGGCCGACGCCAACGTCTGCGGCGATCAGGGTCTCTTCGAGTTCATCCCAGAATGCGTCGTCGAGGTTGTCGGAACGAAGCAACGTCCCGAGTGTTCCTCCAATGGCCGACCTTGTTCGGGATAGCTGGGATCGGAGGCCTCGTTCGGGAGCTTTGACAGCGGTTGGAGCCGGCTGCTGTGCCGCCGGGCGCGATCGTTGAACGAGAACGATCGCAGCAATCGCGACGATCACCACCACCACAACGAGCAGAATCAACAGGCTGGTATTCACAAGATCTCCTTGCGACCGAGAACGGGGCCTTAGACGGTCGCGTTCACCATGCGCCGTGCGAGCACCTTCGAGGACTCGCCGGGTTCCATGGTCACGCCGTACAGCATATCGGCGGCTTCCATTGTCTGTTGCTGGTGGGTGATGATGACCAGCTGGGCGGATGATCGGAGCGTGTCGACCAGTCGCAGGAACCGGTGCAGATTCGCGTCATCAAGCGCCGCCTCTACCTCATCGAGAACGTAGAACGGACTCGGCCTCGCGCGGAACACGGCGAACAGGAACGCCAGTGCGGCAAGGCTTCGCTCGCCGCCGGAGAGCAGCGCCAGCCTTCCGACCTTCTTGCCGTGGGGTTGCGCCTCGACCTCGACCCCCGACTCGAGGGGATGATCGGGATCAACCAAACGGAGCCTGCCCCGGCCGCCGGGAAACACCTGCGAGAAGTTCTCCTGGTAGAGCGCCGAGATCTCTTCGAAGGCAATCATGAAGAGGCTCGCCATCTCCTCGTCGAGGGCGGCAATGACCTTGCGGAGTTCACTTCTCGACTCGTTGAGGTCGGCGAGCTGATCGTCGAGCAGTGCAACCTCGCCGGCCAGTTCGTCGTACTCGGCGGCCGCCAAGGGATTGATCGGACCCATGCGGCGCAGATCGGCCTCGAGGCTTGCGAGGCGGTTCTTGGGATCAGCGCCTTCATCGAGCTCCGGACGCGGAGCTGCGAGCGCCTCATCGACTGACGCATCGGCGTCGCGGCGCAGCCGCTCTGCGCTCGATTCCATACGGATCCGGGCTTCGGCCAGCTCGACGGCGAGAATCGACCGGCGTTCCTTGGCGAGGGAGATCGAAGCTTCGAGCTCCTCTCGCCGTGCTTCCGCAACTCCGAGGGCGTCGGCAGCATCCCCAACTTCGAGCCGAAGCTCACGTTGGCGGACTCTGAGCTCTGCTATGTGATTCTGGGCCGTCGCCGCGATGCGAGCGGCACGAGACTCGATGTCGGCCAGCGCCGAGATCCGTGGGTCATCGTTGGGGAGTAGCTCCAACTGGTTGAGCTCCAGCTCTACCCGTTCGATCCGTCGCTGCAACAGCGTGCGCCGTTCCGACAGACCGGCGAGTTCGGCTGCGGACTCCTCGCGTGCGTGCCGAGCCTCGTCCCTGCGAGCCGCGACCTCTTGCCGGCGAAGATTCAGGGCCTCCCACGCAGCCTGGCGCGCGGCTTCTTCGCCTTCGAGGTCGGCAAGTCGCTCACGGAGCTCTGCAATGCGCTCAGTTCGTGCCTCGCCGGCTTCGGCGAGCGCAGCCGACCTCATCTCCAGCCGCTCGAGTTCCGATTCGCCTTCGGCGCGGGCGCGACCCACCAGATCGAGGGCTTCGGTGTGGCCGGCGATACGCGCCTCGAGGGCTTCGACGTCGTCCAAGGCGGTGCGTTCGACTCGTCTGGCGGCTTCGAGGTCCCGCTTCGCCGCAGTTCGACGGCTCTCCGTCCGTGATCGCTCTCGCTCGGCGATCTCGAGCTCGACACGGGCCGCTTCGAGAGCTGCGAAACCCGTCCCATCGGGCTGCGCCACATGGATGCCCGACGCTGCGATCACGTCACCTTCGGGTGTGACGGCGCGCAGATGCGGATATCGCTCGGCGACTCGCCACGCGGCTTCCCACCCTGCGGCGTATACAACATCACCGAGCAAGGCCTCGGCAACGGCGAGATCGGCGCCAGGTCCGAGAAGGTCGACAAGGGCGTCCAGACCGAGTTCACCGGCCGCCTCGCGAGCCGGAACTCCGCGAGATTGCGCCCGGCTGACAAGAGACACGCCACCCAGCCCTTCCTTCTTGAGCTCGGTGGTCAGGCTGTGGATGCTGTCGCGGTCTGAAGCGAGGAAAGCACCGGCCCACGCTCCAAGCGCCCGATCCACAGCATCGGCGACTTCGGGAGGTGCATCCAGCAGCGCAGCGACCACGCCGGTCACGCCATCGTGACGCTCGGTCATCGTGCGCGCCGCCGGGTCCCCGATGCCTGCGATCGCGGCTTCGTGGGCTTCGATTCTGGCTTCTCCTGCCGCAACTGCGAGGAGCACATCGGAATGCTCGCGATCGATCTGCTCCCATGTGTCTTCGGCCGCCTGGCGGTGGTTCCGCGCCTCGTCGTATCCGCGTTGGGCTGCAGTAACGGCAGCATCGGCCTTCTGAATCGACCGATTCAGTTCGACACTCTCGCTCGTCTCCTCGTCGAGGCGGTCGACAACAACCCGACGACGCGACACAATCGCATCCAATTCGCGGCGGTCCCGTTCCGACGCGTTCTCGAGCGCCCTGAGATCACCTCGCAAGTTCGCCACGAGCCCTTCGGCCGGGAGCTGGACCTGTTCCGCGATCATGCGTTCCTCGTCCTCGAGCGCTTCGAGCGCTGCAGACCGCCGCTCGACTTCGTCGGCGAGTCGGTGCTCGGCGCTCGCCGTTTCGCTGATGCCGGCGGCGAGTTCTTCCATCTCAGCTGAGAGATCGGTGCGTCGCTCCTCGGCACCCTCGATTCGTCCCTCGATCGCAACCCTTCGCTCGCGGGCCACAAGACCGTACCGACGGAGACGCTCGACGACGGTCTCAAGGCGAGCAGCAGCGGCCGTGTCGCGTTCGAGGGCCGCGCCGGCGTCACCGGCCGACGCACGCAGTCCGCTGAGTTCGCGAAGGAGATCGGCGAGCTCGGCCTCTTCGACGACGAGCTGCTCCGACCGCGACCCGTCTTCGGACGAGGCCTCGGCTTCGCGAGAGCGAAGTCCACGGATGTCCTCGGCGCCCAGCCAAAGCCGAAGTGCTTTCGCTTCGGCCCTCACAGATCCGTGGCGGGCAGCTGCGTTGGCTTGACGCTTCAGGGGCCGCAATGCGCGACGCTTTTCGGAGAGAATGTCGTTGAGGCGGTCGACATCCTGTTCGGTCGCATCGAGGCGTCGAATCGCCCGGTCCCTGCGGCCGCGATGTTTCGTGATTCCCGCAGCTTCTTCGATGACGGCTCGGTGTTCGTCTGGACGGGCCGTGAGCACCGTACCGATCTGGCCCTGTGACACCAGGACATGCTGGTGACGTCCGACTCCGCCGTCCGAAAGGAGTTCCTGGATATCGAGCAGGCGACAGGGCGTCCGGTTCATCTCGTACTCGGATGTGCCGTCCCGGTAGAGGCGTCTCGTAATCGTGATCTCGGAGAGATCGATCGGCAGGAACCCGTCGCTGTTGTCGAAGGTGAGCGCCACCTCCGCACGAGAGACCGACGGCCGCGTTGCCGTCCCGGCGAATACCACATCCTCCATCTTCTCGGTCCGGAGGGATCTCGTGGCCTGCGTACCCATGACCCAGGCGATCGCATCGAGCAGATTGGACTTGCCGGACCCGTTGGGCCCCACCACGACGTTTACCCCGGCATCGAATTCGAGCCGGGTCCGGTCGGCGAAGGACTTGAAGCCGACAAGCGTGAGCTTCTTCAGCAACACAGCGGCGGAGCATAGTGCCGCGAACTACATGCGTGTGACTATGAGACGCCGGCCGTGACGTGGTTCGGACGGCGGAGTAGAGGCGTCTTGGCCTCTCCCGCCGTAGGTGGGGGAGGCGCGAGCATCCGGCCGAAAGGCCGGAGCGCAGCGGAGGGGGCTTCGGGAGCGTGCAGAAGATGAGGCCGACGACTGGGTGCCCCCTCTGCGGCCGAGCATCAGCTCGGCCGCGTCTCCCCCGCTTCACAGCGGTGGAGACGAAGGCACGCGTCTAGTCGGCCCTGTCCAGCAATTCCAGTGCTTTTCTCGCTGCGTCTTGTTCGGCTCGCTTCTTCGAGGTACCAGAACCGCTCGCGAGATCCTCGCCTGAAGACCGCACGGTTGCAGCGAAGTGCTTCGCGTGCTGCGGCCCGGTCTCAGTCACCAGATACTCGATGGTCCGCCCTTCGGCCACGAGTGCCTCCTGGAGCCGCGTCTTGGAGTCGCGTTGGCCCGGTTCCCCTGCTCGTTCGCGGATCATTGGGCCCCAGTGGTCGCGTACGATCTGATTCGCCCGGACAAACCCGGCGTCGAGAAGGACGGTCGCGAGGAGCGACTCGACCACGTCAGAGAGGATCGACCCTTTGCCACGGCCTCCGGAAAGCTCCTCCCCTCGACCGAGGAGCAACCAATCACGCAGTCCCCAGGATTCGGCGATTGAGGTGAGCGCGGGCTCGGAGACGACGGCTGCCCGGAGCAAGGTCATCTCACCCTCGGTCGCTGCCGGGTATTCGTCGTAGATGAAGCTCGTCACGGCAAGTTCGAGTACCGCATCACCGAGAAACTCGAGCCGCTGATAGTCCACGGACTGTTGGTTCTCCGATGCGTACGAAGGATGTGTGAGCGCTCTTTCGAGCAGGACGGGATCGGCGATTCGGTGTCCGAAGACACCTTCAAAATGGTTGGCAGCGCTCTCGCGATCGAACGCGTGTCCGGTCATGTCGCGTTTCGTCCGATTCCGTCGGCAACGAGGTCCACCAGCCCGTGTCCCGCGCCTTCGGCGGCCATGGCGATTGCATTTGCCACGGCGCGATGTGAGCTCGCCCCGTGGGCGATCACGACCACACCCCTGGTCCCGACAAGATGGGCGCCGCCGATCGTCTCGGGATCGATGTGTTGACGCAGCTTCATGAATGCCGGCATCAGCTCCGCCAGTGCGGATTGGTACTCATCGGCCTGCAGGAACTCCATCAGCACACGGAACAGGGCACGGCTGGTCCCTTCCCCGGTCTTGAGGAGCACGTTGCCGGTGAACCCATCAGTCACGAACACGTCGGCTCGGTCGCGACCGAGATCACGACCTTCGACGTTGCCAACGAAGTTGAGCCCGCTAGCAGTGGCAAGAAGCGCGTAGGCAGCCTGTTCGAGGTCGCGGCCCTTGCCCACCTCTTCGCCGATATTCAGAAGCCCGACACGCGGGTCCTCGATCTCGAGGAAGACCTCGGCAACGGCGTATCCCATGACGCCGAACTGGGCGAGCTGCTGCGGGCCAACTTCGATATTGGCGCCGACGTCGAGCACGACCTCGCGTGTCGGAAAGATTGATGCGATTGCGGGTCTCGATACGCCGGGGAGTCGGCCAATCACAAATGCGGACGCGGCAAGCGCGGCTCCGGTACTGCCCGCTGAAACCAATGCCTGAGCTTCGCCGTCCTTGACGAGGCGAGCGGCGACCATGATCGAGGCATCCTTCTTGTCGCGTACGGCACGAGCGGGGTCCTCACCCATCTCGACTACTTCGCTGGCGTGAACGACCGGAAGGTCGGCATCGAAACGCTCGAGAACGGGAGCGATCTGATCCTGGTCACCAACGAGAAGTACGTCGACGCCGTCAGAGGCGGCATCAACTGCCCCGCGAACAACTTCAAGCGGAGCGTGGTCGCCACCCATCGCGTCGACGACGACGGTCGGCATAGCGATGTCAGACTTCTGCGATGACTTCGCGGCCGTTGTAGCTGCCGCACTCTTGACAAACGCGGTGTGGGGTGTGCTTGGCACCGCACTGTCCGCAGGTGGCAAACGTCGGAGTCGACACCTTCCACTGTGCCTTGCGCCGGCGAGTACGTGATCGCGACATCTTCTTCTTTGGAACTGCCATCAGGAAAACCTCGTTTCGTCAGTCTCCGGGCGGGAGAAGATCGCGCAGCACGGCGAATGGTGAGACGGTGTCGTCCGGATCGCCCGGGGGGTCGGTATTCAAGTCCGTTTCTGCTGTACTCACAAGTCCCTCGCAGGTTTCGCTGCAGATCGGGAGCAATGGAAGACCAAGGAGTGTGTCGTCGCGAAGGAACGGCTCGAGGTCGATGATCGTCCCATCGATCGGGTAGGCGTCCTCGCCGGAATTCGTCTCGAAAAGGCCCATGACAGGGTCACATCCATCTTCGACGAATTCGGTGAGGCACCTGCGGCACGTGTGTTCGACGGCGTAGCAGACCTCTCCGCGCACCAGAATCCCGCCGGGCACCGGCGCAACGGACAGTTCGGCGACCAACGGCGGATCGGGCAGGATCCGGCTCATTTCGAGGCGCCAGTCGACAATCGCCTCGACGACCACCGGCCTCGCAACGACATCATGTCCGAGCAGATCTGAAACATCGACAACAAACGGAGAACGCCTCACGAGTACCTCCTCCCCACGTCTGAGTGCCTGCTATGTGCTACTTCGCTATTCGCTCACCGGCGGTGGGGCGCTCGGCGGCAGCGACTGGTGGAGTTCGGATCGTGCCTCGCGAACATAGCGAAGGAGCTCGCCGAGGACCTGCTCGGCCTCGGCGAGATGTCGTTCGGCGAAATCCTCCGACTCGAGGCGGATCCGACGCGCCTCGGTCTCGGCGTTTCGGACGAGAGTGTTTGCCTCTTCGACAGCTTCCTGCACGATGTAGGACTCCGAAACCATCTGGTCGGACCGCTGTTTCGCGTCCGCGATGACTTCGCGGGCTTTCTCGTTGGTCCGAGCAATGTACGCTTCGCGTTCCCGCACCATCCATCGGGCGGCACGGAGCTCTTCTGGGAGCCCGCTCTGGATGCGGGCGAGCTCGTCGAGCGTGTCGTCCTGGTTGATCATCACACTGTTCGAGAGCGGAACCTGGCGCGCGTTCTCGATCTCGATCATCAGGTTCTCGAGCATGTCGAGCAGCCCGCCCGGCACCGGCGGTGGCGATTGGGGATGATCGGGATGATCCATGGTCATGCGTTACGCTCCTTCATGGCGGCCGCGACACTCGCCGGGACGAGCGCGTCGATCGCCCCGCCGAGACGGGACACCTCTTTGACCAGCGAAGACGATAGATACCCGTACTCGGGTTTGGTCGCCACAAATAGCGTGACGATCCCGGACAGATGACGATTCATCTGCGACATCTGGAACTCGTAGTCGAAATCAGTCATGGCTCTGAGGCCCTTCACGACAACGTCGGCTCCGGCCTGTTCTGCATAGTCGACGAGCAATCCGCCGAACGACCCAACCCGGACGTTTTCCCATTGCGAGCAGAGACCGGTGAGCATTTCGATGCGCTCAGCTTCGTTGAAGAGTGGGGACTTGGACGGATTGCGGATCACGCCAACGATCACCTCGTCGAAAATGCCGACGCAGCGCTCAATGACGTCGAGGTGCCCGTTCGTCGGCGGGTCAAAACTGCCGGGGACAAGCGCCGCGGTCACGGTTGCTCCTTCTCGAGGATCCAGATCTCACTGTCACCGTACCGTCGCCGGCCGGTGCACTGCAGATTATCGGACTCCGGCGCTCTTCCCCCCGCTCGGCGGTGCACGATGACGCGCCCGTCCTTGGAGAGGCGGTCCTCGAGGAGCGCGAGGATCCGTTCCACTCGTTCGGCGTCGAACGCGTACGGGGGATCGACGAACACGAGGGTGTAGGTGCGGTCATCCTGCTGGAGGAATCGCTCGACGTCGGCGTTGACCACGGCCCCCCCGAGGCCAACCGACGCAACATTGTCGGCCAGGACCGCGATCGCTCCGCGGTTGCTCTCCACGAAGACGACCGATTCAGCCCCACGGCTCAGCGCCTCGAGACCGAGCGAGCCACTCCCCGCAAAGAGGTCGAGCACCAGACTGCCGGGCACGAACGGCTGGAGCGACGAGAACACAGCCTCTTTCGCCCGTCCCGTGAAGGGGCGGGTGCCGGCTCGGGGCGCAGCGAGGCGGCGGCCTTTGGCTTCACCGGCGATGATCCGCATCTGCGCCATCACTCCTTTCGGGATTCAGCTCCGCTCGAGCCATTCTGCATCCTCACCGAGCAGGGCGTGCACCTCTTCGGCCAGCTCCGGATGCTCGCTGAGGTCGGGATCGTTCTGAACGAGGGCGAACGCCTCGCGACGCGCGGCAATCAGCGAATCGACATCCCGGAGCAGATCGGCGAGCCGCAGATCGGTCATACCCGACTGACGAGCCCCGAACACCGTGCCCTGTCCGCGAATGCGCATGTCTTCTTCGGCAAGTCGGAACCCATCGGTGGTAGCAACCATGGCCGCGATCCGCTCTTCCCCGTCTTTCGTCTTGGGTTCGGCGACGAGGAGGCACGTTGCGGAATCGGCCCCGCGGCCCACGCGACCCCGCAACTGGTGGAGTTGGCTGAGGCCGAAACGGTCCGCATCCTCGATCACCATCACTGTGGCATTCGGAACATCGATTCCGACCTCGATGACGGTTGTCGCGACAAGGATGTCGAGATCACCGGCCCGGAATCGGTGCATGACATCGTCCTTCTCGGCAGGACGCATCTGACCGTGGAGGAGACCGAGGCGAAGGCCGGGGTAGACGGACCTCAGCCGCTCGTACTCAGCGGACGCCGACTTCGCTTCCATCTTCGTCGAGTCTTCAACGAGGGGGCACACGACGAATGCCTGGCGCCCTTCCGCTGCCTCGCTCCGCACCAGGTCGTACACCGCCGCGAGCGATTCCGTGTCCTTGTGCACGTGGCGAGTCTCGACCGGTAGACGACCGGGTGGGAGCTCGTCGAGGACCGACACGTCCAGGTCGCCGTACAAGGTCATCGAAAGCGTCCTCGGGATCGGCGTTGCCGTCATGATCAGGAGATCCGGATCGTGATCGGATGCTTTGTCTCTCAACATCACCCGTTGGTGCACGCCGAATCGGTGCTGCTCGTCGACAACCGCGATGCCGAGGCGTCCAAAGTGCACACCTTCCTGTATCAAAGCATGGGTGCCGATCACGATGTCGACCACGCCGTCTGCGATCCAACTGATCACGGTCCCTCGATCGGCGGTGCCGCCGAAGTTCGTGATGGAGCGGTTCGCGGTCAGGAGAGCGACGCGCACATCAGCGTCTCCGTCGCGGGCGAACAGGTTGCCGGTGCCGGAGGCACCCGGACCGCCGCCTGGTGCGAGTCCTGCAGAGTCGAGGGCGTCCACGGTAGACAGGTAGTGCTGCTCGGCGAGTACCTCGGTCGGCGCCATGATTGCGCCCTGGTAGCCCCCCTGAACAGCCACGAGCAGCGTGGCCAGCGCAACCACCGTCTTGCCGGAGCCCACCTCGCCTTGCAGCAGCCGATGCATCGGGTGTCGTCCCGCCAGATCGCTCCGTATCTCTCGGATCACACGGTCCTGCGCACCGGTCAACCGGAACGGCAGCGCAGCGAGGAACTGATCCACGATGGGGCCATCGAGCGTATGGGTGGCACCCTTGGCCTCACGCCCTTGGCGCTGCTTGCGCATGGCGAGAGCGACCTGGATCCTGAAGAGCTCGTCGAAGATGAGTCGCTCACGAGCACGATCCGCCGCAGCCTGATCATCCGGAAAATGGATCGTCGCAATCGACTGGTCGCGGCCGATGAGGCCGAGGCGGCTCAAGATGTCGGGAGGCACCACCTCGGAGATCGGCCGCGAACGCCGCAGGGCGTTGGCCACCGCCTCTCGGATCTTCATCGGCTTCATCCCGCCGACGCTTGGGTGGACCGGCACAACTCGCCCCGTCACCAGTGGGTCCTCCTGATCGAGGCGGTCCAGATCGGGAGCTTTCATCTGGAGGCGGCCGCGGAACAGCTCTGCTTTCCCCGAGACCGCTACCTCCTCGCCCTTTTCCAGCTTGAGGTACGGGTTGAACCAGACCGCATGCAACGTGCTCGTGCCGTCACCGATGGTCGCTTCGACCATCGTTCGGTTCTTCGAGATTCGCCTTCGCGAGACACTCTGGACTACGCCGCCGACGGTGACCTCCTCGCCGAGCGGTACGGACGTCAAATCGAAGAGCTGCGACCGATCGAGGTAGCGACGGGGCGCATGCAGCAGCAATTGAGCCACCGAGGCGATACCTGCGTCGGTCAGTCGCTTCGCCCTGCGGGCGCCGATGTCCTTGACCGCGCTGATCGGGATGTTGTTGAGATACGCGAGGCTTCGGCCCCTCGCCGGTACGTCGTTCGATGTCACGGAACCATGATGGTCTGTATCGGTTCGAAGGTCGTTGTTCACCTGACCCTGCTAGCCTCCCGGATCACCTCAGGAGGTCCTCCCACATGTCATACCGGTGTGAAGTCTGCGGCAAGGAGCCGTGGTTCGGCAAGCAAGTGAGCTTCTCGCACAAACGTTCCAGCCGCCGGTGGCTCCCAAACATCCAGCGCGTCCGAGTGAAGCACGGCAGCAACTCCCGCCGCATTCGCGTGTGCACCTCGTGCATCAAGGCCGGCAAAGTAGAGAAGGTCTAGCTCGTGCAGGGGGTCGTCAAGGTCTACGACCCTCGATCCGGGGTCGGTGTCATCGTCCGTGACGACGACCGTTCCGAGGTCTATCTCCGCCCGGGTTCGCTCGAAGGTTCAATGTTCCGCATGCTCCGTCAGGGACAACGCGTGATCTTCGATACCGACGAAGACAATGGACGCCTGTTCGCTCGCGATCTTCGATTCGGCGCTGACGGCTACTAAGCCTGCCACTGCTCCGGTACACTGACCTCCCAGAGCGAGGAGGAACCTTGGTCCGAGCATACGTCCTGATTCAGACCGACACCGGCAGAGCTGCCGATGTCGCAGGGGGCATCCGAGGATTGCCCGGTGTCATCTCCACCGAGGCGGTCACGGGCCCGTACGACGTCGTCGTGTTCGTTGAGGCTGAAGATGTCGATGCCCTCGGTCAGCTCGTCGTCACAGCGGTCCAACCGGTTGACGGCATCGTCCGTACATTGACCTGCCCGGTCATCAGGATCTAGCGCCACCAGCCGACCCGCCGGTCAGCCCACCGTCGCGAGACTCACGAGTTCGTTGCAGAGTTCCGCGTAGGACATGCCGGTTGCTTCCCACATCTTGGGGAAACCGGAGATCGGTGTGAAGCCTGGCATGGTGTTCACTTCGTTGATCAGGAACCCGCGCCCCCCATCGAGGTAGAAGAAGTCGATCCGAGCCAGGCCGCGGCATTCGATCGCTTGGAAAGCTCGAGCAGCCAGTGAACGCACTTCGGCCATCCGTTGCTCCGACAGACGCGCCGGTGCTTCGAAATCGCTCTCCTCGTCCTCGTATTTCGAGGCGTAGTCGTACCACTCCCCCGCCGAGTGAACTTCACCGGCGAGCGCAGTCCGGGGTCCGTCCAGCACGGCAACTTCGATCTCTCGGCCGGAGATGAATTCCTCGATGACCACCTTCTCGCCATACCGCAAGGCGACCTCGATGGCGCGCTTGACCTCGAGCGGCTTCGCGGCCTTGCTGATGCCGACCGACGAGCCGAGCTCTGCTGGTTTCACGAACACCGGTGATCCGAGTTCCCTGAGAATCCATCGTGCCGTGCCGTCGCGATTCTTGCGGTAGTCAGTGCCACGAACGACCCGCCAGCGGGATGTGGGTATCCCGGCAGCTTCAAAGGCGCTCTTGGCAATGTCCTTGTCCATCGCAAGCGCTGAAGGCAAAACCCCGCATCCCACGTACGGCTTGCTCGCGATTTCGAACACACCCTGGATGGTTCCGTCCTCCCCATAAGGACCGTGCAGAACCGGAAACACCACGTCGTAGTTGACGGCGGCGTCTCCAACGAGCAGCCGACCGTCTGGTAGACGGAGGGCGGCGGGACGTCCCTCGGCGCGGAAAGGTCGATGCGCCGTGTCGACGATCCACCAGGCACCTTCGCGGTCGATGCCGACAGGGATCACTCGGTGATCGGCCTCGACGAGAGCATCGTGGATCGCCACCGCAGAAACGCAGGAAACCTCGTGCTCGGCGGAACGACCACCAAAGAGAAGCAGCACTCTGGACATCCGGGAAGGTTACCGACGAGTCGGAAAGGGCGCGGGAAATCGGCCGCGTCACTCCTCCGAGATTCGTCGATCGAGCGAGATCGCGTGAAAACCGCCATCGACGTGCACGATCTCCCCCGTGGTGGCGAGCGACCAATCGGAGAGCAGCACGCACACCATCCGCGCGACCGGGTCGGGGTTGTTGATATCCCAGGGCAACGGGGCCCTCTCGTGCCACGCGTTGACGAATTCTTCGATGCCGGGGATCGACTTCGCCGCCACCGTGGCGAGCGGTCCCGCCGCAACGGCGTTGACCCGAATCCGGTCATCACCAAGGTATCGGGCAAGGTATCGCGTGACGGATTGGAGGGCGGACTTGGAGACGCCCATCCAGTCGTACGCCGGCCAGGCCGTCGAGTTGTCGAAGTCGAGCGTTACCAACGATCCCCCGCCCGCGACCCGCATCAGCGGCAGGAGACCCACGGCGAGGGTCTTGTACGAGAACGCTGAAGTCAGGAACGCCGTGGACGCAGATTCAGCAGGAGTATTGAGGAAGTTGCCACCCAATGCGTCTTCGGGTGCGAACGCGATCGCGTGCAGCGCCCCGTCGACAGCGCCCCATCGTTCGGCGAGATTGGCGACCAAGGCGTCCATGTGGTCCGGATCGTTGATATCGAGCTCGAGTACCGGCGGTGGATCCGGGAGCCGCTTCGCGGAACGTTCGGTGAGGCGGATCGCTCGACCGAACCCAGTGAGCACGATCTCGGCGCCCTGCTCCTGAGCGATCTTCGCGACGTGCCACGCGATCGAGTCGTCCGTCAGCACACCGGTGATCACCAGCCGTTTTCCGTCCAGCACGTTGGGTCCTTCCCCTTCGGGCGCGACATCCTAGGGTCAGGATCAGCCCACGTTCGACCAGGCCCGAAAGCCGAGTCCCATGACGAACAAGAGCAGCAGGCCGTACCAGAGCGCCGGCTTGCGCGCGAATTGGGCCCGGTATACGTACGCGAGACTGAACGTGACCGCGATCACAATGCCGTAGAAGACGTGGAACCCGTTCAGCGGCCGCAACCCGTACACGTACAGGGAGACACCCGCGCCAACCTGGGCCAGCATCGCGGCAATGGCCACCACAACCGCGATCCCGAACACTCGACCGGGCTTCCGCCGGAGCACCGCAAGCCCGAGTCCCCACAGTCCGACAACACCGGTCGTCACGAGCGCGACCCACACCCAATGTGAGTGAAACCAGAGAATGTTCGTCACATGGGCCCGATCTGCATGTGCCGGAGATTAGGGAGACACAGATCGAAGACACGAGATCCGAGACAGCGTGGAGTCTCAGGTCTCGAGTCTCGAGTCTCTCCCCTACTACCGTCACCTCATGCCCGACATCACCATCGATTCGATTGCTCATGGGGGTGAGGGTGTCGGCCGGATCGACGGGAAGGCCCATTTCGTCGCCGGGGCAATACCTGGCGAGCGAGTCGAAATAGAGGTCGTCCGCGAGAAACGGCGCTGGGCCCGGGCGAAGCTCATCCGGGTTGTCGAGGCGTCACACGACCGAGTAGAGGCCCCGTGTCCTGCGTTCGGGGCATGCGGCGGGTGCACCTGGCAGTACGCCGCATACGAACGCCAGCTCGAGTGGAAACGCGAGGTCGTCGCCGGGTCAGCTCGCCCACCTTGGTCGGCTCGACAACATCGAAGTACGGCCCACCATGGCTCCCGGATCTCCGTTCGCCTACCGCAACCGGATGGACTTCGCTGTGTCGGAGGGCCGTCCGGCACTCCACGAGCATGCATCGAACCGGCTCGTTGCCCTCAACGGCTGCCCGCTCCTGAAGCCGCAGCTCGCGGAGCGCTTCGCTGCCCTCGGCGATCTCACCGACGTGCACAAGATCGTGCTCCGGACCGGAGTCAACACCGGCGACAGCCTCATCCTCCTCGAAGGCCGCGTGCCGGACCAGGCGTCGAGGTGGGATGCTTCGGTGATTGTCCGATCACGCGACGACCTCCACACGCTCCGCGGCCGGCCATGGTTCGAAGAGGAGATCGACGGGGTGCGGTTCCGCGTCCCGGCCGCCTCGTTCTTCCAGGTCAATACGGAGGGCGCCGAGATGCTTGTCGCACTCGTGAGGGAAGCGGCCGGCGTGACGACGGATGATGTTCTCCTCGATGGCTACGCCGGAGTCGGCCTCTTCGCTGCGACGGTCGGCAGATCGGCGCGTCGGGTGGTAACCATCGATTCCGAAAAGGCGTCGTTCCGTGCCATCACCGGGAACCTGGGAGCGGTCGTTCCGGATCGGTTCCATTCGATGCTCGGTCGCTTCGAGGAGACAGCGGCTGCGGTGATGGACCGGTGGGATGTCGCGATCGTTGACCCGCCCCGGGCCGGTCTCGGCACCGCCGGCGTCGAAGCGGTGACGAGGACGGCACCACGAACGATCGTGCTGATCTCGTGTGATCCGGCATCCCTCGCCAGGGACGCAAGACTGTTGACGACGGCCGCGTACCGGCTCGACTGGGCGCAACCGGTCGACCTCTTCCCGCAGACATACCACGTGGAGACGGTGGCTCGATTCGAGCTGCGCTAGTCCTAGATCTCGTCGACGAGCTTCTGGCGCTTGGCTTCGTACTCCTCGTCGGTGAGGATTCCGTCGTTGTGGAGCTGCTTCAAGCGCTGGAGTTGCTCCGTCGGATCGGCATCAGGTGCCTGAACGACCGCACCGCGTTGCATCGAGACCGACCGTTCTTCGCGCACCTTGTACAGGAGGGAGGCGAAGTTGTCCGGACGGGGGATGTTGTGGAACTTGCTCTGACCGGTTGTGCCCGCCGACTCGACGAGCAGATCTCCGGCGCCGAGCATCCGCTCGATGGCCGTCTGGCTGAAGTTGACGTTCGTTATGTTCTCGAGCGGGATCTCAATGCCCGACTTCGCAAGCAAACCCTGACGAGTGATCAGCCGCTCATTCGTGAGGACATAGCGAGTCGTGAGCCAACTGACGATCGGGCGGACGACGAACCAGATCGCTGCGCCGATCACGGCGAGCGTGAGAATCCACTGAACCCAGTTCCATGTGTCACCATCGGGAAGAATCCACTCGATGAGTCCGATCACGATGAGCGCAAGGACGAACCATGCAATCGGGATGATCAGGAGCTTCCAGTGCTGCCGGAACTCCGTGACGATGCTTTCGCCTTCGCTGAGTGAATCTTCGGGCCATGCCATGGCCGCGAGTCTAGTCGAATGGCCGGCCGGTCCGGGACGCGAGAAACCCCGAGGAAGCTCGCGCCCCCTCGGGGTGTTCCCGGTCCGGCGGTCTCTGCCCCGAGAGGCAGATCCCGTCGGTACGAGCGGCCTTTCGACCGTTCGTGTCTCACCGTCCGGCCGAGGCCGTCCGGCAAGGTGTCCTTCCGCCCGGTCCCGGCCCGAGGGCCGCTTCCGATGGCCCCTTGCGGGGCCGACTCCGCCCCTTTCGGGGGGTGTCCGGTCGGACGATCCCGTCCCCCTTTCGGGCTCCGGGCCGACCCTTTCGGGCCGGATGTCCCCGTTCCAGTTTCCCTTCCCGGCGACACACGAGAAGGTAGAGCATGCGGAGGTGTACGTCCACCCAAAACGCCGATGAGATTTCGCGAGCGAAGAAGAAGATTCGCGAGGCGGGTTGAGATACGAGATACGAGATATGAGACTCGAGACACCAGACACCAGACTCGCGGCGGGCGTCATCTTCGCGGCTCGGGCTCCCAGGCCGCCGCCTCCCGCCCGAGCTTTGCTCGAGCACCCTCCCCCACTCCGTGGTGGAGGGAAAGACGATCACTCCGCGTTTGGGGGGCTGGGACGCGAGAAGCCCCGAGGGAGTTTGGCTTGCGCCTCACCCTCTCGGGGTTCTCAATCGAAACAGCTTGCACTATTTCGAAATACCTCCGACTCTGGTTTGACCCATCGTCTTCGGTATCGGCTCGGTTCCTCCGCGCTCCGGTTCTACCCTTCGCCCTTCGGCCGTTGCCGGTCCGTGCGGTACCCGAAGATGCCGCATGAACACCGCCCCACCTTGCGGCAGTACGGTGTGACTCGCCGGGATCTGGGCGGCCCCGACGGCCACTGGCATCTCGCTCCGAGGAGCGAGGCGCCATCGGGGAGCCAGCCGAAGCCGGTTCACCCGAAGACCCGTCCGACCCTTCGCCGCGGAAGTCTCCCTCCGTTGCGCCGGTGGGCCCGAGGGCCCGTCGTCCGGATCACTCGTCCGACCGAAGCCGTTCGAGCGAGTGGGAACCTACGGTTGGTCGGCACGATATGTCAACAGAATCGGCCGCCCACTTTTCGCGTGCTTGGTCGACTTTTCCCAATCTGCCGAATGCAGCGAGTTACACCGCTGTGGTTCGTGTCACACCCGTGCCGTATAGTCGTGACCATGACCTCCAACACGCAGGATCGAGCAGGCGGCACCACGGGCCTCAAGAGCCTCTCGCCGTCTCGTGCCAGCGACTACAAACGCTGCCCGCAGCTCTTCAAGTTCAGCGCGATCGATCGCATTCCAACACCTCCGACGGTCTACCAGGCACGAGGAACGACCGCCCATCTCGCTCTCGAGCGACTGTTCGCGCTGCCCGCAGCGGAACGTACACCTGAACGCCTCTACGACCTCTTCCGGGAGGCATGGCAAGAGGTCAAGCCGACCGACTACCCGGATCTGTTCGACGACGTCGACGCCGAACGTGCGTGGGGCATCGAGAGTCTCACAATCCTCGCCAACTACTTCGCGGTTGAAGACCCGACCTCATTCGAGCCACTCGCGCGCGAGCTCGACATGACACAGGCAGTCGGCGACATGACGATCCGCGGAATCCTCGACCGTATGGAAGAGACGCCCGAGGGTGTGGTGATCACCGACTACAAGACCGGCAAGGCTCCCCCGGAGCGCTACGCGATGCCGGCGTTCTTCGCACTCAAGATCTACGCGCTCCTCATCCGCATTCGTGAGGGCCGGACGCCGGTAGCGCTGCGCCTCATGTATCTGAACGGCCCGACGGTCTATGAGGTCCCGGTGAACGATGCGCAACTCGACGCCATGGAGCGACAGCTCGAAGCGTTGTGGGCCGCCATCAATCGCTCCATCGAGACTGACAGCTTCCCCACGCGAACCGGGGTGCTGTGTGATTGGTGCGCCTACCAAGACATCTGTCCCGCCTTCGCGAACGAGAACAGGAGCGACGTCTGACGACCACGATCTGGACCATCGGGCACGGGGATCGCTCGTTCGACGATGTTGAACGACAGCTCGCCGCCGCCGGAATCACGATGATTGTTGACATCAGGGGCGAGCCTGGAGAACTGCGGTCACCGGATTTCAATCGGCGTCGTCTCGAGGACCTCGCTGCCGATGCAGGCATCGGCTACCGCTGGATGGGGACATCACTCCGCCATGGTTCAGAGGCTGATATGGCTGCCGGAATCGAAGATCTCATCGCTCTGGCATCTGTTTCGTCGACGGTGATCCTTGGGAGCGACCCGGAAGCGAGCCGATGTCGCCGGTCGACCGTCATCGCCCCGGCCTTGAGATCTCGCGGTGTCGACGTCATCCACCTGCTCCCCGATGGCTCGACCCGACGACATGAATCGCCACTCCCTTTCGATCAATGACCAACGAGGTTCGTGTAGACCCGGCCGGTTGGGACGCGGCCATCGAGCCGGCACCGGTTCCTCAGCTCATCGTTGGAGGTCCGGGAACCGGCAAGACCGAGTTTGTTGTTCGCCGGGCCGTGCGGCTGATCGAGAGCGGCCACGCTCGGGAGCTGCTCGTCCTCTCCTTTTCGAGAACCGGGGCATCCGATCTCGACGACCGCATCCGCTCACGCATCTCGGGCCAGACGCGCGCGATCGATGTCTCGACCTACCACTCATTCGCAGCTCGTGTGCTCGAAACCCACGCGGAGTACCGAGGATGGGATCGAGCGCCGGACATCCTCCCCGGCCCCGACCAAAAGCGGCTCGTGGCCGAACTTCTCGAGAGCGAGTCACCCGACGTGTGGTCGCCGGCATTCCGACCGCTGCTCGCGACGCGCACGTTTGCGGACGAGGTGACCGATTTCATCCTCCGGTGTCGCGAACAACTCATCGGCCCGAGCGACCTCGCCGAGCGATCAGTCAGCCGTGCCGACTGGCGCGGGCTCTCGCCGTTCCTCGATCGCTATGACCGAACACTCCGTTCGCGCTCACTGGTGGACTACGGGACCTTGCTCGCAGAGGCAGCTGCTCTGCTCGCGGATCCGACGATCGCAGCGACGGTCGCCGACCAATACCGATTCCTACTCGTGGACGAGTATCAAGACGCCACCCATGCACAATCGGTGCTGCTTCAGCGCCTCGTCGCTGAACACGGGCACCTCACTGCCGCCGCCGATCCCTACCAGTCGATCTACAGCTTCCGCGGCGCCGATATCGAGAACGTTGCGCGGTTTCCCACAGACTTCGCGTACGACGGGCGGCCCGCGGAGCGCATTATTCTCACGACATCGTTCCGAGTCCCGGAGGCGATCCTCACTTCGGCCGTCCGAATAACAGCCCATGAATTGCCGGGAGCGGCGGGCAAGGTCAAGCCCGCACGCGGCGAGGGATCCGTCGAAGTGTTTCGATTCGGGCAACAGGTGGAGGAGGCGGAGTGGATCGCCACTGAAATCCACCAACTCAATCTCGAGCATGGCGTTCCTTTCAACCGCATGGCCGTGTTCACGCGATCGAAGGCCCGGTTCCTCGCCCCACTGTCGCGTGCGCTCGACCGGCGGGACATCCCTCATGACCGGCCCGACACACGCCTGGTCGAGCAATCAGCGGTTCGGTTCATCTTCGACGTGGTGACGGCAGCCACGGATGTGGATGGACCTGCGGAAACCGATCGGGCGATGCGCCGTGTGCTCCTCGGACCGATGTTCGCAACACCTCCTGCGCGCCTGGCCGAGCTCGAGCAGGACCGGATCAATCGCGGGGGCTCGTGGGCCGACGTCGTCCGATCCGGGGTCGGCGACGGCCGAGCGCTCAGCGCGTTGCTCGCCGAACCGGCGTGGGCCAACGAAGCGCCGGCCAGTCTCGGGCTGTGGGAGATCTGGTCGACGCTGCCACAGGTCACCGACCTGGCAACGAATAAGAACCGCGAGCAAGACCGCGCCGCCTGGTCGTCGTTCGCCCAGGTTCTCGAGCGGTGGAACGAGCGAACACCGGAAGGCACCCTTCTCGACTACCGCACATACAGCGAGACCGAGGATTTTGAGGCGAGTCCGCTGCTTTCGTATCAGGCCGACGAACACGATCGGGTCACCGTTGCGACACTGCACCAGGCCAAGGGGCTCGACTTCGATGTTGTCTTCGTTGCGGACGCCGTCGAGGGTGTGTTCCCGGACCTCCGCACGCGCGATTCGTTGCTCGGAACGCGGCATCTCCAACCCCACCTACCGAGCGACACGGTCGGCTACCTGTCGTTTCGACTGCAGGAAGAACGAAGGCTCGCATACACAGCCATGACGAGAGCCACCCGTCGCGTCGTGTGGACAACCACCGACGCCGGCTTCGACATCGACGGAGGCACGCCGAGTCGGTTTATCCCGCTCGCGGCCGGCGTCGCTACAGCCGAGGAGGCAGCCGCAGACCCCGAAGGGCCGAGTCGACCAATTACGGTCGACCAGATCGAATCCGAACTCCGGCGAAAAGCATCCGATCCATCAGCGCTGCCCGCTCAGCGGCTCGCCGCCATCGAGACCCTTGCTCGAAGCGCCGACCTGGGGCTGCGGCCCGCGAGTCAGTTGGCGGGAACGATGACACACGGGGTCGATACGGGAGTCGTGCAAAGGCCCATCGACCTCTCACCGAGCCAGGCTGTTGCGTACGAGACATGTCCCCGCCGCTACGTGCTTGAACGCAAGTTGGGTATCGGGGCTGAGCCGAGTGTCTACATGCAGTTTGGCACGCTCGTTCACGCGGTGATCGATCGCGTCGAACGGGCAGCTGCCGACCGAGGCGACCGGCATGGAACCCTCGACGAGGCGCTCGACACACTCAACGCTCTGCTCACGCCGGGTGCATTCGGCGGTGGAGCTTTCGACCTTGCCTGGGGCGACCGAGCTCGCACCGCCCTCGAGAATCTCTACATGTTGTGGCCGAGCACAGGGACTCCGATCGGCGCGGAGGTCGAACTATCGATCAAACGCGGCACGGCCCGCTGGTTCGGGCGGGCGGATCGCATCGAGGATCGTGATGGATCCGTCGCGATCGTCGACTACAAGACCGGGGCGATGGCCACCGTCGAAGATGCGGCTGCATCCCTTCAGCTGGGCTACTACGTGATCGCCGCCCGCGAGAATCCCGACGTCGCGACTCACGGCATGGCTTCGGAGGCGGAGATGTGGTTCCCGATGCACGCCCTCAAGCGGTCAATCGCCACACGAACGCTCGACGTCTCTCGCCTCGAAGCGATCGAGGACCGTATGGCGGCTGTGGCACGCGGCATTGCGGACGAGGATTGGGCACCGACACCGGGGGCGGCATGTGTGCGATGCCCGGTCCGTCTCGCGTGCCCAGCCGTACCGGACGGCAAACAGGCGTTCGTCTCATGAGCTTCCAGCTCACCGAGGAACAGGCTGCCATCGTCACCGCTCCCCTCGTCCCACTCCGAGTATCGGCCGGGGCCGGAACCGGCAAGACGACGACGATTGTGCTGCGGCTCAAAGCCCTGGTCTCTGGGGGGGTCGAACCGGAGACCGCACTCGGCATCACCTTCACCAACAAGGCCGCGGGAGAACTTGGCGATCGGCTTCGTGCAGAGTTCCCCGATCTCACCGCCGACGGACGCGAGATCCAAGTCACGACCTATCACGGATTCGCCTACCACCTGCTCCAGGAATTCGGTGCCCTGGTAGGTGTTGAACGAGACACGACCGTGATCGGCCCGGCCCACCAGCGCCAGCTCCTCGAAGAGGGCCTCGGATCGGAGACATACGAGTATCTCGACCTGACCTATCCAAGGGGCATTGTCGACAGAGCTTTCACGCTTGCCGGACAAGTCGGGGACAATCTCTTGGAGGTCGAATCCGTCCGCGCGGCGGCGCCTTCCAACGAGCCACGCGACGACGTGTGGGCAACCCGGCTCGAGCTGTTGTCGCTCGTCGACCGATACGCCGAGGCAAAGGACCGCCTCGGTGTGGTCGACTACGCCGACCTCGTGGGCAGGGCCCATCGCCTCGTCACCGAGTATCCGGCGATCGCGCAGCGGATCCGAGACCGATATCGCATTGTCCTGCTCGACGAATACCAAGACACCGATCCTGCACAGCGTGAACTCCTGCGGGCCATATTCGACGATGGGTTCCCGATTACCGCCGTCGGCGACTCCGACCAGACGATCTACGAATGGCGCGGAGCATCTCGCCTGAACTTCGACGGGTTCGTGCGACACTTCACCCAAAGCGACGGGTCAGAAGCATCCACGTTGCCGCTCACTCTGAACCGAAGATCAGACCGCGTCATCCTGGAGCTCGCAAACCGCATCAGGGCGCACCTCCACCGTGATCAGCCATTCGATCCCCTGCGGCCCGGCCCTGAGGCGGAAATCGGCACAATCCAGACCGGGTGGCTCGGAACCCGCGAGGAAGAGGCCGACTGGATCGCCGAGCAGGTCGCTCGTGTCCACGAGAATGGAACACCGTGGACCGAGATCGCGGTGCTCGTTCGCAAGAATCGCGACATCAGCCCGGTCAGGGAAGCCCTCCTTGCCGCCGGCATCCCTACCGAAGTTGCTTCGGTCGGGGGATTGCTCGACGTCCCGGAGGTGTCCGAACTCCTCGCATGGCTGCGTATTCTCGATGATCCGGCCAACTCCACGTCACTCGCCAGGATTCTCCTCGGCAGCGGATACCGGCTCGGCCTCGGCGACCTCGCGGCCCTCAACCGGTGGATAGCCCATCGAAGCCGCATCACCGAAACCCGCCCCACGCTCACCGACGCAATCGAGGAGGTCGCCGGCATTGAGGGGCTCTCCCCTGCCGGGAGGGAGCGGTTGGCCGAATTCCGGCGCCGATATCGCAACCTTCTGGTCGAGGCGCAGAGCGCCTCCGTCCCGGATTTGTGCCGGTCCACACTCGCCTCGATGCACGCATGGACGGAGATCGATTCGATGGAGGACCATACCGGGCTGTCGGCCCGCCTCAACCTCTACCGCTTCCTGGATCTCGTCGAATCATGGACTCCCATCGTCGGCCGTCCCTCCCTCGGCTCCTTCCTCCGCCACCTCCGGCTGCTGTCCGACGAGAGCGCCCCCAAGGAGTTGGACGCCGTTGCCGTCTCACGCGGCCCTGCGGTGGCCATCTTGACGGTTCACCGAGCAAAGGGGCTCGAGTGGGACACCGTCGTCATTCCCTCGGTCGTCGATGGTGGCTTCCCTTCCAAGTCGACGTCGTACGCCAACCCGGTCGACAAGGCTGAATACCTCCCGTACCCGCTTCGTCTCGACACGGAGAGCCTCCCCGATCTTTCGAGTGCATCGACGCTGAAGGAACGAAACAGGATCCTGCGCGACTACCACGAGGCCGAAGAGTGGAGGACGGCGTACGTTGCCGTCACCCGGGCTCGACACCGCCTGATCATCACCGGTTCTCACCGCACGCCCGAGCGGAAACGGCCGCGCTCACCGTCACCGTTGTTCGTCATGGCCGCCGAACTCGCAGAATCGACCGTCATCTCCGACGATCCTGGCGTGATCGAACCGCCCCCTTGGAGGCCACTCGGGCCGGCCCCGGATCCGCTGTTCACCGAATCGGGATGGGATCAAGCGTTGCGGAGAGCCGCAGACGATCCGGATTGGCTGGCGTCCTACCCCGAGCACGCGACGGCAGCGGCTGCCGCCGCGGGCCAGATGCGGCTCGATCTCGAGTCGCTGCCTGAGCCGACCTCCGCCGAGCGCGAAGATGTCAAGGCAACGTCGGTGACGGGTCTCGTCACCCTCGCACGATGCCCGCAGCAGTTCCGCTGGGCGTTTGTGGATCGGCTCCCCATGCGTCCGTCCCCTGCCCTCAGACGCGGCGTCGAGTTCCACCGCAAGGTCGAACTCCACAACCTTGGCAAGGTACCGCTCGACGATCTCGAGGAGAGCACGTACGACCTCACGGCAGAAGGCGATTCCCCGGCGGTTGCAGGGCCCGATCCCTATGAGGTGTTCCTCACGTCCCGCCTTGCCCATCGTCCCGCTCGCTTCGCCGAGGTTCCGATTGATCTCCAGTTCGGCAACGTGCGGGTACGCGGCCGAATCGACGCCGTCTACGAGCCGGAGCCCGGAGCGTGGGAGATTGTCGACTACAAATCCGGGCGCACCTCGGAGGATCCGGCCCTTGACGTCCAGCTACAGACGTACGCCATCGCAGCCGTCGACGGGGCGGTTGCTACGCCGGCCCCGGACCGGCTTTCGGTCACCTTCGCGTTCTTCGGCGGCGGGGAGTTCGCCGACCGAACCGTGGAGGTCGACGACAGCTGGCTCGCCGAAGCACGGGCTCGCATCGACGAGTTGGCGGATCGCTACGACCGGGGCGACTATGAGCCGACGCCGTCCGAAGCCTGCAGGCGTTGTGACTTCAAGACGTTCTGCGACGCAGGACGTGCCTTCCTCGCCGGCTGACGGGAGAAAGCCCGGACCGACGCCCTCCTAGGATGCCAGTCAGCTCACCGAAGAAGGCCCTCGACATGCCGCGTTTCGAACCCGGAGCCAATTTCGCCGATGTTTCGATCTACGCCGCTGAGGGACCAAGCTCTGAAGGGCTGACCTGGGTCGGGCGCGGTTCCGAACGGAGCGCGCCGTATCCGGTGAACGAGGCGCAGATCGGCTACTACTGCAGCCTTGTCGAGGACGCCAACGAGAACTACTGGGATCGAGAGGCCGCGAAACAGCGATACGGATCGATCATCTCCCCGCCCGGCATGCTGATCGTCTGGTCGTTCCCGCTCCCGTGGACACCCGGCGGCCGGCCCGGCCACTCACCATTCCTGGGTCTCGAGGTTCCGCTCCCGGGGCGGACCCTCATCAACGTGAGCACGAACACGACGTTTCACGCCGTCATGCGCGTCGGCGACGAGCTGCGCTTCAGCGAGCGGGTGACTGCGGTTTCCAACGAGAAGCGAACCGCGCTCGGCGTCGGTCACTTCGTTACGACGATCACCGACGTCACCAACCAGAACAATGGCCGAATTGCCACACACGAGAACGTTCTCTACCGGTACGAACCTCATGCTGCGCCGTCGCCACCGAGCCGTGCCGCCGCAGATGCACCGCCGGCCGGAGATCTTCCGGTTGTCACCATGCCGGTCACGGTGGGGAGGTGTGTCATGGACGCTGCGACAACCCGGGACTTCTTCCCTGGTCACCACGATCGCGACTACGCACGCGCGCAGGGAGCGCAGGATGTGTATCTGAACACGATGTTCTATCACGGCTTCGTCGATCGTGTCGTGACCGATTGGGCCGGGCCGGACAGCCAGATCCTCCATAGGAAGCTCAGGATGCTCGTGCCCGCATGCGCCGGTGACGTACTCACCACCTCCGCCACGGTCGCGGAAGAACGACGGGAGCAGGGCCACACGGTGGTCGACGTTGATGTGGCGGTACACACCGGCACCGGAGCAGCAGCCACCGCCGCCATCACCGCTGCGCTCGACTGAACAGCGCCCGGCCGCAGCCGCAGATGACGCCTATCCCCCACCGCCCCGGTTGGTGAGCATCGCTACCAGCCGTTTGCGACCGTCGGTGATCTGGAACTTCTTCAAGCGCCATGTGCCGACGATGCCGTACGGGACGAAGAGCACCAGCAGAACGTACGCAACGCCGAGCATGAGGGATGCCCCGCCGCCGAACCAGCGTTCGAGGTAGTAGGAAAGCAGCCGATAGACCGCGGCGCCGACAATCGCCCCGCTGAGTGTTCCAATGCCGCCGATCAGCACCATCAGCAGCACGGCGACCATCCAGCCGAGGCTCGCGACGGTGGGGGTCACGATCGGCTGGTGCATCGCCCACAGCATTCCGGCAAGTGCGGCGGTGATCGACGAGACCAGCAGGGCGAAGAGCTTGAACCAGAACGTGTTGTAGCCGAGCATCAACGCCCGGTCCTCGTTCTCGCGATTGGCCACCAGGACAGCCCCGGTTGGTGATTCGACAATCCGCCGATAGAGCAAGTAGAAGAAGACCAGGACTACGAGCGCGAGCAGGTAGAAGCGGTATCGGTGATCGTTCGTGTTGATCCACTCGGGCACGAACGCCGACGTCCCCTGGAGGCCGACGTCGGCCCCCGTCCAATCACCGAGTTCGGGCGACTGGATGACGATCCAGAACATCGATGCGATTCCCAGGGTCACCAAGGCAAAGGTGATGCCCTGCACTCGTGGCAACACCACGCCGAACAGCAGAGCCTGGAGTACTCCAGCGACGATGACGCCGATCAGGGTCGCGAACAGCGACCACTCGAACGACTGCAGCATGATGCCCGTCCCGTAGGCACCGACCGCGAAGAACATCTGATGGCCGAACGAGAGAAGGCCCGTGATGCCGAGGAGCAAGTCATACGACAATGCGAAGATCGCCAAAATGAAGACCTCAATTGCGAGGCCCATGAGGAACTTCGAGTTCCCACCTTCCGAGGCAATGACATCTGCGGGTGACTGGCCGTCGAGCAACCCGACCAGGAACGGGAAGGCAACCGCCACAACGACCACCACGATGAACATCGCGTGGCGTCGGAGGAACGAGGTCTTGGGAGCAGCGAGCGTGGTCATGTCACTCCTCCCTCCCGAATAGGCCATGCGGCAGCACGAGCAACACGACGATCATCAACAGGATCACCGAAGCAGGAACGAGCACCGGGGACGGCTTGAACGGTTCCTCCATCCACGGAACGGGGATGCCGACGCTGCCGAATTTGATCATGAACTGCTGCATCACGCCGACAACCACCGCACCAACTGCCGCGCCCGAGAAACTGGTGAGTCCGCCGATCGCCATCGCGATGAGCGCAAGGAGCAAGACGGTGGCACCCATCCCGGGGCTCAGCCCAACCGACGGCGCCGCAATCACACCACCAAGCGCCGCAAGCGCAACGCCCATGCCGAACGTGATGGTGAACACCCGCCGCACGTTGATGCCCAGGGCCTCAACCATCTCAGAGTCCTGGACCCCGGCACGGATGATCATCCCGAGACGTGTACGTTTGATGATGAGGTTGATCCCCACCAGGACAATGATGCCGACGAGGATGATGAACACCTCGTTGTAGAGGCGGACCCGCGAGTCGAAGATCTTGATCGTTGAACATCCCGAAAAGAGGCCGCCGAGGCCCTCGCCTGGGCACCCCTCCCCGGTCCCGTTGAATGCGGCGGGTTTCGGCATCGTGAATGCAGGTCTGCCCCACACCGATCGGACAACCTCAATGATGATGAATCCGAGACCGAGTGTCATCATCAGCTGATAGAGCAACCGGTCGTACAGCGGTCGGATAAAGACGACTTCCACGAACGCGCCGAGTCCGAACCCAAGGACAACCGTGATGCCGAGCGCAAAGAAGAACCTCGGCGTGGTGCCAAGCGCATACCACCAATCGGTGAGCGGATCGTTGACGGCGTAGACCACCAATCCGAGGATTGCGACGGTGGCCGCGATGACATACGTGGACCGTCCGGGGAGTGGTGCCGTCACCTCCGCCTTGCGTTCGACTCCCCCGGCGATCCCGAGGCCCAAGAGCGCGCCACCAAGCCAGATACTGATGATGCCGACAAGGGGCGAAATCCCATCAAAACCGGCAGGCGGCGGGACTTCCTGGACACCCTGGTCGAGGGCCACGGCGTTGTTGATCGGTGTGTCCGTGTAAACCTCGAGGTCCCAGATCGACAGCGGGAACTTGGCGAAGACGAAGAGGACGATCGCGAGCCCCGCCAGGCCGACCACGATTGGGGTGATGATTCGCGGCCACTTCCCTCGGGGCCAACGTGAGGCAACACGCCTCCAGAGCGGCAGCAAGGCCAGGGCCGACAAGACCAGGGCCACAGGTGTCAGGATGTCGAGGAAGGTGTCGGGTCGCACGTAGATCGTCCAGCCGACGTAGGCGCCGAGCATGTAGAACTCGCCATGAGCAAGGCTGAGCACGTCCATCAGGCCGAAGATGAGCGAAAGACCTGAGGCGACCAGGAACGTGATCGCTCCAACGGCGAGCCCGCGAATGATCGTGATGAGCCAGTCGTTCGTGTCCATCGTGAACAGCGCAGAGAACACGACGAATGCGAAGAACGCCGCAAGCGCGAGCCGGCCGCGATTCTGCTTGAGCCACCTGCTCGTGCCGGTGGCGCGGGGCGGTTTGGTGGCCGTTGTCGTTGTCATGCGGCCCCCAGGTACTTGCGGATCGTGTCGTCATCGTTGACGAGATCTTCCATATCTCCCGATACGACCGAGGTACCTTCTTCGATGATGACGTAGTGTTGTGCGAGCCGGCTCGCGACGATGAAGTTCTGCTCGACGATGAGAACGGTCGTTTCGTCGCTCAGCTGCATGATTGCGTCCATCATCTGCTCAATAAGAACGGGAGCGAGGCCCTCGCTCGGCTCGTCGATCAGCAGGAGCCGATTGTCGGGCACGAGCGCTCTCGCTACCGCGAGCATCTGCTGCTGGCCGCCGGAGAGATTCGTACCCGGTAGATTGATCAGACGCTTCAGATCGGGAAACAGGCCGAAGATCAACTCGGACTTTCGCTCCAGATCTCCCTTCGACCGCTCCGCGATGCGCAGGTTCTCCTCGACACTGAGGGCACCGAAGATGGCCCGGTTCTCCGGCACGTACCCGATGCCCTTCGCCGCGACGTCGAACGAGTGCAGGCCACGAAGGTCCCTTCCCTCGAATACCACGTCACCGGTCCGGGGTGGAGTCAGCCCCAGGATGCTCTTGAGCGTCGTGGTCTTCCCTGCGCCGTTGCGCCCGAGGAGTGCGACGATCTCACCCTCGGGCACTTCGAAGGAAACCCCTTCGAGGATGTGGAACTGACCGATGTAGGTGTTGATGTCACGGACGTCGAGGAGCACGCTCATCCGCCGCTCCCCTTCTCGTAGAGGCTCCCGAGATACGCCTCCTGCACCGTCGGGTTGTCGCCGATCTCGCTCGGTGTGCCCTCGGCGAGCACCGCACCTTGATGCATGACGGTGATCTGGTCCGAGATGCTCATGACCACATTCATGTTGTGTTCGACAAGGACCACCGTCTTGTCGCCCGACGACTGGATTCTGGTGATGAGTTCCATCAGTTCCGGCACCTGCTCGGACGCCATTCCAGCGGTCGGCTCATCGAGGAGCAGCACCTCGGGGTCCGGGGCGAGGATCATGGCCAGCTCGAGCTTGCGCTGGTCGCCGTGAGGCAAAGCCTTGGCGAGCTTCGCCGCGTCGCCGTCAAGGCCGACATCTTCGAGCACCGCCTGCGCCCGATCTATGGAGCCGGGGAACGCCGACGTCGGCTTCCAGAACTTCATGTCGTCTGACCCGACCGCCTGGGCTGCGAGCCGCACATTCTCCAGTACGGTCAAGAGCGGGAAGATGTTGGTGATCTGGAAGGAGCGACCGATCCCCATATGGATCATCCGATAGACCGGATCGGCCGTGATGTCCGCTCCGTTGTGAAATACGCGCCCCGACGTCGGCTTGAGGGTCCCGCTCAAGAGATTGAACAGGGTCGTCTTGCCTGCGCCGTTCGGACCAATCACGGAATGCAGGGTCCTCGGCGCAATCGAGATCGACACGTCGTTGACCGCAATCAGCGCGCCGAACTCCTTCGTCAGGTTTCGGCTTGCAAGGATCGGCTCGGTCACAATGCTCGTGTTCGTTTCTCTTGAGGGGTGGGCCGGGGATCAAATCCCCGGCCCACCCATTGGTGTTGGTCAGCTACCGCCGAGGCTGCCCACCGGCAGATCGCCACAGCGATCCACGTACTCACCTTCGAGCAGACATGGAACGTCCGGACGCTGCGTGGAAACGGCGTCGAAGTACTTGAACTCCGGGTCGTCAACGTTCGTGAGCGTCACGATGTACATGTCCTGGATTGCCACGTGATCTTCTGCCCTGATTTCGATCAGGCCCTTCGGCCCCTCGAACGACATTCCCTCCATCGCGGTCCGAAGAGCATCGGCGCTTGCGTCGCCGCCAGTCGCCTTCACCGCTTCAACCACCATGATGGCTGCGTTCATGCCGTCGGCCCAGAAGAGATCCGGGAACGTCCCGCTCTCTGCAGCCTTCGCGACCAGCCAGTCGTTCACCGGGTTGTTCGGCTGCGTGTAGTGGTACAGGGTCCCCGACGTTGTACCGATCGCGTTCGCGAAGAAGGTCGGGAGCACCACGTTGTCTACAAAGGCAGCGCCAAGTGCCAGCTCGTCGGTGACACCGAGGTCCGTGGCCGACTGCAGCATCGGCACAAACCCTCCGCCTGCCCAGGTGACCAGCCATGCTTCGGCGCCGGAATCGAGGATCTGCTCCATATACGGCGTGAAGTCGGTTGTGTCGGCAGGAGCGAAGATGTCGTCGGCGACAAACGTTCCACCGTTCAGTGTGCATGCATCGCGGTAGGCCTGAGCACCGCCATACCCGAAGTTGTAGTCGGGTGCGATCTGCACGAACGTCGAGTAGATCGTCGGCAGGTACTCACACAGTGCAACGCCATCCTGGTAGTTGTTCCGGCTCGTGCGGAAGGAGTTCGGGTTGAACGTTGCTCCGGTCAGGTCGTTGGCGGCTGCGGGAGCAGCGATGTGAATCACATCGTTCTCGAGCGCCAGCGCCTGGATCCCGGCCGTTACGCCGGACGAGACCGATCCGACGATGATGTCGACACCATCGACTTCGATCAACTCACGCGCCAGCGTGACTGACGCTTCGGGGTCGCTCTGGTCATCCTTGTAGATGACTTCGATCGGGCAGTCGTCCACCATGTACGTGTCGCCTGACGCAGCGGCGCCGGTGGCGTACTCCATGCCGAGGGGGAACGAAGCCATGATGTGTGCGCCGTAGATCGCCAGCGCACCGGTTTGGTCGGTGATAACGCCCACCTTCACCGGTTCGTCACACGCCACACCCTCGGCCATCGCCTCGGTCGTGGTTGTCTCCTCGGCCATCGCCTCGGTTGTTGTTGTCTCCTCGGCCATCGCCTCGGTTGTTGTTGTCTCCTCGGCCGCAGCCGCCGTCGTGGTTGTGTCGTCGCTGTCGCTGCTACATGCCGTAGCAATGAGCGCGAACGCCATAACCACCATCAGGAGCCGAATGGCTCGTCGTGTCATCGTCTTCCTCCTCATTGGGTGTTGTCTTGCTCGAGGTACGCGTGAAACACGCGGTTGAACTCGTCGGGATGCGACATAAACGGGACGTGCCCTGAGCCTGCGACGGCAACCTCTTCATACGACCCGCCGTGGGCGGTGTAGTCATCGAGCGCCGTGCGAATCTGGTCCATCATCGGCTGGGGCGGGTATGCCTCCTCTCCCGGGTATCCGGGGAGCAGGCCTCGCGGCCCCCATGTCCCCGGGTCGGATGCGGCGCTGTTCGACACCGCAACATCGTCGGCGCCGTAGATCCACAACACGTTGAACTTGGGCTCGGCTGCAAGCAGCCGTTCGATCAGGTTGCCGATGTATTTGGGCGACATCGCGTTCGACGCGCCGCCGCGGCCCGGAGCGACAAACGGCCAGTTCGGCGAAACAGCACGATCCCCGGGGAGGCCATCGTCGCCGGTCTTGACCTTGAACATGGCTTCGAGCAGGTCATCTTCACGCTCCGGCACGAACGGCGGGCCCCACACGAGGAGGCGCAGCACGTTTCTGGGACTGAATGGGGAATCAAGCGACCGATCTCCTGCCTCGAGCAGGCGCATCAGCTCAGGGTTGATGAGCCCGCCACCCGACCCCGCGAAGTCGTCGGTGGTTGGCGTGCCGCGTGCGCCCTTCGTACCTCCGAAGCCGTATGGCGATCCGGGCCCCGCAAGTGTCACCGAAAGGAGCCGTTCGGGCGTGTCGGCCATCATCCACCATGCCACGAGTCCACCAAGCGAGTTCCCGACGAGATGGACCTTGTCGTATCCGAGGTGATCGATGAGCGCGATGGCATCATCGACGAACTCGCCCATGCCCTTGGTTGCGTCGACGCTGACTGCCGGATCGGCGTCGCCGTAGCCGCGCTGGTCCGGGCCGATCGCGCGGAATGCCGGTGGCAGGGCGACCATGGTCTCTTCCCACCATGTCGCCGATGAGAAGTTGCCGTGGATGAACAGCACGGGAGTACCGTCTTCGGGGCCGGCGAACAACACACGGGTCGTCAAGCGATCGGTCGTCACGGTCTCCGCGGTAATCCCGGGAAGCGTCGGGACACTCATGATGGGGCCTCCTCCGATGCGAGCAGCTTCTTGTCGATCTTTCCGATAGCGGTCAGCGGGATCTCGTCGAGGACAACGAAACTCCGCGGGAGTTTGTAGCGGGCGAGACGGTCGTTGAGGAAGGCAGTGAGGCCGGCCTGGTCGAAGTTGTCCTCGACCACGAGAAACGCTCGGCCTACCTCACCCCAGGTTTCGTCCGACACCCCGACGACCGCGGCCTCGCTCACGGTCGGGTACGCGGTGATTGCCGATTCGACCTCGGCCGGATAGACGTTCTCACCACCGCTAATGAACATATCCTTCGAGCGGCCGAGGATCCGGAAACACCCATCGGCGTCTCGGGTAGCAACGTCGCCGGTGTGGAGCCAACCGTTGCGGATCGTCTCGTTGGTTGCATCGGGCCGGTTCCAGTAGCCGGCCACCACGTGTGGGCCACGGATGAGGAGTTCGCCCTCTTCATCGGTCTCACACTCGGTTCCATCTTCCCTGATGATCTTCATGTCGATATGGAACAAGGGGTATCCAACGGAACCGATCTTCTCCTGCACCATGTCCGGAGGGAGCCAGAAGTTGTTGCCGGACGCCTCGGTCAGGCCGTAGCCCATCTTGAAGTCGACGCCGCGCTTCCAGAACTTCTCCATGATGGGGAGCGGGCACGGGGCTCCACCGCTGATGACAAGCTCGAGACGGGAGAAGTCCGCGTCATCCCACCGTGGATGAGCCTGGAGCATCTGGAACATCGTTGGGACCGCGACGTAGTGCGTGATGCCGCCGCTCTCTACGAGGTCAAACGTCTCGCCGGGATCGAAGCCGGAGCAGAGGATGCTCGTTCCTCCAGTGTGCACCAGCGGCACCATGAAGATGTTCGGCCCGCCGATGTGGAAGAACGGAAGCTGGAGCGGTGCAACATGGTCACCGGTGATGCCCCACGACGTGATCGTATTCACGCTGTTCCAGGTGACGTTTCGGTGCGTGACGACGGCTCCCTTGGGCAGGCCGGTTGTGCCTCCCGTGTAGTAGATCCCCCACGCGTCGTCTTGTGACAGTTCCGGCCGGTCGGGGGTCTCGGAGCTCATCGTGTCGCGTTCGGAGAGGTCTCGCTCTCCGGGGCCCGGATTGGTCATCGCCACGATGTGCTCGACGGTGGTGAACGACGGCTTCAACTCCTCGACCTCGTCGCGCCAGTCCTCGCTGTAGATCAGGACCTTCGGCTCGCCGTCCTCGACGATTCCGCGAAGTTCATGGACGGTCAACCGCCAGTTCAGATTCTGGAGGATTACACCGATCTTGGGAGCCGCCCAGAAGAGGTCGACATACTCGGAACGATTCGAGGCGTAGACGGCGACGCGGTCGCCCTTGCCGACTCCGAGGTTGCTGAGGTAGTTCGCCGTGCGATTCGCTCGTTCGTTCCACTCGGCGAACGTGGTCTCGGCGCCCGTAGCGGCGTCGATGAGTCCAACGCGGTCTGGGGTGAGTTTGGCCCGCTTGTCGAGCCAGTCGGTGGTGAAGTGAGACGGTTGGCTCATTCCGCAGGTCCCCATTGCACGATCGCACCGGCCCAGACGTACCCGATACCTGCAGCGATGATCGCCATCGTGTCCCCGGGTTTGAGGCGGCCTTGCTCCAGGCCGGCCTCAATGTTGATGATCGCGTCCTGCTCCCCGACGTGACCGATCGACGACATGTAGACGCCCTGGTCTTCGGAAAGGCCGAGGTGGTCGAGCATCTCGCGGTACGCCGACGGCTTTACCAGCGACATGTTGAAAAAGTCGATGTCCCCTCTCGTGTATGGAGTTCCGTCGCTCTTGGTCCCGGACTTCTCGAGCGACGTGTCCACACAGGCGAGCCAATTCTCGATCGACACCTCGCCGAGGCGTGCCTTCATCGCTTCCGGCTCGACGAGGCGGAACTTGAAGTCCCCGCCGCCGACGGCGTCATCGGTCGGGTGCCGGACGGTTCCGCTGGCGGGCACGATCACATGACGGCTCATTGATCCGTCGGTGATCAGGTGCATCCCGAGGACTTGATTCTCGGGCCAATCACGTTTCACGATCATCGCTCCGGCTCCGGCGCCGATGTTGAAGAGGAACGATGTATTGAGATCTGTCAAGTCGATGAAGTGCGAGATTACGTAGCCGCCGCCGATGAGGATGGTGTTGATCGTCGGATCGTCGGCCATGAGACTTCTCGCGAGCTTCATCGCGGCAATGGTGGTCGCGCACCGGGTATGGATGTCGATGCCCCATGCGTTCTCGGCTCCGACCTCGTAGGCGAGGTCGATGGCGGTTGTCCACAGCAGATACTCTCGCCATTCTTCCGTGGTACAGAGCACGACATCGATGTCGAGGGGGTCGATGCCCGCCTTGTTGATGGCGTCGCGCGCGGCGTGGGCTGCCATCTCGTTCGGATGCACGGAGGCATCGGCAACGAACTTCCTCTCGATCCCGAGTTTCTCCCGCACGACCCACTCCGGGAGACCGCTCTGTTCGGCAATGTCTTCTGCCGTCATGTACGTGTCCGGAAAGAACGTTGCCGTCGACACAATGCCCATCTCGATCATGGCTGGTCCTCTGGATCGCAGTATCCGAATCCTCTCCCGACGAAGGTCATGACCTCATCGATGACTTCCTCCGGCGGTTCCTGGTGCTCGAGAATGACCCATCGGCTCCCGAGCAGCTCGGCAATCCCCATGAGGATCCAGGCGAGCGTCTCCGGGGAGATGTCGTCACTGATCTGGCCGCGCCCAACCGCAACCTCGAGGCCCCTGGCGTACGCGGCGCCCAGCGTCCGATAGTGCCATCGATAGATCTCCTCGTCGACGAACTCGGCTTCTCTCACAACCTTGTAGAGCGCACGGTGGCTTGCCGCGAATTCGAAGAAGGCTCGGAGCCCGACGCGCTCCATTTCGATGCGGTGTTCAATACCTTCGACCGCCTCGGCGATATGCCTCCGGAGTCCGTGGTTGAGGTCCTGCACGAGTTCCACGAACGCAGAACGTTTGTCCGGAAAGTAGACGTAGAAGGTGCCCTGGGCCACGCCGGCTCTGCGCGTGATCTCTGCGATCGAAGCCCGGTCGTAGCTGTACTCCCCGAAGACCTCCTCGGCGGCGTCGAGGAGCGCCTGGCGTGTAACTCGTCCCTTCTCTGTCACCGGTATCGCTATGGGCGGACTCCCTCTCGGTTGTCGGCGATCGGGTCTTGTTCTCAAAAATGACGAGTGACTCAGGTTTCAGTTCTGAGTTATACCAAGTCGTCGGGGAGGCTGTCAAACGCCGGCGCTCGGGTGCCTCGCGCTGACCTCCCCGCGTCGGGTGTATCCGCCCTGGGGAACGGCGATCCGACCGTCGATCACGTCGAACACAATCGTGACCGGGCCGTCGTTGACGAGGTCGACGACCATGTGGGCGCCGAAGCGGCCGTGCTCCACCGGCACTCCGGTCGCCGCAATCGCCTCAGAGAGCGCTGCAAGGATCGGGACCGCACGGTCCGGTGACGCGGCATCCGTGAAAGCCGGACGGCGGCCCTTCCGAACGTCTCCGAGCAACGTGAACTGCGAAACCAGGAGAATCGCTCCCCCGGCGTCGACGACGCTCAGGTTCATCTTCCCTTCGGCGTCGGGGAAGACACGCATGCCGACGATCTTCGCCGCCGCCGCATGCGCGTCGTTCTCATCGTCTCCTTCGGCTACTCCGACGAGGGCGAGGAGGCCAATCTCGATCCGCCCGGTCGTCTCTCCTCCGACGTCGACGGATGCCCGACGAACCCGTTGTAGGACGATCCTCATCTCGGCTCCCTTGGAGATGTGCGTGGGGCACGGTACACCGGTCGTGGAGTGGCGCCCCTACACTCGCCGCCGTGTTTCGCGCGATTCCCCTGTCCATCCTCCGCGGCTACCTCATGGGGGCCGCCGACATCGTCCCCGGTGTGTCCGGTGGCACGATCGCCCTCGTCCTCGGTATCTATGAACGGCTGATCGCCTCGGTCCGCGCCGGGAGCTCGGCGCTGGGCTCGTTCGTGCGCCTTGATTTCTCGGCTGGTGCCGAGTGGCTCCGCAAGGTGGAATGGGGATTCATTCTTCCCCTCGGTGCCGGGATCGGCCTCGCGATCATCTCGCTCTCGCACCTCCTCGAGAATCTGCTGAGAGATCATGCGGTGCTGATGGCCTCGCTCTTTCTCGGGCTCGTCGCCGGTTCGGCTCTGATCGTCTGGCGCCTCCTCACCGTTCGTGACCTGCGCAGGATCGGCATCATCGTTGCCGTGACGGTGGTGGTGTTTGTACTCCTCGGGCTGCGGGAGGACACGTCAAGTGAGTCGGCGGCGCAAATCACCAATCCGGAGACCTGGGCCTACTTCCTCTCCGGCGCCGTCGCCATCTGCGCCATGATCCTGCCGGGGATCAGCGGTTCGTTCATCCTCGTGATGCTCGGGATGTACGGTCCGGTGCTGTCGGCTGTGACATCACGTGACGTTGCCTCCCTCGCCGTGTTCGGTGTCGGAGCGATCATCGGCCTCGCACTCTTCTCCCAGGTGCTGCACCGTGCACTGCGTGACCACTACAACTCGGTCATGGCCGCCCTCATCGGACTCATGCTTGGCTCGTTACGTGTGTTGTGGCCGTGGCCGAGAGGCGTCGACAGCACTGCCCTTCAATCGCCCGATGAGGACGTGCTCGTGGCCATCGCGGCTGCCGTTCTGGCATTCGCTGTCGTGATGGCGATCGACGCTCTCGGTCGTCGCGTTGGGCATCACACCACATCGGACGAAGTCGATGAACTCACCGCCGACTAGTCGGATCGATTCGCCGGTACCAGGCTATGACCGCGTCGGCGACGCGTTCCGGAGGCACCGTGTACTCGCCCCGCTCGATCTTTGCCTTGATCGCGCGGAGGCGTTCCGGCCTCCGGGCGTCGCGCTTGGGAGCCCAGCCGGTCACGACGATGCCCCACTGCGAAGCAGTGCGTGGATAGCCTCAGTGTCCCATCCGAGTTCGCGCAGGATTGCTGCGGTGTCGGCGCCAGGTTCGGCGTTGTCGCCGAGTCGAACAGCGGGCTTGTTGCCGAAACGCGGGGACGGGCTCGGCAGCCGGTGGTCGGCGGGTCCATCGAACACTGCACGCTGGGCGTTGTGCGGATGGTTGGGTGCCTCGCTGAGCCGCAACACCGGAGTTGTGCACGCGTCGGTCCCGTCGAAGACCGTCGTCCATTCTGCGCGGGTTCGCGTCGCAAACCGCGCTCCGATGATCTCCCGCAGCTCCGGCCAGCCCGACGGGTCGTATTGGCTCGGGAGTCTCGCTGCATCGAGACCGAGACCGTCCAGCAGCTCCGAGTAGAAATGGGGTTCGAGCGCACCGACGGCCATCGACCCGCCGTCGCTCGTGGTGTAGGTGGTGTAGAACGGGGCTCCTCCATCGAGCAGGTTCTCACCACGCCGATCTTCCCAGCGACCGATCGCCAGCAGCTCGTAGAAGGGGCTCATCAGGGAGGCGGCACCGTCGAGGATTGCAGAATCCACCACGGTCCCGCCGGAGCGTTCACGATTGTGCAGGGCGGCGAGCACGCCGGTGACGAGGAACATCGCCCCACCCCCGTCTCCCACGAGATTGAGTGGCGGCGCCGCCCGGTCGGCCGCGCCGATCGCATGAAGTGCACCGGCCAGGCCGATGTAGTTGATGTCGTGGCCTGCCATCGTCGAGTACGGGCCGTCGCTCCCCCACCCCGTCATACGCCCATACACAAGGTCTGGGTTCGTGGCGAAGCACTCTTCGGGACCCAACCCGAGGCGCTCCATCACACCGGGCCGAAACCCCTCGAGGAGGACATCGGAGCGGCCCACGAGCTGCAAAGCGACACCAACTGCCGCAGGCTGTTTGAGGTCCAGAGCGATGGACCGCTTTCCTCGACCCACGGCTCCGACCATCGGATCCGGGATTGCAGGGCCACCCGGACGGTCCACCCTGATCACGTTCGCCCCGAGGCCACCGAGGACCATACCGGCAAATGGCACGGGACCGAGGCCGGCAAACTCGACCACGGTCACGTCGCTGAGCGGCATCGCAGTGAGATTCGACGGTGCGATCAGGCCCGGCCCATTTCCTGTTCGAGACAAACGTGGGTGTACGGGTTGAAGCGGCCGTCGACCTCGATCTCGCACTTCGCCTGCAGTCCTTCGACGCCCTTCAGGGTTCCGCTCCCGTAGTCGCCGTCCGCAGGACCGGGATAGAGCTTCAGCTCCATCAGGTCCTCCTGGATCACGGTCACGATGTCCGGGTCGGCTTCCATCGCGTCGGCGAGCGCCTCATAGGTCTCGGGGCCGTAGGCCCCGTCTGCAGTGATTCCCGCGTCGGTCTGGAAGGCGGTAATCGCCTCAACGGTCATCGGTCCCAGAAGCCCGTCTGGCACTCCTTCGAAGTATCCCAGCGCGGTCAGCTCTTGCTGGATCACGGTGGTGAGCAGCGTTGCCGGCCCATACGGGGAGGTTGTGGTTGTTGTCGACGATGTGGTCGTGGATGTCACCGCCGGAGACGTCGTCGCCGTGGTCTCCGTCGGGAACGTCGTCGAAGTCGTGGTCGTCGTCTCTTCAGCGCTCGATCCGCACGCGGCCAGGATGAACACCAACGCCACAACGATGGCGAGGCCTCGTCGATCGCTCATCGGTCTTGCCCTTTCGCCGATGCCACTTCTGTCGACGCTGAGGGTACACGCCGATGCACCTGCCTTGCACATCGAATCGGTCCGACTCGGCGACGCCCACCCCATCATCGCCGCCGTCGGACGGCCACCGGCTGGCACCAGACAGCCCCTACCCTCATGCGTTCATGGCCGTGATCGAAACACCGCCCCAAGGCGTCGACTACTCGCGCAAGTGGTATGTCCTCGTGGCGATCGCCATGGCGATCTTCCTGGGCACGATCGACGGCAGCATCGTCAACGTGGCGCTGCCCACGCTCGCTGAGGAGTTCGACACAACGTTTGGAGTCGCCCAGTGGGTGGTGCTGGCCTATCTGCTCACCCAGGCGACCTTGACACTCAGCTTCGGGCGGCTTGGAGACATGATTGGCAAGAAACCCATCTTCACGGCCGGATTTGCCGTCTTCACGTTCGGTTCCGTGCTCGCAGGGCTTTCACCAACGATCGGGTTCCTCATCGCCGCGAGAGTTGTCCAGGCCCTTGGTGCTGCGATGATCTTCGCCCTCGGTTTCGCCATCACAACGGAGGCGTTCCCTCCGTCGGAGCGCGGCAAGGCCCTTGGTATCAATGGCACCACAGTGTCGCTCGGCATCATGGCGGGACCCATCCTCGGTGGCATCATTCTCGAGGCGACCGATTGGCGGTGGATCTTCTTCGTGAACCTGCCGATCGGCATCATCGGCACGATCACAGCAGTCAAGTTTGTCCCCAATACGAAACCAAAGGGGAAGCAACGATTCGACTTCGCCGGCGCGGTTGCCTTCTTCGTGGCGCTGTTGTCGCTCCTGCTCGCGCTCACCATGGGGCAGAACGTCGGCTTCACCGACCCGCTAATCCTCGCCGCGTTCGCAGTTTCAGCGGTAGCGTTTGTCGCTTTCGTCGTTGTCGAGCAGCGGGTTTCCCAGCCCATGCTGAATTTGGATCTGTTCCGAAGCCGAGATCTCTCGGTCAATTTGATCACGGGATTCGTCTCGTTCTTCGCCCTTTCGGGCCTGCTGCTGGTCGTGCCGTTCTACCTCACCGACGTCGTGTATCTCTCGCCGCGCGAGATCGGCCTCGTGCTCGGCGCCGTCCCGATCACGATGGGTATCGTCGCCCCGTTGTCGGGATCGCTGTCGGATCGTGTGGGCTCGAGACCGGTCACTGTTGCCGGGCTGGTGTTGATGACAATCGCATATGGGATAGCCGCGTGGCTGATCGGAGACGCAACAACGTCGCTGGTCGTGGTCGTCGTCGGCCTCATCATCGGCCTCGGGATGGGCATCTTTCAGTCGCCGAACAACTCGGCGATCCTCGGCTCGGTCCCGCTCGACCAACTCGGGGTCACCTCCGGCATGTTGACCATCAACCGAACCACCGCGAGTGTCACGGGGATCGCTGTGTTGGGCACGCTGTGGGCTGCCCGAACTGCCGTCTACGGCGGGGTGGGAGATGCAGCGGACGCTCCAGCCGCCGCCCAAGCAGCAGGTTTGGCCGACACGATGGTGGTTACGACCCTCCTGGTCGCGGGCGCCTTGTTGCTGGGTCTGTGGGCGTGGCTCAGCAAGGGCAGACCGTGATCTCGATAGCGTTGGCCGAGGTCAAAGGCGGCCGATGCGGTCGACCACGAGGTCGATGAATCCTTGCCGATCGATGTCCGACATGACCATCACATTCGGCGGTGATGGTGTGACACCCCACCAGTCCACGACGGTCTGGCCAACTGTGAGCTCGGAATCTGTCTCGATCTCCACGCTGCAGTCCTTGCCGGAGAAGAGGCCGGGATCGATGAGGTAGGCGATCACACACGGATCGTGGAGTGGCGCGCCGGCGATACCGTACTTCTCGATGTCGTGGCGCTCGTAGAAGTCGAGCATGCCCGCGACGGCGTCACTGACCGGCGTGCCGATGCCACGAATCCGATCGAGGTCCTCAGGAAGCACCAGAGCCTTGTGTGTGACATCGAGCGGGAACATCGTGATCGGAGCTCCGCTGTTGAACACGATCGCCGCGGCATCGGGATCGACATAGATGTTGAACTCTGCGACCGGCGTTGTGTTCCCGCCTTCGAAGAACCCGCCACCCATGAGAGCGATTTCGCGGATCTTCGGGACGATGGTTGGCTCACGAGCAATCGCAGATGCGATGTTGGTGAGCGGCCCAACCGGACACAGCGTGATTCCTTCCTCTCCGGCGGCGAGGCACGCCTCCACGATGAAGGCCACGGCGTCCTTGGCTGACGCGTTGGTCACCGGCGCGGGGAGATCGGCACCATCGATCCCGGTGGGGCCGTGAACGTATTCGGCCGTGTACAGGTCGCGCTCGAGCGGCCGATCAGCTCCAGCGAAGACCCTGATATCGGTTCGCCCAACGAGTTCGCACAGCTTCAAGGCGTTCGTCGTAACGAGAGGTTGCGGAACGTTGCCGGCCACGGTGGTGATGCCCACCACGTCGAGCTCGGGCGACGCAAGCGCGAGCAGCACGGCAACGGCATCGTCCTGGCCGGGATCGGTATCGATGATGATCGGGCGCGTCATGTAGGACGGAGACTACCCGGCATCCTCTACCCCATGCACTCGGAGCGCTGCGTCCAGTTCGGCGAGGCTCGGCATTCCGGATCGTGCACCAATCTCCGTCACTGCAATCGACCCGGCGACCACAGCCCGCCGGACGGAGGTCTCGAGCGAAAGACCCCGGTCCAGTCCGGCTGCAAGCACCCCGCAGAACGTGTCGCCGGCGCCGGTGGTGTCGACCGGTGACACGACCGGGGCAGGGATCGCTTCGTCGGACTCCGCTCGAACGATGCGCGCACCGTCGGGGCCGAGCGTCACCACCGTCACGGGGATCGAAAGCGTGCGGGCCGACGTCGGATCATCCGACCCGGTGAGTGTCTGGAGTTCCCCACGATTGACGACAAGAACATCGGTTGAGCGAATCAGCACTTCCGGCAGCGCCGCCGCTGGAGCCGCATTGAGGATGACGATCCCCGCCGATGCCTCCGCAGCCTCCGTGACGGCCGCGAGCGGTATCTCGAGCTGGAGCAGGGTCACCGTCGCCGCCATGAGCACGGCCGAGGCGCCATCGATATCTGCGGCAGAAACACGCCCATTCGCACCGGAGCTCACAACGATCGCGTTCTCGCCCGCGTCGTCGACCGTGATGATCGCCAGCCCACTTGGTGTTTCCTGATCGACGACGAGATGGCTGGCGTCGATCCCTTCGCCGACCAGCTCCGCGACAAGCGACCGCCCTACCTCATCAGCGCCGACGCGCCCCACAAACACCACATCGCTGCCGATCCGCGCCGCTGCCACAGCTTGGTTTGCGCCCTTGCCCCCGGGCATGGTTTCGTGGCCCAAGCCCAACACCGTCTCACCGGGGGCAGGATGATGCTCGACACGTGCGACGAGGTCGCTGTTCACCGATCCAACAACAACGATCATCCCTGACTCTCAACAATGCGATAGACGGTCCCGCCTGCGGACACGACATACACCTCACCTGACTCGTCGCGCCCGAACGATGAAACCTGAGAAAGTGCGCCGATCCCCTCACTCCAGTCGTACACAGCCCCGTCCGGCGCGATGGAACGGATGAACCCCGAACACCAGTCCGAGAAGAAGTAGTGACCGTCGAGTTGCGGGATCATCGACCCGCGATAGACATACCCTCCAGTGACCGAACACCCTTCGTCATGACGGTATTCATAGAGCGGCTCAACCAGGTCGTCCGAATCACACGGCCCGGCGAAACACTCGGTGCCCTCATAGATCGGCCACCCGAAGTTGAGGCTCCGGTCTTCAGTCGACTCCGCGTTGATCTCCTCGACGGCACCCTGCCCTACATCGGCGATCCAGATCTGATCGCCGTCGAACGAGAACCTCCATGGATTGCGGAGCCCGATGGCCCATATCTCCGGGGCCGTGAAACCCAGACCTTCGACGACGGTATACGGGTCGACGCCAGGATCAACCCGGATACGCAGCATCGCCCCAAGCAGCGTGTCGTCGCGTTGTCCGTTGCCGAACCTGTCGTCCGCCGCACCGCCGTCTCCCATGCCGATCCACAGGTCACCCTGAGGGCCGAACGCGATCATCCCTCCGTTGTGGTTCCCCGCGGGCTGCGGAATCTCCAGGATGATGCGTTCGGAGTCCGGATCAGCGATCGGCGGCTCACCGCCCATCGTGAACTCGGACACAACGGTTGTCCCGTCGCCCCGGGTGTAGTTGACGTAGAGGAGCTCGGCGTGCTCGGGGTGGAACGCCAGCCCGAGAAGGCCTTGTTCACCGCCGAACGACACCCGATCCGTGATGTCGAGAACGATCACGGGATCTCCGCCATCGACGAGCGCCCAGATTCGGCCCGGCTGATCGACGACGTACGGGCGGCCGCGAGATGAGGTGAAGAAGACGGGCTGCTCGAAACCCTCCGCAACGGCCTCCAGCGCCAGCGCGGTCTCCCCGATTGGAAGTGTCGTGGTGGTCGACTCGGACGCAACCGTGGTGGTCGTTGAAGCGGAACCCGCCGGTTCCGTGGTGGTTGTGGTCTCGGGATTGGCCGGGGTCGAAGACGGACTGGGCGTGGAGGATGGCACCGTCCTCGGCGCCGGCTCCGAAGTGCAGGCTGCAGCCACCAGAAGCACGGCGATCGGGATGACGAATCGGAGTCTCATGTCAGTCCGACTCGACAATCCCGGCGGCCTCGGCCGCTCGGTCGGCTTCGCGGGCCACGCGACGGCCCTCGGTTTCATCGACCCGTGTCAGCAGGTAGATGCCGAGGACGAAGAAGACGATCAGTCCCAGGACGGCGGGCCGTGAGGAGCCGAACACGGCCACTGCCGCGGTGAACAGCAACGGACCGACGATCGCGGAGAACTTCGACATGACCGAGAAGAACCCGAAGAACTCGCCGGACAGCGCCTTCGGCGACATCGATGCGTACAGACTTCGGCTCAGGGCCTGTGACCCACCCTGGACGACGGCAACCATGAATGCGAGGAACCAGAACTCGATCACACTGTCAAGCACGAATCCCCAGACAGCGATGGCGGCGTACACCGTGAGTGCGAGCATGATCGTGCGTTTGGTCGTCATCCGGTCGGCAAGACCGGTGAACAGCGGCCGGCTCAGCACCGCAGCAAGCGCGAGCCCGATCACTTCGACGATGAAGAGCAGCCCGAGGATCGAGAGCAGATCACTCGAGCGTGGCGGCGGCAGGACGGTGGTTTCACCGATCGCAATCGCGGTACCCGCCGAGGCTTCGTCCGCCCGGTCCGTGTTGATGATCTCGAGGAGGTGTTCACCCGCCACATCGGCTGATATGTCGATATCGACGCCGTCGTGGGTTGCGATGTTGTATCCATCGATGACGAGCGGTTCGTCGTCTTCGATGATCGGCTCACCGTCGATCAACACGGCCCACTCTGATCGGTCGGGGCCCTCGCTGTAGCGGACACGTACGCTTGTTCCGTTGTAGGAGAGGGCGTAGGTCGCACCAACGTCGTTCGCGATCGCATAGTCGCCGGCGAACTCCCACGTACCCACGAGCTCGACACCGGGGCCGCCCACGGTGTAGTCACCCTCCCCGACGGCCGTCGCCGTGGTTTCGTACGCGGGGGGGCGTGTCCCGGTGACGTCATCGTCGAGCACATACCGTCCGCCGATTCCCACCAGCGGCAGCATCAGCAGGTTCCACAACACAAATGCCAGATAGAACGCCCGTTTTGAATCGTCCCTCGACGGAATCCTCCCGAAGGCGATCGAAAACGGGATACCGACGAACTGGACGAGCAGAATGGCGGCGATGAGCTCGATCGACCCGAATCCAAGCTCAGCGCCGTAGATAACGGCGACGCCGATGATCGTGCCGATCCCGTCGTTGTAGATAAGGAAGGCGATGAGGTACGTGAGCAGCTCCCGGTAGCTGCGGAGGTGGGCAAATGTCTCGCCGAGGCGCTTGAAAGTGATCGATGTCAATCCGCCGGGTTCGATCGCAACCGCGGCCGGCGGTTCGGGCACTTGCCGCAAGATGGGGATCGAGAAGACGATCCACCAGATCCCGACCGAGAGGAAGGACAGCCGGGTGCCGAGTGAGTCGCCCAGCGTGAAGATCATGATGATGTTGATCGCGAGGAGAAGTCCTCCGCCGAGGTAGCCGACTGCGTAGCCGAGGGTGGAGACGCGGTCGATGTCCTCATCCCTGGCTACGTGCGGAAGCAACGCGTCGTAGAAGACGTTCCCGGCAGCGAATCCGATCCGGGCGACGATGAAAGCGAGCGAGGCGATGAGCCAATCACCGGTGCCGACGAAGACGAGCAGCGACACACCCACCGCTCCGATCAGGACCGACGCAGCCAGAAGACTCTTCTTTCGCCGTCTCAAGTCCGAGATCGTCCCGAGGATCGGCGCCAAGATGGCAACCACGATCAGCGATATCGACAGCGTCGCGGTCCAATAGGCGGTGGCTTGTGCGGCGGAGCCAAGTGTCCGCCCGGCGACCTGGCTGTAGTACACGGGCAGGACGGCAGCGAGGATCGTCGTCGCAAATGCCGAGTTTGCCCAGTCGTAGAGGGTCCAGGCCCGGACTCGCGTGCGGTATTCCTTGTCGGCGACTGCTCCGTAACCGTTGATCGCATCGCTCACGTGCGGTCCTCCCTCTCAACCGGTGGTGAGGCTAGCTGGACGATTCCCCGGACCAGAGAGATCTGAGAGCGTCGGCCACCGTCAACGGTGCCTCGATCGGCGCCATATGCCCGGCATTTGGAATCACCGTGAGGCGCCCGCCCGCATCGTTCGCCATCTGAGCGGCTTCGGACACCGGCGTAGGGGCATCGCTCTCTCCAACGACTACGGCGACCGGAACGGCGAGCCGCGCAAGTACGGAGGTTCGGTCGGGTCGCTCCTTCATACCTCTGAGGGCGGCAACGATCGTTTCGGTGGGAGTTGCCTCGACCATCGTTCGGAACCGTGCACGCGTCCACAACGACGCAGATTCGTCCAACAGGACACCCACCAGGTCACTCGCCAGGGCCGCTCGACCGTCCGCCGTGACTCGTGCGGCGGCGGCATCACGGCCTTCCCTCGCCGTGTCTGAATCCGCAGCGGCCTTCGAATCGACCATCGCCAGCGAACGCAGACGATCGCCGTGCAGCTCGGCAAAGGCGAGCGCGATATATCCACCCATCGAGAACCCAACCAGATCAACGCGGTCGATCTCGAGCGCGTCGATGAACGCAAGCATGTCGCTTGCGTGCCGTTCCATCGAGAGGTCACTCTCCGTGGTTGGTGCCGAGCCGCCGAATCCGCGCAGGTCCGGAGCGATGCACCTCCGGATATCGGAGAGATCAGCAATCTGATCGAGCCACATCGTCGAGTCGAGCGGGAATCCGTGGACGAGCAGTGCCACGGGGCCCACTCCCCTGCTCGCGATACGAGAACGTGTGGTTGTTGGTGGTGACGTGATACATGCCTGCAGTGTTGCACATCCAAATGCTCCGTTCGGCGACCCGGGCGACAACGTGCCCGCACCATTCGCTACATCTGGGGTGATAGCGTCCGAGCATGAACGTCCCGCGTATCTCTCTCGCCAATCTCCCGACACCACTGGAACAGGCCCCGCGGCTCACAGAAGCGTTCGGAGGCCCGAGGATCTGGGTCAAGCGCGACGACCTCACCGGCTTCGGACTCTCAGGCAACAAGGTTCGCAAGCTCGAGTTCCATCTTGCGGCCGCACTCGAGGCTGGCGCCGATACCGTCATCACGTGCGGCGCCGTCCAATCGAACCACGCCCGCGCGACGGCACTTGCCGCCGCCCGCGTGGGGCTGGGAACGATCCTCTTCCTCCGCAGCCCCGACGGAACCGCCCCGGAGACGGCAACCGGCAACCACCTGATTCAGCTCGTTGCAGGAGCCACGTGCCGATTCATCACACCGGGTCAGTGGGCCGATCGGGACGCGATCATGGGCGAAGCCAAAGCCTCACACGGCGCAGCATGGGTGATACCCGAAGGAGCGTCCGACGCGCTCGGCGCCCTGGGATTCGTCACGGCCATGGGAGAGATAGCGCCACAAGTTGAGAGCCTCGGCATCGAACGGCCCGTCCTCTGGCACGCCGCATCAAGCGCGGGGACAACCGCCGGGCATGGTGCGAGGCGCTGCCGAACTCGGCCTCGACGTGGAGATCGTGGGCACGTCAATCGGCGACCCGGCCGATGTGGTCGAACAGCGAATCCGTCTCCTCCTCGAAGACGCCGACGCTCAGTTCGGCCGAGTGCCCGTCGACGTGCGATGGCGGATCGTGGACGACTACATCGGCCTCGGCTACGGGATCTCCACACGGGACGAACTTGCTGCGCAGTCACATGCGACGCAGCTCACCGGCCTGCTCTTCGACCCCGCCTACACCGGAAAGGCACTCTACGGCCTCCAGCAGGAGATCCGGTCCGGACGGATCGGAGGCGACCACGACGTCATCTTCTGGCATACGGGTGGTGGGTTTGCGGTGTTCGCACACCCGGAGATTGTGGACGGCATGGAGCAAGACAGAGCCAAGACTTGAGACACGAGACACGAGACACGAGACAGGGGATACGAGACACGAGACTTGAGACCTGAGACTCGCGGCGGGCCCCCTCCTCGCGATTCGGGTTCCCAGGCCGCCCCCTCCCGCAGAAGACTCCGTCCTATTCCTCCCCCTGAGGTGGGTTCGCCGGTTGGGTGACTTCTCGTCGTGTACAAATCGTCACCATTGGTCATTTCGGCCGGTTCTGGTTCAGTGGCGGAGCGGTTCGATGTGGCGCTCGATACATGTCACGTCAGCATCGGGACCAGTGCTGCTTTCACCATCACCGAGATCCGGCATTGACACGGCCAGGTAAGGGTTGCCGTCCTTGTCAGTACTGACCGCGACTGTCACCTGGGGATCGAGCATCTCGACACACGCTGCTGCATCCTTGACTGCCGCAAGGTAGTCGACGTCCGTGTACGCAGTCTGATTCCACGGCAAGTACCACACGGGGACTTCAACACCGTGGACTGCATCGACAAGCCGTCGATCGCCGAGTGGCTCGGCGAGAACGACCGGCCCGGCACGGCTGGCGCAATCCTCACCGTATAGCGGACTGCGTCGACGATGGTCGGTGATTTCGACCCGCACCTCGTCCGTGTTCTCCTCGACGCTGATCGTGTAGTCACCGTTGCATGACGCCATCTCGAGGTGCAGTGTCAGACCGTCGCCGGACGCCTCCGCCGCGTTGATGTCAGGCTGCGACGAGCACCCCGCCGCCAAGACGACCAACAGGGTCGCTGCCACGGCAAAGCGAAACACGGCACCCGCATCAGTGAGCCGCCGTCCGCTTCGAAGTTCCCCGCTGCCAACCATGATGCCAATCGTACGCATCGATGATGTCTGGGCATGCGACCACCGTGCGCCAGAGTGATCGCAGGGTCCGACCGACCCCGCCCGCGCTCTCTACCGAGCTACCGCCGCCGGCCAGCAGACGAGGCCATCGACGACACCCTCTCCGCCGCCGAGCCGTGCATTTGTACACCACAAAGTCACCCAACCGGCGACCCCCCCCTGAGGTGTTGTGTCCGGGGAGGTTGTTGACGCGAGAGACGCCTCCCCGAACCAAACCTTCGCCTCTCCCGCCGGAGGTGGGAGAGGCGCAAGCATCCGGCCGAATGGCCGGAGCGCAGCGGAGAGGGCTCTGGGAGCCGACGCTCGACAATGAGGCCTGTCGCGATTCAGGAGGCCCCCTCTGCGACCGGACTGCCGTCCGGCCGCGTCTCCCCCACTTCGTGGGAGAGACGAGGACCCCGCCCTACTCGCCACTTGTGCCCTTCTGAACCGCACCCCCGCACGCGTCAACAACGTCCCCAAGTAGAACACCTCAGGGTGAGGAATCGGTTCGGGTCTCGAGTCTCGGGTCTTCTGTCCTGCTACCTGCTCCTTGCGTCCACCTTCTGTAGGAACTCAACCAGAGCGGTGTTCACTACGTCCGGGCGCTCTACTAGGAGCAGGTGGCCGGCGCCTTTCACGGTCACGGTCGTTGCATCCACGGCGGCGGCTGCGATCGGTTCGGCCGCGGAGGGTTTCGTCATCAGATCCTGGTCACCGAGGATCAGCAGAATCGGGACCGAGACTCGCTCGGCAACCGCTGCCGCCCCCGGGTACGTGCTGCATGCCGTGAGGTCTGCATACGCGACGCCCGGCCGGGCCCGCTGCAGGATCGCGACCGTGTCATCGACGGTCCACTCCGGTTCACCGATCGGGTCCCTCGCGTGCATCCACTTCCCCATCGTTGCGAACATCGATAGATCCCCCTCCGCCGCTCCGGTCAAGAGGTCGGGGTTGACGGGCATCAAGTCCGACACCCCGACGAGCGTGAGTGATCGCACGAGGTCGGGTCGCGCTGCGGCGGTTTCGAGCACAACAAGCGCTCCCATCGAATGCCCGACGAGATGGACCGATCCACCAAGGTGCGAGAGGTACGCAAGGAGCCAACCGGCGTAACCCCGGGCGGAAGACGAAGGCTCGCCTTCAGAACCGCCATGCCCGGGGAGGTCGACTGCAATCGAGGTGAACCCGGCCCGTGTGAGGGCGTCTGCCTGGTATCGCCACACCGAACCGTCCATAGCCGCGCCGTGGACGAGGACAACGGTGCTCATGCGGTAACGAAGAGCGTCAGCGCCTCGACGATGAGCGCCGGCCGCTCCACGTTCTCGATCTCGACGGTGATCTCGTTTTTGACCAACCAGCGCCCCGGGCCCTTTTCGGTGACATCGGCGAGACGAGTCCGCGCCCGAATACGGCTATCAACATTGACCGGTTCGATAAAGCGAAGCTTGTCGGTTCCGTAGTTGATCGCCATCACGATCCCGTCCGGGGCGAGCATCGTCTCCATCATCATCGGGATCGTCAGTGAGAGCGTGAGGAAACCGTGGGCGATGGTCGAGCCGAACGGCGTCTGGGAAGCCGCCTCCGGATCGACGTGGATGAATTGGTGGTCCATCGTGGCATCGGCGAACGCGTTGATGCGACCCTGATCGATCTCCAGCCACTCGGAGATCCCGGTCTCTTCACCAACCCGACCCGCCAGCTCCTCAGCAGGAATGATCTGCACGACGACTCCTCTCGCTCTCGTTTGAAGGGTAGGTCACCGGAACGCAATCAAACGTCGCCGTTATCGCCGAAAGCCGTGCGCAACTTGAGGCGACCGGTACCGTATCGATCATTATGCCCCGCATCACCGCCATCGTCTTGTCGCTCGCGATCATGCTCGGCGCATGCACGTCCAATCCGACCACCGAGTCCGTTGATGAGTCCACAACCGGGGCCCCGGGTGAGACTTCCCCGCCGACGACCGAAGTGACACTTCCACCCGCTGAGGAAGTCGAACGCGGCACCGTGGACGGCGTCATTGACGGCGACACACTCCAAGCCGTCGTCGATGGGCAACGAGTCGAGATCCGACTCATCGGCGTGGACGCACCGGAAGCGGCCGACTGTTACGGGGGTGAATCGCGGACGGCTCTGTCTTCCCTCGTGACGGGCCAGACGGTCGCACTTACCTCAGACGGCGCCGAGGTTGACAGTTCCGGTCGCTGGCTCCGCTACGTCATTGTCGAGAGCACCCCCCCGGTTCTGGTGAATGCGGAGCTGGTGTCCGCAGGCGCCGTCGTTCCCGTGCACAGTGGCCACGCCCAACAGGAGGACTTCATGGCTCGGGGGGAAAGTGCATACGCCTCGGGGAAGGGTCTCTGGGGTACGTTTGTATGCGGCCACTCGGCCGACGGCGTTTCACCTGATCGTCCGCAACTCAGAGTGAGCGAGATCAGCGTCGAGCCTGCCGGAACGAACGAAGTCGACCTGACCGGGGAATGGTTCCAGATCGTGAACCAGTCCTACACCGCCGTCGACATTGGCGGCTGGCTGGTGCGGAACGAGACCGGCGAACGCTTTTTCGATTTCCCTGGAGGGACGACAGTCGCCGCGGGCGGATCACTTCGCGTAATAACGGGATGTGGGAACAGCGCCGGTGACGCCCTGTACTGGTGCTCTGAGACCCCCGTCTGGTCGATCTCCGACAACACCATCATCCTGCGGGACCAACTCGGAAACGTGGTGGATCGGCGAACGTACGAGATCGAGGAGTAGACGAGAGACCTGAGACAGTCTCGAGTCTTGGGTCTAGCTACTTCTCCTCCACCACGAGCTACGAGTCATGGCGGCGCGCGACGGTCTTCATCTCCATGAAGAGTCTCAGGTAGTCCGGGCCACCGGCTTTGGCATTCGACCCCGACATGTTGAAGCCGCCGAACGGCTGTATCCCCACAAGCGCCCCGGTGATCTTCCGGTTGATGTAGAGGTTGCCGACGTGGAAGTCGCGACGAGCCCGCTCGATCCGCGATTCGTCGTTGGAGTACAACCCGCCCGTCAGCCCGTACTCGGTGCCGTTTGCCACATCGAGGGCTTCATCAAAGTCCGCCACTCGGATGACCGAGAGCACCGGTCCGAAGATCTCGTGCTGAGCGAGACGCGAATCCGGGTGCACGTCGGTGAAGACCGTCGGCTGGATGTAGTAGCCGCCATCGTGCGAGACGGTGCTTCCGCCCGTCACGAGCGTGCCGTCCTGAATCCCGCCACTGATTTCTTCGAGGATCGAGCCGAACTGGTCATCGGAGATCACCGGACCAATAGCGTGATTCTCGGATGGCGGACCGATGTCGAGTGCGTCGGTGCGTTCAACCACCCGAGCCACCAACTCGTCGTGCACCTCGTCAATGACGATCAGGCGCGAACATGCCGAGCACTTCTGCCCCTGGAAACCGAACGCTGATCGCACCGCATCGGCCGCAGCGGCATCGAGGTTGGCAGTCTCATCGACGATCAACGCATCCTTGCCGCCCATTTCCATGTACGCGCGCTTCATCCACTTCTGGCCGTCGTGCACCTGTGCGGCGCGCTTCGCGATACGGAGCCCAACTTCCTTCGAACCGGTGAAGTTGATGAACCGGGTCGTTGGGTCGTCGACGAGGCGGTCCCCCACACGAGATCCGGGGCCCGGGAGGAAGTTGACAACTCCTGGAGGCATACCCGCCTGCTCCAGGACCCGCATGAATCCCCATCCGACGATCGGCGTGTTCGAGGCAGGTTTGAGAACGACGGTATTGCCGGCGGCAACGGGCCCCATGGTCATGCCGACGAGGATTGCCAGCGGGAAGTTCCAGGGAGGGATGACCACGCCGGCACCTATTGCTCGGAGCCACGAATCGTTGGACTCTCCGGGATAGTCGTAGACCGGCAGGGGCTTGTCCATCTCGATCGCCTGGTGCGCGTAGTAGCGACAGAAGTCGACCGCCTCCGCGACATCAGCCTCGGCTTCTGTCCAGTTCTTGCCGGCCTCGTAGGTTTGCCAGGCGGCGAACTCGTAGATGTTGTCCGCGATGAGATCGCCGACACGGTGAACCACGGCAGCACGCTTCTCCGCCGACGTCCGTGACCAGTCGGGGAAGGCCTTCCACGCAGCGGCCAGCGCCTGGGCGGCATGTTCGCCGGTTGCGGACGACGCGGTTCCAATGAGGCGAAGCGGTCGCGACGGGTCCACGCTCCGAATCGTCCCGTTCGTGGCAACCTCCTTCCCGCCAATAACGAGGGGTGCGTGTGCCCCCAGCTGGGCGCCGACCTGCTCGAGGGCTCTGCGATAGTCGGCGGCCCGCTCAGGATCAGAGAAGTCCGAGTACGACAACGATTGATACGGCTGAAGCATGTGGCCTCCTCGTAGAAGCGATGTCAGAGATGCTACGCCGATTTGCACCGCGACCCAGGGTCCAGGGACTGTTCAAGGCGTCGACAATTCGTGCCGATGAACGATCACATGCGGCCTTCTGTGCTCGTGATCGAGGACTCCGCCAGCGTGCGGAGGCTGATCGATGTCTGCCTGCGCCCAACCGGAGCCGAGATCCGGTCGGCCGAGGACGGACTTCTGGGTCTGCAGGCAGCCTGGGCCTCCGTGCCGGATGTCATCGTTCTCGACATCGGCCTTCCTGGTCTTGACGGCTGGGGTGTCCTTTCTCGCCTCAGGGCTGATGACCGGACCGCCGAGGTCCGAGTTCTCGTTCTCACCGCGCATGCCCAGCCGGAGATGGCCGACCGAGCGGCGGCCGACGGCGCCGACGCCTTCATGACGAAGCCATTCCGACCGGACGACCTTCGCGAGACGATCGAAACCCTCGTCGCCGACTCTCGCGCCGCTGCAACTGCCTAGCGCCGCTCGAGCAGCCCAATCACCGTTTGTTCCGATACCTGGCTGAAGTCGTCGTACCACGCACCGACGGCGAAGAACGCAGCCGGTTGAAGCGGGCACACGACAACATCGACAATCGATGCCAACCGCCCGATTGTCTCCGGGGGGCCGACCGGCATGGCAACGACGACCTGCTTCGGATCAGCTCGGCTGACGAGTCGCAACGATGCTTCGAGCGTCGCGCCGGTCGCAACGCCGTCGTCGACCACGACGCAAACACGGCCCGAAAGCGGCGTCGGACCGCCACCGCCGCGCAACGTTTCGGCCCGCCGCGCGACCTCCAACTGCTGTCGTTGCCGTTCGCCTTCGACGTACTCGGGTGAGATCCCAAGGTGCTCAACCAGCTTCTCGTCGACGAAGAAGGTCCCATCCTCCGCGATTGCGCCGATGGCATACTCCGGGTTGCCCGGCGCACCAAGCTTGTGAGCGACGAGCACGTCGAGCTCACCGCCGATCCGGTCGGCGATCACCGCAGCGACCGGGATACCCCCTCTGGGTATCCCGAGCACGAGCGGAATCGCCTCTCGGTCGACCAACTCGACGCCTGCGAGTGCGTCGGCGAGACGCTCTCCGGCTTCCTCTCGATTCCGATACCTCACGCCGCGAGCGTACCTCGCACGTATGCCGGATCGCGGCGCGGACAATGTCTGATCAACACACCGGACGCGAGAACAGTCGGCAGGTCGTGGAAGACCGTACGCTTGCTGCTGATGCGCCGACTTCTTCTGCTTGCGAACCCCTCCGCGTCCGGCTTCACCGGTGCGCGCTATCGCAATGTGATGTCCACGCTCTCGGCCGACTTCGACGTCGATGCCGAGTGGCCGCACGGAACGGACGAGACGCGCCAGCGAGCCGCGAGAGCGGCGTCGGATGGGTACGCGGTCGTCGCAGCGATGGGCGGGGACGGCGTCGTCCACCACGCAGCCAACGGTGCCGCTGGCACAGCCGCAGCACTGGCCATCATCCCGACCGGTACGACCAACGTGGCAGCGCGGATATTCGGTCTCCCGAAGAACCCCGTCAAGGCTGCTGCGGAAATCGCGTCCCTTCCCGTCGTACCGACCAGGCTGGCGCGGGTGGAGTCGAAGACGGCGGGCGACACGACGGTGGAATTCGCTACGTTCGCGGTTGGAGTCGGCTTCGACGCAGACGTCGTTGAACGCGCCGAGCGAAGACCGCATTCGAAGCTCCAGTTCGGCGGCGTGCACTACGCAGAGTCGGCGATCTCTGCGCTGCTGCGAGATTGGCGCGGTCGTCCGGCCAATCTCCGTGTCGACGTCGACGGGCTACGTTGCGACGGCGTGGCAGCCCTCACCCAGGTTCACCACCCCTACACCTACTTCGGCCGGATTCCGCTGCACATCGCGCCGCGCCCCGTCAACGGTCTCGCCGCCGTGGTTGCGGAAGACCTCGAGGTGCATCGTGCGGCGGGGATCTTCGCCAGGGCCGTGCTTCGTCGGCCGCTGGGACAACACCTCGGCACCAGCCTGTACACCTGCTTCGATCGGCTGACGATCGAAGCCGAGCCCGCAACGCCGTTTCAAGCCGACGGGGAACATCTCGGCGCCGCATCGCTCATCGAGATCACACCCGCACCCGACGCCTTGCTCGTCGTACGCAACCCGGAGAAGTGTTGCAGCGAGGCTGCCGAATAGACGTCAGCCGGAATCCGGCCGGTGTGTGAGCGTGACGTGCGGATACGGGATCTCGATCCCTGCCTCATCGAGACCGTTCTTGACCCTGCGGAGGAACTCGCGCTTCACCTTCCACCGCATTTCCGGGTCCGTGGTGAACAACACTCGAATCACGACACCGGAATCGTCGAGCGCGTCGACGCCGAGCACCTGCGGGTCGTCGATGATCGATGGGGACCATTCCGCGTCGCCGGCGAGTTGCGCGGCCACCTCGCCGATGGCGTCCAGCGCCTGGTCGACCGACTCTTCATACGCGACGGAGAGGTCGACGACCACGCGACTGTACTCGTAGGTGAGGTTCGTCGAGACACGAACCTCACCATTCGGCACATGATGGATGCTTCCATCCAAGTCTTGAAGCACGGTCGTCCTGAGACGGATCTCGTCGACCGTTCCAGAGACACCGGCAAGCTCCACGACATCGCCAATTGCGTATTGGTCTTCGACCAGGACGAAGATCCCGGCGATCACATCCTTGACGAGATCCTGCGCCCCGATGCCGATGGCAAGCCCGACAACCGACAGAGACGCAATGAGCGGTCCGAGAGGAACGCCCCACACGCCGAGGATCGTGACAACCACGACCGTAGCGGCTCCGATGAACACGAGCGCGGACAGGGTTCGTCCGACTGTGTGGAGCCGCTCCGCTTTGGCACGATCAACCAGCTCCCCCGTTGCTTCGAGGCGGTTTTGGAGCCGTGCACTCGACCGGTGGATGAGCCACCGGGCCAGGACCCACACAACCACGCCCACTACGACGATGAGGGCTGTCTGCCAGATCTGAGTCCACACCTCGTCGCTGATCGTCATGAGATATCTTCCAGCTCATCGTGGACGAGGTCGGCGCAGACCACACCAAGGGCCGCGACGATTGCCGCTAGCTCGGCACGCCGCAGGAGCGCCTGGTCAACCCGGGCGGAGTCTTCGCCTGCTGCGATGATGTCGGCCCGCAGCGGCCCCTCGATGCCGAGCCCATCGAGGACCCAATCGAGCTCATCCGGATCTTCGAGTGAGCCTCGAATGCGTTCGTGGGCGTCATCGGATGTCCCACTCCACACGTTGGTGTCCGACGCGAGCCGTCTGCCTGCCTGGAGCACGTCCATGACGACCTTGGCGCGATCCGCGCGTTTGGCGATCAGCGTGTCGTTCATCGCCGCAACGAGCGAATCGATTCCGATAGGCGGCCCGTCGGATGGGTTCGCCGCGATCGGGACAACGTTCGGATCCAGGAATCCGTCCATGGCGAGGATGACACCGAGATGCGTCACAACCGCCTCGGTCTCAGCCTCGTCGAGGCGATCGATCTTGTTCAGCACGAAGGTGAAGACGGGTTCGTATTCGATCACGTCGGCGAGGAAGTCGTCGTGGATCGACGGGTCGTGGTACTTGATCGGGTCGAACATCCACACCACGGCGTCAACAACCGGAAGAACCGACTCCACCAAGGTGCGGTGGCGGTCATCAACACTGTCGAGGTCGGGGAGGTCGACAATCGCGAGGGCCGGACCGCCATCGTGAACGACAACATCATCAATGCCGAGGGATGCAACCATGGCGGCAATCGCGTGATCGCCGGCCGGAATCCACGCCAGCGGTTCATTGGTGTGCGGCCGCAATTCACTCGTGTCGGCGATGTTCCGTCCCGCGATCGCGTTGAGCAAACTCGACTTGCCCGATCCCGTGCCGCCGGCGATCGCGACGACTATCGACTCGGCGAAGAAGTCCCGGCGCCGTCGAGCCGCTGCCGCGACCTCTGCAGCGCCCGCTCGACTCGCCGCCGAAGCCAGTCCATCGGAGCTGGCGACCGCCAGGTCGAGCAGGTCGAGCGCCTCGGTGAGGTCAGGCATCGCCGTCCACCTCCGGCTTCGGCCCCGGGCTCCCGCCAGAGGCGAGTGCCATTGCTGCTTCTCGAACGGACTCCGGCGACACCCCGCCGAGAGGATCGAGGCGGGCTCGGAATGCGTCAATCCTCGCAGAACCGGCAAGCCTGATCGCCTCGACGAACGACGCGTTTCGTTCGATCCGGAGGTCCGGGATCCGGTCCCGCAGCGCCTTGCGTACTTTCTTCGTCGGACGTCGACCGAAGTCGATCGAGAGGCGCCACAATTGGTCACGAACCGTCCGGGAACGGCGGGGATGCCTCCACCGGCGTTTGACCGCACGACGGCCCACTTCGACGGTGGCGTGATACCAATCGTTGATGGGACGCGGATCGATCTCCGGGAGCCACCGGCTCGGATCGATGTCGTTGTTTGGTGCGATTCGGTCACGGACGACACCGGCGGTCCACGTCGCGATCGCCCGATCTGTCGCTTCTCGCGCCAGTCGTGTGATCTCGAGCGCGGCGTTGTCCCATTCGAGATCGGCGGCGGATGCGAGCTCGAGTCTGTCGATACCGGCACCGGAGAAGGCAGCGTCGGCACGCTCGATGAGAACCTTCGCTTCCGCGGCCCGAACGTCGAGCTCCGCCACTACCTGTTCAGCGCGATCGGCTACAAAAACGGTCGCGGCTCGATCTCGTCGGGCGACGATGGCGTCGCGCACACTCACCATCTCAGTGAGAACCGCCCGGAGCGGGCCCACGTCTTGGGCAACAACAGCATCAATCTCGATTCCGAGCTTGTTCTCCGCGTCGCGGATCAAACGGTTGGTGTCGGGCAGCGGGGGACCGACCATCGAGAGCACTGCGCGTGCCGGGATTCCGAACTCACGAACGGTTTCGAGCAACGTGGCCGTGATGGCGTCGGCATATCGATCCGGCGAAATCACGACCAGGACTGCATCCACGAGGTGCAGCAGCCCGGCGATCGTATCGGGGTAGTGCTCTGCGGGCGGGGTGTCGATGAGGACAACTCGATCCGGCCGATTCGGACCCGGGACCCGGCGTCCCGGCAGGTAGGTGTCGGCGATGTCGCCCCACACCGCGATCTCCGTTGTGGTCGGACGAAGCGGACCAGCGGTAACAACTCGGCTGCTCGCAAGGAGGTTGATGAGTTCCGACTTCCCGACGCCGGACGGCCCAACAATCGCGACGATCAAGGCGTCGCCCGCGCTCCCGCGTGCGAGGAGGCGTTCAAGCGGCTGGAGAGCCGGTTCGGCCAATTCGGGTTCGATATCGGAGAGGAGGGCGTGGAGTTGCTCGGCCCGTTGACGGTCCATAGACCACGTATTGAAACACACCGAGCACACGAACCGGCGAGAACACCGCGGGGGCTGATTATGAGATGAGCTCTGTCCCCTCCGGAGACGCGTCATCGCGAGATGCCATGAGCTCGAAATCCTCGTACGGATACACATCGAGGATGACGTCCGTCGGTATCTGAAACCAGGGCCCGTTCGGGTCGATCTGCGTGTGATGCGCCCTCAGCGCAGACCGGGCGCGCTCCAAGTAGGGACCGACATCGACATGCGTGAGCTGCGGGTCGACCGCGTCCGGGTCAATGCCGGCGATCCACCGATCGAAGGGGGATTGCAGTCCGCGATCCGCCATCGCTTGCCCCAGCATGCGAATGCGCCTGAGGGAGAAGGCGGGTGCGTAGAGGCGCTGCGCCGACCACGGATCTCCCGCATCAGGAAATCGACCGGGATCGGCGGCCGCGGCGAAGACTGCCTCCGACAGATCGTGGATGCGGAGGTGATCGGGATGCGGATACCACTCGTGATCGTCGTAGCCGATGATCACATCGGGCTGCTCGCTCCGTACGATCGCGACCAGTCGACCCAGAACCTCCTCGTACGAGGCATTGACGAACGCGTCTGCGTGACTGTTCTCGTCGCTGCCGGGCATCCCTGAGTCGCGATAGCCGAGCATGACGACATCGTCGTAGCCGATGATGGCGGCGGCGTCGTGGAGCTCGGCGCGACGCACGGCCGCTAGATCAGCACGGATCTCTGGCGTGTCGGCGGCAGCATTCAGGATATCCCCTGCCTCACCGCCGGTGGCCGTCACCAGCACACATCTGACACCCATGTCGCTGTACCGAGCGATGGTTCCCGCACCTTTGCTCGATTCGTCATCCGGGTGCGCGTGCAGCGCAACGATCGTTCGGGACATTGGGAGAGTTAACCAGACTTGAGACCCGAGACCTGAGACCTGAGACAGTCTCGTGTCTCGTGTCTCCTATCGCTCACGTTCCGAGGATCTCAATCGCGGCTGCACCCTCCGCACACCCCTCCAGGATCGGGCACCAGCGGCAGTGCGGGCCGGCGCGGCGTTCGAGATCTTCGCCGGTGGCGAACGCGGCCCGCAACGTGTCGACCATCGCGGCAACCTCGCGGGCCGTCCGCTCGGCCTGGCTGATCGTCGGTTTGATTCCGGTCCGCTCTCCGGTCTGCACGGAGACGGCTTCAGCACCCACGGGCAGTTCACCGCGCTCGATTGCCCACACGAGTGAATAGAACGCCAGCTGGGGCTCGGCGTCTTCAAGCCACGAACCGGTCTTCCAGTCGATGATGCTCGCTTCGCCGGATTCATTCTCAAAGACCGCATCGATCCGGCCACGCAAGGTCACACCACCGCCGACGTCTGCTTCGAGGTTCACCTCTGCGGACTGGAATCCATCGGCCGGGAATCGCTTGAATCGGGTATACAAGTCCCCCACTTCGGCGAGCACCGGCGCAAGACGCGATGGGCGGTTGAGTTCCAGCGGGCCAAGCTTCATGTTGAGGTGGCCGTCCGCCGCCCCGATCTCTTCCCGGCAGACCTGTGGAAGGTCACCGTCGGGAATGGGGCCCGACACGAGGTGCCGGGCGAAGATCCGGTGCGCCAGCGAACCCCTGAACGACGCGACGGAATCCGCCGGGTAGGCACCACGAAGCCGGCCCAACGCCTGCTGCGGGCAAGCACGGTATGTCACGAAGAGTGTTGCCGACACCGCGAGGGGCTCTCCGGGTGCGGTTTCGGGAAACTGAATCACGAGCGGTGATCCTACGGCAGAAACGCTTGCAGGACAAAGGTTCTAGCCGGTACAGATGCGCGTTGTTACCGAAGTCCGTTCCTATAATCGTCGAGATCTCCACGCCTCCAAGGACTTCATGAACGCTCGCAGTATTCGTATCGCCGCCTCGATCGCGGTGCCCGCGTTGATCCTGCTACTCCCGATCGCGGTGTACCTCGTCGACCGAATCGCGAACACCGGCGAGATCCCGCGCAACGTCACCGTGGTAGGTCTCGACGTGGGCGGGTTGTCGCGGGACGACGCGATCGTCGTGGTCCGGGAGTACGAGACCAATCTCAAGAGTGAGAAGGCAACGTTCGTCGTCAGCGGATCGACCTACGAACTCGATCCGACAAGCGTCGGACTGACCGCGGACGTCGACGGCGCGGTTGATGTCGCGATGAATCAACGGAGCGGGAGCGTGATAGGTGGTTTTGTCCCCTGGATCCGGGGCTTCAACGAACGCGTCGACGTTGATCTCACCGTATCGGTCGACGACGAGGCGATTGATGAACATCTCCGGGAGTGGGAGCAGGAGGCGATCGAAAACCCCGCGTACGAGGGTTCCGTCGCCATCGTCGGCGATACGATCGATTTTGAGTACCCGCGGATCGGACAGCGCATCGATCGACCTGCCGCCGTGGCACTCGTTGATACCGTCCTGACGGTTCCCGACCGTGACGTGACCGAGCTTCCCCTGACCGACTCGGTCCCGGAACTCACCGCCGCCGACATCGACGAAGCCGTGGCCACCCTTCGCCGCATGGTCTCGCGACCGATCCTGCTCTACAACGAGGAACGGAACGTGGTTCTCACCGTGAAACCGGACGAGATCAGCAGCGCCACAGTGGTTGAGGTCGTTGAGGACTCGCCGGCACGTGTGGAGATCTCACTCGACGTCGACCGGGTCGCTGAAGTCCTGGAGCCGCATCGTGCCAGGCTTGAGCTGCCCCCGGTCAACGCCGATTTCGATGTCGACGTCGAGACGAACGAGGTCACGATCATCCCTTCGAAGAACGGCACGGCACTCGATCCCGAGTCGGCCGCCGTCGAGCTCCTCGCGGCGGCCACATCGGGCGAAGGCAGTGGCGCCCTCATCTTCGCGAACGGGGCAGAACCCGAATTCACCACCGCTGACGCAGAAGCGTTCGGCCCGCTCGGGCTCGTATCCGAGTTCACTACCAAAACACCCGGGGTTGAGCGAGTCCACAACATTCACCTCATGGCGGACACCATCGACGGATACGTCGTGTGGCCGGGCGAGGAATTCTCGATCAATGAAGTCGTGGGCCCACGCACCGAGGCCAAGGGCTACAAACGAGACGGCGCAATCATCAACGGCGAGGTCGTCTGCTGCGACGAACCGGCGAATGTTGGCGGCGGCGTCAGCCAATACGGCACCACGATCTACAACGCGATCTTCTTCGGCTGCTACGAGGACCTCGAGCACACGCCGCACAGCATCTACATCTCGCGCTACCCGGAAGGCCGCGAGGCCACCCTGGGATATCCGAAGCCGGACGTTCGTTTCCGAAACGACACTGACGCGCCGGTCATCATTCGCAACACGTACGATGGAAACAGCACGATCACCGTCAGGTTCTATGGCAACAACGGCGGCCGGCGCTGCGAGGCGGAACGTTCGGAGCGCTCCAACTACACCGATCCCAAGACTGTCTACGAGGCGAACGCATCGCTCTCACCCGGCAGCGAGAACGTCGTCTCGAAGGGCTCGCAGGGATGGACCGTCACGGTGACACGCGTCATGACGATGCCGGACGGCACCGTGATCCGGGAACCGTACACGCACCGCTACCGCGGCTCGTTTCGCACGATCGAGAGACACCCGTGCGATATCCCGGGCAGTGGCGTCCCCTGTCCGGTCGCAGTGCCGGGCGTCGGCGGCCTCAGTGAGGCCGACGCCATCGCAACGCTCAGCGATGCGGGGTTTGTGGTCAGTGTGGCCTATGCCGACGTCTCCGACGCTACGCAGAACGGCATCGTCATCTCGAGTTCGCCAGGCGGAAGCCAGCGTCCGGGGATCACGATCACGATCACCGTCGGCGTGTATACGCCGCCTGCGGATGGCGACACCTGATCCGCTTATTGGCACTCCCAGGTACCCTCTCGAGCAGCACATGATCTCTGACCGAAACGCATCGTGAAGCCACGAGTCGTACTCTTCGCCCTCCTCCCGATCGCCCTCTTTCTCCTGCCGGCAGGCGTCTTCTGGGTCGATCGTTCGATCGCGGAAGGCGAAGTCCCGCGGAACGTCTCGGTTGAGGGAATCGATATCAGTGGTCTCAGTTACGACGATGCAATGCTGACGATCCAGGCCTACGAGCGCCAGCTCCAGACAACACCGGCCGTCTTCGAGGTGAACGACCACTCCTTCCAGCTCGACCCCACATCGGTTGGGCTTCAGATCGACGAAGAGGCCGCCGTCACAGAGGCGATGAACCAACGGTCTGAGGGCGGCTCGATCAGCCGCTTCTTCGCGTGGCTCGGCGGATTCAACGAGACCGTTGACATCTCTCTGCCGGTTTCGGTGGACCGCGAGGCGATCACCGATCAGCTCGAGATCTGGCAGGACGCCGCCATCGCAAACCCCGCCTACGAAGGTGCCGTTTCGGTGGTCGATGGAGCGGTCGTTGTGGAGTATCCGCAGGCCGGCGAGAAGCTCGAAGTCGAGCCGGGCACCGAGATCGTCGTCGAGACGCTCTCCAGGCTCGACGATCGGGAAGCACGCCTACCGGTCACGGACCATCAGCCGATCGTGACCGACTCGGACGTCGACGCCGCCGCCGCACAAGTCCGCCGGATCATCGCCTCAGATGTCACGCTCACAAACGACGACATCGACTTCTCAATGACGTTCACCAAGGACGAGATCGCCCGCGCGGTGTACACCGAGATCAGCACCAGTCCTGTCGAGGTTGAGATCTTCCTCGACGAGGCCGTCGTCCGGGACCTCATGGAGGCGCGGCAGAGCGAGATTGAACTCCCTCCGCTGAGCGCCACGTTCACGGCTTCAGTCTCGAGCGGGAACGTCACGATCAGCGAATCTCGGTACGGAACGTTGATGGACGTTCCGGGTGTCACGGCCGAGCTCCTCAAGGCTGCTGCCGGTTCCGGCACGGGGCCGTTCCCCGTCCTCCAGGGCGACAAACCCAGCCTCACCACGGAAGAGGCCGAGGCCTACGGTCCGCTCGGCCTCGTGTCGAAGTTCTCAACGAACACGCCGGGCGAGAATCGCGTCACCAACATTCACCTGATGGCAGACGCCGTCGACGAGACGGTTGTCTTCCCCGGCGAGATCTTCTCCATCAACGAGGTGGTCGGCCAACGCACCGAGGCCAAGGGATACCTCGAGGACTGCGCCATCATCGGCGGCGAGGTCGTTTGTGAAGGCCATGCGGCCAACGTGGGAGGCGGTGTCTCCCAGTTTGCGACCACGCTCTACAACGCGGTGTTCTACGGCTGCTACGAGGATGTTGAGCACCAACCGCACTCGCTCTACTTCTCCAAGTACCCCGAGGTCATCGAAGCAACCATGGGCTACCCGAGCCCGGACGTGAAGTTCCGGAACAACTCTGATGCCCCGGTGATCATCCGTACCGCCTACACCAGTTCGGTGATCACCGTGTTGTTCTACGGCAACAACGGTGGCAAGGAGTGTTCCGCCGAGTGGGGCGAGCACACCAACGAGGAAGAGTATGAGACGGTCTACGTCGAGAACGAAGACCCGGAACTCACCATCAACCCAGGCGAAGAGAAGCGAGTTCAGACCGGCAAGGACGGATTCACGACGAGTGTGACGCGGATCATCAAACACGCGGACGGTACGGTCGAGCGAGAACGGACGTGGACGTGGCGCTACCGCACGCAGGACGAGAAGATCGCGGTACACCGCTGCATGGAGACCGGCGAACCGATCAACTGCCCTGTCAAGCTCCCGTCGTACGTCGGAACGTCCTACGACTCGGCCTTCGAACAACTGGCGAATGCCGGCTACATGATCATCAGGGTGGAGGAGACGGTTGACAACGAAGGGCAGAACGGTGTGGTCATCGGGATGGACCCGGGCGGCGGAGAATGGGTCTACCCCGGTTCAACGGTGACCCTCAAGGTCGGCGTCTACGTTGCAGCACCGACCACGACGACAACGACCACGCCTCCGGATACCTCAACCACGACGACAACAGCGCCACCCGATACGGGCGGCTGAGCCGACCTCAGGCGTAGAAGCGGTAGAGGTCGGCGATCACGGCAGCGACGTACGCCTCGGCGGCATCGTCCCAACCGCTCTTTCGTGTCACCTGAACGGCATTCGACGCTGCAAATATGCGAGTGATATCCGAGTCCGAGGCGAAGATCCGGCCGGCCAGAGTCGCGGTGAAGTCATCCGTCCCGTGGTCCGCCGGTGCCTCATCGAATGAACGGGTGGCCATGCTGGTCAGGTTCCGGTCGAGGGTGAAGATCGCAACGTCGCCAACGGTGGTTCGGTCGAGTTCTACGATGGGCTGGCCCAACTTCTGCTCCTCAGATCGGTGGTTCGAGTGTAGATCGACCGCCGGCGATGGCAGCGCGTCGGCTCCTAGTGGAGGGGCACTCCACCGGTCATGTCACCCACCCTGTGCACCTTCATCAGGTTGGTTGACGCCCGGAGGTTCGGAGGAATCCCGGCAACCATCACCGTCGTGTCCCCGGGCTTGACGATTTCGTGCTCGAGCATGTACTGCTCGGCAAAGGTCAGCATTTCGTCGGTTGACTCGTGGGGCGGAGACTTGAGCGGCGTGATACAACCGAACAGCGTCATGAGCCGGTAGGTGGAGTCGTGTGGCGTGAACGCATAGACATCGGCACGGGGGCGGTGCTTCGAGAGCAGGCGGGCCGTCGTGCCGCTCTCCGTGAACGCCACGATCGTCTCGATGCCGAGTCGATTGGCGGTGTCGACGGCCGCCTGGGCGACCACCGAAGCGTACGGAGATTGGTCCTTGAGGATCGACGTATGCGGCGCCGTCACGAATTCAGGGCTCCGTTCCGCCTCCCGGCTGATTACATCCATGGTCCGAACAGCTTCCACCGGATAGGCGCCAATCGCCGATTCAGCCGACAGCATGACCGCATCGGTGCCGTCGAGCACGGAACGATAGACATCCGTCACCTCGGCCCTGGTGGGGCGCGGGTTCTTGATCATCGACTCCAGCATCTCGGTGGCCGTGATCGTGATCTTTCCGGCGGCATTGGTCTTCGCGAGGATCTCGGTCTGGGCGCGAGGGACGCTTTCGAGATGGAGTTCGACACCGAGATCGCCGCGGGCGACCATCGCTCCTTCCGCCTCGGTCAGGATGTCGTCGAGGTTCCGATAGCCGACCGTCGACTCGATCTTCGCAATAATGGGCGTGTACCCGATGTATTTCCGGATCTCCCTGATGTCGGCACCGGAAGAGATGAACGACGCCGCGACGAGGTCGAACCCCACGTCACGACCGAAGTCGAGGTCTGCCACGTCCTTCTCGGTGATAACCGGAACCCGTGTGTCGCATCCTGGGAAGGCCGCCCCCTTGTGGTCTCGGAGAATGCCGCCGCCGATCACCCGGGCGCGAGCTTCCGTGCCGGTTGACGAAAGCACCTCGAGACTGATCAGACCGTCGGACAGAAGAACGGACGACCCCGGCCGGAGATCGACATACTCCAGGTAGGCGACACATACTCGGGAGGCATCACCCTCACCCTCACCCGGCGCGATCGTGACCTCGGATCCGGGTTCGAGCACCACCGCACCGCCGGGGAACACACCGACTCGGATCTTGGGGCCCTGGATGTCCTGCATGGTCGCAACCGGGATTCCCAGCTCCGCCGAAGCTTCGCGAACCCATTGGTAGCGTTTGAGGTGTTCCTCGTTGATCCCGTGCGAGAAGTTGAACCGTGCAACGTTCAGGCCGGCCTCGATCATGGCGCGGACATCAGAGAGAGAATCGACCGCCGGGCCAAGCGTCGCGACGATCTTGGTCTTGCGTCTCACGAGGTCACTCTACCGGTACACGATCGGCGCACTACGACATGATGCTCAGTCCGCGAGCGGCCTCTCGCCAGGGTCCCGGAATCGGGACACCAAGCAGGAGCAATGCGCAAGTCCATGAGTCTCCTGTTGGTGGCGCTCACGCGGCGACCATAGGAACCACCGTGCAGCGTTGATGATTCGTCGGCCGGAGATCCCGTCGCCGAACTGAAGACTTCCTGCGACTTGCCTAGGCTTGTGGTACGGCGGCGGACCCGCACGCCGAAGAGGAGGAAGAACGACTCATGACACGTGTACGAACGCTTGTTGTAGGGGTGCTCGCGCTTGCGCTGCTGGCTGCTGCGTGTAGCGATGACGATTCTGTTGACACGGGAGCCCTAGGTCTCATCAACGAAGGGACACTCACGGTCTGTACCGATTCGCCCTACCCCCCGATGGAGTACGAAGAGGACGGTGAATTCACTGGATTCGACATAGAGCTGATGCGCGCGATCGCCGACGATCTCGGACTGGAAACCACCGTCGTGAACATTGGTTTTGATCCGATAACGTCGGGCCTCGCCATGGACTCCGGCGAGTGTGATATTGCGGCAGCGTCGATCACGATCACCGAGGAGCGCGAAGCCAACATCGATTTCAGCGACGGGTACTTCTCCGGCGACCAATCCTTGCTGACCACCGAAGGCAGCGGCATCGCCTCGATTGCCGATCTGAGCGGCATGAACCTGGGCGTCCAGACGGGCACAACCGGAGAACAGTATGCGGCCGAGAACGCGACCGGTGCCAATCTCGTCTCGTTCGAGAACCCTGGCGACCTCATCACGGCACTCAATGCCGGAGAGATTGACGCAGTACTTCAGGACATCGTGACCAACGGTGACGCTGCCCTCAACAACTCCAACCTGGTGCTCGTTGAGATCTACACCACAGACGAGTTCTACGGCTTCGCCGTCAAGGAAGAAGGAGCCGAGGACCTGATGGCTGCCATCAATACATCACTGGCCAAGCTTCGCGACGACGGCACGTATGACGAAATCTACGAGGAGTTCTTCCCGACCGGCTGATCGTTTCTGCCGACTACGTAGTGGCGGGGCGGTCCGATGGGGCCGCCCCGCGTTGCCGTATGGAGGTGCTTCTGCAGGGGAAGGCCCGAACGCGGTAACGTGCATCGCGAATGGCAGTAGCAACCAAGTCGAGCCGAATGCGTCGTGCCGAGATCCGACGGCGCGTCATCTACGTTGCGACCGCCATCTTGCTTCTGGTTCTTGCCTTCACCATCGATTGGCAGCAGCTGCAGCAGAGCTTCTTCCAACCCGACATCATCAAGGCGATGTTCCCCGATGTTGTCCTCATCGGGGTCAAGAACACGATCATCTACACGACCTTGGCATTCAGCTTCGGTCTCGTGTTGGCGTTGATCCTGGCGTTGATGAAGCGATCCACCATACGTTTCTACCGCTGGTTTGCCACGGGGTACATCGAACTCTTTCGGGGCCTACCGGCGTTGATCACCATCATCTTGGTTGCCTTCGGTCTGCCGTTGGCGCTTGGTATCCGCATCCCGGGCGGAACCCTCGGGAAGGGAACCCTCGGGCTTGGGCTCGTTGCCGGTGCCTACATGGCAGAGACCATTCGTGCCGGTATCGAAGCAGTGCCGCGCGGGCAAATGGAAGCGGCTCGGTCCCTCGGCATGCCGAAGGGCACAGCGATGACGTACATCATCCTGCCTCAGGCCTTCCGCATCATCATCCCGCCCCTCACGAACGAGTTGGTCCTGCTGATCAAAGACACCTCGCTCCTCTTCGTGATCGGTACCACACCACTCTCGAAAGAGCTCACCAAGTTCGCACGCGACTTCATGACCAGCACGCAGAATGCGACTCCCCTCACCGTGGCCGCCTTCATGTACCTGATCATCACGCTCCCGCTGACATTCTTGGTCCAACGGCTGGAGCGCAGGGCGGGTAAGGGGCGATGACCATTGCGGCGCCGCCGATCGAGATCGAGGGCCTCCACAAGTCGTTCGGGGAGCTCGAAGTGCTCCGTGGCGTCGATCTCTCCGTCACGACGGGTGAGGTGATCTGCATCATCGGGCCGTCGGGTTCCGGCAAATCGACGCTGCTTCGTTGCGTCAATCTTCTCGAGGTTCCATCGGAGGGCCGGGTTCTGATCGAGGGCTATGACATCACGGACCCGGAAACCGACGTCGATGAGGTTCGCGCCAAGATCGGCATGGTGTTCCAGCAGTTCAATCTATTTCCCCATCTCACCGTGTTGAGGAACCTCACCATCGCGCAGCGCAAAGTCCTCGGTCGCTCGACCGCTGAAGCAATATCGGTCGCGGAGGCAATGCTGTTGCGAGTGGGTCTTGCCGACAAGCGGGACGAGTACCCAATCCGACTGTCGGGCGGCCAGCAACAGCGAGTGGCAATTGCTCGTTCACTGTGTATGAACCCCGACATGATGCTGTTCGACGAGCCGACCAGCGCCCTCGACCCGGAATTGATCGGCGAGGTGCTTGATGTGATGCGGGCTCTTGCCGACGAAGGCATGACGATGCTGGTTGTCACCCACGAGATGGCATTTGCCAAACAGGTTGCCGACCGGGTTCTCTTCATCGATGAAGGGGTCATCCAGGAGCAGGGCCCGCCCCGCGACGTCCTTGAGAACCCTAAGAACGAGCGGACCCGCCGGTTCCTCCGCGCCGTCGAGCGCTAGAACGGAGCCGACCGGCCACCTCCGGTGCGTCGGCATCGGTCTCACCCTCCGGGTATGGATTGCACGGCGGGACTCGCTCCCGAGCTGTCCGCTTGAGTTGATACTCCCGCTGGACAAACTCGCCAAAGAGTGGTTCGTCAACTTCGGCGGCTATGACCTAGCTCCCATTCTGCGCGGCAAGGCGCCGGATCTCCTGGTCCGGCGCTTTGTCATGTGCGTTTCGTTTGATGTTCTGCCAATCTGCGGCGGCGGCCAAAGGAGACCACTGTGCGGGCAATCGAAGAACCGGTCCTCGATCCGGGACGACGCATCTTGAAGAGGCCGTCCCCTGGTCGATCGCAGCAGCGTAGGAAACCATCAGGACACTGATGCCGCTCAGCGGCGTCGCTCTGGTGCCGATCCGATCGTTCGACGGACTGACGCGGCTGGCAGGCCGGGTTTCGCTCGAAGACCGGCTCGTCCTCATCCAGGTACTTGCTTCTCGTGTCGTCGATGCAGCACGTCACGGCGGATTCACGCCCATCGTGGTTACTGCGGACGACACCGTACGCCGGTGGGCAGCTGATCAGCGCGCCGAGTCGCTCGCGGAACCAATCCCCGGCGACCTCAACCGAGCAGCAGCCGCAGCGATTCGGGCCATCGACGGGGGCGAACCGTGGATCGTCGTGCACGCCGATCTTCCGGCTGTCACTGCTGCAGATTTCGCCTTCGTAAGGGGTGCTCTCGACAGAGGCACGGTGCTCGCGCCTTCCCACGATGGGGGAACGTCGCTGGTCGGCGGCACAGGGCATTCGTTCCCGTTCCGCTACGGACCGGCCAGCTTTCGGCGGCATCTCGCGGCGGTCCGCGGACGAGCCACGGTGATCGTCCGACCAGGGTTCGCTCTCGACCTGGATCGAGAACGAGACCTCGCCGTCTTCCGGCGCCTCGGTTTCCTCGGTTGAGCGCTGGACGCCCGATCACCGTCAGGCGCGGGCGGTAGGCTCTGCCTCCCATGCCGTCCGACACGCACGATCAGATCGCTCAGACCGTTGAACCACTGTCGAGTCCGGCTGCCGTCTTGACGATCGGTGCCCACCCCGACGACGCGGAGTTCGGAGCAGGGGCGACACTGTCCAGGTGGACGACCGACGGAGCGACGGCGACAATCGTGATCGCCACCGACGGTTCGAAAGGATCGTGGGATCCAGGGATCGCCGATGCCGATCTCATCGCGCAGCGACGGAGCGAGCAGATGTCTGCCGCGGCGGTTCTCGGAGCGAGCAGCATCACATGGCTGGGCCAGCCCGACGGGGAGTTGCGGAATACACCGGCACTCCGGAAGGTGATCACCCAACAGATTCGCAAGCACCGGCCAGACGTTGTCCTCACACATGATCCGTGGCAGCGCTACCAGCTCCACCCCGACCACCGGGCGGCCGGTCTGGTCGCGATCGACGCCGTCGTGGCCGCGCGAGAGCCGCGGTTCTATCCCGACCAAGGATTGGATGCACATCGGCCCACGGCCGTCCTGCTCTGGTCTGCCGATGCTCCCGATCACGCTGAACCAGTGGATGACCGTGCGTTCGACGCCAAGGTCGAGGCGTTGTTGTGCCACACATCACAGTCTGAGACGACAATGGGAAACGCGGCAGCATCGGACGCCGCCCGGGAGCGTTTCGTTCGCCAGATCGACGAACATCTCCGTCAGGGGGGTGAGGCGTTCGGCCTCGATCGGGCGGAGACCTTCAAGCGACTGACGCCCTAACGAACAAGGGAGCATCATGCCAGCCAAGACGGTAGTACTGGGAGCAGGAATCGTCGGCTCCGCTGCGACCTGGGATCTCATCCGACGGGGTCACACCGTGACGGTGGCCGACGCAGATCGGGAGACTGCTGAGGCAGCAGCCGCCGCCTTCGGGGCGACCTCGGCCCACCTCAACGTGGAGGATCGCTCCGAACTCGACGCCCTGCTAGATGGGTTTGACGCCGTGGTTTCGGCCGTCCCATACCGCTTCGGAGTTGCCGTTGCCGAAGCGGCTCTTCGTTCCGGTGCCCACTACGCCGACTTCGGAGGCAATCCAACGGTTGTCGCCGCTCAGCACAACCTGGCCGACGAGGCGGTCGCAGCCGATGTCCTGATCATTCCCGATTGTGGCCTCGCCCCCGGCTTGGCGAACGTCATGGCCGGTCTCCTGATCGACACGACCCCCGGCTTTCCTCGGTCGGTTCAGATGCGCGTGGGGGCACTCCCCCAAGAACCGGTGGGCGCTCTCGGGTATCAGCTGGCCTTCAGCCCTGCCGGCCTCATCAACGAGTACGCCGAGCCGTGTGAAGTCCTCGAAGGCGGTCGACACACCACCGTCGACCCGCTCACTCGCTTCGAAACCGTGGAGTGGAACGGCTGGGGACCACTCGAAGCGTTCTCGACGGCGGGCGGCACCTCGACAATGTGCCGCGACCGCGAGGGCACGGTTGATGATCTCGAATACAAGACGCTTCGTTTCCCAGGCCACGGCCGCATATTCGCGGCGATTCGCGAGATAGGGCTGTTCGACGAGTCGGGGGACCCATCTCCTCGGGCGGTGCTGATCGACGCGCTCGATCAGACGCTTCCGAGAGGTGAACCCGACCTCGTGCTCGTGCGGGTGTGGATCGAGACGGATGACATCACGCGGGTGCTCGAGATTGAAGATGTCCATGATGGACGATTCTCAGCCCTCGCAAGAACCACCGCGTTCCCCGCGACAGCGCTCATCGATCTCGTTGTCCGCGGAGACATCGCCGTTCGCGGCGTCCACTCCATGCCGAACGCCGTGGATGGCGCGTTGTTGATCGACAACCTGCGGTCCGTCGGGATCGCGGTGATTGAACGGCTCTAGTAGACCCTTGGGGCGTAGCCGATCTTGTTTGACGTGTCGAGGTCGAAGAAGTGGAGCTTCGATGTGTCGATGATGAGATCGATATCCGAGCCGTCCGGCACCGGGACATCGGGCGATACGCGGGCGGTGAAGCGGGTCTCGTGACCCAGCGTCTCAGCGTCGGTCCCGGTATCGGCCAACAACTCCTCGATATCGGGAGTGATCACCGGCGCTTCGTCCAGCCCGAAATGCACATACGACTCAGATCCAAGAAGTTCGTTCACATCCGTACTGACCGTGATCGTGCGCTCGCGAACGGGGTTTTCGGCTGCACGGGCATCCTCAAACAGGCCCGGGCGGATCCCCACAACGATCTTCTTCCCGTAGTAGTTCTCGATCCCGGGATGAGAATGCAGCGCCTCAGTCTCGACGTACACCCGCTTGTCGGCGAACTTGAGATACACCCGACCCTCAGACTCCTGCTCCAACTCGCCATAGACCATGTTCATCGCCGGGGACCCAATGAACCCCGCCACGAACAGGTTGGCCGGGTTGTTGAACAACTCCGTAGGAGGAGCGACCTGCGCCAAGTTGTACGGACGCTTCGCCGTCACCGCCTGGAGCACCGCGACGCGGTGACCCAACGTCATCGCCTCAACCTGGTCATGGGTCACATACACCGTCGTCGTCCCCAACCGCAGATGCAGGCGACCTAGTTCGGTACGCATCGCAACACGCAGCTTCGCATCCAGATTCGACAGCGGCTCATCCATCAAGAACGCCGACGGCTCACGCACAATCGCGCGACCCATCGCCACCCGCTGACGCTGACCACCCGACAGGGCCTTCGGCTTGCGATCCAAGAACTCGGTGATCTCGAGCACCTCGGCGGCGTCATCCACCCGACGCTTGATCTCGTCCTTGGGTGTCTTGCGCAGCTTCAAACCAAACGCCATGTTGTCAAACACCGTCATATGCGGATACAGGGCATAGTTCTGGAACACCATCGCGATATCGCGGTCCTTCGGCGCGACGTCGTTCACCAGCGTGTCGCCGATGTACATCTTGCCCTCAGAGATCTCCTCCAACCCCGCGATCATCCGCAACACCGTCGACTTGCCACAGCCCGACGGGCCGACCAGAACCAGGAACTCGCCATCATTGATGGTCAACGTGACCTCACCGACCGCACGGGTTCCATCCGGGTAGATCTTCCCAATATCCTCAAGTTTGATCTCTGCCACAGCTGACTCCTTGGGTAGCTCCGGGTGCGACTCCACGCATCGTAGCACCTCGAATCGACGCGGGGCCAGGAGGCACCCCGGTAGAGGGCCGTGTGGCTAGGGTGGGCTCATGACCGGATCGAATATCGCCATCGTCACGGGGGGAACCGGCTCGGTCGGCCGAGCACTGGTCCCCCTGCTCATCCAACGGAACTTCAAGCTGGGGATCACCTACATCATCCCCGAGCAGGCCGCCGGGTTCGAGAGCACATTGGACCTCGACGAGGACCAGCTCCTCCTGCGGCGTGTTGATGCCGTTGATCCGACCGCGATGGACCGCTTCGTCCAGGAGACGGTCGACACCTTCGGCGGCCTCAACGTCCTCGTATGCCTCGTTGGCGGCTGGGCCGGCGGACGCGATGTGCACGAGACCGACAATGTGCGCTTTGACCGCATGATCGACCTGAATCTCCGATCGACGTTCAACACGGTCCGTGCTGCGATTCCCCACATGCGGGAGGAGAAGTGGGGCCGGATCATCATGCTCGGCAGCCGACAGGCCATCGATGCTCCGGCGGGACAGGCCGCATACAACGTCGCCAAAGCCGGTGTCGTTGCACTCGCAAAGTCGGTCGCCAGGGAACTCTCTGATACGAACGTGACATGCAATGTGCTCATGCCTTCCGTGATCGATACGGAACGCACGAGGGCTGCACTCCCCTACGCCGACTACGTGAACTGGCCGAAGCCCGATGAGATCGCCAACGTCATCGACTTCCTCACCGGTCACCGCTCCACCGTCATCGACGGAGCCCAGATCCCCGTCTGGGGCGCAGCGGAGTTCTAGGGAGTCTCCGCTCCCACGTCGCCAGTCGCCACCCCCATCGACGGCTACTCCTCCACCCCCCGATTCACGGCCCACCCTGGCTCGAACCCGCACGCCAGCGCGGAATGGTCATATCGGAACACCCGGAGTCATGGCCTCCCCCACGCACGTGGGGGGGCGCGTCCGGGCGACTGCCCGGACGCGGAGGGGGCGGCCTGGGAGCCCGAATCGCCAAGATGAGGCCCACCGCGTGTCTCAAGTCTCGGGTCCCATATCCAAATGCCGGTAGCCGAAGATCCACTACTGTCCGCCCGTGAGCGCTTCATACGACGTCGTCATCATCGGGTCGGGGTTCGGGGGAAGCGTTTCTGCGCTTCGCCTGACGGAGAAGGGATACCGCGTTGGCGTGCTCGAGGCCGGCCGTCGATATCGCACGGGCGAATTCGCCACTACCAATTGGAACCTGAAACGCTTCCTCTGGGGTCCCCGCCTGGGGTTATACGGCATCCAGCGAATCGACCTCCTCGCAAACGTACTCGTCCTCTCAGGAGCGGGTGTCGGCGGCGGATCGCTCGTCTATGCGAATACCTCCTATGAGCCGCACGACGCGTTCTACACCGACCCCCAGTGGGGGAAGATCACCGACTGGAAACAGGAACTTGCGCCGTTCTACGCCACGGCGAAGCGAATGCTCGGCGTCGAAGAGGCGAGTGCCGATACGCCGGCAGATGACGTGATGCGAACCATCGCTCAACGACTCGGCGTGGAGGACACGTTCCGGCCGACACCGGTTGCCGTGTACCTCGGAGAACCGGGTGTCGAGACCGACGACCCGTATTTCGGTGGTGCAGGCCCGCGGCGCTCCGGGTGCACGCTGGTCGGTGCGTGCATGATCGGATGCAACAACAACGCGAAGAACACACTCGACAAGAACTACCTCTACCTCGCCGAACAGGCAGGCGCGGCCGTTCATGCCGACGCCGAGGTCATTGATCTCGAACCGATGCGAGATGGCGGCTGGCGGCTCACCACGCAGCAGCCGGGACCGCGATCGGGTCGCAACCGGCAGGTCTTCTTCGCCCACCAGGTCATCTTCTCTGCGGGGGCCCTTGGGACCACTCGGTTGCTCCTCAAACTCATCGACGCGGGGCGCCTTGGCAACATCTCGGAGCAGGCGGGCCAACTCGTCCGCACAAATTCCGAAGTCTTGCTCGGAGCAACGGCTCACTCCACCGACGTCGACTACTCGCAGGGTGTGGCAATCACTTCTTCGGTTCATCCCGAGCCACACACGCACATAGAGCCGGTGCGCTATCCGAGAGGGAGTTCGGTAATGGGACTGCTGGCCACCGTCCTCACCGATGGGGGGCCGGGCCTTCCCCGCCCGCTGCGATATCTCGTCAACGTCCTCACCCACCCGGTTCGGTGGGTCCGTTCGATGTCCCTACGCCGGTGGGCCGAGCGCTCGGTCATCCTTCTTGTCATGCAGAGCTACGACAATTCGCTGCGATTGATCCGGAAGCGCGGCATCTTCGGCACTCGGATTGTGTCGCGTCAGGGCCACGGAGAGCCGAATCCGACCTACATCCCGGTCGCCAACGAGGCAGCGCGCATCGCGGCGGAAGCCATGGGCGGAGACGCGATGAGCTCCATCAACGAGGTACTCCTCAACCGGCCGACAACTGCACACATCCTTGGTGGCGCGGCGATCGGGTCAGACCCGTCATCCGGGGTCATCGATGCCTACCACCGCGTATTCGGCCACCCAGGGCTGCACGTCGTCGATGGGGCGGCAGTGGGCGCGAATCTGGGAGTCAATCCATCGCTGTCGATCACGGCGATGTCAGAGCGGGCGATGGCGATGTGGCCGAACAAGGGAGAAGCGGACCCCCGACCGCCCCTCGGGTCGGAGTACCGCGTCGTTGGCCCGGTCCGGCCCAACGATCCGGTGGTCGATCCGTCCGTTCTGGGCATCGACCCCTGGTCTTCGGCGTCGCTGACCTAGTCGGGGCGGCGAGGTCGAGACAATTCGTCCGCGGTTTGCTCGGCCGCCGCCGCCAGGCCTGACGTCCAATGCCTCCTCTGTCACCCTCTCCGCAGGACTACGTCCTCGGCTCGGGAGGCTCTCGCCGGTCGACAACCTCGAGAAAGGCACAGCTAGCCCAGGCGCCGCGAGCGGTCGAGCCGGAGCACCGCTGAGCCTCTCACGTGTGCGGCGAACACGATCTCGCCGATTGGAAGTGTCCGCAGCGCCCGGATGACAACGGCCTGCTGTCCCAGGTCATCCTCGTCTGCGGAGCCGAATTCCAACGCGCCTCCGTCACCCAACCACAGCCGGTCGATTTCTACCTCGTTCCAAACGACCATCGGGTAGGAGGCATCCGGCGGACCGTCGATGGCGGCGATGTGTTTGTAGCCCAGCCACGGTTGTGCGTTGATTCGCTTTTGGGCGGCCCTCCGCACCACGAAGTTCTGCTCTTTGAACGTAGGAATGGAAAGTCGCATCACCTCGTGGCCCCACTCCGATGCGGTGGCCCGAAGGCCACCGTTCTCTGTCTCTCGAATGGAACTGATGTCGGCGTGGCCCTTGGGGATGCCGATCAACTCCCGGCCGGACACAATCGGAAGCGTCTCGTTTTCCCACATTACGAGGATGCAGAGGCCGTCGATGATCTCCTCACCCTCGTATCTCGCCGAGACCCCGACGTAGGCGACCCGGTAGCCGCCCCCGGCCATGAAGTCCACATGGTCGAAGTCCCCGAAGACGGCCGATGCGGTGACATCATCCGGTATCGAGAAGCAATCCGGTACGAGAGCACGAGCGGCGCCGGCATCGGTGCGGAACGTCACAGCAAGACTCTCGGTCTCTCCATAGATCCTGCCAGGAAGCGACTCGCGATCGAACACCGGTCCCATGATCAAGGGCATCGAATACACCTTGGCCGGATCTAGCTGCACAAAGGCCTCCCACTGCCAAGTACTAGAGGGCGTCACCGAACGTGTCAAGGGCACGAGTTCGCCCGTCGGGGGTCTCGGGCCTCCGACGCGCTCCACGGACCCGGTGCCCGCAGAGCGCAGCCATCTCGCTTGCCAGCAGATCTCGGCAACACACGATGCCGCCGCCGGTGCACTGAACCCGTATTCCCCGTCCCAGCACGAGAGATGCGGCTATTCCCGAACCGAGTTTTGCGTTCCTTTGCATCGCCATGACATCCGGCCCGGCGATAGAGTCGCAGACATGGACGTTGCGCTGCTCTACTTCGACGGTTGCCCCAACCACCACGCCACGCTGACGTTGCTCGAAGCGCTGCTCATCGAGGCGGGGTGGGATGGGGACGTTCGACTCATCAACGTCGACTCCCAGAGCCGAGCCGAAGAACTGAGCTTTCGGGGCTCACCGACCGTGTTGATCAACGGCCGTGACCCATTCCGCGACACCGAGGCACCGGTCGGTCTGAGTTGCCGCATCTATGCAACCGATGAGGGCTTCCGAGGAACTCCGCCCGAACCGGAACTCAAGGCCGCAATCACACGCAGCATGGGTGACTGACGACCCGCCCATGTCGACACAAATGTGAGGAGCCGAGGAGTGTCCTGTTCGTCGTCAATCTGCCGGTGCGGGCCACGACGGCGGCCAGTGCGATAGCTGCCCAGGCAAACAACGCACGGGCTGATCAGGACAAATCCGAGACACACCAAACATCGCCTGAACCGCCGATGACCGGCTGGGATTCGGCCATCAGCTCTTGCGTTCGATAGCCGAGAGCCTGCCGGTGGTCGGCCATGCCATCACGATATCAACCGTCGAGATGTGCCGAAATGGGCGGGGTTTCAGTTGTTAATGAGGACGATTCGGTACCGCGGCATGTTCTGTCTCACCATCTCGATCGCCGTGTTGGCTTGACTCATCGGCATGGTCTCGATGAGGGGTGTGACTTCGTGTCGGGAGGCGAAGTCGAGCATGTCGGTGATGTCGCCATGGTTGCCGAGGAACGATCCAGCGATCGAGAGCTGATGCGCTACGAGATCGACGAGCGGACTGATCGACTCGCCGGAGGCGAGTTTGAGTTCGACGGGTGAGAATGCCGGGAGTACCACGGTTCCGTTTTTCTTCAACGTCATGAACAGAGGCCCCCACGCATTGCCGATCGGCGCGGTACACAACAAAGCATCGAACGCGTACTCTGCCCGTTGCATCGCCGCTCGGTCCGAGGTGACAATGAAATCGTCAGCACCGAAGCAGCGCGCCTCATCCGCCTTGTCCGGAGATGACGACAACGCGGCAACCTCAAATCCAAGGGCTGAAGCGAACTGAAGAGCGAGATGACCCAAACCGCCAATCCCTACCACGCCGACCTTGCAGATCCCTTGGTCAGCGAGTCGGCGCAGCGGCGCGTACACCGTCACCCCGGCACACATCAATACAGCCGCCACGTCGGACCGCATCGTTTCTGGGAGCCGATACGCGAACCGTTCATCGACCGTGACCGACGACGAGAACCCACCGTGTGGAGTCCACGTCCCACACGCAACGATGTCTAGGCAAAGATGAACCTCGCCGCAGAGGCACCATTCACACTCTTGGCAGCAACGACCCTGCCAACCAATGCCGACACGGTCACCCACCGCGAACCGCGTCACACCCACGCCGACCTCGTCGACGCGACCTGCAATCTCATGGCCCGGCACAACCGGAAATGGGAACTCACCGAAATCGTTGTCGATCGCATGCACATCGGTATGGCACACCCCGCAATGCGTCACCCCCACACGTACTTCACCAACGCCCAACGAGGGTGCCGCGAACGCGACACGTTCGAGACTGGCCGCGGCAGTCTTCGCTGCGTAGCCGACGACAGTCAATCCGCCCATCATGACCTCTCGCTCACGCGGGAACGCAACCCAACCCTACCGACCCGCCAGCACCGCCGAGCAACCCACGCGACAACCAGCACATGCTCGCCGATGGGTGCCGATATTGCGGGGAGTCGTGATGCTCCGAAGGGGAGCTGGGGGGGAACCGGTCTTCACACCAACAGAACCACGATGGCAACGACCCGGCAATCGCTACTGTGTTCGCTATGGATCTCGACGATGCTCAAGCAGTCGTGGCTCGGCACGCGTTGTACGACTACTACGTCAACCACTACCGCGGCATGGAGCGGATGTATTTGGCATCCCTCTTCGAACACCTAGCCGAATACGAACCCACGCGAGTGCTCGAGATTGGTCCAGGTTGGGGAACGACAGCTGTATGGCTCGTATCTAGAGGCCATGACGTCACGGTGATTGATCTCATGCCGGTTGGAAGACTCATGGCTCAAAGCCTGGTCGACGAGCTTGGCGTTGCGTACGTTCACTCCGACATCGAGGACGCCGCAGCGCCTGAGAACGCAGACCTCGGAACGTTCGACGTCGTGGTGATGACACAGGTGATCCATCATCTGGCATGGCGCCCTGACCGCGCTCTCCGCCATGTCAGGGAGTTGATGAGTGAAGGAGGCATCCTCGTGTCATCTGTGCTGGATCGGCAGGATTACCCGGATCTGGATTCCGCTTTCGGAGACAACTGGATGGATATTCCAGAATGGCGATCGACCGAACGGTGTGAAGACACTGTGAAGTGCATGTATACCGAACAGACATTTCGCCAGCTGCTTGGGACCGAGTTCCGAGAAGTTGAAGTGTGGAAGCCAACTGATTCCGCAGTGCTGTTCGCCAAGTGTTCAAACAGTCCCCGCTCAAGGCTCGGCAGATTGGTTGATGTGGCAAGAGGATTCAAGCCTGTAGGGACTCGACCCTAGATTCTCGAATCATCGCACCTCACTCACACCGGCCTGTGTGAGCGCATATCCGGTGTCGCCTCAAGGGGTCATTGCAGCACTTCGCGTGATTTCATTGCCCTTCTTCCGGTCCCTCACGTCGGGCGTCGAGCCGTCAGGTTGAACAACGTACGAGGTCCATATGCGGAAGTCCGAGCGGAGGTATCTCGGGTCACAGCGGGCGGCTTGTGTATGTAGGAGTACACGAGACGCATGTACTCGTAGATATGTGCATCTGTCGGCCAAAGTTGGGGATGACATCTGAGACGTTGCGGCGTTGGGTGCGTCAGGCCGAGATCGATGAGGGGGCACTCCTCTATCTCCCAACCACGCTCCTTGAACTGTGCTGCCCACTGCACCGCACGCAGGTGCCCATCGGTTGTTGCCGCAACCGTGACCGACCCGATCTCGGCACCGGCGGCATCGACCGCAACGATTGTGTGGCTCCGCTCTTGGGCATCTGTGCCCAAGGTGACCATCATGGTTCCCGACTCCTCTCCGTTGTGAGGGATGTTGTCAGGACCGGTCGGTGGGCACGCCTCAGCGCAGGCCGGGAGGTCAATCTCCTATCAAGCCGCGCCGGCCGGTCCACAGCGTCCGACGGGTGGCAAAACACACAACAAGCCACACTCGAAAGCGGGCACCGATATGGAGAACAAACCCACCAGATGTCACCAGATCATGACACTGAGCCGACATGGGCGGCCCGGATCGAGTCGGGGTCGTGGCTGGTTGGTGGCTCCCTACGCATATGATCCGCAAGCGAAGATCAGCTGCGTCGAACCGAGCGGCCCCAGGCAATGACGACCCCGCCCGCCGCGACGGCGGCTGCAGCGGAGAGCAGCCACATCAGGTCGTAGGAGCCGGTGCTATCGACGATGGCGCCGAATACCGGAGGGCCGAGGCCGAGGCCAGTGAGGAATCCGAACAGCACGACTCCGGATGCCCGGCCGGTCGCGGCGACACCGGCTTCGATCATGACCGCGAGCATGCCGACCGAGTTCCACGAACTCGATCCCAGTGCGATCACGATCGCGGCCGGCCACAGCAACCAGACCGTGATCTGGCCGGAGGCGAAGAACAGTCCGGCAGCGATCAACGAGAGTACAGCCATCGTGAACAGCGAGCCGCGATACGCCCCGGACCGCTCGGCGTACCGGCTCCAGAGGATCCTGCCCACCACCGCAACCGAGGCGATCACCGCAACAGCGATTCCGCCCGCGACTGGACTGAGTCCGAGCGTCTCTTCGGCGAAGAGCGGCACGAGGTAAGTCACTGAGCCGGAGAACCCGGATAGGAAGCCGTAGGCGGCCAGCCACCAGATCGCGGCCGGCAGGCGGGTTCGCCGATCCCCACGGCGACCCGTTGTGCTTTGCGGTGTGGATGGAACCACCCACAGAGCGGCAAGAGCGAAGATCAGCGGGATGGCTGCAACCACGAGATAGGCGCCCCGCCAGCCAATGGCGACGGCAACCGATGGAACGGTCACGCCCCCGAGGAAGATTCCGAACTGGACGCCAGACTGCTTGATTCCCGTGATCAGGCCGCGTTCGCCTACTGGGAGGTCCTCGACGATGAGCTTGTTCGTCGCCGGATTCCCGAACGCGTTGGAGAACGCTCCGGTGAGCGCCCCTGCGAGCAGCATCACGTACCCAACGGCTGTCCCGAGGAGGAGAAACGTGGCACCGGCGATCACGAACAAGGCGACGATCGCTGCCTTACCGCCGATGCGATCCGTGATGCGGCCGGCAACGGGCGACAGCACCGCCGCCGCGATGTTCACCACCGCGAGTACTACGCCGAGTTCGGCGCGGCTGATCGAAAGGTCGTCGATGATGAACGACGCAAGGATGCCGAGGGACGACGCCGTGAACGTTGCCGCCCCCATGGCAACGAACAACAGTGAGCTGAAGGCGAACCGGCGCGTGCCAGCCATCGGAGTGGTCACCCACTGATTCAAGCCGTTTCAGTTCCGTCGAGCGCCCGGCACATTCGATCGTTCGTCCACGCGGCATCCACTGCCGGATTCGCTCATTGGCATCGGGCTTGTGCGCTTCTCTGCAATCGCACGAATCTTGCAGGCGTGGCCCAAGACCCACCAGGGCTCTCCCTGTGAACGCGCAGTACGCCCTCGGGCGCCGGGTCTCACGCAAGCCCCGACCGGGTTTGAACCGGCGCTACCGCCTCGAGAGGAAGGTACAGGCAGTCTCAGCGGTTACGCCCTGACCGGGGCAATCACCTCGAAATCGCCTCTGACGTGGGCTTTCGCTCAGATTCGATCTCCTCGTGCATCTCGGTACATTGCGTCGGTTCGCGTCGATTCTGGTCCTGATTTCCAGGGCGTGTTCCAAGCATGCCCGTGGGGGATCCGAATGGCCCGGCGTCAGGCTCGCGCGAAGACGAGGAGTCCTGCGATCTCACCGTCGTCGGCACGGCGGAGTGCTTGGAGGTAGGTGGTTCGCAGTTCGTCGGTATCCGCGTCGAGGTAGGCACCCCACGAGAACGGTTCGCCCTTGAGAGATGTAATCAGGTAGTCGGCGGCGATTCGGCCGTGGCGGCCGTTGCCGTTCGGGAACGCGTGAACGGCGACCAGGCGGTGATGGAATCTCACTGCGATCTCGTCAGGTTCGTAGGTGCCGTACTCGACCCATGCCTTGGTGTCCTCGACCAGATTGCGGATCTCGAGCGGGATCTGTCCCGGCGCTCTTCCAATGTTGGTTTCCCGGGTGCGGTATTGGCCGGCCCACTCCCAGACCTGGTCGAACATCGCTTGGTGAAGGCGCCGCAGGTACCTGTCATCGAGGAGAGTGAAGGTTGAGGGCGGTCGACGCAACAACGCCTCGGCAATGCTGCGCTGCTCAGCTTCGAAGAGCTCGCCGCGGGTCGCGATGTACGCCGGAATGAGTCCGAGACGGTCCTCTTCGGACAGATGGGTGTGGCCGTCGCCCAGAGGTGCCAGCGGGTCGGTCATGGCAAGTTGTTGGTCTCGGTCCACAGTCCCTTGCGGTCAACGAAGCGCGAGGCGAACTCGTCGAGCTGCGCCGCTTCGTCGTCGACGTTCAGTGCCTGATTCTCGAGTCGACCGTGATGGGCGACGGGCGCGAGATGTTGGGCGGCCTTCCTCCGGGCTTGCTCCTTGACGGCCTCGTCCAGGCTCCTGCGCGGCTGGAGCACATAGACAAGGTCGCAGTCGAGCGCCTCCGCGACGCGGCGCAGGGTCCCTAGTGTGATGGTGTCTTGCAGCTCGCTGCGTTCCATCTGAGGGACCCTCTGCTGGCTCACACCGATTCGGGCTGCCAGCTCAGTGCTGGACATGCCGAGTGCGTCTCTGATTGCTCGTATCCAGCCCTTGTGCGGGCGCGGCTCGTCGGCAAGCGGCCTGAGCCGCAGAAAACGGGCGTCGAGGCGCCGCCGGGCCTGCACGTTGTCTCTCACCATAGACGTACAATACAAGAAATTTATTGTAGATACAACTTATTGCTACAAGCTATTTCCTGTAGTACATTGCCGTATCTACAAACTATGCCTTGTGTCCCGATCGGTGGCTTGCCCGACAACGACGTAACGCTACACCCCTCCTTCGTCGCCGGACGTGGCGTCTTGGTCTCGAGCGTCGCTCTCAGTGGCTGCCGGAGGTACGGATCGCATGCCCTCTTCTCCCCCGGTGCTGGTGAAGAGCGCGAACCTCGGCCTCCGTCCTCGAGTCATGGTGTCGGCTCTCCACCCAACAGCGCTCTCGACGTTGCTCACCCCGAGGACTCTGCCGACGAGCCTCTCCAACCGGACCGCCTCTCGCCGTTGGGCGACGACACCGTTCAGGGTGACGACGCCTTGACTCACCGAGACGTCGATATCGTCTGAATCAAGACCGAGGACTTGGTCGATCACGCAGGTGCGGATCTCCGCTCCGATGTCGGCGTCGGATCGAGCGAGGGCGGCGACGACGTCGCTACGCGAAATGATGCCCTCGAGAGCGAACCCATCCCCGACAACGACCAGGCGTCGTACCCGTGCCTTTTCCATCAGTCGGGCCGCCTTGGCCAAAGGATCGTCCCGGCGAAGCCCCAACACATCCCGGCTCATCAGGTCGGCCACGGTCGCCGATGGCCAGTCGCGGGGACGGTGTTTGGCGTCGATCTCGGCTGGGTCTGCGACGACGGCACGGTGCAGCAGGTCGGCCTCGGTGAGGATCCCGACCACGCAACCCTCCCCGTCGACGACCGGCAGCCCGCTGACCCCGATATCACGCATGATTCTTGCCGCGACCGTCGCCGATGCTTCAGGCCATACAGTCACGACGTGTTCGGTCATTGCCTCTTCAACGGTGTGCATCGTGACCTCCTTGCACGGTCTCATCGAATTGCCGCTCGCTCGCCACGGGTTCGGTGCGCCGGTCGCCGCCGCTCATCCTGCGCACTCCCGACATACGGTGGTGGTGGGCACAGCGTCAAGACGCTCCGCGGCGATTACTGCGCCGCAGGCCATGCACCACCCGTAATTGCCCGACTCGATTCGTTCCAAGGCGTCGCGGGTTGCCGCAAGGCGAACTTCGATTGAATCGGCCTGGATCGCTGCCTCGTCGTCGGTGACATCGTGCGGCTCGTAGTCGGAACGACTTGTTGCTGCGGCCCGCAGCTCCTCGAGCAAAACCGCATATCGGTCACTCTCAGCGATGAGTCGACTCTGGAGCTGGAACTCAGAACTCGAGTAGACCCTCATCGCCCTGCCCCCGCAGCCAGCATGCCCGGCAACGCCGACGATCGGCTCTGTTCTCCGCCGGCTGACGTGGGGTCCCTGTCGACACGCCAGGTGCGTTGAGATGATCGGTCGCTGCAGGCAACACACGTCGCTGTGGCCGGCAACACCCGAAGCCGTTCTATCGGGATCCGGCTGCCACAGACCGTGCAGCAGCCGAAGGTTCCGTCGGCGACCCGAGCCAAGGCCCGGTCGACTTCCCACAGTCGCTGCTCGGCCCGCTGCACCAGCATCAGCGCAGCCGCTGCATCGAAGTCCACAGATGGGTCATCGTGGTCGAACAGGTCACTGCGATCTCGCTCGTTCAATGCATCGACGACCTCTCTTCGCAAGGCCTCGGCGCGCCGCGAGATCGATGCTCGGCGGGCCAGCAGAAGATCGACAAGGCCGCCAACAGTCTTCGGTGCGAATCGGTTAGGGGAAACGAGCATTGCGGACTCCTGACCTTCGTGGGACGTTCATCGTCTATCGCGAAGGTCTCTCCCGCCCCGAGAAGGGGCCAGCATGCCGGGCCTTGCGGCCGTATTGACGGCTCTGCTTGTTGCGGGATACTCCCCTTGTACCCCAGATATACCACGATGGAGGTGCCCTGCCTAGGGCTCACTGGCCAGACCATGTCGGGTATGGCGAGATCCAACGCATCGACGCATCGACCCGTGTTCGCTGCGGTCCTCATCGGCGAGATCGGCGCCGTGTGGTGCCGTCTTCGAGGAGGTGCGGCAGGTGCGTCAGATTCGCGACGCCGTCCATGTCGATGCCTCGCCCGAAGAGCTGCGGTCATGGCTGGCGGGGCTCGCCGACCCCTACACCGATTGGCACCCGGATCACGTCTCTGCCGAGTGGGTTGAGGGTGAACCGAATGGGGTCGGATCAATCCTCGAGGCTGCGGAGTGCATCGGCGGTCACAAGGAGACGCTCCGCTTTGTGGTGACGGATATCGATGCTGCACATCTGAGTTCGGGTCGCATTTGAGATCCGCCGGATCGTGAGCCCACGACCGAGCCGATTCGGAGGACAACTCGATTCCCCTTCTTCCCTGCTCACCGCCTGGGAAAGGCTTCGGAAACCGCGCCTATTGCGCCGCGCGAGACTCCCGACATCTAGACACGCCATTGCGTTCCTGATATACCTTGAAGTGAAGGGGAGTATCCCCAAAACCAGCACGCCGTCAATACGGCCTCCGAGCCCGGTGTGCTGGGCCTCTCCGGGGCGGGAGAGACCTTCACGAGGAAATGAAGTGTCCTCCCGAGGTCTCCGGAGGCCGCAATGGCTGTTACGACGGCACGCGCTGCAGCGAGAGCCATCTTCGTCCTCGTTGACTTGCCGCCGAACCCACAGAGTTCGACGATCCGGAGCGGGGAGTCGTCGTTCTGTGCCGTGAACCGAGCCGAGCGTTCGATGACACGCGAGTTCGGCACAGGCTATTCGGGACAGCTGCCGCGTTTCGCGTCCTTCGCAAGGCAACGCCAAAGCTCGCTCAGGCCAACCGGGATCCCGCGTGGCTTGGTGAGCGAACGGAAACACTACTGATGGACCGGTCGATTGAGGAAGGGGTGATGTGATGGACAGGTTCAAGAGCATCCTGGTTGCGACGTCTCCGGGACGCCTGGATCCGCCGACTCTCCGCGCCGCTGTGAGTCTGGCGGAGATCAACAGCGCTCGTCTCACGGTGCTCGACGTTGTGGCGCCGCTGCCTCCATGGAGAAAGAAGATGAATGTGGAGGGCCGTGTCGTCGATGTCGAAGCAGCGATACTGCGCGACCGGGAGGAGCGACTTCGCCAGCTGCTCGGGAACACCCGGGGTGGAGCGAATGTCGAGGTTGTTGAGACGGTCGGTGAACCGTTCATCGAGGTGATCCGGCGGGTCCTGGACCATGCCCACGACCTGGTCATGATTGGCGAGCCGGTCGCTGAGAGGCCGGACGAGCCGCACTTGAGTAGCGGCGTGATGCATCTGTTGCGCAAGTGCCCGGTCCCGGTATGGGTGATGCGTTCCGGTCGACCCGGCACCGGTCGGGTCCTGGCTCTGGTCGACCCGGACCCGGATGAACCAGCTTCGGACGGATTGAACGACCTGATCATGGAACTGGCAACGTCCCTCGCCCGTCGGCAAGGCTGGGAGCTTCACCTGGGCCATGCTTGGAGCCTCGCCGGTGAATCAACCCTGCGCTCGTCTCCATATGTCGAACTACCGGGACCGATGGTCGATGCCATGGTCCGGGACACCGAATCCCTCCGGCTTGAACAGCTCAACATGCTGGCAAACCGTCACGTGACCAAGTCCGAGCGTTCGATTCACATGGTGGCCGGCACGCCCGGTACCGTGCTGCCCCGCCTGGCCGACGATCTCGATGTTGATCTCATCGTCATGGGCACCGTCGGCCGAACCGGGCTGATGGGCCTGGTCATAGGCAACACCGCCGAAACCATTCTCCGATCGGTCCGCTGCTCTGTGCTGGCCGTGAAACCCGAAGGATTCATCACCCCGGTCAAACCCCAGTGACAGTCACGCCGTGCCAGCGAGGAACCACCGTGACCGCTCGTGTGCACAGAGGATCGCATCATGCCGGATGAATCACTCGATGGAGAACTTGCACGGCACTCACCCTGGAGGAGTTGCTGGGTATCGCTCTCACCAACCTGGTACCGGGCATGTCAGCACCTTCCACCGAGACATGACTGGAGGCCCACATGCATGACTACACGGATGGTGTGATCCTCGTTGGTATCGACGGATCCACGGACGCCGCTATCGCAGCGGCATGGGCGCTCGCGATTGCGCGACGAACGAACTCGGAGGTCAAGGCGGCAGCGGTGTGGACGGAACGGCCCCCGCCCTATGCACCCGGCGTCGACGAACTCGTCTCTGAGATGCACACGCAGACTGTTGATGTCGCGAATCGGTCCCTTCTCGATGCCGGACTCGACGGCATCGAGGTCATTGCCATGCGGGGACCGGTCACTGAGGCGTTGCTCGATACTGCCGACGCGTTGGACGCCTCGATGCTGGTAGTGGGAACACGCGGTCTCGGGCCGCTGTCCGGGTTGCTGCTCGGCTCGATCAGTCGACGTCTGCTATTCACCACGCACCGACCTCTCGTCGTTGTACCTCGCGAGTCAACTCTGACCCCGGCGGCGTTGTCCCGGGTTCTCGTCGGCGTCGACTGTTCGACGGTTGCCGAGCGCGTTCTGTCATGGTCGGCGACCTTCTGCGCGAGTCTGGGTGTGCCGGCGACGATTGTCCGCTGTGCCGACCCCGGTTGCGAGAAGCCACCCGGACACGTCGCACGTGTCGACGATCGGGTCAGAGCCGGAACGGAAGAAGCGGTGGGATCGTTCCGCGATCTTGGCGTGGAATACGGCGTTGTTGTCGCCCACTGTGACCCTCGCGTTGCGCTCCTTGAGACCGCTGCAAGAAACGAGGCTGGCCTGATTGTGGTCGGCAGGCGCGGAGAAGGCCAGTTCCGTGGACTCGGTGGCACCGCCTCCTACCTTGTCCGCCACTCGCCGCTACCGCTCGCCGTCATTACCGACTCGTCCGACGAGGCCGTTCCGTGAGAGCAGCAATCGTCGACGCGAATCCGGTCGAACGCTGCAATCCGCGCTCTCCGCGCCGGAGCCGCACCTGCGGCGGCCTCTCCCGCGTGCGGAGTGCTGACGCCGCGGATCTGGCACGACGAACGGGCAACCAGTAGGGAGCCGAATGGAGACGATCCGAGACAACACGATTCCGTTCCACGTTCTCACGGTCGATGAATGTCTTCGTGCGTTGGACACTTCACGTCATGGGCTCACATCTTCAGAGGCGACTCGGCGCCTTGCCGCTGCCGGTCCCAATGAACTCGAGGAGCCGGAGCGAACATCGACGTGGGTACTGCTCGCAGCCCAGTTCAGGAATGTCCTCATCGTCATCCTGCTGATCGCCGTCGCTCTGTCTGCGGCGCTGGGACACGGGATCGAAGCGATCATCATCGGTGTCATCGTCGTGTTCGCGGCCCTCCTCGGCTTTGTCCAGGAGTATCGGGCGGAGAGGGCGATCGAGGCGCTCCGGGAGATGGCGGCTCCAACCGCGCGCGTACTCCGCGACGGCGACGAGTCCTTCATCCGAGCCCGCGATGTCGTCCCCGGCGACATCGTGCTTCTCCAAGTGGGCGACCGGGTTCCCGCCGATCTGCGAATCCTCGAAGCAGCCAACCTTCAGGCCGACGAGGCCCCGTTGACCGGCGAATCGGTGCCAGTCGAGAAAGACGCCTCTCCGATCAAGGACGCTGATATCGCAATCGCCGACCGACGCGACATCGCGTATTCCGGAACAGTCATCACCTACGGCCGGGGCCGGGGAATCGTCACCGCAACGGGGATGCGCACCGAGTTCGGCAGGATCGCAGGGATGCTCCAGACCGTTGAGGTTGGGAGAACACCGCTCCAACAGAACCTCGACCGCGTGGGCAGGGTGCTTGCCGTCATCGCCCTGGTGGTCGTCGGCCTCATCGTCGCTCTTGGTGTGCTTCGAGGCCAGGACATCCTGGAGATGTTCCTCTTCGGAATTGCGCTCGCGGTCGCCGTGGTACCTGAAGCGTTGCCCGCGGTCGTAACGATCTCTCTGGCGATGGGAGTGCAGCGAATCGTCCGGCGCAACGCGCTCGTTCGACGCCTCCCCGCGGTCGAGACGCTGGGAAGCACCTCCGTGATCTGCAGCGACAAGACGGGGACGCTGACGCGAAACGAGATGACCGTTCGGGAGGTTTTCGCCTCAGGCGTGTCGGCGACGTTCCTCGGTTCAGGATACGAGCCGACGGGGGAGGTGACCGTCGATGGGGTAGCGGTGGAGGCGCCTGAACCAGTCGTCGTTCTGCTCCGCGTGGCGGCACTCGCTTCCGACGCGAGGCTCGTCCGCGACGCTGGAGGCCGCTGGGCCATTCGCGGCGATCCGACCGAGGGCGCGCTCATCGTGGCAGCCGCGAAGGCCGGATTGGCGAAGAGCGATCTCGAGGTCCAAAGCCCGCGCACCGCGGAGATTCCATTCAGCTCGGAACGGAAACGGATGACAACGCTGCACGAGAATTCGGAAGGCAGCACCGCGTGCTCGAAGGGAGCGGCTGAGATCGTCCTCGACGCGTGCACGACGGTGCTGGAAGACGGCAGCATCACTTCTCTGGACGAGACGGCGCGAGCCGAGATCGTCGCTCGTGCCGAGACCATGGCGGGCGAAGGGATCCGGGTCCTCGGTGTCGCCAGCAAGGCCGACGCCGATCTGGCCTCAGTCGAGGAGAACATGACGTTCCTGGGGCTCGTCGGTCTCCTTGACCCGTCCCGGCCGGAGGCAGCGGCTTCGATCGGCGCTTGTCGTAGCGCGGGCATCGAGGTCGTGATGATCACCGGGGACCACCCCGTAACGGCGACGGCCATCGCCAGAGAGCTCGGCATCTCCGCCAACGGCAGAGTCATCACCGGTCGAGAACTCGAACAGATGACGGACGACGAACTTGCCCGCGACGTCGCCGACGTCGCCGTCTACGCCCGGGTCTCGCCGGCTGACAAACTGCGGATCGTCACCGCCTGGCAGGAGCGAGGAGCAGTCGTGGCGATGACCGGCGATGGCGTGAACGACGCTCCCGCACTCAAGAAGTCGGATATCGGGGTGGCAATGGGCATCTCCGGAACGGACGTCTCCCGAGAAGCTGCCGAGATGATCCTCCTCGACGACAACTTCGCCTCGATCGTCGCCGCAGTCGAGGAAGGCCGTGGGATCTTCGGGAACATCAAGAAGTACCTGATGTATCTGATCTCGTCCAACGTCGGGGAGATCCTCCTCATGGCCGGGGCGACCGTTGCCGGAATGCCCCTTCCCCTCTCAGCGGTCCAGATTCTCTACGTCAACCTGGCAACCGACGGGCTTCCCGCCCTCGCGCTCTCCGTCGACCCTCCGGAGACGGACCTCATGCAACGCCAACCGCGAGATGCCGCTCGCGGTATCTTCACCAGACCCGTTGTCACGCTGATGTCGCTCGGCGGGGTCTGGTCGGGGATCGTCAACCTGGGAGTCTTCGCCGGCAGCAAGGCATTGGGCGGCACCGTGAAAGAGGCGATGGCACGCACCTTCGTGTCCCTCGTGCTTATCCAGTTCTTCAAGGCCTACAGCTACCGTTCCGACCGCCGCTCGGTGCTCCATGATCCATTTGCCAACCGATGGCTGAATCTCGCGATCTGCTGGGAAGTGCTACTCCTCGCCATGATCATGTACGTGCCGTTCCTCCAGGATGCCTTCGGCACCTCTGCACTCAGCGTCGCCGAGTGGCTCGCGCTCTTCGGCGTCGCCGCATCGGTGGTTCCGGTCCTCGAAGCGGGGAAGTGGATGGAGCGGCGCGGCTGGTTCGGCGAGATGGACTAGCTCCGACTGTCGGGATCCTTTGTGCCTCTGAGTATGTCTCGATGGAGGATTCGGCGGGTTCGGTTGGGCTTTTCGAATACAAGGCTGTGGGCTGAGTCCTCGAAGGTGTAGAACCCTTTGGTCGGAGCATCGAGACTCTCGATGTAGGACTTCGTCAAGATGTAGCTGACGGTTCAATCGTGGAGGCCGTGGAACAAGAACGCGGGGAGTTCAAGTCGGGTCACCTGTCTTGTGAGATCGGTGGCCGCCATCTGATCCCACAGCCCGAATCGCCTGGAGAACAGCCTGCCTCGCCATAGGTTGAGCTTCTCTCTCACTGTGCAGTCGTCGAAGCGCGACGATGGCAGGACGATGCCGGTGATCACCGATGTCATGTCCCGGGTTGCTCTCATGCGAGGGCACGCATATGCGCCGACGCTCGCCATTGCCGGACTATTGGCTAGACAGACGGGGAAAGGAGCCACGCCCGCCCATGCTGATGCGGTCACGGTCCTGTACCTCGTACGAGAAGTCGACGGCGATGCCGTTAGCGAGGATCACTTCTACCTCGGTGCGGGGCACCCCGCAGGCCTCGATCATGTCTTTGACGCTGCCGGCAACGTCAAAGGAGCGCGTGACCAGCCCCGACCTGCGATCGGAGGAAAGGAAGTCGCGCAACTCGGCGTAGAAGCGCAGGTCTGCGTAGCTCGTCACCGGATGATCTCCCGGACTGCAACTGAAGGTACGAAACGCGGTCGGGCTTCCCTCCCAGCGTACGACGAATACCGCGGCGGGAAGCTCTGTGAAACCTGACCCACCCATGTCGGCCAAGTGTCAGGATGTGGGCGGCCCCGCCGGGTGATGGTCACGGCTCGGGCATGGCAGTGCCACGACCTGTGTCGGGCGAGTCGCGGCACATAGCGACGTTTCGCTTGATCCTTGCGTGTTGATTCAGCTACCCGAGGCCGAAGGTTCCGGCGACTGGTAGCCAGCCCGGTTCTCCCCATACGAATTGTGCGTCTGCGTTTCCTTGCGTGTTGGTGAACCGGAAGAAGAACATGGTCGCCGACGGGCGGAAGAGCGCCGGGCTATCGACCCCACTGTTGTTCCAGTCTCCGGCGACGAGTCGATCGCCGGGGTCGCCGAAATAGAACTGGGTGTCTGCGTTCCCTTGCGTGTTTGTGTTGCGGAAGTACACGAAGCCGGTTGACTCGCGGTGCAATCCGACGGTCGTTGTGCCGTTGCCGTTGAAGTCGCCGGTGAAGGGCTTGTCGCCTGGGTTCCCGAAGTAGTAGTCGTAGTCTGCGGCACCGAGACCGCCGTCGTTCTCTCCGAGCTTGTTGATGATGTAAACGCGTCCTTCCGTTTGGCGGTAGATCGAGACGGTGTCACAACCGTCGGCGTTGAAGTCACCCACAATCGGGATGTCGCCGGGGTTTCCAAAGTAGAACTTGATGTCCGCGATTCCTTGCGTATTGCTGTTGCGGAGATACACATACCCGTCGGACTGGCGATACAGGCCCGGGGTGTCCGTCTGGTTGCAGTCCCAGTCGCCCATGATCGGGTAGTCGCCTGGGTTGCCGTAGTAGAAGTCGGCGGCCGGTCCGACGGCGTCGCGAAGATGCCATTGGCCCGTGGCTGGATCGACAAGACCGACCGAGGCGCTCAACGGGTTCTCCTTCTCCGTGGCCCCGATGTCGCAGCCGTCGCCTTGCGGGCGGAACACTCCGCGCTGGTCGAGGGCCGACGGGCAAGGCGCGACGGAATGGTCAATCGCCGGGCTGCCGGCGAGCAGCGCATGGGTGCGTGTGAAACTGCCGTTGTCGGCGAGCGGTCCCAGGTTGGGATTGACGCCGGTGAGGTCACCGGGTCCGGGCGTGTAGGTGCATCCGCCGGTTGTTCCGATCAGGTTGTTGCCTTGACTGGTGATCGCTCCGAAGCAATCCGATGCGCTGAGCCCAGCGTTCCCGGCGACAATCGAGTTTGTCAACACAACATCGGCGCTCGGGAAGCTGTAGATACCGCCACCCGGCCCACGTTCAGCGACATTCGCCGTCACGGTCGAGTTGACCAGCGAGACCTTGCTGAGGGCGTCGGCCTGAATGCCGCCTGCGAATCCGCTTGCGCTAGCAGAGGGAGCAACCGCTCGATTGCCACTGACCGTGCTGTTCACCAACGTGAGCGTCGAGCCCAGTCCATTGGTGATGCCGCCACCGCCTGCGGAGTTCGGGTTGGTCACGATGTTGCCCGAGACGGTCGAATCGATCAGCGAAAGTGAAGCTCCTGGATTGTTCGCAATCCCGCCGCCGCCCCCGGCTTTGTTCCCGCTCACCGCCACACCGACCAACGTTGTTGTTCCATCGTTGATGAGACCACCCCCGGAGTTGTCCTCGTCAATGGTGCCACCGGTAATGGTGAGTCCGCTTAGCGTCACCACGGCCCCTTCGTGAACTCCGACGACGCGGCTATTCGGCGCTCCTGACCCCTGCAGCACTGTCAACCCCGCACCGGCACCGCGCAGAACAATGTCCTCGCGGATCGAGAAATCCTCGGCGGGAAACGCCTTCCCCGTGCAAACACCCGCCGCGACCTCGATGATGTCTCCCGGCGATGCAGCATCGATAATCGTCTGCAGGTCGCCTGCCTTGGCGCATGTGTGCTCAATGACCGCACCGCGAGCGGGTTCGGTCAGAGCAAAGGTCACAGCACAAACCATCACGAGAGCAACGAACAGGCCAACCATCCGCCTCGACAGAATCGACAACACGAGTACCTCCCTCTCCAACGAACAGGGTACGGACACTCCACACCCGCCCCCAGGGCCGAACTTCCCTGAGGCCGACCACAGCAACCAGCCGCCAATAGGTGCCTGATTGATGATGTTGGGGGTGTTGGCGGCGACGGGGACTCACGCGCGCAGAAACCCCCGCTCAGCAGGGGTTTCTGGAAACGGACTCGCCGGAGGCGAGTACGCGTAGCCCCGACCGGATTTGAACCGGCGCTACCGTCCGCGATTCCTTGCGTATTGCTGTTGCGGAGATACACATACCCGTCGGACTGGCGATACAGGCCCGGGGTGTCCGTCTGGTTGCAGTCCCAGTCGCCCATGATCGGGTAGTCGCCTGGGTTGCCGTAGTAGAAGTCGGCGGCCGGTCCGATGGCGTCGCGAAGATGCCATTGTCCCGTGGCTGGATCGACAAGACCGACCGAGGCGCTCAACGGGTTCTCCTTCGTGGCCCCGATGTCGCAGCCGTCGCCTTGGTGGCGAACACTCCGCGCTGGTCGAGGGCCGACGGGCAAGGCGCGACGGAATGGTCAATCGCCGGGTTGCCGGCGAGCAGCGCATGGTGCGGAAACCGCCGTTGTCGGCGAGCGGTCCCAGGTTGGGATTGACGCCGGTGAGGTCACCGGGTCCGGGCGTGTAGGTGCATCCGCTGGTTGTTCGGATCAGGTTGTTGCCTTACGACTGGTGATCGCTCCGAAGCAATCCGATGCACTGAGCCAACCGTTCCCCGGCGACAATCGAGTTTGTCAACACAACATCGGCATCGGGGAAGCTCAGCGCAGATACCACCACCCGGCCCACGTTCCAGCCACATTCGCCGTCACGGTCGAGTTGACCAGCGAGACCTTGCTGAGGGCGTCGGTCTGAATGCCGCCTGCGAATCCGCTTGCGCTAGCAGAGGGAGCAACGGCTCGATTGCCCACTGACCGTGCTGTTCACCAACGTGAGCGTCGAGCCCAGTCCATTGGTGATGCCGCCACCGCCTGCAGCGTTCGGGTTGGTCACGATGTTGCCCGAGACGGTCGAATCGATCAGCGAAGTGAAGCTCTGGGATTGTTCGCAATGCCGCCGCCGCCGGCTCTGTTCCCGCTCACCGCCTCTTTCGACCAACGTTGTTGTTCCATCGTTGATGAGACCACCCCCGGAGTTGTTCTCGTCAATGGTGCCCACCAGTAATGGTGAGTCCGCCTAGCGTCACCACGGCCCCTTCGTGAACTCCGACGACGCGGCTATTTGGCGCTCCTGACCCCTGCAGTACTGTCAACCCCGCACCGGCACCGCGCAGAACAATGTCCTCGCTGATCGAGAAATCCTCGGCAAGAAACGCCCCCTTCCCCGATGCCCTGCAGCAGCAACACCAAACTCGACCTCGATGATGTCTCCCGGCGATGCAGCATCGATAATCGTCTGCAGGTCGCCTGCCTTGGCGCATGTGTGCTCAATGACCGCACCGCAGGCGGGTTCGGTCAGCGCAAGGAGTCGCAGCACCAACCATCACGAAAGTAACGAACAGGCCAACCATCCGCCTCGACAGAATCGACAACACGAGTACCTCCCTCTCCAACGAACAGGGTAGGGACACTCCACACCCGCCCCAGGGGCCGAACTTCCCTGAGGCCGACCACAGCAACCAGCCGCCAATAGGTGCCTGATTGATGATGTGGAGGGTGTTACAGCGGCTACGGAGATCACGCACAGCGCCGAAACCCCCGTTCAGCGAGGGGTTTATAGAAACAGCCACGCCGGAGGCGAATACTTGCTGTTTTGACCGGATTTGAACCGGCGCTACCGC
>CALOAN010000012.1:0-90529 GCA_942491345.1 uncultured actinomycete
TCCGCAGCAGTTGGTGCTGGCGGATCTTCCCGTCCCGGTAACGACAGACTGAACCACTGTTCGGTCTCTGCAAACTTGTCTTTTAATCCCGAGTAACCCACGGATACCGGCCGAACACTGGCCCACCGCGCCAACTCATCGGCCAACTGTGGGGTGGTCAGGCCTTTTTTGCGCGCCCGCACCCATAGGTGCTCACCCTGACCATCCAGCGGCAGGTCGAGCAACTCGATCACTCGAAAATCTTCCAGTTGCTGGCGCAATTCACCGCGACAAACCGGTCCGCCTAAACAATAGGCCAAATCAAAAAAAGGGTGCACTATAATCGCCTGCCGGTTGGGTATTTCAGAAAACAAAAAAAGGGCGCGGATTATAGCCCCCAGCAGCATCACCGACCGCTGCGTTAACAATCAAAAACCCGATCGCTCAGCCATCAACTTCTCCTCGCCTACCGGAGCCTGATCATCGCCCCACGCTCTACCGAAACCAACCTGGCGCTGGCACGGTTTATCGTTCCGTTTGCCAGCTTCATTACGCCCTTTCTGGGCAGCTCTATTAACGTCGCGCTACCGGCCGTGGCCGATGAGTTTCAACTCGATGCGGTGACTTCTGGCTGGTTCACCACCAGCTATTTTCTGGCCGCTGCCATGTTCATGCTGCAGGCAGCCAGGCTCGGCGACATTCACGGTAGACGTAAACTCTATGTAGCGGGTCAACTACTGATCGTGCTCTCGAGCCTATTTATGCTGGTCGCCACTTCATCCACTCAGTTGCTGGTATGGCGCTTCATTCAGGGTGTCGGGGGCGCACTTATTTTTGGCACCAGCCACGCCATCATGGCGTCGATATTTCCTCCCGAATGGCGAGGCCGGGCCCTGGGGCTGAACGTCACCGCGATCTATTTAGGCATGACCTGCGGACCCTTTCTGGGAGGAATGCTCACCTACCATTTTGGCTGGCGCAGCCTGTTCATACTCGCCGGTGGCATGAGCCTGACAGCGGTATTACTGTTCAACTGGTTTATTCATGGTGAGTGGCGCGAAGCGGTGGGTGAAAAGTTTGACTGGGTCGGCGGCATTCTGGTCGCCGTGGCACTCGGCGCGCTGGTTGTCGGAAGTGGTCGGTTATCGCAGCCAGGGGCGGTTCCGCTGATCCTGAGCGGATTAATCTGCGGCGCGATTTTTCTGCGTCAGCAGGCGCGGGGACGGAGTCCCCTGCTCGACCTGACCCTGTTCACTGATAACCGTGGGGTCGCCACGGCCGCTGGCAGCGCTTTCCTGATGTACTGCGGCACCTTTGGTGTGGGCTTCATGCTCAGTCTTTATCTACAATATGGACGACAGATGAATCCCCAGCAGGCTGGGTTAATTCTGATGGCCCAGCCGGTGGCTCAGGTCCTGTTTGCGGGCTATGCCGGCAGGCTCTCGGACCGACTCGACCCGCGCTGGCTGACCAGCTTCGGGCTGGTCTGCTGTGCCATTGGCATCCTGCTGACCATGCTTATTAATGATTCAGGACTGCCGATAATGGTGCTGGTGGGGCTTGCATTAACGGGGATCGGTATTGCCGGCTATTCGGCGCCCAATACTCACGCGGCCATGAGTGCCGTGGAGAAACGGCAACTCGGGGTAACCGGCGGCATTTTGCAAACATCGCGGCTCTGCGGGCAGATGATTTCTTTGGGGATACCGATCATGTTATTCAGTCTACTGCTGGGCCAGCAGGCTAATCTTGCCGAGACCGACCCCGCGCAACTGAAACAGGCGCTCTACATCGCTTTTACTCTGTTTGCCGTACTTAATCTGCTCGCGGCGGCGGTCTCCTGGATGCGCCCGGCAACTCATTTATCGCCGTCCACCTAGCTGACAGCCACCTTGATCTGCGGCACCATGCCCTTATCGCAAACTCATCTTTCAGGAGAAAACCGCCATGCCTTCTTTTGACGCCGTGTCCAAAATTGATATGCACGAACTCACCAACGCGGTTGACCAGGCCAACCGTGAAATCGGCAATCGTTTTGACTTCAAAGGCACCAACGCTCGCGTGGAACAGGAGGAGCAACTGCTTACCCTCTATGCACCGAATGAATTTCAGGTGGATCAGGTGATGGAAATAGTCCGCGGGACCCTGGCAAAGCGCAAAATAGACATGAAATCACTCAAAGCCGGCGACAAGGAGAGTAATGTCGCTGAGTGTCGAATGCCGCTGACCATTCGAGAAGGCATCGATCAGGCCCTGGCGAAAAAAATCACCACCCAGATAAAAGCAGGAAAATTCAAAGTTCAGGCCGCCATACAGGGCGATCAGGTTAGGGTGACCGGAAAAAAACGTGACGACCTGCAGGCAGTGATGGCGATGCTGCGCGAGGCGGATCTGGAAATGCCCCTGCAGTTTATTAATTTTAGAGATTAGGCGGTTATTGGCCGCTGTACCAACAGGGAGGAGTACACCATGAACAAACCCCATCAGATCGATTATGACCACCTGGGCCCAGCCAGAGCTAACAGCAGTGTCGCCGCCAGTCAGGCTGTCGGCTACTGCGAGCGCGACTTTCTTAATGTTGCCAAAGTACCGCCACTGCACAAGGTGCTGCCACCGGCAATCATGATGCCGGAGTCCGGCCTTGTCGATTTCAGCAAGGAGCTGGGCCTGGACTGGCCCGCGACCATGCCCAACCTGTTGGCCGGAAACAACAAACTGGGTACCGGCGAATCAACGCTCGTTGCTGAGACCGCAGGTGCCCTTGTGCTGCTGGTACTCGATGGTAGCGGCGCACTGGTTAGCCAGGACGAAACCGTGGAACTACATCCCGGCGATATCGCTTTAGTGCCCGGAGGCCAGGGTATTCGAGCCACCGCGGGAGACACCGGCCTGAGCTACTTTTTTGTTGATGATTCACCGCTGGTCAGTTACCTGGGCTGGAAAGTTAGTCCGACAGAGCGCTCTGCTTTCACCCATTTTCCCGCAGAGCTATTAAAGGAAAAACTGGACGAGTATGAAGCCGCTGGCATTACTGCATCCGGGGTCTTTCTCAGTCACGCCGGGTTACCCGAAGAAAAACTCGCCACGCCGCACCTGTTTGCCCACTTAAACCGGTTAATGCCCGGCGCAAGAAACACGGTCCACGCCCATGCCGCTCCTGCCCTTACCTACGTGATTCATGGCGGCAACAACTGCTTCTCGCTGCTTGGGGAACCGCTGGTTGACGGGGAGATCCAGGACCCGGCGCGAGTCGACTGGGCTGACGGGCAGCTTTCCATTACGCCTCCGAACCTCTGGCATGGCCATTTTAACGACGGCGACGAACCGATATTGTCTCTGGTTATTCAGCCCGCCGGGCTTTACTACAACGACCGGACCATGAACTTTATCTTCGCCGATAAACAGTAGGGGGCCAAAACCGATGAACGCACCGCAAGCGCTACCGCAAATTGACCTGACCTGGCCCAAAGAGGGATTTACCCGGGTGCCTTATCAGGTCTACATGGACCAGGCTATCTACGATCGCGAGCAGCAGCTCATTTTTCGTGGCGCCACCTGGAACTACGTCGCACTCACCGTTGAGCTACCCAATCCAGGTGATTACAAAACCACCCAGATTGGTGATACGCCGGTGGTTGTAACCCACGGACTGGATGGGGAATTTCATGTCATGGTCAACCGCTGCGCCCATCGCGGGGCCAAAGTTTGCCGAGAAAATAGCGGCAATGCGGAGACCCTCACCTGCGTTTACCACCAGTGGGCTTTTGATACCTCGGGCAATCTCATCGGTGTACCCTTTCGACGCGGGCTCGGCGGCAAGGGTGGCTACCCGAAAGATTTCGACATGAAAGAACATGGCCTGCAAAAGCTGAAGGTCGAGGTGTTTGGTGGCTGTGTATTTGCCACTTTTGATCAGACCATGCCCGATGTCGCCACCTATTTCGGCCCGAAAATGAGTGAATACCACCAGCGCATGTTTAACCGCCCGGTGGAACTGCTCGGCTACCACCGCCAGTTCATTAACAGCAACTGGAAACTCTATGCCGACAACACCCACGACCCCTACCACGCCAGTCTGCTGCATCTGTTCCACACCACTTTTGGCCTCTACCGAGCGTCACAGATCTGCGGCACCGAGCTGGATGAAACCGGCATGCATAACTGCATCCACTCCAAAGCCGGAACTGACGAAGGGCGTATCGACGCCTATAAAAGCGCCGACATTCGCACGTATCAGGAAGGGTTTACACTGGATGACCCGTCGGTACTCGCCGGCTGGCCGGAGTTTGATGACGGCGACACCCTCTGTATTCACGTCATCTTCCCCAATCTCGTTGCTCAGCAAATTGCCAACACCCTGGCAAACCGACAGATCATCACCCACGGACCTGACAAGTTTGAGCTGATCTGGACCTATTTCGGTTACGCCGACGACACCCCTGAGCAGCGCGCCATGCGCATCAAGCAGATCAACCTGATTGGTCCGGCGGGGCTGATCTCAATGGAAGATGGCGACGTCTGCGAGATAGTTCAGAGCAGCATTATCCGTGACGGCGACAAGTCATCGGTTGTGCGGATGGGTGGGGACACGATCACCGAGTTTCAGGACACGACCCTGACCGAATCGGGCATGCGCGGATTCTGGCGCGGATATCGCGAGATTATGGGGTTTTAGCCCAATCAGAGCCCGGCCGTTATGCGTTGAGATCGTCCGCTAACTGGCGATCAATTGCTGCCCAGACAGGGGCCTGCAACGACTCGCCCTCAACCAGCAAATCATGCTTAGCGGCCGGAATAGTTACTAATACAGAGTGGGGCAGTCGCCGCTGCAGAACGCGCAATGCCTGATTATCGACAACCTGTTCATTCTCCGCCAGAAACTGGGTAATCGGCTGAGCAATTTGCTCGATATAACCGGGACTGTGCAACTGCACAAGGGATTGAAAAGCGGCATTCAACCAGCCAAAACTTGCCGCCCCAAGTTGCAATTCAGGGGTGGCCTGAATGCACGCCAGTTCATAGGCTATCTGCTCTCGGTCTGAAGTCAGGGTCGCCAACCCCTGACGCTGATAGTTTTCTGCATCAAACCCAAAACCCTGCGGAACATACCGTTGACCTCCACCCAATCGACAGGCGATAGCTGCTATCAATTTTGCCAGTGACAGCGGATAAGGGCGGGTATCAATTCCCGCCAGGGGCGCCGTTAGCCAGGCGTGTTCAAATAACGCAGCACCGGCGTGCTTTTCCCTTAGCCAACGCAGTGCAATATGGGCGCCCATTGAGTGCGCCAGCAGATAATTCCGCTGGCCCGATTCCGGCCTGAACACCGTCGTCCAGACATGATCGAAATCATCAATATAGTCACTAAAAGTGTCGACGTAGCCAAGATGTGGGTCGGCCGACAGACGGCTCGATAAACCCTGACCCCGCCAGTCAAAACTGACGACCTCCAGGCCGCGCTGTAACAACTGAATGAGTACCGGGTAATATTTTTCGAGAAATCCGCCGCGCCCCGATAACAGCATCACTCGTCCGCGCGCAGGTTGCGGTGTCCACCGGCCCACCCGCAACGTCACTCGATCACTCACCGTAAGTGGTTCAACTAGCTGGTCAACGCACAGAGCGTCCACCTGCTGTTGAAAACTGCTCGCCGTCATTCGGTTACCCGATAATCAAGGCACTTTACCCACCCTGGAGAAACCGTCTCGACGCAAAAACTGGTCACTCACCACGCTCTGCGACCGATCACCCACCTGATAGGCCAGGGACATCTGCCGCTGGCCATTTCCCTCGGGGCCGCGGTAACGAATGATCCAGGAGCGTTCATACCTGCCGGGGCGCTGGTGAGGACCTATCTCTATCAGGGGTTCGAGCCCGTCTACTCGTTCATCATCCATGCGCACCAGCCGCTGTTTCTGCCAGCCTCGGTACTCGGGTCCAGCCGACAATTCAGTTACTTCTTCCACCGAATTAGTCATTGGCTCTGACGACAGATTCAACAGGCGCTTTTCCCGCAGAGCCAGTCGTTTTGTGCTGCCCTCTACCCTGAAAGCAGGGCTGGCTGCCGCAGTCACCAACAGCCGGCCGGGTCGATCGAGCCAACGAACCTTAATCTCCCCATCGGCGGGGGCAAATCGATACAGGCTCAAGCCAGCACTCTGTGCAACTGGGCGGACCCCGTCCACCTGCAGCCCCTGCCCCTCTCCTAGCAGCACCACTTCTCCATCACCAGCAAGCCGCGTGATCTGAATACTCTGGTCCATCGGTTGCTGCTCGCCAGCCAGCTCCAGCAATGGGTAATCCCCACGCTGACGGTATAAACGAAACAGTAAATCAGTTAACCGTTTGCGGCTCGATCGGGCCAGCGGAAACACACGGTTATCCACTTTAATTCCGGCAGCGGCTAACTGATTGAAAAACGCCTGGTCCGCATCGCCGCTCTGCTTTCGCAGGCCGCCAACCCGCTGCTGATCAGCGTAAAAATCGACACCATCACCAATCCTTAGCAGCGCAAACAGGCTTTCTACAAACGCCCGCTGGGTAAAATCCGCTCTCAGTGGGTCAACCAGTCGAAGTGCTAAAACAACCTCATCGGCGGATGACGCCGGTATGGCAGCAGCGGCAATGACTGGCGCTTTTACCGGTTGCGGAGCCAGCGCTGCTAATGAATCCTCGTCGGCAGAATCCGGGCCCTGAACCGCTGGTTCTATCGCTGACTGGCGGACCAGCAGCGGTTTTCGTTCTTCGAGCAATAATGTCACCGCTCGTTGCTCGCCGGAATTAAGATCGAGATGGATCTCCCCGGAGAGTCGAGAATGACCATTTTCGATCAACTCAGCGTAGAGATGGTGACGCCCTGGGGGTATCTGTCTAAGCGTCAGCGGAGAATGGCCCACTAACTCCCCATCCAGGCGCAACAGGGCAGCCGCAGGCTGGGTAGCAATATCAATGGCAGCAAATCTCTCCAGCGGTTGCAGCACCAGCTCTACCTCGACTGGCTGACCGGCGATCACATCCACCTGCCTCCTTCGTGGCCGGAAACCCTCAAGATCGACCTCAAAAAGATGGCTGTCGTCGCTTAACTCGGTTACCAGAGGAGTGGTTCCGACTGTTTTGCCGTTAATACTTAGCAACGCACCGGCGGGTTCGCTATTCACAGTGACTAACGCGAAACCTTCACCCAGTGGCACCTCAACTGGCGATGGAGTCGCTCCATCAAGCCGTAGTTGCAGGGTACCGGCTCTAAACCCGGTCTTCTCCGCCGTTAACCGATAGGTTCCATAGGGTAGCTCGACCCGGGTGCCACCCACTACCCGACGACCGAGCGGTTCAATGACTATTTCACCCCCTTGTGGCGAGGTTGACAGGGTTAGCACTCTGCTCGGGGGGGTTCGATTTTCGGCTTTAAGACCATCAACAATCTTTAGAGACTGCTGACACCCGGCAACCAGCGCCAATAGCGCCATTGCCAGAGCAATGCGAACAGAAGCGGCCATGGCTATCTGGAAGCAGTACTTAAGAGGGTTTGATCAGTCGAACGTCGGTGCAGGCTCTGCGCCCAGGGAGCGCTACCACGTGGCAGGGTGCGATTGAGGGTAACCGCTGTAATACCACCCGACTGATCACTTACCACTACCTCCGCTAACTGATCATTATTGATATCTCCAACGACGGGAGAGACCAGGATTCCAGTGCCAGCCTGAATTTCCGTACTCAGCAGCAAGGCACCGTCAACCGAATCAAAAGCCAGCAACCGGCCGGACTGGTCAGTCACCAGCAAATCTGGGATTTGATCATTGGAAAGATCAAACAGTGCGCCAGCCGCCACTACCCGGCCGCCAACTTCTCGTTGCCAGTTAGTTTCACCGTTTTTAACTGATAGGGCAGCAACCTGACCGCTAGTCGACACCGCCAACAGTTGCTGCTCGGCAAGATCTACCACCAGTGGAGTGACTAAATGAGGGGTGGAGTCAGCGGAGCGCCAGGAGATCAACCCACTTTTGCCGAACAGGGCATAGATACCACCGGATTCGGCTGCAACCAGCACCAGCGGACCATCTGGACCAACCGCCACCGTCGGCGCCGACAAATCGCCCGCTGGCAACTCTCTTTGCCACTGCTGGGCGGGGGTTTGACCATTCAGAGACAGCGCCCAGACATCGCCGTTACCCGCCGTTACCACCAGATCATCGACCCCATCATCGGTGATATCTGCCACCAGCGGGGTTCTCAGACTACCAATTACCCCCAGACCCGCCGTGTTCCAGAGTTCCTGGCCGGTAATTCCGTTGAGGGCAACCACCCCTTTAACACTGGTCGCGACCAGAATCTCCGGGCTTCCATTGGCGTCTAGATCAACGACGATGGGCGACGACTGGATAGTGCCATAACCGCTGTTCGCGCCGGTTTTCCAGAGCAGTTGGGCTTTGCCATTAACCGCATAAATCCTGCCCTCGAAACTGGCGACAACCAGATCTTTTATGCCATCTCCGGTTAAGTCAGTAGCAACGGGCGATGCCACCACCCGTCCGGCAAAGGGCAGATCAAATATTTTTTTACCTTCTTCACCATCCAGCACCAGCAGGTGGCCAGCCCCGTCAGCGACGGCGACATCGAGAAACTGATCACCATTGACATCTGCCAGCAGGGGAGCCGTCGGATAACTTCGGCCGTCGGGAAGCTGTCGCTGCCAGAGCGGGGAGGCCGACAGCGGCTCATTGATCGGCTCCAGTCGCGGCATCTCGGAGCGGTCGCTCACCATTGACAGGGTGGTCACTACCAGTAACACCAATATTGCACCGCCGGCCCAGTAAAGCTTCTTCAGATCCCGAGGTGGCTTAAGCGCCATTGTTTTGACCGTTGCATCGGGATCAAAACCCGCCGCGGGTGCTGGTGTACCCGCCTCCTCGGCGAGATCAGCCGGCACGATAAAGGCTAGCTTGACACTACCCAGGCGAATTCGATCAGAGTGACGAAGCTGTCCGCCCATCACCGCCTCGCCGTTAATAGAGGTGCCGTTGGTGGATTCCGCATCCTCGATTTTCCAGCCGCTGCCGGTGTTAATCAGCAACGCATGTCGGCTAGAGACACTCTGATCCTCAAGCATGATGTCGTTACTGGAATTCCGCCCGATGGTGTATCGAGACTTGACCAGAGGAATTTTTTGCCCCGCCCGATCACCGGACCGAATTAACAGGTAGGGACCGGTTAGCACTTCGACCGCTGCAGGAAAATGCCGGGCGACGGTGGCCTCCTCATCGTCGTCAGGCCCTTCGACCAGAAAGTCGATCTGATCAATGCTGAGTTTATCCCCCGGTCGTACCATCGCCGTGGTCACCGGTTCGTCGTTTACCTTACAGCCGTTAGTTGATCCGAGGTCGCGGACAAACAGCTGCGAATTGAGAACCTCTATTTCAATGTGGCGCCGCGAAACCTGCGGCGTTTTTAATACCAGGTCACAACTCGGGTCACGGCCAACAATGACTTTCCCGCCCAGTGGAAACCGTAAGCCCGCGACGGATTCATTAAGCCCTTTCAAACGCCAGGTGGAAGACCCATCGTTGGCAGCTGCCAGTACGCCCGAAATATCCGCATCGGCCGGTTCTGCGACCCGATCACTTTGGCGCAGATCCGAGGCATCAAATTTTTCAGTTGCCAGCAGGGGATCGATTACTTCAATTTCGACCGATTCCAGATTGAGTAAATCACCCATCTGTATCGCTTCTGATCCCTCAATCGGAATGCCATTTTTCATGCAGGAGCGCCCGATCAGGTCTACGACCAGCACCTGGTCATCCTGCCGGAAAAACTCTACCTGAAATTCAGCTATACCAGACTCAGGCAGGACAACGTCGTTCCCGGGATCAGAACCGAGGGTCGTCCGCGGCTTATCAAGCGCCACCGTGGAGTACGGGCGGTTGGTGAATTTTAGTTCCAGCATTGATCATCCTCACCGTCATTACCGCCGTCAATTCAGGCAGTCGATGTCGCGTCCTAAACCCCTGCGGGCAGCTTATTATTACCCTTCAAGCTAATCATTATCGCAGAATTATTACTTAACGTAGTCAATATAGCTCGTTGACCGACACAACGACTCTGGTGACCCAGATACTGCTGGTTGCTCGGCTATACTGGGACACTGAAACAGCCATCCGGTCATCACCGATCACTTCCATTATTAACCCCTCTCCCCAGCGATTTTATGCGAGACATCACACGTAGGGTTTTTCTCCACTCACTGGCTGACAATTATCGCCAGTTACGCCATCTGGCCACTCCCGCCAGCTGTGCTGCGGTGGTTAAAGCGAACGGCTATGGACTGGGCATGGTGCCGGTCAGTCAGGCTCTTCACGCCGCCGGATGCAATGAATTTTTTGTCGCGACTCTGGCTGAGGGAGAACAGCTCCGCCTGGCTCTGCCCGCACCGACGATCTTTGTGCTCAATGGCCTGGGGCATCACCCTCCCCAACGTTTCCAGCAAGCTCAACTGATACCGGTGCTCAATAGTGGCGAAGAGATCGCGATCTGGGCCGAGGCCAACCACTCAACCCCCTCCCCCTGCTCCCTCCATGTCGACACCGGCATGCAGCGGCTTGGCCTGCCCGGCGATGAGTTCACACGGCTGCTGGCCGATCCACAACTTTTGCAACGCCTTAACCCAGTATTGGTGATGAGCCATCTCATCAATTCAGAGTTATCAACCGCTGCCACCAACGATGAACAGCTGAAACTGTTCAATGACTTGCTGAAAAATCTTCCGCCGGAAATTAACAGAAGCCTCAGTAATTCGTCGGGAATATTTCTCGGTGACCCCTTCAAATTTGACCTCTGCCGAGCCGGTGCCGCCTGTTACGGCCTTAACCCGTTACCCGGACAGGCCAATCCGATGCTGCCGGTGGTCGAAATCAGCGCACCCATCATTCAGATACGCGAAGTCCACGAATCCGGCAAAGTTGGTTACGGCGGCACCGGCAAAATAGCAGCCGGCGGTCGACTAGCGACCATCGCCGCCGGCTACGCCGATGGCTACCCCCGCCACGCCGGTGGTAACGCAACCATTCAAATTGGTGAATGGCTGGCACCGGTGGTAGGCAGGGTATCCATGGATTTAATCAGCGTCGACATTAGCCACCTGCCCAGAGACGCCGTAGAGGTAGGCGATCCGGCCTATCTGCTCGGACCACTGGTGGATGCCGACGCCCTGGCCAAGGCCGCCGGCACCATCGGTTACGAAATACTAACTGGACTGGGGCGCCTGGCTGAAACCGAGTATCCGGAATAAACCGGTTGGCAACTTCATCAATTAAATGCAAACCGAGAAGTGCGCGCCCACAACCCGACTGCCACCGATTGCAGGGTGCAACGGGCCCTGCTGAGCTGGGTGTCTAAAGGACTCTTCAACATCGGAAATACCACTCGTTTCCGTTCGCCCTGAGCCTGTCGAAGGACGCGCTTCGACAGCCTGTCGAAATACAGGCTCAGTACGAACGGAATGTCGACGGATTATCCAGTTATTTGCATTTCAGGAATTCTAAAGCGCCCGCAGAGATCAACCGACGTTGACCATTACCTTGCCGAACTGGGTGCTGCCTTCCAGGTAGCGATGAGCCTCAACCATCTCGTTGAAATCAAAAACCTTGTCCGTCACCGGGCGGATCGAGCCATCGGCATAACCTTCGAGAATCCCGGCAATTGCCCGTTCTCGCCGAACCTGGTCACGGATCAGTTCAAACACCAGGTAAGCTCGCACGGATAGCCCTTTTGCCATGCCCTGACCGTAGGGAAACGGGGTGTTATGGGCATTGCCACTCAGGTTCCCATAAATGATTATCTGACCCTGCGGCCCCAGGGCCTCTGCCAGTTTAAGCACGCCATCACCGGCCACCGGATCAAACGCCAGTCGAGCACCTTTGCCGTCGGTAATCGATTTAACCGCCTCGGCGATATCCTCTTCGTTACTGACCACCACCGCGTCGGCACCGTGTTGTAGCAATGCTTCGCGCTTATCGGCACCGCGGGTCACCGCAATGGCCGTCGCGCCCACGCGATTACACAATGAAATCGCAGCGAGACCCACACTGCTGGAAGCAGCGTTGATAATCACCGCATCGCCCTTGCCAATACCGGTGATATCGTAAAGCGCACCCCAGGCGGTTAGATAGGGCATCCACAGGGATGCACCGTCCAGCGCCGTCATGCCATCGGGCCGCTTTAAAACGGCGCTGGCAGGCACAATCGCCTGCTCGGCATAAACGCCATAGCTATTCATCGAAAATGCCGGCAATACACTGACCGAATCACCGACCGCCAGCCCTTCTACGGCGCTGCCAATGGCCAGCACTTCGCCCGCCGCTTCATAACCGATACGCGCCGGCAACTTCGGCTGCTCCACATACTTGCCCCGGCGAAACCCGGCCTCGGCCCGGTTCAGTCCGATGGCATCGATACGCACGGCGACTTCTTTTTCACCCGGCGCCGCAAGCGGCAACTCCTCATACTGCAATACTTCGGGTTCACCGGTTTCGTGAAAACGAATAGCTTTGACCATGTTTCTTTTCCTCTAATTAAATTTCTAATGGGTTAACGGAGCCGCCTGACCAGTCTAATTTGGCCGTGGCAGGCTCGCTAATATTTCAGTTGCTTCGGCCACCATGTCCGCCATGATTTCTGCCGCCGGTTTAACCTCATCGACCAGGCCACACGCCTGCCCGGTGGGCAGGCAGCCCCGATCCGGGTCATCCGAGGTGCCAAGCAGGTCCAGCACGTCAGCCTGACGAGAAACCTCCATCTGATCGGGGAATGGCTTGATCTCCGCCTCTCGCCCGACCCAGGAATCGGTGTACTGATTGCGCAGGGTGCGAATCTGTTTACCGGTATAGCATTTAGTCAGGGTGGTATCGGCGGCGCCGGAATCAATAATGCGCTGTTTCCACGACTGGGCCGCATGAGCTTCACGACTGGCAATAAAACGGGTGCCGACGACAACTCCCTGTGCGCCCATCGCCAGGGAGGCTACCAGCCCCGCTCCGCTGGATATTCCACCGGCGGCCAGCACCGGCATGTCACCCGCTGCACGAACCACCTGCGGTATCAGGCTCATGGTACCAATATTGCCGGTATGACCACCCGCGTCAGTCCCCTGGGCAACCACAAAATCGATATCCGCATCGCGGGCCTTTTGTGCATGGCGCGGTGCTCCCACCATGGCGCCAATTAACATCCCGGCCTCCTTACAGCGGGGAATAATCCAGCCGGGAATCCCCAGCGCGCTGAGAAAAATGGGCGCTTCCTCCTCGAACATCACATCGATCTGAGCATCAAAAACGCCGGGGATGGGCACCAGTAGATCCAGCGCCCAGGGTTTATCGGTCAGGGATTTTATCTGCCGAATACCGTCACGAATTTCGTCCGGCTCCAGCCCGGCTGCGCCGTAAACCCCTAAGCCCCCCGCATTGGATACCGCCGCTACCAGTTCGGGCCATGACACCCCGCCCATGCCCGCCAGCACAATCGGCAATTCAATCCCCACGGTGTCACAAAACGGGGTACGTAAAAACTGACTGTTCTCCATCAAGCTCTCCTCTCAAGTCCGTACAAATTACGCGCGGGCCAGTGGTTATACTCTTCACCCGCGCCTCCTTATTTTTTTAACACTGTTACACAGTTAGTCGCAGAGAGGAAAACAATGAGCCGAATTATTCTTGTCCACGGGGCCTGGCACGGCGCCTGGTGCTGGCAACCCCTCATCCCGCTACTCGAAGCCGCGGGCCACCAAGTGCAGGCTCATGACCTGCCCGGCCTCGGCAGCGACACCACCCCGGTCAACCGGGTGTCCCTGGCGCGCTATGTCCAGAGCGTAGCCGATCTGCTCACCGCCACCGACGAACCGGCCATCATTATCGGCCATAGCATGGGCGGCATGGTCATTTCCCAACTGGCGGAAGAGTGTCCCGAACACATTCAGCAGTTGATCTACCTCTGTGCTTTTTTACCGCAGAACGGTGAAGCGTTAATCGACAAAAACGGCGCCGATGATTCCCTGCTTAACGAAAACAAGATGGTTGACCAGGAAACCCTGACCATCTCGATTAACCCCGAGCAGGTGCGGGCAATTTTTTATCACGACTGCGATCCGCAGCTGGCCAAACAGGCCCAGGCAAACCTGGTTGACCAGGCCCTTGCGCCGCTCGGCACCGCCGTCAAACTGAGTGCTGAGCGCTTTGGATCAGTCGCCAAAACCGGCATCGTCTGTCTGCAGGATCAGGCAATTACCCCGGCGCTGCAACGCGAAATGTACACGGCTGGCCAGTGCGAAACCGTCTATGAGCTCGACTCCAGCCACTCGCCGTTTCTTTCAATGCCCGATCAGCTGGCAGCGCTGATCTCCGAGCTGGCAAAGGACTAGCAGATTCTCGGTAGCTGATCACCCGCCAGTCGACTAAGTTTCTGGCGGGTGCCGTAAGCACTCTCCAGCGTCGCCCATCCCGGATGGCTATCATCCACACTGCCTATCACTGCCGCATTCGCGCCCAGTGTATGCGAGTGAAAAATAGCCAGCGCCCGGTCAACCTGATCGGCAGGCAACAAGCAGAGAAACCGCCCTTCATTAGCCACAAAGTGGGGGTCGAGCCCCAGCAGTTCACAGGCAGCCTGCACCGGGCGGCTCACCGGAATCGCTGGCTGATTAAGATTGATTGATAACTGACACGCTTCGGCCAGCTCAACGGCCGCCGTTGCCAGACCGCCACGGGTCAGATCACGCATGCAGTGTACCGCTATCCCAGCGTTAAAAAGCTCCGCTACCAGGCCGTTCAAACTGGCGACGTCGCTCTGCAGCGAGCCTTCCAGTTTCAGCCCTTCCCGGGCGGTCATCACCGCCATACCGTGACGACCCATGTCACCGTTTACTATCAGGGCATCACCCTTACATATCTGCTGACTACCCACCGGCCATGGGCTAATCCGACGACCAATACCGGAGGTAGTGATGAAAACGCCTCTGGCCCTCGACCTCGACCAGTTGCTGGTCGTAGACGTTCTGCGTCGTGATCTCGTGGACCGCCTCCACCTCACCGCACTGGATGCTGGTGAGCTGGTGCGGTGCCTCGATGCCGTGGAAGAGTTTGCGAGCCTGCCGGGCCGGCAGCTTGGCGACCGACTTGGCGGTGGCGAGGTAGAGCGCACGGTCCTTGGCGGTCCATTCCCACTCCCGCTTGGCGAGGAAGTCGAACGGCTGCGGGAACGTGTCGGTGTTGAGGGTGGTCTCGATCTGGAACACCTTCGGCCCGTGGTCGCGCATCACCTTGCCCATGCGCCAGGTGCTCTTGTGGAGCTCGGAGGCGTGCTGGTCCATGAAGGAGTGCGATGCCTCCATCGTGGTCGGGTTGTGGTGATGGCGCAGCGATCGGTAGCTGGCGAGCCCGACCGCGGTCGACTTCCAGCCGCCGTCCATCGCCACGAGGTTGATGTTGACGTAGACGAGCAGGTCGGACTCGGCGGCGCGCTTGTTGATCTCGATCTCCTCGCCCTGGTCGGTCATACCGAGGAAGGCGAGGTTGTCGGGGTCCTCGGCGTCGTGCTGGGTGAGCAGGCCGCGGGGCTCGAACGCGTCGTACACGCGATCGCCGAGGGCATGACGCAGTTCGAACTCGTGCATGCGGCGATGCAGGGCGAGCGCGGCGACGAGCTGCACGTCGTCGACCCCGGCGTCGGCGGCCATCGTCAGCACCTGCTCGATGATCCGCTGACGTAGGTCGGGGCGACGCATCTTGGGGAGCGGGAGCGAGACGTCGTCGAACGCGATCGTCAGCTTCATGCCCGGGAAGAGCAGCGACGGCAGCGGGTCCATGTCGATCGGGTTGAGCAACGCTGTCCGGATGGCGCCGTCGACGTCGTCGATCGCATCGAGCGGCTCGGGTGCATAGATCACCCGGCTGCGGTCGGCGGGAAGCTTCTCGAGTCGGAAGCCCTCACCGTGCCAGAACAGGGTGGGCGGCGTCGACTTGTCGACGTCGAGAACAAAGCCGGGTCTGGGCATCAGGAGTCTTCCTTGCGCAGGTCGAACGCGATCTTCACCGCGCCACGACGGCCGGCCGTGGCGGCGTGGGCGATCGCGTCGACGTGGTCGGACAGGGGATAGGTGGCCGAGAGGAGACACTCGGCCTCCAGGGCGTCAGCGGTCTCGATGGCGAGGTCGAACGTGCGCGCCGTGCGGCCGTCGGGGAGGTGCTCGGTGCCGTAGGTGTAGGCGCCCTTGAGTTCGGTCTCGCGGTGCCACAGGCCGGTCAGGTCGAGCGTGACGTCGGCGGGCATGCCGAGCAGGACCACACGGCCGCGCGGGCGGGTCATGCGCAGCGAGTCGGCGACGGTGGCGCTGGTGCCGACCGCGTCGATGGTGACGTGGGCGCCCGAGCTGAGGTGGTCGCCGATCATGTGGCAGCCGGTCGCCCGCCGGACCGCCCGTTGCAGCCCGTCCGGTCCGACGACGACGTCGGCCCCGAACGCCTTGGCGAGTTGCTGCTGATGCGGGTAGCGGGCGCCGACGACGATCTCGACGTCGGGCACGTAACGGCGCAGGCCCGCCACAGCAGCGAGGCCCATCGTGCCGGCGCCGAGCACGGCGACGACCGCCGGACGCCCGGTGTCCTGGCGCGCAGCCACGACCGGTGCCGCGAGGAGCGCGGCGTGGATGCCGCCCGCGAAGGGCTCGACGAGCACGGCGCGTTCGTCGGGCATGTCGTCGGCGATGCGGTGGAGTTGCGACTCGTGGGCGACGAACTCGGGCGCCCAGCCGCCGCCGGTCGAACAGCAGAACCCGGTCTGGATGCCGGGCTCGAGCGGACCAGTGGCGAGATGGGCGTAGTCGTCGCCGTCGCCGGGGGCGGCGCCGTCGAACGGGGGAGCGAATCCCCGCGCCTCGTGGCCGAGCACCGGTTCCAGGATCACGCGGGTGCCGTCGTCGAGTTCACCGACCACCTCGTGACCGGGCACGAACGGGAACGACACCCAGTCCTCGAAGTACAGCGAGGCGTGGCCCTCCACGAGCGACAGGTCGGACCCGCAGATCCCGGCGAGGCGGGTGTGCACCCGGTGCCACCCGGGCCCCGGGAGGTCGGGTGCGTCGACCGAGGTGTACTCCAGCGGGCCGAGCTTCGTGGCCGTGACCGGCGAGACCGCCGACGCGATCCGCGCCATGCCGAGTCTGCGTACCGAGCGCGACACCTGGAGGGCCCTCATCGGCGGGCTCCCGCTCCGAAGCGCTGTCGGCGTTCGCGCTCCGACAGCAACGGCCCGATCGGCAGCTTGGGTCGCGGGCCACCGGGGGACTTGCTCCAGTGTTCGACGAGCCAGCCGCGCTTGCGGGCGATCGCGGCGAGGCGCGTCTCGGGGTTGACGGCGACGGGGAAGCCGACCGCTTCGAACAGCGGCAGATCCGACGACGAGTCGGCGTACGCGACGCACTCGTCGAGATCGAACCCTTCGGCATCGCAGTAGTCGCTCAGGATCTGCGCCCGCGCCTCACCGGTCGGTGGGACCGTGATCATCTCACCGGAGTAGGTGTTGTCGGGCCGGATCGACATCTCGGCCGCGACGATCTCGTCGAACAGCGGCCGCAGCCCCTCGACGTTGAAGCTGAGCGCTCCGGTGATCAGGATCGTGCGGTGCCCGAGCGCCCGGTGTTGGCGGACCCGCCGCATGCCCTCGGGGAAGGACTTGGTCATGATCACCTGGGCGAACATCTCGCGGGCGTCGCGTTCGATCTGCTCGACTGGCGCATCCTCGTAGCGGCGGTAGAAGTGGCGCAGGAAGTCGGTGCGGTCCGCGCGGTCGAGCTTGAGCAGGCCGGGGCCTTCGGCCAGCGTGCGCAGCGCGTAGCGGATGCGCTCGGGGGTGTCGAGGCGGCGCGTGGCCAGCCACGAGTAGCTCTCGACGACGTTCGACGCGATCAGCGTGTTCTCGAGGTCGAACGCGACCACCTGGCGCTTGGGATCGAGCACCTGCCTGCGCATGCGGGCCATGCGGTCGGTCGATGCGGCGGGGCCCGGCGTGGTCTTGACCCGGGCATGTTGGACGATCGAAGGGAGATGGACCTGGGTGATGTAGGTCGGCCAATCGACCGAGCGCGGGTCGAAGTTGAACTCGGCGCGGTCCGCGTCGTCGAGCTCGCCCCAGGTGAGCATCAGGTTGTCGACCTGGTAGATCGCCTCGCACTCCGTGTACAGCCCGTACAGCTCGACGTAGGTGAGTGCACGATCGACCTCGACGCGCTTGGTCTCGATCTGGGCCGACCACTCCGCCTGACGGCCGCGCAGCGGCAGGTTCTGGAGCACCTTCTCACCGGCGGTGAGCACCTTCTTGGCTCGTCCGAGCTGGGCCTGGACCCGGCCACGGGCCGGGAACTTGAACTCCGGCACCACGATCGGTTGGCCCTTCGCGTCGTACACCGGATGCTCGAGGAACCAGCCGCTGACGTTGTCGACGAGCATCCGGTACTTGAGCGGGTTGATGCCGCCCGAGGCGACCTGCGTGATCGCCGGTGCACGTTCGGGTCCGAGCGCGGCGACCGCAATGATCGACGCGACGACGATGTCGACCGGAATGACGTCGACGGTGCCCTCCGGCACGCCGGGGAATTCGTCGAGCAGTCCACGGGCATAGGAGATCAGGACGGGTTCGGCCATGCGGAACCCGCGGATCCAGCCGGGCTTCGGTTCGGCGAGTGCCGACTCGATGATCGATGGGCGCACGATCGACACCGGGACGTCGCCCTTGACGTCGGTGAGCGCCTGTTCGCCGAGCGCCTTGGTGAAGGCGTAGGCGTCGGGCCATCCCACGCTGGCGGCGCGGGCACGTCCCGCTTCGACGAGCTGGTCCTTCACCCACCGCTCGCGCAGCGACTCGGTCTTCGACGCGAGGGCCGGCGCACCGGCGGCGCCGAGTTCGTCACGGGCCTCGGCACGAAACCGCTCGAGCTGCTCCCGGCTGCGGCTCGCCGCGTCGGCGTCGGAGCGCAGTCGCCGGCTGGCCGCGACCTCGCTGCGCCAGTCGATGCCGACGTCGAACGGGCCGTCGCTCACGAGTTGCTCGGGTGCGTTGCCGCGACGGTTGCCGGCGACGTAGCAGGTCGACACGGCGACGAGGTGCGGGGTGATGCCGATCTCGTTGCACAGGTTGGCGATGCGGCTCGGGCCGAGCAGGTTGATCTCCACGGCGGAGTCCAACGGTGAGTCGAACGACACGGCGGCGGCCGAGTGGATCACGGTGTCGCACGAGGCGAAGATCGCCCGGTCGGCGTCGTTCAGCCCGAGCCCGTCTCGCGTGACGTCGCCGGCGATCGTGGTGACGCGGGACGTGACCGTTGCGAAGTCGTCACCGCGTTCCGTGCACGTCGCTCGCAGCCGGTCGAAGGCGTCGTTCTTGAAGATCTCTCGCTCGGTGCGTTTCGCGGCCGGGGTGCGCTGGCCGTCGCGCACCAGCAGCACGAGTTCGCAGCCGGGCACCGATCGCAGGAGACGCTCGACCAGCGCCGTGCCCACGAAACCCGTGGCGCCGGTGATGGCGATCCGTTTCCCCGCGAGCTCCTCGGCGATCACGGTTGACAGTTCTAGCACGATCCTCTACCAATTGGTAGAGACATGACGGGACGCTGGATGTGACGACGCGGGACCGGATCCTCGAGACGGCGCTCGACCTGTTCGGCATGCGTGGCGTCGACGCGGTGTCGCTCGACGAGATCGCCCGCACGGTCGGCGTGCGCAAGCAGACGGTGCTGTACTGGTTCGAGTCGAAGGACGTGCTCGTCGACGACGTGCTCGCAGTGGCCGCGACCGAGCTGGTCGTGGTGATCGACGCGGCTCTCCGGGCGGCGCCGGACGACCCGCTCGATCGAATCGACGCGGTCGTCCGCGCGGTGTTCCGCCCGGCGGTCCGGCGCCCCGCACTGCTCGGGTTGATCCGCGAGGTCAGCCGATTGGAGTCAGATCAGGCTGCCCGACTGCGCGAACGCCTGCAGTCGCTCGTCGATCGCGCCGTCGGGTATCTCGGCACCGAGATGGATGCGGGGCGCCTGCGACGCGGTGACCCGGGACTCGTCGCTGCGCTCGGCTATGCGACGCTGACGGGTATCGCCACCGAACCCGAGGCACTCCGAGCGGTCGGTTGGCAGCCCGATGCCGTCGGCCTCCGCCGCCTCCGCGACGAGTTGCGTGCCTTCCTCCGCGCCGCCCTGACGCCGTGACGCCCGACCCCTGAACGTCAGCGTTTGGTGTTGCGGCGTCGGCGAGTGTGACGTTCGAGCGCGAGGTCGACCAGGCGGTCGATCAGCTCGCTGTAGCTCACGCCGGAATGGATCCACAGCTTCGGGTACATCGAGATCGGGGTGAAGCCGGGCATCGTGTTGACCTCGTTGCAGAGGAACCCGCGGCCGTAGCCGTTGTCGTCCATCTCGTAGAAGAAGTCGACCCGGGCGAGCCCGTCGCAACGCAGCGCCCGGAACGTCTCGATCGCCAGTCGACGGACCTCGTCGGCGGCGGCGTCGGGGAGCGGCGCGGGGATCAGCAGCTGGGCGCCGTCGGTGACGTACTTGTCCTCGTAGCTGTAGAACTCCTCGCCGGGCACGATCTCGCCGGGCACCGAGGGCTCCGGGTCGGTCGTGCCCAACACCGCCACCTCGATCTCCCGGCCGACGATCGCCTCCTCGACGACGATCATCTCGTCGTAGCTGAGCGCGTGATCGATCGCGTCGCAGAGCGCGTCGAGGGTGGTCGCCTTGGAGACGCCGACCGACGAGCCCATGTTGGCCGGCTTGACGAACACCGGCAGGCCGAGTTCGGCGGCCAGCTCGGCCGGCAGGCCGGGGGTCATCTCGTGTTCGGCGAAGGCGCGGTAGCGCGCCTGGGGAATCCCCGCTGCGGTCAGCACCTGCTTGGCCATCGCCTTGTCCATCGACACCGCCGAGCCGAGCACGCCGCTGCCGACGTACGGCACGTTGGCGAGGTCGAGCATCCCCTGCACCGTGCCGTCCTCGCCGAGCGGACCGTGCAGCAGCGGGAGTACGACGGTGATCTCGTCGCCGTCGGCGGCGGCGGCGAGCATCGGGGTGGGTGACACGTCGGTGCCCGCAGGGTCGAGGCGCCCGGGGATCGCGTGCGGCCCCTCGATCAGCGCCTCGACGGCCTCGTGGGCGAGCGCCCACTGTCCTTCGGTGGAGATGCCGACCGGCGTGATGCGGTAGCGGTGGCGGTCGGCGGCACGGAGGACGTGGGCGGCAGTGGTGCACGACACGTCGTGTTCGGCCGATTCCCCACCGAACAGCACCACGAGGTGAATGCGATCATGCGGCTCGTCGACCATCGGCCCACGGTACCGTCGGCGTCCGTGAGGATTCGTGCATCCGAAGCGGCCAACGGGATCGGCGGGCGCCTGATCGGCCCCGACGTGGAGTTCGACGGAGCATCGTTCGACTCGCGTACCACCCGGCCCGGCCAGCTCTTCGTCCCGCTCGTCGCCGTGCGCAACGGGCACGAGTTCATCGGTGTGGCCCGCGAGGCCGGAGCGTCGGTGCACCTGACGAGCGAACCCGATCCGTTCCGGCGCTCGGGAACGGCCATCGAGGTCGCCGACACCGGGCACGCTCTCCTCGCACTCGCGGGGTGGGCGCGCCAGCGGCTCGACGCGACCGTGGTGGGCGTCACCGGCAGCGTCGGCAAGACGACGACCAAGGACATGATCGCGGTCGCCTGCGCGGCGGGGCGCCGCACGACCGCCAACGAACGCAGCTTCAACAACGATCAGGGTCTCCCGGTCACGATCCTGAACGCTCCCGACGACACCGAGGTGCTCGTGCTCGAGATGGGCATGCGGGGTTTCGGCCACATCACCCGGCTGTGCGAGATCGCGCGTCCCGACGTCGGGGTCGTGACGGTCGTCGGTCATGCTCACACCGACCTCGTCGGGGGCCTCGACGGCGTGGCGAGGGCGAAGGGAGAGCTCGTGGAGGCCCTCCCGGCGTCCGGCACGGCGATCCTCAACGCCGACGACGAACGAGTCGCGTCGATGGTGGAGCGAACCGGTGCCTCGGTCGTCACGTTCGGCTGGGCGGGCGACGTGCGGCCCGCCGACATCGAGCTCGACGAGCGAGCGCGGGCTCGCTTCGTGGTGCACTCGCCGTGGGGGCGTGCCGAGGTCGTGCTGCCCGTCCCTGGAATGCACATGGTGTCCAACGCGCTCGCGGCGCTGGCGGTCGCCGGCGCGGTCGGCGTCGACCTCGACGCTGCGGCGTCCGCGTTGGCCGAGGTGTCGGTGTCGGGCATGCGGATGGAGGTGCTGGTCGCGTCGAGTGGGGCGACGATCGTCAACGACGCGTACAACGCGAACCCCACGTCGATGGCGGCCGCACTCGATGCGCTGGCGGCGATCCACGCCGAACGGCGCATCGCCGTGCTCGGGCTGATGGCCGAGATCGAGGACCCCGAGACGGCTCACCGAGCGATCGCAGCGCACGCCGACGAGCTCGGCATCGACCTGGTCCCGGTGGGAACGGATCTCTACGGCATCGAACCGGTCGGTGACGTACGGAGTGCGGTGGCACCGCTCGGGCCTCGTGACGCCGTGCTCGTCAAGGCGAGTCGGTCCGCCGGCCTCGAACGCGTCGTGGTCGAGCTGCAGCACGGGAGCGAGCCGGCGGACTAGAGCAAGCGGGTGGCGTTGGTCGGCGTGGTCGGCTCGCCGCCGTCCTCCTCTGGGAGGAAGGCATCGGCAGGCAGGCGTCGCAGGTCGACCCACCACGCGAGGAAGAACGCGAAGGCCGCACCGAATCCGAGCACCGCTCGCGCCCCGATCCACTCGATCACGACGCCGAACAGCAGGTTGCCGATCGGCACGGTGCCGCCGAACACCATGAACCACAGTGGCATCACCGTTGCCCGCTCGGTGTTCTTCATGTTGAGCTGCAGCGTGGTGGTGATCGCCGTCGCCGTCATGAAGTAGAAGAACCCGAGCACGAACCCGACCGGGAACGCGAGCTCGGGACCGCGGAGCTGTGAGAAGACCCCCAGTGCGATGCCGAAGCCGACGAAGCCGCGGACGATCAGCACCTTGCGGTCGACGCGCGACAGGAACGTGCCGACCGAGATCGCCCCGAAGAACGCGCCGGCGCCCCAGATCGCGTAGAGCCAGCGGTACGTGGCGCTCGCCGGGGAGATGTCGAGGTTGAGGCGCACCACCGACGGGAACAGGCCGATGTAGACGAGGCTGAACAGCGAGAACAGGAACATGCCGAGCAGCAGGCGGCTGAGCACCTGGCGGTGCCGGGCGATCGTGACGCCGGTGAGGAGGCTGCGCCAGCCCTTGGCGGTGTTGCCGCTGCGGACGTCGGGCATCCTCACGATCAGCAGCGCAGCGATGAAGAACAGGTAGGTCGCGGCGTTGACGAGGAAGATGCTCGACACGCTCATGCCGGCCACGGCGAGGATCGCCGCGAGGACGGGGCCGATGACGCGGGTGCCGTTGATCATCGCGGAGTTGAGGCTGATCGCTCCAGGCAGGTCCTGGCGGTGCACCAGCAGCGGCATCGACGACTGGAACGCCGGCGCGTTCAGTGCGTTGGCGACACCGATCCCGAGCTGTGCGATGAAGATCGTCCACAACGCGGTCTCCGCGGCGACGAAGTAGGCGATCGCGATCGTGAGCACGACCGAGGCGCTCTGCATCGTCAGCTGCAACTTCTGCTTCGAGACGCGGTCGGCGAGCACGCCGCCGGGAATCGAGAGCACGAGGAGCGGGCCGAGCTGCATGAACACCATCAGGCCGACCAGCGCGGGGCGACCGGTTCGGTCGTCGATGTAGGCCGGCAACGTGAAGTTCTGCATCCACGTGCCGATGTTCGACAGCGCCAGCCCGATGAAGATGATCCGGAATCCCCGGTACGAGAGTGCGGCCCGGGCGGTGCCGGGTGTTCGGCCGTGGGTCGGCGGAGCGTCGATCTCGCTGGGAGCGGTCATCGTTCGGTCAATCGTTCGGTCATGGTGCGGTGATGGGCGCCGGTCGTGACTTGACCCGCGGGTCAAGTTACCGCACGGCGGCCGATGCCGGCTCGCTGATCAGCGGAACTGTCGGAAGCAGGTGCGGATGTCGTCGACGTAGAGGTCGGGCACCTCGAAGGCGGCGAAGTGTCCGCCCTTCGGTTGTTCCTGCCAGTGGCGGATGTCGGTGAACGCTCGCTCGACCCAGCGTCGCACCGGCGGGACGATCTCCTTCGGGTAGACGGCGAAACCCGACGGGATCGTGACCGTCTTCGGTCGAGGACCCTTGCCGAAGCTCTCCCAGTAGATCCGCGCCGACGAGGCGCCCGTGCCGTTGATCCAGTAGAGCATCACGTTGTCGAGCAGTTCGTCTCGGGTGAGGACGTTCTCGGGGTGCCCGTCGCAGTCGGTCCAGGCCCAGAACTTCTCGAGGATCCAGGCCGCTTGCGCCGCCGGCGAGTCGACCAGTCCGTAGCCGACCGATTGCGGTCGGGTCGACTGCTGTCTGGAGTACCCCGAGTCCCAGTCGGCGTAGTACTTCAGGCCATCGAGCGCCCGCTGCTCCTCGTATGTCGGCTCGCCGTCGGGCACCGGACGGGCGCCCATTGCCAGCGTGACGTGGACCGCCGCGCAGTGCTCGACGTCGTCACCGCCGATCGCGGTGGTGACCGCAGAACCCCAGTCGCCGCCCTGCGCGACGTAGCGGTCGTAGCCGAGGCCGGCCATCAGACGGGCGAAGAGCTCGCCGATCCGCTGAACGGTCCAACCGGTCGCCAGCGGCTTGCCGGAGAACCCGAAGCCGGGGAGCGATGGGGCAACGACGTGGAAGGCGTCGGCCGCGTCGCCGCCATGTTGCGTCGGATCCGTCAAGGGCTCGATGACCTTGTGGAACTCGACGATCGAACCGGGCCACCCGTGCGTGATCAACAACGGCATCGCGTCGGTGTGCGGTGAGCGGACGTGTACGAAGTGCAGCCCGGGATCGTCCAAGCCGCCGACCGGGACCGTGAACTGGTCGAAGCGGTTGAGCAGGGCCTCACGCGCTCGCCAGTCGTACCGGTCGGCCCAGTACTCGCACACGTCCTGCACGTAGCCGAGCGGCGTCCCCTGCGACCAGTCGTCGACCAGTTCCCGTTCCGGCCAGCGGGTGTGGTGCAGCCGTGTCCGCAGATCGTCGAGCACACCGTCGGGAACGTCGATGGTGAACGGGGCGATGTTCATGCGTGCGACCCTACGGCGTGGACGCGCCGCCACGGCTGAGTTCGACGAAGGTCATCCCGCTGTCGAGGAACACCGGCAGTCCGGTCGCCGGGTCGTAGAAGGAGAACCGGTCGTAGACGGTCGGACGCGTCCAGTTGGCCTTGATCGCAATGCCATTGCGGTGAACGACAGCCGCGCCCGTTCCCACGGTGATCGGGACCGGGGAACGACTGTCGACGGCAGAGGGGACGTAGTCGGTGGAGATGTGCACGACGGTGCGGGCGGCGATTCGTGCGCCCGATTCGGCGAGATGCGGTGCGCCGTCCTGGGAGCGCAGGTACCTGCGGGCGAGAGGATCCCAGGTCCACTCGACCGCGACTCCGTCCATCGGAACCGTGAAGGTCGAGTCGGGAGCGGTGACCGCGCCCGCCGGCGGGGTCCATGCCGGATCGATCGTCCACAGTGGCCCTGCCGGGCCGGCGGTCGGCGACGCGTTCACCGCGCAGAGGGGATCGTTCAACAGGTTGTGTGGCCCCGGCCGGGAGGGCTCTCGGCGGTAGCAGGGCCGTTCGAGCGCGCTGAAGGGGGCGAGCACGCCCGAGTCTGCTGCCGAACGAATCCACGAGGTGACGCCCGCGTTGGCCCCCGAGTACGCGAACACTGGTCGATTCATCGCCGCCAACAGGTCGAGGTCCCCGGTGCGCGCCGATCGCACCGGGCCCAGTGCGGCGGGCAGTTGCGACTGGAACAGTGCAATGAACCGCGTCACGCCCTCGGCGTTCAGCTCGATGATGGCGTCTGCCTGGTCCAGTCCGACCTGCGGTCGCGCGCGTCGGTAGTTGTCGATCTTGACGGCCAGGATCGGTCGGCTCGTCACGGTTCGGTTCGCTTGCGCTCCGGTGAGTGCTGCGATGCCCTCGAGTGCAGGGGCGGTCTCGTACGTCGGCCAGATGGGGATCGCGCCCGGCCCGGCCGGAAGGACGGGCTCCACCGGTGAGAGGGGCGCCCGAGTGTCGACTCGCCGATTCGGGAACGCTGCGATCGCCTGGTCGGAGGCGACGGCGCTCAGGTCGACGACGATGGCGGTGGGTTCGGACGCGAAGACGCAGACGTCTCCTGCATCGTCTGCTTCCACGATCAAGCGATTCGACGCGACCGGCGCGACGTTCCCGTCGAAGTTCAGATCAGACCTCGAGATCGCGCCGGCGTCGTTCCGGGGGAGCCCGTCAGCGCAGGCATAGGCCGTGAGAAACCCGGCGGTGTCAGCCCCGTCGACCGTGAGCTGCCCCAGTACGATGCCGCCGCCGACCGCCTCGGGGACGTTCAGGCGCAGTGGCTCACCCGGAGCGACGAGCCGTTCGTCGAGGGCGGCCCGTCGGGTGTCGACGCGACGATTGGGAAACGATTCGATGCCGGTATCCGAGATCCCGTTGATGTCGACGATCAGGGCCGCTGGTGCAGAACTCAGAAAGCAGACGTCACCGTCGTCGTCGGCGCTCACGATCAACCGGTTGGATGCCACGGGTGACACGTCACCGTCGAAGTTGAGATCCGATTTCACGATTTCGCCCCCATCGTTCTGCTCGATGCCGGCGTCGCAGGCGTAGGCAGTGACGTAGCCCGCGGTGGTGGCCCGGTCGACCGTGAGTTGGCCGATGACGGTCTTGCCCATCGACGCTTCCGGGACCGCCACCCGCAGCGTCCCTCCCGCGGGGATGATTCGCCGGTCGGTCGGTGCCGAGCGGGTGTCGGTGCGGCGATTCGGGATGGAGGTGATGCCCCGGTCGAAGGACACGGCGCTGACGTCGACGATCATCTCGACGGGAGCGGAGGTGAAGAAGCACACATCGCCGGCGTCGTCCGCCTCCACGATCAGTCGATTCGAGGCGAACGGCGTCACCCGCCCGTCGAAGTTGAGATCGGATCGGCCGCCGCCGCCGGTGCTGCTCGACAATCCGTTGCTGCATGGGAACGCGGTCACGAATCCGGTCGTGCGAGCGCGGTCGACCGTGACCTGGCCGATCACGGTCTTGCCCCCGAATGCTTCGGGAACCGACACACGGAGCACCTCGCCCGCCGAGACGAGACCGTCGGCCGACCTCCCCGGTGGTGCGAGCATCGTCGTCGCTGACGCGAGGAATGCGAGCGTGATGAACGCGACGACACGCCGATTCGATCGAGACACGGATCGAAACGTACTGGATCGGCTCGTCCGCGTGCCTGCGGGCGCCAGTGGGGGCGGATCGTCAGGCGCGACTGGGGGCGGGACCGTCGGAGGGCGGGCCGGCGAAGAGTTGCGCCTTCTCCATCCAGTCGCGGGCGGCGGCGCCGGTGACCACGAGCTCGGTGTCGTCGACGTGGCGGCGCTGGGTGGTGACGAGACAGAAGTCGACCGCCGGCCCGACGATCGACTCCGATGCGTCCTCGGGTCCGAATCGCCATGTGTCACCGGACGGTGCGACCAGCTCGACGCGCACCGGTGCCGAGGGAACGTCGAGGCCACGGTTCAGGTAGGTCCAGCCACGGGTGATGAACCCGAGTTGCGAGATGTGACGGAGTCGGTCGGTCGGCTGGCGTACGGCGTCGCCGCCAGCGATCGAGATCGCGTCGACGACGTCCTGGCCGTGTGCCCAGGCCTCCATGAGGCGGGCGGTCAGAAACGACTTCGCGCCCATCGACGGCCCGTACCAGGCGACGCGCGTGTCGTTGTCGAGCGTGGCCCCGGCCGTGGCGAGTGTGTCTCGGTTGGCCCGCCACGCCGCCAGCAGTTCCTCCGGCGTCATCGCCCGGTACGGACCGAGCGTGATGTCGTCGGCCGAGCCGCCCGTCGTGCCGGCACCGAGCAGGATGTTCATCTGCTCGGTGAAGCCGTCGGGATCGACGATCGCGAGCGCAGCGGTGCCGTCGAAGTAGGTGAGGTGGCCGATCTGGTCGGCGATCGTCCACCCGGGGCTCGGTGTGGGGAGCTGCCACTGCGAGGTGGTGAGCGAGGCCACCACGTCGTCGAGTGCCTGTTGTTCGGCCACCAGGTCGTCGAGCACGTCACGCACGTCCATGCCCCAGGTGTACCCGATCAGCCCGGTCCGGCGAGAGCCAGGACGGCTCGCTCGGCCGAGCCGACGCGGCACGGTGTCGTCGAGGGCGCCTCCACTACGGTGACGTTCGTGACCATCGGGACCGTTCTGCGAAGCCGACTCGACACGAGATCTGCCGAGTACCAGGACAATCTCGCCCAGATGCAGCGCCTGTGGGACGGCGTCGCCGCGGAGCTGGCGTCGGTGCCGACGATCGGGGGCCAGCGTTACGTCGATCGGCACCGCAAGCGGGGCAAGATGCTCGTGCGGGAGCGCATCGAGGCGCTGATCGATCCCGACACGCCGTTCCTGGAGTTCAGCCCGCTCGCCGGCTGGGGGACGCAGGATCCGGTCGGGGTCGGCTCGGCCTGCGGGATCGGCATCGTCGAGGGCGTCGAGTGTGCGATCACCGGCTCCGACATGACCTACCGGGGAGGATCGGCCAATCCGACCTCGTGGAAGAAGACCGCGCGGTTCAACGAGATCGCCCGCGAGAACCGGTTGCCGGTGATCAACCTCAACGAGTCGGCAGGCGCCGACCTGCCGCGCCAGGCCGATCTGTTCATCCAGGGCGGCGGGAGCTTCCGTGACCTGACGCAGCTGTCGAAGCTCGGGATCCCCACGATCACGATGGCATTCGGCCCGAACACGGCAGGCGGCGCCTACACGCCGGGGATGAGCGACTACACCGTGTTCGTGAAGGAGCGGGGCACCGCGTATCTCGGTGGGCCACCGCTGGTGAAGATGGCGATCGACGAGATCGTCGACGAGGAGACGCTCGGCGGCGCGGAGATGCACTCGCGCACGAGCGGGTTGTCCGACTATCTGGCGGTCGACGAGCGGGATGCGATCCGCATCACCCGCTCGATCGTGCGCCACCTGCGCTGGTCGAAGCTCGGGCCCGGGGCGACCGAGCCCGACGACCCGCCGCTCTACGATCCCGCCGAGTTGCTCGGGTGCGCGTCGGCCGACGTGCGTATCCCGTTCGACATCCGAGAGGTGCTCGCTCGCCTGCTCGACGGCAGCCGCTTCGAGGAGTTCAAACCGCTGTACGGCGACAAGCTCGTGTGCGGGTGGGGGTCGATCCACGGGTTCCCCGTCGGCATCCTCGGCAACAACGGGATCCTGTTCTCGGAGGAGGCGTCGAAGGCCGCACAGTTCATCCAGCTGTGCAACAAGCGCGACATCCCGCTGGCCTTCCTGCACAACATCACCGGCTTCATGGTCGGCTCGAAGGCCGAGCAGGGTGGCATCATCCGCAACGGCGCCAAGATGATCAATGCGGTGTCGAACTCGACCGTGCCGCACTTCAACCTGATGGTCGGTGCGAGTTACGGCGCGGGCAACTACGGCATGGCGGGCAAGGCGTACAACCCGCGGTTCATCTTCTCCTGGCCGAACCACCGGGTGGCGGTGATGGGGCCGAAGCAGCTGGCGGGCGTGATGGAGATCGTCGCCCGCAACGCCGCGGCCGGCCGCGGGATCGAGGTCGACGAGGAAGCGCTCGCCGCGCAGACCGCCGGGCTCGAGGCGCAGATCGAGCACGAGTCGACGGCGCTGTTCTCGACCGGGCGATTGTGGGACGACGGGATCATCCATCCCGCCGACAGCCGAACCGTGATGGGGATGGCGCTGTCGGCGGTGCACAGCAACGTGGTGCAGGGCGCCACCGAGTACGGCGTGTGGAGGCACTGATGGAACCACTGCCACACGGGATCTCCCGCCTCCTGATCGCCAACCGCGGTGAGATCGCGGTCCGGATCGCTCGCACCGCGCACCGACTGGGGATCGACACCGTCGGGGTCTACTCCGAGCCCGATCGCAACGCGCTGCACGTCGACTCGGTCGACGTCGCGATCGCGCTGGGTCGGCCGGGGGGTGGGGCGACCCCGGCCGAGTCCTACCTGCGCGGCGATGCGGTGATCGACGCGGCGCTCTCTGCCGGAGCGGATGCGGTCCACCCTGGCTACGGCTTCCTCGCCGAGAACGCAGGCTTCGCGCAGGCGGTGATCGACACCGGGCTCACGTGGGTCGGGCCGACACCCGAACAGATCACGCTGCTCGGCGACAAGGTCGCGGCGAAGCGGGCGGCGCTGGACGCTGGTGTCCCGACCACGTCGATGATCGAGGTGCGCGACGGTCGCGTCGTCGATGGCGCCGAGGTCGCATACCCGGCACTGGTGAAGGCCGCAGCGGGCGGCGGCGGGCGCGGCATGCGTGTCGTGCGGAGCGCTGCGGAACTCGAGGACGCAGTTGCAGCGGCATCTCGCGAGGCGTTGTCGGCGTTCGGCGACGGCACGGTGTTCATCGAGCCGTACCTGGAACGGGGCCGTCACGTCGAGGTGCAGATCATCGGCGACCGCCACGGCAACGTCGTGCACCTCGGCGAACGGGAGTGCTCGATCCAGCGCCGCAACCAGAAGATCGTCGAGGAGTCGCCGTCGGCCGGGATCACCCCCGAGATCCGGGCGGCGTTGTGCGATGGTGCGGTCGCCCTCGCTCGCCATGTCGGCTACGAGGGCGCAGGCACCGTCGAGTTCATGGTGGGGGTCGACGGGACCATCACGTTCCTGGAGGTCAACACCCGCCTCCAGGTGGAACACCCGGTGACCGAAGCGGTGACCGGCCTCGATCTCGTCGAGTTGCAGCTGCTGGTCGCCGCAGGCGAGCCGTTGCCGATCGCGCAGAACGATGTCACCGTCAGCGGACACGCGATCGAGGTGCGCGTCGTCGCCGAGGATCCGGCGGCCGGCTGGATGCCGTCGACCGGGACGATCGACCGCTTCACAATGGGCGACGGGGTCCGGGTCGACTCCGGGGTTCGTGACGGCTCCGAGATCTCGTCCGACTACGACTCGCTGGTCGCCAAGGTGATCGCGCACGCCCCGACCCGAACGGGGGCCGCCCGCCGGCTGGCCCGAGCGCTGCGGGCGTCGCAGCTCACGGGGATCCGCAGCAACCTCGACACGCTGGTCGCGATCCTCGGCGAAGCCGACTACCTCGCTGCCGCCACGCCGACCGCCTACCTCGATGAACACCCCGACGTGCTCGCGGCGTCCGGCCCGACCGGTGACGATCGGATCGCGTTGCTGCTCGGCGCGGTGTTCGCACTCGAGTTCGAGCACCGCAGCGCCGACCGCGTCACCCGTTTCGCGCCGTCGGGCTGGCGCAATCTGCGCACGCAAGGGCAGCGGCAGGTGTGGGTCGATCCCGGCGGCGAGCACCTGCACGTCGAGTACGAGATGGCAAACGCGTGGCAGTCGGGCGGCGGCGAGTTGCACTCGGCGACCGTCCGGCTCGGGCCGTGGCCGGATCCCGACGCCGTCACCGGCGCCCTCGATGCCGACGAACGCCCGGTTCTGACCGTGCGCCTGCTCGATCGCAGGTCCGACCGCCAGGTGATCGAGGTCGACGGGCGACGCCAGGTCGTGCACGCCGAGGTGGTGCACCACTCGCTCGGGCTCGACGACGACGGTGTCGGCGCGGTCACCGTGCACGTTCGCAGCACCGCTGGCGCGCTCACGTTGACACGGGCTCCCCGGTTCGTGTTGCACGACGCCGAGTCGGCGACCGGTGGACCGATCAGCCCGTTGCCCGGCACCGTGATCGCCGTGCACGTCGAGGCGGGTGCGTCGGTCGTCGACGGTCAGCTCCTGATGGTGGTCGAGGCGATGAAGATGGAGCACAAGATCGTTGCGTCCGGTGATGCGACGGTGACCGAGGTCCGCTTCGCCGTCGGTGACCGCGTCGACACCGGCGACCTGCTGGTCGCCCTGGAGCACCACGAGGACGTCGGTTCGTGACCGCCGCACCCGGCGAGCCGATCCGCATCGCCAACTGCTCGGGCTTCTTCGGGGATCGCCCGAGCGGCGCGCTCGAGATGGTCGAAGGCGGTCCGATCGACGTGCTGACGGGCGACTGGCTGGCGGAGCTCACGATGCTGATCCTCAGCCGGATCCGGGCGAAGCAGCCCGGCCGGGGTTTCGCCCGGACCTTCGTGACCCAGATGGAGCAGGTGATGGGCGCCTCCCTCGATCGGGGCATCAGGGTCGTGTCGAATGCCGGGGGCCTCGACCCCGGTGGTTGTGCCGAGGCCGTGGCCGAGGTCGCCGATCGCCTCGGGCTGTCGCCGACGATCGCCTACGTCGACGGTGACGACCTGATGCCGCGCGTCGTCGAGCTCGCCGAGTCCGGTGCGCTCGCGCCGTTCGGGTCGGCGACCGACCTCGGCGACCCGACTCGGTTCCTCACGGCCAACGCGTACCTCGGCTGCTTCGGGATCGTCGACGCGCTCACCAAGGGCGCCGACATCGTGATCACCGGCCGCGTCACCGATGCGGCGGTGACCTGCGGCCCGGCTGCGTGGCACCACGGGTGGCAACGCACCGACTTCGACCAGCTCGCCGGCGGCGTGGTGGCGGGCCACATCATCGAGTGCAGCGCGCAGGTCACCGGCGGCAACTATTCGTTCTTCCACGAGATCGAGGGTCACACGGAGGTGGGTGGGCGGGCCCGGTTCGGGTTCCCGTGGGCCGAGGTCGCGGCGGACGGCTCGTGCGTGATCGGCAAGCACGACGGAACGGGCGGCGTCGTCAACGTCGAGACGGTGACCTCACAGCTGCTCTACGAGATCGGTGGCCCCGAGTACCTCGGCCCCGATGTGACCGCCCGGTTCGACACGATCGAGGTCGAACAGGTCGGGCGCGACCGTGTTCGTGTGTCCGGCGTGAAGGGGCAAGCTCCGCCTTCGACGCTCAAGGTGGCGATGAACGAACTCGGCGGCTACCGGAACTCGTTCACCGTGGCGCTGACCGGCCTCGACATCGACGCCAAGGCGGCGTTCGCGCAGGCGACGTTCTGGGATGCCTGCCCGTACGGGCCCGACGACTTCGCGTTCATCGAATCGAAGGTGATCCACACGAACAAGCCCGATCCGGCGACGCAGGAGGAGGCGACGGCGATCTGGCGAGTGACGGTGAAGGACCCCGACGAACGCAAGGTCGGGCGCGCCTTCGCCGATGCGATGGTGCACACGGTGCTCGCCGGGATCCCCGGCATGTACGGCCTTGGTGGCGGCCCGAGTGCGGCGTCACCGTTCGGTGTCTACCGCCCAGCGACCGTCCCGAGCGATCTCGTGCCGCAGTACGTGCACGTCAACGGCGCGGCGGTCCAGGTCGAGTCGGTCGCACCGACCGGCGATCCGATCGAGGCCCAGCCGGCCGCGGTGGGCGAGAAGACCCCAACGTCGGGCGGGGAGCTGGTCGACGTGCCGCTCGGGGCATTCGTGGGGACCCGGTCGGGCGACAAGGGCGGTGACGCCAACCTCGGGGTGTACGCCCGCAGCGATGCCGGCTGGACGTGGCTCGACGCCGAGCTGACGGTCGAACGACTTCGGGAGCTGCTGCCCGAGACGGTCGATCTGGCAATCGACCGATACCGCTACCCGAACCTGCGGGCGTTGAACTTCGTGATCCGCGGGCTCCTGCAGGAGGGCGTTGCGGCCTCGACCCGACAGGACGCGCAGGCCAAGGCCCTGGGGGAGTGGCTGCGGGCTCGCGTGGTCGGGGTGCCGGAGTCGGTGCTCAGCTGATCTCGTTGCCGTGGGGGTCGGTGACGTGCCAGGTGCCGTGGTTGTCTCGGTGGACGTGGAATCCGTGTTCTTTGAGGTGGTGGTGGCGGTGGCAGAGGCCGCCGCCGTTGCGTGGCACGGTGGCGCCGTGGGCTTTCCAGCTGATGGAGTGGTCGGCGTCGCACCAGGCGATCGGTTGGTCGCAGCCGATCCAGATGCAGGTGGTCAGCAGCAGCATGACGGCGTCGCGTGATGAACCGCGGAAGAGGCGTTGTCGGCGGCCGAGGTCGATGACGGTGCTGGAGCCGTCGTAGACGACGCGGCGGATGTGGCCGATCAGGGCGGCGTTGATGGCGTCGTCGGGATGGAGGCGGCGTCCGGTCTGGGTGCGTACGACGACGTCGCGGTAGCGGCGAGGGTCGGGGGTTTCACCGCGGAGGTGTGCTTCGAACGATTCGTGGTCGATCAGCACGTTGAGCGTCGGTCGCGGTGTTTGGGAACCGGGTGGGGTGGCAGCGGCGGCTCTGGCCATGGCGAGCAGGGCGTCGGCGGATCGTTGGGCTTGTGTGCGGGAGAGGTCGTTGGTGGTGGCGGTGTCGCCGAGGCGGTGGCGGGCTTCGGCCCAGTCGGTGTGCCATTCGGCTTCGAGGAACCAGGCGAAGATCTCGTTGAACTCGGCCCCGGCCGCCTCGGCGAGGTTGCCCGACAGGGTCCAGCCACTGTCGGGGCGGGGTCGCATCGTGACGTTGCGGTTGGTGTGGAGGCGTTCGTGGCGGGCGAGGTCGCCGTCGGGATCGGCGAGGGCTTCCCACCTGCGTGCTCGGCGTTCGAACTCGTCGAACGGCTGGCTGATGGCGTCGTTCAACAGTGACGGAGCGTCACGTTCGAGGACTGCTGCGGGGATGCGTGGGTTGGCAGCGATGCGTGCCATCAACTCCGACTGGGCGACGCCGACACACCCGTCGGTTTCGGCGTCGGCCCACTCGGGCAGTGCATGGTGCAGGCGGGCGGTCTGGACCCGTCGGTGTGCTTCGGGGCCCGACAGGCGACACATGTGTTTGACGGCGGTCTTGGCCGAGAAGAACCCCTGCGGACGGAACGGGTTCGACCTGTCGATCACGCCCGCTGCGGTGACGGCTGCTGCCTCGACGATCCGGCGGAGTTCCTCCACCCGCTCCAACCACACCCGCAACTGGTCGGGGTCGAGCTGCGACGGATCGACGTCCGACACGGCGGCCAGCGCCGTTGCTGCTCTCGATACGGCGTCGTGTGCCCGATCGGCAGGCGGTTCGGCCTCGATCGAGGCGACGAGACGCAACCGGATCGCCTCGAGACGACCGACACCCCCACGATCGCCACCGCCCCCAGCGATCTCGTCGATGCCAACCGAACTCATGCTCCCCATCATGACGAAGGGGTCTCACGGGGTTGGCTCAACGATCAGGCAGGCAGACGGCGCTCGATCCAACCTCAGGTGGCAGCGCTCGGTTGCTCCACTCGATCGAGAATTTCCTCCAGCCGCAACTCCCGGCCCTGCTGCAGCGCACCCTCGAACACCTCTGGCGCCAGGGCCTCCCGCAGATCGCTCACGCAGCGATCGGTGGCGTCGGCCTCCCACGGACGCTGGGCCGAACCCGTCGCGTCGCGCAGGCCTTCGGCGGCGCCGACGATCTCGGCCGCAGCCAGCAAGCGACCTTCGAGCGCCAGCACCAGCGCCACGCCATCGAGCGCGTGCGACATGCACGACAGGTGGCCGAGGTCGTGGAAGCTCCGTGCGGCGGCCAGCATGTGCATCATCGACTCCTCGAGCTCACCACAGGCGGCGAGCGCATGGCCGATGCCTTCCTCGCCATGGGCGACGCCGAACGGTGAGTCGATCTGCCGGAACAACTCGGCGCCCAGCCGGGCCTGAGCGACGACGTCGTCGAGATCGTCGGGATTCCGCAGGCGCCACTGTGAACGCGTCCAGTTGACGTAGGCCCGCCCGAGGGTGTCGTCGAGCTCGTCGAACGCCGCCTGCGCGGAGGCCAGCGTCGCGTCGACGTCCTCGTCGAGGCCTCGACCCCACAGGCAATACGACAGCATCAGCTGGCTGAACGCGGCCTGGCTTCGATCGCCGAGCGCCTCGTAGAGCGCGACCGCTTCCCTCCCTGCCGGCACTCCGGCGGCGAAGTCGCCGCCTTCGAACATCACGCCCAACGTGGTGTACTGAGCCCGGGCGAGCAGCTCCGGTGACGCATCTTCAGCCGCCGCGATCTCCTCTGCGAGCCGCCGCCCGCGATCGGCCCAGCTGTCGATCGGCGCGCTCACCGTGATGCGCAGCGTCGCGATCGGGTCACGCGACTCGGCCCACGACCGGGCAGCTCGCAAGTTGTCGTGCTCGGGCCGGACCGCCGCCAGTGCCGCGTCCTGACCCGGTGTGCGCATCGCCGCCTCGAGCCGATCGATCAGCCCGAGACACCAAGCGAGATGAGCCTCGCGAGCCGACTCCGCCGCATCGCCGGCAGCGAGCTTCGAGCCGGCGAACGCTCTCAGGGTCTCGAACATTCGATACCGCGTGCCGCCGACTCCAGGCTCGGACACCACCAGCGACTTGTCGACCAGCCGAGCCAACGTCATGACTCCGCCCAACTCGGCCGGCAGCACCGCCGCAACCGCGTCCGCCGTGAAACCGCCTGCGAAGACCGAGAGCTGTTCGAATGCCGCCCGCTCCTGAGTGTCGAGCAGGCCGTAGCTCCATTCGATCACCGCATCGAGCGTGCGGTGACGCGCCCCGCGGCCACGGCCACCCGACAAGACCGAGAACTGGTCGCGCAGATGATCGGCAAGCTCGTCGACCGACATCGTGCGCAGGCGGGCCGCCGCCAGCTCGATGGCCAACGGCATGCCGTCGACCAGCCTGCAGATCTCGGCAGAGATCGCGGGTGCCGAGGCAACCACGTCGACGCTCGCGTCGGACGCTGCGGCCCGAGCCCCGAACAGTCGCAGCGCCGCTGACGTGCGCATCTCGAATTCCGGCGCATCGACCCCGGGTACCTCGAGCGGGCCGAGCGTGACGATCCCCTCGTCGGGCAGGTCGAGCAACTCCCGGCTGGTCGCCAGCACTCGCACCGCCGGCACGCGCGACAGCAGCTCATCGACGAATTGCGCGGCCCCGTCGATGATGTGCTCGCAGTTGTCGACGACGAGCACCGTCTCGCGATCGCGCAGATGGTTGATCACCTGCTCGCCGAGCGGCCGGCTGCCCGACTCGGTCACTCCGACCGCATCGGCGAATGCCGTGGCGATGTGGGCATGGGAAGCGACTGGCGCCAGGTCGATGAACCACGTACCGTCGGCCGCCGTCAGTGATCGGGCAACGGTGGTGGCGAGGGCGGTCTTGCCGATCCCGCCCGGCCCGACCAGCGAGATCAGCCGATGCTCCTCGAGCATCTTGACGACGCGCTGCGCTTCGCGCTCACGGCCGACGAGCTCGGTTCGTTCCTGTGGCAGGTTCGTGAGCGGCGCCGCCGACGTGCGCAACGGCGGAAACTCGTTCGGGAGCCCTTCGACGACCACCTGATGGATCGAGCAGGCATCACGCACCCCCTTGAGGTGATGCTTGCCGAGATCGAGCGTTGCAGCATTGCCGGCCAGCAAGGCGGTGGGCAGCGAAACGAGGATCTGGCCGCCGTGCGCCGACGACATGATCCGCGCGGCCAGGTTGACGTCGGAGCCGAAGTAGTCGCCGTCGCGTAGTTCGGCGGTGCCGGTGTGCAGCCCCACGCGGACCCGCAGCTGGCCGATCTCGTCGAATGTGGTTGCCATCATCTCTCGCTGGAGGGCCACCCCGGCGTTGACGGCCGATTGAGCGTCGGGGAAGGCAACGGCGAACGAGTCCCCGGCGGTCGTGAACACATAGCCGCCGTTGCGCTCGAAGGTCCTGCGCAGAATGGCATCGTGGCCGGCGACGGCCGACTGCATCGCCTCCTCGTGGTCGTTCCACAGAGGCGTCGAGCCCTCGAGATCGGTGAACAGAAACGTCACGGTCCCACGAGGCGGCCCGTGCATGATCAGGCAGCGGGCAGCCAGAACTCGAGTTGGATGTTGTCCGGATCCCGGAAGACGATCACCGTGCCGATCGGTGTCTCGGTTGGTGGCGCGTGGGTGATGCCGAGTTCGTCGAGCTTGGCTGCCCACTCCGTGATCTCATCGGCTGACTCGACGCCGATCGCGACGTGGTCCATGCCGGTCCGCATCTCGTCGAATGCGTCGCCCGATCCGGCCACCGGGTACTGGCGCAGTCCGATCACCATCCCCGAATCGGGATGCGCGAGCACCCGATAGCGAACATCGTCGGTGTCGTCACCGATCACCTGCACCATGCCGAGCAACTCGCTGTACCACGCCGCAGACCGGTCGACGTCCGTGACCGTGAAGGCCAAGTGATGAATTCCTGTGAGCATGTTTCCCCCCATGCGGTCAGCCCAACGTTAGCCGTCCCGGTACCACGCGGCCGCCTGCGTCACGACGGCCAGAGCGTGTGTCCTGCGGCGGACGCCGTTTCCGTCAGCCGGGCTTCGGTTGGGTGGTTACGATCGGAAGATGACGGGATTCGAGTCGGTGTGTGTTGCGGCGGTCCAGGCGACGCCGGTGGTGCTCGACGCCGACGCGACGGTCGACAAGGCCATCGACCTCCTCGGCGATGCGGCCGATCGTGGCGCGAGCCTGATCGTGTTCCCGGAGTGCTTCGTGTCGGTGTACCCGAGCGGGGCGTGGGCAGCGCAGGCGGCGAGCTGGGCCGAGGGCTGTGATGAGCTGTGGGAGCGGATGTGGGCGTCGAGTATCGACGTGCGCGGGCCGCTGGTCGATCGACTCGTCACGGCGTGCGCGGAGCGAGGTGTCCATGTCGCCATCGGCATCAACGAACGCGAGGACGACCGGCCCGGCTCGCTCTACAACACGTTGCTGGTGATCGGCGGCGAGGGTGTGTTGCACCGACACCGAAAGCTGATGCCCACGATGCACGAGCGCGTGTTCCACGGCGTGGGTGCAGGCGACGATCTCGGTGTGGTCGAGCTTCCCGGAAGCGCCCGGGTGGGTGGCCTCATCTGTTGGGAGAACCGGATGCCGCTGGCGCGATGGCGTGTCTACGAGGGAGGCCCACAGATCTGGTTGGCGCCGACCGCGGACGACAGCGACGGCTGGATCGCGTCGATGCGACACATCGCGATCGAGGCGGGGGCATTCGTGGTGAGCGTGCCTCAGTTCATCCCGGCGAGCGCGTTCCCGGACGACTTCCCGGTGGCGTTGCCCGACGACGTCGATGTCTTCGGCCGTGGGGGAGCGTGCATCGTGTCGCCCGGCGGCGAGGTGATCGCCGGCCCGCTCTACGACACGGAGGGGATCGTCATCGCCCAGTGCGACCTTCGCGAGTCGCTGCACGCAAAACGGTACTTCGACGTCGTCGGTCACTACGGCCGAGCCGACGTGCTCGCGCGGAGCCTCCCAGCTCTCCCGTCCTGAGCGCGTGCCCGTCGGGGTCATCGGTCGGGGCTACCGCGCGTTGACCTGATCGCTCAGGTGATCCAGCAGCCGATCGAGGAACGCTCGCTGTGCGGCGATGATCATGGTCCTCGCTGCCTCGACGTCGAACCACTCGACACGGTCGAGTTCCGGGAAGGTCTGCATGCGCCCCGACTTCGGTGGCCACTCGATCTCGAAGGTGTTGCTCACGGCCGTGGCTGCATCGAGGTCGCCGTCCGCCGCAAATGCCCGCACGACCTTTCCGCCCGACTGACGCACCTCGCCGAGATCGACGAACGATGTCGCCGGCACCGGCATGCCGACCTCCTCCTCGAACTCGCGGCGCGCTGTCGCGAGCGCGTCCTCGTTCGCGTCGTACTCGCCCTTGGGGATCGTCCACGCGCCCGCGTCCTTGCGCGCCCAGAACGGGCCGCCCATGTGCCCGAGCAGCACCTCGACACGACCGTCCACCAAGCGGTACAGCACGATCCCGGCGCTCCGTCGCATCGACCGAGTGTGACAGCTGGGGTCAGACCCCAGATGCAACACCGAGCAGGCGCAGCACGACGCGGGCCTCGTCGGCGCTGGCGTCGGTGTCGACCGTCGCTTCGAGGCGCCACTCGTTGGTGTCGTCGGGGTCGCGCAGGATCTGTGTGACGAGGCCGGTCGAGCGGTCGTAGTGGAACAGTTCGCCGGAACGAGCCCCCGGATCGGTGAGGATCTCGTCGTGCTCGGCCCAGTAGGGCTGCATCACCTCGATCAGCGTCTCGCCCGACGGCCACAGCTCCCGGTCGGCGTCGGCGACGATCTCGTCGTAGCCGCGACGGCGCGCCAGCTTCTGCACCCAGTCGAACGCCCGGTTGCGCACCATCACCCGGAACGCCCGGTGGTCGTCGATGATCGTGCGCTCCCCGGTCGGGAGGCCCGGACGGAGGTCATCGACCGATTCGACGTCCTCGGGATGCAGCAGCCGCTCCCACTCGTCGATCAGGCTCGAGTCGACCTGGCGGACGACCGCGCCGAGCCACGCGACGATGTCGCCGAGTTCGGTGGTCGCCAGCTCCTCGGGCACGTTCTGCACGAGGCCCTTGTAGACGTCGGACAGGTACCGCAGGACGACCCCCTCGGAGCGCTTGAGCCCGTAGTCGTTGACGTACTCGCCGAACGTCATCGCCCGCTCGTACATCTCGCGCACGATCGCCTTCGGCGCCACCGTGTCGCCACCCACCCACGGATGGCGGGTCCGGAACTCGTTGAAGTTCCCGTAGATCCAGGCTGCGTTCGGCTTCGGGTACTCGACCTGCGAGAGGCGCTCCATGCGCTCCTCGTACTCGACGCCGGACGACTTCATCTCGGCCATCAGCTCGTCCTTGGCCCGCCTGACCTGGGCGGCGAGGATCACCCCCGGGTTCTCCTGCACCGACTCGATGATCGTCAGCATGTTGAGCGCGTGGTCGATCGCATCACCCGAACCGGACTCGGCGCCCTCAGCAGCCTCCGATTCGGCGGCGGGCAACGCGTGCAGTGCTTCCACCGCCCACAGCGAGAGCGGCTGATGGAGCGCGAACTGGTCCTGGAGATCGAAGTTGACACGAACCCGACGACCGAACTCGTCGGGTTCGTCCGGGAACTCCAGCATCTCGGCATCGACCAGCGACCGGTAGATCGAGATCGCCCGACGGATGTGTGCCCGTTGACGGCGCCTCGGTTCGTGGTTGTCGGTCAGCAGCGTTCGCACGGCACGGCATCCGTCGACCTCCGTGCCGTCGGCATCGTGGACGACCGGACGGTCGAGGAGGTTCATCACCATCTGGTGGCTCACCTGGAAGTGCGACTTCAGCTCCTCGGGCTCGCCGGCGACCAGCCGGTCGAACGTCTCCTGGGTCCAGTGGGCGTAGCCGCGCTCGGGCTGCTTCTTCTTGACCACCTTCTTCTTGCCGCTCGCTGCGGCCTTCTCCCCGAGCCGCTGGTTCTCCACCACGTGCTCGGGGGCCTGCACCCACACGTCACCGCGATCGTCGAACCCCTTGCGACCCGCCCGCCCACCGATCTGGGCGAACTCGCGGTTCGACAGGATCCGCACGCCGGACCCGTCGTACTTGCAGAGCTGGGTGAACAGCACCGAGCGGATCGGCACGTTGACCCCGACGCCGAGCGTGTCGGTGCCGCAGATGATCTTCAGCAGCCCGTCCTGGGCGAGCTTCTCCACCAGCAGCCGGTACTTCGGGAGGAGCCCGGCGTGGTGGACGCCGACGCCGGCGGTGATGAACCGGCGCAGGTCCTTGCCGATCGGCGAGTCGAACCGGAAACCGGCGAGGGCCTCCTTCACCTTCGCCTTCTCGTCCTTCGTCAGCGGATCGAGCGCCAGATAGTTCTGTGCCGCCTCGGTCGCGTCCTTCTGGGTGAAGTGCACGAGGTAGATCGGTGCCTTGCCCGATTCCAGCAGCGACGTGACGCTGTGGTGGAGCGTGCTCGTGCGGTACTCGAAGTCGAGCGGCACCGGCCGCTGCACCGACTTGACGACGGCGGTGTCGCGCCCGCTCCGCTCCGTCAGGTCCCGCCGGAAGAACTCGACGTTGCCGAGCGTCGCCGACATCAGCAGGAACTGGGTCTGGGGGAGTTCCAGGAGCGGCACCTGCCAGGCCCACCCGCGCTGCGGGTCGCCGTAGTAGTGGAACTCGTCGACGACGGCGAGGTCGACCGGTGCATCGCGCCCGTCGCGCAACGCCCAGTTGGCGAGGATCTCCTGGGTGCAGCAGATGATCGGCGCCTCCGGGTTCACGGCGGCGTCGCCGGTGACCATCCCGACCCGGTCGGACCCGAACTCCCGGCACAGCGCGAAGAACTTCTCGCTCACCAGCGCCTTGATCGGCGCGGTGTACACGCTGCGCTTGCCCTCGGCGAGCGCAGCGAAGTGCGCAGCCGCCGCCACCAGCGACTTGCCCGATCCGGTCGGCGTGTTCAGGATCACGTGGTTGCCGAGCACGACCTCGAAGATCGCCTCCTCCTGTGCCGGGTAGAGCTCCAGGCCGATCTCGTCGGCGTAGTCGGTGAACCCGCCGAGGATCGCGTCGCCGTCGATCGTGCCGTCGGCCAGCCGCGCGCCCGGGCCCGGAAGGTGTCGGATCAGCGGTGGATCCGTGGCGGTTGACGACGACATGTCGGTTCGAGGGTACGCACGGATCGATCAGGTGACTCGTTCGACCAGCGCCTCCATCGTCGCTCGTTCGCTCGCATCGTCAGCGCTTCGACCTCGGTCGACCTGCCGTTGCGGTTTCGTCGCAGCACCCGCCCCGGCCCAGCTTCGAACACGTCACAGTCGCGTCCCCGCCCGATCAACTCGTCGGTCATCGCTGCCGAAGGTAGTGGGCTACACCCGCACCGGCCGTCCGAAGCGGGCATCGACCGCATCGGCGACCCGGACCAGCGGTTCGCCCGACGGCGCAGTCAGTCCGGCCGCAATCACCGCCGTGTCGTCGAGTTCGACGATCGTCGCCGTGCGCAACGTCCACGGCGGATGGTCGACCGGATGGTGGCGGAGCTGGCCGCGCCACTCGGCAACCGTGCCCCAACGAGCGGTCAGGAAGACGTCGAGGTCGGTCGGCTCGACGATCGGGCCGGCGTCGACGACCAACCTCGTCGATGCAGCGGGCGACCGAGGCCAGCGTCGGCGAGCGGTCTCGTAGGTCCAGCGGTCGCCCGTCCGGTCGATCGCCATCGTCGACCACACGTAGGGAAAGCCGATCGTCCACCGGGCGAACGCGACGATCGGGAGTCGGGCAGCATCGAGTGACAGGAACCACACGGCCCGGTTGCCGACCGAATCGATCACATAGGTGCGCACGTTCGTCTCGGCGAACGTGGAGATCCACGGCAGCGGCGGCAGGAAGCTCGGCCCTGCCCGCCGCATCCGGAACGGCACGAGCGACACCCAGGCCCGTGGACCGGCACCGTCGTCGAACGTGTCGACCTGCAGGCCGTCCGGGAGCAGCGCCTGGACGTCCGCCGGATCGTACGACCAGTGCACGAACGCGAGGTCGTCCCAGCGGTTGCGCAGCCATGCTCGCCGGATCGGCGTCGGACACGTGGGCGACAGGGGCTGTGGTTCGGCCGCCCTCGGTACGCTCCTCACGTGGCCAAGCATGACATCGAATCCGTCGAAGTGGACCGTCAATCGCATGTCGAGGTCCTCTTCGAGGACGGCGTACGCGCCCGATTCGAGCTCGGGCCGCTCCGTCAGGCCTGCCCGTGTGCCGACTGCAACGCGAAGCGCACTCGCGATCAGCCGGTCGCACCGTGGATCGACAAGGGCGAACCGATCACGATCAGCGACGCCGAACTCTCGGGCGCGTGGGGCCTCAGCCTCGACTGGAGCGACGGTCACTCCACCGGCATCTATGCCTGGGAGAAGCTGCGCGAGTGGGTCGACGCCGGCCGCCTCGGAACCGTCGACGGCTGACGAACCGCGTCGGGGTCGACCGTCCGAGCGTCAGGACGGCACGACGGCGTCACCGATCACTCTCGCTGCCGCTGCGACACCCGACCCTCCCGTTGGCACGCCGAGCGAGTGGAGCGCGGCTTCGATCGTTCCCAGCGTGCCCAACAGCATCGGCGGGTTGAGGTGACCCATGTGGCCGATGCGGAAGCGTGCGGTGTCGGCGCCGATGCCGAGCCCCAGTGTGACGCCCATCTCGCGCTCGCAGGTCGCCCGGATCGCGGCGGCGTCGATCGTGCCGGTGGTGATCGTCGTGACGGCATGTGAGCGAGCGCCCGGGTCGGTGACGTTGCAGCTCAGGCCGTCGTCGGTGTGCCAGGCATCGACCGCCGCCCACACGGAACGGGCCAGCGTCTCGTGCCTCGACCAGACGTTCTCGAGGCGCTCCTCCAGGATCATGTCGAGCGCTTCGCGCAGGCCGTACAGCAGGGGGATCGGCGGGGTGCCGTTGTAGAGCTGGTAGTGCGCGTCGACGTTGCGGCGCGACGCCCAGTCGAGATAGCCGACGCGCATGTCGGCGCGCTCGTGCGCGGCCAACGCCTTGTCGTTGGCCCACACCAGTCCGAGCCCAGGCGGGGTCATCAGCCCCTTCTGGCTGGCGCTCACCGTGACGTCGACACCCCACTCGTCCATCTCGTAGCGGTCGCAGCCGAGCGACGCGATCGCGTCGACCATCAGCAGCGCGGGGTGCCCGGCCGCGTCGATCGCACGACGGATCTCGGCGACGTCGTTGCGCACCCCGGTGGCGGTGTCGGCGAGGACGACGAGAATGCTCTTGATCTCGTGGCGCGCGTCGGCGCGCAACCGATCCTCGACGGCGGCCGGATCGACCGGGCCGTCGTCGGTGCCGGGAAGGACCTCGACGTCGGCGCCACTGAGCGCTGCCTGCTCGCCCCACACGACGGCGAACGTCCCCGATTCGAGCACGAGCACCTTCTCGCCGCGACGCATCGTGTTCGACACCGCCATCTGCCAGGCGGCATGGCCGTTGCCGATCACGATGAACACCTCTCCCGTCGTCCTGGCGATCGCCGGCAGGTCGGCGAACAGGCTGTTGGAGACGTCGAGCAGCGGACCGTCGTAGATGTTGGGCATCGGACGGTGCATCGCTGCGAGCACGCGATCCGGCACGATCGAGGGCCCGGGGATCGCCACCTGCGGGCGGCCGTGACGGAGCGTCATCGGGCGAGGATACGGGCCCTCGGGGAAGGGAGCGCGTGTTCAGCCGAGGACGAGTTCGGCGAAGGTCGGCAGGGCCATCGCCGGACCGCTCACCAGGAACTCGGTGATGCACGTCTCGCGCCACTTGGCGAGTTCGTCGCGAATCTTGTCGGGCGGTCCCACCAGCGCCACGTCCTCGACCATCGCCAACGGAATGGCGGCTGCGGCCTCGGCCTTCTTGCCGTCCAGGTAGAGGGCCTGCACCTTGTCGGCCACGTCGCCGTAGCCCATGCGGGCGAAGACCTCGTAGTGGAAGTTGGCGCCCTTGGCGCCCATGCCGCCGGCGTAGAGCGCGAGGAAGGGCCGGACCATGTCGGCGCACTTCTCGACGTCGTCACCGGGGATGATCATCGCCGTGGCCGTCACCTCGAAGCGGTCCTTCTTGGTCGGGTCACCGGAGGCGTCGAAGCCCTGCCGGAGGCAGTCGCGGTAGAACCCGTCGTCCTTCGGCGAGAAGAACAGCGGCAGCCAGCCGTCGCAGATCTCCGCCGACAGCGCGACGTTCTTCGGGCCTTCGGCCGCGAGATAGATCGGGATGTCACTGCGCAGCGGGTGCACGGTGGACTTGAGAGGCTTCCCGAGGTGGGCCCCGCCATCGAACGGCATGTCGAAGAACTCACCGTGGAACTCGACGGGCTCCTCCCGAGCGATGATCCGCCGCACGATCTCGACGTACTCGCGGGTTCGAGCCAACGGCTTCGGATACGGCTGGCCGTACCACCCTTCCACCACCTGTGGCCCGGATGCTCCGAGGCCGAGAATGAAGCGGCCGTTGGAGAGATGATCCATCGTGATCGCCGCCATCGCAGCAGCCGCCGGGGTGCGAGCCGCCATCTGCATGATCGCGGTGCCGAGCTTCAGTGTCTCGGTCGCCGCTCCCCACCAGGCGAGCGGGGTCAGCGCGTCGGAGCCGTACGCCTCGGCCGTCCACACCGAGTTGAACCCGAGTCGTTCGGCCTGCTCCACCGCTTCGAGCACACCCTTCGGCGGCCCCGCCGACCAGTACCCGGTGTTGTAGCCAAGCTTGATGTCTCCCATCGCGCCACCGTAGGTCGAACGGTTCGTGGTCGGGCATGCTGGAGGGGTGGGAGCGGGCGACGATCGGCTGATGGTGACCGACACGGTCCGCATCCCCCGACACGAACTCGTGGTGACGTTCAGTGCCTCCGGTGGCCCTGGCGGCCAGCACGCGAACAAGGCCGCGACCCGCGCCGAGCTGACGTTCGACGTCGAGGCGTCCGGGGCGTTGACCGACGCCCAACGCGCCCGCGTGCTGGCGAAACTCGGCCCGATCGTCCGCGTGGTCGCCGACGACGAACGGTCCCAGCTCCGCAACCGGACCCTGGCCGAGCAACGTCTTGCCGACAGGCTCAGGGCCGCGCTGCACGTGCCACGCGCTCGGCGTGCCACCAGGCCCACTCGTGGCTCGCAGCGTCGGCGGCTGGACGCGAAGAAGCAGCGCAAGGAGACGAAGCGCTACCGCCGGCCGCCCTCGCCCGACGACTGACACGCGTTCACACGATCGGAACGTGGTGCTCAGTCTCGGTCCGGTCACCGATCGCACCCTGGGCACGGTGTGTACCCCGTCGAACCGCGGCGTCAGTGTTCCGAACAACGAACGTTCGACTGCGAGGCACCCGGAAGAGAACACATCTTCGATTCGGCTCCACCGGGTCGCCGCGGTCACGCCTCGATCGCGGCCCGGTCACGGATCAACGAGGCTGTTCGGGTCCTCGTGCGGGAGCACCGGCCGGCTCGACGCGTCGAGCGCGGCGGACACGACCTCGCAGCCGTCGGTGGAGCAGGCGATCCATGCGCCCGGTTCGAAGCGCTCGGTCAGATCGAACCGGTTGGCGATCGTCGCGGCGTTCAGGAAGGCCCAGATGGCCGGCGGTCGTTCGATGCGGGCGAGGTCGAGTTGATGTTCGAGGACACGGCCGTCGACGTCGAACCGGATGGTGAAGTCGGGTGCCGGCGTGTCGCCGGAAACCGTGGCGCTCGCTCCCTCGGGTCCGCGCAGCACGAGCGCGTCGTCGAGCAACCCCACGGACTCGGCGTCGTCGAGCAGGCCCTGGACCTCCAGGTCCGAGATCGTGCCGGATCGCCAACCCTCGTTCGTTCCTGCGACGACGTCGCCGTCACCGTAGACCGTCAGCAGTGGCACGTCGGGTCCGACGGGAGCGCTCACCAGCACCTGTACCACGATGTCGTCGGCGCCGGTCGGGTACGTGAAGCTGTCGACCGGGGGCAGCGTGGCGAACGCCGGCGCGGCGGGCGGTGCATCGCCGCCGGTGGTGGTCTCCGTTCGGTCCGACTCGAGGGTGGCCGACGGTGGCGTGGCGGCGTCGTCGGCGGGATCGCAGGCCGCGAGCAGGCAGATCGCCACCCCGATGGCCGCACCGCGGGAGAATCGGGCGTGGTGACTCAGACGTCCGGTCCCAGTGCGTCGATCGCCATCGCTCCGAGCGACTCGGCGACGGTTGCATTCGCGTACGCGCCGCCGACGGTGTTCAAGCCGTGCGCGATGGCGGGGTCGCGACGGGCAGCGCCGATCGCACCGTGGAGCGCCACGTCCAACAGGAACGGCAGGGTGGCGTTGGTGAGCGCGTAGGTACTGGTGTACGGCACGGCTCCCGGCATGTTCCCGACTGCGTAGTGGACCACGTCGTGTACCACGTAGGTCGGATCGTCGTGGGTGGTCTCGCGAGTGGTGGCGATGCAACCACCCTGGTCGACCGCCACATCGACGATCACCGCACGCGGCTTCATCTGCTCCACCATCTCCTCGCTGACCACCACCGGCGCCCGTCCACCGGCGACGAGCACGGCACCGATCACCAGGTCGGCGTCGAGTACGGCGCGTTCGATCGCCCCGCGGTTCGACGCGGCGGTCATGATCCGTCCGCGGTGGATCTGATCGACGAAGCGCAGCCGGTCGAGGTTCTTGTCGACCAGCACGACCTCGGCCTCCATGCCTGCGGCGATCCACGCCGCGTTCCACCCGACGTTGCCCGCCCCGAGCACCACCACCTTGGCGGGGCGAACCCCGGGGGCGCCACCCATGAGCACGCCGCGTCCGCCGTTGTGGCGTTCGAGGTAGTGGGCGCCCATCTGTGGAGCGAGGCGACCCGCGACCTCGCTCATCGGGGCGAGCAGCGGCAGCGAACCGTCGGCCAGCTGGACCGTCTCGTAGGCGACCGCAGTGGTCTTGGCCGCCAGGAGCGCATCGGCGACCGCCGGGTATGCGGCGAGATGCAGGTAGGTGAACAACGTGAGGTCCTCGCGCAGGTGCACGTACTCGGACGGCTGCGGTTCCTTGACCTTGACCACCATCTCCTGCGCCCATGCGTCGGCGGCGGTCGGCACGATGTCCGCACCGGCCGCGACGTAATCGGCGTCGCTGATCGAGGCGCCGTCGCCGGCACCGCTCTCGACGAGGACGTCGATCCCGTGCCGTTCGAGTTCACGCACGCCGTCCGGCGTCATCGCCACCCGGTGCTCGGCGGTCTTCACTTCTCGCGGAACACCCACGGTGCGCACGACGGACGAGGCGGCGTTCATGGACTCATCATGCCCGATCGATCCGTCGAGCGACCCCAACCGCTACCTTCGGGGATTCGATGACGAACAGCGACGCTCCTCGCATCCACCTCGGGCCGGACACCGCGCCCGCCTGGCTCGCCGACGCGGTGGTCGAAGGGGGCGGTCAACTCGTCGATGCTGCGGACGCCGAAGCGATCGTGTGGTCCGACGCCCGCAGTGTCGAGACGCTCGGGCGGATCCTCGACGACGGCGACCACATCCGATGGGTGCAGTTGCCGTTCGCCGGTATCGAGAACTTCGTCGAACACCTCGACCACGATCGCGTGTGGACCTGTGGGAAGGGCGTCTATGCAGAGCCGGTCGCCGAGATGGCGCTGGCGCTCGGCGTGGCGGGCCTGCGCAATCTCGGCGCCTACGCCAACGCCCACGAATGGGGACGGCCCGCCGGTCGGAACCTGCTCGACGGACGCGTCACGATCCTCGGCGGGGGTGGCATCACCGAGTCGTTGGTTCGCCTGCTGCAGCCGTGGAACTGTCGGATCACCGTGGTGCGCAGCAATGTCCAAGCCATGGACGGCGTCGACGACGTCCTCGAGGCCGACCGATTCGCTGACGCCCTTCCCGGTGCCGATCTCGTGGTGCTCGCGCTGGCGCTGACCCCCGAGACCGAGGGCATGTTCAGCCGTGGTGAATTCACACTGATGGAACCGCATGCCTGGATCGTCAACGTCGCCAGGGGTCGCCACATCGTCACCGACGACCTGGTCGACGCGCTCCGTTCCGGGACGATCGGCGGTGCCGGCCTCGACGTCACCGACCCCGAACCGTTGCCGGCCGGGCATCCGCTGTGGTCGCTTCCCAACTGCATCATCACGCCGCACGTCGGCAACACGCCCGAGATGGCGAAACCGCTGCTGGCTCGCCGTGTGGTCGAGAACGTCCGGCGATTCGCTCGCGGCGAGGAGTTGATCGGGCTGGTCGACGTCGACGCCGGGTATTGACGTCGACGCCGGGTCTCGACGTTGCGGCTCCCGGCGACGTCGGCGGGTCACGGGCGTAGCGTGGTGCCATCGTGTCCGGACCGACCCACTACGACACACATTACGACACCCTCGGCGTCCCTCCCTCGGCGACCGATGCCCAGATCCGCGAGGCCTACCGGCGCCTGGCACGCGCACACCATCCCGACCGGACGAGCGCTGCGCCGACCTCGTCGCCGCTGTCGATGCCGGCGATCAACGAGGCGTACCGTGTGCTGGGCGACCCGGCGCGCCGGGCGGTCTACGACGCCGGCCTGCGCTCGGAGTCGTCCTCCACTTCGTCGGGCCGATCGCCATCCGGATCACCGAACGATCGTGGCGCCGATGCGGATCGTGCACCGATGCACCCGAGCCATCTCGGTCCGGCCCGGATCCCCTGGCGCAGCCTGCTGTTCGTGGGCGCGATCGCTGTGATCGGCATCGTGGTGCTCGCACAGTTCACCGAGCCGGGCGAGCCCGCCGCGCCCGATGGCATCCTGCGTGTCGGGGACTGCGCGAGCGTCGAAGCCGACAACTCGGTCCGGGAGGTCGCCTGCACCGGTGATCTGTCGGTCGACCTCGTGGTCGAGGCGTTCGTCCCGTTCGATGCACGTTGCCCCGGCGCGACGGTGGCCTATCGCGACCGTCAGGGGATGGGGGTCGCGTGCATCGCGGCGCCGGTCGACGCGCCGGGTTGAGACGGCGCGATCGCCGCGGCGGCTGATATCTTGTGGCTTCCCCAAGGGGCGATTAGCTCAGCTGGAAGAGCGCCACGTTCACACCGTGGAGGTCGGGAGATCGAGACTCCCATCGCCCACCCCATAAGTCCTGGTCAGAGGCCATATCGCTCGATCGGGCCGGTTGCGAGGAGCCGCCAGGTGCACACCAGGTGCACAGGATTTCCCGCCATCAGTCGTGATGTACCACCACGTGATGGATCCGGCGGCACGAGTCGACACCAGACATCACGTCGTGACTCGGTGTTGTCGGCGCATCGAAGCACGTTCGGCGCAGCCATCAAATGACCGTCCGAACCTCGAGCGCGACGACGTACTCGCGGCGCTCGAGTACGCGGCCAAGGTCACTCAGACTCGCACCTCAGTCTCGACGTCGGCGGCGTAGATCTCCGTGTCCTGATCTTCGGGACGGTGGGCGTGATGTGACTTCCGTCACGTCCGGAGTGCCATCCGGTGTCGCTGATGTCCATTGGTGTTCACGAGTGTCCGCTGGTGTCGAAGCGTCCGGCGCCGGCGGATTCAGGCCCCTTGTCGACTGAATTTCATTGGTATAAGTAGGACGGTCCCATGGATCCGATGGACGACATCGTGGAGCCGGCACCGCCCGAGCTCCTGACAGTCGAGGAAGCGTCGAAGGTGATGCGCATCGGCCGGCAAGTCCCGCGTCCCGTAATCACGTCACCGAGCCGGTGACAGGTGATCTCGGGCATGCCTCGTTGACAGCGCGCTGGGTGTCGCGATGAGCGAGTCGATCGCCGGAGGCAAGCCAGATGGGTGCACCGTCTACTTGCCGCCGTGTCCTGACGTGTCCCGACGGGCGCTCAGGTGTTGAAATGCTCAGGGTTGCCACGACGGGGCCAAGGACCCGGGCCATCTGCTCAACGATCCGGGAGAGTTGAAACATGCCGCTGCTGCTCGTGCTGGCCATCGTTGCGGTGGGCGTAGCGCTTGCGATGAGGTCCAGCCGCGGTGGTTCGGAACGAGGCGGTCGGTTCGTTGCGACAGCTGCTGGAGTGTGGGCGGCCTTGATCATGGTGGTGCTGATCGTCGTGACTGTCGCCACGTTGATCTTCGGTCGCTGATGGTGTGACACGGTCATCGGGCCGCGTCCCAGTCGAGGACGAGATGGACCTCGTCCGTTCCATTCGACACCGCTCGGACATGTTCCTCAGATGTCTCAGTGGGCGATCGTCAACCGGACGCTTTCGTCAGCAGTGATTATGTAGTGGGCCGATCGTGCTCCGAGGTCGCACAGTGCGCCGGATATCGGGCACGCTGCGCAAGGTGGTCTCGGCCCGCGCACGCCGATTCAGCTCTCGGCGGCTGGGACGGCGCAGTCTGGCGGGCAGGTGAGGCGCTTCACTCGCTTGCTTCGTAGCTGAAGTCGTCCGGGAACTGGACTGCGGCGTGCCACCAGGCTTCGGTCGAGGCGGCGTCTGCGGTTGTGAGGTCCAGCGAGTTCCAGATGAAGGCTTGTTCCATCTGGTCGCCGAGGGCGAGGAGGCGGTCTGCGAGCTGGACCTGCTCGGCGTCCCACTCGTTGAGCGCCTCGGCGGGGTCGTCGTGCCGGCTGAACGCGTCCAGCAGGCTCTGCACGTTGTGGTAGCCCTTGAACACACCAGAGCCGGTGAACGGGGGAGCGACGGCTCCGGCGTCCCCAATGAGACAGGCACCTCCACGGTGGTAGGAGGGCATCCGCACGGTGTAGATCAGTTGCACATAGGTGTGGTTCGTGGCCCGCACCATCGCGCCGTAGTAATCGGGCAGCTCGGCCTCCATCGCCGCCTTCAGGTCCTCCTCCGCTTCCAGGCGGATGTGGCCCGGTGGGATCGCGCCCTCCCGGTAGAGGCCTGACCGATCGACCATGAAGTTGGGCAGGTTCTCCTCGGCAACCGGGATGTAGGCAGCCCAGTTGACGAGGCGCTCACCGCGCTTCGTGGAGCCGTCCTCACCTGGCACGAGGTAGCACACGAAGTTGCCCGGCATCGTTGGATACGACACACGTGGACACGTGCTCCCGAGCACGTCGGGATCGGTCAGCGCCACTTCGGGGAGCAGGCCGCGCCAGAGCTGATAGCCGCGATAGCGCAGACGAGCATCAGGGAACAGCAGGCGACGACCGAGCGACTGGTAGCCGTCAGCGAAAACCACCAGGTCCACCTCCACCGAATCGCCGGACTCGAAGCTGACAACGAGCCGACCAGACGGTTGCTCGGTCACGCCGGTTGCGGCCGCTGCGCGGTGGTACCGGTCATCGGCGACCCGGCGCCGTAGCTGCCCCCACAACGCGGTCCAGTGAAACGCCGCCAGTTCCATCGGCATCGACCACGGAACAGCACCGGTCGCCGGCTCACTGGCGGTGCGAACGACGAACGGCATCGCGTCAGCGACCAGATGAGGCATGTCGGCGTCGACCACGCCCTGGTTCATCAGTTCGTGCAGCACCGGGACCGGGGTGCCGATCCCACCGCCCCGACCCACCAAACCGGCCGGCGAGCGTTCATAGACGCGCACGTCGTGACCGGCCCGGTCCAACAGAATCGCCGCCGAGCACCCGGCAATCGACCCACCGATCACCGCCACTTGAAGCTGTCGCATCGCTGTCCTCCCGGTCGCGGCTGCGGCGACACTACCGCGCCAACCGTCGACAACGACCCAAGCGCACCACAGCGCAGAGCCTTCACCGAACTCGCCGGACATCGGCGCTTCGGTGCGCCGGACATCGGGAACGGTGAGCAGTGGTCCACTCAGTTCGGGGAGGACGCCCTCCCAAGGTGAGGGCCGCTCCACGAGTACTCCACGCAGAGCGACGGATACTCCGTGTGGGCGAAGGCTCCCACCCGCGGTGATCGCGGTGTCGGCCGCTCGGATCGAGTGGGAGTACCGATCGGGACAGCCGGTTATCGCACTTCGGCTTTGCCAGGGACATGTGGTCCCTTGCCTCTTGTGTGCGTTGCACCGTGGCGGTACGTCAGAAGTGGAGGTGATCGCGATGCGTGTTCTCGAGGCCGTCGCTGAGAATCCCGACTCCCTGCCTCCTGATGTTGCGGACGAGGTGGTCCCCGTGGCACGACGCACCAGGGTTGGATTCGGAACCGTGCTGGTGTTGGTCGGGCTGGTGCTCACCTACAACTACGGCTTTGGGTCGCTGTTCAACTCTCCGCTCTTCGGTGAGTACCGCTTGCGCGATCCGTTGACGATCGAGGTCTCGTCGCGCGCGGTGGTCACCGACGACGTCGAGATGCTGCGTTGGAGCCCGTTACCCGAGGGCGTCTCGGCGCCCGATGATGTGCGGGTGCAGGCTGTTGCAGCTGGGGCGGACGTGCTCTTCCTGGGCATCGCCCCCGCCGATGCGGTCGCCGCCTACCTCGACGGCGTCGCCCACGATGAGATCACCGCGTGGGACGAGTTCCAGGACGACATCGTCGACGTGGTGTACACCAGGAAAGAGGGCACCGACGAGCCCGCTGCCCCGGGCACGGAGAGCTTCTGGGTGGCGTCGGTGAGTGGCAGCGGCGAGCAGGATCTCGACTGGACGATCGAGAGCGGGGAGTGGGCGCTGGTGATCATGAACGCAGACGGCTCGCCCGGGGTGTCGGCCGATGTGCGGTTCGGGTTCCTGCGGCCCCCATTCCTCCTCCCCGTCGGCGTGGTCTCGTTGACCATCGGGCTGGTGGCGCTGGTCGGCGGTACCCGGCTGGTGACGTCCGTGCCGGCCCGACCGGACGAGACCCCCCGCTGGACGTTGCGCGGTCGCTCGGTGCTGCCGACCACGGTCGAGGGGCGCGTCGCGGTGCTGTGCTCGGTGTTCTGCTTCACCCTGTTCACCACAGGGACGATGTTCGGCGCCCCCCTCTTCCTGTTCCTCGCCGCCCGGAAGGGTGATCGGGGCCTGTTGTTGCTGCTGCCCCTGCTGGTGTCGATCCTCCCGATCGGGCTCATCGCCCTGGCTGCTTGGCAGGTTCTCGTCGCGTAGTGCCGACCACCGGTCATGGGGGTCGGGCGCAGGCAGCGAACACGATGAGGAAACTCGCTACCCACCCAGCCCGAAGCCGTCACGCAGGCGAGGTGTCGCCGGTTCCCGGGTGAGTCCGTGGTGATCGGCAGAGGGTCCTACGCTCCGGGAGTGGACCCGATCACTGACAACGTTCTTCTGCTGGCGCGGATGCGTGAGTTGTTCCCGCCCGAGATCCATCTTCCGGGTGTCGACATAGAGATCGTCGAGGTGGACTACGAGGCTGGCACGACGACATTGCGATTCGAAGTCACCGACGCCCGGGCGAATCAGTTCGGTGCAGTTCAAGGTGGGGTCGTGGCAACGATGCTCGACGGCTGTATCGGTATTGCGGGTGCGGTGCGTTCCGGTGGGGTTCTTGCGATGCCGCTTGCCGTGATCAACGTCAGCTACATCCGCCCGGTCCCGGCGGGGACCCTCATCGGGAAGGGGACGGTCACCCGCCTCGGCCGCAAGGTCGGGTTCATCGAAGGGACCCTGTTCGATCACGACGGTCGAGTGCTCGCTCGTGGCTCGGGGACCGCAATCCCAACGCCGTTTCCGGATACGCCGACGACCGACTGACTCCGGCCCAACGCAGACGCCCGAGAACGCGCCCACCAGCAGTGACCGCGTTATCGGCCGCTGATACCGCGTAGGCAGCCCGGTCGACTGCGCCGGCTATCGCGCAGGATCTTCGTGGGGTGGAACGAAGCCGCGGCGGTCCCGCCAGCTGAGGTCTCGTCCTGCAAATCGGAGCAGGCGCTCGACCGCGTCTGCACTTGAGGCGTGGACTTCCGCTGCTGCGACGCCGGGTCTGCGGAGGTTGTGCTCAGCGTCGAAGGTGCGCGCAGCGGAAAGCGCCAACTCGCACAATCGGGAATCGACGACTGTCGGCTGATCGACCGCCTCTGCGAGATCCCAGGTGTGCACGACCGGATCCCACACGGCGAAGCTCAACCAGGTGTCCATGTCGGTCTCACCCCACGGGCTATGAGTTCGCAGTTCACCCACACCGGGATCATCCAATGCAGCGATCAGGTCGTCTCGATCCCGGTTCCAGCACGAGATCGGGTCAGCGGAGTATTCGGCAGGCAGTCGAGATGCGCTGGCGAGGACGTTCGCGTCGAAGACATGTCCGTCATCGCTCGGGGCGGGTACTCCCGACCCATCTGGTGGCGCGGGCACCGCTGCCGGGGTCCCGCGGGCCATGTTGGCGAACATCTGGAACGACAGGGCGTTGTGCACGATGACGTCGAGCGCAACCCATCCGTCGCAGGGAGATGGGTTCTGCCACTGGTCCTGCGCCGTCCGCTGCACGACAGCATCGAGACCGTAGACCGCCTGCACGTACCTGCGGATGTGTTCGCTCACCTGACCACCCCTCCGAGATTCGAATGACACCGAGCCTCCCACACGAGAGTGCAACCCGCCCGATACCGGCCCAAGTGCAGCGCCCGGAAATCACGCCCGCGGGGGCGATCAGGGGCGTCTTCCGCGAGAGCAAAGGCGCCATGCAGGCGGAGGTCGCCATCCGGGGGGGTGTCCCTGTCTTGTTGTCAAGGGGTTGGCGCATCGGATCCGCTCCTTCGTTTCGCGGGTAGCCGCGATCGTCATGGCGTAAGTGTCGTGCAGACGCGAAGTGTTCCGGGCGGGTCACGCGGCTGGCGCAAGTGAAGCGAAGCGGTCAGCGTCGTAGGGCTCGCAGCGGGTGAGCATCGCCCAGATGAGGTCGCAGCGTCGGCGGGCGACGCAGATCACGGCGGCGTTGTGACTCTTGCCTTCGGCTCGTTTGCGGGCGTAGTAGTCGCGGGCGTGGGGGTCGTGTTGGGTGGCAACGAACGCAGCGAGGAACAGTGCGTTCTTGAGGCGGTGGTTGCCGCGCCGGGAGGCGGCGGCGTTGTTGATCGACTTGCCGGAACGTCGGTCGACGGGTGCGAGGCCGGCGTAGGCGGCGAGGCGGCTGCCGTTAGCGAACCGGGCGGGGTCGCCGATCTCGGCGAGGGTTCGTGCGCCGGTCCTGGGACCGAACCCGCAAAGCGTCACCAGGACCTGTCCGAGAGGGTGTTCGAGGAACACCACCTCGATCTGCTTGCCCAACTCGGCGCGGGCTGTGTGGACGCGTTCCAGGTCAGCCACGAGACCGGCGATGATCTGGCCCCAGGTGTCTTCACCGGTCAGCGTCACCGTTTGCGCGGCGAGCGCCTCGACGATGGCGGTGGTGACCTTCTCGGCGATTCGCGGCGAGCGCCGAGCGACCACCGTCTTGATTCGCGAGGGCCGAACGGCTCGCAGCGCGGTCGGGGTCGGATAGGCGCTGAGCAGGTCTCTTACGCCCGGGTGAGCGAGGCGCGATCCGAGCGCACGCTCGAGTGCCGGCGAGATGCTGACGAGTGCGTCACGGGCCCGGTTGGTGGCCCGGTTGGCGTCCTCGGCGAGGTCGACGTCGCGGCCATTGAGGATCCGCAGTTTGGTCAACAGCTCGTCGGACACGTCAAGCCACACCAGCTGGTCGGCGTGACGTCGGGCGAAGTCGGCCAAAACCCACGCGTCACGCGGGTCGGTCTTGGCTGAGCCGGCGTAGAGCTCAGCAGCGCGGCGCATCTGCAACCCCGTCACGTACGCCACCGGCACCGCCCGTTGCTCGGCGATCGTCAACAGCAGCTGGGCCGACGACGAGGGCATGTCGATCACCAACGCCACCCGGCCGTGCTGGGCGGCGTCGTCGATCACCGCCTCGATCGCTGCCTGGTCGTTGGCCACCGATCGAGCGAATCGTTCGTTGCCGTCGCGGTCGATCGCCTGCGCAAAGTGATCCTGCTTGGCCATGTCGACACCCACGAACACGTCCACATGGCGATAGTCGAAGCTTCCCATCCGTTCTCCTGTCCGAGTCGATTCCAGTGAGTGCTCGAACGGCACGGCCGCCATCAACCACCTTGCGAACCAGCCCCGAAGCGCATGTCCCTGTCAGAGGTCAGCCGCACCCGGACAGCACGGGCGGCAACACCCCCCAGGCCATCTACGTGACAGGGGGAAGGAGCCCTACCCGTACTGCCGAGCACCAGCCCTCATCGTCGCCGATCAGGACCACGGAACAAGGTAAGGGGGATACTGCTGGGATGCCTGATGTGATCAGATTCACTCCGGATGTTGCTGACGCGATCCTAGGTTTCGGGGCGATCGGTTCGTCCTCGGTTCGCCTCGGATCCGGTTCGGGTGAGTGCCACGCGTACGTGCTTCACTTCGAGCCCAGCGGTGAGATCGGTATGCATGAGGCGGGCTTCGATCAGCTGTTCTTGGTCGTGTCAGGGGAGGCGTGGCTGACCGTTGGGGGCGACACCGTTGAGCTCAGATCGGGTGAGGCTGGTGTGGTGCCACGGGGATCGATGCACGCGAAAGGCAGCCGAAGCGGCGGAACTGCCGTCATGGTGCAGATGCTCGACATGACCAGGGACTGACCTGCGGTCCCTTTTCGGAGAGCCGGCGGTGCACACGAACGGCACTCAGCGTTGCCGGTTGGGGAGCGCCCGGTAGTGCCGCGCATAGTCACCGCCGAAAACTCAGCGCGCCGCGCCTCACTGAGCCCAAGTTCTGTGCTCGGTAATGGCACCGGCCGTTTCGACGGGACGGCCGAGTGACTGCGTTCGGCGCACTGACGTGGTCCGCGCTGAGGTGTCGCACGGACTCGTCAGGTCCACGATCCAAGTCGGTCGAAGCCCAGTCCGATGAACAGTCGCTCCGATGCGACGTTGCCATCGGTAATGGTCGCTCCCACTTCGAAGACCCCTGCATCGGCCAGCGATCCGAGGCATCGTCGTACCAGAGCACCGCCGAACCCGAGCCGCTTGCGTGTGGACGCCACCACGACGGGGTCGATGTAGTGAACGCCGTTCACGACGACCACGAAGGCAAACCCAACGAGATCAGATTTGTCGAGCATGGCGTACGAGTGCGGACGGACGATCGATGCGAGGTAGTAGTCGATGGCGCCGAGCGCATCGTCGAGAGACTCGCCTTCGTCGTCGATCGTGTTGCGATAGGCGTCCAGCATCAATGCAGCGAGCGGATCGCGCTGCTGCTCGTCGGGATGAGTCGTTGGGAGCGGGAGCGGGACCGAGGTCGCGGCGACTTGGATCGGGGACATCCGATACTCGCTGCGCGTGCGCGTCACCCGCTCACTCCCATCGGCGTCATCGCGCGATGGTAGAAGACGGTTGGAGCACTCGATATCGCCGCACGTAATCTCGACTCGACGCGTCAGCACAGCGTGCGAGTGCGGCCCAACTCGGGCACCCGATATTCGCAATGGTGATGGCTCGACGGTGGCGGAGGGTGGTTGCGTCACGTGTGGTCGTTTCGTGACCGTGCCCGCCCGGCTTGCGGGTCAGGTGTGGTCGGTCGTCAGGTGGGAGTAGAGGACCATGTCGTGCCATCCATCGTCGTGGAGGTTGGCGCCGCGCCTGATTCCCTCTTCAACAAACCCGGCTTTCAGCGCGACTCGTCGCGAGGGTTCGTTGTGGGTTGAATGCTGCAGCTGAATGCGGTGGAGGCCGAGATCGTGCGCCCAGCGGGTCGCCGCCACGCAGGCTCGGGTAGCTACGCCTCGCCCGCGGGCGCTCGGAAGCACCCAGTACGAGACCTCGCCATAGCCGTCCTCCAGCACGGTGAAGATGGTGACGCGGCCGATCACTCGGTTTTCCTCGCGTTCGACGATCGCCCACGTCCCCGACCGTTCCGAGCGCCAACCTTCGGCGCAGTCCTCGATCCATTGCTGCGCGTCGGATTCCGTATCGAATCGGCGGAAGTGATACCGCTGAATGTCTGGTGAAGCGAAGGCCTCGATGACGGTCGGTGCGTCGCTTCGATGCCACGGACGCAGTGTGAGATCGCCATCGACCTGGATCTCGGGTTGCCGTAATCCAGCCATTGCGCCGGCGTTGACCACTGGTGGGATGAGCTTCACCACTCGTCAAGGATCGCACACTTCGCCGAGACATAATCCCGCTGACCAGCGAACGTGGGGTGCGCGAGTTCGGCCCAAGTCCCGCATCGGCTAATCCCGGCTGAGACGTGCGCGTACGCTGAGGCGATGGCCGTGCTCGTGTTGCTGAACGGTCCACCGGCGAGCGGGAAGTCGACGATTGCGCAGCTTTTCGTCGACTCTCGACCCCTCTCGCTCAATCTCGACATCGACGTCGTTCGCGGGATGCTCGGCGGCTGGCTGGACGATCCATCGACAGCCGGGCTGACTGCTCGATCGCTCGCACTGGTCATGGCGGAGGCGCACCTGGCGGGTGAGCGCGATGTCATCGTCCCTCAGTTCCTTGGCCGCACTGACTTCATCGAACAACTCGCTGGCGCCGCGGACCGCAGCGGAGCGACATTCGTGGAGACGGCGCTATGGGCCGACCGCGCAGGGGCCATCGCCGCGTTCTCTGACCGTCGGACAGCACCGAGCACGCAGGCTCACCACGACGCGGCAGCGCTGGTCGACCGCTCGGAGCAGGCCGACCCGGTCGGCAAGATGTACGACGCGTTCGTCCGAGTCCTCGAGCAGCGACCTGCCACTCGGAGAATCGAAGTCGTCCCCGGCGACATCGACCAGACGTTCGCACGCTTCGAGAGGGCACTCGATATCAGCGCCCCGTAATCCGCCTTGCGCTGGCGCATCAGCCGCACACTTCGGCCCAAGCGTGACGCGAGATAGTGTCGGCTCGCGACGAGACGGTGAGCTCGACTATCGAAGTGCGTCGGCGAAGTCCTGGTAGTTGTCCGACCACCATTGACGTCGGCGGTCGAAGCGCTCTTGGCCGCCCATGTTGTTCCACATCTCGATGAAGGCGACCTCGCCGGCCTCGATTCGTCGTCGGACGAACTCGCCACCACGGGCGATTGAATCGGACAGACAAGCGAGCACGGCGGCTCGACCCGACTCGTCGCAGCCGTAGGCGTCGCATACGACGCGAAGACGCATGGGCTTGTCGTTCGACGCCCAACCCAGGCGTGATGCATTGGAGTCGTCATCGATCGGCACACACATCCGTGCGAACGCAGCGAGATCGAACTCTCGCCGTCCCGGGGCGGCATAGTCGAAATCGAGGAGCGCAACTGCGCGCCCGTCTCGGAACACGACGGTCTCCAAGCAGACGTCGTTGTGGCACATCACCGGACCACCGTCGGGGTCGGCCATTTCGCTGCTCCACGACTCACAATCGAGAGACAGCTCCATCGATGCGTCGTGAAGTCCTCGGATCAGCACCGCGATCGATGCCAACGCCTCGTCGGTCTGGGCCCACGACGGGTACGGCGGAAGCGGAACATCACCCGGTACGAAGCGCAGACGTTCGCGACCGTCGGGATCGATCGACACTGGTTCAGAAGCACCGTGGAATCCGCGTGCGCGGATGCGGTTCAGCAACGTGTGGATCGAGGTGGAGTGTTGATTCGAGGGACGCAAAACGTGGTCACCCGACCGGACCACAGCGCCGGCATTCGCGACGCCACCCTGAAGGATTTCCTCGCCGTCCACATCAACGATCGTCTCATTACGGCGCCGGCCGACTGCTAGCGCTTTCGATAGTCACCGGCACGATGCCGATCAACGCATGCGAGTTCGGCGCGGGTGCGGCCCCACGAAATCACGGCCAGGTAGTCCCATCCGGTCACAGCGTTTCATCCGGAAACATGCAGAACGGGTGGCCGTCTGGGTCGATCATCACGCGGACGCCGTGTTGCGGTTGATGGTCGGCGAGTCGGGCGCCCTGCTCGATGGCCCAGAGCACGGCGGCCTCGAGGTCGGCGACCCCGATGTCCAAGTGCATCATCATCGTTTGCTCGCCGGATTGGCTGGGCCAGGTCGGAGCGCGATGGTTCGGTTCCGATTGGACCTCGATCTTCATGCTGCCGTCGGGCGAACGAAGCATCGCCCATCCATCAGTCGACGACCTGCCCGGTCGAGACCCCTCCCGCTTGACGATGGGCCAGCCGAGCAGCCGTTCGTAGAACTCGGCGAGAGCGATGGGATTGCTCGAGTCGAGCGTCGGTCCCGAGATCCGCATGGTTGGTCGCGCCATGATGCAATCGTTGCGCCGGTGTGGCTGGTGGGCAAGGACGAACTTGTCCCTGGACCGCCCCACGACGGGTGTACGAGATCGGGTGGCCTGGACGACGGTCGCGCTGCATGACGGCGCTGCCGTGGCGCAACCGAATCACGGCGGTGGCATGCTGAGCTGATGGCGGCATCTGAGAATCTGCCGCCGTTGTCCCTGCCTGACGACCCGATGTGGTCGTCGATCGGTGTGGTCCGCGGTGAAGAACTGTACGGTGGCTATCAGGCGATGGTATTTGCCGGAACGTCCGGCGGGGAGCGGGTTGTGGTGAAGCTGACCGACAGTCGCCTCGTCGATCAGGCCTACCGGCGACGTGTCGAGATGACGTCGCTGCTTTCTGAGATGGACGACTCGGTCGTCGGGCCGCTCACGACGAAGTCCGGCGTGATTGTCGAACTGGGCACATGGCTCGCTGTCGTCTATCCATTCGTTGTCGGCGAGACACCGGACGTCTGCGAGGAAGCTGACGTGAGACGAATGGCGACGACGCTGGCGCGCCTGCACCGCTCGCTTCAAGAGCTCGACCCGGTCGACTTGCCAGCGGTCGCTGCACTGGCTGGAGCGGAAGCGCCGACCGGTGCCGCAAGGCTGGACCGGCGACAACTGCTTCACGGTGACTTCTCGCCGGCGAACCTGCTGTTCTCAGACCGTCAGGTTCGAGTGTTCGACTTCGATGACTGTGGCTACGGACCGATCGAGTCCGAAGTGGGCAACACCTTGTACATGGTGCTCTTCGACGCTGCGATGTCGTCAGAGATGGACATCTATGAGCGATTCCGTGCCTGGTTCGTTGACGAGTACCGGTCAGCATCGGGCCATGGTGTGCCCGACGAACTCGTGAACACCTCGATTGCGCTCCGAGTGCAGGCACTCGGTCGTTGGCTCGATCGGCCCGAATCCGCGCCAATCGGGATCCGCACAGCAACACCGTCCTGGCGTGACTCCCTCCGAGCGTTCGTCCGATCGCAAAACAGTCCCTGACTCTCGGGCCGCACACTTCCGCGCCCAGAATCACGCCGTTCTCATGCACCTACCCGCCGCATCACGGCCCAAGTCGCACGCGAGATAATCTCGGGGCCGACCGACGAGTCCAAGCCGGTGAGGGCTGTCGACATGCGTGGCGTCCGCGTCCGTCACCGGCGACCGGGAAGTGCCGCAATGGGTGCGTGTTCCCGCTCGCGTCATGAGTCGTACCAAGCGCCTGTGACCGAAGAGCAGGCTGGGTGTGTGGTTCTGGAACTGGCGCTGACGGCAACTGCTTGTGCTGCGAGGATGTCGCCCATGAGCTTCTTCGAGCGAGGGATCGGGCCGGCCGCAGGATTCGCCGGCGACGGATTCATCGTTCGGCCGCTGATTCCGACCGATGTTGGGCTCGATCACGATGCCGTGATGGCGAGTCGCGAGTTCTTGTACCACTGGGAACAGGACCCGCCGTACCCGCCGGTCGACTTCTCCGTCGACGACAACCTTGTCGATCTGCAGAAGATGGACGACGCTCACCGCAACGGGTCTCGCTACACCTACACCGTCATGAACGCAGGCGAGTCCGAAGTGCTGGGCTGCATCTACCTGCTCCCGAACGACGACCGGCTGTATCAGACCGCCGAGGTGACGTCGCATGATGGCACCGACCTCTCGCTCGTCGATGCGACCGTGTCGTTCTGGGTTCGTCCATCGACCTGGGAGCGCGGGTTCGAGCGCACGTTGCTCAAGGCGGTGCTGCGTTGGCTTCGAGACGACTGGGCGCTCGAACGACCGGTGATCATCACCAACGAGCGTCTCGATCATCAGATCGCGACGATCGAATCGCTCGGCCTCACTCGGCGCTTCGACTACGACCGGGAAAAGGACATGTATACGTCCTACGCGTACGCCTGACGCCTCGCCACCAGGGAACCGTCGAACGGTGAACACCTTCGTGCTACGTCCCGAGCGCCGAGGTGCCGTACCCGACGGTCCGGTCGCAGGTGCGTTGCCGAGCGGCTCGAAAGGTTCTCGGTCATGGCGCGTCGCCATGTGCCGTGGTGAGGTTGTCCTCGAGGGCGAACGGCTACTCCGTGAGTGTCAGCAAGTGAGGGTGTCGAACTTGAGGCCTCCGGGAAGTCCGGAAGGAAGCGGTGTGATGGTCTAGATGGCTTCGAGGTGCTCCCCGAGAGCTTGCAGCGCTGCGGTGAGCTCGACGGTGACGTTCCCGAACGCCATCCCTGATCCGGTGCCCGGCGTCGTGGCGTCGCCGAGATGGCAGCCAGTGTCGACTGCTCCGTTTTCGTCGACGGTGAGAATGTCTCCCGCCCACAGCTCGACGTCGGTGCGCTCGCCGAGCAGCTTCGGCAGCCAGAAGCGTTGCGTCGGTTCGTTGTAGCCGTACCAGCAGGCGAATCGCACCCCGCTGTTCAGCAATTGGACGGCGAGGTCGATCGCGTTTGGGCCGTTGTCGATCGAGGCCCGGTGGTCAAACGGGTCGATGAACACGAACCAGTCGCGTGGGTTCTGCCGGACAGCTCGGGCCACGGTCGCCGTGCCGTCGCCGTCGACGATCTCGACGACGCCCCGCCAACCTTCGGCATCGACGAACGCGCCGAGTTCGTCGAGTGATTCCTGGTCGATGTCGCACAGGAGATAGCGACACCCGAGCCCGAGTTCGTGAATGACCCAGCTGGGAGACCGCGATAGGAGTCGGTGTGCGGCTGTTGTTGCAGCCTCGAGAAGTATCGGGTGCTGCGCAGCACCGGGTCGTCGAGGGCGCGACGCATGAAGCCACGGACACCGAACGACCGCTCGCCGTCGTCCACGATCGGATAGGAGGGCGACCCTGCGTTGGTCTCCGCATATCGGCGGGGCTGCAGTCGAGTGACGGCTTCAACGAGCGCCATGTGTTTCCACACCTCGGACACCTTTGCACTGTGCTTGCTGTTCGTCATGTTGGCCCCGATCGCTGTGAACCGATCTTGGCAAAGCACGGCTGCCTCACCGCGCTGGGTTCTCTGCGTGACCAACGCACAGCAGCGGTCCGACGCTCCAAGACCTGCAGGATGCTCGAGACGGCGCACGCATAACCTCCGCTCCGAAATCCGGTCTCGGCTCGCGCGCCCGCGCTGCACTGCGGCCTAACCGTGACGCCGCACTATCCCGGTCAGGTCAGCTCGAAGGTGGCGCTCGATGCGTCGTCCCGGCGTTCGACGAAGGAGTCGGCCGAACGAGGATCACGTCTCGATTGGAGTCGGGCTGTCCTTGCGCCCGCGAACGTACACATACGCGAGCGGTTCGTCGGGTGGCTGGCACTCGCCGACCCTGGAGAAGCCAGCGTGTTCCAGCGCACGCCATGACGCCTCGTTCGCTTGTGCAGGCGTTGCGACGCAGTTCGACGCGTCGGGATAGTGCGCCAGCGTCCAGTCTGCGAAGGCGTGAAGAACCAGCCGGCCCCGACCTCGGTTTCGATGCAGGCCGGCAATGAGGTAGTCGATGCCGACGGCCTCGGCGATACCGACACATTCGTCGTGTTCGTTGTAGTCGACGTGCAGGTAGCTCTGGAGAAGTCCGCCGGCCTCATCGTCGATCTCGGCGATCCACATCTGGGTCGGTTCGCGCTGCTCGATGCGCGGGAGGTACTTCGCGCGGACGCTGTCGCTCTCGGCGGGCTGGTTCCACCACCTCGCGATCTCGGGTTCGGCGAACCACTCCACGAGGGTTGGCAGGTCGCTCTCAGCGAGGGGTCGGAATCGAATGGCGGGATCCGACATCACGGCCATTCTGCCACTGCCCGCACACCACACTTCGTGCGCTCCGAATCCCATCGGGAAGGAGAATGGCCGCGCTTGCACAGCAGCCTTACTCCGGTACCCCGTAGTCCTTCGGACGTGCGTCTCCGACCACGTCGGGAGACCTCGTCAGCTCGACCCGGTCCAAAAGGTCTTCCACGGCGGCGAGTACGACCGACGGGTCGGTGAAGATCGAAAGATGTGAGCCGTCGAGGGCCGACGTCGGCCACCCGAGATGGTCGGCCATCCGAGATTCTTCGGAGTAGGCGGGACTGAGTTGGAGGTACGCGCATGGACCGCTCGACCAATCATCCGGCATAGGGATGGGCGCGTCGTAGAACGAGCGGCGCAGTCGCGGCACGTCCGACCGCAGCTCCTCGAGTTCCTCCGACGACCTCACCAACTCGCCGACCACCTCGGTCGGCCACCAGTCGAGCCACGGCAACAGGCGTCCATCGACCGTCTTGTCGTCAAGGAACCGCAAGAACTGTTCCGAGGTGCGATGCTCCCCGGCGACGGGCGGAAGGATGGCATCCACGAACACGACCGCCCGCAATCGATCCTTCAGGCGATGACCGATCGCCGGCAAGAACGCTCCGGCCCCCGAGTGCCCAACAACCACGAGATCTGCACGGCCGGACGTCGACTCAACCGCGGTGTCGACGAGAGAGCACCACCGGGGCCATGCAGCGTCCGCCACACCAGTCAGGTCCGGCCGAACGACACCAAACCCACGAGCGCGGGCGACGTCATCGAGCGGCCTCCAAGCCGACGGCCCAAGCAACGGGCTGTGCACGAGAACAAACGTCGACGACACCACCTCTCGACTCTATGTTCACCCACCGCGCTGCATAACCGATCCCGATAATCACCACCACCGACGCCGACCGGCCGCTGCATCACGGCCCAAGTCGCACGCGAGATAATCACGAGAGCGGCCAGAGATTCGATGCTCGTGCCGGCTGTCGATATGCGTGGCGTCCGGGCCTGTCACCGGCGATCGGGAAGTGCCGGTATGCGCCTTCTGTGGCCCCGCACTTGGATGCAGTCATGGGCGCTGTGAAGTCGACGCAAACCTGAGCGGTCAACCAAGACCGTGATGCCCAGCTCGGAATCCATCTCCATTGCGACCTGATCAGGTGGCACCTCGTACGCAGCTCCAGCAGAGAGCCGATACCGCTTGAAAGTCTTCGGGCTGCACCTCACGGACTCGCAGACGCAAGATCGGTCGTGTCGGGCACGGCCTCGTCGAGCGAGGCATCCCGCACCGTCGTGCGGGCGAACATCAAAGAGCGCGCTCAGGCAGATCTGGTTCGCGGCGACGCTCGCCCATCGCTGCCTATTCGGGGTTCTCCACGACGAACGTTCCTCTCATGCCCAGTTGGGCGTGACCAGGAATCGTGCAGATGTACTGGTAGCTGCCCGGCGCGTCGGGCATGAACGTGATCGTTGCTGAGTCGTCGGTGAAGATCTCCGGAGTACGTGCACCCCAGAGCACCTTGTCGTCGATCTTGCGGGTCGCGATGTCGGTGAACATGTCGACGTCGGTGTGTGCGTCGTCGAGGGGAGGGACGACCGCGAAGTTGTGAGACCCTCGGACGTTCGAGTATTGGCCGGCTCGGTTCTCGAGTGTGAGGATCACCTCGAGACCCATCTGCACGGTGAGCGTCGGTGCGTCGACAGTGACGTCGTCGCCGTCGAGGGCGTACCCGAGCTCCTCGTCGGCGTCTGCCCTGGCCACCGTCTCGCTCGCCACCAGGGTGATGCCGGCGGTCGACTCGTCCGTGCGGCAACCACCGATCGCGACGATTCCAGCGATCAGGGCGACGAGCCCCAGTCGTCCGGGCCCGAAATGGGGTCCTTGAGCCGCTTCTGATCCGCGCATGGTGTGTGGCGCATTGTCGTGCTCTTGACTTGTCATGATGATCTCCGTTTACGTGTGAGGGAGCGAGGATCCCGTTCCCGTCCGATTTCGTTCCGTGTGGGTCGAGGGTGCCGATCCCGGACGGTCCCGAGGGTCAGGCTCCAGCGGCAGCTCTGGTGTTTTCAGGTAGTGGGCGATTCGAAGACGGCGCTCTGGTACAGGCGGCAAGTGTTCGGGCCGGGGGTGCCGTCGGCGAGTGCGCTCGCAGGGAAGAACGGCGGGAACGGACTCGAGTCGGCGCAGCCGGCGCGGTAGGTGCTCAGCATTTCGCGTCCCAAACCGTGGATGACGGGACCGTGGTCATTCACGATGAGATGGATCTCGGCGCCCATCGGATCGTCCAGGCCTTGGACCTGGATCCAACCATCGAGCAGGGGTCCGGCTTCGATCCTTGCGCGAAATCGAGCGACACCGTCGCGTCGCGCGACCTCGCCGTCGAGACCCCAGGCGACCTGGCCGTCGACGAGAGGGTCGCCGATGATTTGCGGTGCGGCGCATGGGGTGGCGTCGCAAGCCGCCGGGTCGTTGACGACGACGAGCCACATCGTGTACGCGTTGCCCGCGACGAGATCGGTGGTATCGAACCGGTACCGGATACCGCTGCTGCTGCGCACGAGCGAGGCATGGGCGTTGTCGCCGACAGCGCCGGCGTTGCCTGATTGTGGATGCCAGTTGACTGCGGCGTCTTGTTTCGTCCGGTTCGGTGAGGCCTCGCCGGTCGCGCCGACCGTGATGGTGGCGAGTGCGGCGACGGTGGCGATTGCCGCCACGGCCGATCGTTTGGTGAGCTGAAGCTTCATTTCTGGATACTCCTCTATGGGTTAGGCGTTGCTTGGTGGGGACTGGTCATGGACTTCGGGGGCCGACAGCGACTCGGCTTCAGCGACGCCATTCGGGCGCTGCAAGGCGATGGCTGGCGTCGTGATCGTCTAACCCGCGGGCCAGCGGTCGCACGTGGCGTGGTAGTCGCCGCCGGGGCCGAACTCCTCCCACTCTTCGCGTGTGAGATTCCGGCCGGCCGCGAAGCAGGCCAGTTGGGGCCAGGTGTCGAGGTCGATGTTCCAGACGAGGGTTGCTCGGTCGTGGACTGTGGTCAGTTGGTTCGTGTCGGCGGCCAGGGTCGCCGCCCATTGGTCCGGGCTATCCGGGAACGGAGCTCCGATCGGTTCCAGGCGTTCGGCATCCCAGAGCTGTGCGCCGCCGAGTCGTGCGACCTTGAGGTATCGGCCGTCCGTGGTGATCTCGAGGACCCGGCCCAATGTCGCCTCGCCTTTGGAGATGACCGGCCCCTCGATCACCGTCCGCAGGTCGGCCGCGTCGCGAACCTCGAGCCCCCTCGTCGACAGCGTGATCGCCCGTTGGCCGTCGGGGGTGAACACGATCTCCTGGAATCCGTCGTCGGGTTCGAGGAGATCGATCAACTCCCACGTGCCGACCTCGTAGACCCCGACCCAGTCCTCGAACGTCGGCACCACGAGCGCTCTGCCGTCGGCGCTGAACGTGGGAACACCCGGGAAGTGGTCGCCTGCGGGCGCAGCTTCCATGACGTGGTCGAGCCGGACGACCAACTGCTGCGAAGCGACGTCGTAGACCTCGACGATCCCTTCCGGCGTGCCCCACGGGTGGAGGAACTGGGTACCGTCGGGCGTGAATACGGGAATCACCGTTCCGAAGCTCGCGGTGTCACTCACCGCCACCACCGCGAAGTCGTTGGTCGCCGGATTCCATCGGTCGAGCTCGATGCGGTCTCTCGGGTCGCCCTCTGCGTGGAACCTGATGACATCGGTCCCTGACTGCCGAAGGCCGTAGCCGGGCGGCAGTTCGAGTACCAGCACGGGCGCCGGACCGTCGACCCGCCAGATCCGGGTGGGCACCTGGTCGCCAACATTGCCTCCCTGGACGATGACGCTGCCATCGGACGAGATGGCATGGAACTGGGCGTTGGCTTCGGCGTCCGGTACGACCGTGTCGATGAACATGCCGGCACCGTCCATGGCCCAGAAGGAGAGCCCGGTCGCGGTGGCGACGGCGAGAGTACGACCGTCGGGAGCGATCGCCGAATGCGAGTCGGTCGAGATGGGGACACTCTCGGCCGACACCGATCCGTCCGCCAGGTCGACAGTCGTGAGGGATGCGCCATCCACCAGCATCAGGTGTGACGTATCGGGAGCAACAAGGTAGGCGACACCCGGGCTGAGCCCTCGTGTCCCCGAGATCGGTCCAGAAACCGGCTCACCAGTCTCCGAATCGAAGCTCCAGACGTCCTGGAACGCGGTGTGCAGCACCTCGTCGTCGTAGACGAGAACGAAACTCCCCGGGCTCTCCTCGAACCGCAGCGGCTCGGACTCGGTTGTCGTCTCGAACTGTTGCACATCGGCACTCAGCCCCCACGCAGCGGCAAAGACCTTTCCGTCGGCGCGGAACGCGATGTCCTTGACCGATGCCGTGATCGGATCGCCTGCCGTGTCGATCGGAGTGACGACTCGATCAAGATCAGGATCGATCAGCCCATGAATCTCGACGCGCCCGTCGTCGAGGCCGAGCGCAAGGACATCATCAGCCAGTCCGAGCCGGATCACTGTGATCGAACGAGTCGTACCGTCGTCCGGCAGTCCAGCCGTTCCACTGGCCGTCAGGGCAAAGTCGGCGATGTCGAAAGCGCGCCAGCTCCCGTCCACGGCGCCGACCACCACCATCGAGCCGTCCGAGCTCACGTCGATATCCGTCGGCGCGGCGTCCAGCGCGATATCGCGCAAGAGGACGCGTTCATCGACGTCCCAGACCTCGAGGGCCTCCTCGTGAACGGCCAACAGGGTGCCGTCGGGAAGGTACGCGACGCGACGGTAACTCGCCCCGTTCTCGATGTCGCCGAGCCAGTTCGTGGGAACACTGACACCGGCCCGCTGCACGGCCCCCAGCCCCTCGTTCGAGGGCTCCATCCGGAGCGCTTCGAGCGCGAGGAGCAGTCCGAGGCTCGGGTCCTCGCCGGCCGCCGCTCGTTCGGACTCGGCCGTGACCCGCCGCACCTCCGCCTGCGCTGCGTTCTCGTCGGCCGCTCGGCGCTGCGCGAACGCGGCGAGCCCGGCGACGAGCGCAAGCACGGCAACTACACCTACGGCGGCGAGCAGCGAACGCAGGCGCCGTATCCGCCGCCGCTCGAGATCGATGTCCGCGTCCCTCCGCGCCGTTCCGGCATGGAGGAAGGCGCGTTCGCCGTCGCTCATCTCATTGGGATGCTCGGCTGCCCATTCGTCGGCCGTCTCCAGACGCGCGCCCCGGTAGAGCTCACCGTCGTCCCGTTCGGCCTTTTCCCACGCAGCGGCGGCCATCGTGAGATGGTGGCGGATCCGCAATCCGTCCCGATCCTCGTCGATCCACCCGCGCAGCCGCGGCCACTGGCGGATGAGGGTCTCGTGGGCGACCTCGACGGTCGGCTCCCTGGTCACCGGATCCCGATCGAAGGCGATCAGACGCGCGGCACCGTAGGTCTCCAGGAGCTCGGTCGAGACGCCGACCAACTCGGACTGCCTCGCCCGCCGCCGCGTGTCCTCGACACCTTCGCCAGGCGCGATCAGCCTCGAGAACAACCGCCTGCTCGCCGCCTGAACTTCAGGGTCGAGGCCGGAGTAGATCTCCTCGGCCCGTTGGGACAGGACCGCACCCATCCCGCCCAGTCGGTGATAGGAGTCGATCGTCATCGTGCCGTCGGTACGGTGCTCGTACAGCTCGGTGAGCGAGTACTGCAGCAGCGGCAGCGATCCTGGGGATCTGGTGGCGTCGCTGACCAGCGCAGTGGCCAACGCCGACTCGACGGCCACGCCGGAGGTCTCGGCCGGGCCGACGATGGCCACATGGAGCTCCCCGGGCTCGAGCGGCGTCACGAGGCGCGAATGATCACGAACAGCAGCACCGACTGTCGGGTGGTCGAGGATCGGGCCGAGGAAGTCGGCTCGAGCGGTGACCACGACGCGTAGCCGCCCCGCCGGATCATCGAGCGTTTCGATGATCGCACTCATCAGCAGGTCCCGCTCCTGGTGATCCGACAGCGTGAAGGCTTCCTCGAACTGGTCGATCAGGAGGACCAGCTGACGATCGGCGTCAGGAAGAATGGATGCCAAGACGTCGGCGAGGCCCGCCGGGTCGTCGGCCAGCGCGACTTCGAGATCGGGAACGGGTGCCGACGCGACCCGCGAGAGCGCGATCTCGAGTTCGGCGATCGGGTGCTCGCCGGGAACCATGGTCGCGACCGACGCCCCGCTGGCGCGGAGGCGGGGAAGGAGGCCGGCGCGAACCACGGACGACTTGCCCGATCCCGACGGTCCGACGACGGCGAGGAACGGGTGAGCGGCCAGATCCGACACCAGGTCCTCGACGAGGTGCTCACGACCGAAGAACACCTCGGCGTCGGACTCGGCGAAGGCGTACAGGCCGCGAAACGGGTTCGGCCCCTCGATCGTCGGCAACGCGGGCGTGGCCCCACCGGGGCGGCCAGCGGTGGCTGCCTCGATCGAAGCCACGAATTCGGCGACGCTTCCGAACGGAACCCCATCGTCGCCAGTCCAGGACCGGTCGGCGATCGTTCGCACTCGCGAAGCCACTGCGAGCCCGGACTGTGTCTCGCGGGATTGATCGCTCGCCTGCGCCCACAGCTGACAGACGAGCTGGCCGAGGCCCGCGATGTCGGTCGGTGTGGAACGGGGGTCGGCATCGAGCGCGAATCCCGTGATGTACGCGTTTCCCCGGTCGTCGAACAGCACGCGCGACGGGTCGAGCTGGCCGTGCACGACGCCTCGCTCGTGTGCTGCTGCGAGCCCCGCGCCAACCTGTCGGACGACGGTCATCCGCTCGTCGTCGGTCAGTGACTGCTCGCTGAGCCGTCGGCCGAGTGTTCCGCCCGGGAGGAACCTCGTGATCAGATACGCGGCGCCGGGTTCCCGCCAGTAGTCGTAGAGCGGGACGACGTTCGGATGCTCAATCGAGGCGATGCGCTGAGCATGGACCTCGAATCTCCGAACGAAGGCAGGATCGTCGGCCTGCTCCGCGGGAATCGCAGTGATCGCCACCTCACGGCCGACCGACGGTTGCGTCGCGCTGTACGTGATGCCCAGGTCGGATTCGGCGATCGGTGATCCGAGCACATACCCCCGCAGCTTGCGGCCCTGCGGGCGAGCTTCGAGTCGAGGGTCCTGATCGATGATCAGCTGTTCGAGCTCACTGAACTGCCGGCTCGGCTCGAGGCCGGTCTCGTCGGCGAGGAACCGTCGATACTCCCGACCGGCTCGAAGACCGTCCGCTTGCCGACCGGAGCGGTAGAGGGCGAGCATCAACAGGCGGCGCGGTTCCTCGCGGAACGGCTCCTCCTCCATCAACGCCTCGATGTCCGGGATGATGGCCGCGTGTCGGCCCGATTCGAGGACGGCCTCCGCCCTGAGTTCGCGGGCCACCGTCTTGAGCGCGGTGAGTCGGATCGCCTCCACGCTCGCCCACTCCTCGTCGGCAAACTCTCCGTAGGCAGGACCCGACCACAACGCCAATGCCTCGTCGAGGCCCAGGACGGCGCCGGCCGCGTCGCCCGCGGTCAGCCGATCCTGGGCGTCGGCGAGCGCTCGCTCGAACTCTGCTGAATCGACATCGATCGCTGATTCCGGAAGGAGGTAGCCCTTCGCTTCGGTGACGAGCACACAAGCGGCGTCGACACCGGCCACATCCAACGCGCGTCGCAGACGCGCCACATAGGTCCGGAAGGTCCGCCGCGCTGCGTCAGGAGGCTCGCCGTCGAACACCGCTTCGATCAGCCGGTCGGTGGACACGACCGATCCCCGGTTCACGACCAACGCGCCGAATAGTCGGCGCTGACGTGGACCGCCCAGATCAACCGGCCTGCCATCCGCGATAAGGCGAACCGGCCCGAGTACTTCAGCGGTCAAGCGCATCGTGACTCTCGTTCTCGATCATGGCCACCCACCCTTCCGACCCGAGGTTGCAGTTGGGTAGCAGTCGGCCGATGCGGCCGTGCGCCCCCAGCGCCGGTTGCATCGCTGTTGCATCGTATCTCGCCCCGCGTCGCCCCTGGTCACGGTGGGTCGCGGGGGACATCTGCAGCAGCACGCACCAGCTTCGACGACCACGACGACTCGCCCTCGCAACCGGCCTGGAGCCGACCGAATTCAGGGTGCGCTCGTGGACAACAACCATGAGTACCCCGCCCTCGAGCACGACACAAAGAAGGGCTCCCCGGCGGTCACCCGCTGCTCTCTCGTCACGCTCGTCGCCGCAGCGATCGTGTTGACCATCGGAACCGGGCCAGCCACCGTCAACCGGTCCGCCGACCTGGCGCCATGCTGCGAGCAGGCCGGGGTCAGTGGGTCCGAGGACAGCCCACCTGCCCTGGTCGTCGCTCCGTCCTCCGATCGGGACCGGTCGATCGCTCCCGACGCCGTCGCCCAATACGTGGGCGGGATCGCCGCGCGCATCTACACCGTCGACGGTTCGCCAGTCCCCGGCAACGTGTTCGTGTTGATGGCGATCGCCGGCTCGGACGAACACGCCCGTCTCTTCGACCAAACCCGCTACACCCACGACCAGGGGATCGCTTCCGACACGCTCGAGTCGAATCTCACGGCGGTCGAGGTGGTCGAGATGATCACGGGAGCGGACCTCCACCTGCTCGACTTCACGACCGCTCCCGGTGGCGGGCCGTCCGGTGGTCTGATCTATGCGATCTCGTACCTGAACATCGTCTCCGACGGCGCATTCACCGGCGACGTCCGAGTCGCTGCAACCGGTCAACTCGGTGTGCAAGGTTACGTCCACGCGATCAACGGCATCGACGAGAAGACTGGCGCAGCTCACCTCGCCGACGCCGACGTGCTGTTCACGCCCTCGACCCCCTCCACCGACAACATCGACGCCTACGGCACCCGCCACGTTGGCGAGCTGTTCCGAGCGCGCAACACCGGCGCCCCACTCGCCGAGGAACGGCAACTGGACCACTACCGCAACTGGGGGACCGACCGGCCCGTCGGAATGGACATCGTCGGCACCCGCCACATCGCCGACGTCGCCGCCTACCTCTGCGGCACCGGCTCCAAGTACGCCTGCGACATCCTCGGTCTCCTCGCCGACGACATCATCGGCGGCGCGACCATCGCCAACGGCGACGATGCCGGCGACTACGTGACGACCGCCCAAATCCGGTGATCGGACACTGTACGAGGGCTCGCGATTGGTGCCCGACCGATCATCGAGACGTTCACGCCCCGCCCGCGCCGTCGGGTGATGGTGCAACTCAACCCTCCGACTCGAGCCCAGCCACCGGCGAGACCACCCGACCGCGGCCCAAGGCCTGGGCGCCCGGTATCGCCGGCGCCGACACGGCCTCACACCCGTCCGAGAACCGGCAAGATGCTCGCCGATGACCCACGCATAACGTCCGCTCGGTAATCCATCCGCAGCCGGCGCGAGCGCGCCGCAGTGCGGCCCAAGTGCTGTGCGCGATAATCCCGACGTCGATTCGACGATCTGGCCGAACGCAACCGGCGCACCGCGTGGTCGACTCGTCGAGACCTGCTCGGGAGGTAGAATGAAGCGATGCCCGGGAAGGTCGTGACTGCCGCCGAACTCGAGAAGATGAGCCCGGCCGAGCAGGAGGCGCTCTTCGACGCAAGTGTCGTCACCGATCTGGACCAGGTGCCTGCCGAGTTCCTCGAGCGGGTGCGCCTTCGCCTCGAGCAGCACATCGAACAGACCGAGTCGGCTTCCAAGCAGAAGTGAGTTCCCCGCGACGCGTCGTTCGTGCGACGCCGAGGTCGAGCTCGTTCAACTCGACCTCGACACGGAGCTCGACTGGTAGACGCTCGGTCAGGGATCCGGGGACTGCTTGGTGCGCTCGGCGGACTCGTCTGTGTCGACGATCTCGGCCCAGATGCTGTCCTGGATCTCGAAGAGCTTCTTGGCGTTGGCCTGGCATTCGCCGCAGATGAAGATGTCGCCCGCATCGCTGAACGAGCCCTCCACTCGCAAGTAGTGGCAGACGACGCAGGTGACCGCAGATCGAGGCACCGCGACATACTCGCACCCCACAGTCGAAACGGGCTGAAGGCCGCTTGACCGAGTCCGGCCGGCCGACCCCGTTCGTTACATCTGGCGACCGGAGCGGTAGCCCTGTTCGGCAAGCCAGGAGCGTGCTCGGCCCAGGCGAGCGTCCTCACGGAACCGGTGCCAGCGCGTGTACTCGTCCTCGTGCCGGCTGAGTTCGGTCTGGAACCGGCGGAATGCACCAGACCCCGCAAGCGCATCGCTGAGACGCAATGCGAGATCCGGTTGCTCGATCGTCGTCACGAATCGCTGCATCGTCTCGTACGCGGGTCGTGATCCGAGGCCAACCACGAGCAGCCACCGATCGGAGTCCGGATCGAAGTCGGCAGGGCCCTGATCGACATCGAACAGCTGCGCCGGCCACAACGTTCCGTCGGTCAGGTCGATGAACGAGTCGCTACCGCCGGACTGGTCGAGTGCCTCGCCCAGTTCGTCGAGGGCGACGGGCAACATCTTCAGATCCGACGCGGTGCGGTCGACGTAGTGCTCGAGCTCCACGATCAGCTCGGCGTCGCCGACCCAGCCGCGTTGACCCAATGCCTCGATCAGTCGACGAGCGCTTGCGACGAGAACGTCCGAGCGCTCAACGCGCAAGAGGGCACTGCCGGCGTGTTGGAGTCCGTCGGCAGGAGCATCGGCTGCCAGAACCTCCTCGACAGCTCGGGGGTCAGCGCCGGCGATGCGGAGCTGTTTCAACCACGGGTCACGACTCATCTCCTGGTCCCGTCCATCACCGATCGACCGAGGCCAAAGTCACCCGCCACCAAGGCCAACGTGCGGGACGCCGGCGCGAGATGCAAGTCGCTGCATCAGGTCGTCGTCTTGTTGCGGGTAGAGGTGTCCGTATCGGTCCAACGCGACGGAGACCGACGCGTGACCGGCCATGGCGGCGACGTGCTTGGGGTTGGCTCCTTCAGCGACCCAGAGCGAGACGGCGGTGTGTCGGAGATCGTGAATGCGGAATGGTTCGAGGCCGGCGGCGGCCACCGCAGGACGCCAGACGCGTCGACGAAAGAGCGTCGCCCGGACCGGGAATCCCTCGGGCGACTCGAAGACCAGGCCTTCGGGGTCGACCGGCGGAACGGCGCGACGGGACAATTCGTCGCAGACGAACGAGGGGAGTGGCACCGTTCGGACCGCGGCTTTCGTCTTCGGAGGTCCGAAGGTGATGTGGCCGCCGATGCTGACCAGCGTCTCGGCGATGTCGACTCGTCGTCGGAGCAGATCGACCCGCTTCCATCGCAGGCCGAGCATCTCGCCGAGTCGCAGACCGCCGAACGCTCCGAGCAACACGAATGATCGGTACGCCTCGTCGATCTCGTCGGCGAGCTTCCAGATGTCGTCGGTGTCGAGGAATCGCATCTCCCGGCGCTCGATGCGCGGGAGCGGGAGCTTGGCGACGGGGTTGTGGGCGATGAGACGGTCCTCGAACGCGGCGTTGACGCACTTGTTCATGAGTTGCACGACGCGGTGGATGGTTGCGGGCGCGAGGTTGTTGCCGTCGGGCGACCCGAGGTCGGCGACCCAGGCACGAAGCGCGGTTCGATCGAGCTTGCCGAGCGGGGTCGTTCCGAAGACCGGGCGGGCGTGCGTTCGGAAGAACTGTTCGTCTCGGGCCTTCGTGCTCGGGCGCAGGTTCGTGACCGTCGGCCACCACTGGTCCCACCACTCAGCGACGGTGATGCGGCCGAGCCGTGGATCGACGAGGGTGCCGTGCTGGCGGTCGACCTCGATCACGTTGGCGAATGCGAGGGCGTCGCGGCGGCGCTTGAACTGCTTCGAACGTTGCTTGCCGTCTGCGGTGCGGAATCGCACGAGGTAGGCCTTCGAGCCGTCGCTCACTGCTTGTCGACGACCGACGCCATGGGTGAATTCTACTCGCCAGGTGCACACCAGGTGCACAGACGCTTCATGACGAGACGATACGAGACAGCACTGAACGGATGTAAAAGACCAGGTCAGGACCACTTTCTGGAGTCGGCCTCACAGGCGTCAAAGTGGCTGATTCGCTTTGACACCGTGGAGGTCGGGAGATCGAGACTCCCATCGCCCACCAGGTCCGCCGCCCGGTCGGCGTCGACCGATCATCCGTCGGAGCAACTCTGCTGTGACGTCAGGGTAGGGTTGCCACGTCGCCGTGTGCGATCGTCACACGTTGCCGGGTCCCTGTGCCTTCGCAAGGTCGACCCCAACCCTCGTTTCCCACCTCCTGGAGCCTCATGTCTGTCAATCCGTCTGCGCTCGCGCTCGACGATCCGCTCGCGTTCGAAGACTCCAGCGTGAGAAGTGCGCTTCGCTCTCCGAAGCGGCTGCGCATCGAGATACTCGCCGGCCTCGCCGTGGCGCTCGCACTGATCCCCGAGGCGATCTCGTTCTCGATCCTCGCCGGGGTCGACCCGCAGGTCGGTCTGTTCGCATCGTTCACGATGGCGGTGACGATCTCGATCGTCGGTGGCCGGCGCGCGATGATCTCCGCCGCCACGGGCGCCATCGCGCTGGTGATCGCCCCGGTGGCGAAGGAGTACGGTCTCGACTACCTGATCGCCACCGTGCTGCTCGCCGGTGTGCTGCAGATCGTGCTGAGCCTCGCCGGTGCCGCCAAGCTGATGCGGTTCCTGCCGCGCAGCGTGATGGTCGGCTTCGTGAACGCACTGGCGATCGTGATCTTCACGGCGCAGCTGCCGGAGCTGATCGACGTCCCAGCGATCGTGTACCCGCTGGTGGCGATCGGCCTGGCGATCTTGGTGTTCATGCCGAAGTTCACGCGAGTCATCCCGGCGCCGCTGGTGGTCATCGTGCTGTTGACGATCGTCGCGGTCGGCATGGGGCTCGACATCCCGACGGTCGGCGACCAGGGTGAACTGCCGAGCAGTCTCCCGTCGTGGTTCATCCCCGACGTCCCGTACAACCTCGACACGCTGCAGATCATCGCCCCCTACGCGTTCGCGATGGCGCTCGTCGGTCTGCTCGAGTCGTTGATGACCGCGAAGCTGGTCGACGACATCACCGACACCCACTCCGACAAGACCCGCGAGGGCTGGGGGCAGGGCGTTGCCAACATCGTTGCGGGCTTCTTCGGCGGCATGGGCGGCTGCGCCATGATCGGCCAGACGATGATCAACGTGAAGACCTCCGGGGCCCGCACCCGGATCTCCACGTTCTGCGCCGGGGTGTTCCTGCTGGTCCTGGTGGTCGGTCTCGGCGGAGTCGTTGCCCGTATCCCGATGGCAGCTCTGGTCGCGGTGATGATCATGGTGTCGGTCGGCACGATGGACTGGCACAGCATCCATCCCCGAACGCTGCGCCAGATGCCCCTCAGCGCGACCACGATCATGCTCACCACCGTGATCGTCACCGTCACGACCCACAACCTCGCCTACGGCGTGATCCTCGGCGTGGTCGTTGCGATGGTCTTCTTCGCCCGTCGCGTCTCCCACTTCACCCAGGTCGTCGACGTGGCCCATCCCGACGAGAACACCCGTGTCTACGCAGTCCGGGGCGTGTTGTTCTTCGCATCGAGCAACGATCTCGTCTACCAGTTCGACTACGCACACGACCCGCAGAACGTGATCATCGATCTCTCGGAGGCCCAGATCTACGACTCGTCCACCGTTGCCGCGCTCGACGCGATCGTGCTCAAGTACCACAACAAGGGCAAGCACGTGGAGATCACCGGCATGAACGAACCGAGCGCCAAGTGGCACGAGCTCAGCGGCAACCTCGGAGCCGGACACTGATGTCCGCCCCGAGCGGATCGAGCCGAATGCGCCAGATCGGTGAAGTGGCCGACGCAGTCGGATTGTCGTTGCGCACCATCCGCTACTACGAAGAGACGGGCCTCGTCCCGCCCAGTGGCAGATCGTCCGGCGGGTTCCGGCTGTACACCAACGCCGACATCGAGCGGCTCCGGACGGTGAAGCACCTGAAACCACTCGACCTGTCGATCGAGGAGATGCTCGACCTGCTCACCGTCCGGGATCGCCTCGCCGACCGATCGGCACCCGAACGGGATCGTGACGACCTCGTCGAACGTCTGGCGGTGTTCGCCGAACTCGCTGGGGAGCGCTGCCAACGGCTCCGCGACCGACTGGAGGCCGGCGAATCGATCAGCGCCGCGCTGCGTGACGAGGTCGACGCCGAGAATCGACGAAGCAGCCGGGCTCAGCGTGCGAACGACGTGACCGGATCGCTCTGATCGCTGGAGGTGAGCGGCGGCAGTCGCAGCGTGAGCAGCCACGTGATCACCACGAACGCAGCGGATCCCCAGAGCGCGGCGTCGAGGCCGCCCCAGAGATAGAGCACGCCGGACAGCAGGGTGCCGACCAGGCGTCCGGCCGCATTGGCGGAGTAGTAGAAGCCGACATCGAGCGACACGTCGTCGCCGCGGGAGTAGGCCAGGACCAGGTACGAGTGCAGTGACGAGTTGATCGCGAACACCACGCCGAACACGATCAACCCTCCGACGACCACGAGGGTGACGGCGACATCGAGTGCCACGCTGACCGCCATCGACACCGACACGATGCCCAGCACGAACGCCCAGGTCCGCGCGGCGCCGATCTCGGCGTCGACGCTGGCGATCGAGCGGCGCAACAGGCGTGGTGCGAAGGATTGCACGATGCCGTACCCGATCAACCACGTGGCGAGGAATGCACCGATCTGACCGGACGGCCAGCCCAGCTCATCGGCGAAGAAGATCGGCAGCGCGACGACGAACCAGATGTCGCGCGATCCGAACAGGAAGAACCGGGCGGCCGACAACCGGTTGATCGCCGTCGACTTCGACAGGATCGAACCGAGCGGGGGTTTCACCTTCGCCCGACCGATGTCCTCGTCCAGGAGCACGCCGACGGCGACGAGCACCACCGTGATCATGATGGCCATCGACCACAGCGCAGCGTCGTAGCCGATCGACGACAGCAGCACGGCACCGAGGAAGAAGCCGAGGCCCTTGAGCGCGTTCTTGGAACCGGTGAGGATCGCCACGAGCCGGAACAGCCCTCCCTCGCCGGCGATGAACTTGACCGCGCTCTTCGAACTCATCTTCGTGAGGTCCTTGGCCACCCCGGACAGGGCCTGGAGCCCCATCACGAACACGACCGAAACCCACTCGACCCAGCTCGGGTCCTGGAACGTGAGGCCGACGAGGGCGACCACCTGCAGACCGAGTCCGATGAGCAGCGTGCGGTTGAGCCCGGTACGGGCGCCGACCCAACCACCGATCAAGTTGGTGAGGATCCCCATGAACTCGTAGAGCAGGAACAGGAAGGCGATCGCGACGGGGGAGTAGCCCAGCTCGTTGAAGTAGAGCAGTACCAGCATGCGCAGCGCACCGTCGGTGAGCGTGAACGTCCAATAGCCGGCGGTCACCAGGGCGTAGTTGCGCAGCTTCACGTCGAACCCGGATCCACCGTCACGGCTCGATGCTCTCGGCGATCCCGTCCGCGATCATGGCGGCCAGGTCGGCCATGCGGAACGCGTAGCCGTACTCGTTGTCGTACCAGATCAGCACCTTGACCATGCGGTCGTCGACGACCATCGTCGACGGGCCGTCGACGATGCCGGATCGGGTGTCGTTGGTGTAGTCGGCCGACACCAACGGCCGGTCCTCGAACCCGAGGATTCCCTGCAGCTCACCGTCGGCGGCGTCGCGCAGGAGCGCGTTGATCTCCGCGACGGTGACGTCGCGGGTCATCGAGAACACGGCGTCGGTCAGCGACGCGTTCAGCAACGGAACCCGCACGGCGACGCCATTCAGCTTGCCGGTGAGTTCCGGGTAGATCATCGTGATCGCCGTCGCAGAGCCGGTCGAGGTCGGGATCAACGAGTTCAGGGCCGAGCGCGCCCGTCGGAGGTCCTTGTGGGGTGCGTCGACCACGACCTGGGTGTTCGTGGCGTCGTGGATCGTGGTGATCACGCCGCGCTCGATCCCGATCTGCTCGTGGAGCACCTTGACCACCGGGGCGAGGCAGTTCGTCGTGCACGACGCCGCCGTCACCACGTGATGAAAGGACGTGTCGTAGAGATGGTCGTTGCAGCCCATCACGACGTTGAGGACGCGGTCGTCCTCGACCGGTGCGGCGACGATCACCTTGCGCACCCCCCGATCGAAGTACGGCGCGAGCAGCTCGGCGGTGCGGAACTTGCCGGAGCACTCCAGCACGATGTCGACGTCGGCGGCCGCCCACGGCACCTCGCCCGGCGACGCGATCGACGAGTAGCCGACCGCCGCGCCGTCGATCTCGAGTTGACCGTCGCTCACCGAAACGGATCCGCCATACCGTCCGTGGACGGTGTCGAACTCCAACAGGTGCGCCGCCGTCGCGGCGTCGGCGAACGGCTCGTTGACGTGCACGAGTTCGAGATCGCCCTGCTCGCGTAGTGCTCGCACGACCAGCCGACCGATGCGGCCGAATCCGTTGATGCCGACCCGCGTACTCATCGCTGCCCGGCCGTTGCGCCCATGTCCGGTCTGATCGTCGGTCATCGGTGGTTCCTTCTTCTCAGCTCGCGACGGCGCGGATGCGGTCGTCGAGTTCGGTGATCACTGCGTCGAAGGCCGCAGCGCGGCCGTCCTCGACCGGATCGGGGAGCGACCAGTGCCACCAACCCGGTTCGGGATCGAGTTCCTCGTGTGCCTGGTCGCACACCGTGACGACGAGCTCGGCAGGTCCGGCGAGCTCGAACACGCGAGGCTCGGCGCGGCTCAGGTCCAACCCGGCGCGGGACGCTGCGGCGACCGCTCCGGGATGGACACGATCGGCAGGATGGGTGCCCCCGGACGTCGCCGGGGTGCCGGTCCGGGATGTCCACAATGCTGCTGCCAGCTGCGAACGCGCCGAGTTGTGGCTGCACACGAAGACCACCTGACCAGCGGGCAGTGGGGTGGCGACGCCGAGGCGGGTGAGCGGTGCTCGCACGAGGCGGACATAGCGGCGGCGGCGGTCACCAGCCGAGACGAACCGTTCGATCAGCCCCACATCTTCGAGGACGTCGAGGTGATGGGCGAGCAGATTCGTCGGGATCGAGAATCGAGCGGCGAGCTCCGTCGGCGAGCGGTCGCTGACGGCGAGGTCGTCAACGATCGCCAGGCGGACCGTTTCACCCAGCGCGGCGTGGACGGCGGCACGTCGGGCCACCGAGGCGGCAGTGTTCGCCTGCTCCATTGCCGCGAGACTAGACGTTCAGCCAGTATTGAATCAATGGAGGCTGAAGGAGTTCACCCCGTGTTCACCAACGCGTCACCCACGGCGGCCAGTCGTTCCGGACGGAGGCGGAACCATGCCCACTTGCCGCGCTGCTCGCGTTCGAGCACCCCCGCCCGTACCAGCAACGACAGGTGATGGCTGACCGTCGGTTGTGTGCGATCGACCAGCGCCGGCAGATCGCACGCGCACACCTCACCCGACTCGGCCGTCCCGATGATCGACACCAGCCGCAAACGCACCGGGTCGGCGAGCGCTCTGAGGGCCTCGGCCAGTTCCGATGCCTGCTCCTCGTCGAGTGCCGACCGCAGCAACGGCGTACAGCACGGCTCGGGTGTGACGCTCGGGGAATCCACGAACTACATATTGACAGTTCTCGATGCGATACGCTAACGTATTGATCACTGTCAAAGTGTTGCTCGGTCCGCCGATCGACCCAACCATCACCACGGGAGTCCACCCATGCGTCTGCAACTCGCCCTCAACGTCGATGACCTCGATCAGGCGATCGAGTTCTACGGCAAGATGTTCGGTACCGAACCGGCCAAGATCAGGCCCGGCTACGCGAACTTCGCGATCGAGAACCCGCCGTTGAAGCTCGTGCTGTTCGAGGGCGCCGGCCCGGCCGGCTCGATCAACCATCTCGGCGTCGAGACCGAGACCGCCGCCGAAGTCGTGGCCGCCGAGACCCGCCTCGCGGACTCCGGACTCGAGACCACCGGCGTCGACGACACCATCTGCTGCTACGCCGAGAAGACCGAGACCTGGGTCCATGCCCCCGACGGCAACCGCTGGGAGTGGTACGTCAAGCACGGCGACACCGAACAGCTCGTCAACGCCGTCGTGTCCAGCAGCACCGGCTCCTCGGCCGGCTGCTGCGGCTGACTTGCGGACCGGCAATCGGCCCGCCGCCGTGCCCGTAGACTGGCTGTCCTGCCCAGCCGACCGCCGGTCACCTGGCGGTCTCACATCTGCGAGGAAACGAGAACAGCATGAGCTCCGCAAGTCAGTTGGGACGTGACCGTCCACTCGTGCTGGTCGTGATGGACGGCATCGGCGTGGGGCAGGGTGACGCCTTCGATGCGGTCGCACTCGCGAACACACCGAATCTCGACCAGTTGGCGTCCGAGTCCTGCCGAACACTCAAGGCACATGGAACCGCCGTGGGGCTCCCGTCGGACGCAGACATGGGCAACTCGGAAGTCGGTCACAACATCCTCGGTGCGGGACGCATCTTCGATCAAGGTGCAAAGCGCATCGACAACGCCATCGCGTCCGGTTCGATCTGGAAGTCGGACGCGTGGCAACAGATCGTCGACCGCTGCGCTGATGGTGGCGGGACGCTCCACCTGATCGGTCTGTTGTCGGACGGCAACGTTCACTCCAACATCAGCCACCTCTTCGAGATCTTGCGGCAAGCAGCCGAGGACCAGATCTCGACGATCAGAATCCACGCGCTCTTCGACGGGCGCGATGTCCCTGATCCGTCCGCCGAGCGCTACATCGCTCGGACGGAGGACGAGTTCGCCGAACACCCCGGCGTCGACATCCGGTTCGCGTCCGGTGGGGGCCGGATGGTCACGACCATGGACCGCTACGGAGCCGATTGGCGCATCGTCGAGGCGGGTTGGCGAGCCCACGTCCTCGGCACGGCTCACCCGGTGCCGGATCTGCTGTCGGGCCTCGAGTGGGGTCGGTCGACGGGTGTGCGCAGCGATCAGCTGCTCCCTGCGTTCACCGTGGTGGACGAGTCGCAGCAGCCGGTCGGCTCGATCGTCGACGGCGATGCCGTGGTCGTCTTCAACTTCCGGGGCGACCGCGCCATCGAGTTGTCCCAGGCGTTCGAGGCGGGACCCGAGTTCGACGAGTTCGACCGGGAGCGCGTGCCCGACGTCTACTTCGCGGGGATGGCGCTGTACGACGGTGACACGAACACCCCGGCGTCGTACCTGGTCGGCCCGGAGTCGGTCGACACCACGGTCAGCGAGATCATCGCATCGGCCGGGATCAGCCAGTGGGCGGGCGCGGAGACGCAGAAGTTCGGTCACATCACCTACTTCTGGAACGGCAACCGGTCGAGCAAGTTCGATGACCGACTGGAGACCTACGTCGAGATCACGTCTGACCTCGTGCCGTTCAACGAGCGGCCCTGGATGAAATCGGCCGAGACCGCCGATGCCGCGATCGAGGCGGTGCACTCCGGCGAGTTCGGCTTCATCAGGATGAACTTCGCCGGCGGCGACATGGTCGGTCACACCGCCGACATCCCTGCTACTCGCATTGCGGTCGAGAGCGTCGACCTGGCCATCGGTCGAATCGCGGACGCCGTCGCAGCCGCGTCGGGGTGTCTGCTCGTCACTGCGGATCACGGCAACGCCGACGACAAGGTCGAGCGCGACAGCGAGGGCAAGCCGCTGATGAGCGACGACGGCGCGCCGCGGTTGCGGACGGCCCACTCGCTCAACCCGGTCATGTTCGCCGTGCACGACTACGCCGGGTCTCCCGTTCACCTTCGCGACGATCTGCCCACCGCGGGCCTCGCCAACGTCGCGGCGACGATCCTGCAGCTGCTCGACCTGGAGATCCCACCGGACTACGAGCCGTCACTCCTGGACGCGCCGACGCGCTGACGCCGGAGCGGGCCGTCCGTCAGAGTGCGTTGATGCCGGCCTTGAGGATGGCGAGGCCGGTGGTGTCGACGCAGTAGCGGGTTCGTGGCCCTTCGATCTCGCCTTGGATCAGCCCGGCTTCACGCAGGATCCGGAGATGTTCCGACACGGTCGACTGGGCAAGGGGGAGTTCGGCGACGACGTCGCCGGTGGCGCAGGTCTCGCGGTGCGTGAGCAACTGCAGGATCGCCAACCTGGCCGGATGGGCGACCGCCTTGGCCATCGTGGCGAGGGTCTCGTCGTCGGGTGGCGGGACGAGCGTGTCGACCGGAGCCGGCACGCAGCATTCCTCTCTCGACGCGGACCGGTTCGCCGGGGTGGTGGTCGACGTGGCGGTCATGGCCGTGCTCCTTGCGTGACGGGTGTGGCATCGGAGAGATCGGTGGGGTAGAAGCGGCGATGGGCCCACAGCGACACGTAGACCAGGCCGACGAGCACGGGGACTTCGATGAGCGGCCCGACGACGCCGGCGAGGGCTTGTCCGGACGACACACCGAACACGCCGATCGCCACCGCGATCGCGAGCTCGAAGTTGTTGCCGGCAGCGGTGAACGCGATCGAGGCGTTGCGGTCGTACGGGAAGCCCATCTTGAGGCCGGCGGCGAACGAACCGGTCCACATGATCGCGAAGTACACCACGAGGGGGATGGCGATGCGGGCGACGTCCCAGGGATTCTCGGTGATCGCGTCGCCCTGGAGGGCGAACAGGATGACGATCGTGAACAGCAACCCGTACAGCGCGATCGGGCCGATCCGTGGAAGAAACGTTCCCTCGTACCATTCGGTGCCCTTGCGCGGTTCGAGGATGAAGCGTGTGAGGAACCCGGCGAGCAGTGGGATGCCGAGGAAGATGAGCACCGACTTCGTGATCGCCCAGACGGTGATGTCGATGCCGTCGGAGTCCAGCCCCAGCCAGCTCGGCAGGAGCTCGAGGTAGAAGTAGCCGAGGAGCGAGTAGGCGATGATCTGGAACAGCGAGTTGATCGCCACCAGTACCGCGGCCAGCTCCCGGCTCCCGCAGGCGAGGTCGTTCCAGATGAGCACCATCGCGATGCAGCGCGCCAGGCCGACGATGATCAGTCCGGTGCGGTACTCGGGCAGGTCGGGGAGCAGCAGCCAGGCGAGCGTGAACATCAGCAACGGCCCGATCAGCCAGTTCAGCACCAGTGACATCACCAGTGATCGCCGGTCGACGACGCTGCCGATCGAGCGGTACTTCACCTTGGCGAGCACCGGGTACATCATCGCCAGCAAGCCGATCGCGATCGGCAGCGACACCGTGTCGATCTTGACGGCGTCGAGGGTGTCGTCGAGGCCGGTGAACGCCTTGCCCAGCACGATCCCGGTGACCATCGCCAACCCGATCCACACCGGCAGGAACCGATCGAGCAACGACAGCCGAGCGACGACCGCATCCTGGGGTGGTGAACCGGTGGTGACTTCACTCGCCATGTCGGACCTCCCCGATCGTCATTCGACGATACACGATAACAGGTTCACCCGCACTCGTCCCGGTGGTCCGCTCGCCCAGGTCGCCGTAGCTGCAGCCGAGGAACTGAAGGCCGAGCGTCTCGCCCGAGCACGCCGAGCTCCGGTACCGACGGCCACGCCAAGAGCGAAGAAGAGCGCAGGAAGTCCCGCGTCGGGCAAGAGCGCGACCCGAACCCCGGCGAGCGAGAAGAAGCGGGCCTCGACGAAGGCATCGAACAAGCGCAACCAAGCGGTACGCGATCGCCGCTGATCGCTCGCAGGTTCCTGACCGTCGGCCAGAACCGGTCCCACCACTCACCGACCGTGACGTGATCGGGTCGCGGGTCGACGACGACCCGTGCCGGCGGGTCGTCGATCGGAGCGGAGCCCCTCCGGAGGGCCTGCGGCTGATAGGAATCCGCACGATGAGTGACCGCCGGAGTTGGGTGATCGGTGCGGGTGCGGCCACCGCGATCGTCACGCTGGCCCGGTTGTGGACCTCGCGTGGACGCAACGAGTACTCGCTGTGGCCCGACGAGCCTGCACAGCTCGCGATCGCCCGGTTCATCGGCGGTGGAGGCGCGATGGAACATGCACAACCACAGCGTGTGGCGTCCGGGATTCGGCACGCTGCTCGCGCCGGTGTACTGGTTCACCGACGATCCGGTCGGCGTCTTCCGCGCTGCGCTGGTGCTCAACGCGGTGCTCGGCGGGGTCGCAGCGGCCCTGCTCGTGTTCGTGGCGCGTCGCCTCACCCCGATGAGTGCCACATGGTGCACCGGCTGTGCGGTTGTCGTCGCACTGTCTCCGGCGGTGATCTTCACGACCGACTTCGCATTCTCGGAGTCGCTGGTCGCACCGCTGTACCTGGCTTCGCTGCTGAGCCTGCTGCGGTTCCAGGAATCGCCGGCGCTCGGACCGGGCGTGGTCGCCGGTGTGCTCGCGGCGGCGGCGTTCGGAGCACACAGCCGCATGGTGCTGCTCGCGCTGATCACACTCGGCGTGGTGCTGTGGGCAGCCGTGCGCCGGCGCCTCCGGGTGCTGGACGCCGTCGTGATCGGTGCCGTCACCGTCGGCGGTGTGTATCTCGTGTCGGCGTACACGAGCTACGTGGTCGACCGGCTGTGGAACGAGCCGTCGACACGGAACTCATCCGAGGGGGTGATCGAGCAACTCCAGAACCGGTCCGCCGTGCTCGAGCCACTGCTCGGCCGGACCTGGTACCTCCTGGTCGCCTCGCTGGGCGTCGTGGTCTACGGAGCCGTCGTCCTCGTTCGCTCGATCATCGATCGGAACCCGACACCGGAACCGCGCCGCAGCGATGCGGTACTCGTGGTGCTGACCGTGACGATGTTCGTGGCGCTGTCGGGTGTGTTCATGTCCGACCGGTGGCGAAGCGATCGGCTCGTCTACGGCCGATACAACGACTCGATCATCACGCCCGTGCTGGTGGTCGGGCTGGCGGTTCTGGTCGGAGCGATCCCGCTGCGGCGTCTCGCTGCGTGGTGTCGGCGGCGGGTGCGGTAACGGCAATGATCGTGTCCGGGGCTGGTGCTCCGATCCCTTCGCAGCGAGGTGCTGTCGGACACCAACGGCGTCGAGCCGATGATCCTGGGACTGCAACCATTCGCCACCTCCGGCACGTCGATCGACGTCATCCGCATCAGTGTGTGGCCGCATCGCTGGTCTCCCTTGCGCTCGCCGCGGTCTCGCTCGGCGCGTGTCGACGGCCCGCCTGCTCCGCGGTCGCGCCGTCGCCGTCGTGCGCTCTCCGCGTTTCGGCGTGGGGTGGGCGCGCACGACCTCGATCGTCGACCGAATTCAGGACGACTCGGGTGATCTCAATGCGGTCGCAGCTACGTCTGTGCTCTCGTCGACAGGGTCGATGTCGACTTTGAGCTTGCCGCCGCCCGCACCTGCACGAATCGCATGATGCTGTACCGGTTCTACCTACCCCACACCGAGTTCACCGTGGTGAACGGCGCAGTCGTCGCGTACCTCGCCGTTGGTGTTCGCCCGCATCTGCATCCGCCAGCGACTGTTGCCGCACTCAGCGATCCGGGGGCGACGCTGGTCTGGCTCGATCCCCGCGGCGGGTGCCCCCGCTGGGATCGCGGCTCGCAGGTTGTCCTCGCGTGCTTCCTTCAGCATGAAGATCAGCAGGATCCGCGCCTTGATCACCGTGAAGAACCAGACGATGACCGTCGCCAGGATCCAGGTGAGGGCGCCGTCGATCGACAGGCCGTCGGAGATCAGATCGGTGATCAGGAGTCCGACAGGAACGTCGTGACCAGGGCGCTGCTGCCCTGCAGGGCCGGTGCGTTCTGCACGGCGATCTTCGTCATCAGTGGCTGGAGCACGGCCGTGAGCACCGTGAAGATCACCACGGCGAGCACGAAGCCCAAGCCGCTGATGCTCATGTCGTCGAGGACGAGTGACGCCACCCACAGACCGAGGGCAGTTGCCGAGCAGGCGAGAGGACGGTGCGAAGTAGGAGTCGGATCGTGTGGTCCTCCGGAGAGTGGGAACGTCGGACAGAACCGACGAGCGGGAAACCTTGCGTCGCACATCATGACCGATACCGTCGGCGCGCGCGCATCGGTCGGACGCGTCCGTGTGGTGGTCATCGGGGGCGGGCGACACGCAGAGTAGTCTCGTGCGGCAATGGAACGCCTCTGCGGACGCGCCCCGGATGCTCGGAGCGGGCCTCCGTCGCCTACGGCATGCGCGCCGAGGACCTGGTGTTCGTGGATCGACGTGCTGTCCCGAGGGTGACGACAGCGGCGTCGGTGGTGCTGTGCCTGCGACACGCCGATTCGATGGTCGTGCCGCGGGTGGACGCTCGACGATCTCCGCGATCCCGACCTGCACCTGTTCCGTCCGCCCCCTCCATCGCCGCCAGCCCGGTCGCGCCCGGCGCGAGCCGCTCGTCGCATCAACGGCGACGAGACCGGGGAACAGCTGCGTCTGGGCGACGACGTGCGTCGGCGCGCGGCTGGCCGAACTCGACGACGCTGCAGAAGCTGGCGATACCGGTGGTGGTCGAGGAGACGGTCGTCCCGGCAGATGACGACCAGGGCGTGGGCGACGAGCAGCACCGATGCCGACGTCCAGGACCAGGGCCAGTGGACGCCGGAGCTTCGACGAAGCCGACGATCTCGGCGGGCTGCTGTCGGCTCGGAGCCCGCTGTTGTCGCGGGCGTTCCGGACCGCTGACCGGCACGACGAATGAGACACCGACGATGAGGCGCGGCGAGTGAGGATCGAGCGGTCGGTCCATCTGGCATCGACCTCCGAGGCGGCGTTCTCGATGGTCGACGATCTCGATCGGTACCCGGAGTGGATGCGACTCGTCCACGATCGTCGAGGCAGATGCGGCGACCGGACGGTGATGAACGGGTGTGGGAGGTCGAATTGCGCGCCCAGGTCGGCCCGCTGGCGCGGTTCGAAGCGATTGCGGATGGTCCGAACCGTGCACGAGCCGAGTCGCCGTCGTGTTCGGAGCGACGCAAGGAAGTCGACGGGCGCACGCACTCGCCGTGGATCCTCGAATCGACCCTCGTCGCGTCGCGCGCCGATTCCGTCGAACTCACGATGGTGTTGACCTACGGCGGGAACCTGTGGACGGGTGCGGTCCTGGAACAGGTCCTCGACGATCACGTCGAGCGGGGTGCCGTGAAGCTCTCGGCGTTGCTGGCCGACCGCGGTCGGCCCGTCGACTGACGCACGACCACTGCGGTGATCGGCGGAGCACCGCACGAGTCGTTCCAGTCCAGGTCCTCGCGAGCCGACAACGAGGGTGTCGGCGTCGACGGTCTCGACGTCGTCCACCCCGTCGGGCTGCTGCCCGGTCAGGAACCAACGCATGTCCAGTATCATCCGGCACCGTATGCACCTCCGAGCGGCGATGACGCCGCCGACTACCGCGCCGGGCCGCG
>CALOAN010000013.1:0-1246 GCA_942491345.1 uncultured actinomycete
CGGATAGGTGACAGTTGGGGTGTCATGCCGCGGCGGCGGCGGTGTTGATCATTGCTTCGTACTCGATGGGCGTCAACCGACCGAGGCGAGCTTGCCGGCGTCGGCGGTGGTAGGTCCGTTCGATCCAGGTGACGATCGCGATTCGAAGCTGTTCACGGGTGTCCCAGCGTTGGCGGTCGAGGACGTTGCGTTGCAGGAGTGCGAAGAAGCTCTCCATCGCGGCGTTGTCTCCGCACGCTCCGACTTTGCCCATCGACCCCGTTAATCCATGAGTGTTCAAGGCGTGTACGAATTTTCGCGATCGGAACTGCGATCCCCGATCGGAGTGAACGATGCAACCGGCCACCTCACCACGACGGGCCACTGCGCTGTGCAACGCTGCCACGGCCAGCCGGGACTTCATCCGGGAATCGATGCTGTAGCCGACGATCCGCCCGGAGTAGACGTCCTTGATTGCACACAGATAGAGCTTGCCCTCACCGGTGTGGTGTTCGGTGATATCGGTCAGCCACAAACGATTTGGCTCCTCGGCGGTGAAGTTGCGCTGGACCAGATCGTCATGGACTGGTGGTCCCGGTCGTCGGCCGTTGCGGCCTCGTTTCTTGCCGAACACCGACCACCAACGGTTGTCGCGGCAGATCCGCCACGCGGTCCGCTCGGCCATCGATTCACCCACGGTGGCGGCTTCCCCGGTGAGGAATCGGTACCCGAATTCCGGATCCTCGCGGTGGGCATCGAACAGGGCGTTGGCCCGATACGCCGCGGCCAGCTCGGCGGCGGTGACTGGGGTGGCCAGCCACCGGTAGTAGGGCTGGCGCGAGAGCTTGAGGACCCGGCACGACACCGCCACGGGGACCCCGTCGGCGGCGAGCTCTTTCACGAGCGGGTAGAGCCTTTTCCCGGCAGGTTCGCCTGCGACAGATATGCCGCCGCCCGACGCAGTACCTCGTTCTCCTGCTCGAGTAACCGGATCCGCTTGCGGGCCTCGCGCAGTTCGGCGGACTCGGTCGAGGTCACGCCAGGGCTGCGGCCCTCATCGATATCCGCGCGTCGCATCCATTTGTGCAGTGTCATCGGGTGCACACCGAAGTCTTTGGCGACCTGCTCGATCGTGACGCCTTCTCCACGATCACGGGCCACCCGGACCACGTCGTCACGGAACTCCTGGGGGTACGGCTTGGGCACAGCTACATCCTTCCCGACCGGCCCGTAGGCAAGCCAGATCAGATGTCACCTATCCGTGCAG
>CALOAN010000014.1:0-2540 GCA_942491345.1 uncultured actinomycete
AGGACCCTGAGGCGCTTCGCCGCGAGCTCGCCGCGGAGCGGGCGCGTCTCGAGGAGCAGATGAAGCGGCTCGACGAGCTGGAAGCGCGGCTCGACGCTGCCCTCGCGGACGAGGAAACAGCGCTCGAAGCTGCACCAACCACCGAGGAAGAGAAGGTGGCCGCCGATTCCGAAGACATCGTCCCGGAACGGCTCGACAAGGAACCGAATCAGACCAAGGACTCACACGAGGTCTTGACCGCGGCGGAGCTGGAGGACGACGATTTCCTGGGGTCGTGGCCGTTGTTCGGCACCGACTACCGAATGAAGATCGGCGGTTATTTCAAGCTGGACGCGCTGTACGATCTCGACGGCACGGGGGATAGATACCAGTTCCTGATCGCTCAGATCCCTGTCGACGGCTCGCCCGAGGCCGCGGCCTCCGGCTACTTCAACATGTTCGTGCGCGATACGCGGATCAACTTCGACATTCGCTCGTCTGGGCAGGACGGGGTACCACAACAGTTCTTTCTCGAGATGGACTTCTTCGACGAGAGCTCGTACTCACCGCGGCTGAGGCACGCCTACATCGTCTGGGGCAACCTGCTCGTCGGCCAGACCTGGACAACGATTGCCGAGATGGCGTCGCTGCCCTTCACGATCGACTTCGGCGGCGGTGACGCTTTGTTCGGGAACCGCACCCCGCAGGTCCGCTGGCAGCAGGACCTGAACTCGACCTGGAGCTGGGCCGTCGGTCTGGAGCAGCTGCAGACCTCCGGCATCTACAACCCGTATGACCTCGGGGGGAGCGCGAGCCCCCAGCTGCCGGTGCTCGCCGGGCGCCTCACCCACCAGCGAAGCAACGGCATCAGGACGCTGGCGGCCCTCGTGCAGCAGCTCCACTGGGACGGCGAAGGAGTCGGACCTGACGCGACCGCGGCAGGATGGGCTCTGATCTTCGCCGGCCGCCAGAACTTCGGCGGGAGCCGCGACTTCTTCACCTGGAACCTCGTCTACGGCGACGGCACGGCGGACACCATCATGGCGCTCACCGGCAGTGACGCGAACGCGAACCTGACTCCCGACGGCCGGCTCGTCACCCGACAGGGATACAGCGTCGCCCTCGGGCTCGGCCACGCATGGTCCGACACCCTGTCGTCGAACCTCGCTTTCGCGTGGACGGACCTCGAGAACATCGGCGAGCGGGAAGCGGACGCCATCCAGAGCGGCGGCGTCGGCCATCTGAACCTGATCTGGGCGCCCCGCGAGAAGCTCAGCACGGGCATCGAGCTGATGTGGGGTACGCGCGAGAACGCCGACGGCGACGACGGAAACGCCACCCGCGTCCAGACGATGGTCAAGTACTTCTTCTGAGATGTGCAGGGGTGCTACATTTCGCATGAGCGCTTGGAGGTGACATGAACGACATGGGTGATTTCCGTTCGAGAATTCGAGTCGGCCCGGTGTGGGGACTGTTGCTCGCACTCGTCGTCGCGACCGGGGGGCCGGCCGGTGCGCAGCAGTTCAACGGGGACAACCAGTGGGTCGCGCCGCACGGGGTCGCAACGTTTGCGCCTACAGTAGGCCAGGAGTACTCGATGTTCATTGCCGTTGCCGCCCTGCTGCCGGAAACGGAGTTCAATATCGGTGTGACCCATTTTTATGATAAACCGCTCGATCTGACCGAGGGGCACTACTCGGGCATCTTCTACGTCAAACGCCGGCTCTCCGAGAACGAGGCGGGGACCGGCGGTTGGGCAGTGATGGGGGGTACCGGTGTCAACCCCTCCTACCTGCAGGAGGGTGAGGTGACTGACACCTTCCAGTCGTGGTGGGCGAACGCCGTCTACACGATCCCGTTCCGCGACGGGGCTGTGACCTGGGACCTTCTGCCGGGGTTTCTCGTCAACCTCGACAAGGACCAAAGCGGAGAGACGGCGTGGGGAATGACCTACTCGACGCGGGTCGCGGTCTACAAGATCATTCCCCATTCCGCGATCGTCGGCGAGGTCTTCGGCACCACGGGGGAGGCCTACGCCGAGCCGACGTGGAGGCTGGGAGTGCGCTGGGAGAGCCGGCGCGTGGTTATCGCCGCGACTTACGGCGACAGCTTCAGCGGCGCCGGCAGCCCGCGCTTCGAGATCGGCGCGATCTTCTTCACCAACCAGCTCAAGTTCCTCTGTCTCGGGAAATGTCAGAAGGATCCGGATTGGTGAGTGATGGTGGCACAAGGAGTCAGCCCGCACCGGATCGCCGGTCGGAGATCCTTCGAGGTCGATGAATGAAGCACACGACCTTTGACCCCGGCCGGATCAGCGCGTTGAGCGACGGCGTCTTCGCCATCGCCATGACGCTGCTGGTGCTCAACCTCCGCCTCCCGGATGTGGGGTCGCATTCCGACCCGTCGGTCTTCGCGGCCGGCCTCGTCGATCAGCTGCCGCGTTTCGCGTCGTGGCTGCTGAGTTTCGCGATCCTGTGCCGGCTGTGGACGGTGCACCACGACCTGCTCGCCGACGGCGACACCCGCACCCGCAGCTTCCTGTTGTGGAATTTCGTGTTCCT
>CALOAN010000015.1:0-15860 GCA_942491345.1 uncultured actinomycete
ACGACCGTCGCAGCCACGCCCGCAGTATGGAGATCGGCAACCATCCCCTCGATCGCGCTGTTGTCGCGAGCACCGACGTGGATGTCGGACACGTGGGCGAGGCGCGGTCCGCTCCAGGAGCCGACGGGGTCACGCGGCCCTCCGCGTTGTGGACAGCGTCCAACCAGACCATGGCACAGCCTCAGGAGCAGCGGGTCGGGCGCCACCGACTCGGCAGGGGTCGCCTTTCGTCATCAGAGCTACTCGCGCGCCGCGGCGGGGTGACGCTGGGCGTGAAGTCTCGACTGCGGCAGCGATGTCGTCGCTGACGTGGTCGCGGGAGACGAGTTCGAAGAAGCCATCCCGTTCCAGTACCTCGACCACTTGCGGCTTGACGCGTGCGAGGTACAGGTCGATGCTCCGGTCCGCGCCGGCCCTGGCGATCGCCTTCAGCACGTCGGCGCCTTCGGTGTCGATGAAGTTGACGCCCTCCATGCTGAGGACGACATTCTGCATCGACGCGGTCGACTCGATGCGGATCTGGCGCACGCGGTCGGACAAGGCGTCGGCGTTGACGAAGAACAGGCCACCGTCGAAGCGAAGGATGGTAAGACCGGGGTACGTCTCGCAGTCCTCGTGCCTGTCGACGTCGAAGAACGCATCGGTCCCGGGCTTGCGCCCGAGGTCCGGGATGTACGGGAGGGCGGACACGGCGACCAACCAGATCATGGACAGTCCGACCCCGATGAAGACGCCCGGCAGGATACCGAACGTCATGACGCCCAGCAGCGCGGCGAGTGCCGCGGCGAACTCGAACGGCTTGACCGAGAGCAACCGCCTCATCTCGCCGACATCCATCGTGCCCATCACGACGGCCTCGATGATGATGGCGCCCAGCACAGCCTGAGGCAGGTCAGTGTACAGGGGGGCGAGGATCAACAGGGTCAGGTTGATGAACACGGACTGCGCCAGGTTCGACACCTGAGACTTCGCGCCCGCATCATCGTTGACGGGGCTCTTGGAGAGGGAGCCGTTGTTGAAGATGCCCTGGAACATGCTCGATGAGACGTTGGACATGCCCTGCGCGAGGAGTTCCTGATTGATGTCGACCCGGTAGTTGTGCTTCGTCGCGTACTGCCTGACAGCCGCCGTAGTCACGGAGAACCCGATGAGCAGCAGACCAACCGCCGCGCCGACGATGGTCGCCAGGTTGTCCAGGATCAGTCCGAAGTCAGGTATCACTGGGCTGGGCAGACCGCGTGGCACCTCGGCGATAAGCTCGACGTCGCGGTCACCGAGGTCAAGCACCCTCGTGGCGAGGATGCCCAGGATGACTGCCACCAGAGCAGCGGGGACCTTGGGCGCAAGCAGCTTGAGACCGAAGAGCAGCACAAGCGCTGCCACGCCGACCACGAGCGTGGTGCCGTTCGCCTCGGGCAGGCTCGATACCCAGTTGCCTACCTTCTGCCACGTGTTCGACCCCGCCGAGTCAGTGCCAGTGATCTTGAACAGCTCACCGGAAGCGACGTTGATGGCGACGCCAAACGTGAATCCTGTCAGCACCGCCGCTGACAGGAACTGCGAGATCCATCCCATCTTCAGCACGGCCATCACAACGAACAGAAGTCCGGCGGTCAGCACCACCGCGGCAGCCACAGCCACGGCGTCCTCGGACCCCGCAGTGGCCAGCGAGACCACTGCTGCACCGAGCACGGGCGCCGTGGACGACGATGGGCCCTGGGTGACCTGCCTCGAGGTAGTGAAGATCGCGAATACGATCAGCCCGGCTGCGGCCGCGTACAACCCGTTCTGCACGGGGACGCCGCTGAGCGTCGCGTAGCCCAACGACGTAGGCACCATCAGGGCCCAGACTGAGAGGCCGGCGACCACGTCGCTCTTCAACCACGACCGCTGGTACTGCGGCAGCCACACCAGAATGGGCAGGGACCGCCTGATCAGTCCCGGGGTCTCGTCGGAACGAGTGGCCGCATCCTTCGTCACAACTGATCTCCCAACGCTCGACAGTAGACTGGCCGACCGGGCCCACCGGACGGCCCGGGCCGCCGAGCTCTGTCGGCCCAGCGGCCGCGAATGGGTTGCTGGCGACTACTCGGTGGCTGCCTCGGCGACGTCGGCCTTGACGGCGTCAGCGTCGGCCTTCATCTCCTTGCGCTCCACCTTGTCTGCTCGGTTGAGCGCCGCTTCGACTCGGTCTGCGACTGCGACCGCAGCAATCGCAACGACGGCGGCTTCACCGTTGTCCAAGGACTCACCGAGGTCCTTCAGGTCGGAGCGGCTCATGCCACCGGCCGCATGGCCGGCGAGCGCACCGAGCCCGGCACCGATGCCGGTACCCCAGGCGATCCCGGCACCCACGGCGACCGCCGGGAACAGCGCGACGCACAGCCCGGTCGCCAGGCCGAGGCCCCCACCGACCCACGCACCCTGACGCAGCGGCTGCTCGTGCTTCTTCACGATCTTGACCTTGCCCTTGCCAGTCTTCGTGATGACGGCAGCGTCGAACGTGTCGACAATCCCGTCGTCGTAGTACAGCGCCTTGATGGCCTCGTAGTCGGCCTCGGCGTCGTCGAGCGAACCGTAGGTCGCCCCGAATGCTGCGAATGTGTCCAACCCCTGCATCTCTACTCCCTCTATTGCTGGTCCGGCCTCAGTGAGAATCCGGTTGACTGGTAACAGAGCACTGCGCGGAGAGAGCCCGACGGCCTGGTCGACAGATGCACGTGCCCCGCATGGTGGCCGGCTAGTCGAGCTCGGACTCGATGGCCGCGGCGATCTCATCCTCGATGGCCAGGATGGCGAAGCCCAAGGCCTCGGCAACGTTGCCTGCGGCAGTGACGGCACGCGGCGAGCCGATGATCGGCGCCACGGCGACGAGGACGCCCTGGACGTCCTCAAGGGTTACCCCGACATCCATGGCGGTACCGGCATTGGCCAGATACGACGCAGGCGGCGCATCGGACGCCGCGAGTGCGGCGATCCGGGCGAGCATCAGCTCGCGCGGCTCAAGGTCAGATAGCTCGACTGACGCGACGGTCATCGCGGCGAGCGTGTCGAGCAGGGGTGCTTCTGCGGGCATCTCGGACTCCTCGTTGCCTGGCCGCGTAGCCGACTGCGTGCGCGACTTCGCTTGCGAGGCTACGAGCCTTCGTAGGCAGCCACATCACCCCCGTCGGGTGAGGTACGTCCGGCCCGCGGCCGCAGGTCAAGCGTGAACGGCCGGAACCGAAGTTCGGGTCTGCATGAGCCGCACGATGGCCGAGGTGAGTACGTGGGCGGTCACCACGGCAACGGCCACGGGGGCAGTGGTCACGGGACCCAGGCCGATGGACAGGGACGCGATCGCTGTCAGCCCGAGAGGTGCCCGGATGGTCGCGCCCGGGACAGCCGAGAGCATGCAGCCGACGGCGATCGCGTACGGGATGCTCGGAAAGAGCTGGTGGGCGACTACTCCAGCGGTACCGCCGACGAACAGCATCGGAAGCACGTTGCCGCCGATGAATCCGGCAGCCAGGCTCAATGCCATGGCCAGCATCTTGCCGATCAGCACGGCCACGAGCAGCCAGACACTGATCGTGGCCGCGTTGTCGATCACTGAGGTCAGCTGGGAGTTGCCGGCACCCACCGTCAACGGCAGTGCCACGGCGATCAGCCCCACCAGGCCGCCGAGGACGCCGCCGCGGACATAGGGGTGCGTCAGCTTGGCGGCTCCCATGCTCACTAGCTTGACGATGACCACGAACGTGACCATGAGCAGGCTCGACGCAGCCCCGAGCACAGCTCCGACAAGCAGCTGGGAAGGCCTGAAGTCATCGACCGGGATGGCGAAGCTGTTCAAGAACGTGGTTCCGACGACGCCGAAGTACAGCCCGAACCCGACGGTGGCGGCGATCAGCTGCGGAACCACCGCCTCGATGTACTTCCGGCGCGGGACGGGAGCCAGCTCGCTGACCATGATCGTTCCGAGCAGCGGAGAGGTGAAGGCGCCCCCGAACCCACCGGCGATCCCGGCACTGGTCGCCTGCAGACGGGCGTCCTCGTTGCCGGGCCAGCGTCGCGACGCGATCCACGACGCCAACCCTCCACCCATCATCACCAGGGCGAAGGACGGACCGAGGCTCGCTCCGGCAACCGCCGACACCAGCGCGAGGCCCACCCAGGGCAGAACCACGCGCGGGTTGACAACGCCCGACTCGATGATGGCAACGCCGCCAGGCACCTTCTGCGGAACCTTCCACCACTGGCGCAGTGCTGTGACCGCAAGCCCACCGCCGGCGGTGACCCCCACCCACCACCACTCACCCGACCACGCCTGTATCCGCGGGTCGCCAAACACGAGGTCGGCCATCACTCCCGTGATGCCCAGGTAGGCCAGGCCCAGCACGCCGACAACGCCCCCCACCAGCGCCGCGACCACCAGGAGCTCTCGGTACCACCGGCGGTCAAGGGGCAGCATCTGAGGTGCCGTCATCGGTCAGTCCCTTTCGTCTCGGACTCCGGTCCCCGCTCGGGATCCGGACCCAGCGTCCGCTTTCTCCGGCCGAGGACCGTGAGGCCATCGCACAACCACCTGATGCCCATCGCCGCAGCCGTCGTCAGCGCCGTCGGATCGAGCGTGTCAGGAGTACGACTACCAGCACCGCGGCGACGCTCAAGAACCCGAAGAAGCCGATCTGGCTGGCGGCGACCAGGCGTTGGTCCGGGGCGTCGGCAAACACCTGCGACGCCAGCGCCGAGCCGATCAGCCCACCGGCCACCAGCACCGCGACGACGATCATTGACGTCAGCTGGCGGGCCTGCCCCATCTGACGGTCCAACGACGAGGTGTCGACGTAGACCGTGAGCTTGCCCCGCTTGAGCTGGTCGTTCCACGAGAGCAGGCCACGTAGGTACTCCGGCACCGCCTGAACCCCTTCGCCCAGCAGCCGGATTCCCTCGCGTTTGACCGCCTCACCGGCGGCGTCACCGGTGAGAGCGACTTCGCCGAGCTCCATGGCTGCCTCCAGCGCGGCCTGCGTGAACAGCCGATCCTCCGGCGCCAGTGGGGTGAAGAACGCCGACGCCTGCGTCATCGACTTCAGGGCCAAGGTGAGCTGCGGGTCGAGCCGGTACCCGTTGTCGCGAAGCACGGCCAGCCCGGCGCTCATCACCAACTTGATGTCGGCGCCCGAACCCCGGCCGTAGCGGGCCATCTTGCGCTCGAAGTCCTTGTCGAACGCCTTGTCGTCGACCCCGTCGCGGAAGGGCACGCTCAGGCTGCGCAGCTGACGTCCCATCGCCGGCACGTCCCCCTGGACGAACGTCCACAGCAGCATCGCCATGTTGGCCCGCTGGCCAAGCGTGATCTGCCCGACCATGCCGGAGTCGAGGAACGTCACCACCCCGGTCTCAAGGTTGACAAGCAAGTTGCCCGGATGCGGGTCAGCGTGGAAGAAGCCGTCGATCAGCAGCATCTTGATAGCTGCCCGCAACGCCGCATCACCGACCGTCGGCAGATCGAGACCCGCCGCCGTCATCGCCTCGACGTCGGAGATCTTGACACCGCTGATGAACTCCTGCGTCAGCACCCGCCGCGTCGACAGCGACCGCTCGATCGTCGGGATGTGCACGCCCGGGATATCGGCGAGATTCTCCGCCAGGCGCTGCATGTTGTACGCCTCGCCGTAGTAGTCCAACTCATCGAGCAGCGTGCTGCCGAACTCCTCCAGCATCGACTGCAGGCCGATCTCCCGCGCGTACGAGCTACGCCGCTCAGCGTAGGTACTCACCACCCGCGTCACGCCCAGATCGGCCTTGACCTGCTTGTCCAGCGCAGGCCGCTGCACCTTGACGACCACATCACGCCCATCGTGCAGGGTGGCGCGATACACCTGACCAAGAGAGGCCGCGGCCAGCGGCTCCGTGGCGAACCAGGCGTACAAGTCCTCCGGTGGAGCACCGAGCTCGTCGATAATCACCTGCCGAGCCATCTCGTACGGGACCGGCGGAACCTCACTCTGCAACCGGTCGAGCTCAACCTTCCACTCATCGGGCAACGTGCTCGCCTGACTCGACACGATCTGGCCCAGCTTCACATAGGTCGGACCCAGACCCTCCAACAGCAGCCGGGTACGCACCGGCGTGGACAGCCTCGGCGGCACCTCATCCAGCCGGTAGATCCACGTCTGCATCCGCCGACGAGGAACACCGAACGCCGTCGCCTCCACCACGGTGTCAGCGGCGTAGTGCAGAACCGCGCCGTAGATCTGCTGCATGCGCCGGTTCTCATTGATCGTGTCGAACTGGGTCATGAGGGCGACTCACCCTTCGCGGGACGGTCCAGCACCGGCTGGGTCGCCCCGACCACCGTCTCCAAGAACATGCCCACCGCCCCGGCCACCAACCCGCCCAGCAACAACTGCCAGACACGGTCATAGACGATGACCGTGGGCAGAATCCAGGCCAGCAGGTAGAGCAACAAAGCGTTGACGAGCACGACCACGAAACCATAGGTCGCGACCAAGAAACGCAGCGCCAAGAACTCCAACGCCGGCTTCACCAACGCGCTCAGCAGCCCGTACACAAGCCCGATCACGGCGAACTGACCCAACCGCCAACCGTCGAAACCGAGACCCGGCACAACGACGACCGTGAGCACCACAGACAAACCGGCCACGAAGAACCGCACAACGAACAGCCGCCAATTGCGGGCCGTGATCCGGGCCCACCGGCGACGATCCGCGGCAGCAGGAACAGCCAGCTGCACACCGGCCTCGTCCGTCACCGCGTCCGGCACGCGTGGCGCCAACGCTGGTTCAGTCTCCGGCATGAGTCCCCCCTTCAGGCCCGGGCGATGTCACGCCCGTGAGCCGTCAGCGCCCAGATCACGAAGCCATCGACCGTGATCATCACGATTGCCCAGATCGGGTACCACGGCAACCAGGCGAAGTTCACCACAGCGCTCATGACGGCCACCACCACACCCACTGTTCGCGCCCACACCGCACCCCCATAGAGGGCGATGCCAGCCGCGAAGATCACGACACCCAGCAGCAGATGGATCCAGCCCCAGGTGGTGACGTCGAACTTGAACACCCAGTCGCCGGCTACGGCATAGAACTCATCGTTGACCAGCGCGACCACCCCCGCGATGGTCTGGAAGGTGCCGATCATGATCATCATGACCGACGCGAAGACCGTTAGACCGACAGCTCCACTGCTGTATTTCGTGAACCGTTCGTCGCTCATTGCCCATCCCTCTCAACTGGACTCGGCCCGTGGTAGGGCGCGTGATCCCAGCATCGCCGTGCACCGTCGTGGAGGCCTCCCCCTCAGGGGGTGATATCTGCCTTGTCGCCCGCTAGGTCGATCGGTCCTCTGCGGGCTCGGCATCGGCGGGTTCGGCATCGGTCGAAGGGCTATCGCTACCAGAAGCATGCCCAGTGCGACGCCGATCGTTATCCCCAGGGCGGCCCGCACCCGGTTCGGCGCCACGGCGAGCGCAATCAGCACCATGACCAGGGCGGCCAGCGGCGCCAGCCACGCCGACGTCCTCGCCACCTGGTAGGCCCGCTGGGCTGCCGCCAGGTCGTCGGACTGGAACAGCACGACCTGACCGAAGTCAGCCGGCAGGTCGGTCCCGAGCTGCTGCTCCAGGGCCGCGATGGCTGCGTCGATGTCGTCGCTGGTGAGCTCAGGCGCGTTGACGTCCCGGTCGAGCAGCCCGGACAAGAAGCCCGCTCCTTCGGCGACAAGGGAGTTCACGACCGGAGTCAGGTTCAGCACGACGGTGCCGTCGGTGTTCTCGATCGCCGTGGTGTCCGACCCGGAGAGGATCCCGATCGTCACCCGGTGGCCGGCGGCAAGCGAGGCGTCCCACGCGGCCCGAAAGGCATCAGAGGACAGAAGCCACCTCCACACGGTGGCTGGCCGCGAACCCCCCGGCCTCACCCGATTCGGGTAGTCCGCGGCCACCTCATCCGGGCGATGCCGGCTCCGCATTGGCTCGCTTCGCTGACATCGAACTGCTGGGCGGGCCCGACGCCTCACTGGGCATGACTAGCGCTCCTGCTTGGTAGGCACGAACGCGCTCCGCGATGCGCATCATCATGCTCAGTACCGGGGCGGAGAGGGTGGCCCCGAGAACGCCGGCGAACGCTGCACCAACGATCGTCGAGCCGAAGCTGACGGCCGGGTTCAGGTCCAGCTCCTCGGCGGTCATCTTGTTCTGCAGCACCGGCTGGAGCACGTTCTGAACCAGCAGGATGACGGCGAGCACGATCGCGGCCTGCGTCACCCCACCCGAACCGAGGGCGATGAGCACCGCGAACGCCCCGGAGACCAGGGCACCGATGTAGGGGACGTAGGAGGTGACGAAGGTGTCGCGGGGTGGCGCGGAGCCGCCGTAGTAGTCGCAGGAGTCACGACCTGCCACGGAGTCCGGGAGAGCCGGTCACAGGGCGAAGGGTGGCAGCGATCACGCGAAGGGACGGAGACTGCAATGCCGAAAGACGCACCGGACCAGCAGCAATGCAAACACCGCGCCCCAGGCCGAGGTGACCCTGTCGGGTGCCGTGGGGCGGGCACCACAGCGGCCCGGAGCGCAGCAGGGCCAGTGCTGTGCGGCAACGCGAGTCTTCGGTTCCCCGCCGCGGTTCCCAGCCGCGATCCCGACGCCGCGGTGCTCAGCTGGGACTCCGCGAGTCGGCGACCGGGCCGTTGTCGGGGGCAAGCGAGCAGGTGAGTCAGGTCGCGTCTGGCCCGTCGACGGGAAACACGAGCTGCCCCTCGCCCACTCGCGAGATCACCACTTCGCCGACTTGCGGCGAGGTGTTGCCTTCGCGGTGCACCGTGTTCTTGGGTACCTCGAAGTACTCGCCCTCGCCGACGTCGACCTGCTGGCTCCCACCAGGGCCGAACTCCAGTGTGGCCTCCCGTCGTCCGGTGACGTCGCTCCCCAGTCGATCGCTGCGAGTCGGCTCGCTCAATCCTGTTCCGGCACGAACCGGCCGTCACCGCCGGGCGACGACTCGTGACGCAGAACGATGCGGTCAGCCACCACGTTGGCGACTGCGACCCCCGCTGCCGATGCGCTCGCCCACACGAGGATGCGCCGAAGTGGGATGCCCTGGTCTCGGGCGGTCGGTGGCGACTGTCCGGTCGCCGCCTGGTAGCCCGACTCCATCGCCCGGCGCACAAGCCACGACGCAGCGCTCTCGACGACGGCGATCTTGACGGCCATCCGCAGTCCGTCACCCTGAGTCGAATTCGGATCGGTGCCGGAACCGAGCGGCGCCATGGCTGTCCTTCCTCCTCAGTCGCGATGGCTAGGGCTCCGGGGTGACCCGGGGCCCGCGCAACGGCCGACCGAAAAGCCCTCCCCGCATACCGAGAACGCCCCAGGGTGGGACACGGGCTGCCTACCCCGCGCTCGTCTCGATGCGTCCGTCGGTGATGGCTTGGGTGAACTCCTGGTAGTCCTTCTCGTTCTGGTCGGCGTAGGCCACCGCGAACCGGCCGCATGCCTTGTCGAATCCGGTACCGCGGCCGAGGTAGGCGTTGATGGCCAGGGCGTCGCCGGAGCGTGCGTGGCCGTGCGCCAGCGACCATGAACAGACGCGGGCGTAGGAGGCCAGCTGGTCCGGTGTCATGGTGGTGACGTCGGCGGACCCCTTCATGTCGTGGAACTGCCGCCAGTAGTAGTGGTGCCCGCCCTCGACAGCGGACCAGCCGAGGAAGATGTCGCTGCTGGCCTGCAGAACACGTTGCCCGGCGACGACCCGCTCGCCGTGCTCGCGGTACTCGCTGGATGGCAGGTAGGCCTCGAGCACGGAGTCCACGGCCTCCTTGACCTGCAGGAACAGCGGCTCGCCGTGGTCTCGCCCAGTGAGCAGTACCACGAAGCAGCGGGTGCCGACGCTGCCGACGCCAACCACCTTCAGGGCGATGTCTCGGATCTGGAACCGGCGCAGCAGGTGCGCGCGATCGGACTGGATGCTCGCGTCGTAGGCGTGGAAACTCGCCTCGATCCACGCCCGATACTTCTCGACGTCCATGCGGTCGGCCAGGTCGCGCAGCGGTACCAGCAGCGGCGGCTGGGACCGGATCCGCAACGTGCCGTCCACTGTCTCACTGAGCTTGGTGAGGGCCTTCTCGCTGTTGCGCTTGCGGGCGGACTTGGCGCTCCTCTTGATCCGCTTGCGGTCTGCCTTGGAGGACGTGGCCTTCATCAGCATGTCCAGGTCGAGCTGGGCGTACCAGACGTCCATCGTCGGGGCGCTCGCGAACCGCGCCATCGCCGCGCGATACCCGGCGACGGACCCGGCCGCCAGCGCCTCCTGCTGCTCGGGGTAGCCGTTGTCGCGTGCGGCGAGCACGAAACTTGTGGCCATCCGTTTGACGTCCCACTCCCACGGTCCAGGCAGCGTCTCGTCGAAGTCGTTGATGTCGAAGACCTGCTGCCGTTCGGGGGAGGCGAAGGAGCCGAAGTTGGCCAGATGCGCGTCCCCGCACAGCTGGGCTGAGATGCCTGATGCCGGTGTCGTGGCCAGGTCTTGAGCCATGATCGCAGCGGCGCCTCGGTAGAAGGTGAACGCCGAGTCGGCCATGCGGCCGTGTCGGACAGGAACGAGCCACTGCAGTCGTTCCTCGTCCTGAGCGGTGAGCAGCGTCACCGGATCGATGCGGCCAGCGGCTGGGGACCAGTCGCCGTGACTCGACCGCGGAACAGACGAGCGAGCCTGCTTGCCGGCCGCGACGCGATCGTGTGCGGTCATAGCGTTCATGGGGTCCTCCCAGTCTCATGCGGCGCAGGTGACGCCCGCTGCCCACCCATCGTGGGCCGTTCTGAGAGGGTTGGATACACCCGAATGGGGTGAGGCTGGCCAGGTCAGCCGTCAGTGCCGTCCAGGCAGCACGGCATCGCGGGCGATGGTCTCGGCCTCCCCGGCGATGAGTTACGAGACCAGTCCGAGCGCGCGGGCCCTGTCAACGGCATCGCTGCGTCGTTCGGCGTCGAGCTTGCGGTACACAGACTTCACATACGACTTGACGGTGTTGGGGGAGACGAAGAGGTGCTCGGCGATCTGGCGGTAGGAGTAGTGGCTCGGCAGCAGCCGGAGCACCTGCAGCTCGCGTTCGGTGAGGGGCTCCACCAGCGCCGCGACAGGCTCCTGAGTGCTCGTGTCCGGCGCGGTCAGGCCCACGGGTCGCAGCACCAAGCCGCCTCGCGCTGCCGCGTTGTCGAGGAGCACCCCGAAAGCGGACTGCTCGTCGAGGAACGTCTGTCGGTGGCCGGTGTGGGCGGCGATGGCCATCGCGGCGGTCAGCTCATCCAGTGCCAGGGTCTCGTCATGGCGAGCGAGCGCGGCGAGAGCGGCCAGCTTGTGAATCTCGATGCGATGGCTGGCGGCCACGTCTGCCTCCGGTGGCAGGGCGAGATCCTCCAGGCGGCCGGCGTCACCGTCGATCTCTAGGAGCATCCGGTGCAGGAGCAGATACTCGCGCATGGTCGCGGCGCCGGCTGACACTCGGACTTGCCAATCAGGGAGCGCGAGCTGCGCTCCCGCGACATCGCCGGACAGCAGGGCGAACCGGGTACGTTCCAGAGCGACGCGCTCGGCCAAGTGCCGGCTGACGGGCCCGGAGCCCCCTACGGCCAGTGACTTGTCGAGCTCAACCTCGGCGGCTTCCCGGTTCCCCGCTGACCAGTACGTTCTGGCCAGCAGCATCCGAACGGAGACCTCTGCCGGTATCTCACCCAGTTGCCTGATAGGGCGCAGGACCATGCGGCCCACACCTCCTGCGGCGGCGAGGTCACCGCGTTCCCAGGCCACCCACCCGGTAGGTAGCGCTGCTACGGCGTACTGGGGACGGTCTGTCAGACCCCGCATGCGCAGGGCCTCCACCGCCCGGTTGGCGAGTTGGTCGGCTTCGACCAGATGGCCTTGGCCCACGCGGGCGAGCGCAGCGATCGACAGGCAGTGGGCGAGGTTGGTCACGCCCATGGTGTCGTTTGCGGCCACGTTGCAGTAGCGCTGCCAGTCTTCGGTCAGGGCGAGCCCCTCGGTGTAGCGCTCGACGGCGATGAGCGCCTCACCTGCGGCCGCTTCGACGAACCCCGTCTCGCTCTTGCGGCCGTTCAACTGCTTCGGCCCGGCGAGGGCCAGGTCGAGGTCCCCCTGACGGTGCGCGATGGTGGCGTCGACTGTGACCCGGAACTCATGGACCGATTCATGGAAGGGCTCGGCGCTAACCATCAGGTCGCGGGCAGCCTCGGCTTCTTCGTCGGGAGTCAAGGACGCGAGCCGGCGCCTGGTCCTCTCAAGCAGGCGATCGATGTCGGTTGCTGGCCGCGAGCTGTAAAGCGCCGCACCCGCCCACGACATCAGGGTGGATGGAGCCAGCTCGGCTCCGAGAGCATCGACGTCCTCGAACAAGGCGACCAGAGTGTCGATCTGTCGGGCGGCGAGCAGCGGAGAGGTGGCTTCGACCAGGATCCGTTGGGCGAGGCGAGAGTCGTTGGCGCTGACGGCGTGCTCGACCGCGTCGACCAGCTGGCCGTCGTGACTCAGCCACTCGGCTGCTCGGCGGTGCGACCTGGCGGGGCGCTGTGGGCCACCCCGGTAGAGCAGCGTGCTCAGCGCGTCGCGAAACATGTCGTCGTATCGGTAGTGAGGATTGACCCCCTCGAGGCGGCTGGTGAACATGCCGGTCCGGGCAAGGTGATCCAGCCGCTCGGCGCTGTCACGGCGACGGGACACCGCGTCGCACAGCGGCGGATTCAGCTCGGTCAGCACACACGTGTCCAGCAGGAAGTCGCTCAGCTCGCCGTCCATCTCGCCCAGCACTTCCTCGACGAGATAGTCACCCAAAGCGTCATAGGCGCCGGCGACAGCGCCCACCGGGGACAGCTCTCTCGCCGCAGCCACGACGTCATCACGTCGTGCGGCGGCAGACGAGGCAAGACGTATCCCGGTTATCCACCCCATGGTTCGTTCGCGAACCTCGTCGATGGCCTCGTATGGCAGGTCGAGGCCCAAGGAGGTCGTGACCACGTCGACGCTCTCTTGCTGCGTGCACCGCATGTCGAGGGTGCGAATCTCAAGCAGCTCGTTGACCAGGCGCCACCGGGCCAGCATCAGCGACGGGTCATGCCGTCCGACCAGCATGACGTGAGCGTTGGAAGGAAGCTGGCTCAGAAACTGCGTCAGAGAGGCGAGTACTTCGTCGCCGGCAAGTCGCTGCGACTCGTCCAGCACGAGAATGAAGTGTTCATGACGGGCAGCAAGTCCCGCCGCGAGCGAGTCGACGATCAGCGGCCACGCCGCATCCGCGGCGTCCATCACGCGGAGCGCTTCGCGCCCGGCATCGGGGAGGGTTGACTGTGCCGTGGCTTGGAGAACGTGGGACCAGAAGCGGACCGGGTCCGCGTCGAGCCGGTCCAACGTCACCCAGGCCTGAGGGGTCCCGGGGTGTTCCCTCAGCCACGACGCCACCAACCACGACTTCCCGAAGCCTGCCGGGGCCGTCACCGACGTCACGGGGAAGTGGAAGACAGAGTCCAGCAGATGGTGCAGTCGATCCCTACGAGCAGCGTTGCCGGGCACGCTCGGCGGGCGCAGCTTCGCAGCCACGACCACACGGCCCGACTCGGTCACGAAGCCTCCTCTGCGCGGCCGCGCCTTCTCCGTTGGGCACTCCACCCAGGTCCATAGTGGCAGACGGCGCCGTCAGGCCCAGCGGCGCCGTTGCCGCGGCCCACACCGCCGCCGAGCAGGCGCCGGCACCGAGCCGCCCTGAGGGGCCAGTGACCTGGTCCACGGGGCGGGCTCGTCAGCGCATCTGCTCGAGCTCGCGCGGCCGCCAGGGGTCAAGTCGATCCAGGGCTCCAGTGGCCCGTAGGCGCGCAGGAGTATGAACCAGCTCTTGCCGGGGATCCTTCGGTCAGCGCGAGGCCCTCCGTGCACCGCTCCAGGGTGATCAGAGCCTCACCGGCACCCGCCTCGATCCAGCCACTCTCGCTGGGCCGCCCACCGAGGCCCCGATGTGCCGCTACTTCGAAAACGGAAGGTGAGTGGGCAGAAGCACCCGTCTCCCGGTCGGTTCCGACGGGAGGGAACTGGGTTGCCTATGCCGTTGTGGGTGTGGGTGCCGGTGTCTCCTTCTGCTCACGGATGGATCGGTCAGGTGACCGCCCGGAGAGACCCATCAGGGAAGCGAATCTACTTCTCGAGCTTGGTGGCGAACGGAGCCACCGCATCACTGAAGGGCACATGCGGGTCTCCACGTCCCGGCTAGTCCACGCCATCGAGGGAGCATAGGAACGACGTCGTCGACCGGACGGTCACGGACCCATTTTCACCCCGGAACGGGCGCCCCGCCAGGGGCACTGTGGCTAGTCCCTTCGTGGCGTTGCGGCGACGTCGACGTGCAGTCATGGCTCCTCGAAGAGGCCGTGGCACAGGCGAACACCTGACCAGCACACGTGCCGGCCGGTTTGTCACGGGAGCGGGACGGCGAGGCCTTCTCCCCCACTCCGGGTGCGGACGATCCCAGCGTGAGTCGTACCCGATTCGGGTGGTGTCCAAGCCGGCGTTGGGACGCAGTATGAGTGAGTCCAAGCACGCCCACGGCGTGAGCGAATCTGCGACTCGCGCCTCGAGAGGAGATATCCATGTCCGACAAGGTTCCTAGCTTCAAGATGACGACGCCGATCCCGGCATCGATCACCACCCCGGATTCGGTGGACAGCTCAATCGGGACGTTGGAGTTCTTCGATGGTGTTCCGAAATCGGACACCGTGACCACGGTGTACGACTACCTCGACCGTGCCCGCGCTGTTGAGGTGTTCGTTGACTCCATCCCGCTCATGTCCATGGCTCAGTTGCGCAGAGGCCAGGCTGACGCGGGAGCGAAGGCGAGCAACCAGGTCTGTATCTGGGACACGCTCATGGATTCCACGTCGCTCGTGCTCACCGGCAACACGTCGACGATGTATGCCGTCGGCTTCCTTGCTCTCGACACCGACGGCCCGACTGTCGTCGACCTGCCGACCGGCATGCTCGGGATCCTCAACGACATGGCGTTCCTGTATATGCAGGACCTCGGTGTCGCCGGCCCGGACAAGGGCAAGGGCGGGGAGTACCTCATCCTGCCTCCCGACTACAAGGGTGATGTTCCGGCCGGCTATTACGTCGTCAAGTCGAAGTCGTACGGCGTGTGGCTGTTCATGCGCGGCTATCTGACGCACGGCATCAAGGCAGCATCCGACAACATCAGAGATCACCTCAAGGTCTATCCGCTCTCGAAGGCGGACAACCCGCCCGCGATGGAGTTCGTGAACGTCTCCGGCAACAACCTGAACACGGTGGTTCCGAACGACGACACCTACTTCGAGAAGCTGAACGAACTCATCCAGGGCGAAGCCGTCGGCTTTCTCGATCCGGAGCGCGCCGGCCGCATGGCGGCGATCGGCATCGTCAAGGGCCAGCCCTTCAAGCCGGACGAGCGGATGAAGAAGATTCTCGCCGACGCTGCGGCGATCGGAAACGCGGCGGCTCGTGCAATCACGTTCTACCCGCGGTATCTCGGCCAGCGCACGTATCAGGACAGCACGGCCGACTGGCTGAACGTCTATGCAGACAACAACTGCTTCTTCGAGAACGAAGGCGCACGGGTGCTCGACGCCCGGGCGTGGTACCACTACAACTGCATCTGCGTGTCGCCGGCCATGGGTGTGCCGAAGCCAGGAACCGGGTCGTCGTACACGATCGGGACGCTCGACTCGAGGCACAAGGCTGTCGACGGGTCCAAGACCTACAAGCTGCATCTGCCGAAGGACGTGCCGGTCAAGGACTTCTGGGCGGTCACGATCTACGACACCC
>CALOAN010000016.1:0-5834 GCA_942491345.1 uncultured actinomycete
GTCGGCGGAATGACGCCTGACGTACTTCGGCAACGCCAGCTTGTTGAACCGTGTTGTGTCGGACGGGTACACGGTGATGCCGTTCCACTCGCCGATCGTTCCTTCCAGGCCCGCGATAGCGGAGATCGCGACGTCGTGGCCTGCCGCCTGCAGCCTCGAGCACACAAGCGCGGTCTGCTGCCCGTAGCCGGTGCCAAGCCACGGCGCCACCGAATGCCACATGATCTTCACTGTCTCGGCTCTCCCGGCTTGTCGGTGGCGTCCTCGACGTCGTACTGAACACGCACCTCGCGGAACAGATGCCCCATCCGTTCCAGAATCTCGTGGCCTTCCCGAACGTAGGTGTGTTGCGTGAAGTTCACGTCCGCGCCGTCGACCTGCGCGACAAACGGGTCGATCGGCTGGAACACCGCCCTTCCCTGTGGTTTCGTCTTGGTGGCTGCCATTTGTGTTCTCCCTTGCCCGGTAGTGAATGGCGGGGGCCACCGGGCCGCAGCCCCCGCCAACGTGCTCAGCGTTAGCTGATCTTGATCGTGCTGAACGCCGCCGCGACCGTCACGTCGGACGTGTTGCGCCAGTAGGCGTACAGGCCGCGCTGTCCGGTCGGGTAGTTCGAGCCCGTGCCGAACAGGTGCGGGATGTACTCCACGCTCATGCCGACCCTGTCGACGATGTGGAACTGGTTGAAGTCCCCGAACGTCAGGACCGAGCTGCCCGGCGTGGTGACCGCCGACGAGTAGGAGCTCCACTCGTATGCGGGGTATCCGAGCAGGTCGGCCGGGTCGCCGAACCGCAGCTGCGTCCACAGGCTGGCACCGCCGCCCGTGTCGAACTGGCGGATCTTCTGGTAGGCGGCCTTCCCGCCCGTCCACGACGCCCGAGCGCGCCACCGGGGGGCCAGAGCCGCCTCGACCGCGTACAGGTCAGCGACGGCCAGCACCGAAGCGGTGGCCGACACCTGCGTGGCCGTGGCACCGACCAGCAGACCCTCCGGCTGCGTCGAACCGTGCCCGAGGCCCGTCAGGAACTTGCTCGACTCGAGCGTGTCCTTCGCGTCGGAGAACATCATCGCCATCTCGGCCTGGATGTTCGTCCAGTCCTCGAAAACCTCGATGCTCGCCGGCACGAACGCCTGGGCCCGCTCGACGTTCGCGGCAGGCTGCGCGAGAGTCGGGGCGTTACCCGACGCCTCCGTCGCCTCCGCAGCGTACGCCGCCGTGATGCCGGCGGACGAAACGCCGTACCACGTGTTGCCCGTGATGACCGACACCTTCGCGATCTGCCTCACGGGATTGATGACGCCGTTCGACGTCAGGATGACCGTCGGGTCGAGCGTGTACGGAACCGCGTATCCGCCCTCGGTCGTCGTGAGCGAAGCGACAGACCGCGACAGCGCGTCCTCTTCCTCACGCGTGCGGGGCTTCCCGCTGATGTACTTGCTCCACGCACGCCGGTACGTCGGGGAACCTGTCAGAAGCACCCGCTTCGACACTTCCTCGCCGCGGTCGACAAGCGACTCCACGCGCTCCTGCAGATCCTCGGCCGTGTAGCCGTCGCGGCCCCTTGCGTTCGGGAACGTCGACTGCTCGATCGACCGCATCGCACGGTCGCGGAGCTCGTCCCTGTCGGGACCGTCGATCGTGCTGCGGATCGTGCTCAGGTCGTAGATGTCGTCGCCGCGAGTGGCGGCCGGCCGCGACGTGTGGAACGACAGCCGCTCGCTGTTGCCCTCACGTGCCGCGGTCATCTCGACGGCGCGCTTGCGGTCCTTGAGCTCCTGCACCCGGCGGTCGATCTCGTTGTTGTCCTCCACGAGGTCAGCGAACTCGCTGCGAACCTCCTCGGTGAACGGCAGACCGTCGAACTCGAGGTTCAGCTCTGCCATCCTCGCCGCCACTTCCTTCTGGTAGGAAGCGAGGTCTTCCACCGAGCGGAGGCTGTTCAGATCTTGGCGATCCATTCCAACCATTCCTCTCTCGTGTTGAATCGGGGTTTGCGTTGTTCGCCCGGTTCAGCTCGAGTGGTGGCCGCGGACGGCTCCGGCTCTGCCTGTGTTTCTGCTGGTGGAGTGGTGGCCTCGGGAGGCTCCGGCTCCATGTCGTCGCGCTGCGCGACAACAAACTCTGCGGCGGTGGTGTTGCTGGTCGTCGTTGGCGTGACCGTGTATTCGCCGATCTGGTTGCCGTAGGTGATCGTGACGCGCTGCCGGTTCTGCTTCTCGAACTCGAGGAGCGCCGCCAGCCTTTCGGGGTCGTCGACATACCGGCCGAACACGAACTCGTCGGTCATGCTGCGAACGCCGGCGGTCGCGGTCGGATAGGCGCCGAACGTCACCGGGCCAAACTCGCGCACACGCGCTTCCGTCACGGTCCGCTCCGGCAGCCCCAACGGGTTGTGGTCGGACTTCGGCGGCTTCTTCACGAACTCCTCGCTGATCACCTGGAACCTGTGCGACGCGCCATACAGGCCGGCCTCCAAACCAGGCAGAAGCTCCCGGTTGTACTGGGTGTCGAGCATCGGCACCTCGTAGTAGGCGCCCGTGGAATCCGCCTCCAACCGTGAGATGGGCCCGAGCGGCTTGTCGCCGATCTGCGGGTCCTTGCCATGCTGGAACAGCACCCGCATCTGGTCTTTGCTTTCCGCCATCGTCTTGTTCATCGACGTGGGCGCGAACCGTTCCATGAACCGGCCCTCGAACACCGAGTTGATTTCCGTCCAGGTGTCCCAGACGCTGAAATGGCCTCGCAGCACCGGCATCCCGTCCGAGTTGCCGTCGCGCACGAGCTCGGGTGCTTCGCCCAACGCACGTACGAGGTTCTCCCTCGGGGGGTTGTGTGTTTCGTCCATTTGGGTTTTCCTCTTTCCGGGCTAGGCTTCGAGCGCGTGTTCCTCGAAGGCGTTTTGGGTGGCCCGGTCGATCAGTTCTCGCTCGATCATCTCCAACGGATCGCGACGACCGCGTCCCGGCGGAAGCTGTTTCGGGGTGCTGGCGGCGGGAAGCCGCGGGGTCGCACCCTGCTCATGCAACTGGACGGACAGCAGGCCGGTGTGCTGCACCTGCGAAATGTCGCGGGCCGCAACAGCCGCTTTCGCCGAATCGGGGTCGACGCCGCCGTCAACCAAAGTGCGGAACGACTGGGCGTCGACCGCGAAGATGTTGGCGGCGTCCTGCTCGTCCTCCTGCAGAAACGAGATGTCGCGCGAGTCGTACCAAAGCTCGGCGTCGGACGGAACCCGAATGATGTTCGCGAGCGACCCGCACACGTTCGACCACAACGGCCGCAACGTCCTGTCCGCCGTCAGCCTGCGTGCCGCGTTGAAGTTCCCTGCGTTCAACGACGACCCCTGCAAACCCTCCGACAACCCCACGATCACCGGATGAATGCCAGCAGCGGCGGCGATGCGGGTTTCGCCGGCGCCCTGCACCACCTTGAAGTCCAACTGCTGCATGTCGATCCCCAGAACCTTCGCGTCCGCCCCCGACGCCAGGAACAGCGTTTTGTAGGCGTTCTGCACGCCCTCATGCTTGTTCGTGAGCTCTTCCATCCACTCGCGGTACTTCGCGAGCGAGTCGACGTTCAGCGTGACAGCGAGGTTCGGGGTGGCCCCGTTCTCGAAGAACGCGAGCTTGTGGTCCGTGGCCGCCTTGTCACCCATGATCTCGCGGGCGACCGGCGACAGCCACGACATCCCACGGAACCTCGCCTCCGGGTCGGGAATCGGAGCGAAATGCGCGACCTCCTCCGGCAAGAAGAACACCGGATCCTTGTGCTCCGACGGGCCGCCCTCCTGGTAGGCGTACCCCAGCACCTCGGCGTCGGGATGCCACACCGTCGCGTCCTCAACCCCCTGCACGCCGCCGATGATCGACACCCAATCGGGCCGCAACGGCGTCAACATGTTGTTGCGGCGCACCACATACGCGTTCCCCGCGATGTCAACATGCTGGATCATCCGCGACAACAGATCCCCGGTGGTGGCACCCGGCCACGGGTTACGCAGCAGCTCGAGCTCGGCCGCCAACGGGTTCGACGGGTTGTTGATCGTGAAGATGTCACCCGGCCGGCCCGTGCGGCGCCGCCGATACGCGAAACGCGCCTCCGAGAACAGCGCCATCCGCGAGAACATGCACGCGAACACAACCCCGTCCGACTTCAACGCGCCCCGCGCCATCCCCGTATACGAGTTACCGACGTCCTCCTGCGTCGCCCCCGGCAACGTGTACGTCAACCCGTTGTACGCGAACGTCGACAGCATCTGCGCCCACGAATCGAACGACAACGACAAATCAGTCGAACGCTGCTCCTCGGGTTGCGGCCACAAACCATCGAGCCACCCGCCGAACCTGTCGGCTATGCCCATCCGACCATCACCTCCTGCTCCTCCATCGAATGAGCCTCTACCGCATACGAATGAACCATCGCCGCCGCAACCAACGCGTCGATCACGACCTGCTCCTGGTTCCCCTCACGCGACCTCGTCGACCTGTCGAACCTCGAGCCACCATCAGGCAGCAACTTCTCCACCGCGTTCAACGCATGACGCTTCAACCCCGCGTCTCCCGTGTGCCGCAACTGGCCTCCGCGCAAACCAGCCATGAACCGCTCGAAATCTTCCGACTGTGGCTTCGACGTCTGCGCTCTGTCAACCACAATCACGCCGAGCTCCTCGTCAAGCCACTGCGCGATGTCCTCAGCCCGGTTGATGTCCAACACGATCGTGTCAACCCGGTACTTCGCCGCATATTCCAGAAACGCGCGCTTAACGAGGTTCACGTCCAAAGACTTCTTCTCCGGCGGCACCAGGATCGTCGTGTCACCCAACAGACGGAAGCCGTCGTCGCGCCACCACAGCGGAACGATCGCCGTCGTGTCGTTCCGGAACCCGAAGTCGGCGCCCAACCACACAACCTCGCCGGCGGGAATCTGATCGTCCCACACGGCGGCATACCACTCGGCCTCCTGAATCGCAGCCGAGCTCGAGCGCGTCGGCAGATTGCAAACGAACCTGCGCCAATGCTCGACCGTCATCGTCGGTGTCGCCCTCTTCGACGCAAGCTGCCCAACCGTGATCGCCGAAAACGGATTCGCCGCCTTCACCAGCTCGAGGTTCTCGAAGTCGGCGCCCTCCGGCACAGCCCACTCATGCAACGAAATGTGCTCCGACCGACACAACGTGAAACACTCGCGCTTCTCCACGATCGGCGTTTCCTGACGGATCTTTTCCCGCGTCTCCTCGAACTCGCCGCCGGGCTCGCCGGCCGTCGAAATCGTCGCGATCTGACCGCCCCGCTTCAAAAGTTTCCCACGCCACGTCCTATACAACCGAAGGTTCTTATGGCGGTGCAACTCGTCCAAGAACGCGTCCGTCGGAATGATCCCATCCGCATGACCGTCATCAGCAGCGAAAATCTGGATGCGAGCCTTCGTCGACCGATGCTCCAACCGCCGATACCCCCCATAACACCGAATCAGCGCGTTCAACCGCGGATTCGCCAACACAAACCCCTCCGCCTGCCGATAGCCAATCTCAGCCTGATCGCGCGACGACGCAGCCCACGGAATCCACGCCCGATGACGATGCTCAAGCAAGTACACACTCAGGCCGGCCAGCGAAGTTGTTTTTGAGTTGCCTTCAGGAACGATCAGCCAGCACTCCGGCACACCGGCGAAGTAGTCACGCACAAAATCGAGAAAGAACGATTCGACCACCCACGGGTCGCCGTTGTCCAACTCGAGCGCCAGCGCCCACACCCGAAAGTGCTCGACCGTGAACGGCTCCAACCCCGCCTTACACCCAGGACACGAGCACTCAGCCGACACGGCCACCGGTTT
>CALOAN010000017.1:0-15762 GCA_942491345.1 uncultured actinomycete
CCGCACCGCCGGACAGCCGGCCCGAGCCGCCGAGGTGGGGGCTGACGGGTCGGCTCAGGAACGCCAGAGGGACGGCCACGCGACGTCGAGGTCGGCCAGCAGACGGCGTAGCAGCGGCAGCGACAGGCCCACGACAGCGTGCGGGTCGCCGACCACCTGCTCGACGAACGCCCCGCCGAGCCCGTCGATCGTGAACGCCCCTGCTACGTGCAGCGGCTCCCCGGTCGCGACGTAAGCGGTGACCTCCTCGTCGGACACCACGCCGAAGGTCACCTGGGCAGACGCGAGCCCCGACATGCAGCGGTCACTGCCCAGGTCGACCACGTGGTGCCCGGTGTGCAGGACGCCGGTGCGTCCACGCATCGCCTGCCACCTCGCGACGGCATCGGCGGAATCGCGGGGCTTGCCGTGGGCCACGCCGTCGAGCTCGAACACCGAGTCGCAGCCGAGCACCAGCTCACGTCCGATGTGCAGGCGATCCTCACCCAGGCGGGCGGCAACCGCCTCGGCCTTGAGCTGCGCCAGCGCGGCGGCGGTCGCGGCGGGCGAGCCGGCATCGACGCTGTCCTCGTCCACACCGCTCACCACCACCTCGGGCTCGACGCCCGCGGCGCGCAGGGTCGCCAGCCGGGCAGGAGAGGCCGAGGCCAGCACCAGGCGAACCGACAACGGTGTCAGCGCTTGAACATGAGGTGGTAGGGGAACGCCTGCGTCTCGTCGATCGTCGCGACCCGGCCGGGGTGGATGTAGGCCAGCAGCGGCGACGCCGCCAACGCGTCGTGCTCGTCCTTGTTGATGCGCCGCACGAGCTTCGCCGACGCGTGCACCGCGACGACCTTGCCGAGCAGCAGCACGTTGTGGCCCAGGCCCTCGACCGTGTCGTGAAGCTCGCACTCCAGGTGGAGCCGGCACCCCTCGATCAGGTGCCCGGCGACCGCGGTGGCCGGGATGAAGTGCAGCATGTCGAGCGTCGGCTTCGACCCGTCGGTCTCGCGTGGCGCAGCGGCCAGGCTGGCCTCCAGCAGCATGGTGGGCGAGGGGTAGCCGACCGTGAACACCCCGGTTCGCAGCGCGTTGCGGTACGTGCCGTGGTCGGGGTGGCACACGAAGCCGAACCAGTTCTCCCAGCTCACCGGCATCGCCAGGTGCTTGGGGGCGACGTCGGGGGTGCCGTCCGGCTCGGTCGTGGCCACCAGCACCAGCGGGGCGACGATGGGGAACCGCTCCCAGATCGGTCGGTCCAGGGGGATCTCGACGTATCCCTCGGGCTGCGTGGTGGTCTGACCGGCGCTCATGAGCCCTCCCTGCGTCGGCTTGAGACTTCTGTCACAACTCCGACTCGAGTTGAGGCTATCGGACCGCCGGCGGTTTGCGGGGGTACAAGGTCCGGGCCGAAGGTCCCTACCCGGACGTCCAACCGCTGGCCTGCCACGCCCCGGGGCCGACCTGCACCGGAGCCCGGTGCCCTCGCCAGTAGGCCGACCAGCCGCCGAGGTTGCCCGTCGCCGCAGGTGGCTGTCCGCCGCCGAGGGTGGACGCGGCCGCAGCGGCAGCGGTCAACGCCGTCACCACCGCAGCGACCTCGACGTCGCTGGGGTTGCCTCGAATCCGCCAGGTGGACCCTGGTGCGTCAGCGGCGCTCACAGCGGGATGTTCCCGTGCTTCTTCGGCGGCATGCTCTGCCGCTTCGTCCGCAGCGCCCGCAGCGCCTGGGTCACGGCGACCCGCGTGCGCGACGGCTCGATGACCGCGTCGACGTAGCCACGGTCGGCGGCGACATAGGGGTTGGCGAGGGTGTCCTCGTAGGTCTTGATCAGCTCGGCACGCGTCGCCTCGGGGTCGTCGGCGGCCGCGAGCGTGCCGCGGTGCAGGATGTTCACGGCGCCCTGCGCGCCCATGACGGCGACCTGGCCGGTGGGCCACGACACGTTGATGTCGGCGCCGAGGTGCTTGCTGCCCATCACGACGTAGGCGCCGCCATAGGCCTTGCGGGTGATCACCGTCACCTTGGGGACCGTGGCCTCGGCGTAGGCGTAGATCAGCTTGGCGCCGCGGCGGATGATGCCGTCGTGCTCCTGGCCGGTGCCGGGCAAGAAGCCCGGCACGTCCACGAACGTGATCACCGGGACGTTGAACGCGTCGCACGTGCGCACGAACCGGGCGGCCTTCTCCGAGGCGCCGATGTCGAGCGTGCCGGCGAACTGCATGGGCTGGTTGGCGACGATGCCGACGGCGTGGCCCTCCACGCGTCCGAACCCGGTGACCATGTTCTGCGCATACAGCGGCTGGACCTCGAGGAACTCACCGTCGTCGAGCACGGCGCTGATGACGGTCTGCATGTCATAGGGCTGGTTCGTCGAGTCGGGGATCAGCGTGTCGAGCGCGAGGTCGCTCTCGGTGGCCTCCATGGGCAGCGGGTCGAGCGCCTCGAGCACCGGTGCCTTCTCGTGGTTGTTCGACGGCAGGTACGACAGCAGGTCGCGCACGTAGTCGAGCGCATCCTTCTCGTCCGAGCTCAGGTAGTGGGCGTTGCCCGACACCGCGTTGTGGGTACGCGCCCCGCCGAGCTCTTCGAAGCCGATGTCTTCGCCGGTGACGGTCTTGATCACCTCGGGGCCGGTGATGAACATGTGCGACGTCTGGTCGACCATCACCGTGAAGTCGGTGATCGCGGGGCTGTACACCGCGCCGCCGGCGCAGGGGCCCATGATCAGCGAGATCTGCGGCACCACGCCGGAGGCGAGCACGTTGCGGTAGAAGATCTCGCCGTAGAGACCGAGGGAGACCACGCCCTCCTGGATGCGCGCCCCCCCGGAGTCGTTGATGCCGATCACGGGGCAGCCGATCTTCAGCGCGGTGTCCATGACCTTGACGATCTTCTCGCCGAACACCTCACCGAGGCTGCCGCCGAACACCGTGAAGTCTTGGGCGAACAGCGCCACCTGCCGGCCATCGATCGTGGCCAGGCCCGTGACGACGCCGTCGCCGTACGGTCGCGTCTCGTCCAGCCCGAAAGCGGTGGACCGGTGCCGGGCGAGCTCGTCGAACTCGACGAACGAGCCCTCGTCGACCAGGGCAGCGATCCGTTCGCGGGCCGTCATCTTGCCGCGGGCATGCTGCTTCTCAACGGCCTTGGCCGATCCGGCGTGAATGGCCTCGTCGGTTCGTGCCGTGAGGTCGGCCAGCTTCGCTGCGGTGGTACTCACGTCCCGGACGGGGACGTCAGCGGCGGGGTCACCAGACATCGGGTCCTCCTGAGCCAGGTTCGGCGGTGCCGGGTGCTAGCCACCCGACTGATCCCAGCCTAGTAAGCCCGCTGACGGTGTCGACTGAGCAGGCCCGAAAGGCCCGCCAGCACTAGCCTTCCGGATCGTGTCCAGCCCTGCTCAGCCACCGCTTGCTCGGTCGTCAGCGCGACTGGAGGTGCCCGACGAGCTGCGCGCGGACGTCCGCATGCTCGGGGAGGTGCTGGGCGACGTGCTGGTCGAGTTCGGCGGCCAGAGCCTGCTCGACGACGTCACCACGCTGCGTCGACTCGTGATCGCCGCGCACGACGTCGAGCAGGACGCCTCGACCGCTTCGGTCGGGGTTGACGGGCCCGGTGAGACCGGGCCGGGGGAGCAGGCCGCCGCACAGGCGCAGGCACTGATCGACTCGTGGCCGCTGCAGCGGGCCGAAGAGGTGGCGCGGGCGTTCGCGGTGTTCTTTCACTTGGTCAACCTGGCAGAGGAGTACCACCGCAAGCGGATGATGAGCCGGGCCGGGTCGGCGCGGCAGCCGGCCCCGGATGGGGTGGGCAGCGCGGTGTCGGTGATCGAGGCCGCGCATGGGGCCACCTACGCCCAGGCCACGCTCTCGGGGCTGGAGATCCGCCCGGTGCTCACCGCCCACCCCACCGAGGCCCGCCGCCGGTCGACCGTTCGCGCGATCCGACGCATCTCGGCCTTGCTGGAGCAGCAGGACGACCCGCGCACCTCCGCTGCGGAACGCTCCGAGGTGCGCCGTCGGCTGCTGGAGGAGGTCGACAGCCTCTGGCGTGCCGGGCTGGTGCGTGACGAGCGGCCCGGCCCGCTCGATGAGGTACGCACGGCGATGGCGGTCTTCGACGAGGTGCTCTTCACGATCGCGCCCCGCACCTACCGGCGGGTCGAGACCGCGCTGAGCCCCGACGACAGCGGCGCCGTCCCACCGCGGGTCCCGGCGTTCCTGCGCTGGGGCTCATGGATCGGTGGGGACCGTGACGGCAACCCCAACGTGACCGCGGCGATCACCCGGCAGGCCATGGCCATCCAGTCCGACCACGTGCTGCGCGCGCTGGAGAACGCCACCACTCGAATCGCGTGGGCGATGACGGCCGCAGCGTCCAGCACCCCACCGAGCCCCGGCGTGGGCCGACTCATCGACGAGGCACGCGCCATGGCCCCCGAGGTCATCGAGCCACTGGCCGTGCGGGCCACCAGTGAGCCGCACCGTCTGGCCCTGCTGGTATGCGCCGAACGCATCAGGGCGACCCGCGAGCGCAACGCCGACACCGCCTACCCCTCGGCCGCTGACCTGCGTGCCGACCTTGTCACCGTCCAGCGCTCGCTCGCCGCCGCGGGGGCTCCGCGGCTGGCGTACGGCGAGCTGGCGCACCTGGTCTGGCAGGTCGAGACGTTCGGCTTTCACCTCGCCGAGCTCGAGGTGCGCCAGCACAGCCAGGTGCACGCGCAGGCTCTGGCCGAGGTTCGCTCGGGCGTCGAGCACTCCCCGGAGACCGAGGAGGTGCTGGCCACGATCCGGGTGATGGCCCAGATCCAGCAGCGGTTCGGCCCGGACGCCTGCCGGCGCTACGTGGTGTCGTTCACGCGCAGCGCCGACGACATCGCCGCGGTGTACGAGCTCGTTCAGGCGGCGGGCGCGGATCAGATCGTCCTCGACGTCATCCCGCTCTTCGAGACTGGGGACGACCTGGCCCGCAGCGTGGACGTGGTCAACGAGATGGTGGGTCTGGCGCCGGTGCGCCACCGGCTCTCGGCCACCGGTCGTCGCCTCGAGGTGATGGTCGGCTACTCCGACTCCGCCAAGGACATCGGCCCGGTGTCGGCGACCCTTGCCCTCTACGACGCCCAGGACGGCCTGGCTCGCTGGGCGCAGCGCCATGCCGTCGCGCTGACGCTCTTCCACGGCCGGGGCGGTGCGCTCGGTCGCGGTGGCGGCCCGGTGAACCGGGCTGTGCTGGCCCAGCCGCCGGGCTCGGTGTCGGGCCGGTTCAAGGTGACCGAGCAGGGCGAAGTGATCTTCGCGCGCTACGGCGACCCCATGCTGGCCATGCGGCACGTGGAGCAGGTGGCGTCTGCGGCGCTGCTGGCCTCCACTCCCACTGTCGAGGAGCGCGCCAGCCAGGCCGCGCAGACCTTCGAGCAGCTCGCCGGCCGCCTGTTCACCTGCGCCCGCGACGCCTACTGGGCGTTGGTTCGGCGCGACGGCTTCGCTGACTGGTTCGTCAAGGCCACCGCGCTGGACGAGATCGGCCGGTTGCCCCTGGGCTCGCGCCCCGCTCGACGTGGTCTGTCGCTGGACTCCTTGGACGACCTGCGGGCCATCCCCTGGGTGTTCTCGTGGGCGCAGAGCAGGGCGAACGTCCCCGGCTGGTATGGGCTGGGCTCGGCGGTGGAGCAGGTGGACGACCTCGACCTGCTGCAGGCGGCGTACGCCCAGTGGCCCCTGTTCACCGTCATGATCGACAACGCCGAGATGTCGTTGGCCAAGACCGACCGGCGCATCCTCAGCCGCTACCTCGCCGCCGGCGACCGGCCGGACATCATCGAGGCGATCCTCGACGAGCAGCGTCGCAGCGTGGCGGCCGTCCTGGCGGTGACCGGCCAGTCACGCCTGCTGGAGAACCACCCGGTGCTCGGTCGCGCGGTGCAGATGCGCAACCCGTACGTGGACGCGCTGTCCTACCTGCAGATGCGAGCCCTGTCCGAGCTTCGGACGGTGCGCGCCGACGAAGGCGCCGACCAGGCCTACGCCGAGGCCCTCAACCGGCTCGTGCGCCTGACGGTGAACGGCGTGGCGGCCGGGCTTCAGAACACGGGCTGAGAGCCGACCGGTGCCCGACGACTTTCCCCTGACCTGGGTCGACCAGGTTGCCTCGACCCAGGTGACGCTGGTGGCCAGGGCGCGTGACGGGGCGCCCGCGCACGCGCTGGCGACGACGCACCAGACGGCCGGGCACGGTCGTCGTGACCGTGAGTGGGTCTGCCCGCCCGACGGCGGGCTCGCTCTGTCGGTGCTGCTGCGCCCGCGGCGCTCCGATGGCTGGACCTGGCTGCCGCTGCTCACCGGGGTCGCCGTGGTGGGGGCGATCGAGCGGCTGCGAGCCCACTCGGGCCAACTGCCGGCCCAGGCGCTGCGGCTCAAGTGGCCCAACGACGTGCTCGACGCCGACGGCGCCAAGCTGGCGGGCCTGCTCGCCGAACGGATCGATCAGCCGTCCGTGCCGGCGGCATGCGTGCTCGGGATCGGGGTGAACCTGCGTACCGCCGACGCCCCCGAGGGGGCCGTGGGGCTGGACGCGCTCGGCGTCCGGTGCTCGGCGAACGACCTGGCGCGGGTTCTGCTCGACGAGGTCTCCACCTGGGTGTCGCGCTGGGAGCACGACGCCACCGCCGTGGCGGGGGCCTACCGGGACGCGTGCTCGACGCTCGGGCAGGTGGTGCGGGTCAGCCTGCCGGATGCGACGCAGGTGCGCGGGCTGGCCGCAGCCATCGACCCCCATGGCCGCCTCGTGGTGCGGCAAGGCTCGGGCACCGTCTCGTTGTCGGCCGGGGACGTCGTGCACGTGCGACCCCGTTGACGCCTCGACGTGGTGGTTGGGGGCCGCCAACGGTGCGTTGGCACCGACTCTTCGACTGCGGCATGCCAGTATTCGCGCCATGGGTTACCCCGATGACGCACTCGGCAGTGGCGAAGCCGTCCTCATCCACACCCGCACCCACTGGAAGGCCCTGCTCGGGTCGATCGTCTGGTTGGCGCTCGGCATCGTGGGCGTCGTCCTGCTGCTCGTGCTGCTGCCCGACGGCGACGTCGAGAACGTCGTGCGGTGGGTGGGCATCGTCGGCATCGGGCTCGCCATGCTGTGGTTCGCTCTGTCACCCCTCATCCGGTGGCTCAGCTCCAGCTACACCGTCACGACGCAGCGCATCATGGAACGCAACGGTCTGCTGCGTCAGACGGGCCGCAACATCCCGCTCAAGCGGGTGAGCGGCGTCTCATTCGAGAAGGACGTGATCGACCGGGTGCTCGGCTGCGGAACCCTGCTGATCGAGTCGTCCGCTGAGACGTCGAACGTGAAGTTCATGGACGTCCCGGACGTGGACAACATGCAGCGGGTCATCACCGACCTGATCACCGACGTCCCGGACGACGCCTAAGCCTCGATCCGTGGAGCGGCTGGCCTGATCGCCAGTCGGGACGGCTGCTGGTTCTCGGCGCTGGCAGGGCATGAGGACTTCGCTGGTCTGCCCAGCGCTTCCACATGGGTTCTCCGGTCGTGCCTGTGCGGCGGTGGACGGTCAGGCAGCTGCCGGTGGTGCGTGTGCTTGCTGGAAGACTCCGTCCCAGATCGCCAACCACCGTTTCGCCCATGGCCACTGTGCGGGTAGGTGCAGCACGGGTCGGCGTTGTGGGCGGGCCAGCCGTGCGGGGACGTTGACGATCTGGCGTCGCAGGGTGGAGCCGCGGGCCACGGCGAGCCGGTCTGCGCTCAGGGTGCCGGCGGCGCGCAGCAGGTTGTGGGTGATCATCGCGCAGATCGCCCACGCGCTGTTCGCCGCGAACCGGCTCGAGGGCAGGTGCGCCAGGGGCCCGTCGATCAGGTCGGAGAACACCGTCTCGATGATCGCGTGCCGGCGGTGGGTCAGGTCTGCCTGCACCGTCGGTTCGGTGCTGTCGGTGAAGAACGGGTGGTGACGCCAGACCGGGAACAGCTCGTCGAGCGTGTTCTGGTCGCGGACCCGGCGCACGATCAGCCGGGCAGTGACCGGGTGGTCGGTGGAGGCGAACGCGGTGAAGGTGGTCTCGGCGACCTCGGCGTCGGAGATCAGCTGACCGGTGTCGGGGTCGAGGACCGCACCCGGGTAGGTCACCGGGGTCCAGGCCTCCTCGGCGATGGCGCCGATCGCCCGGGTGACGGCGCGGTTCCTGGTCAGCACCACCGAGAACCGCACTCCTGCCGTCACACACGCACCGACCACGGCACTGTTGCCGTAAGCGGAGTCGCCGCGGACCAGGATCTCCCCGGTCGCGCCGGCGGTCCGGGTGACCTTGATCGCCTCACGGACCATCGTCGCTGCGCCCTTGCCGGAGCCGGCCTTCCCGGCCCGCAGCCGGATCCCCGCGACCACCGGCGCCGCCTGGTCGGTGCAGATCGTGGTCGCCAACGGCGACAGGCCCCGACGCAGGACCTGCTTCCCGGCGACCTTGGTGTGCCCGAAGCTGGCGCCCTGTTTGGCGTGCCCGTACACCGGCCGCAGCAGCGAGTCGATGTCGATGAACGCTCGCTGGTCGATCCCGGGCAGCAGATCGGTGCGCTGCACCAGGTTCACCAGGTGCGCCCGCGCCACCGAGGCCAGCTGCAGGCTGTGGCCGTGAGGAACTCGCGCAGGAACTGCCCCAACGTGGCCGGCGCATACACCTGGTCGAATACCCGCTTCATCCCGCCGGAACGGATCTCCTGCAAGTCCTCGATGCTGTCCGCGCCCGCGACCATCCCCGCGATGATCGAGGACACCTTCCCCGCCGGGTTCACCCCCGCCGAGGCCACCCGCGTCGACCCGAGCCCGACCCGCTCAGCGACCAGCCCCGACAGCCCGGCCTGCTCGGCCAACGCCATCACCGGCCGGCGGGTTTGGGGCCTGATCTGTGCTCTGTGCTGGGGTGATGTGTGTCGAATCGCCTCGGCATGTCGTCACTAACAGCCTTGTGTCAGGATGTTGGATCCGATAGGGTTGCGCCTGTGGGAAAGCATTCTGGGGCAGTGCATGTGACCACGCAGCGTCGCCACTACACAGGCAAGGATGGGGTGGAACGGGTCTACGAGTCCCACCTGCTGCGCCGGTCCTGGCGCGAGGACGGAAAGGTCCGCAACGAAACCGTGGCGAACCTGTCCCAGCTTCCTGCGGCCACCATCGAGCTGGTCCGGGGTTCGCTGGCCGGGACGACGTTCGTGCCCGCCGAGACCGCCGCCCGCGTGGTCCGTTCCCGCCCGCACGGGCACGTGGCCGCGGTGTGGGCGCAGGCGAAGGCGTTGGGCCTGCCCGGGCTGCTGGGCCCGGCCGGCCGGTCCCGTGACCTGGCGCTGGCGCTGATCGTCTCGCGGGTGGTGCGCCCCGGGTCGAAGCTGGCCACGCTGGGCTGGTGGTCCGACACCACCCTGGGGGAAGACCTCGACGTGGCCGGGGCCGGCAGCGACGAGGTGTATTCGGCGATGGACTGGCTGGTCGACCGGCAAGACAAGATCGAGGCCGCCCTGGCGCGCCGGCACCTGACCAGCCGCGAGGGTCCGCCGGTGGCGATGTTCGACCTGTCCTCCTCGTGGGTGGAAGGCACGCACTGCCCGCTCGCCGCCCGCGGCTACTCCCGCGACAAGCGCAAGGGTGCCCTGCAGATCGAGTACGGGCTGCTCACCGACCAGGCCGGCCGCCCGGTCGCGGTACGCGTGTTCGACGGCAACACCGCCGACCCGACCGCCTTCATCGACGCCGTCGACACGGTTCGGTCGAAGTTCAAACTGGAGCAGGTCACCATGGTCGGGGACCGCGGCATGATCACCAACGCCCGCATCACCGCCCTGCGTGAGCTCGGTGGGGTCGGCTGGCTGACCGCGCTGCGCGCCCCGCAGATCGCCAAGCTGGCCGCCGCCGGCGGCCCGCTGCAGCTGACCCTGTTCGACACCCAGGACCTCGCCGAGATCACCCACCCCGACTACCCCGGCGAACGCCTGATCGCCTGCCGCAACCCGGCCCTGGCCGCCGAACGCGCCCGCAAGCGTGACGAGCTCCTCACCGCGACCGAGACGCTGCTGGGCAAGGTCACCACCCGGGTCGCCAAGGGCACCCTGGCCGGCGCGGACACCATCGGGGTCGCAGTCGGGAAGGTGGTCAACACCTACAAGATGGCCAAGCACCTCGACATCACCATCACCGACACCAGCCTGACCGTCACCCGCCGACAGGAGCAGATCGCCGCCGAGGCCGCCCTGGACGGCATCTACGTCCTACGCACCTGCGTCCCCGCCACCCGGCTCGACACCGCCGGCGTGGTCACCGCCTACAAGAACCTCGCCCACGTCGAACGCGACTTCCGGATCCTGAAGTCCGACGACCTCGACCTGCGCCCCATCCACCACCACCTCGAAGACCGGGTCCGCGGCCACGTGCTCATCTGCATGCTCGCCGCCTACCTCACCTGGCACCTACGCAAGGCCTGGGCCCCCCTCACGTTCACCGACACCCAGCCGCCCGAGCGGGACAAGAAACACAAAGCAAGCCAGTTGACAAGCCACTGGCAAGAGTAGGCTCTCATTTCTTCGAAAGTGAAAAGTAGTATTTCTAGGCCCATCATTGTTGTTGTCGGCACTAGAAAAATCCATGATCTTAGCTCTGACGTGAGCGGGCGACATGCCAGCTTCATCCCGGGCCGCCTGAAAAACCCATTTCTTGGTCAATTCATGAAATGAAGCAAGCATTGGTTCATTTACTGGATCCACTGGGTTGGTTCGAAAGAGAGTAATAGCCTTTACTCTTTTCTCAAACAATACTTCTGGTTCCGTTCCATTACATGCCGAAAGTACCAAGGGATGCATGGCTGAAATGTAAGTGCCAATCTCTTCATGTTCCGGCAGACATGGGGTCAACACTCTCTTCGTCAGTTGAGTATCCGTTTCCTCGTTACGAGTCACAATACCAGGGTACCGACTTTTCGACAATCCTAGCGGGGAGGGGGCAATGCGTGGAACTCGAGCCGACGGAGGTTGCGATACTCTCTGAGGCGTCAACGCGCATGTTGGCGGCGTAGGAAAATACATTTGGGGAGTCGGAAATTGTTGAGTGTGCGGCGCACCAGCACCAACCATGCCAGGCACGCTTCTTGGGGCCCATGGCGCGCCAACAACAGGTGTTACTTGTCGTGTTGGCTGTAGCTTCATGAGATTGCGCGGAACAGGAGCATTAGGCTTCTCAACAATAATGCCAACTTTTGTTTTGACGCACAAGGTTTTGATGGGTACAGATCCATCGCATTTGCCTTTTGATGTTGCCACGCGTCGGGTAAAGTTTGATTTCTTGCTGTAAAGACCAGAACAAAAAAGACACTTGAGCCGGCCGCGCTCTTCCCCCTTTGGAACAAATGGGACAGAACCCAACCGATTTTGAGTTGTTTGCAACACATTGTTCGTCTTTTTCAGAGATCCATGTTTTTCCAAAACATCATCCAGATCAAACACATGATCCTCCAGATTCAAGTGTTGCCGCACTTGAGCCTCACTGCTACCAACAACCTTATCATTGCATGCGCGGCAAATGACCACGTACGGAAGCACGCGAAAATTGAAAAAGTCCACATACGGATCACCGTCGTTGCAAACAATTCCCGGAGGTGCTGATGACGATGATGCGGTTGTAGTTTTGCTTTTCTTCCTTCTGGCACGCACATTGTCGTCATCACCGCCGGAGTCGGAGTCGGAGTCACTATCACTTCCTTCATCAGAAAATACAAGACGAGAACAACGCATTTGAGGCCCCCTTGGCAATTTGTTGGGAGGAGGATCCTTTCGTGTCACTCCCCGCGGCATTCCGACGTCATGTGCTGGCGGCATGTTGATGACTCTTTCTGCCGACTCCAACACTGCCACCATGTCCGCATCATCTAGTCCAGGGTCAAAACATGGAGACTCACCCACTGCAGGCAATGAAAAAGGAGCAGGAGCACTCGATAGAGGTCGATGGACCTGCGGCAACCCATATTGTTGTACAAGGTCCGAAGGCGGTGATCGAAACGTTGGGAAGTAAGGAGCGGCGCCCGCCGGTTGAAAAATAGGTGTCAATACACTTGGAAATCTTCCATAGGGAGCAAATGGGGGCGGTTCCATTGCTATAGGTAACGAAGAAGGAGTACGACTGGAGGCGCCGCCATCAATGCCGGAAGCAAGCGCCACATTGGAATTCGATGGCCGCGCGCGCGGATTCCGTGGTGGTGGCCGCGAATCGCCAGCACTTTGTCTTTTGTTTCGATTACGTTGAGGAAACATAATTTTTAAAGCAAGAAGCAACGAAATACACAAAGAATTCGTTTCGTTTGATGCATTTGTTTGTTGCTGCTGTTGTCGTGTTGGAGGGAATGCTGTCACGCGTAGAAACCTGCGTGATTGCTGCACGTGCCGGCCAACTCGCGATTCAAAAATGCACGAAGACATGGACGGCGTATGAAGGACTAAAGCTACAAAGACAAACGTATAGGTCAGCAATAGTGATAAGTCTACATTGATACTGTATTATGCTACCTGCTCAAGCTTTGTAGAGTAGCACGACTCTTTTATTTGAGTGTAATGTTGTTGATTGTTGAAATACGCGGCTAAATTCGAAATATCAACCCCCGAGCCTATGGCAGCCAAGTAGAGTCAATCGATCGCCACTTTTGTAAGTTAAGTGGGTGCCTCTTCAATATGTCCCCGTCGGAAGGTTAGCGTGTCGAAATATCTCAGTTCCGAAGTAAGTCGATCGCAGCAAGTGCCTCAAGACGCTGAATTCGATGTAGCCAACAAATTACGATGAAAAGTAATTCTGATTGCTCAGAAAATTCCTCAAGCCATATATGTTGGATAATGTTTCATTATATTCCTACGAGAAAGGATACGAAACGAGGGAAAATCCACCAAGCGGCGATTAGACAAAGCCTTACAAGTCGAGAGACGCATAAATTCAATAGCGCCGCCGACTCACCATAAAATGATTTTCCCGACCCACCAAAATGATAGCACTGCCAAGGCAAGTGATTTAGAAAGCGTAATCACCCCGTCGTGCAATACCCTGACCACGCATCGCCACTTCAGCGCAGCGGCGCCGACGAGTGCCGATGGCCGCCAAGCGTTATCGGCTTGCACCGTCCCAACCCTACTCTCTTAACCGCATGATAATCTCTTAAAACTCAATTAGTGCCTGTTGCCATTTTCTTAAAGTAAGAGAAGCAAAACCAAGTGAGTTTAAATACGTCAGGTGCGCCGCGCGCGATGAAAATTTTTGGGTGCCACAATGACTCGATTCTACCTTGTTTCTCCACCTGATACTCTCGTTCTTTCTTCAATTCTAGTTACTTGAGGGTGTTTTGTAAGGGTAATGATGGCCGCATAGTGTCTTGGGTGAAAGCATCATCTCATGAGTGGCGCTTCAAGCATCATGGCGCGCCTGTCATTTTTGAACAACGATGATGCTTCTCGCCCAAACGAGCGTAATGCTGAACATGCAGAATGGTTATATTTATGATGATCATAAAAAACATACATAATGAAGATTTGGCATAGCTCCGTCGACGGAGCATCTACATGTCCATTCCTGAGCGCGCGCGCGCTCCGTCGACGGAGTCACTCGTTAAATAAAAGGGGTTATTATTAGGGCAAGACAAGTCCAATGCCCAAAGCAGCGCTACCCCTTAGTCACTTCCCCCTTCATCACTTCCAAGTCACTTCCAAGTGCTTTGCCGCCGCGCAAAGAGCACGAGTAAAAGCGCGCGCGCGTGGACAAGCGCTAAAAGTGTCTTTGTGCCTGCGCGCGCGCGCGCAACAAAGTCTGGCCAACGCCTAGCTCTGCCAGGCGGCCAGGCTGCCTGCGACTGCGGCAGCCGCGGGCCCCGTGACTGTCGCAGTCGCAGGCAGCGCGTCACGCCACAGTAATCAATTACCACGCTGGCTCCTGCTACTGCAATTAATGCTAAGTGCTGCTCCCTCCCACATGGAGAGTCCATAGTAACCTTCCATGGTCTTGGAAGAAGCCTGCTTCAGCGCGCGGAGTTATTATTGAGAGACAAGCAGCTCCATGAGCTGCGCGCCAATCCTGGCAGGATGAGTCTTGTAAAGATTCCTCCTCTTTCCCTTCCCCAATATGGCTTCCAAGAGGGTGAGTATCCCCTTTCCCTGGTCAAGACAAATCCAAGGCCCCAAACAATGCGCCAAGGGCCGCAAAAATGATGAAATGGCTAGTCAACAACGGTCGACAACGCAAACAAGTGAAAATCGCGCGGAACGAACAAAAATCACGAGCCACCCCCAAAATACCACCAAATCGAAGCAAACGAATGATAATACTGTTAAAGCAGGACAAGACAAGTCCAATGCCCGAAACAATACACCAAGGGCCGCAAAAATGATGAAACGACTAGTCAACAACGGTAGACATCGCCAACAAGTGAAAATCGCGCGGAACGAACAAAAATCACGAGCCACCCCCAAAATACCACCAAATCGAAACAAACGAGTGGTAATACTGTTAAAGCAGAACAAGACAAGTCCAATGCCCGAAACAATACACCAAGGGCCGCAAAAATGATGAAACGACTAGTCAACAACGGTAGACATCGCCAACAAGTGAAAATCGCGCGGAGCCAACAAAAATCACGAGCCACCCCCAAAATACCACCAAATTGAACAAACGAGTGGTAATACTGTTAAAGCAGGTCAAGACAAGTCCAAGGCCCCAAACAATACACCAAGGGCCGCAAAAATGATGAAACGACTAGTCAACTACGGTTGACGTCGCCAACAAGTGAAAATCGCGCGGAGCCAACAAAAATCACGAGCCACCCCCAAAATACCACCAAATTGAACAAACGAGTGGTAATACTGTTAAAGCAGGTCAAGACAAGTCCAAGGCCCCAAACAATACACCAAGGGCCGCAAAAATGATGAAACGACTAGTCAACTACGGTTGACGTCGCCAACAAGTGAAAATGGCGCGGAGCCAACAAAAATCACGAGCCACCCCCAAAATACCACCTAATCGATGCAAACGAGTGGTAATACTGTTAAAGCAGGTCAAGACAAATCCAAGGCCCCAAACAATACACCAAGGGCCGCAAAAATGATGAAACGACTAGTCAACAACGGTAGACGTCGCCAACAAGTGAAAATGGCGCGGAGCCAACAAAAATCACGAGCCACCCCCAAAATACCACCAAATCGAAGCAAACGAGTGGTAATACTGTTAAAGCAGGTCAAGACAAATCCAATGCCCCAAACAATACACCAAGGGTCGCAAAAATGATGAAATGGCTAGTCAACAACGGTCGACAACGCCAACAAGTGAAAATCGCGCGGAACGAGCAAAAATCACGAGCCACCCCCAAAATACCACGGCTCTTTAGTTGGAAATGTAGTTGGAGCATTAGTAGGAAACGGATTCATGTGAATATCTAACAACAACTCTACTTTTTACTTTTAGGCTGGCTTGTGCTTCCCACGAAAATTCCGAAGACTTCATTGCCATCTTCAACGTCTGGGATGCTTGAGCAGTGCTTGAGCACCCGCCCGTCCCAGGACACAAGAGCACCATGACTCAAAACAATGACGACGCCCTTGCTGCCATTTATTGAAGCGTTTGGCATTATAAAATACCAATTCAAAACCGGCTTTCCATTGCGGCTGACCCAAAAAGAAACACGCAGCGAATTATCCAGGTCAAAATGACTTGGATTTCCAAGGTTGACGGAGAGATTGATTGTGTTTCCACA
>CALOAN010000018.1:0-50585 GCA_942491345.1 uncultured actinomycete
GGATTGGTGTTCGTGTGGTTTGGTGCAATGAAGGTGTTCGATGTGACGCCTGTTGCGGACCTGGTGGCGAACACCGTGTACTGGTTCGACCCAGCATGGGTCGTCCCAGTACTTGGCGTCTTCGAGGTCGTAGTGGGGATCGGCTTGCTGTTCCGCATCGCATTGAGGCTGGTTCTCGGGCTGTTCGCCGTTCAGATGGTCGGGACGTTCCTCGTGTTGGCCCTGCTTCCCGAGGTCGCGTTCGACAGTGGAAACCCACTTCTTCTGACCGTCGAAGGAGAGTTCGTGGTGAAGAACCTCGTCCTCCTCTCCGCTGGAATGGTCATAGGTGCCACCGTTCGCCGCGGCGACGCGTTTGCGGTGAGGACCGCGACGGTCGAGCGGATTCCCGAACCGCTTTGACCTGAACACGAACCCCGAAGCATCGCAGAGCGCCGTCGCGGAGCGCTCAGAACACGAAAGGTGGCGCCACGACACCGAGGCAGACCAGAGCCTCCAGAACCTCGGACCGCACCAGAGCAGCCGCTGACATGGTCCCCGATTTGGGTTTCGCGGTACACTCTGCAGGTCGGAAGCACACGCTCCGACACAAGCACCGTCTGCGACGGACGGTACGGGGGTTCTCCATGGCGCACTTTGCATATCTCGATCCCGGAACCGGCACCCTGATCGTCCAGGCCTTGCTGGGAGGGACGGCCGGCGTCGCTGTGCTCTTCAAGACCAAGCGAAGCCGGGCGGCGAGGAAGAACGGCGCGGCCGAAGCTGAGCAGGCGACCGACCAAGGCGAAGATGACGAGGCTCCAGCACCAATTCCGTTGACGGATTGACGTTCGGCCCGACCATGGTGGACGACGCAACGCCGAGTTCCGCGGCACACCCCACCGGAACGGGTGACAACGATCCGCCTCGTCGGGTGAACGCAGGCTCGTTCCGCGACCCGGGTAGCCGGGTGTTCCTCCAGCATGGCCAGATCTACCGGGCGCTGGACCGTCGGTCCATGGAGAACTGGCGGAAGCTCGCAGCGACGCGGTTCTTCGCTGAGGGTGTTGCCGATGGCCGAATCGTTGGGACGGACTTGGCGGCAGGCATCGAGACCATCGAGGGAGAGGAATGGGTCGGGGTTCTGCACCATGAGCGGGTCCCGGTCGTCTCATACCCATACGAGTGGACCTTCTCGATGCTGCGCGACGCTGCCATGCTCCAACTTGATCTTCTCTCGGCCGCCCTCGTCGAAGACATGATCCTCAAGGACTCGACACCGTTCAACGTTCAATGGCGTGGCAGGAACCCCGTCTTCATCGACATCGGTTCGTTCGAGGCGCTCGAGCGGGGCGACGTCTGGGTCGGCTACAACCAATTCCTCCGCCAGTATCTGTACCCGCTGATGCTGACGGCTCACGTCGGGATCCCCTTCCAGCCGTGGTTGCGCGGTCAGCCAGATGGACTCACCGCTGAGCAACTCCGCCGCGTCCTGTCATCGCGAGATCTACTGCGCAAGAGCGGCCTGCTGCACGTAGCGCTCCCGGCTCGAGCCGAACGAAAGGCCCGCGGCGGGGGCCGAGACGTCCGCTCCGAGTTGAAGGAAGCTGGGTTCAGCAAGGAGATGATCGACTCCAACATCAATGGTCTCCGGCGCATCGTGAGCGGACTCGACTGGAACCCCGGCTCGTCGCGGTGGAACCGGTACGCAACAGAGTGCGACCACGTGCAAGTCGACCGCAGGGCCAAGGCGGCATTCGTCACGCGCGTCCTGGCGGACGATGCCCCCGCCGTCGTTTGGGATGTCGGCGCCAACGACGGGTACTTCTCCAGATTGGTCGCCGAGACCGCGGGCTACGTGCTCGCCCTCGACGCCGACGATGTGATCCTCGACGAGGTCTACCGGTCGTTGAAGGCGAGCGGACCCGACAACGTTCTCCCGATTGTCCAAGATCTTGCCGACCCGTCGCCTGGCATCGGGTGGCGCGGTCTCGAACGGCCGCCGTTCGTCGACCGCTCGTCCCCCGATCTGGTCCTCTGCCTCGCCGTGATCCATCACCTCGTCATCGGACGCAACGTGCCGCTGCGGGCCGTCATCACGTGGCTGGCTGACCTGGGGGCGAGGGTCATTCTCGAGTTCGTCTCACCGGAAGATCCGATGGTTCGGGCCCTGACCGTCAACAAGAAGCCCCATGAGGTCCACCGGGACTACAACGAGACGGATCTGCGTCGGTATCTGGAGAAGCGTTTCGTGACCGAGAGCGAGGACGAACTGCCGGGTGGCACTCGTCGGTTGTTCGCGCTCCGGCCAATCACCTGACGATGACCAGTACCACCCCCCGATCCTGGGCGGAGGAGCCGCCGGCGCTCGATGTGATCCTCTCGTGTGCCGTTCTCTTCGTGCTCGCGGTGGCCCAACCGCTCCTTGACCTTCTCGGGCGGAACGCGGAGTTCTTCCTTGCGCGAGCAACACCGCCGGTTGACATCGTTCTTCTGGCGCTCCTCCTGACCTTCGGGATACCCGTGTTCATCGGGTTGTTCGTCGCGGGTGTTCGAAACCTGCATGCACCAACAGGCACCGTCCTGCACTGGATCGTGCTTTCGATTCTGGGGGGCATCCTCGCGCTTCAGGTCATCTCGCGCACGCCGGCTGCCTCATTCCCGGCATGGCTGGAGATCGGTCTCGCCGTCGGCGTCGGCGTGTTCCTTGCCTTCGCCTTCTACCGCTACGAACCACTTCGGTCGGCGGGGCGCTTTGCCGCGATCGCCCCAATCGTGGTTCTCGGGTTGTTCCTCCTCGGGTCCTCGGTTTCGCAACTCGTGTTCGCATCAGATGAGATCGTCCGACCCTCGCAGATTCCCGTCCGGAACCCGGCCTCCATCGTGATGCTGGTGTTCGACGAGTTCCCTGTTGCCTCCCTCATGGATGGCGACGGGAACATCGAAGAGGAAATCTACCCAGGCTTCGCCCGACTCGCCGTGGACGGCACGTGGTTCAGGAACGCCGTCACCGTGCAGCAGCAGACGGAGTACTCGCTTCCCGCGATCCTCTCCGGGAACAACCCGCCCACGAACAAGCTACCGACGGCAGGCGACTACCCGTTCACGCTGTTCACGCTGCTGGCGGACTCGTACGACCTGCGGGTTCAGGAGGCCGTGACTGACCTGTGCCCCGAGTATGCATGCGAGAACACCAGCCGCCGCGTACAGCCGTTCACCGAGCGGTGGGGCGGACTCGTGAACGACCTGAGCATCGTCTCGGGCCACCTGTTCCTGCCCAATGACGTGGCCGACGATCTGCCTCCCATCGACACAACATGGTCCAACTTCTCCGGCGGCGGTGGCGAGACTGAGTCCGACATCACCGATCGTTTCCGGGAGTTGACGTACTCGGCGGATCGCCGGCAGCCGATCGCCCAGTTCATGCGTGATCTCGGAACGGTCGGCGATGAACCTCGGCTCACGTTCCTCCACGCGCTCGTTCCTCACGTCCCGTGGACGTACCTCCCGTCGGGACAGACCTATCCGTCACCTGATGTGGCGCCGGGAAGTGAGAGCCCGGGTTGGGGCAGCGACGTCTGGCTTGTCGACCAGGCCTATCAGCAGCACCTCGCACAAGTGGGGTACGCCGACAGTGTCGTCGGAGAGCTGATCGCCCAACTCGAGCAGGCCGGCCTCTACGACGACACGATGATCATTGTCGTGGCCGACCACGGGATAGCCGTGCGTCCCGATATTGCTCACCGCCGGGTCGTCACAGAAGAGACGGTCGGGGATATCGCCGCCATTCCGCTGTTCATCAAGCGTCCCCACAACGAGGATGGCGGGGTCGACGACTATCGAGCGGAGACCGTCGACATCCTGCCGACGATCACGTCGGTCCTCGGTGTCGACCTGCCATGGGCGACGGACGGCATTTCGCTGTTCGGGGACAGCAGACCAGAGCGCGCGGAAAGCCGGGTCACAGGTAGCGAAGGCACCATCGTCTTCGGAACCGACGGCTCAGAGGCGAGGGCGGTCGCGGCGCGCAAGATCGATCGCTTCGGGACACATGGACCGTTTGGCCTCGCCCCGCCGGGTCACGAGGACCTGCTGGGCAGGCGAATCGAGGAATTCCAGGTTCAACACAACAGCGACGTCACAGCGACGGTCCGCGACCTCCCGGCGTTTGGAGCCGTCGACCTGGATGGTCCGTCGCTACCGGCGTGGATCAGTGGCTCGATCCGGAGCGACGACGCCCACGGCGGCGACCTCGTCCTTGCGGTCGTCGCAAACGGTCGCATCGCGGCGATCACCCGTACCACGCGGACGGACGACGAGAACACGACGTTCGGGGCGATGATCCCGCCGGACGCTCTCGTCGACGGCAACAACGACGTCGATCTCGTTCTGATCCAAGGCGCCGGATCTGACCGTGAGTTCTCACGGGTGGGGCCATGACGCGGTGTGAACACGACGGCGCCGGTGTTTCTGCGGCGGAAGCGGAACGGTGTGATTGAATGGTTTGGTGTTCACTCCCATCACCACAGAGCGCCTTGTCATCCGCTCGTTCACCCAACGGGACGCAGACAACTTCCACGCTCGGCGTGATGATCCGGAAATCGCGAAGTACCAGAACTGGGTGACGCCGTATCCGCGTGAGGACACCGACCAGATCGTCGCCGGCTTGACGGCCATGGTTGGACCGGAGGTGGGGGATTGGTGGATGGCGATCGTCGAGGATCGGAACACCGGCCACGCCTACGGGGATCTTGCCTTGCACCTGAGCGACGATGGAAACACCGCCGAGGTCGGGTACACCTTCGATTCGCGACACTGGGGCAACGGCTACGCCGTCGAGTCGCTCGAGGCGCTCCTTGCATATCTCTTCGGAGAGCTCGACGTCACCAGGGTGTTTGGGATGCTTCACCCGGACAACCCGGCGTCGGCCATGGTGATGGAACGGACGGGGTTCCGGTTCGAGGGCCACACGCGCAAGTCGTTCTGGCTCGATGGTGAGGTCTCGGACGACTGGATCTACGGCATGGTCCGCGATGACTGGGAGGTGTGGCGCCGCCGGACGCGGACACCACCAGACGAGGTCCGCCTCGTCGAGATCTCGGTCGAGAACGTCGATCAGGTTGCCAGACTCGAGACACACAAGACCCAAGAGAGGTTCGTTGCGGGTATGGACCGGTCGTTCGTCGATGCCCTCCTCCCTCCAGTCGTCGGCGGCGCGCCAGTTGTCCCGTGGATGCGAGCCATCGAAGCAGACGGGGAGCTGGTCGGATTCGTGATGCTCGCACTTCGCACGGCGCACCACCCAGAGCCGACCCTGTGGCGGCTCCTCATTGACCGCATGCATCAACGTCGAGGCGTCGGGGGACGGGCGCTCGATCTCGTCGCTGCCGAGTGCCTTGCGATGGGCAACACCACCCTGGCTACGAGCTGGAGCGAGGGAAGAGGCTCTCCCCGTGCGTTCTACGAAGCTCGTGGGTTTGTCGAAACCGGCCGGACGGTTGACCATGAAACGGAAGCACGAAAGGCGCTTCGGGAGTCGGTCGACTAATGGGGGATTCTCGGTCGGCCGGACTCTCGCTCGCCGTGTGCAGGCGAGGACGTGGCATCCGCTTGGGACCGGACGGGTACCCGCCTAGTCCGAAGCGGCTCTCGGCAACCTCGCCGGTGCGGATGTGGTGAGAGGCGGCGTGGTCGACGGCTGCACACATGTCGCCGTGCTTCAAGCAGTCGACCGTGCCCCATGCAGCGCCGCGATCCTCACAAGGACCCACCACCCGCACCAGTATGAGAGGCCGGCAGAGAACGGTATGCCAAGAACGACCCGGAGCACGCTGACGACGCGTTTCGCCTCGGTGTTTGGGGGGTTTCTCACTCCCGTAGAACACGATGATCTCCAACGAGCTGCCACCCCATTGTTGTCCTCACCGTCACAATTCGGACGGGGAATCGACAGGCGTGCGAACGTTCCAACCGCGCCGTCCGTGAACGGCCGACGCACCGGCCGTTGCGCTCGGGCCTGCACGGCACAGTTCGTGTTGGTCGCGTCCGTCGGCGATGGGTAGAGTCCCGCCGATGAAGAGTTCGATCGGCGCCATCATTCTGCAACTGGTGAGCGGGATCATCCCGTTCGCAGTCTTCTACTGGGGATTCGGCATCGCCGTCTGGCTGTCGATTGTGCTCGCTGTGCTGGTCGTCGGCATCTTCATGACGGTCTGGGAGGGATACCTGAGGAAGAAGAATCCCGTCTAGGCAATTGCGGGTCCACGTTCAGCTTCCGTCGGTCGGCCCTGTTCCGGCGACGGCCGCACGCACAGCTCGCGAGGCCGACGTGCGCCGAGATGTGCGGTTACGGGCGTCCGACGGCACCCGCTACCACGGTGGTCGCGCCTGGAGGGCTTGTGAACTCAGAATCGGCGACTCCCTGAGAGTTCGTGAATCGCACGTATAGGGTCTTGTCACTGGGTCGGAATGCCCCGACCGTTGCGATACCGCGGTTGGCCCAGTCCCCGAATACCACGACGTCGCCGGGATCACCGAAGATGAACGAGCCATCAGCGATTCCCGTTGTGTGAGTGTTCCGGAAATACACAAGGCCCGTTGACTCGCGGTGAAGCGCCGGCTCATCGATACCGTCGCCGTCCACGTCGCCGACGAAGGGTTTGTCTCCGGGATCGCCGAAGTAGTAGTCATATTCGGCAGCCCCGAGCCCGCCGTTGTTCTCCCCAAGCTCGTTGATGATGAAGAAACGGCCTTCACTCGGCCGATATACCGACACCGTGTCGCACCCATCCCCGTTGAAGTCGCCCGCAAGCGGTATGTCCTGGGGATTGCCGAAGAAGAACTTGGTGTCGGCGATGCCCTGGGTATTCGAGTTCCGGAGATACACATAGCCGTCGGATTGTCGATAGAGACCGGGGGTGTCCTCGCCGCTGCAATCCCAGTCACCCATCATTGGGTAGTCGCCGGGGTTGCCGTAGTAGAAGCTCCGATTCGGGGTGCCGGTGTGGGTCATGTGCCAGATCCCCGTGTTCGTGTCCACGAACACGGCGTCGGTCCGTGCCTGGTAGACGGCGGTGAGTGCGAGCGACGTCTCCGGGGCGATCACATCGCGCGCCCGCTCGGGATCGTCAGACCAGCCGGCGCTGTCATAGGTCACGTCGCTGCGGGTAAACGACGCAGGTGCGATCACCGTGGTCGCCGAGCCGACGATGACGTTCCTGGTGAACGGCGCCGTCTCCACGGTCTCGCCGACGGCGATGTCGACACCGGGCGGCCGCGATGCGATCGTGAGGTCCACGCGTCGCGGAGCTATCCGAACACTCGTCTCGTCGGCCAGGCCCTGCGGGTCCGTGACGGCGAGTGCAATCTCGATGAAGTCGGCATCGATCCAATCGGCCGCCACGATCGATCCCGACGCCGACCCTTCAAAGGTCTCAACGAATCGAGTCGAGCAACTCCCGGATGCCTGGCAGTCCAGAATGTTGATCGTCCATGTCAACGCAGACGGGGGAAGCGCGCCGCTCTCAGCGTCGGTTCCTCTCCCGCTGAACGCGATGCGGTCCCCGACAGCCCACGTTGCCGTAGTCGTCGGTGCCTGGATCACAGCGGTCGGCGGCGTGTTCTGCGGCGAGATCAGCACGGTGTCAGTTGCCGATGCGCCGGCAGGGTCGGTGACTCGGAGCGTTGCGTTGACAGGAGTCGATCCGTTGTACGTCCACTTCGGCGCAACCCCCGCCGCATCATCGTATGCACCGTCGCCGTCAAGATCCCACGCGTAGGTCAGCGGATCGCCGTCCGGGTCGTACGAAGCGCTTCCTTCGAATTGAACGACGAGCGGGGTTTGTCCTGAGGTTGGCTTGGCCGTTGCAACGGCGATCGGAGATGCATTGAGCGTCGAGCGGATCCGATGGATGCGGCCGCCGAGCATTTCGACCCAGTACAAGGATCCGTCAGGCCCGAACTTCAGGTCAACGGCGCCTGCCTGGTTCGCAACCACGCCGAGGCTCGAGAGATCGGCGAACAGCTCGATCTGGCTCTGGTCTGGATCCCCGTTCGTTCCGAGCGGAACGACCCACATACATCCGCGATTGAAATCGGTGAAGAACAATGCGCCGTCGTACGACGAGGGGAAATTGCCGCCGGTCTCGAACGCAACACCGCTGATCGCCGAGCCGGCGTCCCGCGGGCAGCTCTCACCAGGCACGACTGCGACATCGTGGTGATAGGCGAGCCAGGGTTTCTCGACGCCGGCGGGATGCGTGTCAACAACGCCGCAGAGATTGCCGAGCTCTTGATAGACGCCCTGGCTATCCGGGCCTTCGTAGCACGGCCAGCCGAAGTTGTCGGCATCGCTGGGGGTGGTTGACCGAACGACGTCGATTTCCTCCCACACGCCCCATCCCACGTCGCCGATCCACAATTCGCTGGTTCCGGGGCGGAATGTGAATCGGAAGGGATTGCGGAGGCCGATTGCGAGAATCCTCTGGGCGTTGAGGTCGGCGCCGGCATCGCCGTAGCGCGGGTTGCCGGCGACCGGAGCACCGTTGCGATCGATGCGGATCACCGCACCATCGAGTTCGGTCGAGTCACCGGAGGTGAGGAGATCCTGGGAGCGGAACGCCCCTCCTTCGGCCGTCGTGGGCGGGTTGGAGCCCATCGGGTCGCCGCACGGATTCGGCGCAGGATTGCCGGAGGTATCGAGACCCCACTGGCCCCAGTCGGCATTCGAGAAGCTGGCGCCGTCCCCACCCGCCGCATACAGGTTTCCGTCTGGGCCGAACAGGATCGTCCCAACGGAATGGCTTGGGAATTGGGCGCACCAATCCTCGATCAGCACGAGCTCTGACCCGCCGACCACGGTGTTGCCGGTGCCTCCGCCTGAGACGGTCAGTCGGGACAGCCGACCGCTGACCACACATCCGCCGCTCGGGCTCGTTGCACCGGGAGGATCCGGACAGGCATCGTTGAGGCCCAGTTCGAGTCCGGGGATGGGCGCCGAGGCGCCCGGAGCGACGTTGTAGGTGTACTGGACATAGACATACGGTTGCGCTGGGAATCCTGGATCGATGGCAAGGCCCAGGAGGCCCCGGTCCCACCAGTTGTGAACATCGGCAGACAAGTCGGCGAACAAATCGGGAGCGTCATCTGCAATGGAGTCGTACATCCACAGGCGGCCCGACTTCTCCGCTACGAGCAGTCGGCCGTCGGGGAGCCAGTTCATGGTCGTCGGGAACGAGCGCCCGTCGATGACGACCTCGTCCTCAAACCCGTCGGGGACAACTCCCGCCGCGTAGGCGGCTTGGTCTGTGGCGATCACCATCGACCCTGCGATGCCGAGCACTAGAACGAGCACGGCCCACGAGAATGTCGTTGGATTCCGACTCGCGATCGGGTTGGTTGCCCGGCTCGCGTCTTCCAGGGCCGCGACACGCTCGCGCGCGTTCGACCGTCCGCCTTCCGTACCTGTTCCGCCGAATTCCCCGCTTGTCATCTGCCGCCCCCTTTGCCCGGAGCCATGCTAGATCGCTCCGTCCGACTGCGTCGGGCCGTGCTGTCTCGAGCCTGGTCGTCTTGAGCAATCGTTTCGCTACATGGCGGGTGTCAACGATCTATGGTCTCACCATGGAGAGACTTGAGACGCTGACACCCGGAATGCCGGTCGTCTGGGGTGGCAACCGTGTGACCCGGGTAGGCGCAGAACTTGCAGCGAGATTCGAACCAGGCGACTCGCTGATCGTCATGCAGACCGACGGATCCCTGCTTCACGTCCCGGCCGCCGAGCAACAGATTGCGAATGCAGCGGTCGACGCAGCCGTCGAGGCATTCAATCAGATGGGTGGCGTGAGCGACGCCAAGATCTCCGATTTCTACGAGCTCTTCGCTTCGACGCTGGCCGACGACGCCTCGTTCGCCCCGATCGCAGCGGCGAACCGGTCCGACGTCGCTCGGGCGAAGTCGCGCGGCCGTTCGGCAACGCGACTCGTCCTGAGTGATCGGATGCGGGCCGATATGATCGAGGGGCTTCGCTCGTGGAGCAATGCGCCCGGCGGCCGCGGGTCGGTCATCGAGTCGATCGAACACGACGGCTGGTGGGTTGATCAGATCCGGGACGGCCTCGGCGTGGTCGGGTTCGTTTTCGAGGGCAGGCCGAATGTCTTTGCCGATGCCGCCGGTGTCCTCAGAAGCGGAAACACGGTGGTCTTCCGTATCGGGTCGGATGCGCTCGGCACAGCCCGGGCGATCGTCGAGCACGCCCTCCGGCCGGCTTTGTCTTTGACGGGCCTTCCACCTGGCGCGGCGGTGCTGGTCGACAGCGCAGCACACGCGTCGGCCTGGGCGATGTTCTCGGACCCGAGGCTGGCGCTTGCCGTTGCCCGCGGATCCGGCGCCGCTACAGAGCAACTCGGCGCAGTCGCACGTCAGGCGGGCAACTCGGTCAGCCTGCACGGAACTGGTGGTGCCTGGATCGTTGCCGGTGCGCAGGCCGACGCCGGAACCTTCGGTGCCGCCGTGTACCACTCGCTCGACCGCAAGGTCTGCAACACACTCAATACCTGCTGCATCATCGCAGAGCGAGCGGATGACCTCGTGCCGGTGTTCCTCGAGGCCATCGAGCGGGCCGGCAAACGGCGCGGCGTCCAGCCGAAGCTTCACGTCCTCGAGTCGTCGGTGGGTGAGGTGCCGAAGGCCTGGTTCGCCCGCCGCGTGGCGATCGCCAGAGCCGACGGAGAACACGAGGAACGCCAGGCCGAACCGATTGCAGAGAGCGAGCTTGGGACCGAGTGGGAATGGGAGGAGAGCCCCGAGGTCACGTTGGCCATCGTCCCATCGGTTGACGCAGCCATCGACTGGTTCAACCGCTACAGCCCCCGATTCATCGCCTCGCTCATATCGGAGAACCGGATCGAGCAGGACCGGTTCTTCGATCTCGTGGATGCTCCATTCGTCGGAAACGGGTTCACGCGCTGGGTCGACGGGCAGTACGCCCTCGACAAGCCCGAGCTCGGTCTGTCGAATTGGGAGCACGGTCGACTGTTCGGCCGTGGAGGGATCCTCTCGGGGGATTCGGTCTACACCGTCCGGTCGCGAGTCACACAAGACGATCCCGACATCGGCCGCTAACCGTTCCGCATACCCTGGGTACGCGGTTCTACGTCACCACGATGTTGACCAGGTTCGGCGGCCTGGCGATGACCTTGCGGACCTCACCTTTGGCGAGCCACTCCTGAATACGTTCGGCCCCCATCGCTGCGTCGACGGCGGCCTCTTCATCGATGTCCGGCGAGACCTCGATGCGGTCGCGTACCTTGCCGTTGACCTGGACCACCAGCGTCACTGTCTGATCGGCTGCAGCGTCCGGGTCGGACTCGGGCCAGGCCCGGAGGTGGATGCTCTGGTGGTTCCCGCGGCGCGACCAAAGCTCCTCGGTGATATGTGGTGCAATCGGCGCGAGCAGTGTCAGCAGGATATCAACGGCCTCGTTCCAGACCTCGAGCGAAACCGATGAGGTCCGGCGGGCCTCGAGAAGGTTGTTGCGCAGTGTCATGAGCGCCGCAACAGCCGTGTTCCACTTGAACGCCTCCATGTCGCGATCGACCTTGTCGATCGCCTGATGGGACGCTCGTCGCAGCGTGGCCGACGCCTCGGCGGAGACCTCGCCGGGTTGGTAGTCGGTGGTGCCGATCTTCCAGACATCGTCGACGAATCGGCGCGCACCTGCGATCCCGCGAGAATCCCAGGGCCCGCCCTTCTCCCAGTCGAAGGCGAACATCAGATAGAGGCGTACGGTGTCGGCCCCGTAGCGCTCGACGAGTTCGTCCGGGTTGACGACGTTGCCTTTCGATTTCGACATCCTCTGGACGTCGAGGTGGTGCCGAAGCTGTGTCACGTCGTTGATCCCGTCGATTCCGGGCACGTCGATCTCCGCTTCCTCCGGAACCTCGACGGTGACGGTTCCGTCGGCTGTCTCCACCTGCAACGTCCGTTCGGTCCGGCGCATGAGTTGACCGACAACCGGGGCAGCATCGTTCGGTGCGTGATCGTCGACGCGCACCGATTCGGCGATGAATCGTTCGTCGACCCACTCGCCGGCGATGACGAGCCGGTCACCCGGGCGTTCCTCTCCGAGAATCTGGCCCTGGTTGCGCAGTTGCAGCATCGGTTCGTCGAACAGACCATCAGGGTCGCGCCCGTGTTCCTTCATCACACGTACGGTGTCGTCGAACACGCCGAGATCACGCATCGCCTTCGTGAAGAACCGCGTGTACAGGAGGTGCATCGTGGCATGTTCCGCCCCTCCCGTGTAGGTGTCGATCGGGAGCCAGTACGCCGCCTCCTCCGGGTCGAACAGCGACTCGTCGAAATGCGGAGATAGATACCGATACGGGTACCACGACGAGCACATGAACGTGTCCATCGTGTCGCTCTCACGGCGTGCCGGGCGGCCTTCCGCATCCCTTGTGCTCAAGAACGCTTCGTCGGTCGCGAGCGGGCTCGGCCCGCCGCTGAACGACGGTGCATCGGGGAGTAGGACCGGGAGGTCGCTCGCCGGCTCAACCGTGCCGTCCTCCCGATACACCATGGGGATAGGTGTGCCCCAATAGCGCTGTCGTGAGATCAGCCAGTCACGCATGCGGTAGTTGACCGCCTCGGTCCCCGCGCCGTTCTCCTCGAGCCAGTCGATCGCCGCCGCGACGGACGGGTTCGCGCGACCCTTCGCATCGGTTGTCTCGACACCGTCGATCGGGCCGCTGTCGACCATCGTGCCTGGTCCGACGTAGGCTCCGGTCATCGTGGCGCCGTCGAGTGTCTCCTCACCGGCAGGTCGAATCACGGGGACCACCGAGAGGTCAAACTGGCGGGCGAATGCGAAGTCGCGTTCGTCGTGGGCCGGCACCGCCATGATCGCGCCGGACCCGTACGACAACAGAACATAGTCGGCGATCCACACCGGGATCGGAGCACCGTTGACCGGGTTGGTGGCGAATCCGCCCGTGAACACGCCTGTCTTTTCACGGTCGGCTTCCATTCGTTCGAGCTCCGAACGGGCGGCCGCTGCGGTGCGGTACGCATCGACGGACTCTCGATGTGCTTCGTCGGTCAGCGTGTCGACAAGCGGGTGTTCGGGTGCGAGGACCATGAACGTCGCCCCCCACAACGTGTCCGGTCGTGTCGTGAACACAGGGATCTCGGCGCCCGATTCGGTTGCGAACACAACCTCGGCGCCTTCGGACCGGCCGATCCAGTTCGTCTGCATCGCCTTGACCGGCTCCGGCCAGTCGATCTCGGAGAAGTCCAGTAGCTCGTCGGCATAGTTCGTGATCGCGAAGAACCATTGCGCCATTTTTCTCTGGATCACCGGCTGGCCCGTGCGCTCGTCCTTGCCATCGATGACCTGTTCGTTCGCGAGAACGGTCTCGAGCGTCGGGGACCAGTTCACGATGGCCTCGCCGCGATACGCAATATCACCCTCGAAGAAGCGCCTGAACAGCCACTCCGTCCACTGGTAGTACTCCGGATCACACGACACGATCTCCCGCTCCCAGTCGTACATCGCTCCCATCGAGCGAAGCTGGCGCCGCATCCTGTCGATGTTGTCCCACGTCCAATCGGCGGGATGTACGTTCCGCTGGACCGCAGCGTTCTCGGCGGGAAGGCCGAACGCGTCGAAACCCATCGGAAAGAGCACGTTGTAGCCCTTCATTCGCAGGTACCGCGCCCTGGCATCAGACGGCGTCATCGCATACCAATGGCCCATGTGGAGATCACCCGACGGGTAGGGCAGCATGGTCAACGCGTAGTACTTGGGACGGTCCCAATCCACGACGGAGCGGTAGAGGCCTTCCTCGCTCCATCGGTCCTGCCAGTACTTCTCAGTGGTCTTGTGATCGTATGCCATGTTCCGTTCCGGTCTGGTGAGGGGGCAATGGTAGGGAAGTCACAAGTGGCAAGTGGCAAGCGGCAAGACCTGAGACACCAGATTCGAGACACGAGACTCCCGCCTGTGATAGCGGACTTGAGTAGGTCGGCGATATCGTTCTTCGCTATGAGAACTCGAGGGATCGGGATGGATGCGGCGCTGCGCCAGAGCGGGGCCGGTTCAGACGTGGCGTCTTTGGCCTCGGTCACCGTCCGTCCGGTTCCCGCGTGGCTCGCCATCGTGTGGGGGAGGGGGACGGAGGCGATGACTGTTCGGAATGTCGTCTTCGCTTCCCAGTCGGCGCTGGAGCGCATCGGGTCTGGTGACGCGCTCGTGCTGCTCTCGCACGAGGCGGTCCATGTGGAGCAATGGCGGGAGCACGGCGTGGTCGGATTCTTGGTGCGCTATCTCGGTGACTACCTTCGTGGACGCGCCCTGGGGTTGCCCCATCACGTCGCCTACCGTGCGATCCGGTTCGAGCGCGAAGCCGTGGAACGATCGGAACGCAGATGAGCGACTACCTCCAGGACGTCGAGTGGAGCCTGCCACAGGCGCTGTACGTCTTTGTCGCCGGCATCTTTGGCGCCTTCATCACCACGGCCGCAGTTCTCGTCTTCATGGGCCCCGAACTGACTGTCGTGGCGTTCACTGCTTCATTCGCCGGGCAAGCCGGTGGCAACTTGATCGCCATGTGGATCCTCTCGATCACCAGAGGCACGGGGAGCTTTCGGCGCGACTTTGGCCTCACGATCGAGCTCAAACACTGGTGGGGTATCCCGGCCGGTTTCGGGCTTCAAATCGCCGTCGTCCTGATCACAGCGCCGCTCCTCGATCTGCTGTTTCCCGATGGAGCCCCGCAGCAGGAGGTGGCCTCGCTCACCGAGGACACCACGACGCTCGTAGAGCGCCTTCTGATCGTCGTCATGGTCGGTGTGGCGGCTCCCGTTGTTGAGGAGATCCTGTTCCGGGGCATGCTGCTATCCCGCCTCGTGCGGTCAATGTCTCCGATGTGGGCGGTCGTGGTCCAAGCTGCCCTGTTTGCCGCGATTCATCTCCTTGATCCGAGCGCAATCGCGGCCCTGCCCGGCCTCATGATTATCGGCCTCGTGCTCGGGTACGCGGCGATTCGGACGGGGAATCTCTCACTCCCGATCATGCTGCATGCCGGCGTCAACCTCACGGCAGCGATTGCGCTGATGTTCGGCGCCGAACTCACCGACTGGCTCGAAGAGGTCGCCGAGTCCGGGAGCGTCGAGGCCCTGGTGAAGCTCTTCGGCTGAGAGAGGTCTTCCGTTCGCTGCCTCATCCTGATACATATGTCGGAGTGGCGCATCGCGAATGGGAGGCGATGTGCCAATAGAGAACCTCCGAGTCGGGTCGATGGTGGTGGCGGTCGCACTCGCGCTTGCCATCGCAGCGGGCGTGTGGTTCGGGTCACGCAGCGCGACACCCGATGTGCTCACATCGAGTGGAGCAGTCTCATACACCACAGTTCCTGAGGCCGTCGTTGTGCACGTGTCGGGTGCCGTCAACCGGCCGGGCTTGGTCACCATCTCCTCGTCGGCTCGCGTCGCCGACGCGATCGCCGGAGCCGGAGGTGCAGTTGCGGGCGCCGACCTCGCTGGCCTGAACCTCGCATCGTCTGTGCGCGACGGTGATCAGATCGTGGTACCGCTGGTCGGCGCTGCGACAGCGCCCGGCCAGGCCAAGGATCGGGGGATCGACCTGAATCGTGCGACGGCTGTGGAGCTCGAAGGTCTGCCGGGTGTGGGGCCGGTATTGGCAGGTCGGATCATCGCCTACCGGGATCTCCATGGTCCGTTCGCGGCGGTCGAAGACCTGCTGGACGTCGGCGGTATCGGCGAAGCGAAGCTCGCTGCGATTCGCGACTCGATCGCGGCGCCGTAGGTGCGGATTCCCTCCAGGGCCGGTACCTGGGCGCTGGCCGCTGCCGGCGCGGTCTGGGCGGGAGCGTTGCTGGGGATGCGTTTCGGACTCATGGCTGCCGTCGGGCTTGCGATCGTCGCAATTGCCGTTGCCCTCCGGTGGCCGGCAGCGTCCGTGCTCATTGTCCTGCTCGTGGCCGGTGCGATGTCGGGCTTCTTCGCCGCGAGTCGGATTGCCGCGACCCTCGAGAGTGAGATTCCGTCCGGGCCAATTGAGTTCGTCGGCGTAGTGGCCGAAGACGATGGACCGCGTCGGCCCGCCGTCGTCGGCCCTGAAGCCCTCCGAGATTCCGGCGGGTGGGTGCCGTGGGCGGGCCCTGCCGTCGGTGTTGGGCCGAACCATGGGACGCCCCTCGTTGCCGGACAACGTGTGCGGATTGTCGGCACGTCGAGGAGCATCCCCGGCCGGATCCGCGGTGATCCGATCGCCGGCCGGGTCACGATCTCAGACGTCGAGGTGCTCGGGACCGGTGGCGGCCCGCTGTTCACCATCGGCAACGCCGTGCGTGACCGCGTCCGATCGGTGCTCGATATCAGCCAGCGTTCGGAGGCTCTGGTCGCCGGCTTCTTGATCGGCGACACGTCGGGTCTCGGCGCCCGTGATCTCGACGCCTTGCGTCGCTCCGGCCTCACCCACTTCGTTGCGGTGTCCGGGAGCAACGTCGCCCTCTTTCTGGCTGCGTGGTGGGTTCTCACCGCTGCCGTCGGCATTGGACCGAAGCGCCGCTTCGTCCTGGGGGTCATCGGATTGGGGATCTTCGTTGTTGCCACGCGCTGGGAGGCGTCGGTGTTACGAGCCGCCGTCATGGCTGCAACTGTGCTGGGAGCGGCTTCAACCGGCATTGTGGTCGACACATGGGTCGCAATCGGGGTCGCCGTAGCCTTGTTGCTGGTTGTGAGCGGCCAACTGGCCGTTGACGTTGGCTTCCAACTCTCGGTTGCCGCGACCATCGGCATCATGGTCGGATCGGGCATGTTCGCGAACCGGCGACCGAAGGCGCTGTGGGCGACGCTCGGTGCGGCAACGGCGGCACAGGTTGCCGTTGTGCCGGTGCTGCTGCTCCATTTCGGGACGGTCCCCCTCATGTCGCCGATTGCGAACCTGCTCTCGGCTCCGTTGGTGACCGCCGCAACCGTCACGGGGGCGATCGCGGTGGTGGTCGGCTGGGGACCGTCGGTCGCGGTTTCATCAGTGCTCGCCGGTGCCGTGCTCGGCATCGCCGATGTGACAGCCCGGTGGCCGCAGCTTGGTCCCGCCGGGGTGCTCGCGGCATCAGGAACAGCGGCCCTGATCCGGCTGAAACGCACGCGGCCACCGGCCGTCGCTGGCCTCGCTGTTGTGCTTGCCGTCTCCGTGCTTGTTCCGAGTCGCCCGCCGAGCGTCCCGATGGTGACGTTCCTCGACGTGGGGCAAGGAGACTCGGTGCTGCTCCGCGACCCCTCCGGTCGCGTGGTGCTTGTCGATGGCGGAAGCGACCCGCTGTTGCTGGGAGAGGCGCTTCGACGCCATCACATCGGCAGAGTTGATCTCCTCGTCGGCACACACGGCGATGTCGACCACGTCGGTGGGTTTGAGGGGATCTTCAGCGACCATTCCGTCGGCAGGTTGTGGGTTCCCGACCATCCCGACCAGGGCCCGGAGATGGAGAGCCTCGTCGAAGCGGCATCCGCAGCAGGCGTGCCCATCGATCGCGTGCAGTCGGGGATTTCCTACACCCTCGGCTCCATCGAGATCGGGGCCCTTGGGCCTCGGCGACGCTACGCCGAGCGAAACGACGGTTCGGTCGTGTTGTGGGTAGCGGGGGAGCAAAGCGTGCTCTTGCCGGGAGACATCGGTGCTGTCGCACAGCGCGAGCTACCACCGCTCCAGCCGGACATCCTCCTGGTCCCGCACCACGGGTCGTCGTCGACCGATCCCTCTTGGTTGGCGTCAACGGTCGGGTCCGTTGCAGTGATCAGTGTCGGGCCGAACACCTACGGCCACCCGACGCCGGAAGTCTTGAGTGTCCTGAGCGGGGCCGGAACCGATGTCAGGGTCACGATGGACGAAGGAGACGTGTCGCTCGAACTTGGTGCACCCTGACTTGCGCAACGTCGGCCGCATGGGGAGACTCACCGCAGAGGCTTCGCCGTCGGTGGCGAGATGCCCTGCACATGAAGAGTCGATGAAGGAGCACACCATGACCATGGTCCGATGGGGCGTATTGAGCACGGCGGGTATTGGGATGGAGAAGGTGACTCCCGCGATCCAGCGCGCCGACAACTGTGAGGTTGTTGCCATCGCCTCGCGCGACATCGACCGAGCGACGGCTGCAGCGGCTCAACTCGACATACCCAGGGCGTACGGCTCCTACGAGGAGCTGCTGGCCGACCAGGACATCGATGCGGTGTATGTCCCGCTCCCGAATGACCTCCATGCCGAGTGGACGATGAAGGCCGCGACCGCCGGAAAGCACATCCTCTGTGAGAAGCCACTTGCCATGAACGCCGCGCAGGCCGAGGAGATGGCCACGTTCTGCGAGAACGCAGGCGTGAAGCTCGCTGAAGCGTTCATGTACCGTCACCACCCGACGTGGGTCGAGGCCGTTCGCCTGGTGCGAGGCGGCATGATCGGCAATCTGCAGGCGGTGCAGAGTTGGTTCAGCTACTTCAACGACGACCCTTCCAACATCCGCAACAAGGTGGCGAACGGGGGCGGCGCCCTCATGGACATCGGCTGCTACAACATCAACGCCTCTCGCATGCTCTTCGACGCCGAACCGGAGCGGATCGAGGCATCGGTCCGGCGTGATCCGGTGATGGGCATCGACATCGTGACGTCGGCCGTCCTCGAGTTCCCGGGCGGCGGACAGTCGACGTTCACCTGCTCGACGCGTGCCGAGGACTACCAACGTGTGCACATCGTCGGTACAACCGGCCGGATCGATATCGAGATCCCGTTCAACATCCCGCCCGACCTCGATACGACGATCTTCGTGGTCTCCGGAGGAGAGCCACCCGTCGCCCCGGCCACTGAGGCGTTGGTGTTCCCGCCGGAGAACCAGTACACGATCCAGGCGCACCTGTTCGCGCAGGCGGTGCTGGACGACGCGCCCGTCGCGGTTCCGATCTCGGATGCCATCAACAACATGAAGGTCATCGACGAGATCCTGGCGACACCGTCGCGGGCCTGATTGTGACCGGACCCGTCGGTGTACGATGCGGGCCAACCGTACCGAACCAAACAGGAGTTGAACGATGAGAGACATCAGCGGATTGACGGTGGCGATCACCGGGGCGAGCGCGGGGATCGGCGAAGCGACCGCCCGTGCGGTTGTAGCAGAAGGGGCGACGGTTGTCCTCGGCGCCCGGCGGGTTGACCGGCTCGAAGCCTTGGCCGCCGAGCTGGGTTCGAGTGCGGCGATCGTCGAGATGGACGTCCGAGATCCGGCCGATTCGCAGCGTCTCGTTCAAGAGGCCTACACGCGGTTCGGACGCCTCGACGCGCTCGTCGCCAATGCAGGGATCGGCGCATACGGCGGGATCATGGATCTGACCGACGAGAAGCTGAAGACGATGATGGACACCAACGTGGCGGGGACGGTGTGGCCGATCCGGGCAGCGGTACCTGGATTCGTTGAACACGGAGGCGGTGACATCGTCATCGTCGCGTCGGTTGCCGGAATCCGTGGGAACGGTGACGAAGCCGTGTATGCCGCCACGAAGTTTGCCCAGGTCGGTCTGGCAGGCGGGCTCGATCGCGAGCTGCGCGAGTCCGGCGTTCGGGTGAGCACGATCTGCCCGGGGGGGACGGCGACGGAGTTCGCGATGGGCGCCGGCCGGACACCCGACATGCCGGGGCTTGCCGACATGATGAGTGCCGACAATGTGGCTGAAGCCGTGGTCACGGTCCTTCAGCAGCCGCTGTCGATGCGCACCCTCATCTGGTCGATGCGAAGCATCCAAGAAGACGACTGATCCTCGGCGAGGGCAGCGGACGGCGACGTGGTTGCCCCGTCAGTGGAGGTCCTCCATGTCGTTCGCTGTGACCTGGCTCGACTCCTTGCCCATGATGATCATCGCGAGGATCTGGTCCTTTGTGACCTCGTTCTTGTTGACGATGCCGACGATCTTGCCGGTGTGCATCACGGCAATGCGGTCCGCGAGGTCGAACACGTCGTGAATGTCGTGGCTGATGAGGAAGATCCCTATGCCCTCCGACTTGAGCTGCACGATGAGCTCACCCACCTGCGCCGTTTCCGCGGGACCAAGTGCCGCCGTCGGCTCGTCCATGATGATGATGCGCGCGTTGAAGTAGACGGCCTTTGCGATGGCTATCGACTGTCGTTGTCCTCCGGACAGTGACTGAACCGGGACCCCGAAGTTCTTGAACCTCGGGTTGAGGCGAGCCATCACCTTTCGTGTCGCGTTTTCCATGGCCATGTCGTCGAGGGTTCCCCAGCGTGAGCGGAGTTCCCGCCCGAGGAACATGTTGGACGGTGCGTCCTGGTTCTCGGACAGGGCAAGCGTCTGGTAGATCGTCTCTACACCGTACGCCTTGGCGTCACGGGGATTGTTGATCGAGACAGGGTTGCCGTCGATCTTGATCTCACCCGAGTCGGCCGGGTGCGCTCCGGAGAGGCACCGGATGAGGGTGGTCTTCCCCGCCCCGTTTCCACCGACGATGGCGACGACCTCGCCTGGGAACAGATCGATGGAGCAGTCCTCTGCCGCATGTACGCCGCCAAAGGCCACGTTCATGTGGCTCATCTCGACCAGCGGGGTCCGGGTCTCGACCGTTGTCATCGCGCCACCCTCCTTCGGTAGTAGCCGTCAAGAGCCACCGCCGCAACGAGCACGATGCCCACGACGATGTCCTGCAGCGGTGCATCAACCCCGATGAGGACCATGCCTGACACCAGGGACTGCATCACGAGCGCGCCGAGGACCGCACCGGGGATGGTGCCAACACCTCCACTCAGAGATGTGCCGCCGATGACGGCGGCAGCAATCACATACAACTCGGCGAGCTGGCCGAGTCCGCTCGTCGCTGCGTTGAGGCGGGCGATCTGGACCGCGGCGGCAATCCCGACGAGGAGCCCCATGAGGGCAAACGTCTTGACGATCGTCCACCGCGTCTTGATTCCGGCAAGCGTCGCCGCCTCGGGGTTGCCTCCGATCGCGTACACGTAGCGGCCGAAGCGGGTTCGGGTGGCGATGAAGTTCATCGCCAACGCGACGATGATCGTGATCAAGACGGGTGTCGCCAGGCCGAGGGGGATGGTGAGTCCTTCGGCGGGCCACGCGATCCCGTTGTCTGCGGCGTACTGCCGGGCCAGGGCCTCAGGCATCGGATAGGAGTTGATCACCGCGGTTGCGCCGAGGATCACGGCGATCGCGATCGCGCCGATCGTGATCTCGGCCCACATCGGCCTCGGTGTGAAGCCGACTCGAACGCGCTGCCTGCGGCGGCTCCACATGAGCAGCACAATCCCTACACATCCGGCGAAGCCCAGGATCCAGGTCCACGTGCCTCCGATGGTCCCGCGCGCCCCGCCCCCGAGGATCTGGAACGTCCTGTCCATGGGGGCGATCGTCTGTCCACTGGCCATCCACCAGGCAACGCCGCGCCATACCAGAAGGCCGCCGAGGGTGACGATGAACGAAGGCACCCCGATGTAGGCGACGATCGTGCCCTGGAGTGCTCCGATGAGCGTTCCCAACAACAGGCCGGCAAAGATGGCGATGATCCAGATCGCGGGGTTGCCAACCTCGAATATGTCGGTCAGATACCGTGCCTGAAGGAGCGCCATCGCCATGCCGACTGCGGCCAGCATCGAGCCCACCGACAGGTCGATGTTGCGAGACACGATGACGAGCACCATGCCGGTTGCCATGATCGCCACCACCGAGGTCTGCACCGACAGGTTCCACAGGTTGCGCGACGTGAGAAAGGCGCCGTCGGAGAGAATGTTCGACCCGATCCAGATGATGAGCAATGCTGCGACCATGCCGAGGAGGCGGGTGTCGATTTCGGCCGATCGGAAGAGGGAACCGATTGTTGTCCGCGTCGGCGGCGGCGGAGCCGCCCCCTGTTCGGCGTTGGGTGGTGGAGGTGCGGCCGCACCCGTGTCAGTCGATGGGGTGTTGTTGGTATCCGTCACGGGTCCACAATAGAGCGATTTGCCGCACCAAAAGAAATAGGAGAGCCGCACCCACCGAAGCGGGTGCGGCTCTCCTGCTAATCAGCGTCGACTGACCCTAGGGGCAGACCGACACGCTTCCGGACTCGACATCCTTGCAGAGATCGTCCGTTGTGATCCATCCCGCGTCGAGAACGACATTCAGGTTGTCCTGAGTGATCGGGATCGGAGTCAGGATGATCGACCACACGTCAACACCACCGGGTGTCGTGAATGGCGCTGCCGCGGTGCCCGCCGCAGGTGCCGAGTCACCGAGGTTCCCCGGAGCCGTCACGGCATCGAGGGCGGTGCCACCGGCGAGCTGCACGGCCACTTCACCGGCCGTCTGGCCGAGCGCAAACGCGTTCTTCCAGACGTCCACCGCTTGCGTGCCGAGTGCGACTCGGTTCAAAGCGGGGAAGTCGCCGTCCTGTCCCGACACCGGCACGGAGCCCGCGAGGCCCTGTGCGTCCAGAGCGGAGACAACGCCGCCCGCCATACCGTCGTTGGATGCGACGACAGCTTGGACATCGTTGTCGTTCGTCGTCAGGAACTGCTCCATGTTGGTCTGCGCTACATCCGGCGCCCAGTTGTCGGTGTACGACTCGCCTACGTTGACGATCGGGCACGGTGCCACGAGTTCTTCACAACCGGTTGCCTCGAGCAGCACCTCTTCCTGACCTCCACGGAGGAAGTCGGCGTTGGCGTCTGCAGAGTTGCCCTTGATGAAGACGTAGTTGCCTTCGGGCACCAGTTCGTAGATCGCCCGAGCCTGCATGCGTCCCACCTCGACGTTGTCGAAGGTGATGTAGAACGCGCCCGGATCCTCGATGAGACGGTCATACGCGACAACCGGGATGCCCTGGTCGATCGCGCTCTGGACCGCAGGTTTGATGGCGGTGCCGTCCTGAGCGAGGATGATCAACGCATTTGCGCCCTGCGAGATCAGATTCTCCACGTCGGCGATCTGCTGCTCCGCTGAGGAACCAGCATCCGTCGAGATGTACGTAGCGCCTGCGGCGCTGAGTGCCGCCTGGATCGCGGGCTCGTCTGCACGCGCCCACCGCTCTTCGTTGTAGTTGTTCCACGAGACTCCGACGATGAGTTCACCGTCGCCACCACTGGCGGCGGTCGTCGTCGTCTCGTCTCCGCCTGCAGCGGCCGTGGTCGTCGTGTCTTCAGCGTCATCGCTGCTACACGCAGCGACGATCATTGCAAACACGGCGAGCAGGATGAGAAGCTTCATGCTTCGTTTCATTAGTCCTCCATGTACTGGTTGGCGACCGCATCTGCGGTCACACTCTTCAGACTATACCCCTGTGGTGGTGGACTACCGCATGTTGAAGGGGACTCCTGCTTCGGTAGAAACTGCTGCCAAAGGGACCTTGTCGTTGCAGGAAGTCGGGCTCCGGTCGGATCACAAGGCGATTCGAGTGGCCGGGAGGCGGGGCTACCCTTCGCGTAGGTCACGATCGCGAGGTGATCACCGCACTGGGCGACGTCGCTTGAATCTCTCGAGTCGCTGCTCAAACTCCTCGGGAGACGGTGGAAGGGACGACTATGGCGAACAACCGGGCACGGTTGTGGATGGCGGCACTCGGAGCGCTGCTTGTCGCCGTGGTGGTTGTCGGGGGCGTCGTGCTGCTGCGATCCGGCGGTGACGAGGATGCCTGCCCCCCAATCGCCGAACACCCCGAATGGTCGGTGGCACGCCGCTGGAATGAGGTGCTGCTCGACGCGATCCGGCGCGACCTCCCTGCGCCCACGGTGCACGCCCGAAACCTCTATCACACGTCGGCGGCAATGTGGGACGCGTGGGCCGCCTACGACACCGCGGCCCGGGGTGTCTTCGTCGACGAGGACCACAGCGCATCCGACGTGGAACCGGCGCGAGAGGAAGCGATGAGCTACGCCGCGTTCCGCATTCTCGAAGCGCGCTACATCGACTCGATCGGTGCCACGGAGACGATCCCCGAATTCGACCGCCTCATGCAGGGCCTCTGCTACTCGATCGATCTAACGACGACCGAGGGCGACACGCCGGCCGCTGTCGGGAATCGCATCGCAGACGTCATCCTGGAAGCCGGGATCGTGGACGGCTCCAACGAGGCCGAGGGATATGCCTCACCCGGCTACGACCCGGTCAATCCGGCGCTGACCGTTGATGCCTCCGGGACCACGCTGAACGACCCGAACCGGTGGCAGCCCCTTCAGATCGAGAACATGATCTCGCAGAACGGCGTCCCGCTCGAGAACGGTGTCCAGGAAGCCATCGATCCCCACTGGGGGTACGTTGTCGGTTTTGCGCTTCCACCTGCCGGGGAGACGGGCGTGCCGGTCGACCCGGGCGACCCGCCCTATGTGCACAATCCGGAGACCGACCAGGAATACAAAGACGCGGCCGTCGAGGTGATCGCATACAGCAGCGTGCTCGACCCGAGGGAGGGAATCACGGTCGACATCTCCCCGGCCACGCTCGGGGCCAATCCTCTCGGCACGAACGACGGCACCGGCTACCGCATCAATCCCGCCACCGGGAGACCCTATGACTCGAACATCGTGAACGAAGGCGACTTCGGTCGAACCGTGGCCGAGTTCTGGGCCGATGGGCCCGACTCGGAGACGCCACCCGGCCACTGGAACACGATGGCCAATGCCGTGACTGAAGAACTCGCGGGGGACCTACGCATTGGCGGGGCCGGCGATGTCGTCGATGCGCTCGAATGGGACGTCAAGCTCTACTTGGCGCTCAACGCAGCGAATCATGACGCTGCGATCGCTGCGTGGGGAACGAAGGGCCACTACGACTACATCAGGCCCATCTCAATGATTCGCTGGATGGGAGGGAACGGACAGTCCAGTGATCCAGACGGGCTCTCCTATCACGAGGACGGCTTGCCGCTCCAATCCGGGCTTGTTGAAGTGATCACAGCAGAGTCCACCGCGACCGGCGCGCGACACGCTGCTCTCGCCGGGCACGAAGGTGAGATCGCGGTTTTGTCGTATGCCGGCAATCCGCCGCAGCCGGAGACCGAAATCGGCGGCGTTGAATGGATCCTTGCCGTCGACTGGGTTCCGTATCAGGCACCAACGTTCGTGACACCCGCGTTCCCCGGATACGTCTCGGGCCACAGCACGTTCAGTCGGGCATCGGCGGAAGTCCTGACCGGGATCACCGGCACCGAGTTCTTCCCCGGCGGCCTCGGCGAATGGACGATCGCACCCGGTTCCCTCGAATTCGAGGCGGGAACCGCAGACGGGATCACCCTTCAGTGGGCTACCTTCCAGGATGCTTCGGACCAGGCTGGCCTGTCGCGTCTGTATGGCGGGATTCACGTCAGAGCCGATGACTTCGCCGGACGCATCATCGGCGCCCAGGTCGGTGCGGCGGCATGGGAGCTTGCACAGACCTACTACGGGGGTGCATCCGGATGACGGGCCTCGACCGGCGAAAGGCGACCACATGAGCACGAAGCGATGGCTCATCGCGGGTGTAGTCGCCGTCGTTCTGGTGGTCGGACTCGGCGCCGCGGCGCTGCTGACCTCGGGTGGGGCAACCACCCCCACGGAGGCTCTCGGTGCACCGCGCTTTGTCAATGAGGCGGACGCCGCGGGTATCGATCATGCCTATGACGGTGACTGGACCTACTTCGTGGGTGGTGGTGTCGCGGTGTTCGACTGCAATGACGACCGCAAACAAGACCTTTACTTCGCCGGCGGAACGAATCCTGCAGCGCTCTACATCAACGAGAGCCCCGTTGGGGGTTCGCTGCGATTTGCCGAAATTGGCGGCTCCGGGACCGATCTGACGGAAGTCACGGGCGCCTACCCGATCGATATCGATTCTGACGGACACACGGATCTGGCGGTGCTGCGCTTCGGTGAGAACGTGCTGTTCCGTGGTCTCGGCAACTGCGAATTCGAGCGAGCGAATGAGTCCCTCGGCTTTGACGGAGGGGACGAGTGGACGGCTGGATTCAGCGCAACGTGGGAGGGAGCCGCCGCGATGCCGACCCTCGCGGTCGGCATGTACGTCGAGCTTGACGAAGAGGGTCGTCAGAACGGCGACTGCTCCGACAACCTCATGTTTCGGCCGAACGGTGCGACGTACACGGATCCGACACTGCTGCGCCCCGGCTGGTGCACCCTCTCCGTTCTCTTCAGCGACTGGGACCGCTCCGGTCGGCGCGACCTCAGAATCGCGAATGACAAGCACTACTACCGCGACGGTGAGGAGCAGCTGTGGCGGATCGAAGAGGGGGAGCCACCGCGCCTCTACACGAGAGAGGACGGCTGGAACAAGCTCCAGATCTGGGGCATGGGGATCGCCAGCCATGACGTGACGGGCGACGGGCTTCCCGAGGTGTTCCTGACCAGCCAGGGCGACAACAAGTTCCGAGCGCTCACCGATGGGCCGGATCAGCCGAGTTATGGCGACATCGCGATTCGACGAGGTGTTACGGCGCACCGGCCGTTCGTCGGAGATGACGTGATGCCATCCACGAGCTGGCATCCCGAGTTCCAGGACGTCAACAACGACGGGTTCACGGATCTGTTCATCTCCAAGGGCAATGTCGATTCGATGCCGGAGTACGCAGCCGCCGATCCCAACAATCTCCTTCTCGGCCAGCCGGATGGGACATTCGTCGAAGGTGCCGTCGACGCGGGCATCGTTCACTACGACCGCAGCCGCGGCGCGGCGCTTGTTGATCTCAACCTCGACGGATTGTTGGATCTGGTCGAAGTGAATCGGGTTGAGAACGTGAACGTCTGGCGAAACATCGGCTCGGGTGATCCTGCTGCCGCCGTTCCCATGGGGAACTGGCTCGCCATCGAACTCGCGCAATCCGATGTCAACGTGGACGCCATCGGCTCCTGGATCGAGGTGAAGGTCGGTGATCACGTCGTCCAGCGTGAGGTGAACATCGGTGGCGGGCACGCAGGCGGCCAGATCGGCTGGATTCACTTCGGACTGGGGCCGTCAGATGAGGCGGAGGTCCGCGTGCAGTGGCCTGACGGAACGGTTGGGCCGTGGATGACGGTTGGTGCGAACCAGTTCGTCACAATCACTCCGGAGTCCGAGATTCCGGAGGTGTGGACACCGGCGGCGGGTTGAGGGCGACGGGAGGACCGAATGGCGAGAGCAACACTTCGTGAGATTGAGCTGCCCGACTTTGGCATGCCGGAGAGTGCACCAACCATCCCTGCCGCCATCTACGGCGAGCGCCTGGGCCGGCTCCGAGACCGCCTTGCGGCTCGGGGCTACGACGTCGGGATCGTGTACGCCGACCGGGAGCACAGCGCCAACCTCGCCTACCTCACCGGGTTCGACCCGCGTTTCGAGGAGGCGGTCCTCATTGTTGGGCGGCAGGGCCTGCCGCTTCTGCTGACGGGGAACGAGTGCGTCGGCATGGCCGAAGCCTCGCCGCTTCCGATGCGAGTCGAACTCCACCAGGATCTGAGCCTTCCAAGCCAGCCGAGGGACCGATCCAGACCGCTCGCCGAAATCCTTACAGGCGAAGGTGTCGCGAGCGGTGCCCGGGTCGGGATGATCGGCTGGAAGGAATTCTCAGACCGAACGCGAATCGAAGTGCCCGCGTTCATCGTCGACGAAGTACGCGCCGCGACGTTCGACGGCGGCCTTGTCGAGAACGCCGGCGACATCCTCACCGGCGCTCAGGACGGGCTCCGAGTGATCAACGAGGTGGAGCAACTCGCCGCCTTCGAGTACGCGGCATGTCGCACGTCGAACGGAGTTCGAAACCTGTTGTTCGGCCTCCAACCGGGTATGCGAGAGGACGAGGCCGTCCGTCTTCTCGAGTGGAATGGCGCTCCGCTGTCCTGCCACCTGATGCTGACGAGCGGGGACCGGGCAACACTCGGTCTGTTGAGCCCCAGCGACCGTCGCATCGCGCGCGGGGACCGGTTCACGACAGCGTTCGGCATCTGGGGCGCCCTCAACTGTCGGGCCGGGTTCGTCGTCGAGGACGCAGCGGAGCTGCCATTCGAGATCCAGGACTACGTTGAGCGGCTGGTCGCCCCCTACTTCGAGGCCATCGCCGAGTGGTACGAGGCCCTGCACGTCGGGCAGACCGGGGGAGCGCTCCAGGAGATCGTTGATCGCCACCTCGGCGATCCGTTCTATGGGGTGTTCCTGAACCCCGGCCATCAGCTCCATCTCGACGAGTGGGTCAACTCTCCGGTGACACCGGGATCGGCCGTCGAGTTGCGGTCAGGGATGGCGCTCCAAGTCGACGTGATTCCGGCGACTGGGACCGACTACTTCACGACGAATATCGAAGACGGGATCGCGCTGGCCGACGATACGCTGCGTACACAGTTCTCTGCGAAGTATCCCGCTGCGTGGCAGCGGATTCAGGAGAGACGGCGCTTCATGAGCGATGCGCTCGGGATCACTCTTCACGCCGATGTTCTCCCCTTCTCCAATATCCCCGCGTATCTGCCGCCATTCGTCCTCAGCCCCAGCCGCGTCATGACCCTGGCTGGGTAGCGCCGCCAAGCTCCATCCGATCGAATGGCCAGGCTCGGTACTCATCCGACTTGCGCAGCGGCGCCGGAGCGCGGAGACTCGGGGGATGGGTTTCACCGTGATCAGCGGACCTCGTGATGCCGGACCCGGCGAACGTGAGGTCATGTTCGCCAAGGCGAGCCAGGTGTTCGAGAGCGCCGGCATCACCGATCACCAGCGTATCGACGTGCCCGGCCGGGGTGCATCCGAGGAGACGGAGGGCCTGCTCCGCGAGTCCGTCCAGGGCATCGTGCCGGCCCTGCAAAGCGGTTCCCTATTCGGCGATGCCGACGGTGTCCTGGTTGTCGATGCACAGAATCTCCTCAAGGCTGAGGCCGAAGTCATCACCGAACTCGTTCTTGCTGCCGATCCCGATGCCGTCACGGCCGTGTTTGCAGCGGCAGGTGCTATCCCCGCACCGCTCGCCGCGACGTTGCGAACGCACGGTGAAACGGAGAGCGTCAAGAAGTACCGGGAGAGGGACGCATCTCGCTGGCTTGCCGACGCCGCCTCGGAGCGGAAGGTCAAGATCGATCCGGGAGCCGTCGCGGTGCTCTTGCGTCGGTTCGGCTCGGATGTGGCGGCACTCGGTCAAGTACTCGATCAGCTCGCGGCCGACGGAAGGACGATCACCGAAGAAGATGTCCTTGGTCGCTACTCGAACCGTCCAGATGAGCCGATGTGGCTGCTGTCGGATGCGATTGCAGCGGGCAACGAGGGCGAAGCGCTGCGACGCCTTGCCGACTTTCTCGAGCACGGCCATCCGCTTGTAGTGCTCGCCTACCTCGAGGGTGAGGTACGGAGGCGGTCGCTCGCCGCTGTTGCGCCCGATCGCGAGACCTACGCCGCTTGGGTTGGTGCGTCACCGACATCGTTCCCCGTCCGCAAGGTCTGGGAGCGGCGATCGTCCACGCGGGCCGAATCCTTGCGACGCTCCCTCGACGCGTTGGCCCGCGCCGACCTTCAGATCAAGAGCGCCCCCGAACCAACCCACCGCGTGACACTCGAACGCCTCACGGTCGCCATGTGCCGGTGGCTGGGGAGGTAAACCCGAGACCCGAGATTCGAGACCCGAGACCCGTCTCGTGTCTGGCGTCTCGTGTCTCGCCAAGGGGATCCAACCACTCCCACGGAATGGCGAAGATCAACCTTCGTAGACGCGCACCGCGGCGATCCGATAGGTGAACGTTCCGCCCGGGGCCTCGTAGCTCACTTCGTCGCCGGGGGCTGAACCGAGGAGTGCATCGCCGAGGGGGCTCTGTGGTGAGGCGAGGAGCATTCCGGCGACCTTGTTCTCGGAGGGAGCGACGAAGAATTCGTACTCGTCCTCGTCGTCATCGATCACCGTCACCACGGTTCCGATCTCGACCAGTCCGGAGTTCTCGACCTCGCGGACTTCCGCAGACTCGAGGAGATGGGTGAGTTTGCGAATCCGAGCCTCCATCATGCCCTGTTCGTTCTTCGCAGCGTCGTATTCGGCGTTCTCCTTGAGATCACCGTGCTCGCGTGCCTCGGCGATCCGTGCGGTGATTTCGATACGACCAACGGTGGAGAGCTGCTCGAGTTCGGCCTGCAGCTTTTCGTGGGCGGCCGGCGTGAGCCAGGTCGACGATTCGGTCACGGCGTCAAGCGAGCGTCGAGCGAACCCGTCGGGTGAGGCGTGACTTGCGCCGTGCCGCCGTGTTCGCATGCAGCACGCCCTTGGACGCCGCCATGTCGATGCGCTTCTGAGCTTCGCGCAGGAGGGCCTCAGTCTCGGCAGCGTCGCCGGCTTCCGCGGCTTCGATGACGTGCTTCTCGCGCGTCTTCAGCTCCGAGCGGAACGCCTTGTTGCGCGCATACTGCGTGACGTTCTGGCGGTTGCGCTTCTTCTGAGACTTGATGTTGGCCATGCTGGAAGAACCTCGTGAGGTGATGGGAACGAGCGGTAACGATAACAGGAGAACGGCTCAACGGTACACTGAGATGTCCCGCTCCCGGATCGATCCTATGACCGCGCTCTCGCGCATTCGCAACTTCTCCATCATCGCCCACATCGACCACGGCAAGTCGACGCTGGCTGATCGCCTGCTCGAACGAACCGGGGCTATCTCCGAGCGCGATATGCGAGAGCAAGTGCTCGACGACATGGATCTCGAACGCGAACGCGGAATCACGATCAAGGCCAATGCTGTCCGCATCGACTACACCGCCCAGTCCGGCGTTGGGTATCAGCTGAACCTGATCGACACGCCCGGGCATGTGGATTTCTCGTACGAAGTCTCGCGAAGCCTCGAAGCGTGCGAGGGAGCTGTCCTCGTCGTCGATGCCTCCCAAGGGGTTGAGGCTCAAACACTCGCAAATGCCTACCTTGCCATCGAGGAAGGGCTGGAGATCATCCCGGTCGTCAACAAGATCGACCTCCCGGCAGCCGACCCGGATCGGGCCGCCGAGGAACTCGCTGGTGTTCTGGGAGGAACGGCAGATGAAGTCATTCGCGTCTCCGCCAAGACGGGTGCGGGGATAGATGTACTCTTGGAAGCCATCGTTGATCGGCTGCCGCCACCGGGAGGCGACGAGCAAGCGCCGCTGCGAGCCCTGGTCTTCGACTCGTTCTACGACACCTATCGCGGTGTGGTCAGCTCGGTTCGGATCGTTGACGGGAGCATGTCGCGTCGCGACGGTGTCCGCTTCATGGCAACCTCACTCGACGTTGAGGCCGCCGAACTCGGTCTCCGGCGGCCGGCACTCGAGGTGGTCGAGCGCCTCGCAACCGGTGAGGTCGGATACCTCATCACCGGTGTCAAGGAGATCGACCTCATTCGTGTCGGCGACACCGTGACTCATGCGGCGACGCCAACCGACCAAGCACTCCCCGGGTACCTCGAGCCCAAGCCCATGGTGTTCTCCGGGCTCTTCCCAACCGACGGCGACGAATTCGAGCGGCTTCGCGAGGCGCTCGACAAACTCCGGCTCAACGATTCGTCGCTGGTCTTCCAGGCCGAAACGAGCCGGGCACTCGGTTTTGGCTTCCGCGTCGGCTTCCTCGGTCTCCTGCACATGGAGATCGTCCGTGAGCGGCTCGAGCGCGAATACGATCTCGATCTCGTCGCGACGGCACCCTCTGTCGCCTACCTCGCCAATCTTGCTTCCGGCCAGCAGGTGCCGGTTCGCAGCCCACAGGATCTTCCGGACGCCGGATCGCTGATCTCGATCGAAGAGCCGTATGTGAAGGTGATGATCATCACACCCTCGGAGTACATCGGGACCGTGATGGATCTCGTGCAGCAGCGGCGCGGTGAGATGGGGGAGATGACCTATCTCTCACCTGAGCGGGCCGAGTTGCACTACCGCATTCCCCTCGCGGAGATCGTCTTCGACTTCTTCGACCAGCTCAAGACCCGGACAAGGGGATACGCGTCGCTCGACTACGAACCTGACAACTATCAAGTATCCGACCTCGTCCGCGTGAACATCCTGCTGAACGGCGTCCCCGTCGACGCGTTCTCGACAATCGTGCATCGGGACAAGGCCTACGCGTACGGAAAGGCCATGGTCGGCCGGCTCAGGGAACTGATCCCGCGCCAGCTCTTCGATGTTCCCATCCAGGCAGCGATCGGCACGCGGATCATCTCCAGAGAGACCATCAAGGCACAACGCAAGGATGTCACCGCGAAATGCTACGGCGGCGACATCACTCGCAAGCGGAAGCTCCTCGAGCGCCAAAAGGAAGGCAAACGCCGCATGAAGATGGTCGGCCAAGTCGAGGTCCCGCAAGAAGCATTCGTAGCGGCATTGAAGCTGGAGACGTGACGCCAGCTACGAGCTACCGGCCTCCGGTTTGAAGCCCGAGTGGGCAGCGAGGTATACCGTGTCAAATACGGACTACGGACTACGGAGTACGGAGTGCGACGCCGAGCGCCCAGACTCGACGGTGCTTGCCGACCGTGCAGGGGGCTGGCGCTCGGCATATGTCCATATTCCGTTCTGTGCTCGACGGTGCCCGTATTGCGACTTCGCGGTGGTTGCGGCCGACGAACCGGGCGGCGGCGAAGTCGAGCGGTACGTCGACGCGCTTGTTGCGGAAGTCGGTATGGAGCCGCAGCCGTTTCGCGTGGATGCCGTGAACTTCGGTGGGGGGACTCCCACCCGTGTCCCGCCGTCGCATCTCGGCCGAATCCTCGAGGTGATCGACGCCCGCCTCGGCACCACAACCGGCGCCGAAATCAGCATCGAAGCGAACCCAGAGGACTGGACCGACGACCGTGCACGTGAACTGAAGAGCATCGGATTCAACCGAGTGTCCTTCGGAGTCCAGTCGCTTGATCCCTTCGTCCTACACGCCCTCGGACGCGCCCACTCGCCCGAGGATTCGACCCGCGCCGTCGTGGGGGCAAGATCAGCCGGGTTCGATACCGTCAGCGTCGACGTCATCTACGGAACACCGGGGGAATCTGAGGCTTCATGGTGCCGAACGGTGGACGGCGTGCTCGACCTTGAACCGAACCATGTTTCCGCCTACGCCCTCACGGTCGAAGGCGGAACGGCACTCAGCCGGTCGATCCAGGCCGGTGCGCCGGCGCCCGATCCCGACGAGCAAGCCGATCGGTTCGAGTATGTGGACAGCGCAGCCCGCGAAGCCGGTCTCATCCGCTACGAGGTGTCGAACTGGGCCGAGGCCGGACATGCATGCCGCTACAACCTCTCAACGTGGATGATGGGCGAGTACGCCGCATTCGGAACCGGAGCGCACGACCACCGATTCGGCGTGCGGTCGCGTAACATCCGCCGGCTCGACGCCTACCTGGCCCGGATCGATGCCGGTGAGCGCGCACGATCCGGAAGCGAGCGACTCGACGCGTTCGAATCTGAGCGCCAGCGCTTCATGGTTGGCCTGCGGCTCGTCTGCGGGGTCGAGCCCGGATCGGTCGGGGGCCCCTTCCTCGACTCCGTGCAGGGCCGACGACTGGCCGGTGCCGGCGTCGTCGGATTGCGCGACGGGAGGGTGGTCGTGCTGCGACCACTCCTCACCGACCTCGTGGCCCGATCCGTGCTGTCAGTCTCGCCCGACGACTGCTAACTTTCGGTGATGATCGACGATCGAAAAGCACGGGTGCTCCAGGCGCTCGTCGAGGAGTACATTCGCACGGGTGAGCCGGTGAGCTCGCATGCAATCCTCGAACGCAGCGCACTCGACGTGTCGTCGGCGACCATCCGCAACGAACTGGCCAGGCTCGAGTCGTACGGATTTGTGGCCCAGCCCCACACCTCGGCCGGTCGAATCCCCACCCACCAGGGCTATCGGTACTACGTCGACCATTGTTCGCCGGCACGGCTGCGCTCGGCAACCCACGACCGAATCCGTTCGTTCTTCGCCGAAGTCCACCGCGAGGTGTCGAAGCTTCTGAAGGAGACGTCCGGCCTCGTCTCCGACATCACACATCTCCCGGCTGTCGTGATCGAACCTCAGGCCGAAGTCACCCGGATTCATGCCGTCCACCTCGTCCGCCTTGGATCGACCGCGGTGCTCGTCGTCACGATCGCTGAATCCGGCCAGGTGACCCAACACGTTGTCACCCTCGGGTTCGAGCCGACCGATGAGCAGCTTGATGAGGCGGAGCGGGTGATCGAGGGTGTTTACGCCGGGCGCGACCGCGACGAAGCCAGCACGGATCAGCGACTCAGCAGCGCCGATCTGCCCGACCTCGTGAGACGGATCATCGACCCCGTGCACCAAGAGATCCAGCATGCTGAGATCAGCACACCTCAGCTATTCGTGGGAGGGACGAGTCAGCTCGCCGGCCTCTGGGCCGATCTCGCAATCGTGCACCGAATGCTCGACCTCCTCGAACGCGACAGTGATGTTCAGGCAATCCTCGGTGAACCGGCCGACGGCACAACCGTCCGAATTGGTGAAGAGATCGGGGATACCCTCGACCTTGCCGTGGTCAGCACCCCGTTCGGCCCTCGTGGATCGGGACGGGTCGGCGTGCTCGGCCCGATGCGCATGGACTATCGGCGCTCCATCCGGGTCGTTGAAGAGATCGGCGAGAACCTCGAAGAGCGACTTGGCGCCGAGTGATGAAGGACTACTACCAAATCCTGGGCATCGGACGAGATGCCACGGCCGAGGAGATCAAGAACGCGTTTCGTCGTCTCGCCCGTGAAACGCATCCCGATGCCAATCCGGATGATCCATCGGCGGAAGCCCGCTTTCGCGAGATCGCCGAGGCCTATGAGGTGCTGTCTGATCCACAGCGAAAGGCTCGCTACGACCACGGTGAGGCCTTCGGAGGCGGAGACCTCTTCTCACAGTTCGGCGGGCTCGACGACATCCTGCAGCAGTTCTTCGGCGGCGGCTTCGGCGGCCGCCGTGCGGGACCCCGACGAGGTCCGGACGTTGGGGTATCGGTTTCGCTGACACTGGAGGACGCTGCGATTGCATCCAGCCGGGAGATCGAGTTCCGAGCGCCGGCAACGTGCGATCGTTGTCACGGCGTCGGCTCGGAGCCGGGTCACGATCCTGTCACCTGTCCCGCGTGTCGGGGAGCGGGCAACGTCCAGGTGGCGCGTGATTCGTTCCTGGGAAGAATCATGACGGTGGCTCCCTGTGCGCAATGCGGCGGCAAAGGCCAGATCATCGAACACCGGTGTACGCAGTGTGAGGGTGATGGGCGCGTATCCGTGGAGCGGAACGTTCCCGTCGAGGTGCCGGCCGGCGTCGAGGACGGGACTCGGCTTCGCCTCTCGGGCAGGGGAGGTGTTGGTGAACGTGGTGCTCCTCCCGGCGACCTCTACGTCGAGATTCATGTCGAGGAGGACGAACGTTTCCAGCGGGTGGGCGACGAACTCCACCATCGAGTCGAGATCGGGATCAGCGAGGCGGTGTTTGGAACCACCGTTCAGGTTCCGATCGTCGACGCGGAACCGGAGACCCTCGACATCCCGGCCGGGACCCAGCCGGAGACGGTCTACCGCCTGAACAAGAAGGGCATGCCGCGCCTCCGGCGTCGAGGCCGCGGCGACATGCTCGTCCATATCGGAGTTGTGATCCCGACGGATTTGACCGATGAGCAATCCGAGGTTCTGCGGTCCTACGGTGAGTTGCGCGACGAACAACCCGCCGAACGCAAGCGCGGGCTGTTTCGTCGTTGAACGGATCAGACCGTGGCTATTCCAAGGGCCGGGGTTGATGTGGAGCGGTTTCGATCGACTTCGTTGTCTCGGCATCGGGGCATGCTCGGGCATTGGCAGGATTTGGCCTTGCGGGCGGCGGCCAAAGGGGCGTAGACTGCCCACGCAGAGCGTTTGGGGCGTTGCTCTGGGTATCAGCGGGAGAGGTTGATCGTGTCGTACAACGAACGGGTGGGGGAGCGCCTCCGGTCGATCCGGCGCCAGCGCGGGTTTTCGCTTCAGGACGTGCAACGCGTCTCGGAAGGCGAGTTCAAGGCGGCCGTGCTGGGTGCCTACGAACGGGGTGAGCGCAGCCTCTCGGTTCCGCGCCTTCATCGACTGGCCGGCTACTACGGCGTTCCTGTGGTTCAACTCCTTCCACCCGAACCTGCAGCGATGGTGGTCGACCCTGAGCGGGAGACGGTCACGATCGATCTCGCACGGCTTGGAGAACTCGACGGTCCCGAAGGTGACATGATCGAGCGATTCCTCGCATCCATCCAAATGGAGCGCCAGGACTTCAACGGCAAGGTCCTCACCGTGCGGAGCGACGATCTGCGACAGCTCACGCGAATGATCGGTGAGAACGAAGAGTTCACCAACCGCATCGACGAAGTCCGGATCTCGCTCCGTCCCTGAACTCGTTCAATTCACCGTGCCTGCTCATGCAGCTCCCGGTTCGATGGCTTGACGGATACCACCGATATACTCATCATCACCCGATGGGCCTAGCTTTCCAGCACACGTTCTCCGCCTCCGAGGGTGTCCCCCTGTGACCGACAGCACTACCACCGACGTTCGCGTCCGCGTTCCGAGCAACCACCTCATGGTCGAGTTGCTGGGCGAACGCGACGCGCACTTGAAACGGGTTGAGGAGGCGTTTCCCCTGGCGCGAATCGTCGCCAGAGGCAACGAAGTCAACATCACAGGGCCCGAACGCGAGTCAGAAGCAGCAGGGACCGTGCTCGAAGAGCTTCTCATCGTCGTCCAGGAAGGCCAGCAACTCGACGACGATCGCGTCAAACGGGTTATCGACCTCGTTCTGAGAGACGTGCCGAGCCCCTCCGGGGTGTTCACCGAGTCGATCGCGGTGGGGCGCGGGCGACACGTGCGGCCCAAGACCTTCGGCCAGAAGCGGTATGTGGATGCAATCAGGGACAACACCCTGGTGTTCGGCATCGGGCCCGCCGGAACAGGGAAGACGTACCTCGCCATGGCCTGCGCAATCGAATCGCTCGTGTCGGGAGCCGTGAAGCGCATCATCCTCAGCCGTCCCGCCGTTGAAGCCGGCGAACGACTCGGGTTCCTCCCCGGTGATCTCGCAGCCAAAGTCGACCCGTATCTCAGACCGCTCTACGACGCTCTGTACGAGATGCTCGGACCGGAAGAGACGGCGCGGTTGATGGAACGCGGGACAATCGAGATCGCCCCGCTTGCCTATATGCGGGGCCGCACGTTGAACGACGCGTTTGTGGTTCTCGACGAGGCGCAGAACACCACACCCGAGCAAATGAAGATGTTTCTCACGCGACTCGGCTTCAATTCGAAGATGGTCGTCACCGGAGACATCACGCAGGTCGATCTGTCCGACGGGCGCGGGTCGGGGCTGAAGATGGTCGCTGGTGTACTCGCGGGGATCGAGGGCATCGCGTTCGAAGAACTGACCGCACAGGATGTTGTCCGTCACCGCATCGTTGCCGCGATCGTCGAGGCATACCGGCGCTTTGAGGAGAACGGATCGTGAGGGTCAACCGTTCTGCGCTGATCAACACCGGCATCCTCTTCGTCACCATCATGCTGGTTGCGGTGATCCTGTCAGCCGGGAGAGACACGGGAGGAACGGTTCCCATCGAGCTCGCGGTCGGCGAGCCGGCGCCCGAGACGTTTATTGCCAACCGTTCAACGGATCCAATCGAAGATGTCGAGGCGACGGAAGCTCAGCGTGATCTTGCGAGGCGTTCCGTCGAGACCGTGTATACCGACGACACCGACGCCACGCTCACCGTCCTCCGCGAGGTGAACTCGTTCTTCGTCGATCTCAAGGAGGTTGCGATCGACGAATCCCTGATCCCTCCCGAGGAGTCGTCAACGACGAGCACCACCGTGGCGGAGACGACCAGCTCAACCGAGCCCGGGGAGACGACGAGCTCGACCACCACGACCACAACCGAGCCCCCGACGACCACGACAACCACCCTCCCTCGTAGGACGTTGGAGGACCAGATCGACCTGCTGAGCATCGCCCACCCGACGCTCACCTCATCGATCCCGTCGTTCGTCGAGCTCTACAACAACGACCTGGACCGAGTAGCGGAAGGTGAAGACGCGGTTTTTCCAGCGGTCGAGCAGAAGAGCCTCGAGACCGTGAACGACGAGCTCCAGGCGGGCATCAAGCCGTCTGAGCTCACCGAACGCCAAGACCTCTACCTGAATCCGTTGACTCGTCCGCCGCTCTTCGTGGTCGGTCTGCCGATTGAGGAGCAGTCCATGGCTCGCGAAGCGATTGCCCAGCTGGTCGGCTTCAGCCTCCAAGCGAATCTCCGAGCCGACAACGACGCCACCGAGGCGCTTCGCGAAGAGATGGCGGCGGAAGTGGAACCGGAGACGATCACATACCGTGCCGGTGACACGATCGTTGAGGTCGGCGACCCGATCACGAGCATCGAGTTCCAGGCGATCCAGCAGCTTGGGCTCTACCAGCCGGAGGCGGAGGGCGGAACCCCCCGCACGGCGATCGCGTTGCTCGGTGTGCTCGCCGTCTTGCTTGCCGCGTTCTTCCTCTGGCGAATCGCGCCGGCGCAGTGGACGCAGCCCCGACATATGGCCGTGCTCGCCATCCTGCTCGTGATGTCGGCGCTCATGTCTCGCCTCCCAGAGCTGATCGCAACCGACAACCGAGCGCTTGGCTACCTCCTGCCCGCGGCGGCCATCGGCTTCCTTGCTGCGATCCTCTTCGACCCGCGTACCGCAGTGGTGCTGGCCATCCCCATGGCCGGATTCACCGCTGCTTCGACGGGCGATCTCGGCTACACGGTGTACGCAGGCATCGCGACTGTTGTTCCCGTCGCCTTCGTGTCGCGTGTCTCGTCACGAAGGCAGCTGCGTGTCGCCGTTCTCCTTTCGGCCATCACGGTTGCTCCGGTCGCAGCAACCGTCGAGTGGGTGTTCGGCGACGGAAACATCGCCATGTCCGCGGTCTGGGCGTTTGTCGGAGCGCTGATCGCCGGCCTGATCTCGCTCGGCCTCGTCTCATTCTTCGAAACAGCATTCGGCATCACCACGTCGCTTGGCCTGCTCGACCTGCTCGACCGCAACCATCCGGCCCTGCGGCTCATCGAAGAGCAGGCTCCCGGAACCTTCAACCATTCGATGCTGGTTGGGGCGCTCGCCGGCCGCGCCGCACGGGCAATCGACGCCGATCCGCTGCTCGCTCAGGCCGCAGCCTGGTACCACGATCTCGGCAAGGTGACCCTGCCGCAGTACTTCGTCGAGAATCAATTCGGGGTCTCGAACCCGCACGACGACCTCCCGGCGGAGGAATCTGCGCAGATCATTCGTTCCCACGTCACCGAAGGCCTCAAGCTCGCCAAGCGGTACCGCCTCCCGGGTGATGTCACCGACGCGATTCGTATGCATCACGGGACGAGCCTGATGCGCTACTTCTACCACCGAGCGCTCGAAGTCGATCCCGATGTCGATCCTGAGCTATTCCGGCACCACGGCGTGAAGCCCGTGCAGAAGGAAGTGGCGATCGTGATGGTCTCTGACGCCACGGAAGCCGCAGCTCGTGCCTACTCACGCACAGAGGATCCGACCGCGTCCGGTCTCAAGAACGTGGTTGAGACCGTTGTCAACGAGAAGGTGGACGACGGCCAACTCGACGAGTCGCAACTGACGTTCGGCGACCTGACGCGTATCAAAGCCGAACTTGTGCGAGCACTCATGGGCTACTACCACGCTCGCGTTCCGTACCCGGGTTTCCCGGGACCGAAGGTGGCGGCGCCGGTCGATGGGGCAACCACCGCGGCACTCCCCAGTTCGGCGACGAGCATCCCACCCGTAGATCCGCCGAATGACGAGGCGGCTCCGCCCGACGCAGCCACGACCGAGGGGGATGGGTGAACGTCCTCTTCGCCGACGAGCAGGACCAACCGATCGTTACCGACGAGCTGCTGACGCTGGCCGAGCTTGTTCTCGAGGCCGAGGGCCTCGATGAGGACACCGGCGTCGCCGTCGTACTCATTGATGAAGAGCAGATGGCGGAGCTCAACGAGGCGCATATGGGTAGGGAAGGTTCAACTGATGTGCTGTCGTTCCCCATCGAGACCGCAACTCCCGGATCACCTCCGAAACGGGCGGCCGCCGGGCCGCCGATCGAGCTCGGCGACATATTCATCTCACCATCGGTCGTGCAGAGAAACGCCGAGCGACAGGGAGTGTCCTTCGAAGACGAACTTGCGCTGATGGTCGTGCATGGATTGCTGCATCTCCTCGGATGGGATCACGAAGACGAGGCCGATGCGGTTCGTATGGAGAGCCGGGAGCGTGAGCTCCTTGCCCGGATCGGTAGAGTGAGACCGTGATCGCCGCCGCGTTCGCCTTTTCGGCAGTTGTGCTCCTCCTGATCGCGATCATCCGCGCCGCGGGAGCGGCGCTGGTTCGGACTCCGCGAGCCGATGCGCTCCACGATGCAGGGGAAGGCGACGCACGTGCCGATGTTGTGGCCGGCCTGCTGGAAGACCGGCTCAGGATCCAACCGGCGCTGGGTACGGTGGTGACCACACTCCTCATCCTCGCCGTGATCCCGGCCTCGTGGGCGCTTGAACGCTTGCTCTCCGGATGGCAGCTTGCGATGGCGTTTGTCGCGATGACCATGCTGCTCGTGCTGCTCTCCGACCTCGTCCCGCGCACCATCGGCCGTTCCCGACCTCGGTCGTTTGCGTATCGGTTCTCGCGCCTTCTCGCAATCGCAATACGGGTGGGCGATGCCGCCAACGACCTCGTTTCCGATGAGGACGACGATGAAGACGATGAAGACGATGAGGATCGCGAGGAACGTGAGCTCATCTCGTCGATCCTCGAATTCCGTGACACGATTGTCCGTGAAGTCATGGTGCCGCGGACCGACATGGTGACGTTGCCTGCCGCGGCCTCGACCGACGATGCCGTCGATATCGTGCTCGAGGCCGGCCGGTCACGGATTCCGCTCACCGGAGAGAACATCGACGATATCGTCGGACTGCTCTATGCCAGGGACCTCCTGACGTTGTATGACCAGGCGGCCCCCCCGCGCCCTGCTCGCGACTTGGCGCACGAGGCCTACTTCGTGCCAGAGACGAAGGCAATCTCCGAACTGCTGCGTGAGATGCAGGCGAAGCAGAAACACCTCGCGATCGTCGTCGACGAGTTCGGCGGAACCGCGGGGGTGGTCACGATCGAGGACCTGATCGAAGAGATCGTCGGAGAGATCGTCGATGAATACGACGACGAGAAACCGATGGTGGTGTCGCTCGAATCCGGCGATTATCTCGTTGACGCTCGGCTCGATGTCGACGAACTTGCCAGCACGCTCAGTATCCGGTTCCCCGAGGAAGAGTGGGATACGGTCGGGGGCCTCGTGCTCGGCCTCGCGGGACGAGTTCCAGAGGTCGGCGAGTCGTTCGAATACAACGACGTCATGCTGATCGCAGAAGACGTCCAGGGCCGTCGGATCGCTCGGGTTCGAGTGACGCGCCGGTGACCGCCGCAGGCTTCGTCTCCGTCGTTGGCCGGCCAAACGTCGGCAAGTCGACGCTGGTGAATGCGCTGGTGGGTGAGAAGGTGGCGATCACATCGCCGAGGCCGCAGACCACTCGCAACACGATCCGAGGTGTCGCCACGGTTGGGGAGATCCAGTTGGTTCTGGTCGACACTCCCGGTCTGCACAAGCCGCGCAACGTCCTCGGCGAACGACTCAACGCACTCGTGTACGGATCGATCGCCGAGGCCGATGCTGCGTTGTTCGTGCTCGACGCGGAGCAGCCCATCGGACCGGGGGATCGACTCATCGCCGAGCGTCTCACAGAGGCCGGCTCGCCGGTGGTGGTGGCCGTCAACAAATCCGACCGTTCATCACACAAGAACATCCTCCTGCAGCTCACGCGTGCAGCGGAGTGGGGGTTCCACGCGTATGTCCCGATCTCAGCGCTCAAAGGCGACGGTCTTGACGCCATTCGAAGCGAACTCGAACCGCTCATGCCCGAGGGCCCGTTCTTCTTCCCTCCCGACATGCACAGTGACCAGCCGGATCGGTTGCTCGCCGCAGAACTGGTGAGGGAGAAGTACCTCGCCCGGCTGCGCGACGAATTGCCGCACTCACTTGCGGTTGTCGTCGGTGACATCGAGGAGCGCGACAATGGTGCGCTCTTCATCCCCGCATCGGTCTACATAGAGCGCCAGTCGCAGAAGGGGATGATCATCGGGAAGGGCGGTGAACTGATCAAGACGGTCGGAGCCGAGACGCGCAAGGAACTCGAGAGTCTCTTTGGTGTTCCGGTGTTCCTCGATCTCCGAGTCAAGGTGGAGAAGGACTGGCAGCGAAAAGAGTCCACCCTCGACCGCATGGGGTTTTGAGACAGACGCTCGACAGAAGACGCCAGACGTGACACCGGACCTACTGTCTCGAGTCTCGTGTCGAGCGTCTCTGGTCTCTCTGCCGCTCCCCAGCTACTTGGAGGTGTGGCGGTACCCTGCGGCTCATGGCGCTCTACAACGACACGGGGATCGTGCTCCGGTCGTATTCGTTCGGTGAGGCTGACAAGGTTGTTGTCCTGATCAGCCCCAATCGAGGGAAGCTGCGGACGGTTGCGAAGGGCGTTCGCAAGACGAAAAGCCGATTCGGTGGCCGTCTCGAGACCCTCACCCACGTGGAACTCGTCCTGTACGAGGGCAAGAACCTCGACACCATTACCCAGGTCTCGATTGTCGAGGCGTTTCCGACACTGCGCCAGCATCTCGACCGTGTCGTTACGGCGGGCACGATGATCGAAATCGCCGATGTTGTCGCACAGGAGGACGAACCGGCGAGGCGGCTGTTCTTGCTCCTCCAGCGCGGCCTCCGTGCCCTCGATGGTGTCGATCCGCATCCCGATCTGCTGACGGCATATCTGCTGAAATCTGCCGCGATCATCGGAGTAGCGCCGGCGCTCGAGCACTGCGCCGGATGTGGCGCCGACGACGGGCTCACACGGTTCAGCTTCGCCGCAGGTGGGGCACTGTGCGACCGGTGCAGGACGCCTGGGTCGTATGCCTTGCGCACCGGCGTCACCGACTACCTCGCTGCCGCTGCATCAGCCGATCTGTCGGCGTTGCCCGACGCCGACCCGACCATGACGGGGGAGGCGATGGGGGTGACGCGCCGGTTTGTTGAATACCACCTCGAGCGGCGGCTTGACTCCATGGCGTTGCTCGATGCCTGAAGAACCGTTCACCGTGGACGCGGATCGGATCCCGCGACATGTTGCCATCATCCTGGACGGAAACGGCCGGTGGGCGAACGCTCGCGGCCTGCCGCGTACTGCCGGTCACGCGCAGGGGGAACCTGCCCTGTTCGACGTCGTCCACGGCGCCCTCGAACTCGGACTCGAATGGCTGACCGTGTATACGTTCTCGACCGAGAACTGGTCCCGTGACGCCGACGAAGTGGCCTTCCTCATGGAGTTCAACGTTGATTTGCTCGAACGGCGCAGGGACGAGCTCGACGAACTCGGCGTTCGGGTCATCTTCATCGGCGACCACGATGACCCTCGCATCCCGCCGGCGGTGCTCGAGCGGATGCGGATTGCCGAAGAGCAAACGGCGGGCAACGTGCGCCTCAACATGGTGTACGCCTTCAACTACGGGGGGCGGACCGAGATCGCAAACGCTGCCCGCCGCATCGCTGAGGAAGTAGCAGCCGGGACGCTCGATCCAGCCGATGTCGACGAGAACATGGTTGCAGCGCACCTCTACCGCCCGGATATGCCGGACCCCGACCTGCTGATCCGCACGTCGGGGGAGCAGCGCATCTCGAATTACCTCCTCTGGGAGTCGGCGTATGCCGAGTTTGTCTTCACCCCCGTCCTGTGGCCCGACTTCGACAGAGAAGAGCTGGCGCGGTGCGTAGCGGAGTATCAGAAGCGCGATCGACGATTCGGTCAAGCCGACGACAAGGCCTGAGACCCGAGACTTGAGACCCGAGACTTGAGACCCGACCAATCAGGGTCTCGTGTCTCGTGTCTCGGATCTTGAGACTCTTGGCCCATTACCATCCCGGGCCAATCACTGACTGAGAGAGATCCATGCCCGCCGACTTCGATACGATCGTCAACCTCGCCAAGAAGCGAGGGTTCGTCTTCCAATCCTCCGAGATCTACGGGGGAATCCGGTCGGCCTACGACTACGGACCGCTCGGCGCTGAGCTCCTTCGCAACGTCAAAGAACAGTGGTGGCGTTCGATGGTGCAACTACGCGACGACGTGGTCGGGATCGATAGCGCCGTCATCCAGTCCCCAAAGGTCTGGGTCGCTTCCGGTCACCTCGCATCTTTCTCCGACCCTCTGGTGGAGTGCCGCGAGTGCCACAACAGGTTCCGACTCGACAAACTCGAGAATCCCGATCAGTGCCCGTCGTGCGGATCGAAGAAGTCCTTCACCGAACCCCGCGAGTTCAACCTGATGTTCCGCACGCACATGGGCCCCGTCGAGAGCGACGACAACGCCGTTTACCTGCGGCCCGAGACTGCCCAGGGCATCTTCATCAACTTCGAGAACGTCCGGCGCACCGTACGCAAGCGCCTGCCGTTTGGTATCGCCCAGGTGGGCAAGTCGTTCCGCAACGAGATCACACCAGGACAGTTCGTGTTTCGCACTCGTGAGTTCGAGCAGATGGAGATGGAGTTCTTCTGTCACCCCGACGATGCAGATGAGTGGTTCAGGTACTGGATCGACGAGCGGCGCAACTGGTACATCGACCTCGGGATGAACGAGGGGAACCTGCAGTTCCGCGAACACGAACAGGACGAGCTCTCGCACTACTCCTCGGGGACCTACGACGTGGACTACCGGTTCCCGTGGGGTTGGGACGAACTCGAGGGGATTGCCAACCGGACCGACTTCGACCTCAAGGCGCATGCTGAGTACTCCGGTGAGGATCTCACCTATTTCGATCCCGCCACGAATGAACGGTTCTACCCGTACGTCATCGAACCGGCCGCCGGGGCGACCCGCACTACGTTCGCCTTCCTCATCGACGCCTATCGGGAGGAAGAGGTGCGGGGCGAGCAGCGCACCGTTCTCAAACTCGATCCGAGGTTGTCGCCCGTGAAGGTCGCGGTGCTGCCGCTATCGAAGAAGGACGACCTTGTTGCGGTGACGGACCGGGTCGCCGATCTGCTGCGCGGGCGCTGGATGATCGAGGTCGATGTCACGCAGTCGATCGGTCGGCGATATCGCCGCCAGGACGAGATCGGCACACCGTATGCCGTGACGATCGACTTTGACACCCTCGATGACGACCAGGTGACGATCCGCGACCGCGACACGATGGAGCAGGACCGGATTCCGATTGAGAATCTGGTGGCCTACCTGGCAGAACGCCTGCCGGCGTAGACCCTGACGGCTCCGCGAGGCGCTCGCCGCTGATCGGACCTCGCCTGCCTGCGAAGGGGAGGGAAAAGACTTGAGACACGAGACACGACAGTCGCGGGTCTCGGATCTCCCTACCGCTCGCTTCGCATCACAGCAAGCGCGCCTGACTTACGTACACATTGCGTACCAGCGCGTCGATGCCTACGAGGGTTCCGGCGATTGTGACGGTGCTGCCTTCGGGGAGGGTGTCCGCGGCCTGCGTGGGGAGTGCGACAACGGCGCTGACGACCGTGTTCCCGAAGAGGTCGTTCTCGAGGGAGGCGACTTCGATGACGGCCTTTGTGAAGGGGCCGTCACCGAGCACACGATCGTGATCGACAACCGCGGCCTTGCGGACCTTCCCGGTCCATTCGACGTCGCGCCCTGCGTACGTTTCGTCGAAGAGTTGCGCCGTCTCGAAGCTGAGGTGGTTCTCGCCGAAGAGGTACGTGGCGAGCGCCAGCGCATCACGATCGACGTTGGCGCCCTTCGCTGACTCGACCTCCACGGGTGTCGGTTCTGGGACTCTCCGGGACACGTCAGGAGGAGTGTCTTTGGGTTTGGCTCGCGGGAATGGCGGAGGAGGCGGGATGTCCGATTGCTGTTCGGTGGACGAGTCGTCGGCAGACCGGCGGGCGTGCTCTGACCAGCCCTTGACGTCCACATCTGCGGGAAGTTGCGCCCCGAGCGCCTCGAAGATTCGGCCCGCTACACCGAACGAGCCTGCCGCCATCAACGCTTCCCCGACGGAGAGCTGTGAGTCGACACTCTGACTGGCACGCTCGTCCGGCTCGTAGTCCATGGGAATCGTGCCCGCGAGCCGCTGTTCGACGATTTCCGAAAGGGCATCGGACTCACCGGCGTCGCCGAGGACGGTTGCAGCGGATGCGAGTCTGCGGAGCGTGGACACCAGTGTGTCCGAATCTCGGACCGCCCCCCGCCGATCCAGCACGAGCTCGTCGTCGGTAACGACGATTTCGGGATGGACGGCAATCAACCGGTTCAGCATCATGGTGGTGCCGGGGGTCAGCACGGCTCGCGCGGCTTGGGGGTCGGCCGCTTGCACGATGAAGGCTTCGTCGAACGTCGGATCGCCGATCTCGATGTCCTGTGTGCCGAGAACCTTGAAGAGGAGGCCGACTCCGGACTGGCGTGTGAGCCTGAGGCCCACGCCGATTGGTGGGAACCCGAGCGTGTAGCGCGTGTATCGCGTCGAATTCTTGCCCGAGCTCTTGGTGTAGCTGCGGATCTCGGCGGGAGACCCGTCGAGCGTTCCCGTCAAGGTTGGGCCGCCGCTCCACGAACCACGTGCAAACTCGAAGCCGAGCCTCTCCGCAGCCAGTCGCCAGGCCTCGTTCATCGCATCCATCTGCTTCTTCGCAACGAATATGGACCCGCCTGCGACGATGAGCCCGAGGATGATGAAGAAGATCAAAAACGGGAATGTGTCCACGATCTGAGTCTACCGACCGGGTAAGCGCCGATCCGGCAGTTCGGGCCGATCCGGCAGATTGGGAGTGCGTCCCTCGAAGTAGGTTGCGAGGACAACCAGCGTGCGGCTGCGCCCTGGAGCAAACCGTCGAATATGCTCCAGGATTTCACCGAGATGGTCCGAGGAACGAGCTCGGATGGTGAGCAGGAGATCGAATTCGCCGGTGACGGCGTAGCAGTCTTGAACGAATGGAAGGCTTGCGATGGATTCCGCAACCTCCGCAAGTGGTTGGTCACCGGGCGCTTCGACGCTGATCAGGGCCGTGACCGGAAGGCCCACCGCCTCCCAGTTGATGATGATTCGGGTTCCCGCGATCACCCCCTGTTCGGTGAGTCGACGGACGCGCTGATGCACCGTGGTGGTCGCGACGCCGGTGCGTTCCGCTATCTCGCGGTAGGGGGTTCGCCCATCTTCCGCCAGAATTGCGACTATTCTTCGGTCTAGCTCATCCATAGAAGGAATTATTACACAGTTCTAATGGTTCTACGGTATGATATCCAACAATCACCGAACGATGACTAAACGAGGAGGGTGGCCCATGCATCCCGATGCAATGTATCAGATGGTTCGGGTCCGCCAAATCGCCGCTACCGCCAAGCACGGCGAGCGAGCGAAGCGGTAGCGACCACCAATGACGAGGACACCGGGAGCCGGTGTCCTCGCTTCTTGTGGTTCGATGCTATTCCGCGTAGGCCGGGTGCTCGATCTTCGTCCCCGCGATACCGGCAACCGGAATCTGGGGCATCGACTGATCGAGTCCCCTCCACACGGCGAACATGGTCGCTGCCGCCGTGAGCGACACGGCGTCACCGTCGGAGAGCGAGTCTGCCGGTGTCGCAGAGACGAGTTCGAAGGAATCGTCGAACGTCGCCGTCACGGTCGGCGATGAGTACTCAATCGATCCGTTGATCGACATCTGGTGGGTCTCACCGGCGAACCGCGAAAGCACGACGGCGGTATCACCGTCCTGCTTCATCATGAACGCGTTCGAAGCCTCCGCATCGAACTCCTCGCGGTTGAGGTAGAGGCGCGGCTTGTCCTCGTAGGGCTTGCCGGACGTCGGGCAGGCCGTGACGCAGTTGCCGCATTCGTTGCAGAAGTCCGAGAGAACAGCGATCTGGTACGACTGGTCGACGCGGAAGGGTATCCGTCCCTGCTCGACGAGCGTCCCGTCCTCGACCACAAACGAGGGAACGTTCGTGGCGAACGCTTCCGTGCTGTAGGTCATCAGCGCCATGTTCGGGCAGACACCAACACACAGGCTGCAGATGGTGTCGCAGTCGACGCAGCGGCTTGCCTCGGTCTGTGCCTCCTCAGTCGTGTATGTGAGCATCGTCTCGTTGAAGTTGTTGCGCACCGTGAGCGGTGTGAACGTCGCAGGAACGCGATACTCGCGGCGGGCCCGCCGTTGGATCAGGCTCGCTAGGTCCTCGGTCGTCGGAATCGGCACCGGGGCGTCGTCGACCGTTGCGCCGGTCACGGCAGCGATGATCGCTGCGGCTGCGACCTGGCCGTCTGCAGCTGCCTTGACGATCGACGAGGGGCCGTCTGCGGCAACGTCACCACCGGCGTAGACGCCGGGGATCGAGGACTCGAGTGTCTCAGGATCGACCTCGATGTAGCCCCGCGATGTCAGTGCGGGAGGCGTATTGCCGAAGAAGTCGAGCATCGAGTGCTGGCTGATCGCAAGAATCAACGTGTCGAGCGGTATCTCGAATTCTGAGTCGTCGACGTCATGCGGGATCTTCCTACCGGATGCGTCACGATCGCCGCGGTACTCGGTCCTGGTGGCGATCAGGCCGGCCAGCTTGCCGTTCTCCACGTGGAGCGCGGCAGGATTCGCCAGCTCTTCGATGGTGACACCTTCTTCCAGACACGCGTGGACTTCCTCGCGGTCAGCGGGCATCTGGTCGATCGTACGGCGGTAGATGATGGCGACGTCCGTTGCACCGACCCGCCAGGCCGACCTGGCACAGTCCATCGCCGTGTCACCGGCACCGATCACACCGACTCTGGGACCGACCGTGATCGGGTCGTTCTCGCGGACGCTCCTGAGGAAACGCAGAGCGTCGATAACCCCGTCGCTGTCCTCACCGTCGACACCGAGGTACTTCGGGAGCTGCGCTCCAACGGCAACGAAGATCCTCTCGAAGCCCTTGTTGCGCAAGTCGTCGAGGGAGAAGTCCTCACCGGCAGTCTGTCCGTAGCGGATCTCAACCCCGAGTTCCTCCAGGATCGTCATGTCCTGATTGATGTCGGCTTGCGGCAGGCGATAGGCCGGTATCGCTCCGCCGACCATGCCGCCCGGATAGGCATGCGCTTCGAAGATGGTCACCTTGGCGCCTGCGAGCGCGAGATCCTGCGCAGCGGCAATGCCTGCCGGTCCGGCGCCGATGATCGCGACCTTCGTGTCGATCTGCGACGTTCGTTCCGGCACCCGTGGCCAGGCTTCGTGCGACATGATGAACCGCTTCATGTCGCGAATAGCGAGGGGCTGATCGAGGTGCGTTCGGATGCACGTGGTCTCACAGAGGTGGTCACAGACCCTGCCGAGGATCGAAGGAACGGGGTTGTCGGCCCTCGTGATGTCGACGGCGTCGTCGAATCGGCCCTCGCGTACGGCCCGCATGTAGGCGGGCACGTCTTGCGAGATCGGACACTCGTCCACACAGGGGGCTTCGATGCAGTCGAAGAGCCCGAGTTTGCGCGTGGTCTTCGAATGGTCGGTTCGGAAGGACTCCTTGCGGTAGCGCCAGTCTTCCTGGACCTCATGGGCGTAGGAGCGGAGATTCACCCGGGCAAGGGTTCGCATGGCAAGTGTGGTCAGGGTCGCAGCCCGTTCTTCCGAGTAGCCGCGTTCGACCGCCCACTGGTGGACGGATTCGGCCACCGGACCGGGCAGCGTTCCACCCAGGTAGGCGGCAAGTTCGTGAGCGTCCGCCACGGTGAACGCCAGTCCGCTGTCGCCGAGCGCCGCTCCGGCGAGCATTTCGCTGAATGACGTGAAGTGGTGCTCGGCAAGCGCGGTCCGTCCGGCGAGATCGCCGAGATCGGCAGCTTCTGCTTTGTCGAGGGCCAGGTTGAGCTCCTCGATGTACTGCGGCATGCGCAGGTATCCACCGGTCTTGAGGAGGTCGGAGCACACCGTGATCGTTGTCATGCCCGACCGCAGCAGATCGGCGACGTTGAACGCGTCGGCCCCGCCGGCGAACGAGAGCAGGAGGTCACCCCGGAACTCCTCCGACAGGCGGAGGGCCAGATTCGTCGTGACGGCGTGGAGGGCCCGGCCCGACATATACATCATGTCGTCGTCAGGGAACTCCATCCGGTGATTCTCGACTTCGAGCGTGTTCGAGAGCTTCAGGCCGAACGTCAGGTCCTTGGACTTTGCAATGCGCTTCAGGTTGTGGAACATCGGTACTGCGTCCACGTACTTCAAGTCGTGACCGAATGCTTCGTCGGGCACCACGATGTCGGTGTAGCCGAGTTGGTCGTTGATGATGCTGCGCACCCGCTCGGCGCCGAGGAGCGTCGGATTGCACTTCACCGAGGTGTTCAGCCCCCGTTCGTTCAGGAGGTAGGTGGTAATCTGCTCGATCTCCTCCGGCGGGCAGCCGTGCATCGTCGACAGCGTCATCGTGTTCGAGAGCTGTGCCGGGATTTCGATGTCGCGGACCTCGGGGCAACGCTCGGCGACGATATCGATGTACGCGCCGAGATACTCCGACGAGTCGTTCATCACATCGAGGTACCACTGCACGTTC
>CALOAN010000019.1:0-217607 GCA_942491345.1 uncultured actinomycete
CCTGCCACCTGACCTGCCCTGCAGCCAAGGGGTCCGAGCGGGACACCATCACGAAAGCAGCCGCACATGACCGAATTCACCAGACGCGCCGCACTTGCCCTACTCAGTGGGGCAGGGGCGATCGCCGCACTGGGATACCTGTTGCGCACCAACAGTATTCGCATGCCCACCGGGAACGCCAACGGTCCCGGCATGATGGGCGGAGTCTCCGGCACCGACATGGATCGCTACATGACCATGTTCGCCCGCCACACCGAACTGCGCCGCACCGTGGAAAACATCCCCGGAGGCATCCGTACCACCACCGAATCCGACGCCCCCGATCTCGTCGCGCAACTGCACGCCCACGTCTCCTCGATGTATCAGCATCTCGACCAAGGCGCCGAAGTGAGCTGCATGAGTCAAAGCCTGCCCACCCTGTTCCGCCATGCAACCGACTACCAGCGGCGAATCACACTGACACCTAACGGAGTTATCGCCACCGAGACCTCCTCCGACCCCGAGCTCACCAACACCATCCGCGCCCACGCACACGAAGTCACCGGCTTCGTCACCGACGGCATGCCCGCCATGATGGGCCCGATGATGGGCGGCCGCGGAATGATGGGCTCCTGAATCGTCGCGTCAACCAGAACGCACCAACCAACCCCTAACCGGAAACACCAACAGCCTAACCTGTTTCCGATCAGGCCCGACTAGATCAGATCGCCTCAGCGGGAACAACAGTAAACATCAGAATCTGACCCCAGATAACATCACCATGCCGGACACCGCATAGTCGTAGTCACGGCTCGCATGTACCGCTGGGAGCAATCCACCCGCACGTGGCTCGACCGGCACATGCCGGTGCCTTACGCGGGCCCATTCATGCGTGGCGACAACGACTTCCGCGCTGACGTGGAGGTCAAGCGCGACATCCATCGAATACTCACGCGCGATCACGGTTTCCGCATCGTTCACTGCATCGATGACAACCCGGAGATCGTTGCGCTCTGGACGGAACTCGGCATACCCACCACGGTCGTTCCTGGCTGGACGCAGTGATGCACCGGTGTTCGTGCGGTGGACGAAGCGCCGGGTCGAGCAGCGAACACCGCTGCGTGGATGTCCTCGGCGGCTACTGTCAGACCGTCATTGGCCGACACGTTGTCCAGCTGTAGGGCGCCATCTGCGCAGACACAGCGGACCCGGTAGACGATCCAGAATCCCTTCTCCGCTTGATCTCGCAGCTCGACCAAATCGCCAACGGAGAAGCTGCGGTCGCGAAAGTCGTTCGGCTTCCACGATGTCATCGCTTCCTCCTCACTTGGACTGTTCCCATTCACCCCGGTACACGACACGGACGTCGGACCTCATCGCGCGAGGCCCCCAGCCTGTGTTTTTCCGAGCCTCGTTCTCGTCCTTCTTCACAGTGAGGACGGTCGTGGAGAAGGGGCGACCCTCGGTGTCGAGTTCGTCGCAACTTACCTGCCAGCGATGCCATACAGCGGCCACAATCGAGACCCTTACCCTCGGCGTGCCAGAGCGCCAAGATCGGCCATCTTGAGCGCGCCGAACACCGCTGCGGCGTTGTATCCGAACGAAACTGGGCCGTCCTTGGGACGGGTGAACGTCGCTTCCAGCAGGCCATCGTTCGTGGCCACGGCGAACACTTCCACCCATCTGTCAGTGGTCTCGAGGAGTGCGTGTGCCTGCGTCGGGTCCAGCACCGAGGTGCCCACCGCGGCGTTGTGGTAGTCGGTGGTCTGGTCGGGCGCGGTGCGGCAGGTGTCCAGGTAGCGGCGATAGGAAGCCAGCGCGTAGCTGGAGGCGTTGATGCCGTTATAGCCGGCACCGGAGACCGTGCCGGCCCACCCTTCGGTTCCCTCTGGGTTGCTGGGTCGCAGCTCAGCGACGAACACTGGGCTGGTCGCCGCTGCGCGGTGATCGAGATCGGTTTCAGCGGGGATCCCGTCGACAGAGCAGGACGCTAGGCCAGGCAGTACGCCGCTGGTGCGGTCATGACCCAGTACCGGCTGCCAGCCGGCGGCCGGCAGAGGGAGGTCTGCGACCGAGATGACTGAGAACGGTTCCTGTGCGGCGATGACCCCGCCCAAGACCTGGGAATCAGAGTCGGTCGGGTCAGCCTGAGCCGCTGACGCGGTGAACACCGCGACGGCGCCAACGAGGGCGGCAGCGCTGGCGAAAATGCGGGTGAGCTTCATGAGCGGTGACGGTAGGTGTTGCCCGGAGAAGGGGGATCCAGCGGCGCGCTCCGCTGGAGCGGGTTGTGGTGCGCCGGCATGCCTCTGCGTTTACCGGGGCAGACCTGTCTGGTCGATCACCAGCTCCAGCGACTCACCTTGTGACGGATCGGCGTAGCGGCGGGCGAGATAGGCGTGCAGGTCGCGGTACTGGTACTCGACGGCCGGCGGCTGCTCGCGCACCCACTCGATCGAACCCTCGTCGTGCTCGCCCACTCGCATGTAGGTCATAAGGTTGCCGGGGTTGCAATCCGCAGCGGAGTCGAGGAAAACCGCCACGGGCTCCCCGCCGCTGAGCACGTATGCCACTCGGTAATTGGTCATGGTGGCCATGCTGCTGTGGTCGCGGCGCTTGGGCCCGCTGCGGCGCGTCAGGGCAGCTCGATGCAGCGATGGGTTAACGGTCACTCGCGACGAAGCTGCAGGGACCGGATACCCGTCGGTGTCCGTCAGGAGCGCTGCCGCGCTCAGTCGAACGCCTTCCAATGCTGGCCGACGTAGCCGATGACAGCGTCCATGTCGGCAACAGATTCTGGAGTGGGCATCGCCGTCTTCACGGCGCCTGCTGCGCAGTGCAAGTCTCGGTGCGAGACGTACTGTCCGCGCACGTAGTCGATGAAGGCGCCGCGCGTCTCTGGACGGTCCTGATACTGCGCGCACAGGGCGCGGAATTCGTCGTGAGTGATCATCGCCTTGGGCCTTTCCCGTCGGGGTGCAACGGGAAAGATGCTGCGTTCTAGCGACGCCACTGACTGTCTGCGGCGCGGTCGGGATACACCGGAACCCTGGATCGGCGCCCGTGGCGCAGCCCGGATCACGCCTGGTAGTTCCGTCTGTAGCGCCGTCCGTAGTGCCGGGTGTGCACCGTGCGCGGCGGCGGGTCTGGTTGGCTCCGTGCAAGTCGTGGCGGCGGGCCGGTCTGGTACCTGGACCTGGACACCCACACAGGAGAAATTCTGCGTGCCGCTGCAACTCCCGAGCAGAGCGTGTTCAACGTGGCTGGCCCGCACGGGTTTCGACTATGCAGCGGCGGCCAGTGCGAACAACTCCATCTGATTCGGATCGTTCGCAGTCAACAGTGTCACGTCCTCGATGTAGTCCGAACCCTCGGTCAGCAGCTCGGCTGCGTCCGCCAGTTCCACGAGCTGCCACTGCCGCTCGATGCGCTCAGCGAAGCTGCCGGTGGGAAGATCACGTGCGGCGCGGGCACGATCGATGATCGCGTCGGCCACTGCCTGCATACGGAGATCGTGGTGTTGGTGCAGCATTTTCACGTGGGTCACCATCGCCTCGACCACGTTCGACTCCGGCAGATAGACCCCTCCGGAGGAATAGGTAGCGACACCGTCGTACAGGTCGAACGGGTCGTCGCCAATCAGATGCCGGGGACGCAACAGTCCGTCGAGAATGACCTGGTGCCGGATCGGACCGCTCGACGGGAAGACTTTCCACGCCGCGTCGGTGTCTTCTTCCCAGCGTCGCGCCGCGGTTTCGACGGCCTCGGAGACTTTCAATGCCCTGCGGTGCGACGCGCGGGTCGCGAACGCTGCAACATCAGAGCTGGAGAACACAGTCTCGATGTCGGTAGCCACAGCCTCGCGGGCTTTCCGTTCGTCGCCGTCGGCCCGCGTCAGATAGGCCTTCCAGTTCACCTCGCCGATCGCCTCAGCCGGGGTGTCGCACCGTCCGATGTGCACGCCATGAGCCAGGACCGCGTCGGAGTGGGTGGCGAAGAATCGGATATCGACGTCGTTCCCGGACAGTCGCGTGTACGCGGCGGCTATGTGGGTGGCGGTCGCGGGGTCGATGTTCTCCTCAAAGCCGTCGGCGGTGTGGAAACTGATCTGTGGAGCAGTTTGTCGCCCCGTGCTTTTCTTCCGGGTGGGCGCGGTATTTGACACTGTCTCGGCGGTGGTGATCGAGTTCTGCTCGGCGGCAAGCCATTCCGACCATTGTTGGCTGTCACCGGCGTCGGCGCGGTCTTGCCGTGTCTCGGCGACGAACAGGTCGGCGATCTCTTGACGTCGCCTCGCCCGGTCAGCCTCGATAGTACCGAGTTCGGAGACGGTCAGGGGAGCGTTGCCGACGCCGAGACCGTCACTGGCGGTGTGCTCGTGCACCTTGGCGTAGCTGGTCCGCAGATCGTCCAGCTCGCGAGGAGGTGCGATCACGCCGACAAACAGCGGGTGCAGCGGTTCGTACCCTCGGGAGTGCTCGTAGTTCAGGATGGCGGCCCGCTGAAGGGTGTGTTCGGAAGGAACGTGACCGGCGTCGGCTGCTTTGGCGCCGGCCAGTCCGCGCAGTGTTCCGGAGATGTCGTGGGTGACGTGCGTCGACGGGGACACTGAGGATACCGTGGCGGGATCCAGCCCCAGATCGGTGGCGATCGGTGCCAGCGCGGAGGCGGGTGCGGCAGCGATGACCGAGAGCACACCAGGACCTGCGAACTGCGCTGCTGCGGAAGCCAAGTCGGCACGGTAAGTCTTCATCGCGGCCCGACGTTCTCGGTCCCGTTGTGGATTGTGGGGGCAGCGGCGCTTGGCGGTGCGGCACATTGGCGGCGTCTCCTTATCTGGTGCGGGCGACGGTCCCCGCTCCGGTCAGGAACGTAGCGCGCAGCGCCGACAAGAGCAGGCCGCGCCACAGCTCTCGCACCCGCCACGTGAAACGCCGAGAAGTGCCGCACCGTAGACGGATTCACCGCCCGGACTGATGTTGGCAGCCGGGACACAACAGCATCTTTCCTGGTGTGGCTCAGTTCTCTTCGATCCGACAGGTGATCGCGTATTCGTCGAAGTCGGTCCAGTCGCTGCAGGTCTGCACAGCGACACGCACCGTCTCCTGGTCAGGGATCGAGGTATGAGCGACCAGGGCATGGACGAGGTGATCACGGGCGCCGTCGAGTGTGTCGCTGGTTCCGGCGATGAATGCTCCGCGGTCGGGGTGCTCGTGTGTTGGGTACAGAGACAGGCTCCAGGTGTACGCCACGGTGTTTGGACTCCTCTTTCCGATCCGCGATCTGTCTCAGTCCTGCATAAGTCTCGGGGCCTTGCCGCTCGCCTGAGCCGTCCAGCTGCTAAACGCCGTGAAGATGGCGGCGTTGAGAACGTCTTGGAGAACTTCAAGGTCGACATGCAGCATCGGGTCACTGATCCCGATGTAGGTGATGCATCCGCCGTGCACGGCGACCGCGACGTGCGGATCGTCGGGGTCATCGACCCCGATCCCTACCGCCTCAACGCTGGGGAACGTCGCCTGAGTCCATGCCTCATCCGCATGCACCGCTGAGTCGATGGCTTGCTGCAGCTTCGGGGATAGCGCGGTCATCGCGGTGCCGGTGCTGCGGGCAGCGTCGAGGACGTGGTGGGCTCGCTTAAAGGACCCTGCGTCGAGGTCGCTTCGGCATCGGCTCCACCGGAGACTCCGCTGCCGTTGGAACCCGGGTAGGGGGCCAGCGGCGCGGTGTAGGTGGGTATTTCGGCGTCCGTCCGCGCGGGGGCCGCCGGTGTCGCGCTGGACGTGGCCGCTGCGGGGACAGGGGCGCAGGTGTAGGGGTCGAAGCGGCTGGTGGACGCACCGGAGGGTCCTGCCTCCCCGTCGGCTGACACGGTGGCCGTGCTCGGCGCGACTTGGCCCTCGGAAAGCTGCGGCTCCGCGGCGGTATCGGTCACTGCGATGTTCGGTGGCCCGCCGGCCACCGGGGCGCATTGGCCGGGAGCGACGGTAGCGGTGACGGTAACGGTCGCGGGGGTCACGCGCACGTCAGTGGTCTCGGATTCGGGAAGTTCGCTGCCGGGGTCGGCGACAGCCACGGTGACCGCCGCTGACAGGGCGATGGATACAGCGGCGGGGATCAGAAGGGCGGTCTTGAGCCTCATGGCGCGCAACGTTAGGCACGCGCCACTGCCTTCCACGAGCGCGGCGCGTCGTTACGGTGGCGCAGGTGAACACCCCCTCGATGCTGGCACGCACCGCGGTTTACGCGTTGCTGGGCCAACTGCTGGTGATCGTGGTGGTGGCAGCGGCGGTACCGGGTGGTTCGTCGTGGCTGGTGCTGTCCGGATTTGCCACCGCCTACTATGACCGAAATCTGTTCGCAGTGCGCATCGCGGCGCTGCCGTGGACCGATCCGGCTGTGTACGTGTCGATCCAGACCACGGTGCAGATGTCGATGGTCGCACTGGTGATCGCGGGGGCCTCGACGTTGGTGCGTACCAACCCGTGGCAGCACGGGGTGCTCCCGGATTCCAGCGCGCCGCGCCGCGACAAACCCAGCCCCGCGGACACCCACGCAGCTGGACCTGCACCCGCCCCCGGACTTCCTCCCGCCGCTGGGCCCGGGGCAGGCCTGTCGGGAAGTGGCGCATCATGATCACCGCCCCTGCGTTGCGCGCGTTGGCGCGACGGGCACTGGACACCCGACAACCCCTCAGCGCGTTGCGTGACGCCTGTTTGCGATACCGACGGCTGGCGATGCTGGCCGTCGGGCTGGCAACGGTTGTGGGTGCGGTGATGGGTGGGCTGGTGTTGGTGGCTGCTGTGTCCTCTCCAGCTGCCGCTCCGGTTGCGATTTCAGGGGTAGTGCTCACGAAGACGGCCGATCTGTTCGAGCCGGGCGGAAGCGACAAGCTCTCGGGGGCGGAGCTGGCCGAATCCGGTGCCGATTCGAAGATCAAGTGCCTTCCGATCCCACCGATGCGGGTGGATACGCAGGACGTGACAACGCCACCGGACCCGGTCGAGGGTGAGATGTCTCAGACACCCGAGGCGGGCCCGGTGCTGGCGCCGCTTCCGATCGCGGAGGATGGCTCACTGGAGCGCGCTGACGCCCAGACGCTCATCGACCCCGTTCCTCCCGGCACCAGCACGTTGGTCGCCCACGTTTGGTTCCTGTATCGGCTAGCTGGCCTGGGGGACTGGGACACGTTCGTGGCCGCCTACCATGCCGCGGATTTGCATGAGGACGACGAATCAGCTGATGCCCCACTGCAGCAGGTGCAGGCGCTCAACACCGCTGGTGTAGACCTAAGCCGGTACCGGCTTACCGCGGCCTCATTGAGCGCAGCGGGGCAATACACGGGCCGGCTGAACGATCCATACCCGGAATACCGGGAACTGGTGGCGATCGAGCTCGCAGCTACCTGCCTTGGTGACGAGGATGTCGCAGCGTCCCAGATGACGATGCCGCCGCCATCGACTGCCACACCACCGCCGGCTCCCGTTGCGGCCGCACAGATCCCGGAACCCCACGAGTGACGATCGCAGATGAACGTGTTAAGGAGTGGCGTGGCATGTCGGATGCTCACCGTTATTGTTACCGGACGGCCCGCGGGGTTTCCGTCGGAGCCACTCGAACGACATGGAAATTGGGGTCTACTTCCTGAATTTCGCCCACAACCTTCCAGTTCTCCGGAAGCTGGGCGAATGCCCCCGCTACGTCGGCGACGTCATGCGCGATGAGGTCGCGTCGGAAGTTGATACTCAGTCCGCCTCGAGCGTGGTGCTCGCCGACGGTCAGGGTCGGCTGGTGGTACGTCGCAAACTCGGCCCACCAAGTGGAACCGCATTCTCCGTTTCCATGATGTGCTCAGTCTCCTTGCCGGCTCTGCTATTTCGTACCTTCACCGGACGTCGTTGATGGCATCGAGGAGCTGGTCCACGATCAGGCCACTCCCCGCCGCGAACCGGCGCCCATCGCCGGCCAGCGCCACGCCGTGATCGAGCAGGTCTCCGCGCGTGAGAACGATACGGCCGCTGGCGCCGCCGAGGAACGTCGACGATGACGTAGCGGTCAACCGATTGTCTCCGTCAACCACCAACAGGTCATGGCGCGGATCCATGATCGCCAACGCGTGCACTCGCGTGAGCGGAGGTTGCTTCAAGGGAATCTCCTTGTCTCGCGTACCTTCTGTGGACACTTATCCGCGCAGTCCGTTCGTTCGGTTTGACTTGCGTACATCCGAGGTCACCACCCATAGCTGGCACGCCAACAAAGCCCCCGTAACGCCGAGCCAGGCACCGTGGAGACCTTGACCACCGATGCCAAACACGATATTGATCGCACCGATGCACATCGTCAGAACTCCAACGATGACCCCGCCGCGGAGGCTGAGCGCACGGCCGGACAGGCCCGCTTGCAAGTTCAGTGCACCCACCAGTATCAGCGCTATTCCTAGGGCGATCGTCATTTCGCCAATCATCAAGCCTTCCTCTCTTTCCGGTTATTCGAGTGTCCGTGGGCTCTGACAGCGGATACCTTTGCCGATACGATTCGCCGGTCTATCGTTCGGCCAGTTTCCGCTGCGCTGCGTTGTCGACTTGAGTCTTCAACTTGCGTTCTGGTGAGCGCCGGGCGGCGACGATCAGCGCTGCAAGCATCAGCGAGCTTGCGAATGCTGCGATGTAGACGCCGACCGGCGGCGGCGGACTCGATGGAGCCGCCAGGTGGGCACCGATCAGCACGCTGGAGCCAGCGAAGGTGAGAGCGACCGACAGAAACACGAGAGTGGCCCAAATGTTCTTCGACACTTCAATTTCTCCTTGTTGTTGGTGTTCGTACTCGTTCGGCTGCGTGCAGGACCCGCGTGAATCCATTCATTCATCCTCCATGCGTCAGGCAGTCGTGCAGACTTCCCCTGGACACCTGCTCAGGCAGCGGCACGCTGGGAATGGGAGGCCGTATCGCCGAGAACCTGAACCTCGTAGCGGAAAACGTCCCCGTCAGCGTCTGTAGCGTTCACAGAAACCAACAGGTACGCGGCTTCGGTGGCACTGCGTTCATCCGCAGCGATGATGGTTGCGACGATATCCGTCGACACCCACCACAGCGGCTGTTCGCCGTGATGTCGGTAGATCGCGGCCCGTGTGCCGGCAAGGCCCGCGTCTTCGATGACAGCGTCCAGCCCGTGAATTGGTCCAGTGCACAGGCGCACACCATAGGTGGAAGCGCGGCGGGCCGCCTCTGCGTCCTTGGCGCCGATGAACCGGTGCAATGTCACGCGGCGCTCGAAGCGGTCAACGGATCCTGAAGTGTTCACCCGTTCATCGTATCTCTATTTTAGAGAAATTCGTCTATCCGATCGAGGAGATCGGCGGGGCCGGACGAAGCGGGGTTACCGTGTTGTCCCCCGGCTCGGTGCGCAACGTGAGCACATACGTTCTACCGTCGTCGGTCGGAGCCATCTGACCGGCCGACACCATTGACCGAACCGCCTCGCCTACAAAGTCCGGATTGCCCAGCGGGGTGTGCTCCATTTCAGCGGCAAGTGCATCGATCGTCAGTGGAATGCGCTGCCGGGTCAACGCGAATGCAGCATTCATCACCGCAGCGTTGGCTTCAGCGCCACGGGTCCGCGACTCGGTCTCGTAGGCCGCATCAGCGTGTCGACGCATGATCCCTTGTTCCTTGCCTCTCTTGCGGGCCTGCTCGTCGCGCACCGCATCTGCCACGGCGACAAGCTCTTTGATGACTCTCCTGCGCACCTCCATGACCGCCTCGGCGGCGTACCAGTGCACATCCTGCGGCTGGGCTAATCCGTCCAGCACCGCCAACACCACACAGACCTTGAGCTGCTGTAGCAGTGCGTGCCGGTCAGCGATCGCGCTGGCACGGTCCGCTACAGCCTCAGCGGCGACATAACCTCCCGAGGGACTCATCGGGTTGGCAGTAGCGCTGCGCCACAGTTCATCGTCCATGAACTCTTTGGCCGCCGGGGGCGGCTTCACCCATACCGGGGGGCGAGGACCGCCGGTCTGCGGAAGCATTGACGGCGCACCGCCGTACCAGTAGACCGGGGCGATCTGCAGCCTCTCGGGGTAGTACCCGCCACGCATCGGCATCCGTTGAGCGCCCAGCCACAAAAAGCGTTGCGGGGTGCCGCGATCGGATTCACTGAACAGAGGTGAGACCGCTTCGGGCTGGGCGCCCAGGCGGATCCCGAATCGGTAGGTGTGCGCGGTAACCATCGAGTGGCGTTCCCGGTCGGAGGTGATGTTTCCGACATCCCCACCCATCCACATCTGGCGGTAGAGGCCGGTGGCCTTGGTGCCCTGGCGCCCCATCTCAGCAACGAACACGTCGATCTCGTCAGAAGACAGCAGCACTGAGTCGCAGGCGCGCTCCTCGCCGACGCTGCCGATATGCGGAGCTTCTCCGTCTGCCGATCGGTCCTCGGCTGCCTCCACCGATTCGCCGCCGGCGCGGGGGAACAGCTTCAAGATCCCTTCACCGGTGCCGACCGGGACCATCATCACCCCTGGGACCAGCGTGTCGGAGGCTGTCAGCGTCACCGACTTGCCCGAGGCAGGGGGGCCGACCAGCACGCTGTAAAGGTTGATCGAGGTCCCCGCTCCAGTGGGTCCGGTCTCGGCGGGGATCGACCCGTCGGCGGGGATCAACCGCACAGTCGGCGGGACATTGGCCGCCACTCGCGGCAGCAGCGCGCCCAGCATTCCCCACCGGCCAACCCCGCGTGCATCGGCAGCCGCGGCGACCTGAGATAACCCTGGGGTCGCGGTGAAGATCCACTCGTGCTCAATTGTCTCGTGCGTTTTGCGGTTGGCGATTGGGGGGAGCATCTCGGCCCACTGTGTGCGGGTGCTGTGCACCGCTGGAACGTGCTCGGGCGTGCGGGGGAACGGGTACTCGTAGATCTCATCGTCGCCAGGTATCGGCATGTCGGCGACGTCGCTGATTTCCGGAAAGCGCCGCACCTTACGCGGTTTCGGCTGTGGCACAGAGGCAGGCATCGGGGGAGGTGCCGGCCGGGGGCTTAGCGCTGTAGCGCCATCGGTCAGCGAGGGGGCCGTCTCGGCGTGGACAGCCGCCTCCGGCGGCCGAGTCACTTCGATCACCGGTGGAGTGGGCGCGCCGCCGGCGATCGGTGACGAGGTATACATCTCGTCACTGTTCTCGCGCACGACGCCGTCACGTGCCAGCGCTTCGCGCAGGCCCTCGGCGGCTTGCCGGAGCAGCTTGGCGCGGGTATGCGCACCGCTACGTTCCGCGTCGGCAGCCTGTTGTTCGTAGTGTTCGGGGAGTACTGGCGCCAGCGACTCGGAACTGCCTCCGATCGAGATCCCGTGCGCGCGGCCGGCTTCGACGACACTGCACCCGCGCAGCTTGGCCGCAAGCTCCAGCCGCGAGACGTGGTCGCCGGGCAAGCCGAGCTGGGCGATCATCGTTGCGCTCCACACGTGTGCGCCGTTGCCGACTTCGCAGCGGTCGTGCAGCGTCATGGATTTCTCGTTGTCAGACCCTGCCCAGTGCGCGATGTCGCACCCGCAGCCGTCGACCTGCCCGACCAGGGTGATGCGGTGATCCCCGGCGATCCAGGTCTCCCAGGAGACCGCGTCGACAGCATCAGTGAGCTCGATCGAACGGGCATCGGCAGTTACACGGTCATAAACGGTCTGCGGCCGCGGCGCCAGGCATCCGTGCAGCGGTTCCAGTCCTGCCGGAACGGGCACGCTGCGATCGAACAGCCACGCAGGAGCCACATCGAGATTCAACGCAGGGTCGGCGCCATAGGCGCTGTGGTCCAGCGGGCCGCCTTGTGCGGCGGCGTAGGAGTATTGCGGAGCCTCGGCAAGCTTCGATCCGGGTGCGACGGCATAGCGGGTTCCGGCCAGCACATCGATCAGGCCACCGCCAGGCAGCGAAATCCCCATGGCGTCGGCAGGCAGGGTCGCGGCGTCCATGCCGTCGGGGACGCGCAGCCAGGTGTGCGACCCGCCCCACTTCTTGTTGTGGGGTTGATTCATCTGCGCTTTTGCCGGAATGACGGTGACACGTAGCCCCGCATTTTGCACGGCAATCGTGGCGTGGGTGTTCTCGGCGTCCAAGCAGATCATCCGGCTCAGCGACAGGTTCACACCGACGTTTCCGCCGCGGTGCATGTGCTCTGCGATCTGGTCCACGGTGTAGGCGGGCGCGAACGGCCAACCTGTCTGTGTCGGTCTCTTTAGCTGTGCCTTCAGTGGCATCAGATGCGCACCGAGTGACACCATCCTGGTCAACGTCACAGTGTCGACCTGTGGGGTGCTGGTGTCTGGGCTCATCGCGCAAACTCTCCTGGCCGGTGGTTTTGACAGCGCCTCGGGCAAGGGTGGGAGATGCCTGAAACGCGCCTGCGACGCTACGTTGAAAGGGAGGAAATGCCGGTCTTAAACGCAGAAACCGGAAACGGCGTGTCGTCTATGCCGATTACGTTTCCTTGCAATAATTCGAACACGTGTTCCGGAACGGCTGGAAGCGTGAGGCAGCGACAGATAGGCGGTGCACCGGGGCCATGGCGACAATCACCCCCATCGAAACCGCAGGTTCCTCTGCGCCGCCCGAGCGTAACGCGGAGGTGGACAACGAAATCGCCGCGAAGCTGATCCGCGTCGCTGTTCAGCACGGATGGGTGGTGCACCAGCGCACGGCCCGGTACTTCACCGCTCGCCGCATTCGTGAAGGCGTCAGCACGGGTATCGGGATACACGTGTCTAGTGGGCGCATCCATGCCAGCCGGGCAATCACGGTCGATCGATCCGCCGGGGTCGATGACGTTCACGGCTGGTTGGTTGAACCGTCAGGGGAGCTCGGATGATCCTGCCTCCAGAGATCTGCGCACACGAGATTGATGTCCGGGAGGGGCGGCCTGTTGACCTCACAAAACTGACACACCACGGAGAACTCCGGTTCCGCTGGTCGCTGCACGTGAACGAGCAGGACGCGGCGGCGTGTGTGCATGTGTGGTCCCCCGCTCTATGGCGGTGGAGCGAGGTGTGGTCGCTGAACAACACTCAGCCGATCCTGGCACCCGCTGACCCCATGTCCAGTGCGGCCGACAAGGCTGCGGACTGGGGCCTGCTTTTCGCGGAGTTGGCGAAGTATGCGACAGAGCTCTTCGAAGGCGGCTGATCGATTCCCGCGCACCGCTATATCTCTAAAATGGAGAGTAGTATGGCGGCATGGGCTCCGAACAGATCCTCGGCGAGGTCACGGCAATTTCCGCCACGACGCGGCAAGAGATCGCAGCCTGTCGGGCGCTTGGACTCGGCTACTGGTCGCAGGCTCCGCACCCCGGGTGCGTCTGGGCGATTGACGATGAGCGCGTCGCGCATCTGGTACGAGTTATCGCTTCCCGCAATGCGGTGCAGGCGAAGTGCGGGCGGAACGACGCGCCCCTGAGGCCGCGCGTCTGTACGCACACAAACGCGCGAATCACTTTCGGCTCGGCGCTGGCACCCGACCCGCCGACGCTATTCGACGACGACACCAGTCTCCTAAGTGCCTGACGCAGATGACGGCACATCAAAACGAAGAGGAAGCCGCAACGCTTTGAACGACACTCGCCACGAGAATCGGCACGGACCATCAGACCTCGCACGCCTGGCCTCGATCCTTGATCAAGTCGCTGCCTCCGGCACGAACCTGACCCCCACGAACAGAAGCTCCCGCCGCGCTGCCGCACGGACAGCGCTGCGTCAGGCCCGCGCCGAAGAAAAAGCAGCACACCGGCGAAACGAGGCGAACTGATGGCGCTGATGGCGAATGCCGTGCGTCGCGGCACCGTGTCGCCGCCGTCACCCGGTCCGACTGACAAGGCACGACAACAGCTTCCGGCTTAGTATCCCTGGTATCCACCCGTACCGACACCTTGACGCGACATGAACGCGCCGAGACCCGAACCGTCAGCCCCGACCTTGTAAGTGTCCATGACGTAGTTGATCGAAGCGCTCGCCGAGGCGACCGGATCGTAGATCGAGTTCGACGTACCTGCCATGTGGTAGGCCGCGAATGTGGACGGAATGCACTGCCACTGACCGCGGCTGCTGTTGGACGGTAACCCATCCTCCATAATCATTCCGGTCGCGTTGGAATCCCATCCATTGCCGGCGTTCGGATTTCCGCCGGACTCGCCTTGGGACATGTGCTGATACAAGGCCTGCCACTGCTCACGCAGGGCAGGGTCATCAGGGATCCCGTTGATGGTCAGCGCCTGATTGATCACGGACGCTGTTTCCTGGGCCGTTAGCGGTCCACCGGGGTACTTCGCCAGCGACACTTGCGATACGTCAAGGGGATCGGGGTTTTGTGGCGAGGTCGCCGAAGAGCCTGCGAACGGATCGTCGCTGTGAGGGAAGATTCCATTGGCGCCATCGGATTCGGCCTGCGCGCGCGACGCTTCGATCAGCGCTGCCAGAATCTGTGGGTCGATACTGGTGACACCGGCTGGCGGGGTTGCGGGTACCGGGGCCGGCATCGGTGCGGGCGAGGGAGCCGTTGGTGCGCTCTGCTGGGGTGCCGATGACGGAACCGTGGGCATCGAGCCAACATTGTTGACGCCCTTGGCGCCCTTGTTGTCGAGATCCTCGACACCCTTGGCGAACTTGTCGGTCTTCTTTGTGCCGTCTTTGACCTTGTCGCGCGCTCGCTCACCGTCTTTGGTGGTGTCATCGACTGCCGCCGTCAACCCTGGATGCACCCCCGGGGCTGCGGGGGTTCGGTCAGCATTGCCGGGAAGCGTGCTGTCGGCCTTCTGCGCCCCGGAAACAAGCGCCGCTCCGTCGCTGCTGATCTCACCGGCCATCAATCGTTCCTTCCGTGTATCCGCACTTACTTGACCGCACCCGGATCCAGCCGCGGCGCCGTTGACGACGGGACGTCGGTTCCGGTGCCGGTGTCGGTGGCCGCGGCGTTGGCCGGCCCACCCTCGCCCTGGCGTGGCACACCGGGAGTTCCGACGGACGGGATGGCCTGCGTCCCGGATTCCGGCGCCACGGCAGGATCGGCCGGGGCCCCCGCGGGTGCGGCCGGTGATGCGGGCGATCCGTCGGCCGGAACGTGTGGCTCGGGGGTCCCGCCGGGAACGTCGAAGGTCGTCGCGGCGGGAGCCTGACCGGATACCGGTGAGGATGCGGCACCGGCATCTTCGAGATGGAAGTACGCGGCGCGCTCACCCATGTCCTGCGGCAGCGCGCTCGCGTCGACCACCTTGTACTCCGACAGGTCGTAGAACGCGCCGTCGCCGAGCAGCATGAACTTCTTGTCACCGGTGTCGAGGATGTCGCCGGGCTTGGCGTCGACCGGTGCGACCTGCTGCCCAAGGTCCTGACCCGGTACCGGAGGCTTGAGTCCGGCCTGGGCAGCGGCATCGGCCAGCGACACCGGATGCGTCGGATCGGCGGCCGCCAGCACCTGCGCCAGCTTGGCGCTCTTGGCGTCGGGGAAGGTGACTTTGCGGTCTTTCACTTGAACCTCTCTGCTTTGCTCGGGTGCGACCGCCGGCTTGGCGGTCGGTGGAACACCGGTCACCGGCGCGGCGGGGGCAGTCCCCGCGGTGACCGGCGCAGTGCTCGCCGGCTTGGCCGTGTCGGACTTCACCGCGGTCAGCGGCTCGGGCTTGCGGTCCTCGCGCTTCTTGTGGTCCTTGTCGTCATCGAGCAACTTCTTGGGCTCAGAATCCGGTTTCGACGATGCTGGGCTGTTCAACGGGGTGCCGCCACCGCCGGAGCCGGTCGACGGTGCGCCCATCGGTGTGCCCATCGAACCGGCGGGCGGGGTTTGGCCCAGCTTCGACAGCAGATTGCCCAGGTCTGACTTGTCGCTTGTGCCGGTGTCTTTCACCGACGGGCTGGTCGGCGATGGGGGTGTCGGGGCCAGTGGCGACGGATGCGCGGTGACCGGGGTGGTGGCGGTCTTGTCGTGCGGGCTGGCGGTTGCCGACCGTGCCTGTACCGGGGCCGGGATCGGGCCGTCGAACACGGTCGCCAGCTTGTCGGCGGCGGCCTGCACTTTGGTCAGCTCTGTTTCGAGGGTGTTCTTCAGCGTTGTCGCCGGTGATTGATCGGTCAGCGCGCCGTGGTCGGTGAGCTGGTTGCGGGCGTTGCGATTGGCGGCCAGCAGCGCGTCGTAGGCGGATTCGGCTGCCTTGGACCCGGCGCGCAGCTGCGCCATCACCTCAGGGACTTTGTCGGGCAGTGCCGCGATCGCCGAAAAGTGCGGGGCCAGCTTCTGGCGGTACTGCTCGAAGTAGGGCTCCCCGGACTGGGCCATGGTCTGATCCATTTGATGGAACAAGTCCGCGATACCGGTCAGCCACGTTTTCACCGCGGCTTCGACCTGCGGGGTATCCAGGGTCAGTGCCGCCGGCGGGTTCGAGTTCCACACCGAGCCGTTCGGCCCGTCTTCAAACCCGAAGATGTTGCGCTGCACCGTCGCCAGCGCCGCGTCGACCTCTCGGACCCCTGCGGCCTCACTGGCCGCGGCGGGCAACATGTGTGTGGAAGTGCCGTCGGGGGCGTCCCACAGTCCGTAGCCGGCGCCGCCGTTGCCCCACAGGTGCCAGTCGGGTCCGAATGCCTCCCACGCCTGGCCTGCGCCCAATCCGATCCATCCGATGGGCCCGGGGATTGCGCCGATTGTATTGAGAAGGGCACCGACAACGTCGCCGTCTTTGAGGTCTTGCGCGGCGAATCCGAGGCCGACGACGGTGCCGATACCGGGCACTGCACGGGCACCTATCTTCAAGGCACTCTTGGCCATTCCCTTGGCGCCGAGTTTCTCGATCCCCTTGTCGAGAACATCGACACCCCTGCTGTACTGGGCCTTGTAGAGGCCCCCGGCTCCCTTGACCGTTCCGGTCGCGGTGAGCTTGCCGGCGGGCTTGGCGGCGCCGGCAGTTGACGGAGCTGGGGCTGCCGGTTTGGCCGCATTCGTCGTTGACGTGGTGTTGGTAGCAGCGGCAGGAGTATTCGCTGCTGCTGTTGCGGTGCCCGGTGCCGATGCTGGGGGAGCGTCAGCGGCAGGCTTGGTCGCGTCACTCGTTGCGGCGTCGTGGGTCGGGTTGGGGACACCCTGCGACCCTGTGGACTCACTCACGATCGGCTCTCCTCATCTGACTGGATCTGCGGACGGAACGGGTCACGTCTAGCCGCGGCTGCCGGCGACGAAAGCGGTGACGAAGGCGGCGAAAGGGAATCCCGGCTGGTAGGTGTGGGCGACAGCGTCGTAGACCTCGCCGTCCTGAATCATCAGGCGTCCCTGCGTGGCTCGCGGTATCCGTGCCGGTGCCATTTTCTTCGACCGGATCGTGGCGTCCAGCCGAGCCATCGCGGCGTCCAGATGTGCGGCTACCGCTGCCTTCTGCGCGGCGGGGGACGGTTCCCGCACACCGGTCAGGTCCAGCAGCACCACCGTCTCGTCGGATGTGGCGGCCAGTGCCGAGGCCAGAGTGTGCATGTACAGCAGAGTCCCTCGGCCGGCGTCCTGGATCGGAATCATGGCGGGCACAGTAAGTTGCATCCGCCAGTTCTCGCGTACACGGCGCGGGTCGCAGCTGCGCTTGTGTCGGCATCTAGGCGTAAGGTGCGGGCACCGGCGTGTCGTACCGCGGGCACGACCACAACCTCCACGTCTGCATACCGTGTGCATCATGGATCTGACACAGGCCCCGCTTCGCCGCCGGTCAGCGGTACGCGCCAACGCCCTGCGGTTGACCCGTGCACAGAAAGCGATCGCGGCGGTGATGAACGGCGTGGACCCCGATCCCGACGACGTCGCTTATACCGCCGGGCATCGCATCGACGAGCAGATGCTGCACTTGTCAGCCGCTGCTGCCCTTCGGCAGGTGCTACTGTCACGTCCCTCCCGGACCCGCAGGGCCACTGAGTCCGATCAGCAGGTCGTCCTCGATGCCTATTACTTGGCGCTGGCACTGGCCGACGCCGCGGCGGGCCACCCCGACACACTCAACGCTGCCGTGGCGCGCCCGTGGCGTGAGTGGTTCGCCGCGGCGGCGTTGGTGGCACGGTTGCAGACCCGGTTCCTCGAGCACGCCTGCAGCCAGATCGAGATGACCGCCAAAGACGCCCCCGCACCGGCGCCGCTGGCCGGCGTACTCGCGAGCGATCTGCTTTCCAGCACCGGAATGCTCGGCTGCCGGACTGCGCTGCTTCCCGACTACGCCACCCGGGAAGACTCCCGTCGTACGACAGGGATGCGCTGGCTGCGAGCCACCTCGACGGTCACCGTCGCCGGACACCCCGCAACGGTTGTGGTCGACGCGGGACCCGATGCGCTGCCCGGCGCATGGACCGCACGAATCGCCGCACCTCTGGAGATCACCGCCGGCGTTGGGGACACCCGCAGCCCGACGCGCTGGCCTCGGGAGGTGGTCACGGACTGCTTGCGGATGTGTTCACCGGGTGTTCGCAGCTGGGTGGCCTCGATGACGCGCCGGCTCAGTGGCGAAGCGGGCGAGGAGCTGGTGCTGCAGCCTGGGGCCGCACCGGGAAAATTCCTTGTCAGCCCAGCGGCGGCAGCGATCGCGGAATTGGTCGGCGGTCAGCGCTCCGAAGAGGTTGCAGCAACCGGCCCGTTCGAAGCACTGGCCGCAGGCGAACTGCCACTGGCGCCGGACACCTCCATACGGCCGGTGGAAGCGCCGCCTGGGATGCTCGCCAGGATGCGACACGGTGGTGATCCAGGCGACGAGCTCAGCGCCGACACCCGCCTCGAGGATTACGTCACGCTTCCGAACGTGCACCGTGACGAGATAACGCTGCTCGCTGCTGCAGAGCCTTTCGATTTCGGCACTGAAGTCGAAGTCACCATCAACTTCGCGACCCCTCCATGGCAGGACGTGAGCGCTCTGGCCGCAGAGTTGCGCAGCGCCGGTGGAGCAACATTGACGGCACCGACGCTGGGACGCATCGACCAGGATGTCGTGCCCGGGGAAGGCCACCGGCTTGCGCTGAAGGCACGCGTACGTCGCGGTGTCGCAGTGCGCACCCGCCGCGGCTACGCGGTGATGCTCCCGGCTGGAACCCGGCTAGCGGTGATTGGCTCAGATGTCACCAAGCATCACACCACGCTGTATGCGGTCTGTGCCCCCGAGCCAGCGGAGCCGGCGGCACTGGCCGTCCTCGGCGGCGATGCAGTGGGAAACGTGGCTTGAATTGCCGCTCAAGTGAACTGCTCGCGCTCGTTACCTTCGGCCGCCCGGCGTGGGATGTCCCCGCTGCCGGCGTACGACAGAACGACCGAATCGGAGCGGCTGCGGTCACGTGCGCCAGCACCAGCGGCGCCGGCTCCTGGTGCCATCCCCGAACCCGGGGTTCCCACCGGGGCGCTGCCGATCACTTTCTCCTGGGCGACATTTGACACGCCGGACAGCACTGTATTCCGTGCACTGACACTGTCACTGGAGCCAGTAGGCTTGGCCATCAACGGCGATCCCATGCCCCCCATTCCGGGGACTCCGCCGCCTCCGCCGGCGCCCATCGAGGCAGGGTTGATCCCGGTACTGCCCAGCGGAAGACCACCGGAACCGGCCAACGTCGCAGGCGCGAAGGAACTTCCGGTCGATCCGCCGTTGAGCAGATCACCCATGCCGGACAACGACCCGAACATCTGCATCGGTGCCGACAGCAGCTGCTGAAACGACTGCGGCAAGCTGGAGGCCATCTGCATCGGGCTCGACAGCACCGAACCGAACTGCCCCAGCATCGAGGTCATGTCCGAGGAGGTGCCGGCCGTGCTCGCTCCCGTATCGGTAACCGCCGAAGTGGCCTGCGTGGCAGCTTGTGAAGCTCCTTGTCCGGCGCTGCTCACCATATTGGTGGCACCTTGCACCGCCTGAGCGCCGTCGGCGACAGCGGACGCCGCATTGCTCAGTGGCGGCGGAGGCGGGATCGGCACCGGTAGCGTGGCCGCCGTGATCACCTCGCCGTAAGTGGTTCCAATCATGGTGTTCTGGGCGGTGTACGCGGCGTACTCTCCATTGAGCTCGCCGATCAGCGGTGTGTTCTGCCCGAAGAAGTTGGTCGACTCGGCTGCCAGCTCCCGCACGCGATTGTTGATCGACTGCTCCGACGGGATCATCGATGTCCGCGACATTCCATAACTTTCGGCAACTACAGCATTGATCGCCGACTGTTTGAACGCGATCGCAGCCATGGAGGCCAGCCAGGTCATAAAGGGCGGCGTCGCCGCTGATTGGATGGCCGAACGCATGCCTGAGATGGACGACAGTGAGGCCATCATTTGTTCGCCAACGATGCCCAGTGTTGCCAAGGTGGTCGACGCCAAACCCATCCATGCGGCCGACGCGGCTGCCCACGTCGCCCCTGTAGAACCGGTTTCGAGCATCCCTGCGCTCAGCTCGGGCGGCAGGGACCAGGGTTGTGCCGTCATTTGCGTCTGCCTCTCATGCAGTCGGGGTGTGCTGGCCAGGGTGCCACCGGGAATCTGTGTCCGACAATGCGGACACGGACCGCTGAGGCTGTCATGTCCCCGCGCTGACAGCGGTTTTCGAAAGACCAGCGGCCGGTGGTCAGGAACCCGGGGCCGGAACTGGTGGGGGCTCCGGCGCAGTCGGCGCCGAAACCGTCAGCGATCCGGAAGCGCCGACCAATTTCGCCGCGGCCGGATCGGAGCCCGCCACTGCCGACACGCGGGCCGGCGCGTCGGCGGGGGCACGCGTCACCGCCGCACTGCGTCCGCCGACAGTCAACGCCGATACCCCCGCCGCGTTGAAGTCGGCGACCAAGTTGCCGATACGCGCCGTCATCGTGTCCGACCCAGCCGTGGGGGTGTTCACTTCCACCCTGTCTGCGCCCAGTGCCGTGATGGCCTCGGACAGCGGGAACGGGATGCGTCCGAGACGGTCACCGACTTCGATCCACCCGGGCTCTGCGGTGGGGACACCGACACTGGACCAAAACGCCGAATCACCTCGCAGCAGCACACGTGTGCCGACCACCAACAGCTCGGCGGTCTGCGTACCTGAGCGGACTTTTCCGTAGGAGACGGCGTGTGAGGGATCGGCGGTTTCTTGAACCTCCAGCCGCGCGGTCGCCGTCGTCACCGTCGAGGCCAGTGTCACCGGCCCTGTCGACAGAGTCTGGCTGGCGTAGCGCAACGCTGCGGCTTCGAGCACCGATGGGGTTCGGGTGGCTGGCACCGGTTCCGGCGGCGGGGTACGCAAAGCCAGCCAGACGGTCAGTGGGACCGCCACCGTTGCCCACACCAGCGCCAGCGTCAACACGACGCGGGTCGCACGGCTGCCCGCACTTGGCCGTGGCAGTTCCCACATCTCACGCACGTCGGCTCCTTCCGCCGGCGACCGCCCCTGCGGCGGCCACCGTGCGCGCACCGTAACCAGGGGCGGCTGTGCACTATGTCCCGCGGCGCGTCCGGAACCTCCTCCGAAAACTAGCGATGCCGCTGGTTTCTTACCGGAGAGGCAAAGAAACCAGCGGCATCGAGCCGGCCCGTCTCCAGCGAGGGGGAGGGGATTTTCCGGAGACGGGTCAGATCAAACAGCCATGGCGGCAAGTCCGCCGGCGGCGTTGAGCGCCTCGAAAGTGCCGTTGACACTAGCGGTCTCGGCGGCACGCTCACCAAGCTGCTCGATGCCCAACCCGAGCATCGCGATGAAATCGGCGGTCGTTACGGCCTGCTGAGTGACCGCCATTGCCGAGTCGGCGTCGTTTCCGGGCGGGGTGACCGCCGCAGCGGCGGCGGTCGCGGTCCCGGCTGCCGCTGTGAATCCGGTCGTCTCGGTGATTAGTCCGGACACCTGGCCGACAACGTCGGCGAAGCTGCTCACTCCAATGGTCATCGTTTTCTCTCCTTACGTTCGCGATCATCGGCCCTGGACGGAGCTGGCCGAGTTTGCTCTAGCTGAAATCATTCCACGTCTTCACTCCAGCGACGGTCGATGTGCCGTGTCGCGGGCACTGTCGAAATGTCATGTCCTCCAGTGCGCCGGCAATCGGTAGCTCAACTGCCTACCCGCCGCTGGGGCGACGTATGCGTCACGGGGGTGTCTTGTCGGCTAACCGGGGCTGCTGCAGGGACAACGGACGCGCCTCGTGGCTCGAGTAGAAGATCGCGCTCATCACCTTGGACGCGAGTTCGGCGCCACTTCGTTCAGTCACCGTCCCCGACAGCCGCACCAGCGGTATCCCGCCGACAATCAACGGCTCAACCTGCGTCACTGCCCACCTCCGAAAGTCTCAGGGACCCGCAGCGCGCTGCGCAGCGCGTAACGGGCATCGTCGATGTCTCCGGCAGTGCGGTCGGCCAGCGCCGCCGAAAGCAGGTAGCGGGCCCACATCCGGGGATACCGGCCCGGACCCGCGCTGCCGGTCCATCGGGCTTGATTGACCAGACGTTCCAGATCCGCCGCTGCCTGCACGGGGCGACCCCACACCGTGGACAGATAGGTCAGGGTGTCGTCGATGTCTTCAGGGTCGATCGCATCGAAACCCCAGCGGTCTTTGGAGCCGGCCGCGATGTTCACCGCGTCGATCTCCTGCTCCGAGAGCACCAGCACCCCGCTGCGGGCAGCTTCGGGGTCGGTGGCCACCACTGCGTCGAACGGGCCGACGACACCGATCGCCACCGCCTCCAGCAATGGCCGCCATGGCTGGTCACATCCCAGCCACCTGGCGGCGAATCCATCGGACACCTTGGTAATCAACGGAATCAGGTGTGGTGCGGCCCGCATACCCGGCGCCAGAAATCCGAGACCGTCACCGGTGGCGAACACTGCCTCGGAGCGGTTCACCCCAACAGCCACCTGGATGACTCGACCCTCTCGGCGGTGCGCCCGGTAGATTCCCGCGACGATAGACGCGGCGACCAGGTCCATGTCCGTGGCATGGTCAAGGCCCTTGAGATCCGCTCCGAAATCGAAAAGTTCCCTGGGGGTTTCACGTTCCTTCGGCACATACGCGACGGAGTCGGAGTCCTTACCGGGCTTGATCGCGGGACCACTGGTGGGACGTCCACCGGCTGCGCCGCCGGCAGCCCCTGGACCACCCAGTCCGCCACCCATTGGCCCCATCATCGGACCCATCGCGGGTGCCATGGGCACGCCCGGGGACACCGATGACCCGGGCGCACCTGTGCCCGGACTCAGCGTGTTGGTACCTGCGCCCGCGTCACCCGAAGAGACGTGGGTGGTTGGCGTCGACAACGAGCTGTTGCCGCTGACTGCCTCGCCTGAGGACAGGGTCGTGGTTGGTGCTGCCGGTGTCGGTGCCGCAGTGGTTGCCGGTTCCGATGGTGTATCGGCCCGGGTTTCCCCTGCGGGCACCTCGACTGGACTTTCCTCCTCTTTGGGGGAGGTTCCTGTGGGGGTGTAGCGCGCGTTCTCCCCGTCACGTGACCCGCTGAGTGGGCGGCCGAGTGGAGATCCCGCGGTGCTGTTGTTCTCAGAGCTTCCGGTCTTGTCTGCGCGCGGCCCCGATAGTGGGTTGCTGCTATCGGCAAGCCCTGAGGCTTTGGTGAGCCGTGACAGCGCGTCGTCGCTGATCGGCACGCCGTTGTTGCCGGGCAGCTTCTTCATCAGATCCTGGATCACCGATTGCCCGGCCTGGATGATTGGCTGGGCCTGCTGGCCCAGGTTAGGCATCCCGGATCCCACCTTCGACACCTGGCCGCCGACGTTCTGCAGCAGCGACGCCAGGGCGCCATCGGGCATTCCGGGCACCATCTGGCCGTTCTCAGGCATCGGAGCCATGGTCGAAGGAATGGTGGGTGTAGCTCCCTTCTGTACGCCGCTGACCAGCTCCTCCTGGGTGCTGTTGTGATTGCCACCGATCTGGTCGGCCTGGTCCTTGGCCGCCTGCAGCAACTCGTTGTATTTCTGTGTGAACTCTGCCTGGTTCTTGGGCGAGTTGGGGCCACCTGACCCGGCGTAGGACGCGATCAACTCCTCCACGGCTGTCTCGAAAGTCGTGGCCACACCGTTGAGTTGGATCTTGGTGTTGAGGATGTCCTGTGCCATCACGCTGGCACCGTTACCCATATTCAGCTGCGCCAGTGCCCGGTCGAACGCCGCCCGCTGGTCCTCAGTGAACCCGGAGAGCAGCTGATCAGGAGTGTTGCCGGTGGCGTTGGCTTCGATCAGCGCGTACATGACCTCAGCGGTGTTGCCGGTGCCAACCGATGCGGCGGATTGCTCGAACAACTGCAACGCCGAAGCCACCGTCTGCGTCTCCGATGTGGTCGGGAAGTTGGTACCGATGATCTCGGCGGAGTGCGGGGTGGGGACGGGGGGAATGTCGGTGGGGGACACGGAGCGGTTCCGTCCTCTCTGTCAGGCCGCACCGCCGGAGATGGGGTGCGTGTCGTGTTGCCATATTGGGGGCTGGGGTCCACCGGCGGCGGGCCCGGCGCGGCCTACGAGTCGCTGACCACGCGCACGAATTGAGTAGCCCCGCGGCTTGCGGCGTCGCTGAACATGACGTTGGTCCCGGACTGTTGGGCTTCGACAACCTGGCCGTCACCGACGTAAATCATGACGTGGTGATCTGGGTTGTCATCGAAGGCGAGATCACCGGGACGCGCGTCGGCGGCACTTACGAGCTGCCCAGCTGCGTACTGCTCGCCGGACACGCGGGGAATCTCCACTCCGGATGCCTGGTATACGAGGTAACGGGCCAGCCCCGAGCAGTCGAACCCGATCTTGTCGTAGTCGCCCGCGGCGTCGGCCGCTCCGCCGTCGCTGATGCCCTGGCTGGGCCCGTCGATGCTGCCTCCACCCCATGCGTACGGAATACCTTCAGCGACAACCTGTTTAGCTAGCTCGATGATCCGCTGTTGGTACTCGGTGGAGCCAGGTGAAGTCGGCCCGCCCGCGCCGACCTTGCCCTTGGCGGTGAGCGAACCCGTGCCCATCGAGCCGTCGCCGCCGAGCAACTTGGACAGTGCCTGCGCACCGTTCGGACTGGACAGGGGCGAATTGATCGATCCACCGGGACTGGAAGACGGCACCTGCGGCATCTGCATCCCCGAACCCAGGTTGCCGGCACCGCCGAGCAGTGAACTCGCTCCGGCACCGAACGCGCTGAGCAAGGCAGCGGGGATCGCATTGACGCCGTCGCCGCCCTTCTTGTCGATGCTTTTGACGCCCTCGCCAAACTTGCTGGTCTTGTCCGAGCCCTCCTTGACCTTGTCGCGCGCTCGCTCACCGTCCTTGGTGGTGTCGTCGACTGCAGCTGTTAGGCCGGGATGTACGCCGGGGCTGGCGGTGGTACCGCCGGAGCTGGCCGGCAGATCCTGCGCGATCTTGCCGGGCTCGGTGATGACCAGCTCGTTGCTCCTGATTTCCCCTGCCATGTCAGACCGCCCTCGCTGTCTTGGCCGCTGTCGCGTCGGTGCCCGTGATTCCCCGCAGAAGCGCCGCCAGGTCTGAGGTCACCGACCCGATAGAGCCGCCACCGGCGTTTACCAGCTGATTTACTTTGGTGATGTCTGTGCGCAGCGAGGAGGTGAATGGCTCAAGTGCCGGGGCGATGTCGTCCGAAGCGCCGGTGCCGGGCTTGGCGGCGGCCTCGGCTGCCTCGGTCACCGCGTCGGAGGCCTTCAACGCCGAGTCGAGCTGACCGCGCAGCGTTGTGAGCGTGTTCAGGGTCGCCTGGAACTGCTCGGGCGAGCTGATAGTGACGTCGTTTGCCACAGTCTGTCCTTTCAGAGCCGTCTCGAAGTCGTTTCAGAAGCTATTTCGGCGGTGCAGCCGGCGCCGCGGCGCCGCCGTACGGTCCAGCGAAGATCGAGGAACCCGGGGCCGCCGGCACCGTGCCGGGCGGAGCTGGAGGCGGTGTCACCGGAAGCAGCGGTGCACTGTTGGGAGTGCCCGCAGCCGGGGAATCAGCGGTACCGGCCTTCGGGGTGGGCTCGGAGCCGCTGGCGCCGGGAACTGCGGCAGCCGCAGTGACATCGATGTTGTGCGTCGTCTTGGCCCAAGTCTGCAACCCCGTCACCGCCGTACCCAGCGCGGCTGCCGAGGATTTCGCAGGCGCGCTCTCCTTGGTCAACGTGCTGGTGAGCGCAGAGACGAACGGCGACAAGGGAGCCGAAGCGCTGGGAACCGCGCCCGCGGCCAGGCTGCCGCTGCTTTTCGACGCCACGGTTGTCGCGGCCGTCTCGGTTTCGGTTGCCACACTGGCCAACGCTTTTGCGACAGTGTCGAGTTTCTGCCACGCATCGCCGAATTTGTCACCGATGGTGACATCGTCCGCGCCATCCTCGCTCATCCTTGTCCTCCTCGGTCCCAGGTGCCAGTCAGGCCCTGCGGACGTCGTCAGCGGCCTTCAGGTCGATGCCGACCATGGCGTAGCCCTTTGTCTTGGCGGTGTCGGCGCAGTTCTCGGCGCTGTCGCAGGCGGCAGTGATCGTGGCGTTCAACGCGGCCGCCCACGCCTTCAGCGAAGCGACCACGGGTGTGTAGACGGGGGAGACCGCGCCATCGGCGGTGAACGTCTTGGCATCAGATTCCGCCGCTGCCCCAACGGCGTCGAACGACTCGACGAACCCGCGCAGCTCGGCTGCGATCCGCTTGATCTCCGCCGTGTCCCGATCCAATGCAGCCTTGTCGACTGCGATTGAGCCTTCGTTGCCGCCCATTTGCGCGCCGCCTCTCGTTTGATGCCGCCAAAGATGCGTTCAATGTGTCGCAGCAAACACCTAATGCATCTTGACCGGCATCCGCAGTGTAAAGCGATCCTGACCCTGAGGATCGCCGCGGCGCGGACTGGCCCCACCAGGCGACAGCCTCAGGAGCGGGCTACAGCAGGCCCGCGCCGCTGGTGACGGGGTGCGGCTCGGCCGCCTACCGTGCATTCCACGAGACCCGATGGACCAGGAGGACTCCCTTGGACACCCCGTGCACCGTCCCGGTTCTGTTACCAGTTCACCGCGACCGAGCCTGGCGCGCCCGCTGCGGCGGCACATGGTCCTGGGACGAAAGCCGCGCCATGTGGCTCGACGAGTCGAAAGGCGAGGCCGACCGGGACGCATGGCGAGGCCAGAAGTCCATGGAGAGCTTCAGTCGCCTCGTCGGCCCGTTCACCGAAGTCGACTGAGCCAGAGAAGATCCCACCAGGTAGTGCATGGTGCAGAACCGAATCACCGGCGAGAAGGTGGAATTCGAAACCGACGACGCGGACGATGCGATCGGAGCCCGCATCGCCGACGCTCACACGAGCTACGCCGCCGACCGGATCGAGCACGACGCCGTCAGCGTCGAACCGGCCAGGTGATTAGGCCGCGGGTGTGGGCTCCACACGCGTCACGTCTGCCGGGAATGCATGCGCGCGATCTCGGCCTCCAACTCACCGCGCTGGATCGCGGCGCTGATGCGGGCCTTCTCCGCATTGTCGGGCTCGTCTCCGTCTGCGATCATGCGGATCGTGTTGCCCGCCAGCGTCTCCCACCGGCCGCCGAACAAGTGATGCTGTACGCCGTGGGTCTCATCGTGTAGGCGGTCGGCGGCCCCATGGGCATCAGTGCCGCGGAACTCCAAGCGGGTGGCAGTGGACATGCGGCCGTCGCCGGGCTGCACCTGGCGTAGTTCGAGCGTGAGGCCTTCTGCGGATGTGACGGTCGTGTACGCACCGCTCTCGTCGGAGCCAAGCTCCGGTTCGACGCCGAACATGGCGGCGTACCCGGCGGAGACGTGCGCGATGATCGATGCCGGGGTATACATCGTCAGCCTGGTGAGCTGCATGACCTGAATTGTGCCTGCAGCGTGGGGGCGCGTCGAGCCCTTTTCACTTCCGCATCGGCCAGATGAACGCAGCTTCCAGGTGTTACGGCACGTTTCCTGGATCCAGCGGGTCCTTTTTCGCTATCGTTCCGCCACGGACCGACTCGGCGATGGTTTGTTCACCCCAAACTTCCGCGACGTCAGGGCCGACCTGCCGAACCCGAACCGGGTCAGCCTGTTTCGTGCTGCCGCCGCCCTGTCCCACACCGCCCATTCCAGGCATGATCGGCACGCCGCCGGCACCGTGGGGCGCCGTAGCAGCAGGGGTTCCCTGCTTGCCCATCGCGTTACCGGATTCCGCGGCGCTCAGACGTGTCTGCGCCGTCGCGCCTTCGGGCCGGCCAGTCACGTTCGTTTCGGTCTTCATCCCCTGTACCGAGTTCCCGGTGGGGCCACCGGACACTTCGGCCGGCCCGGCTGCGGGCCCGCTAGCCGGTGACGGTACCGAAACCCGCGGCGTCGGAGTCGGTGTGGTCGCCAGGGCAGCCAGACCTGGGGGTGTTCCGAATGCGTTGTCGAGGTCAGAGTTTGTGATTGCATCGGATTTGTCGTTCTTCCCCGGCTGGGTGGACGACACCGGCTGTGCAGTCGCTGCGGGCTGTTGACCGGTCCCGGCAGGCTGCTGCTGCTGTCCCGCGGCAGGCTGCTGGCGCAATGCGTTAAGAACCGCGACTGGGTCCACGCCACCGGAACTCGACGATCGAGTGTCGGGCGATGGGCTGCCGCCGGGCGCAGCGGCACCAGCAGCTTTTGCTGAACCCGGGGCCGCGTTGCCGGGGGAACTCGCGGGGGAGCCGGCGGGGCGGGATGAAGTGGTGCCCGGATTATTGGGGGTGTTGCTGAAGTTGCCGTCACTGGACATATCTCTGTAACTGGCCCCGCCGAGCGCGGCTACTCCACCGTTGAACTGCTCCGTCGCTTCGGCGACCGCGGCATCGAGTGTCTCGTCGGCCGTCTGGCGGGCGGCTTTCGCGTCGTCGTATTCCCGTTGCGCCGCAATGAAATCACTCGTTGCGTTCGACACGGCGGTGCGGGCTTTGGTGATCCGGTCCGAGTCCTCGGAGCTCTGGGCGTTCTGCAGCTCGGTCTCGGCGTCAGCCATCGCTGTGCGCTTCGAATCAAGCTGCGCACGTAGCCAAGTGAGCCACGTCTTGTCGTAGTGGCCGGTTCCGACGCCGTCACGCCACGCCTTGGCGGCTTTCTCGATCGCTGCAGTCGCCTTGGCCGCGATACCGATCGAGTCGCCGAGCCGTTGAGCTTCTGCCTGCTCTTTACGCATTTGGTCGAGGTTTTTGGTCGGGGTCGCGCCGGACGCCTGGGCGGCCATGCCTGCGATCGCAGCCTTCAGTTGGTCGGCGGTGTCGTGGTAACGGGCTGATTGTTCGGAAAGGGTTTTGCTCATGCCAAGATCGGCGAACGAGAGATCAGGATCTTCGGGTTCCATAACGCGAGTGTGAGCTGGCCAAGGGGTGTTGGACGAGCGCGGCGCGGCCTGCGGTCAAGCTTCAGAGAACGGCCACGTCGACCCCTGTATCAGTTCTAGCTAGTATCAGTTTTGAGTGATGCCTTAGCCTCGATCCACCGATGTATCGGCTGGTCGCAGGGTGTCGGAATGAGGAAAGTGCCCTTTGAACTGGGAAGATTGGTGTTCTCGACGCACTAATCAGTCCAGGTCAGAAAGGCACTTCCGGTGAAAGTGTCCCATAGTTTCGCTGTGTCGTCGGCGGTCTTCGATGATGACCATCTCGTGTCCTGTGCTGGATTGGTCCCGGTGATGACCCTGGCGGCCCAGACTGCCTTGCCGCAGCTATTACGTGACAAGGTGGTCATTGCCGAGCCGAGGATCAAGTCCGGGGCGGCCAACCCGGCACCGAAGCTGAGCACAGTCATCGCGGGCATGTGTGCCGGTGCGGACTGCATTGACGATCTCGACCTGGTGCGGGCAGGTGGGATGAAGACACTGTTCGGCGGCGTGTATGCACCCTCGACCATCGGAACTTTGTTGCGCGAGTTTACTTTCGGACACGCCCGCCAGCTCGAATCGGTTTTGCGCGAGCACCTGGCCGGACTCTGCGCGCGGGTCGATCTGTTGCCTGGCGCCGACGAGCGCGCGTTCCTCGACATCGACTCACTGCTGCGTCCGGTCTATGGCCACGCCAAACAAGGTGCTTCCTACGGACACACCAAAATCGCGGGCAAGCAGATCCTGCGCAAGGGCCTGTCGCCGTTGGTCACCACGATCAGCACCGCCACGAGTGCGCCGGTGATCACCGGCGCCCGGTTGCGAGCCGGGAAGGCCAACTCCGGCAAGGGTGCGGCCCGGATGATCGCCCAAGCCGTCGCCACCGCCCGCACCGCCGGGGTCACCGGCCAGATTGTGGTGCGCGGCGATTCGGCCTACGGCAACAGCACCGTGGCCACAGCCTGCCGCCGCGCCGGTGCCCAGTTCTCGTTGGTGCTGACCAAGACCCGCGCCGTCGCTGCAGCCATCGAGTCCATCGACGAGAGCGCCTGGATTGCAGTGGAATACCCCGGAGCGGTCCGTGATCCCGACACGGGAGCCTGGATCTCCGATGCCGAAGTCGCCGAGACCACCTACACCGCCTTCACCTCCACCGACAACCCGATGACCGCCCGGTTGATCGTGCGTCGGGTCAAAGATGCCCGCTTTCCTGATGCGCTGTTTCCGGTGTGGCGGTATCACCCGTTCTTCACCGACACCGACGAACCCACCGTTGCGGCCGACATCACCCACCGCCGCCACGCGATCATCGAAACCGTGTTCGCCGACCTGATCGATGGACCCCTGGCTCACATGCCTTCGGGACGTTTCGGAGCGAACTCGGCGTGGATCCTGTGCGCCGCTATTGCCCACAACCTGCTGCGCGCCGCCGGCGTCCTGGCCGGTGGAGCCCACGCAGTCGCCCGGGGCGCCACACTGCGCCGCAAGCTCATCACCGTCCCCGCACGCCTGGTCCGACCGCAACGCCGACCCCTTCTGCACCTACCGAGCCACTGGCCCTGGGCTGACCACTGGCTTACGCTGTGGCGCAACACCATCGGCCACAGCCCACCACTCACCGCCACCACCTGACCACCTGGCCGAATAGGCCCCTACCGGAGCGCACAGGGAAAAGCTGGGCAGACCAGCGGTTACGTCACGCTCACAAGCCCACCAAACGACAACCAGCCACGGCAGACACATCAATCACTCAAGTCCACGGATCGAGGCTTAGTCCTGTGCCGATACGACGGTGGGAGGTGGACACGACACTGATCCACGACTGGATCATCGGCCTGGACGAAGCCACGCAGGACAGCGTCCTGTCGGCGTTGGAGTACCTGGCCGATAACGGCCCCACCGCGGGTCGACCGTTCGTGGACCGCATCCACCACTCACGGCACCAGAACATGAAGGAGTTGCGTCCGCGCAGCCCCGGCGGAAGCCGGCAGTTGCGCATCCTGTTCGCGTTCGACCTGCAATCGCACGCGATCACACTGATCGCCGGTGACAAGACCGGCGACTGGAACAAGTGGTACCGGGACAACGTTCCGGCGGCGGACGATCTATTCGACCGGCACCTGTAACGGACCACCGAGAAGAAGCAGCGGAAGGGGAAGAGACTATGAGCACACTCGACGAACTACTGTCCGGTCTGCCCGTGGAGCGTCGCGAACGCATCGCCCGCGGCGCCGCCGAGATGGGGCGCGAGGCAGCCGAGTACCGCCTCCGCCAGCTTCGTGAGGACGCCGGCTACACGCAGAAGGCCCTCGCCGTGCTCATCGGCGTCGGCCAGAACCGGGTCTCCCAGATGGAGCACGGGCAGATCGCCGCCGCGCAGGTGTCGACCCTGCGCAAGTACGTCGAGGCCACCGGCGGCGAGTTGGAGGTGGCGGTCAAGCGTCCCGACGGAACCCGCATCCCGCTGGCGCTCTGATCGCTTGCCTCGCTCGGCGTTCGGCTGCGGTCCCGAGGCGACCGGTCGCAAGGAAGATCGAGCAGCGATGACGGCCGCTGTCATGGGTGCAGGTCGGTGATTTCCTTGGGCGCCGCCTCGACTCGCTTTGCCCATGTTCCGTCTGGCTGCTGCGAGATGGCGAACTCGCCAACGTCACCCGAATAAACCCACAGCTCAGCAGGTTTAGAGGACAGCCACGTCACATACAGCACACTGCGCGTGCCGTATGGCGCGTAGGAATCGTGGACATCGCGGAACACCTCGTTGCCGTTCTTGTCCCGGATCACCGGTATCCACGTGTCCACGCCGTTCTCGGCAGGCCCGTGCTCCACTGCTGCGGTGTACTGACCGGACGGTGAATCGACCGGGTGGTCCGGACGCACGAAGCGGTCCCCGTCAAGCGATCTAGACTGCCCGAACAACGAACACCCGGCAACGATCGCGCTCACAGCGACAAGTGCTGCAAGCAGACCCCGTCGAGCGCGTGTCGTGAAAATCATTTGTACGGGTAGCCTTTCGCACTTACCAGAGATCCGTTCTGGTCGAAAATGAAGTCCGACTCAGCATGCCATCCGATGTGGATCTGATACGGCTCAGCTTGCCCGAGAGTGACAATCTCGGCAATGCGGTTCTTCCACGTGTCCGTCGAGTAGTCAAAGTTCGGATCAATGATGTCGTTGAACTTGTACCCACCGTCCACGGTCACCTTGTAGGTGCCATCCGCAAGAGGCTGGACGTGGGTGGTCCCGTCCATCTGGAAATCGCGCGCAGCGGCAAGTGCTGCAAGCAGATCCCGTCGCGCGCGTCTAGATGAACAGCACCGACAACGCCTCGTTGAGGACCTCCAAGGTGACGAAGCTCTAGATCTCGGCCTCAGCCAAGGGCTTTTCAGCAGCGCGCCCCGACGCGACCGGCGGCTGTAACCGTCGGGGGAAGCGAGGCTGATGGCCCCCGACCAGCAGCGCTGAGATGCCGGCGACGCGAGTGTCGGCTCTGGTCGAATCCTGCGCAGTCTGCTCCGGGGTGCGGATACGCTGAGTCGTATGAGGTATCCGTCGCTGCCCCACTCTGATCAGGGGCCTGGTCAGACTCCGAATGGCTACAACCGCAGCGCCGCGGTTCCGGGCGTGCCGGCCGAAGGGTCGCGTGCTCGACGTGTGCGGACGGTGACGTTGGTTGTATGCGTGATCCTGGTGTCTGTCGTCGCTGTCGCGGCGGTGGCGGGGTGGATCGATCTGGACAGGGTCGCCGGTGGACATGCGGCCTCTGCGGCCGGTCAGGTGTCCGGTGATCGTGAGGAATGGTCGGCAGCCGTTTGCACAGACGGGACGGTGTCGACAATTTCAGATGGGAAAGCCGGGTTCCCGAACGTCGAAAACTACGCATCCTGCATGTCACGTGTACCTGGCTCGGGTGGCGGGGTCGTCCCAATTCTGATCGGCGAATGGAACGACAAGCTGACGATGCACCAAGACTTGATGCATTACAAGGCAATTCGCTCTTTCGCATCGGCAGAACGTGCCGACACCGTGATTGTTTTCGCCCCAATCGGAGACACAGGACCCGCCCCGCTTGAACCACTCACCGAATTCGGCTTCAGCATCGCCCCACTGCCATGAACCGCGGTGACCTCTCACTGGTGGTGTCGTCGTCACGGTGGACTGGTTGGCCACAATCGGGCGACATCGACTGAGGCCGTCATTGCCTGACCATCGATCGTGATGCCGTCGTCGGTTGTCCTGTACGGCACCAAGATGTCGATGGCTTGGCCTTCCCGATGTTCGAGCCGGATGTTGATCGCGTCACCGGCAAACGGCTCACGCACGGTGACGTCCATGACGGTCGCCCGGGCGCGCAAGCTCTCGGCGTCGGTTTCATCCTGCAGCGCCGTGATGATGGCGTCGACGCTGCGCTGCCCAGACGGCGCCCCGAGATTTCGCATAGCACGATCACCGTTGGTAGCGACGACCAGCATGAACGGCGCCAAATTTTGGTGCTCTAGGCCTATGCCAGCCACTTGTATGCTGTCTGCAAACAGCCGATCGAGGTCAGCTTGGGCTGCCTGACTCAGTGATGCACGCCAGTCCATGATTACCTTGCGGTCTAGGGGGGAGGTGTCGATGGACAACAGCCTACGGGTGAATCCGGACGTTCTTGTCGCGGGTTCGCAACGACTGCACGACATCCACGACGAGATGCGTTCGGTCCTGGACACCCTGCACACGGCCCAAGACCGACTTCGCAGCACATGGACTGGCCAGACCTCCGACATCGCCGACACCAGATTCTCGGAGCTGCTCGCCAACGTCAGCAAACATCTCGACGACCTCGCCCATGATGCAGATCAATTGCATACTGCCGCCGGACTGTATCGGACCGAGGACAACGAGTCCGGCGCCGTGATCGCCGAACAGATGTAAGCCCGCACCGTGCCGACATATCAATACGACCTGAATCAGCTCGACGAATTCGTCGAGCTGATTGATCGCTCGATTGAGGAGCTCTCGGCCCACCGCGACGGCGCGAAAGCGACTGTGGCATCAATCGGTGAGCACTACTCGGGTACCGCGGCGACAGCCTTCACCCAGTCCCACGACCGGTGGCAGGCCTCGCTGCAGCAGCACCTCGACACTCTGCAAGCCCACCGAGTCTTCGTTGCGGACGCTCGGGCGAACTACGCCGAGGCACAACGCAAGAACGTGGAAATGCTGGGATAGGCCAGGTTCATGACGAAAGTTACTCCCGAGGACTACTACGCGGTCGCAGCGAAGTTATGCGAGCTCTCGAAGACTCTGGAGACCGCGCTCAAGGATCTGGACAACAAACTGGACGTCAGCCAGAGCGCGGGCACTTACGACAGCGGCGGGCCGGTGTGGGCGATCAGCTTTGACCAATCCGCCTCCGACGTCTTCGAGATGGCATCCACGACATCGATTGCGGCACGTGAACTCGGCTATCTGGTCCATCAATCCGGACTGAATCATGCCGATGTTGAGAACGGATCCAGCGGAGGCACAGGTGTGCAACCGACACCGCCACATCCGCAGGGGTCGTCGCTGGCCACCAATCTGCACCCCGCCAAACATGCGGTGGGAGGCACTCACGAGAAGCCAGCCCACTGGGATCTGATCGAAAAGTATGTCACCAAGCAGTGGGCTGACTGCGACGAAAGTCGAATCGGCACTGCGGGAACGCACTTCACCACGTATGGGAATACAACGAAGGCGACCGCTGCCACGTTGAGGTCCGATGTATTGGGTGTATTCACCCAAGCCGCCCAAGACCAAAGCCCCGAGGTCGACGGCATGGTCGACGAAGTCGCCAACGTCTACCGGGCCCTGAGCGACGCGGGTGATATGGGCATCGCGCTGGGTGCTGCATGCCAGGAGGTGCACCGCGTTGCCGATATCGACAAACGCACCGGCCGTCAGAGTTTGCAGATTCTGAACGCGATCGTCTTCTCCTACGAGGTCGACAAGATCGGAGCCCGACGCATCAGAGCGGGTTGGCTTGTACGGCTTCTCGACAATTTGATCGAAAAGAACAAGCGCGACTATGCCCGCGCCATGGATGCGCTCATCGACGGCATCAACGGCGCGGTCAACACCGCAGCGGAGTCCAACAAGGGGATTTATACGACAGCGACGACGAGTACCCAGCTGCTGTCGTCGATACTCGACCGCACACCGCGACAAACAAACCCGGTGCGCAATCGCAGCGACGAAGAGAACAGGAAAGCCGGTGAACAAGGCGAAGAGCGGGCCGGCATTCCACCACACGAAAAACGCAGGGTACCGATCACATATAACGGCGTCCCTTCGCTGATCGAACCGGATTACATCGATGACGAAAACCAGAATGTCGTCGAGGTCAAGAACACGAATGAAATTAGGCCGTACAAGACCCAGATATTGAAGGAACTTCAGTTTGCCCAAGAAGAGGGCTACACCATGACCCTGGTCGTGGACCACCGGACACAGATCAACGATCCCGATATCCAGAAGGCGATCGACTCGGGGCAGATCCAACTCATCCGCAAAGAACTCGATGACAACAATGACCACTAACCACACCACCCACCCTCATCGGGGCGCCGTCTCATGACTCAGTCCGCCGGCCCACCACCCAACCGTGACAAAGCCGAGGTCCTCGCCGGCCTCCGCAATGCCATCGGCAGCATCGAAGCCACCAGCGCCGACCTGGTCCGAGCGCCACGCCCAGCCCAAGCTGGTGACACCCCCCGCACCCGCCCCGACGCACAGGAGTCCCACGAGCCCATCACCTACCCAGGGATGCCTGAAGGCCCTCACTGGATGGAGCACCTGCCAGCCCGTTACAAGGACGGACAGCGGGGGTTTGACCGGCGCATCATGGAAGAACTCGCCGCTGTTGGGGTGCCGTGCTACACGCTGGGCGACCTGTCCAACCGTGTCCGGACCATTCCCCAAGGCATCCCCATCTTCATCGACTGGCTGACACACCTAGAGGAACGCATCCCCGGCCCGGAAACGCCCCACCGCGAATCCATCCGAGCAGGGCTCATTCGCAACCTCAACGATCTCGCTGCCCGCGGCAACTCGGCCGCGATCGAGGCGCTCGTTGCCCAACTGCGCCGACAACCACCGATGCGCAGCGGCCTAATCGGTTACGCCACAGTGGCACTGGCCCGTATCGCCACCAAACGCGACTTCGCCCTTATCGCTGAACTCATCGACGAGTTGCGGCCTCAGGGCGCAGCGGCGGGCCCGCTGATCGAGTACCTGGGCAAGGTGAAAACCGACGAGGCGCGCGATCTGGCGTTGAGGTTTCTCGACACCTTCACGTATTTCTCGATTCGCGCCCTGATCCAGATGAAGGCACACGGTGTCCGGGCACGGATCGAGCCCTACCTCACCCACAGCGACGCGTCGATCCGCAAAGAAGCTCGGCGCGCCATGGAACGGCTCCCCGAATGAGTGACGACCACCGCTTCGACCCGGATCTCGACCTCGACAGCCTCGAAGGTCAAGCCGAAGCGTTCCGGCGAGCTCGACAAGCCATCGACTCCATCGGCCGGGTCGACGGTGTATCCGACAACGGGCTGGTCCGCGCATGGGTCACGACCTCCGGCAACCTCGTTGACATCGAACTGGCCGACGACACACGGTACATGGATCGTGACCGGCTGAGCCGGCTCATCGTCGCCGCCGCCCAGCAGGCCTCGTTCAACGCGGCGTTAAAGGTGGCTGAAGTACTTGAGCCCCTAGAACAGCACCGACAACGGCTAATTGAGGACCTCGAAGGCACCGACGCCTTCACCGCGGCGACCCTGCGTAACGTCACAGCAGATGCATTGCCGGATTTCACAGGAACCTCGGCGGATCCTGACTTCAGCCACGGGCTTTTCCGGCGCTCCTGGCGGGCAGACGAGTCCTAGACGCCAGATCCACATCGGATGGGTACGCTGATGACTACAGATCGGACGACGGGATTGGCGGGCTTGGTCTTCGTCGCGCGGGCTTACCCAGGCAGATGCGACCATTTTCTGCAGCCTTGATGAATTTGGGTTGGAAGTGGACGGCCGATGCACCTCCGATGTGTCGGCGGCGCGGGTCAGCCGGTGACGATCTCGACACCGAGACGGTCGAGGGCCGGCTGCAGGTAGGTGGCCGCATCCAGCGCAGTCGCTCCGTGCTCGCCTTTGAAGATCCCGATCAGCACAGCCCGATTGTCCGCGCCGACGAGGAACACAGGGGAGCCCGAGTCTCCTCCTATAGCGTTGGTGCCGAATTTGATCGTGTCCCAGTCGGTTCGGACCAGCGGCCCGCACACCACCCCGCTGCGTGCACCGTCCAGACAGATCGGGGTTCCGGCTGGCAGTTTCCGCACCTCGGCTTCGGGCATCACCCCGCTGATCGGAAATTTTCCGGCGATCTTGGTGGCGTCGGGCGCAGGTGCGAGGACAGTCTCCAGTAGCGCTGAGTCTTGGCCTGTGGCTTCGTCATCGAATTCCCCGGTGAGCGTTCCCACTACTTTCGGGCCTTCGCCGTTGGGGCCGGACCAGATGCTGACCACCTCTCCAGGGCGTTCGTCGCAGTGGCCAGCGGTCACGAAAACGTAAGCGCCGTCGGCGATCCGTCGGGCCAGTGGTCCGAGAGTGCACTTGTTTGGTGAGGTGCCGATCTGACCTTGTCCGATGTTGATACCTGGGTAAGGCTGCGCACCATATTGGATGCCGGCCGCATCTGCTTGGGGGACAGCGGTTCCGCCCACGTCAATCCACCGCTGTGCGGGCGCCGCCGGACCCTTAGCGGTGTCCGCTGTGGGAACCGCGTGTGAAACAGGTGTAGGAGCGCTCTCGGCGGCATCGCTGGACGAGCATGCCGACACCGCTGCGCTGGCCGTAACCACCACAGCCGCCAATAGTGCCGTGCGCCTGTTCATCGCTCAATTGTCGCACCCGTGTGCTACTGGCCTGCGCACGCGTTGTCACGTCCTTTTAAGAATCCGGCTAAAGGGCGTAGCCCGCTCTCAGCCCACGGCCGGAAGCAGCTTCCATTCCTGATGAATGACCATGGAATCAGGAACTATGCGGTTGTGGTCAACCGCGAGGTGCCTCGCTGTCGTCTGCGTGCGGTGAAGCCCCTCCGGTGATCGCGCGGTCGTACAGGGGCCGTAGCAGCGATTTGAGCTCTGCAGCGGTCGCGGAATTTGCGGTCGTCATTACTTGGAACATCACGTCGGCCAGGAATGTCCGGAATTCGACAGCTCCCCGTCGGGCCTCGTGTAGGGACTGCTCGATTTCGGATGGCGTTGGAAACTCCGGATTGTTGTCGGTCGCCGCCTCAAGTTGTCGGGCCAGCTGGGTCATCGCCTGATGCGTGGCCTGGCTGTTGTCGACCATGTCGAGCAGGGTTTTGAATCTTTCGGCGAGTTCTTCGATGGAAACCCCATCGACCAACATCGGATGCTCCGAGATGTACCTGGCGGCCCGATTCCCGAGAGCCTGGACCGAAGCAGTCTCAGCCAATCCTTCGGGCTTGCGTTCTCGTTCGTCGAGCGCCGACATCATGCGATCAGCAGCGGCGCGCATGATGTCGGCCGCGTCACTTCGGCCAACAGCATCAAGTTCTTCAGGGGAGGCTTGAACAACCGTTGCCATCCGGGCCAAGGTATCGGCGGGTGCACGGACAGGGATACGCAGGTCTTTCGTCTCCTGCCGATAGCCCTTGATGATCTGTCGCCATCGCGAATCTGAGATGCCAGCCTCCTTGGCGGCCGCGCGTACCGAAAGGCTGGGCTTTGCTGCGGTACGCAGACGTTCTAAAAACTCCGCCTCTGGTGGCTGCATAGGTTCGCGCACAGGGTAAGTGTCGGCTACGGGACTGGCGAAGTCCAGCGAGCTGCGCGGTAGACGATCTCGGGGACACGAACGTTTGGGTCCGTGTTCAGGGCGCGATTATCTTGACGTACGCGCGAACGTACGCAATAGTTAACGTACGTTTTGAGGCTTGGGGGGATTTGATGAGCGCTGAACTCATTCCGATCGCGGTGCCCGGTACCAACCGCGAAATCGTCGCGACCCTGATCGACAGCACGCCGATGGTGTCGCTTCGTCACGGCTGCGAATCGATCAATGTCGACTACTCGGGCCAACTTCAGAAGCTTAAGGGGAAGTCTTGGGCAACCATGGAGCTCGTCTCCACGGTCGCGGAGGATGGCAAGAACCGCGAGATGGTCATGATCGACCGCCGCACCTTCACGATGTGGCTGGCAACCATCGACACCAACCGTGTCTCCGATGACGCCCGTCCGATCATCGAGGCATTTCAGGCCGAGGCCGCCGATGCTCTCGATGCGTACTTCAATGGGACATCTCCAGCACTGGATCCACCCGCACCCGCGGCTGGGGAGATCGCTGGGGCCAACCCGCGTGTCGGTGGGGATCGGCTGGCGTGCGTCGTCGAGGCAGTGCACGCCAAAGCGACGGTGCTGCGCGCGTTTCGGGACCTTGTCGACGCGGATCATTTGGAAGCCGAGGCGCGCCGAGCCCTTGCCGGCGCACTCGGCGAGATCGCGGACATCGACCCCGGCGATGCTCCGCTGCGCTTGCGCGACTACCTGCAGCAGCGGGGGATGACCTCGGCCGTGGCCGAAGCGTTGGAGCCGGAATTCGACGCATTCCTGGGCAATCGCGGCATCGAGTCCCTCCCTGCCCTTCGCAAGTCAGGGGCTCCGAGGGGGACAGGACTGCGATCGTTCACCTACACCGAAGCTGACCGGCCAGCGCTCGATGCCATTTGGGAGCAGCTATTCGGTCCACATGCCGCCGTCTATGTCACTCGTCCGTCGAAAGGTTCGCGATGAAAACCAGCACCATCCCCACCACGCTCGGCTCCGCTGGGGCGGCTGAAACGGTCAACCTCACCGACACCGAATACGCTGAGCTGCGGGACCGGATCGAGACGGTGTTCCTGCTAGCCAGCGTCGCCGTGCGCGGTGCCGGCGTGCTCGACAGTGACGAAACTGTGCTGGTCGAGGACCGGGTCCGTTACGGCGTCGTCGCCCGTATCTGGTCCAACTTACTCAGGGATATCGCGAACCTGGATCGTTGACCGCCGCCCGCAGGCGAGCGGGCATGAGCTGGTGTCTGGACGGCGAGAAAGACTGTGGCGCTTGCAAACTCATCACCCCGCAGCGGTGATCGCTTCGACGCTCAGAATCGTTGAGGCGCGCTGCGACACAATTTCCCAATTCTGATGCAGCCACCCCCGCATGACATGGGTTCTGCGGCCGGTACGCGCTATCTCCTCGAGCGCCTCCGCGGCAGCCGGATCTCCAGCCGCTATCTCGTTCGGCGGCTGGCCGGTCAGCATGGATTCGGTTTCGATTGCGTAGAACAACACGGCGCCTGCGGGCAACGGGTCATCGCCGCTTGATTCTCGCGCCAGCTCCATCGCGGCGCGCTTAAAAGCCGCAATGCGGCGGGCCTGATCTACCGGGTCGGCAAGGTGGGTCCGGCGGGTCTCAACGAGGGTGGCCAGCCTGTCGAGTTGTTCGGCTGTCGCGCGCTCGATCATCGGCTCGAACGTGTCCATCAGACGCTGTGTCAGTGCCATTTCGAAGACTTCAAGCGGTCGATTGACTTCACAATTGGCCATTGCAGTCCCTTCCGTCTGCGCCCCGTTGTCGCGCACTGTGCCACAGCGCGCAGCTGACGCGGGTGTCCGGCGCGGCAGCGCTTGTAGCGTGCCTGCGTGCGGCGAATCAGGGGCGCCGACACCATTTACGCGGCGGTATCCCGCTGAGGACTATCGGCTCGGAAGGCGGATGCGCCGTGGGCACTCAATGGGCCGGTCGAAGGCACGTGCAGTGCGTCGTAACGAAAGGCCGGTCGGCCGTTCGGCAGGGGGACGTGCCCGCCGACCGTCGGCCAGGCGGGCGGTTACCCGGGGCCGAGGGAGAAGGTGGAGTCGAGGAAGGCTGCGACCAGGGCGGCCTGGTCATCGAGGGTCTCCTCGCAGAGGGACTCGACGCCCTCCTTGCGCCGCCACGCGGCCCACTTCGCCTGTCCCACTGCGCCGTAGCCCTCCAGGAGCGGAGCAACCGGACCGAGCACAACCCTTCGGTATCCCGCGACGGCCCGGGCCGCGCGCAGAAGCTCCGCCTCGTCGAAGCCCGCCCGACCGAGCGCGACTATGTCGACATAGTCCCGCCAGCGGGTGCTGGTGATGCCGCGCTCGAGGATCGTCACGCCCTTCTCGGCCATGCTGGTCTCGGCGGCGTAGCCGAGCAGCGTGATCGGGTCGCCGAGAATCCGCTCGATGGTCACCGGCCGGGGCGCCGGAACGACCGGGTCACCGGTGGAAACGTCCCACAGCGCTACGCCTTTCCACCGACCGATCGTCGCAGGAACCCGCACGCGCAAGCCGGGGTATTCGGCTTGCTCGCGGATGTCCTGAACGGTGATTGCGTCGATGTCGAAGACGACTCCGTCGTCGACGGCCACAGCGGCGATATCGCGGACCACGTCGACGAGGTGCTGCGCGGTGACGTCGGCGCTGGCAGCGTTAGCGTCAGCGTCCTTCGTCGGTCGGCGAACACCGTAGGCGGCCAATAGGATCCCGCCTTTGAGGATGAAGTCACGGGCGTGCGGCGTGCGGGTGAGCCGGTCCAGGAACGACTCGAGAACATGACGGATCAAGTACTCCTGGGTCGGCGCGGCGGGGCCGCCCCTGTCCTTGGCCGAGCGGGCGGCGGACTGGATGCGGCGGAACACCTTGTCGCCGTCGCTCAACCCAACATCTCCAGCGCGCGCAGAGCGGGGGTCTTGGCCCTCGGAAGCCGGGTCGCGATGTCGATCAACCGCGCGGGCTTTCCACCGCGGCGCAGCCATTCGCGCAACGCATCGCGTGCCAGCTCGTGTCCGACCTCGCCGCGGAGGCGGAACGCGTCGGCGATCGAGCGTTCCGGGGAATAGATCCCGATCGTTTGGTCCGATCCGGCGATCGTGATCTGCTCGCGGCCAATGTCGAACGTGTCCCGATCGAACAGGTGCCACGTGATGGCACCTGTGCTGGCCGGTGGGCGCGCCCCTCGCCGGATCGCGACGTCCAGCGTGGAGGGGATCGCGTCGGTCAAGTCGTGATAGGCGAGAGCAGACGTCAGGCAGATCGTCGCGTCGGTACGTCGGGTCGCGGCTTCGAGTTGGTCCCAGTCGGCAGCCGGCGCGTTAACGGGCAGGTAGATCCCCCGTGCGATGCGGTCCATCCGTCCGTCGTTCGCGAGGCGGTAGAGCGCGCTGCGCGACAGTCCCCGCAGCTTGGCCGTGTTCGGGGTGAGGGCTTCCACAGGTCACCTCCTCAATCGCACAGTGAAACGAAACGTGTACAGATGATCATACCTGTGTACGTTTCGCTTCGAAAGGTGATTCGCACTGTCATTGGAACATAACGTATGCAGATGAAACTATCTGTATACGTTATGTTCCGGATTGCCGATCCGCAACCGCGACACCGATCACTCAGCCGGCCAAGTGCAGCCCCGGTCGGCAGATGGGGCAGTTCGAACGTGCGGGACGCCTGGTTCTCCTGTCGGCAACCGCATTCCAGCGATCGATGAACAGAGTGAACGGCGATCACCCGAGGGGTGCCTCTCTTAGCGACCGGTGTCGGTATCGTGAAGATATTGCTGAAGCCGTGATTAGCCTCGATCCACCGATGAATTGCCTGTGTAGGTGGGTGTCGATATAAGGAAAGTGCCCCTTGAGCTGGGAGGATTGGTGTTCTCTACGCATCAATCAGGCCAGTTAAGAAAGGCACTTCCAGTGCAAGTGTCCCACGGGTTCGCTGCGTCGTCGGCGGTCTTCGATGAGGATCATCTCGTGTCGTGCGCCGGACTGGTGCCGGTGATGACACTGGCTGAGCAGACCGGCCTGCCGAATCTGTTGGCTGACAAGATCTTCATCCCCGCGCCGAAGATCAAATCCGGGTCAGCGAATCCGGCACCGAAGCTGGCCACGGTGATCGCCGGGATGTGCGCCGGCGCCGACAGCATTGATGACCTCAACATCGTCCGGGCCGGGGGCATGAAAACACTCTTCGGCGATGTGTACGCACCATCAACCATCGGAACCCTGTTGCGGGAGTTCACCTTCGGACACGCACGCCAACTCGAATCAGTCCTGCGCGAACACTTGGCCGCCCTCTGCCGGCGCGTTGAGTTGCTACCCGGATCCGACAGCGGTGTGTTCATCGACATCGACTCCCTGCTACGACCGGTCTACGGCCATGCCAAACAAGGCGCCTCCTACGGACACACCAAAATCGCTGGCAAGCAGGTCCTGCGCAAAGGACTCTCGCCGTTGGCGACCACGATCAGCACCCCCGGTGCGGCGCCGGTGATCGCCGGGATGCGGCTGCGGGCCGGCAAGACCGGCTCCGGTAAAGGAGCCGGTCGAATGGTCGCCCAGGCCATCACCACGGCCCGAGCGGCCGGGGTCACCGGCCAGATCCTGGTCCGCGGCGATTCGTCCTACGGCACCCGCGCCGTCGTCGGCGCCTGCCGACGCCATGGTGCGCAATTCTCGGTGGTCATGGGCCGCAACAGCGCGATCAACCGGGCCATCAACGCCATCGACGACGCGGCGTGGACACCGGTGAAATACCCGGGCGCGGTGCGTGATCCCGACACCGGAGAGTGGATCTCTGATGCCGAAGTCGCCGAAATCAGCTACACCGCATTCGCGGCCACCACAGACCGCTTCACCGCCCGACTGGTGGTACGTCGGGTCAAAGATGCGCGCTTCCGCGACGCCCTGTTCCCGGTCTGGCGGTATCACCCGTTCTTCACCAACACCGACCTACCAACCGCCGACGCCGACATCACCCACCGTCAACACGCGATCATCGAAACTGTCTTCGCCGACCTGATCGCCGGCCCCTTGGCCCACATGCCCTCCGGGCAATTCGGCGCCAACTCCGCGTGGGTGCTCTGCGGGGCCATCGCCCACAATCTGCTGCGCGCCGCCGGTGTGCTTGCCGGTGGAGCGCACGCAGTGGCCCGGGGAGCCACCTTGCGACGCACGATCATCACCGTCCCGGCACGGCTGGCCCGACCGCAACGCCGACCCATCCTGCACCTACCCAGCCACTGGCCCTGGACCGAGCACTGGCTCACCCTGTGGCGCAACACCATCGGCTACAGCCCACCCGCTACCGCAACCGTCTAACCGTCGCCGAACAGGCCCCACCGAAGCACACAGGAAAAGCTGGGCAGACCAGCGGCTACATCCTGCCCACCCCACAAACCGCCGTCAGAATCACCGTCGAACCACACCACTCAAGTCAGTCCACGGATTGAGGATTAGTGGTGCGTCCTAAGTGATAGCTACGTCGGCCGGATTCAGTCGGATGGCGGCAAGAACTTCTCCCACAGCGAAGCCTCCAATGCCGCATGCTCAGAGCGGGACCGGCGGCGCAGCTCCTTCTCCGCCCGGGCGAAACGCCGGGACAAAACCCAATCCTCGCGACGTCCGGGCTCCACGTTTATTAACCAGCGCATCTGCTCATCAGTCAGACTTGCCAGTCTGCCAGCCGCGTCGCGACCGGAAACAACAACGCCGCCATACAGCAACGGAACATCGCGAGCTGTGAAATCCGACGCCGCGAGCAGCATCTCGACGCCAACATGATTCAGCACCTGGATGGTCCTATACGGCGAGAACCAGAAAACTAGGCTCCCGCCGGGACTTGTAATGGTCTCGAGTCGTTGCGCGCGGATGGTGTCTTCAATATCTGCGACGCCATGAATCCTGGCCTTGTACAGGCATTTGTTGGTGCTGGCGTGAAGCGTCCAGATCATGACCGCATCCTAATCGGCCGGCCGGGCCCGGTCTTCCGTGGCGTTGCTCGACACTCTTTAGTCGCGCGTCAGCCGTCTTCCAAAATGGCCGAGGCGATCAAGATCTCCAGCAGGAAGAAGGACGTGACAGCCAACGCGAGAATGATTGGCGCTTGCCGCGTTAGATTTGCTCGCAGCAGGCAACACTTGCACATCCGAACGGATCTGACGAAAGGAGCGGACCATGAAACAGCACGACCCCGGCGGTGCACTCTTCACAAGCGTTGGTCTGCTCGCGGTGGCCTTCTACTTTTCTGAAGGCGGCCCGACCTGGCTCGTGTTTGGGGGAGCGGCCGCAATCGTCGTCGGTCTCCGAAAGATCTGGTCGGACGTGCAGCGCGAAGAGCGTGAAGGCGTGGCGCCAGCGTCGCTGGTGGCCAAGCGGGTCCGGTTCGCCGGGACAGATTTCATGATCCTCGACGACAGCTCCCCGTCGCTGGTCAGCGCTCGCACGGGCGGGCGGGCGACGGTGACCGCCAGCTCCAGCGGCAAGATCGGAACCCTGTTCGTAGGCTTCGACGCCGACGGCAATCTGGTCGAGGCGGCCACCGAAGCCACACCATGGGACTCAGCGCAGCTGCTCGTGAACTGACCTGATCCGGGCGCCGGCGGGCCACGCCACCGGACTGGGCGGTTTCGCCACCCTCCGGGCCGGTGCGATTACTGATCCATCCACCATCCAGGATGCGCAGACCGGGCTCTGGACCGCCACTGCACCAAGGTTCCGCTAGTGCTCGTTCATGAGGCGCAAGTGCATGCCAGCACGACCAGTTCCAAATGCTCGAACGCCTACTCGGGTGTTCGTCTTCGCTGCGGTTCGCTGCTAGCTGGACCTCCCCGAGTTTCGCGGTAAATTACCCATTTGACCTGCGGTAACTGTCAGTAAATCGGTGACTTTTCGGTTCACCTGCAGCAATGCGTAGCTGTCGTGGGAATGGGGGGTGCCTCGGACAACCCGGCGTGACAGGGGCAACAGGGTCTATAGGTGAAAGCTCATTAGTTAGTTGTTCTAGATACATATCTTTACCTGCACTCTCTCTGAAACAGAGAATATCCGCTGCCGGAGGCACCCCCCATTCCCACGACAGTTGCGTGTTTGCCCAGCTGAGCAGTGAATTAACCAGAACCTTGACAGTTACCACAGGTCAAACGGGTAATTTACATCGAAGTACGGGGAGGTTCAGCGCGGCCGGGACAATTTACATCCGACAAATCCAGACGGAAACAGGAACCGGACACGAGAACCGGCCTGTCGAAAACCTGTTCGAGCGTGTTGTGATTTTGTCGGCTGCTCGGCGTGCCCCGCGTCGCAGGAAAGCGCCTCCGCGTGTGGCCATTACGTTGACGCCCATGGCCGCGGACTACACCCAGTGCGACTTCGACGAGCTGCCCGAGTGGCTACGTTCCGCGTGCGAAGGCCTGACCCCCGAAGAACGCCAGATGATGCTGCAGTCCATGACAGCGATGGCGGCCTACGACGAGCAGCAAGAGCAGCAGACGCGGCTCGAGGTGCCCGCCCCGCCGTCAGTCGACGACCGGACACTGGTCACTGAGCTGCTCTACCCGGGCCGGGATCTGGAAGCCGAACCGCTGCCAGACGATCGGGTCCGCGAGATCGACGCCTTGCTGGGCACTCCGAACCCGGACCGCGGTTTCTATCCCGCGTGCCACAACCAGCCGGTCCGCATGCTCACCCTCGCTGAGACAGCCGCTCAGCTGGGATTGGGGAGGGAGCGGGTGCGCCGCATGACCCTGGGAGGGGGACTGCCCGCGTTGCGGATGTTCGGAACGATCCGTATCCGATCGGACTACGTGTGGGCGATGGGCAACATCTTGGCGGCAGGTCTGCCTCCAGAGATGGGCTGCGGCTGGGCCACCAACCGCCCTCGCGGAGCACTCGACCGCGGTGTGCCTGCCGAGGAGGTGGCCCGCATCTTGCGGTTGCATCCGCAAACGATGTGGCGGTGGTGGCGCAGGTTTGCCAAGGCCAACCCGGATATGAAGCCGCGCAATTTGATGTGGCGCTGTGTGGGTCGGCGTGAACGGGCAATGGTCCCGGAAGACATCCTGATGGTGTGGGGGATTCCTTACAAGAAATCCTCGCTGCGCCGCATCTATTTCGAGGAGGCGTATCGCATCGACGCCGAAGTCCGCGCGGCGATCGCCGAGAACCGCCGCCGAACCGATGGTGTCGCTCCCGGCCTGCTTCGGCGCAAAAACAGGATGATCCGCGACCAGGTATCGGGCCTGCAGTGCTTCACTATGGCGGATGCTGCCTCGATGATGGGGATCAGTACCTCAGGGACCCGCAAGGCGCTGCAGCGCGGAGGGGCCATCACCTGGACCATTGCTGGGACGACGCGGGTCTGTCAAGACGACTTGTTCGCTGTGCTCCAGCTGCGCAGCGACAAGATCCGCAAGTCTCGGGGCCTTCCGCCCGGTGGCTTGATGAAGGACCCACTGCTGGTGCCGATCGCGATGGCTGCCGACAAGATCGGTGTAACCGTACGCACCCTGCGCCGCCGTGCCGCTGCTGGCAAGCTCGAAATAGTCACCTCCGGATCCAAGCTGTGGTTACGGCGCCACGAGGTGGATGCGCTCGTTGCCGCCCAGGCCGCCAAACCAGCACGCGCCGCCGAGGCTTGCGACCGCCGTCGCGCCGCTGCTGAACGGGGTGCGAATCTGACCGATGCGCACGTGGAGAACTTCCTGGCGTGGCTGAAGTGGAGCCAACCCGACATCGACCCCGCATTGGCACTGCACACGCGTTCCAGCGCGGCTACGTTCGCCGGCACCCGACCGAATGTCATCGAGGCGCTTGTCGCCGAAGGGCTGCTGCCGGCCCAGCGCCGCGGCCGCGATCTTCGGATCCGCACCGTCGATCTGGTTGCGGCAGGGGTGTTCAGTGCCAAGGTGGCGCGGATGTGCCCGAAGCTGAGGATCGGTGATCCGCGTCAACGGCGCAGCGTCACCGCGGAATACCTCACTTTTGACCAGGCCGCCCAGATTGTCGAGCGACCCGCATCTGAGGTTCGCTATCTGGCCAGGATCGGAACCTTGCACGCGGTGCGCTTCGGGTCGGGGAACCATCGATTGCATGAAAGCGAGGTTTACGGCCCCGGTTTGGTGCGCTACCGGCAGACGGTCCGGCCGTATCGAACGATCAAGCACAGGCGGTTCGGTGGCTACAACCAGACTGTCAATGACACGGCCAACCACCTCGGTGTCAGTGAACGAACCGTGCTGCGCATGATCGAACGCGGAGCGCTGCTGGCGATCGAGGCGGCCAAGCAGCGTTGGTGCCGCATCGAGGGCGGGGCATGGGTACAGCGCGACTTCCCCGTCAACCATGGCGGGTTCCTGGTGTCGGACAAGAGCGTTCGTACCGCGATCAGGCTGCGACAGTGCCGCGGTGACCTGCCTCGGACACCGATCCCGGTCACTGTCGAGCATCTGCGTGACGGACGCGCCCCAGAGCTGGAACCGTGGCAGGAGTATCAGCTTGTCGACCGGCAGGGGAACCGTGTCGACGAGTACGGCCGCGCGAGTTGATCGGGGTGAAACTGTAGCCGGAGTGCTACCGACGCTTGAACTTCTTGCCGTAGATGCCTGAGACACGTGGCGGCGGTGGGCCGGTCGGGTCGGGTGCGTCGGGATGGCCGGCGGTGTGCAGGGAGACGTAGATCAGTTTGCGCAGGCTGTTTTGTGGGCCGTGTGGTTGGTGCTTGTAGTGGCCACGTACGAACCATCGACGGTAGGCGCGATCGTCGTTGTCTGGGTTGCCGTTGACGCCGCTGACTCCAGGTGGGCGCAGAATGTCGAGCATCGTGACGTCGTTGCGTGTGGTGCGGGTTGATTTCTTGGCCGGGCCAGTGTTGACCCGTTTCTGGGTGACAACGCGCTGCTGGCCGATCAGTGCGAGCAGCGAGAGCACTGTGGCCGTCAGTGTGGGTGGTCCGGATTGATTCAGTTCGGGGTCGTCGAGCGGGCTTACCAGGTCGAGGACGCCGGAACCGCGGTCGACCACTGTGGCTAGCTCGTGCTGGTCGAAGCGGAGTACTTTTCCTGGTGATGTTTTGGGGCGCATGTCGCTGAGCTGTCCGTGCTTGCGTGGATCGCGCATCTGGGAGAGCAGGTAGCTGGTGATGTGGGTCTGGTCATAGATCCAAGCGATACCGTCCCAGGTGACCGGAACCGTTGATTGGCCCGCGTCTTTCATGTCAATGCTTCGCCAACTGAATGTGGCCAGCGGTTTCGGCCACAGCATCAGCCCGACTGGTGCCAGATCTGACGTGGTGATCAGCTCTTGGAAAGTGGTCTCCGGCATATCGCGGCTGGCGAGGTCTGCTGCAACGGATGCCGCTGTGCGGCTCATCCAGTACAGCTCGGCGTCAGCGATGTTGTCGGCGAACATTTTCATGTACGGCCTGGTGGGGTGGTTCTTCATCTCGTCTGGGACGGTGTCGATCTCGTCGATCGAGGCCTGGTAGCAGCGTTCGGAATCTGCGAGTGCCTCGGCGATCCACGGCATGCTGAATGCATCCCACCGGTGCGAACGTCCAGCCATCTTCCCCTCCGACCTGCATGCAGCGTGTGAGTCGCAATATAACGGCGCAGGACGACAGTGCCGTGGGCCCGGCCCCGGGAAAGCTGGGCGCGGAAGTCTCAGATCTTGGATTCGGCGTCCGTCGCGGCGACGCCGCCGCGCTCCAACACCGTATAGGTGAAACCGGGTTTGACGAGGTGGTAGCCCTTGTCAGTGAACAGATCCCGGTACGAATCACCGCCGAGGATGGACCGGATGTGGCAGTTCACGCCGCTGAGAACAACCACGTCACCCTCTGTCAGATCCCGTCCGAATACGCGCATCGTTCGTCCTTTCCGTTCAGAAGCAGGCGTCGCAGGTGCAGTGGTGGTGGCCGCCGGAGCGGCATGCTGGAGAGGTGCGGTGATTGGGCATGAGCTCGTTGACAGCGGTGCGCCCCTGGCACATCCGGCACGCGGAGTCCCAGAACACCCCGTCGATGTGGCGGTAGAAGATCACACTTCGGCCCTCCAGAGTCCCGGAGGCCAGATGCTGTGGGAGAACTTGTGCCCAGTCGGGGAGTGTGGCCGTTAGCGCGGGTGCGGACATAGATGGCATTCCTTGTCTGTTCTGGTTGACGGCGTTGGAGCGGTGATCGACCGCGGCAACTGTGGAGGCGGTTCGGGTTCTGCGGGTCTCGCGACAGGGTCGGTGATTGCTCTTCGTAAATCTCTAAAATAGAGAATATCACCGAAGGGGCTTCTCTGCATCCCGTCGTTCCCGCCGCGCTGGCCGCCACCGGGGTCCTATTCAGAGCGGCGTTCAGGCGTCGTTACGCGCCCACACGCACGGCGTGTGCTCTGGTCAACGCGAAAGTCGCCGCTCCAAAGCCTCACGGGCACACCTGAACTGACGGCAGGTGCGTCCTGAACATCCACTGCATCCTGCGGTCCGTTCAGTTGGGGAGTTCGCGGTAGTCGAACTCGTATCCCTCGCCGTGGAGGTAGTTCTGCAGACTCCCGCTGCCCTCGTCGGCGTAATAGCCGCCGGGATCGTAGGTGGCGCGAATGTGGTCGAGCACCTCGTCGTAGGTGGCGTGACGCGTGACTGCAGGCTCGCCCGCACTTGGGTCGGCGGTGGTCAGCTCCCAGGCCATCAGACGTCCCAGCTAAATTCGCGGCCGACCAGTCCCGGATCGTCGGAACAGGTGGCGATCTCGGCGAAGTAACCGGACTCGTCGGCACCGGCATCGCTGCCAGTGCGTGGGCGCAGATGTTCATCGGCCCACTCGTCGAGGCCGCCAGTCGGAGCTGGCACGTCGAAGGTCTCTGTGCGCGGATACTCCTGGCCGTCATAGACGTCGGTGAATTTCACGGTGATCTGCACTGGGCGGTTCCTTTCGTGGGGGCCAGGTGCGTCGCCACAGTGTCAGGCGACCCCATCGGCGGGGGCACGCGGCGCGACGAGCCCAGGCTGGTAGCTGTCACGTCCTTCCTGCGACCGAGCCGTAGCCCGTGACCGGCGGCAGGCTGCGCCCCGGTGTGTCGGTGCATGTGGCTAGGTCGAGCGGCCGGGAAATGGTTTCCTGCCAACGATGTCCCGCCTGGAACGCAAGGAGAACCCATGTCTGAGAGCGCATCGCGAGTCGCAGCCGAAGCGGCGCTGTTTCTGGCCGGCCGCAGCGCCGATGATCTCGGCTGGCCCGACCGCGCCTGCGTGGCACGGCAGTTCGCCGCCGCGCTCATGGGTGGTCTCGGTCCCGCGCAGTGGGGAGCCGATCCGGCCATGTGGTGCATCGAGGTGCTGGAGCCGGCCATCGAACGTCGCATTCCCGGTCCCAGTGACGATCTGCGCGCATTGGGGTGGCCGCACGCGCCCACAGTTGCAGCGCGCCTGGTTCAGTGGCTCGTCGAGGACGGAATCTTGACTGACTAGTGGCTGACTAACACCGCATTTATTGCACAACGCGAACTTGTCGGCGGCTGTGTGTAATCTCTAAAATAGAGATCAGCCGACACCCCTTCAGGAGCTTGAAATGCGTCTTCCCGCCCCCACCTCGACACTGGTCACCACTGGCGATGTCACCGCTTCGGCACCGACGATGGCCAGCCGCGTGGACCCCGAGGGGGCGCGACGCATGATGGATATCCTCATCAACCTCTACGCCGACCGTCGCCTGGCGGTGGTGCGCGAGTACGTCTCCAACGCCGTTGACGCCACTCGCGTGGCGGGCAGTACCGCCCCGGTGCAGGTGACCAGCCCAACCGAACTGGAACCCAACCTCATTGTCACCGACGCCGGTATAGGTATGTCCGCAGCCGAGGTTGAAGCCACGTTCCTGGCGTTCGCCGCTTCGACCAAGCGCGACAGCAACGACCAGATCGGCGGTCTTGGTGTCGGCGCGAAATCGGCTCTCACAGTGGCCGAATCGTTCCTGGTGGACACCATCAAGGGCGGCCGCCGCACACTGGTGCGCGCCGCTCGTGATCTCACCCATCAGGTGCTACTCGCTGATGCTCCCAGTGACCTGCCCAACGGCACCACGATCACCGTCGCCGTGGAAGTCACAGGCCAGATCGACAAGTGGAACACGGTCATCCGTGAGGTCGCCTCGGCCCACCCCGAAGGCACCGTCCTGGTGGACGGTAAGCCGGTGGCGAGCCTGTCGGGTGGGCTGCGCTGGATCGGACCCGTCGGCTGCCTGCGCGCGGGGGATCGCACCGTCGCGGTGCTGTCCGGCGGCACACTGTTCGACGCCGTTCCAGAGGTGGTCGACCAGGTTCTTGGGGCCACGCGGCTACAGGCGGCTGTGATCGAACTGCCCATCGGTTCGTTCGACCACACACCCAGTCGCGAATCAGTGGTCGCCACCGAGCGCACGCTGAGCGCCGTGGACGCCGCGCTCGAGACGTTCGCGCAGGTCTACGGAGACCTTGAACAAGAAGTGGCGACCCTGGCACTGACCGACGTGCACGCCGCTGCGACTCTGCGGGCCAGCATCCTGGGCGATGTGGCCCGCGCCGATCTCCTGCCGGTCCCGTTTCACGCCGTCGTGCCGGCGGGTTCTGGGGTGCGGCAGGGGTCGGACAAGGGGCGGCGCACCAACCGGCGTCGCTGGAAGATCGCCGAGGCCGGCGAGGTGGTGTTCACCGCGTTGGGGGCCGAGCGAGTCCTCAAAGACGTTGTGGTGGTTACCGATGTTCCCGCGCGACGCGGCCTTCGAAGCTTCGCCACGCTGATGGCTGAAACGCACGCTGAGGCTCGGTGGGTGGTCCCAATCGTCGAAGGCTCCGACCGCATCGATCTGCCGATCCTGGGAGAAGGCGACACCGCTACCGGACAGGTCTGGCCGATCAGTGCCGACACCCCCGGTGTCACCGTGTACAGCTTCACCGAGTGGCTGGCGGCCACGACGACCAAGCGGGCACCGCGCAGCGGGCTGTCCGGATACGAGACCCGCATGGTCGCCACGGATGGCGGGCCGCAGACCCGGCAGACCCTCACCGGAGCGGAGATCGCCGCGCTCGGCCTGCCGGTCTGGTACATCGAAGGCGACTGCCTGCCCAGGCACGACTCACGCCTGGATTCCATTGTGGCAGTGGCCGTCTACCTGGGAAGGCGCAAACCGGGTCCGCTGCTGGCTGCGGTCCCCGAGGCGCAGCCCTATCACCAGTGGGCGCGGGCGCGGTTCGACACCGAGTCCGCCGGCTGGACCGACATCGAACGTATCGCTGCTGCGGTGGATGCGCAGCCCTACTGGACCGGCGACAAGATGCGCCTGGCGCTCGCCACCGATGCGGTGGCCCGGATCGCCCCGGGCCACCCGCTGCGCGAGATGGTGGTGCGCCTTGCCGAGATCGAGACTGCACGCCGGGCGCTGTCCGCTGAACATGCCACGGTAATGGCCCGTGCGGCTGTCCTGGGGGTCGGCAGCGGCGCCCTGGCCGAGGTGCGGCAGATGACTACAGCACTGAACAAGGCGTACCCGCTGCTGGACCACATGCGCAGCAACGTCTCTGAATTCGACCGCCGGCAGTTTGTGGACTACATCGTGCACACCCCGCCGCGATTGCCCACCGCCGACAACGCCTCCGCTAACGCTGCCTGACCGGTATCTCCCATCGAGCTTCGAAAGACAAGGAAACACACACCATGCGCGCATTCATCGACGCCAACTCCATCATCGTCACCGAAGGCGATGACACCGTGATGGTCGGCTCTGCCGACCCCGCCTACCAGAACGTGCGGACCTACCTCGTTGATGACCACGGCCAGGACTTCGCCACTGTCAAGAGCCTGGTGGAGGTGGTTCGGGTCACCGTGAAAGCAGCCGTCGCCGAGGCGGTGTCGGTAGTGGACGGCAACGACGACGACGCCGATGACGCCTATCGGGTCACTCACGGTGACCCGGTGGCCGAGACAGTGCTGTCTACCGCGCTGCGGCTTGCCCGCGAGACCGCCGACATGGCACCACTGGGGGCGTTCCTTCGCCGTCTGGAGCGGAACCCGTCGGCCGCGTCGCGCTCACAGCTGTTCGGCTGGCTCAAGGCCGGAGGCTTCGTGCTGACCACCGACGGGCTGATCGTCGGCTACAAGTCGGTACGCAACGATGGCTTCTCGGCGCACGCCGGTCGTGAGGCGGTGACGGTGGTCCACCAGGACGGCACCAGCGAGACCATCACCGGGAACATTCCGTACCCGGTCGGTGCGACGGTGTGGATGGACCGTGATCTGGTCAACCCAGACAGGCACTCGGCGTGCTCGGTGGGCCTGCATGTCGGAACCTACAGCTATGCCAGCGATTTCAGCGGGTCTGTCAACTTAACGGTGTAACTGGTTGTGGTGGTTCTACTTTCGTCCGGCGGACAGGCGTCCGTCGAAGGTGATGTCGAAGGCATTCAACGCTTCTTTCCAGCGGTTGGTCCACCGTTTGCGGCCACGTCCGGTGGGGTCGAGGCTCATGACCGCCAGGTACACGCACTTCAGCGCGGCGGCCTCGGTGGGAAAGTGGCCCCGCGCGTTGACCGCTCTACGGATCCGGGCATTTATGCTTTCAATGGCATTGGTCGTGCAGACCACGCTGCGAATACTGTTGTCGAACTGCAGGAACGGCACGAATTCGGCCCACGCGCCATCCCACAGCTTGGTGATCGCCGGGTACCGATCACCCCAAGTGTCGGTGAACGCCACGAACGCCTCCAACGCGGCCGATTCACTCGGCGCGGTGTAGATCGGTTTGAGGTCCTTGGCGATCGCCGGCCAGTGCCGCTTGGAGGCGTAGCTGAAGCTATTGCGCAGCAGATGCACGACGCACGTTTGGGTGATCGCCTGCGGCCACACGGTTTCGATCGCTGCGGGCAGGCCCTTGAGTCCATCGCAGACCACCATGCAGACGTCCTGGGTACCCCTATTCTTGATCTCGGACAAGACCCGGGCCCAGAACTTCGCCCCCTCCCCGTCGCCGTGCTCACCAGCCCACAACCCCAGGATGTCGCGGGTGCCCTCCACGGTCACCGCCAGCGCCAGGTAGATCGGCCGGTTCGCGACGTTGCCGTCGCGAATCTTGACGTTCACAGCGTCAATGAAGATCACCGGGTACACGGCATCCAAGGGACGGGACTGCCATTCCGCCATGCCCTCGATCACCCGGTCGGTGATCGTCGAGATGGTCTGCTTGGACACGCTCGCCCCGTACACCTCGCCCAGGTGCGCGCAGATCTCGCCGTGGGTTAATCCTCGGGCCGACAACGAGATCACCAGATCATCGAGCCCGGTCAGGCGCCGCTGACGCTTCTTGACCAGCTGTGGCTCGAAGGAACCATCCCGGTCGCGAGGCACCTCCAGCGCGACGGGTCCTGCTTCGGTCAACACGGTCTTGCCGCGACGGCCGTTGCGGGAATTGCCGCCGTCACGCCCGGTGGCGTCATGCTTGCCGTAGCCCAGGTGATCATCGAGCTCACCTTCGAGCGCGGACTCCACCACCCTTTTGGTCAACTGGGAGAGCAACCCGCCCTCACCGGTCAGCTGCAACCCCTCCGCGCGGGCCCGCGCGGCCAGCTGCGCCACCAGCTCGTCGTTGGTCGCCTCCCGCAACGCCGCCGGCTCCAGCGGCACCGCATCGAGCTCGACGGGCTGCTCATCATTCATCACATCGGTCACAGTGGTCTCCTTCTTACTCAGGAGTTACACCGGAAAATTTACAGTCCCATTTCAGCGAGCAGATGCTGGTGGTGTTGGTGGACCCGGCCGATGTGGTGTCGGTGCCCGCCGATCACAACGCGCAGAAGATGCGGGTGTGTCGCCTGACGGTCGCCGCTCGTCACGACGGTGAGCAGATCTCGGACGCGGTGATTGAGCATATCCGTACGGTGCCTGATTTCGAGGCGTCCGACGAATACGCCCGCCGAGAGAGGAATAAGCCACGTCCGACGTTCGGCGTCGTGGTGTCGTTCGGTGAGTTGGACGACGAACCCGATGGTGATCACGAATACCACGAAGGTGATGAACAACAGGGCGATCAGCGCTGCGATGAGTACGTGGGTGGCGACGAGGATGAGATCGTTGTGCCGCTGGGGGAGACGCCGTGCATGCCGGATCAGTGGTCGCTATGAGGACTACCGAGATCCACGCTGAGCCGCTTCGGGCGGGAGACTTCTTCGAGCATGGGGCTCGGCTCCGCGTAGAGGATCCCTCCATTGGAGGAGTCCGAGAGGGGTACGTCACTTACGGCCCACACGCGATTGTGTCGCGTCTCAGGGAGATGTGAGCACGGCCATGCATTTAGTGAAGCAGACGGATCTTCCCAAGGATCTGCCCGAGTTGTTGACCGCGGAGCAAGAAGTGGAGCTTGCCAAGCGGATAGAGGCCGGCTTGTACGCACAGTTCCTACTCGCCAAGGGAGCCTCGCCGTACACCCCGGCACAGTTGAGATTGGTCGCTGCGGACGGTCGAGCAGCATTCGAGCATTTCGTGACCGCGAATGTTCGGCTCTCCGCGTGGTGGGCGCGTAAGCGGGCGGTAAGGGGCGCCAGTGCGTTGCTGACAGTGGAAGACCTCACCGCCGAAGGGATGGTCGGCGTCATTCGGGCTGTTCAAAAATTCGACTACACACAGGGATTCAAGTTCTCCACGTACGCGCTTCATTGGGTGCGTCTCCATCAACAGCGAGCGATCGCCAAGGCAACGCCCGCCGCGCTGTCTTCCAGCGACCAGGAGCGTTGCAGGGAACTGCTCATGGTCACCTCCCAGCTGGGTACTGACCTGGGTAGGACGCCTAGCGATGCTGATCTCGCAGCCGTGATGGGTGTCAGCCCAATGGGCATCGCTCAGATGCGCGCCATGATGTCCCGCGCAGTTTCTCTGGACGCACCGCTAAGCGAGGGAGGTCGCGATGGCGCCTCCAGCCTGCTCGACCTCCTGGCAGGTCGAGACTGTGGCGACCGGGATGATGCTCATGACTGTGCTGCCCAGCAGCTTTCGCAGTTGATGGAGCGGCTCTCTTATCGCGAGCGGCGAGTCATTTCCGAAGTGTTCGGGCTGGATACGGGAGAGCCGCAGTCGGTGACCGAAGTCGCAGACAAGTATCGGCTCCCCGTCGTCAAGGTCCGCGGGCTCATTGAAGGGGCGATGGCCAAACTTCGGGGCGAGCAGCAGGTGGCGGCATGACTGCGCTACTGCAGGGGTATTCACCGATCAGTGATGCTGTGCCGCAACCGCGTCCGCATCAGCGTGCCGCGCTCGACGAGCTAGCCGACGCAGGGGAACGAGCGCAGCTGCGGATGGCATGCGGTACCGGCAAGACTCTCATCGGACCGTGGCACGCGCTCGAAGTCGGGGCCCGCACAGTCGCGGTGTTCACGCCCAGCATTGCGTTGGTGGCACAGACCATCGCCGAGTGGCGCCGCGTCGTACCTGGCGTGCGCGTATTGGCCGTATGTTCAGATCCGACAACGGATGCCGGGCGCGCGGAAATCGGCGTTGACGGAATCGACCCGTTCGAAGGGCAACACGACCAAGACGGCAACGTGACCACCCGAGCTGAGGTGGTTGCCGGGTTCCTTGAACGTGCTGAGAAATCCGGTGCGTCCATGTCTCTCGTGGTGTCCACTTACCATTCCTCGCAAGTGGTCGCTGACGGGATCGGCTTGACGCGCAGCGGACGACCCCTGGATCTGGTGGTCGCTGACGAGGCTCACCACCTTGCCGGCCGCACCAACGCTGCATTTCTCCCGGTGCTCGATCCGCGCAGTGTGCTGGCGCGGCGCCGAGTATTCGCAACGGCAACGCCCATCGTCCTGAAAAGCCGTGGCGGCGCTGAGGCCATCGACGATTTGTCCGGAGCGAGTGCGGTCGCAAGATCCATGGATGACACTGCGTTGTTCGGGGAGATCGCATACACCCTGAATGTTGGGGAAGCCGTCAGCGCTGGATTGTTGGCCGACTACCGCGTCTTGGTGACCACCACAACCGAACCAGCAGGGGAAGCGACCGGAGAGCGAGCTGCGTTGGCCGCGCTGCTCGATGTAGTGCGCCGGTACGGTGTGCGGCGCATCCTGACTTTTCACAATCGAGTCGATTCTGCACGGGCATTCGCTGAACGTGTCAGCGCACTCATCGATGTGGACGGCGCACCTATCCGTGCGCTCGCCGTTGACGGTTCAATGCACGACTCAGAGCGCGTGAAGATCCTGGCCAGACTCGCCGATACACGGACGGATGGGATCACCGTGGTTGCCTCGTCGCAGTGCCTGCGTGAGGGCATCGACGTGCCGGCAGTCGACGCCGTCGTGTTCGCCGATCCACGCACCAGCCAGGTGGGAATCATCCAGGCCATTGGTCGAGCCTTGCGTAAGCATCCCGGAAAATCCCACGGCACCATCGTCATTCCGCTGATTCTCGACCCCGACGCTGATGATCAGGACCAGCTGTCCACGTCCTCCTACGCCCACGTGTGGCGGGTTCTGCAAGGGCTGCGTGCCCATGACTCGCGGATCGGTCACGACATCGACAGGGCACGCCGCACAGGTACCCACGGCTACATCGATCGCGATGTTGTGGACTGGTTGGAAGTTACCGGGAGCCAGCCCGGGACGATAATCACGCGGCTGCTGCAGCGCACATCGTCGGTATGGGAGCGCAACTTTCAGCAGCTATGCCACGAGACAGATCGGCTAGGGTCAGCCGCGCGGATTACCACGCAATGCACAGCGTTGGGCCAGTGGATCACGCTGCAGCGCATTCTATTCCGTGATGGGATGCTCGACGAAGACCGTCGCAAGAGGCTTGAATCGGTCAACGGCTGGCGATGGGGTGCGAAAGAGGCCTCCGACGAGCGAACCTTGGACCGTCTCCGCGCTGTTTGCACTGATCGGGGAAGCCTCGATGACACGGCACCGGGCGATTCGATCTTCACGGGATACGTCGACGGACTGAACCGCCCACTGCGGCTGTGGGTGGCAACACAGCTGTGCAGATACTGGGACAACGAGCTGGACAGCGGGATCGCCGAGGCACTCCGGCAGATGCCGGGCTGGGACTGGTATCCGTTGTCAGAGGTCGATCAAGCCGGCGTGGCGGCATTTCGCTCCTTCGCCGCGTGGGAAGGTCACGCCGATGTCCCACCGGGGCACATCGAGGATGACATCGACCTCGACGCTTGGCTCGGAACAGTTCGGCGCCGCAAGATCTACGGGACACTGCCACCGATCCTGGAATCGGTCCTACTGGCATCGACACCGACCGGCCGCAAAGGAGAACGGCGCTTCCTGTGGAAGCCATCGGAAACGCGATGGCAGATAGCGGAAATGGCGTGCCATCAGTACATCGCCAAGCACGGCACACTGGCGCGGATGCCGATTGGGACCGTCGAGGACGTCGAAGGCAAGCGTTTCGAGCTGTACCAATGGTGTGCGGCCACCCGGTCTCGGCGCAAGCGCGGAGACTTACGGCCGCAGGATGGCGCTATCGAACGATTCACTGGATGGACCTGGGGTTCACCCGGGCAAGGCGGCACCGACATGATCACCGGTCCAAAGCCGGGCGTCACCGACCACAGCACCCGTGGATTTCAACAGGGTTGCCGCTGCGTTGTCTGCGTCACCGAGAACCGCAGTTACATGCGACGCGTCGCATCGGAGCGGCGAGCGACGTACCGCGCTGATTGGGTGTCCGCGCAGGACGTCCGTGAACACCTCCAAGGCTTGCTTGCGCTGGAGGCAAGCAAGGACCGATCTGATGCCACATTCACGATCGGTGCGATCGCCGCGGCTGCATGTGTCTCGCGAGGTCTAGTGTCGCTGCTCGTTGGGCGAGCAGCGGAGCCCAGGTGCAGCAAATTGCATCGGCGCATACTGCTTGACCTCACCGCGGACGACGTCCGCGCGGTGCGGACAGTGCAGCGGTCCCGGGGACGTCAAGGCATCCGTGACTACAACGCGCAGGTCGACGACCCGGAGCCCACCTGGATGCTGCTCAACCAGGCCGCAGCGGCGGGTTGGACACGCCAGCAGCTGACCGCAGCGCTCGGTTACAGCAGTACGGCCAACACGCCGATCAGCGGCAAGCCCGTAACCATCGCCCAGGCCAAACTCGTCCATGTCTGGTTCGAGTCGCTGGACGGCGACCTGACCCCGCCCCCGTTGCCACCAGCGAAGAAGCCGGGAACGAAGAAATCGCCCACACGGCGAAACAAGCGAGTTGACCGCGCTAAGTCGGTGACACCCGATGCGGAGGCTTGGGCCAAATCACTTGTAGATCAAGGGTATTCGGTCAAGCATGCCGCTGAGAGAAGCGGACTGCCAATTGAATTAGTGTCCACGTTGGAAAAGGTGCGGCGATGAGTGATTTTGGTAGAACGCGCCGAACAGACGGCCGGCTGTCGTGTCCCTCGGTGCGGCATCTGCGACCCGCCGTGGTTCCTCGCAGTGGTCGTTTTGTACGCGGGATCCCCTCACGTGGTGCAACTTCTCCCGCCCGCACGCGCTCACCAGCCAGCCGCTTTTTCGCACGCTTGTTGCGCGCTGCTGGCGTCGATGTGATCTGCCCACGACTGGAATCCGTTGTAGTTCATGGCACCGTCCACGCGCAGCCCCTCGGCGCGGGGATGAGGTGCGTCCGGTGATCACGGCATAGACAGCGGTGTGCTAATCTCTAAAATAGAGAGTGGGCTGACGGCGGGAGCTCAACGCCATCGACCCGTGATGTCAACTGTTGAAAAGGGGTACGAGCATGAGCAACGTTCTGTTCACTGCCGACTTGTACCGGATTATCAAGCAGGCGATGGCATTCGCCGAGCACGACAAAGTGCTCGCATACACCGGATGGGCCAAGAGCTACCACCAGATCCATCTGACCTCATTCGGTGAAAACCTGCTCTCGGTGGCCACCGACGGGAAGGCCATGGGCGTCTCGAAGGCGAAGTGGATTACTGAGATCAGCGGGGAATGTGACATCCCGTCGCCATCGCAGTTCGACAACCAGCCGGGTCCGGTGTTCGGGCTCAATGTTTCGCTCGACGACGCCAAAGAACTGATACGGCTGAGCCGTACGCTCAAAAGTGACCGCTGGACGCGGACTGTATCGGTGAATCCGGCCGGCAACTATGCCGAGTTCGTGTTCAGTTCCGGGGAGACGCTGACCGTCAAGGACACTGACGTCTATTTCCCGCGTTGGCAAGCCCTCTTCCCCGAGTCAACCGAAGGTGTGCCGCGCGCGGTGACTGGCCTCAACCCCAAGCAGATCGCCAAGTTCGCGGTCGTCGTCGAGGACTCCCCGATGGTCCTGGTGACGCGCGACGGCGTCCATGGCAAGTCGCAGAAGAGCATCCTGGTCACGATCGGAGACGCCTTCATCGGTGTCATCATGCCGGTCAATCTTCGCGACGTCACCAGCGAACACCCACAGTGGCATCGCCCCAACTGGATTGGGGAACTCTGATGTACGGAGACCATGTAGGGCAGGCGTTTTCCGGCCTCGCGTTCGAGATCCCGCGACGGCATGAGAGTCGGATGTGCTCCCTATGACGAGCTTCAAACGCGGTGACGGAATCGTGTTCGTGCGCAATGAGCGGGTGGCCATGATCGGTCAACCGTCCTACGACCGAACCACCATCAGTGTGGGTCTCGTGACCTCGGTGACCCGCGAAGGCGCGATCAAGGCCTATCGTCACTCGACCTACGACCAGCCGGAAATCAAGCTCCACAAGCATTCGCTGGAGCACGGTATGCAGAAATACGTGCTGCCAAAAAGTGACTGGGACATCGGCGCAGTCATGGACTACTGCCGCGATCGTCCGTGGGCGCATTCCCCGGAACACACCGGAGCTCCGTTCGACAGCCTTGACCAGCTCCGCGCCGAGCTCAAGCAGTTCCGAATCCAGGAGAAAGCACCATGACCGAGATCGATTGCCGTAAGCCGGCCACACACCGAGAAGGCGTGTCGGCGCTGAACCTTCGACGAGTCACCGGTATCCGCCGCAGAGTGGACTGGAACCACATCAAGACACGAGACGTGTCACCGGAATATCCCATCAACGTCGCACCCGGCAACGAGCTAATGATCGTGGTGTGGAGCGGTATTCCGAGGCTCATCGTCGAGTCCGGTCACGTCACGATCGAATTCCGGTCATCTTGGGGCAACTCACTCAAGGTGCGCCCCGCCGCCAGTGCTCACGTCCTCACCGACGGCCACACCAAGGTGACAATCGACAACGAGGGGAGTCTGCATGTCGACGCGCCCGAGGACAACCGTGTTCGTGTCTATGGGCCAGGGCAGGTCACTGGCGGCGAGTTTCCCAAAAGCATCTTCGGCACAGTTATCGACGCAGTTCGGGGGCGGGATGGCTGAGTTCGGCACGTCCCGCGTTGCGGGCTGCCGCACGCCGCTTTCTGACGAGCATCGGCTCAGCGCCCTATCGACTCGCTGCGATTCAGTAGCCGGTACCTCCTGCTCGGACTCCAGCCGGGTGGTGCGATGCGACCGACGAGGGATCCCGCACCACCCGGCTGTCACCAAAGTGCCGCCGGCACTGACATCATCGCGCCGCAAACACAGCCCACGCGTCAGCGGAGGTAGACAGCTCACGCAGCGACCACAAGGAAACGGGGGACCGTGATCAACACCTACCATCGGGGAAACGTCGCCTTGACCGTCGATGAGCCGATCGGCGCAGGTCAGGTCACGTTCACCATCACCCGCACAGCTGAGCTCACCGACGACGACGTGCGGCGCGTCAACGCCGAACTCGCCGATTACCCCGCAGCGCAGGGCGCGCGGCTGGTGCAGTCGCGTAGCGCCGGGGAGTGGGAAATTCGAAGCGGCGTCACGGTTCTCGCGACCGGCATCGCCATCCCGACCGCGCCGCTGCAGTGGACGGCACGGCGATGAGCGGCTGGGTTCGCGGTGATACCTGGGGCGGCCGGGCCTGCTACCGACGCGAAGTCGGCGGCGATCGGATCATGGCCTACGTCGCTTTCGATCTGCCGGACCCAGATCTTGACGGCGGCCGCACGCAGCCCTACACGTACAACTGGTCAGTAGAGGACGGATCCTGCGGGCGCGTCATCGAACAGGGGAGCTCGGACGGCGACGACGGCCTCGAAACCGCACAACTGGCCGCGGACGAAGCGGCGGCTCGTCTGTTCCCCGAGCTGGCGGGAGACTGACCAGAATGTCGGAATGCCAGATTCGCGACCACATTGAGATCGGTCGAGGCGACATCGTGCGTGAGGTCTGGAGCGGAATCCCGGGAACGGTGGTCGATGTCGACCAGGACGAGGCCGTGATCAAGTACCCGTCTGATCGCCGACTGAGGAGCCGCATCAAGTGTCTGGTGCTGGTATCGGTCGGTTTAACGTCCGCCAACAACGATCCGACTCGTCAAGATTGAGGACCTGATGATCGATTCGTCCCCTGGCAGCTGCCGTTACGGCACCAAGAAGGTCGGTTCGTTGATCACTGCCGCTGCTGTCATCTCGCTCGCGGTCGCCGGGTGTGGCGCGGAACCGGCGCCCGTCGCCGGCGACGTTGCATCGACGACCAGTCGCACCGCCGCGCCAGGCCCCAGTGCGGCCACTGTCTCGGTCGGCGGGGTGCCGCTCGACATCGAATCCGCAGTGGCCTGCAGCACCGTTGGCGGAAAAGTGCGCATCGTCATCGGCACTGGTGAATCCAAGATCACCGCCATCGTCACCGACGCACACGAGCCGATCGTCGAGCAAGTTGACCTGGGCGCCGTGGACGGTCTCACGTTGCGGTATGCCTCCGACGTGGCCGGATCTGGCGCTGTGGCGAGCCGCAGCAACGATGCATTTACCGTGCGGGGCAGCGCTGCGGCAATCGAATCGGATGGGTCGACTGGTGCGGTCTTGCGGTCTTTTGCCATTACTGTCCTGTGTCCTTAGCGCTTTCTTCCCGCAGCGGCTGTAGGACGTGACAACCGAGTAGCTGCTGGTACGAGCCGGTTTCTGGCGCAAAATCTGCACCGTGTTGGTGGTAGTATCTAAAATAGAGATACTGACCTCGGGGAGGGTAAGCGTATGTCGGTCCCATCGGACATCTTGGAACTGAAGACGAGCTTGGAAACCCGCGAATATCGCATCGACGCGATCTTCGCAGACGCGCAAGCGGCTTTCGCTGGCACCGTGGCAGACGGCGGCGCAGGCGGGGGATCGCTGTGACGGCGCCAGTCACCACCGGCACGTGCGCCGATTGTCCACATGAACATGACGAGCACACCGGTGCATCCGCGTCGTGCGTTGCGTTCGTCGTCGAGTTCGGTCGCGAACGCGTCTGCTATTGCACCGGATTCGAACCTGAAGACCCCGCCGAAGCCGACAAGATCCTGCGGGACGGTGCACCGTGAAGGCGCGGCTGATCGAAGATCAGCTCTACGAAGTCGTCGACGGCCGCAAGTGGTACACGGCAAGCCGCCGACCGGACGGGTCGTACTTTGTGATGAACCACGTGGGCCGGGCCATCAGCGAGGGATCCGATATTCAGCGCCGCGTCGTCCGGGCTGTCCAGGCGGTGCGGATGACTGAGCCCGGTTGCCGTTCCCACGCCGCGTCGCCTGGACACCGGAGGCATCCGAATGAGTGACCGCATCAAGGTTCAGCCGGCCCGCGCTGCCGATGGGTGCATCCAAGGATGGGCAGTCAACTGAGGAAACCGGAACTGGATTTCTAGGGGGTGTCGCGGTGTGCGGCGCTGGGGGCTTAGTCGGCTGGCGCGACTTCCAGCCCAGCAGGGTCCTCCCACCATTCGTGAACCCCGCGGTCGCGGTCCATCCAGAACACGGGGATGAGACCGGTGGTGGCGGCCGGCGGACGTGGAGTTCCCGGTTCCCAGCCGGGGACCGGGTTCAGTCCGCCCATGGATCCGCTGTCGGCGAGCACCTCGCCCTCGACACCGGAACCGCCCCGACGCGTGACGCGGTCCCCGACCCTGAATGGGTGTGCCGTGGGCTCAGACGACATAAGCGTCAGGGTCGCGGGTGAGAAGCTCGGCGATCGTCTTCGCCCAGGTTGGCGACTCGGCCGTGGCGATCAGTACTCGATCCTGAGCAGGACCGCTGAATCCGTACACGTGAACGTCGTCAGCGACGAACTCCTGGTCCATGTTGTGGGCCCCCTTCCGTTGCCGCGGTGAGTGATACGCCCGCTGATCGTGGCATGGGCGCCGGAAGAGCGGGCCGCCAGGCGCGTAGCTCAGATACCTAAGACAGCCCAGGAAACGGCGTGGACAGGCGCGACCTGGTCGGGGCCCGGAACCAGTCCGGGTCTGGCCAAGACCGCTTGCAGTGCTGCGCCGCCCACCAGGAAATCAGCGATCGCGCGGCGCAGATGGTCCGGTTAGGTGATCAGCACCGTGCCCGAGACGATCATCGAACGGCGCAGCGGCGCTGCAGCATTGGATGTGGCTGATATTAACGTGCGCTCGGTAAGGATGCGTTGTGCCGGCATACTTCCGCCGATCAGACAATCGCGCGTGGCCGCAGCTGCGGTGTGTCCGCCACGTGAATCGACACCGGAAACCGCACCCCGCATCGCCGGATACGCTTGCGCCACCGCCCATCCCTGACGCAGCCGATCGATCAGCCCATCACGCAGCGATCCGTCCGGCAGCAGTCCGAACCCAAGGACCACCATCGCAGCGCCGACACGGTGCTCTGTGGAACTTGGTCGGTGATTGGGGAGGGCAGGACTGCATCGACGTTGGCGATCACCGCTGGCAACCCGGCCGCATCCTCGCGGATGCCGTGTCGGCGGAGTGGTCGGGGTGGTCCGGCCCAGTGTGGCCGTCCGTCAGTAGACCAACGACGATTCCCGGGATGAGGAACCTGACGAAGGGCCCCGCGGTATCCAGCATTGGCAAGTTGAGCGCCGTGTCACTGCGGCTCACTCTCGAAAGCGTTCGACGGTTGACCATCGTATAGTTCGAAGCCGGCCTTCCGAAGGCGCGTGTTCAGATCTGCGATGGCCGCCTCAGCTGTCGGGGCCTCGATCAGTTCGACGACGCTCGATAAGACGTTGAACAATGCCATGGGCTGCCGCCTTTCCCGGAGTTGCTGATCGAAGGGCAGCGTGCCACGGTTTCGGACCCGTCCACGGATCGGGCGCGCAGTTGGAATATTGCGGGCACGGACTCCGGTGGCCTGCTACGCCTCGGTGATGCATGCCAAGTAACCGTCAGCGCGACCAGCCGCCTCGCCGGCGAGTTCACCGATGCGCCGAAGTGCCGCGGCGGCGTCACTGCTGCGGTCATACCCCGGGTCGTCCCACAAACCGCTGCGGGAGTTGTACCAGTCGCGAACCTGAACGGGTTCGGCATCCTCGGCGAGTGCGCATATCAGGAGAAGGGCCTCGGCGCGGTAACCCTGCTTGCCGATTGTGTCTGCAGGCTCGTGCAGCCACTGCGGCCACGGCAATCCGGCGATGACCGACGCCACCGCATCCAGTGCCACTTCGGCGGCCTCTGCCCGGTCGCTGAAAGGGGAGCCGATGCCGGAGATGAACCGGTGGAACTCGCCAGCCAGCGATGCAGGTTCGGCGACACTGTCACAGGTGTGCGGCGGCGCGAGGATGCCGGCGCTGGTGAGGTTGGCGCAGGCGTCGTCCAGGAACGTGTCGAACAGCTGGTCCTGAGTGCGGGTCACGGTGATCCTTTGTGAAGTCGGGGGCACCGTGAGAATCCGCCTCGGGAGGCAGCTGATCGACGCACGGCGCGGCAGGACCGAGACCGACACTCAGAATCTACTGGACAGCCGCGTGTTCAGGCGGTGACCAGGTTGGTGCCGTCGTGAATTCGTGTGTGGACCGTGCCGTCGAACGCATCGAGCACCCGGATGGCGAACGCGGGCGTCATCGCGACCTCGACCTGGTCCCTGGTCATCCAGCGGACGTCTTGAGCCTCGTCGGTCGGGTGAACCTCGCCGGCCTCAGGGCGGCACCGAAAAACCAGCGCAACAATGCCGCGGCTGAGATTCTTGTAGACGCCCGTCAGCTGCTCGACCTCGACCTGCAAACCGGTCTCTTCGCGAACCTCACGCCGTACACCGTCCTCGAACGATTCGTCCAGCTCCAGAACGCCACCGGGAGCTTCCCAGCGGCCGTTGTCGTCACGTCGAATGACGAGAACTCGATTGTCGCTGTCGACGACGATCCCTGCCACACTGACCGAGTGTTTCGGTGTGTCTGCCACCGTCCGACCTCCATTGACTCGGGTGCTGCTTCGTGACACGCGTGAGCGATACCTCTAGGCTAGTCGTCTAGATATGCCATGAAAGGCCGACACGTGCTGCAACTTGACGGGATCGACAAGACGGACGACCGTCCACCGTATCGTCAGATCGCGGCGATTTTGCGTGCAGCTATCGAGTCGCGCCAGTTTGCGGCCGGCGAGCGGCTTCCGTCCGAAGCGGACCTGATCGAGCATTTTGGTGTAGCACGCATGACCGTCCGGCAGGCCGTCCAGGAGCTGCGCGGCGAGGGGCTTGTTGTCTCCGAACACGGTCGTGGTGTTTTTGTGCAGGCGCGTCCGCCGATTCGGCGACTGGCCTCTGATCGGTTCGCGCGCAGGCATCGTGACGAGGGAAAAGCCGCGTTCAGTGTCGAAGCTGAGAAGTCCGGTTATTCTCCCCGCGTCGACAGCATCACTGTTCGGCGACAGAAGCCAGGTTCCATCGTTGCCGAGCGACTTCGCGTTCCCGTCAGTGATGACGTCGTTGTACGGTCGCGGCGTTACCTGGCGGACGGGCAGCCAATCGAGACCGCCGTTTCCTACATCCCGGTGGCTTTTGCTGCCGGCACCGCGATCGAACAAACCGACACGGGTCCCGGCGGTATCTATGCGCGTCTCGAAGAATCCGGGCATGTCCTAGCACGGTTCACTGAGGAGGTTGGAGCACGGATGCCCACTCCTGACGAACGCCGTGTGCTCAACATCGGTCTGGGCGTGCCTGTCTTGACCGTGCTGCGTACCGCCTACGACGTGAACGATGTGGCGGTCGAAGTTTGCGACACCGTGAAAGTCGCACCTTCCTACCTGCTCGAATACGAGTTCTCGGCGCGTTAAATCCTCGGAAACCCTTTTGATGGCCCCGCTGTGTGTAGAACTTGTCTAGACGTCTATGTATGCTCAACTCATCTAGAGGAGGGTCCGTCGGATCAGCCGACCGGACTCTCATTTGGCGCCACCGCCAAGTACGCAGTGGCATGAGATAACCGCAGCAGGAAGGGCATTCGGAATATGACCACCATCACCGCCACGGAAACCGATCTGATGCAGCGATTGCGCGTGGCAGGTGATGGGAAGCAGTTCGAGGTGCGTGGCGGGTCCACTGATGGGCGAGCGCTGACCGTTGACGAACTGATCGCGGAACTGCTTCCCGGGCCCTTCGTGTTGGGTGCCGCCGTCGAACGGCTTGAAGCCGGGTACCCGGCACTTGTCGGGATCATCGACGCTGAAGGCGAGCGGGAAATCTGGGTGAAGACCCAGTCCCAGGATGTCAGCACATAGTTAGTCGTTGCTGACTGTCACTTGGAACAGACCGTCTCGGGACAGGCCGATGCCGCGCACCGACCGAACGCCCCACGCCGCAAGCAGGTGGCTTTTGACCAGGGACATGGCCGTTCCTTCAGTGATTCCCCGAAGCTCGAGAATGACTTCAGCGTCCCCGTCTGGTCGCGGGTCGACTCTGACGAGAACCAGCGCGTCCGGCATGCCGACCGCGGCGCACGCGCCGACGGTCGCCCATCGAGCACGGGTGCAGCCTCCGTCGGAATCCATCAGTGAACCCGCCGCTGACTCAGGAGTCGGCGTCACGAAAGCCGACTCCTGGCCGGGAGGTTGTTCCGCTTCTGTCGATGGGGCATTGCTGCCTTTTGATCGGCCTATGGCGATTCCGGCGATACCGGCAACGAGAAGCAAGGCTCCAGCAACTATCGACCAGGAGTCCTTGTCTCCGTCAGCCAGCTTTCTCGGCAGCGATCGATCCTCTTGAGCCTGGTACCAGGCATATTCCGCCTCGCAGGCGGCATTCGTGGCATCCCTGAGTGCTCCGTGAAGGGAAGAACTATCGTCTCTGCACGTTGGTTTCTGGGGCGATTCCTGGCACCCGGCCACGAATGTCGCAACCAGCACCACAAGAAGAAGAGCGATCGCCTTCGTCGGCACCTTCCGCATCCAGCCCCCTGCGTCCGTTCGAATCACCCACGAACACAGGGTGATGTCTCACCCTGATGGGTTACACGAATTTACGTGGTGTGGATCGGGTGCCGGTCAGCCTGGTCCGTTTCGTCCTCAAAACGCCGCGCTACGTCGCACGGCCTTCGCCCGGTCGTAGTTGGTCAAAGCCTGTCTCCTCCCCGGATCTCGGGTACGCCGCGGAGCTGCTGGCCGGCCGAGCCCTCAACGGTGGCGTCAACGCCGCAGGATCGGCTTCTGGGGCCTCGGCTGCGCTCGCATTCCGCCGCGACAACGTGCGCAGCGTTGATTGACTCCAGCTGCAGGATTAACGAACGCGCTCGACTGCGCGAGGAGTGCCGAGATCTGGAACTGATGCGCGGTCCGGCCTCCTTGGTGCCGATCACGATGCTCCTCGCGGCAGTCCTGGTGCTGACAACCCACAGGGGCAGTGCGTACCCGATCAGCTCGCCGGATCCACTCCGGCAGCTGCGCCCTTCACCGAGGCCTTCGCTCGCTTCTCGGCGCGTACCGGTTTTCCGTCGCGCACGAAGCCGGCGGTGGAGGCGACTGTAGAAACGAGCATGCTCTCACCGCTGATGAACGGATGGAACCCGACACCGCTACCGCCACGTCCTTTCGGCGGAATATCCCAGACAGCAGTGACTTTCCAGCCCTTCTCTGAGATCGACAAGATCGCCTCAGACTCAGCTCCAGTGAGCGGGAACGCGGCAATCACCGCGTCACCTCCATCGGCCGCCAGCTTGACGCCGACCACCCCGTTGCCGGCGGCGCCCTGTGGATTAACAGTCGCGGGATCCAGTCGCAAAACCTTCCCGCGTCGGGTGATCAGTCCGAGGTGCGCACCGGGGGCCAACACTCCGGAGCACAGCAGCCCGGTGATATCTGGGGCGACTGGAACGTCGCGAGTCTTGGTCGGCAGGCCTTTGCCGTCAGTCAGTTTCACTCTGCCGTCAGTCCATACCGCCCATCCGAGACCACTCGAGAGCAACTCACCGTGACTGTCGGAGAACACGCCCCGATCATCGAGTCGCCAGTTCTTGTTGATCGTGCGCTCACGGGGGCCGTCGTCGGAGCTCCCACCGGACACCGGAACAGCATCGAAGTCCAGGTGCGTGCGGCGATCGAACTCGGGCGCGTTGAACAATCTTGTCGTCTCCACCAGCTCCTTGTCGATCACCGCGCGGCGCTCGGTCGGTGACGAGACCAGTCGGGTGAGCGTGGCGTGTTCAGCATCCAGCTTCTTCGATTCAGCCTGCAGTTCCAGCACATCGAGCCGGGTCAGTCGGCGCAGCTGCATCGCCAGTACGTAGTCGGCCTGCTCTGCGTCAAGCGTGAACCGCGCTTGCAGCCCAGTTCGTGCGTCGTCGACGGTATCGGAGCGGCGGATGATCGCCACGGCGGCGTCGATGTCCAAGTGCACCGCCATCAGGCCGGCCACCTGGTGCCGCCGCGCCTCGACCTTCTCCAGCCGGTACTCGCTGCGGCGCAACACCACTGAATCACGCAGGGACAAAAACGCCGAGATCAGTTCGCGCACAGTCCACCAGCGCGGAACCCGGTCGCCATCAAGCGCAACCACGCTGGCGGCGAACGTGCCCTCCAGCGGAGTCTGGGCCAGCAGCTGGTCACGCACCGTCTCAGGATCGTGCCCGCGCTTTACTGTGACTGCAATGCGTAGTCCGTTGCGGCGGTCGGTTAGGTCGGACATGTCTGCTATGCCCGGAGCTTCCCCCGACTCGACTAGAGCACGGATTCGTTCCTGCACAGTGGAACTGGCAACACCGGGCGGAAGCTCAGTGATCGTGATCGTCTTACCGTCGACCACCGCCGTGCCGCGTACGGTGAACGCACCTTTTCCGGTGGTGATGTAGTCGCGCAGCCCGTCGGAGCCGACCACGGATGCCCCGCAACCCCAGTCGGGACCAGGCAGCAGTTCCATAAGCGCGTCATCGGATAGCTGTGGATCAGCCAGCAGCGCCCGGCACGCCGCCATTACCTCGCGAGGATTGTGTGCGGGAACCTTGGTGGCCCAACCTTCGGCGATGCCGACGGCACCGTTGCAGAGCAGGAACGGGAATTGCGCCGGCAGCACGGCCGGCTCAATCCATTCCCCGTCGAACGTGTCGGTCATCGGTACCGCGTGGTCTGCGAGTTCAGAGGTCAGCGCGGCACCCGTTGGGGACAGGCGCATTTCTGTGTATCGGTCGGCGGCCGGTATGTCACCTTGAATGCGCGGGAAAGCTCCCTGTCCGTCAATGATTTTGACGCGCTGGAAGTCAGCGGCCAGAAGCGCCGCCGCGCCATACATCGCTGCACCTCCGTGCGGGTGCAGGTTGCCGGTAACCGCCGAGCAGACCTTCGACGACTTCTGCGGCTTGTTGCCCGGCAGCAGCTTGGAGGCGTGCATCTGGTACAGCAGACGGCGCTGTCCCGGTTTGAGACCGTCGAATGCTGACGGTATCGCACGATCGCTGACGCTGTAGAGCGCGAAGGTGAGTTGGTATCGGTTCCAGTAGTCCTCGGCGCTCTGCTCGAGCACAAGGTCGCGGTTCTGTTCTGTGGCAGTCACGGTGTGGAGCTCCTAATCCAGGTCCAAGGACGAGGTATCAATGCGCGAAGCGGCGTCGGCCATCCACGTGCGCCGGCCTTCAGGAGTCCCGCCGAACAAGGTGTGGTGCAGTGCGCCGCCGAGGTCGTCGGGGCGTACCTGAATAACGGTCCGCTGACCTGGGTCCAGCACGGTGTTCCAGAAGTCGTCGGCGTTCATCTCGCCGAGGCCTTTGTTGCGTTGCACCTCGACCCTCGACCGGCCTCCTGACCTCAATCGAGCTACGGCGACGTCACGTTCGGCGTCGTCCTGGCAGTAGATGCGCTGCGAGCCGTCGGAGACCACGAACAGCGGCGGAAGGGTGACGTAGACCATGCCGGCTTCGACTAGAGGCCGGTAGAAGTCGAGGAACATCGAGATCAGCGACGAGTTGATGTTGCCCCCATCGGGATCGGCGTCGGAGGCGAAAAGAATCTTGTCGTACCGGCACTTCTCCGGGTCGCAATGGCCACGTACCCCGCAGTCGAGAATCCGCTCGATAGCCTGAAATTCCTCCTTACCGCGAGCTTTTGCGACCGTCCACCCGTAGACGTTCGGTGGTTTGCCTTTGAGCGGGAACGCTGCCTGGAACGTTGCGTCCCGCGCGGCCTTGATGGTGCCAAGAGCCGAGTCACCCTCTGCTATGAACAGTTCTGCTCCAGAACCGCGGCCAGTTTCACGGCAGGGCAGCAGCTTTGGCGGCAGTGACAGATTCGTCCCCAGCCCCTTGGCTTTAGATGCCGCACGGGACCGGGATTTGGCCCCCTCAGCGCTGCGGCGAGCTCGTGCGGCTTCGAGAGCGAGTTTCGTCCACATGGTCACGGTGTCGGTGTTCGCCGGGTTGGCCGACCACACCGCGGTGCTGCGTGCCACGTCGGTCGACATTGCCGTGTTCAGAGACCGTGACGACACTCCGGTCTTGTCTTGGCCGTTCCAGGAGACATCAGGCGCACGGGTATCGACGGCCAGCGCGGTGACCGCGGCGAAGTCCTGCGGCTCGGGGCCATCCTCTCCTTTGGCCAGGCCGAGGTCGCGCAGCCGCGCGGCGCGGGACGCCAGGGCCTCGGTCAGTCCTTTTACAGCCGCGTTCAGATGTGATCCGCCATCAGCGGTGTAGACGGTGTTGCAGAAAGAGGACACCGTTGCGGGCTCGGCCGGTCCGGCCGTCAGCGACCAGCGAAACGGCGTAGGTCCACGACCAGTCACGTACTCGCCGCGGCCCTCGACGGAGGCCCGAAGCGCGGGTATGGGGGTCTGCGCGCAGGCACACATGAAGTCCAGCACTGCGCTCGTACCCCAAGGCCCGGAGAATGACCCCAACAAAGCTGCGGGTAGGGGACCGCTTGGCCAGCCTTCGTCGATCACGGTCAGGTGCACGTTTTGGGTCATGCGCACCGCCGCGTGGGCACGCAGCAGAACCTCGGTGATGTCGAGTGCGGTGTCGGGGGCCACCGACGGGTCGAGCAGCATGCGTACAGAGGTGCCGTGCACGGCGGGCTCGCCGTTGGACACTCCACGCAGCTTCTGAGTGTCATCGCGGGTGAAGTCGGCGTCGGGATTGAAGCCGTCACCCGCGAAGCGGCCAGGATACCCACCACCAAAGCTCTGCTTGTACGTTTTCCCGGCGCGGTACACGGTGACGTCAGTGCGTCGGGAGATGAATACCGCAGCTGCAGCACCGATCCCGTTGAGGCCGGCACCGGTGGACTCGGCGTCGGCATGCGCGGTGAACTTCCCACCTGACCGCGCCGTGCCCAGTGTTTTGACGACGCCGTTCTTTCCGGCCGGGTCGGAGTCAACAGGTAAGCCCCGACCGTCATCAGTGACGGTGAACGATCCGTCGGATCTCAAGATGATCGACACCGTGGACCCGTGAGCACCTGCCTCTTCCACGGCGTTGTCGACGATCTCGCGAGCGGCGGTCTGGTAGACCCTCGCACCGAGGTTGACCTGTGGCCGCATCCGGGTGTGCTGGATGTCGTCTAGCTCGATGACATCCGCGGCGGTGTAGCTCACTGACTAGATCCTTCCGTCGGTGGCGGGGGCTGGTGCCGCGCACCTTCTTGGTCCGGGGAGGCGCATCTGGGATTGCAGTCGCGGATCGGTCGGACCTGATGCGTTTCAGGGACACCTTGCCTGCGCGCGGTGCGTTGGCCCAGGGAGCGAGCACGACACGCCGGGGGAGCGAGAACGGCCGGACCGCGCCGCAGAATCGCTCGCTGTCATCAATTCCAACGCGGGTCAGGAAGCGGCGAGCAAAGTTCAATCCAAGCCCGATTGTTGTACTTCTCGTGCTGCGCGCAGGATCCTCTGAACCTTGCTCGGTGACGTACCGAGTTCAGCTGCAATCTCCCGACTCGGCTTCTTTTCCGCGTTGTGATCCAGGACGGCGCAGATCATGTCGGGGGCAGCGGCGACACGCTTCGAGTCGAAGAGCTGGTGAGCCAAAGCGGCGTGTTTGGACCGCGACAGCTGCGACCGTCGGGGCGCGGGGTACGTCGAGCTTCCTGGCTGTGGGCGGTTCGTTTGGTCGCTGCCGGAAGCGGTGGCCGGTTCAGACGTGGACAGTGACGAAGCGGATGTGGGTGCTTCAAGACCAGGTGGTGGCAGCGTTGCGGGTGTCTGGTTCTGATGCACCCCATCACGTGTGGTGGCGGGAGTTGCGTCGCGATGCGTCGCGTCAACAGGTGCTTCACGAGTGTCGTTTTGCTGCATCACCGCGGGCCGGGCTTGCGTCACCGGCCCGCTCCGGTTGAAGCGATGCACCGCGGTGGTGATGCAGCCGCGCAGGCGAGAGGTGAGGTGACGTGCTGCGTCAGGTGCGTCATTGGTTGCGTCAGTGTGTGCGTCAGCAGCGGCGCTTTGGTGTGCCAGCGCGGCGATCTCGATACGCGTCAGCACGACTAGTCCGAGAGTGCAGACCGCGATGATTCCATCGATCATCACGGGGAAGAGCGCCGCCTCGTTCGGGGTGTATCCGTACTCGATGGCTAGCGACCGCAGTGCGTCGAAAGAGAGCCTGAATGCCGTTACGGACAGGGCGACGATCGCGACAAGGAAGCACCAGTAGGTCGGACCACGTGCGGCGATATGTGACCACAAGCCAAGCAGGTGAGTGAGACTCAACAGTGCGAACGGTGCCAGCGCGGCTGCGACAATCGGTCCGACAGCGGCAGCACCGGAGTGCGTGATCACAGTCCGAGCAACGTTTCCAGACAGGCTAGCGGTGGTGGCGAATGCCAGCAGCGCCCACAACAGGCGACGTACGCGTGTGTGTATTTCGTAGGGGGTCACCGCATTCCCTTTCTGGCCCGTGCGCTGGGTGCGGCGGCCGCGAACAGGAAACCAGAAGTTGCAACACGATTCGGGTGCAGGACGCGCATCGGACGAGGCGGCGCTTTTGGGGGCACTGCGAGCTGTGGCACCCATAGTCGACATTGCTACAGGCCTCTCGCATCGTCGGCCGGCTGATGCGAGCCTCCTATAGGCCGCACGATGTCGTAACGCGCATGCGTGAGGAGTATTTGTTCGATGACGGGTCCGCGCTACAGGCCGCGCTACAGCGCACGCTACGGACTTCGCTACAGCGATCGATACAGCGATAGCTACACAGATAGATACATGTACCGATACAACGCCAGATACAGCTTCCCTCAAAGTCTTTGGCGATGGATAACTGCCCCCGAACCCTCCGCTGTGAACCACCCGCCGACGTGCTCGTGCACGGCGGGATCAGCGGAGCTGAGGCGTACCCGTTGCGGCTCGAATTCCGCGCCGACTGATGGGCGCATGCAGGTCGCCGGCTCGCGGGACGTCCTTGACTAGCCGGGGTTGTATCTGCACCTGTGGCAGCGGTTAGCGCGGACCGATGGCGAGCTGTCACGTCCCTCAATGATCACGTTGCTAAATGCTCGCAGTCTCCGTTGAAGTCGCCAGCTGCCGTCGCGCCCTGGGTGGCCGGCGGGGGAGTATCCGCACATCCGACATGCCGGTTTTCGCGACAGCATGCGACACCCCGGCCGGTTTCCACATCCATCGATCGGTGGCGCAGCTGGGCGCTGGCGCCTTTCTCCGCAGCTGTTTGGTAGCCACGAAACTCCGGGGCGCCAGAAGAACTGCTTTGCGTCACGCTGACGCATCGGTGCCCGCGGTGATTGCGTCACCAATGCAGAAGCGGTGCGTCATGAACCGTATGACGCGGTACAGCTGCGCGGAACGTTTTCCGTGTGCGCGTGATGCAGCACTGCGTCACGAGTCCGTCTGCAATGCGCTCAGCCGCGTCAAGTCACTGCGTCAGGTGACGCGGCGGCCGGTCGTATCGGTGCAGCACTCGTGACGCAGCTGCGCGTCACGAGTGCCGTTAATCGGACGCTTCACTCGCCGACGCATCAGATTGCCAACGCCACGACCAAGCCGCGTTGGCGGTCGTGTGCGACTACTTGTCACACCTGTCCTCTAATCTCTATTTTAGAGATAGCCAGACGGGGAGAAGAACATGACCACCGCCACGACGCCCACCAATGCAGTCGAGACCGTGACCTTGATCCAGGTCAACGCGGCCGGCAACAACAACAAGTTCTACGAGCTGTCGAGGATGCCTGACGGATCGACACTGGCACGGTGGGGCCGCATCGGCGCTGGCAATGCCCAGGCCCGCACCTACCCCGGACACGGCAGTTTCCGGGCCAAGCTCGATGAGAAGCTGCGCAAGGGCTACACCGTGTTCGACGGAGCCTCCACCCGGGCGTGCAAACCTCACTCAGCAAACGGCGCGTTGCGCCGCCACGTCGCTGCCGGTCTGTTCCCCGGTGCCGTGCCATCGACGTCAGCCGAGCTGCTGGACCAGCTGGTCCGCTACAACAGGCACGCTATCGACAGCGCCACCGGTGGCCGAATCACGGTCAGCGACAGCGGATCGGTGACTACCGCACTGGGACCCGTGTCGCTTGACCAAGTCACCGCGGCGCGGTCAGCACTCGCCCAGCTGCGCTCCGGATACGACCGCTGGGCAGTGGAGAGGTACCTGACGTTGATCCCGCAGAGAATCGCCAACGTTCGCGAGACGGACTGGGTGACGTCCACATGGTGCCGACAGCAGGACGACCTACTTGACGCGTTGGAATCGGCGGTCGTCATGTCAACCGCGGCTGCCGACGACGAGGCTGAGAATGTGGCAATCCCGTTCCGTCACACGATGACCGAACTGGGTACGGGGGATGAGGATTTCGCACGCATTGCAGCGAAGTTCGATCATTCTCGCAACTCCATGCACGCCGCGAATCGGCTCAAACTGCGCCGTGTGTGGGCTCTCGTCGACGGAGACGGCGCAGCCTGGGACGCCCGTAAGGACTCCCTCAAACACACGCGTGAGTTGTGGCACGGCACCACCACGGGGAATGTGCTCTCGATCTTGCGTACCGGCTTGATCTGCCCACCGTCGACGGCAGGTGCCTACAACACGACCGGCCGCATGTTTGGCGATGGTGTCTACTTCTCCGACCAGTCAACGAAAAGCCTCAACTACGCGATCGGCAGTGCCCCTGGGCAGCGGGGTCGTGGTGGGCAGGGCAATCCTCTGATGTTCCTCGCCGACGTGGTGATGGGCCGGGAATGCCGCTCCACTGCGGGCTCATACGGGTCTGATTTGGTACGCAGATCCCGCACCGGCACCGACGATAAAGGCCGCAAGTTCGACTCGCTCTACATCCGCGGCGGCCACTGCGGTGTGCTCAACAACGAGATGATCGTTTGGCGCACCGATCAGATCAAGCTCACCCATCTGTGCGAGTTCCAATGAGCACGCCATGGTAGGCGTATCAGTCCGGAGGAAATACGCCCCGTGTTGCCCTTCGCGACCGGCTGAGAGCGTGGCGGACAAAAGACGCGATCATGTGCCATCGAGTCCACAGCCGGTGCAGATCAGGACCCGACCGCCCAGGATCCACTCCGCATCGCGGAGCCCCGCCGTGCACTCTTCGGGGGAACTGGGCCAATCTCGACCCGGAATCCGAGCCACAAGTCGGCCGGGGGAGACGAAACCTCCCGGGGTCTGGTGGTACTGGGGTTGACGCGGGTCCCAGTGCCCACCGATTTCGGACAGATCGGGAACCTCGCTGCGGTCGTACGTCCGGCTCATCGGTACTCCTCAGTGCTCGGCATGTAGACAGTCCCGGGAGCGCGGTCGCCGTAGTGATCCTTGTCCTGGACGGCGACCACGGTCACACCCGCCGCGGCCACTGCTGCGCCCGGGGAAGCCAGCGCCGCCAGATCGGACCTGGTCAGTCGCACGATGCCGGTGGAAGCCGCAGCTGCCTTGTCCCTGACGGTGCAGTCGGAGTCCTCGATGGAGCAGACGGCGATCCGGCGACAGTCCGTGACCAGGGTCCGGCAGGAGAGCCGGTCGTCGAGTTTGTCGGCGAGGGCAGTCACGTTGCGCTGCGTCAATTCGACGGTTTGGGTCGCTTCAATCCACTTCACGGCCGGGATGTTTCCCGCCGATGAGGACCGTCACAGTCCGGGGCGCGATCTTGCGCTGCGACGCGATCGACCTGTGTGTCCTCGCAGGTGTGCGAGTGGGGCCCACGTGACCGGTTCTCCTGGTGTCGCATGGCGAGGGCTGGGGAACGGGGGCGAATACGTTGCGGGAAACCGGTCTCAGACCATCTCGACGCCGTGTTCTGCGGCCAACGCTCTGCCAGCCTCGGTGAACCTGATCCACGTGTCGCCCGGATCATGGTTGAACGTGGTGATCAGCCCGGCCTGCTTGAGTTGCGTGAGGTTGCCGTTGTCCTCCCGTGAGCCGCCGACATTGCCGCCTACGAGCGGGGTCCCGCCCCAGTTGTCGGCGTCGCGGGCGTAATCGAGAAACAGTTCCATCGAGCGCGCGGTGATATCGGCCATGGGCGGCATCGTCGTAGAGATGCGTCCGGCATCGGTTGTGGGGCGCGGTGCGAAGTGAGCGGCGAGATTCCCGGCGTGATTGTCGGCCCGCGTGGCGTCATGGCCATGTACGGCAACGACAGCGGCAGAATCTGCGAGGTGCTCGACGGTGTTCGGACACGGCTGTATCCGAACGCTGTCATCCCGGTTGCGCTGGCACATAGCTCGGCGGCACTACCGCTGGGCGTCGGGCAGTCGGTGCTACGGGCCTTGGCGCAGAAGGGCGTCGGGTTGCCAGAGAACACCCAGATCCGTAGCCGGCCGGCGTACCGGTAACGGGTCACTGCCCCGCCCACGGCATCAGCGCCTCGGCGGCCTCCTCCGCCGACACAGCCCCGGTCCCGCGCAGCAGCCTGTGCCATTCGCGTTCTCCAGCCAGGTACTCCTCCACCTCGGACGGCAACTGAGGCCCAGTCAGATCCTCCGCGTATTCGTCCACAACCAGTTGGACGCACCCCGGCCGCGATCGGTTCCACCGAGTTTTGGACCCGCCCACGCGAAATCAGCGTCGGAGCCATCCCCGGCGAAGTTGGCACCACCCCGGGCCGCCAAGTCACACCGACTCAATTGGCGGACGCGGTGCGAGACGGGCGTATATGCGCAACGCAGTTCCCCGACGCGCCGACGACGCGACAGTCGATCAAGGTCTGGGTGTTGACGGGCACGGTGGTCTCCGTGGGTTGGGGGAAGTTCAGTGGACGCTGTCGGGGCCGCGCCCGAGGATCTTCACGAGCGCATCGGAGGCCGCGTCCGCGACTGCGGGCTCCGATGCGATGAAGTGCAGCGGAGGGTGCCCGTCGCGCTCGACCGACGCGGAGTGCGGGTGCGCCTCAGGTTCCGGCTCTTCTTCGACCTGCGTCCAGTTGTCGGAGCCGATGAAGTAGTTCGCCGCGTCCACGGCGGGAACGTCGCGGAGTTCGGCCCAGAAGCAGGTGTACGGATCGTGCTCGGTGTCCGAGACGACGGTGACGGTGGCGTGCATCGATTGCTCCTGGTCTACCGGTTGATGGCCCAGTCGCGGACCCACTCGGCAGCCACCTCATCGGTCGCCGACTCCGCGAAATAGTCCGAGCCGGGCAGGATCCGGCACGGCCGCGGCGTGCACGGCGATCCGTAGGCGGGCCCGCCTTCGCAGACAATCTCTGCGGTGCGACGGCCACCGCCTAGGCTGGCGTGGCTCTCGCACAGGTCGAACACGGTCTTCTTACGCATGGAGTGGATTCCTTCGTGATCGGTGATGGTTCGAGATTTGTGCCGGTCAGCGAGCGCAGTTCCGGCACAGCCAGTGATCGCCGCAGTCCTGCGCCAGATCACCTTCAGCGAGCCCTGCGCAGCACTTGTAGCAGTGCTGATTCCAGTCGTCATAGGTGAGCCGTACGAGACCGACCGGACCGTACTTCCCCTTGATCCACTCGACCACCTCGGGCATACCCGGATCCTGATGCGCGTAGTGGTACGCCTCCGCCTCGCTGGCGTAGCCGAGACTTACGAGCTGGTACTCGAGATCGTCGCCTGTGTAGTTGGCGAGCACATCGGTCAGGACAGTTCGCGCAGCCGTGGGGTTCATTCCATCTGAAACCGCTCGGTCGACCATGCTGTTGACGGTCACGTCCATGTCAGTTCCCTTTCTTCGCACCAGTGCACGGAGTTCGACCGCCGGCACCCCGCTTCGCCTCGGGCTTCAGCGCTCACCTCGTGCCTGTTGGACAGCACGCCGCGTGCGCTCCGCGGCGACGGTACGGTCTTGGTTGTTCAGGACGGCGGCAATGAGGTCCGCAGCGAGCGGGTCCAGGATCTGATCTTCGAGTCCGACGTCGGCTGCGTCCGGACGGTTGCCTGCTCGGGTTGGATGTCGATGGGCACGTGCTGTTCCCTTCAGCGGTTTCCGGGGTCAAGGTGACTCATGAGGCCCCTTGCGGTGGTTAGGCGCTGAACCGCACGACGGTGTTGACGGGAATGCGGTGCACTGTGCGGGCGTCGTCGTCGGCGATCACCGTCAGGGCCTGCGCGTCGGCCTCGGTGAGGGTGCCGGTGATGGTCATGTCAGGTGCCGGGGAGTCCGGTCCAGTGGTGATGGTGACGGGCCCGTAAGGTTCGCCGTCGGTGAGGATGTCGGCGGCTGTGGAGGACACTGTGGCGGCGAAGGTGCCCAGCCAGCCGGAGCCGGAGCTGATCAGGTTGATGTCGTAGTTGCCGTCACGGGTGTAATTGGGCATCGTGTCGTCTTTCTATCGTCCGAAGGCGCCTTGTTCTGTCACTGCGGGCCCACCATCGCGCCCCGTGCGCTGATTCACCGCACGGGGCGCGAGCCCTGCCTGACGTGCTCACCTTCGATGTGGGACCCGGGCGGCGCAGGGCCGCTGCCGCGATTCGGCGATTGATCCGGCCGGCACGCGCGACTGACACGCTCTGGACTCTCGTCCTCCCCGCGTCGGTGGACGCGGCATGCGGATGACCTGCGCCGTTGTCTGTTTCGCCTGTACTCCCGCGCGGCGCGGCTGTCACCGCGAGCGGATTGCTCCGGGTCGCCCGACCCCCAATAGCTGCAGTCACGTTCCATCGACGGATCAACCGCACCGACGCCGACGCCAGAAGTTCATCCGGACCAACGGCCAAAACCCGTACCCCGGTACGGGCCGGGTGGTGCCGATGCTCTCCGGGATCCGGGACACGAACCCTGGAAGCTCGTCGCCGGGTTCGCTGTGTCCGTTGGCGCGCTCCTGGTGAGCCTCGACAGACTGGGCGTTTCAGCCACTCAAGCTGCGCAAATCGTAGTTGCCGAACATTGTCACGTCCCCCAGCAATCGTGAGGTAGCCTCACGACCAGGTGTTCGCCGGTTGGGGGATTGGCATGGCAAACAAACTGAATGTGAACTCTGACGGCCTGCGCATCGCAGCCGCCGACAGCGATGTCGCTACCGCTGCACTGGCCGGCGAAGGCGAGGTGTCCTCGAACGTCGGCATCGCCGCGATGGACGCGGCGCTGTCCTCGCTTCGCCGTCGCCAGGCCGACCGGATCAGCGGCCAGGCCGGCGACCTGTCCACCGGTGGTGCCCGCTACGACACCACCGACGGAGACGGCGGCGATGCCATCACCACGGTGAGCGTGTGAGCGCTGCTCCCTCCGGCCGATTCACCACGCGTTCGGAGATCGAGGACCTCACCACGTCCGACTTCGCCGACGCCGCAGCACGGTGGCGCACCGCCGCCGACCAGTCCGACGAAGTGTTCGACCGGCACCGCCAGAACATCGCCTCCCCGGGCGGAACCACCTGGGAGGGTGACGCCAAGGACGCGGCGTTGGATCGTGCGATCGCTGACGGTGTGGTGGCCGGTGACCAGAACGGAGTCGTGCGCGAAGCCGCCGGCATCGCCGAGGACGCCGTCACCGACATCAGCGCCGCCCAGCGCGAGGTGGTGGCCGCGATCACCACCGCGGAGAACGACGGGTTCACGGTGAGCGAAGACCTCAAGGTGACCGACGCACGCAAGTACGACATCAACACGATCGCCGAGCGGAACAAGGCCGCTGCCGAGCATGCGGAGGACATCAGGTGGTACGCCGAACGGCTGGGCCAGACCGTGGCCTTCGCGGAGGGGCGGCTGCAGGCGAAGGCCGGTGAGCTGGAAGGGATCCGGTTCGAAGGCGAGGGTGAGGGACGCGACGGCGAGGGCGAGGGACGCGACGGCGAGCCCACGGTGCAGCTCGTCGACAACAAGGTTCAGGACAAGCCGAGCGACGATGGCAAGGGCGAGAAGCCCGGTGCGGCACCCGGGCAGATCGGCCCCTTCGCGGTACCCAAGTCCGTAGAGGACGCGGCGAAGAAGGATGGGCTGAAACCCGAGGAGAAGCCCGCCGCGAGTGACGTCGGCGGTGATCTCGGAGACCTGCTGGGTGTCAACGACCCTCCGGCCGCCGGAGCAGAACCGAAGCCCTCGGCGCCGCCGATAAGCCCGCAGGCAGTCGAACAGTTCAAGTCCCAGGCTCGGAACCTATTACGGCAGCAGGGCGTACCACCGGACCAGATCGAGTCGCAGGTCAACGCCATGGTGGCCGACGCGCAGCGGATGAACGCCGCGCTCGCGGACTCAGCTGCTCACACCCCGGCCAAGCCGGACACCACGCCGGGTCCCGCCCCCGTCGACACTCGCAGCTTCGGCGAGAAGCTGGGAGATGGGTTCAACAACTTCGTCAAGGAAGCCCACGACCAGTTCTATAACCGCCTCGACTCCACGGTGGAGACGCTGCAGAACCTCACCGGCACGGGTGGTGAGGGCCGCCCCGGCGTCCTCGAGTCATGGCAACAGCTGGGGGAAGCGGCCGTCGAGAACCATATGAAGGATCCGCTGCATCTGCGTGACCCGATGGGGCCTCTGGGACCGTGGGGCGCCGTCAACGGGGTCGTGGACGACATACCGGAGATGATCGAGAACCCGGGCAAGCACGCCGGCGACGTGTTGTTCGACGCCACCGCCATGGCCGCCACGGCGCCGCTGGGCGCGGAGGGGTTGCTGGGCAAGTCGATGCTCCCCGAGCTGGGTGCGCTGGAACGTGGCGTGCTGCCCGAGGTAGGTGCGCTGGAACGTGGCGTGGTGCCGGTCGTCCCGCACACGGCCGAACCGCCGGTGGTTCCGCACACAGCTGAGCCGCCCGTGGCGCCCCGCACCGCAGAAGCGCCTCCGATCCCGCACAGCGCCGAGCCGGTCGCTCCCCACACTGCGGAGCCGCCACCCGTCCCGCACACGGCAGACCCGCCGGCCGGGCACCACACGCCTTCCGCCGACGCGCCAGTGGAACACTCTGCGCCGGCGCCCGATACCCCGGCACACCACGTCCCCGACCAGGTGCCGACCCACCGGCCACCAGCGCCCGACACTTTCGACCCGGGCCAAGGGTTGCACTACCCTTCCGCCGACTCCCACCACCCCGGCATGTGGCCGCCGCAGACGCCCGACATCACCTACAACAAGGCCGAGGGGCAGTCGGGCTGGACGCATATCCAGCACAACGTTGACAAGGACTGGCTGCCCTACCAGGGCCAGATCGGAGGTGTCGAGCGCACACCCGAGGGCGCGATGCCCGAGTGGAGTCAGATCAACCCTGAAACGGGTGCGAAAGTCGATTTCGACGGACACGACTACCGCGGCCCCCAGGAGGTGTTCCTCGAAGCCAAGGACGGGTTCCGGGGCTTGGCGTTCGCGCCGGACAACTCCTACTGGGAAGGGCGAGCGGAGAAAGCACTCGCCCAGGTCCAACGGCAGCTCGAGGCGATCCCTCCAGATGCCGTGCTGGAATGGCACGTGTCGGACCCCTACGGGGCGGCTGCACTTCGGCAACTGTTCCAGGACCGCCAGATCTACGACGTCGACGTGTTCTACACCCCGAAAGCACCATAGGATTCAGAGACGATGAGTACCGCCGTCACAGCCCCGGTGTGGGGCAATCAGCGCGCGAATGTCCGCGCGATCCGCGTAGCTGCTGGTGAGTCGCCGGAATCGATCGCGGCCCGCACTGACGCACTGCTGCGCGAGTTGAAAGCAGCGTTCGACGTACCGGAATGGCGGCTGACTAGCGGTCAGGTGTGGGAGGGCTCCCCAGATGCGCTAGTGGACCTCGTGCGTAGCAACCCCGTGCGTGAACTTGTCGGCGGGTCCGAGGAGATCGGGGAGGCCCTGCAGGGCGAGGGGTACTCGTTCGTGCTGTCCGGTGCTGGGGGGCGCGTTTCCCCGCGGGTCTGGATCGCAGCTGGGAACCCCGTCGTCGGACGGAGGCTACCGACCCACCATCTGCTCCTTGAACTCCGTGAGATGTACGTCGGCGCCATTACCGCGGGCGACGGCGACGCTGCGTGCGCCGCGGTCGCGCAGACGTGGGAGTCTGCCACGTTCACTCTGTCCGACGACCCGGTTCGTCAGCTCGCGCGGCGGGGCAACTGGAAGATCGGCATCGGCTACCGCACCTGGATCAGCTCCGAGGTCGGGATGGTCAGTCGGGTCGCGCACGGGCTCACCGCGTCGGAACTGGCTGGGGGAATGTTGATCTCGGCGCCGGACGACTGGGCGGCCGAGCGGGTGGTCGCCGCGATGACGGAGACGCTCGCCGCGAACGGTCTCGACGAAGTGCCGCACTAGGCCAGCTGCGGTGACCAGGTATATCGAGTTCATCCCCCACGCCGGCGCGTGCTTGGCGACGACCAACGTCATGGACCGCCGGGGCAAGGTGCGGTGGATGGTGAGGGTGCCGTCCACCGGCGGCGCGGACAACGGCTGGCAGATCATGAGCCACATCGACACCACCGAGTACCTCACCGACAAGAGCAACTGGCGGATCGTCGCGTTCAACGATGTGTGCAACATCGAACCAGCACTCATAGGTATCTATGACTTCCCGGTCGGATCCGACCTGCAGATCGTGCGAGACGAACGCGGCATCAGCATCTACGACACACCGACAGGACGGCAGATCCCCGTTGAGGACTTCTACGTGCCACCTCAGTTCCGAGACTGAGCGCGACCGAGAGGCATGGCGATGTCCTACATGGCGGGACAGCTGCTCTTCTTCGCGGTCGTCGCGGCGCTGATCGGCGGCGTGATCTTGGCGGTGGTGTTGCGCAAACCGCGCCCGCCGCTTGAGGAAGCGGACGACGAAGACGACGAGTGATGAGTCGATTGCGCAATAGGCCGCCCGCGGGCTCGGATTCCCTTCCTGCCGTACAGTCCACCCCTGCCAGAGCCAGGGGTGTTGGCTCGGCGTAGAGCGCTTGGTACTCCGCCGGGATCGGCACGAAATGATCATCGCGGTCACTGCGTGCAGCTGCTATCCAGGTAGGTCGACGAAGAACTGCCGGGTTGCTGGCCAGACTGCTGATGGATCTTGCTGGCCACTAGCCGCCGCGTCGCTGTCGTAGCTGCGCGCGCCGGCGAACGTCGACGGCACTGTCTGCAGTGCAGCGCCCCCAAATATTGGGCCCGGGGACGGCATCGCCTGGGGTGCGGATCGATTGGCGGCGTTCAGCGCATATGCCACCGAGCGGGAGAGCCCGGGATAGGGATCGACCCCCGGCGGCAACAGGCGGCCCTGCCTGCGCAGCGTGTCGATCACAGCCATGAGCGCAGTGCGGCCGGCTTCGGCGGTGAGACTGTCGACCTGCAATGAGAAAACCAGATCGGAATCGGCCAGCGCGGTGGCCTGTACATCGGTCACTTCACGGTCCTGCAGGCGCGCAGGACGAGAGCCACACAGCGTCACTGGCTGGTGTATTTGGTCGGTTCGGCTCGACCAAACCGTGGTGAAAACGCGTACGGTGTCGGGTATTTCGGTGCTGTCGATGGTGACGACGGATTCCTCGATATCCGCATCGGGTGCGATGGCGCTAGCCACGCGCAGGTACTCGCTCGCGCGTGCCGGGTCAGTGAACATCGCGTCGACGGTGGCGCCCGCGGGTTCGTCAAACGGGTCGCCGCAGCGGGTGATGACGCGCACCTGCTGGCCGGCGAGCAGATCGGCCGGGCACGTCGCGTAGCCGGCGGATGCCAGCGCGGACATCATGACGTGGGAGTACGGGATGGCGAGGTCAGCCGCAATGCGGCGCAGCGTCTCCGGGGCGGGGAGGCTCGCCTTCCATCGAGTCACGGTGAGTCGGTTCACGCCGATGCGGTCGGCGAACGCTGTCACTGTCTCATCGCGTGCGTCCAGGATCCGATTGATCAACTCAAGCAGATTCTCCATGTGACGCAGCGTAACGCAATGCGTAGCATAAGATGCGGATTGCACATCGCACGATGCGCAAGAAGTTATGCAGCTGCGTGCGATCGCGCGCATGGACGCCGCGATGTCAAAAGATATGTGCAGCCCGCCGCCCACCGCGCCACCGCCTTCCAGGGGCCGCGGCGCGCCGTTACCATCCCGGCCCATGCGACTCCGTCATATCTGCGAGGCGTGTGGGACCGAGGCGATCCTCGACTCGGAGGCAGCGTTCGCTGCTGGATGGGATTACCCGCCGCGGATGGGCCAGTTCGGTGTGATCGGCCCGCGCGTTTGCCCGGACTGCGCCATCAACCGCACCGTGTGGTGGGCGCTGGCCATGGAGGGCTACACCGCCGACATGCTCAATCCGCAGCAGCGAGAGGTAATTGCGCGGATCCAGGCCGAGCCCGGGTCGATCCTGATGTGCGACGACGGTGGTGCAGGGACATGCTGACCGCGCCGCTCAGGGTCGCGAACGACAAGCCGGCACATGCTCTCCGATATGGCTTTCGAGATTCCGAACAACATTCCCGCTCAGATTGCGATCGTCAAGCGGGCCAAACGCGGCGATACCGAGGCAATCGGTGCGATCGAAGCGCTGCCCGAGGGTGCGTGGATGCGGCAAGCGTTGACCGACCCTAACTGGCCACGTCTGCGAACCCGGGTAGACCCTGTGTACTGAGCCCCGCCGCAGCTGCCGCATCTTCGGGCAGCGGCGCGTCGGCCGCCCTCCGTACCTGGCGGTCGGTGATCGTGCAGTACGACGCATGCTCGCGTACTCGCCAGCGAAAACTGGACTGCAGACCGGCGCGGTCGTGGAGCTCCCACTACTTCGCGTTGACGCTGTCGAGTTCGATGTTGAACCCCGCTTGGTGGGCGACACCTTGTACTGGGAACCTTCGGTAGCGGAAGCCACCGCATCACCGAACGCGTTCACCATGAGCCTGCTGCGGCAGCGCAGACTGAGGTGTCCACGGTGCGGGTGTGTGTCGTCGCCCGCTATCCGAACAGCTCTTGAAGCCGCTGCTGAACCCTGTCTGCGAACTCGGGTGCTCCGGCCAGGCTGAGAGCGTAAGGAAGCGGCCGGTGCCCGGGTTTGGCGCTCCAATACGCATGCTGTTCGGCGGTTACCCGCCGGACCAGTCCCGGCGAAGAGTCGTCGACCAGGGTCAAGAAAGTGTCGGCGGTGTGCGTCTCGAACTCGAGGTCGTCGTTTCCTGCCAGGCGCTCAAACTTGGCATCGTCAGTCACGAGGTAGCCGACACCGCCAGAGGCGGCTGCATTCACGACATGCCAATCGTGGCGATCCGGGTGATCGCGGTTGGTGATCTCAAAGCCGTCGATCCGGCCGTCAGGGAAGAGCTCGCGGATGCGGTCGAACCGCTTCGTCAGGTACCCGTCAGAGATCTCGGGTTTGTCCTTGCGGAGGTGATATCTCGCTTCCGCAAGCACATCCTCGGTCCACACGACCTCGTACATGTTCCCGTAGACGCTAAGCATGCTGACCCAGTCGAGCAGCGTCCTCGAATAGATCACGTTGGCATCGATCAGCACACGTGCCACGGGCATAGGTGGGACCGTACCGGATGCCTGAACTGCTGAACTGCTAAGTGTCCAGGCCCATTTCCTCATCGAGATCCCGGAGCGCAGACAGAGCTGCCAGCTGCTGCGCGCGTCTACGCTCACGGAACTTTTGGACATCCTCGGCGTGCAGACGTGCGTGGCTTCCGACTCTGTGTGCTTCGATGTCGCCGCGCCGGATCATTTTCATCAGCGTCGTCCGCGACACCCCAAGCTGTCCTGCAGCTTCAGTCGTGGTCAGCTCTGCGGGGAGCATGCCCACGGTGACCGTGCCTCCGGCCGAAACCGTGGAGATGATCTGGCCCAGTAGGTCAGCCAGTTCACGGGGAAGCTTGATCGGTTTGCCGCTGACGGGCAGGACTGCGAGGGCATCGGAGTGTTCGATCCGTCGCTCAGCCTCTTTGGCCTGTTCAACCGCCTGCTGCTCGACCACAATCGAGCGCTGCAACGTAGCGGTCACGGTGCACCTCCTTCATCTTTTAACCAGGCTAGGGGGTGTCACTTGTAAGTGCAACCCGTTGCGATGCAGAACACCGACCATCCGTTCAACATTCCGGTCCCTATCCGGGAACAGGACGTGACATACTTCTGACCAGCCACTATGGGGCACGCGGCGCCGCTCGGTGCGCGCCGGGACCGGAGCCGGCGGACGCGGTTCCGGCGTCGATCACGGACCGGAGCACAGTCACTCGCGGTTTATCGGCGGTGACCGACGAGAATTATCATTCCCGCAGCGAGTCCAGGGAAAGCGCTGGTGAGCGCATTTTGGGTGCACGACGTACGGGAGTAACCGCCGGTCAACCGCGGTGAGGGGCTGGTGGCGGCTCAAGGTTCTCCACAGCCGGGGTGGGGGCTAGACGTTGGCCGCCGTGTCCTAAAAGTGTGTGACTATCCAGGCCATGAGCATGATCGCACTCCTCCTCATCCTCGTGGCCGGGATCGCCGTCTGCTTTCTGATTGTCGGTTGGCGACGTAGCGACGAGGTGGCCACCGCTATCGGCGTCCTGCTGCTGGTCGCACTCGCGTTCGCCGGCCTTCCCGCCGCCGTGTCCGACGACCCGCCACCCCAGCGGCCGGCGCAGGTCTCAACCCGCTAAACGCACGAATCTAGTGCTGGACCGTGACGCGGAGGTGCCACCAGCGCCATCCGAGGCGGTCGACCCGGCTATGCGGAGAGTTGACGACCTGTTGATCCTGCGGGGCGGACGAATGCAGGTGATCACGCGCGCCCGGACAGACAAGCGATGCCTGGACTGATCTCCGTCGTGATGGCCAGCGCCATCTGCAAGGACGTGACAGGTGCGCTTCCGGCGGTCCGCCTCCCGCGTTCTGCGCGACGCGATTTGGGCGCTGAATGCACCGATGAGTGCACCAAACAGACCGAACCCGCCCGATAGCAGCGCTGTACCGAGGTCAGCCATCCGCGCTCTCGGCCAGGCTGTCCACGATCTTCATCGTCTCGACCGCGACCGTGGTGACCTTCGCGATCAGGTCGACGATGTACTTCGGGTCGTCGTGCTCATCGCACCAGTCGTTCGGATCGTTCGTGATGCCGGACGGTTTGTCGGTCCTCACCTGGTAACGGTCGATGATCCAGGAGAGCGCCGAACGAGGACCGAGCATGTACCGCTCGGCTTCCTCCGGGATACCGGCGATCGTCACCTTGGCGCTGTAGATCAGCTTCGTGTGGTCGTCGACGCTCTTGCCGGAATCGGGATCCTTGCACTTGGCCCACTTCATCTTGGTCACGCGCCAGGTCTCACTGGCCTTCGGATCGGTGCCTGCTTTGAGTTGCACGTCCAAGGGATACGGCTCGACGGTCTCGTAGCGAATGTGAAGATCGGACAACTTACGGCCAGCAGCGGTGAGCTGCTCGAAGCGCGCGTGGGAGTCCGGCGTCGGGATGTGCGGCAGCATCTTCTTCAGGTCCGCCGCGTAGGTCTCGCGGTAGATGGGGTCGTGCAGCAAGCCGTAGACGTAGAAGAAGATGTCGTCCTTGGTGACCTGGCCTCCGATCGCCTCCTGGTATAGCGCGAGGATCTTGTTGGTGATGTTGTCGACGCGCCGGTAGCCGTACTCGTCAATCTCGCCGGTGTCGAGATCAAGGGTGCCATCCGCTTCAGCCGAGGTGTACGTCCAGCGCGGGAAGAACTGACCTGTGTCGAGTAGGTGCAGGTTGGGCAACCGATCCGTCATGAACGGTGTGAACTCGAAGTGGGAGGCCGATCCGGTCAGCAGGATGCCCACGTTCTCATGGTGCGGTGTGGGGAACATGGACGGCAGCTGGTAGGTGGTGTTGTTTAGCTGCTGCTTGGGGTCGAAGTAGACGTGCATCTTCTCGAACGGCCGATAGGACCCGACTCGCAGGCCCTCTGCGTTGTACTCGATGCGCGTGCCCTGCATCACCTGTCGCTTGTTCACACGGTCCCAGCTGAATTGGGTCGAGTCCGGGCGAATCAGCTCCTCAACGGTGGCAGACGCGCCGTCACGCAGACGCAACGTCGCGATCCGTGCCACCTCGTCGTTGTAGTACGCGGTGGTTCTCACAATGTTCGCTTCCAGGGCCAGGCGAGAGAAGTTGTAGCACCAGGAGTCGCGGCTGGTTTTCAGCCCCGCGGAGTGGACACCGAACACCCTGGTCCCCCCGTCTTTGTCGCCGATCGCGGGCCATGCTGCGAACTCTTCGCTGCGTTGACTGACCCAGTCGCCGTGCTTGTTCGGCGTGATCGGCTGCCACTCAACAGATTCGAGATCACCACCCGCGACGATCTCCAGTTTCCGCTCGCGAGTCAGGTAGTCGCCTATGTCGCGGTACTGGACCACGCACGGACCGGTGTAGGCGGGGTTCTTCACGCCGATGAAGATGGCGACGGTGTTGCGGCTGCCAGAGCCGAACACCTTGCCGCCCTCCTTGCGGGAGAGCTCCCCGGAGGTGCGCTGGTTCCCGCGGAGGTTGTAGACGTAGATCCGGCTGTACTCGTCGGCCAGGGACAGGCGGATGCCGTCGGCTGTGTTGCCGTCGATCCAGCCGCCGTTTGAGACGTACGCGACGACGCCGTGGTCACCCACGCGGTCGGTGGCCCACCGGAACGCCCGCAGGTAAGAGTCGTACAGGCTGTTCTTCAAGGTCGCCGTCGACCTCTTCGCGTACGTGTCAGCGATCCTCTTGTCCAACGTCGGGTAGGCCAGGTTGGCGTTCAGGTCGTTCGCCGAGGTCTGCCCCACGGAGTAGGGCGGTTCCGTACAGGGTTTCGGCGTGTTGCACGTGCCAACGTGCGAGCCCCCCAGCGTGTCGCACCCCTCTCGTTGGCAATCGTCGGATCGAACCGGGAATCAGGCAGCTCGTTTGGATCACCTGGCTACTTCGCATCGGACTCACCAAGGTCGTGTCCGGGATCCGGTGTAAATGGGGAGCACGGGCGTAGGTTCCGCTTCACGACCTGCAAGTCTGCGAAGAAGGAGTCACGCCCGTGCCTGTTCGAGTATCAGCTACCGATCGCATCCGCACCAAGATCGACGCTCTGTTTGCCGAGGATCGGGATCTTTCGGAGACCCTCGAAGAAGTCGCCCGTCTGGGCGCTCAACTGTTGATGCAGGCGGCCCTGGAGGCCGAGGTCACCGAGTTCCTCGGTCGCGAACGCTACCAACGCGCCGCGGACTGTCCCGACGCTAACGGCGGCTCACGCAACGGGTATCGGCCGGTGACGGTCAAGACCACCACTGGGCCGGTTACGTTGGAGCGGCCGAAGCTGCGCGGCGCCACCGCAGCGTTCGCGTCGCGGTTGTTCGGCAAGCACGTCACGAGAACCAACGCCCTGGAGACGCTGGTGATCGCCTCGTTCGTCCGTGGGCTGTCGGTGCGCGACGTGCAGGCCACCCTCGCCGAAACACTCGGCGATCAGGCCGCGATCTCCAAATCCACGGTCTCGGAAGTGTGTAAGGCGATCCGAGCCGAGTACCAGGCGTGGGCGCGTCGTCGACTCGACGAGATCACGCTGGACTACCTGTTTTTGGACGCGAGCTTCTTTCGGATGCATCCCGGGTCGCCGGCCGAGCCGGTGCTGGCCGCCTGGGGCATCACCACCGAGGGCAAGCCGGTGTTCGTCGGGTTGGCGCCCGGGACCGGCGAGTCGACCGACGCGTGGGCCGACTTCCTGACCGATCTGGGCGAGCGCGGCCTTGGCACTCCGCTGCTGGTCGTCTCCGACGGCGCCAAGGGCCTGATCGCGGCCATTGAACAGATCTACCCAAAAGCGTTGCGCCAGAGATGTCTTATTCATCGACTTCGCAACGTGCTCGCCAAGATTCCCACCGGGATGCATGCCGAGGTCCGCGACGGCTACTGGGCCATCTTCGATACCACCGATCTGACGGTTGAACCGGGGCCTGGGCTGGTCGAGATCATCGACAAGCGGATCGAGGCGTTCGCCGCCAAATACTGCGACCTCTACCCGGCAGCGATGCGGATCCTGCTCACCGACAAAGCAGGGTTGACCGCCTATCTGCGATTCCCGGTCGAACACCATGGGCGCGTTCGGCATTCGAATCTTATTGAGCGCTCGTTTGGGGAGACCAAGCGACGGACCAAGGTCATCGGCCGATTCCCCGGCGAGACCAGCGCCATCAGCCTGGTGTGGGCCGTACTCGACCGCGCCTCGGCCGGTTGGCGCGGCCTGACCATGACACCGGTCGGCACCCGATTGCTCCAAGACCTACGCCGATCACTGCTCGACCCACCCCGTGAACTGCGGCCGCCGCCCTCCGCCACGAGTGGCGACACCGACCCCGCAGATCCCATTTCGGCCACCGCGTAGCGACCCTGTGTTGCTTCGCCGGGTTCAGTTTCCGACTGGAACCGACACCTCCGCTCAGGCAGGAGGACGGCTCTATTACCGCTGGTCTTGACGGCTTGCCGTGACCAGGTCGATCGGTGGGATGTAGCCGGTGATGCTGTTGATGGTGCGATGCAGGCCGTGGTGCAGTGCGTCGATGTCGCAGCGGGCCAGGCCGCCAGCGGTGGCGATGACGTGTTCGGTGGTAAACGCGAGGTCGTTGATGGTGCCCAGAATGCGACGGTCAGCGGTCTTGGCCACGGCCACCTGCTGGGGATCAAGATCGCCCAGCGTATCCACGGGCAGGCCTTCGGCGTGCAGCGCGGCCTGGATCGCCGAGACGACCGGCGGGCCGATCGGGCGCAACCCCGCGGCGGTGACGTTGGGCATGAACACCGAGAACAAGGTCCCGGCGTGGGTCACCAGCAGGCATTTGCGTCGGTCGATCCAGACCATGTGGGCATACCAGTCGGTCGCGCAGGCTTCGCCGATGGCCGGCTCAGACACCCCCAGCAGCGCCAACACCCTGGCGGTACATCGCAGCATCACGACCCATGATCGTAGGCAGGGCCGCCGACAATCGGTATGCAAGAACGCCGTGGCTGGGCGCCGGTACAGTGTGGCGACGTGTTGGTCGCTGATCTGCATCACTTCCTCGACATGCCGCACGACGCTTCGGGTCCCGCGCGGCGCCTCGCGCAGCACTTGGGCGACATAGTCCGGGCGGGCACCGCCGGCGAGGTCGGTGATCGGTGGGTATCGGCATTGCCGTGTCGGCGCCGACCGGCCCACCGACGCTGCCCCGGACGGATGACCATCGCCATCGCCTCGGCCGAGGCATCGGCGCCGATCCGATGGTCGTGCAGCGTCTGCGACGACGAGGGGGTGATCAGCAACTGGGCAGATTCCCCATACGACCTGCGCCGCCGCGGACTCAGCCTTGCCGACGCCCTCGAGGAGGTCATCGTCAGCGACAAGACCGCCGCCGTGTTACGCGACCTGATGCTGCTTGACCCCGACTGCGAGCGACTGGTGTATGGCATGCGCGCCCACCCAAACGGCGCTGCCTTACTGACCAATGCCGACGACCTCGAAGAGCTGATCGGGTTCGTGGCCGCCGAAGCCAACCACGAACCCAACCGCCGCCGCCAAGACCGCCTCGACGCCGCGTTCAACGTACTGACCGACGCCGCCCAAACCCTCTCCAGCTGAACATCTCTGGGACCTACCGCATCAGCCCTGGGCGTGCCAAAGCATTCCGCAGCCAAGCTACCGAACCCGCTGCCCGTTGTCCCCGACACCATCAGCGGCAGCCGCAAGAGGCCTGTCGCTTGAGTCCCCCAACCCGTATGCTCACGACGAAGCTGCGAACCGGCCGGTGCTTTTTACACCCACTTTCGGACGCGACCCTCACCAACAATGGCGCCGCAACGAAACGGTTGGATTTTCTCGGTACTGCCCCGGTGGGCGGTTTGGCCTCGCCGTGCTGGGGTCAGAAGCCATAGAGATGGTGGCGGGCGTTGAAGGCTGCTGGTCCGCCCTCGAGGATGTTCTCTGCATGTGCTCTGATGGCCGCGTCGTCCAATGATCCGATACCGTCTGCCGCCGGCTTGCCGTGCTGCCCATCGCCTTGGAGCGCGACAATCAATTCGGCATCACCAAGCACAGGAACATTCGCGTTGTGCGTACTGGCGATGATCTGCCGAACGCCCTTGAGCTTGCGTAGGTGCGCTACAACTCCGTCGTAGATGAAGCGGTTGTCGAGATCGTCCTCCGGCTGATCGATGACGAGCGGTGCGGTCGACGCGCCCAGCAAGAGTAGGAGCAGAGCCGTAGCACGCTGGCCCTTTGAGAGTTCCTCCATGGTCCTGAGCTCGCGCTGACCGCCGTTTGACGAGATGTCGAGGAGCACCTCGACCGCGTGTCCGACTGCCATCTCTTCCAACTCACGCAACAGTGGTTCACCGGCGCTTATCAAGTTTGCTGCCTGTGCGCCACGGATGTTCAGCTTCTCCAATTCGGCGGACCCGCGGCGAACAGCGGTAACGAATGTTCGAGGTGAGTAATCGGCAGCGGTAACGGCCGCCATAATCTGCGTTCGCGCGCCCGAGACTCGATTCGTAATAACCTGGGTGATGTCGCTACGGTCTGGGGCGGCTATAGGGCGAACGACCACGACGCCGCCCGTGGCGGCATTCGCCGCACGTACGGCCTCGTGCAGGCTCTCAGCTTGCTTCCGCTCATGCTCCGCGAGTTGACCCAGAAGCTTATCGCGTTCACCCAGTAGGGTTCTCAGCGTTTCGTCGTAACTTGAGAGGCGGGGTTCCTTCGCCTTGAGGTCATCGAGGGCCTTAGATGTATCAAGGTACTTATCTGGTTCTAAACCCTCATCGTGGAGCTTGCGAAGAACTTCAGCGTGTTCGATCCTTTCATCCTCTACGGCGGAGTGCCAATCTGCTTTCGCAGCACTGATTTCGGCCTCTGCCGCGGTGATAGCAGCTATTGCGGCGTCCGCGACTTCCTTGAGCTTCGATGCCAACCCAACAGTTGCTGAAGTAGCGCGCTGAAGCGTCAGCTGGTGCGGAGAGTCGTCCAAGCCCTCATAGTCGGCAACCAACGTCGCTTCAAGCTGCGGGTTGACGAGCTCACTGAGTGCTTCGGTAGCGGCACTCGTCCGAACTGCAGCTTCGCTGAACACCGATTCGTCTCGATCTAGACGCTGCAAATCCTTGAGCCGCGTTGCAACATCGGTTTCCTTGAACTGCTGCACCTGCTCGTCCAGACGCGGGATATCAGCGAGCTGATCTTTGAGCTTTGTGCGCGCGTCTTCGGTGTGCTGCAGTTGTTGTCGGTTCGCTGCGAGCTGTTCAAGGACCAGCCTGTGTTCATCGTCCGTGCCACCCGTACCTTCAAACCGATGGAGCATGTCGGCGACACTTTCGGGGCGACTCGCCAACTCCGCCAACTCGTGCTGGCCGAACACCTCGACCAACCCCGCGACATCTACTGGCTGCTGGTTAGTGGCGGTACCGCTCGTATCGCGCACGACGGGGGGATTGGGCACGACGCGTTCGACGGTGAAACGCCGCGGGGTGGGTGAAACGGTCTCGACCTCAATCCTCACAATTGTCCCCGAACGCAGGACCTTTTCGACGATCGCTTTGTGGTCAGCTTTCGCCTCTTTGCCTATCGGCTCGAGCCCGAGCGTGTACCGCAAGCTCTCAATCACTGTCGACTTGCCAGTGCCGCGACCACCGATGAGGGCAGTGAGATCGCTAGCGATCGGGACCGTGACACCGTCAAGGAACCCGCCGATCCAGCTGATCTGCTTGAGCAGAGCACGGGGTGGCCCGGTCGGATCGGCAAGCGCAACACGAGTCTCAGGTGTGCGAACCGCGAGCTTCAGACTCTCCATGCGCGAGTCGCTCACCTTGAACCACGATGTTGCCCCGTCGGTTCTCAGCTGATCCGGGTGCACGATGTCGTCGGCATGGATTACCGCAAGGGGATGGCGCCGGTCGTAAGGCTTCCGTCCTCTGACGATGAGTTCCTGGTCAGTCCCGTCAGCTTGACTTGGCGTGATCGCAACTGCGTGCAGGTTCGGATCCTTCACCATCACGATCAACGGAGGCCCGGAACGGCCGGTCAGCATGCCGCTGTTCGGCACGTTGATATGTGCTGGAATGACCATCGCACCGAGGTCGGTCATCTTCTCAAGGATGTCCGTGAAAGCATGGCCCGTCGTACCATTCGGACATCCAGGCTGAACGCCACAAGCACCAATCGCCGCATTGACCTTGGATAGTTGGGTACCGGCTTCAAAGATGACCAGGATGTGGACGCCTTCCGACGAGTTCGCCTCGAACCCGGGCAATGCGACGATGCCTCGATCTGTGGCTGCCGCAAGGAGGCCGTTCGCACTATCAACGCACCAGTGGTCCGTGATGGCGATTAAGTTGATGCCGAGGCTTTCACACTCGTCGAGCAGAGCTGTGTTGTAGTCCGACTCTGCCACGAACGATTTCGAAGGCTCGTTCTTCCCCTTGTACGCATACGGATTCACCTGCAGCGCAGCTCGAATCCAGTGGGCACCTGGGGTCGGTTCAGCCATCTGGTTACTGCTCCCATTTCTCATTGGCCAGCGGACTATCGTTGAGTCGATCGCGGCGCGTACGCCAGTCGGGCATCGCATCATCCATGAGCTTGGTGAATCGTTCGCCGTGGTTGCGCTCGAAGTAGTGCATCATCTCGTGAACAACGATGTACTCCAAGCAGTCTGGATGTTTCTTGGCGAGCTCGACATTGAACGTCAGTCGCCGGGTTTCGCGGTTGCAGGTTCCCCATTTGGTGCGCATGCGACGGATAATCCAGTCCGGTACCTGTGTGTCGAGCTTTGATTCCCAGGTCGAGATCAAACCGGGGAGCGCCTCGCGCAACTGCGTCCGGTACCAGGTGTCGAGCACTGCGCGGCGCTGCTCGGCGTTACGGTCAGGCGAGACGTACAGGATCAGTCGATCACCGTCGACCTCCACGTGGGCACGGCCCAGCCGCTCAACGACTTTGAGTCGGCGGCGCACACCCCAGACGTAATGGGATTCCCCGGTGACCATCTCGCGCTCAGACTGCCGGTCGGTCGAACGGAGTTGCGCACGTTGGCGTTTGATCCACGACAGCCGCTGGATGACAGCCAGACGCACTTGATCGTCATCGAGCCGGCGTGGCGCCGCCACACGCACTCGACCCATCGGTGGATAGACACCGATGTGCAGGTTCTTGATGTCCTTGTAGATCACGTCGACGTCAATGCCGCGGATGGTCAGGTAGGCATTAGCGGTACTCATCGCGCGCCTTCACCAGTTCAAACAGTTCATCGAGCCGGTCGAAATCGTCAGGAAGGGTGCGGCTGATTGCTCTCTTGACGACCTTCTCTTTCATCGTGTTGCCCACCCAGTCGTGCGGTTTGCTGGTCAGGATCGCGGTGTCCACCCTGATGGGCAACGTCGGGTCGGGCCATCCGAAGTCGATCAAGGCGCGGCGTGCGCCGTTGTCGGCCCAGTCTGGGTATTTGGTGTCGGATTCCTTACTGCCGAGCTTCTTGGCGGCGTCGAGCAGCTTGGCCAGGAACTCCCGGTAGTCGATGGCCTTCTGGCGACGCTGCTCGATGATGGCGTCGAGCAACTCGCTCATCTTGTCGTAGTACTTCGGGTTCATCGCGTGCTCGTCGATGATCACCTTGCGCATGTTGTTGGTGATCGTCTCGGCGACCGCCTCGGGGTCGTTCTTGATCCCGGCCGGTAGCTTGTCGATTGCTCCCGCGCCGAGCTTCACGATCAGATCGATCAGGCCCGAGTCCTCGAAATTGGACACGACTTCTGAGGCGCCGGCCTGGATGTAGGTGTCGAGCAGGAACCGCATCCCTGCCTCGTACTGCTTGAAGTCGACATCCTCGCCCGCACCCAGTTTCACCTCAGCGCGCACATCGACGTAGAGCGCGATCTCGGCCTTGATCGCCTCGGCCTCGGCCGCGGTGTAGCCAGCGGCGGTCATGTCGTTGGCGAGGTTGGCGTAGGCGCGGGTGACGGCGGCGACCGACTTGTACAGCTCGACACGCTTGGGCTCGTTGGCCTTCAACTGCTCGGCGTTACCCTGCTCCGCGGCACAGAAGTATTGCTGGTATTGCAGCGTGTTCTTCGGTGGCGCAACGGGTTCGACTAGAGCGCGGATCCGTTCGAGGGCTTCGTCGAGGTTCTCGCGGGCCTTCTCGATACGATCGGAGAGCAGCCCTTCGATGTCGTTCTTCTCGTAGCCGTCCAGGGCGCCGGAGGTGTAGTCGGTGATCGCGTCTTCCAGCGAGTTGAACAGATCCTGGTAGTCAACGATGTAGCCGTAGTCTTTGTCATCGCCGTCGAGGCGATTGACACGGCAGATGGCTTGGAAGAGGCCGTGATCGCTCATCTTCTTGTCGATGTAAAGGTAGGTAGCGCTCGGGGCGTCGAAGCCGGTGAGCAGTTTGTCGACCACGATCAGTAGGCGCATCTGGCCAGGGTTCTCGATGAACTCCTTCTTGACTGCTTTCTCGAACTCTTCGACTTTGCCGACGGCGGTGTCTTCGGGTTCATCAAAGTAGTCGGCCAGCATCCTGCGGTAGATGTCGTACTGACGGATCTTCTCGGTCTTGCCTTCGCCGGAGTCTTCTTTGGCGATGTCGCCGGCATTGGGGATGTAGCTGGTGACGATGGCGCACTTGCCCTTAAAGCCGGCGTTACTGAACAGCTCGTAGAATTTGCAGGCCTGGTAGATGCTGGAGCCGACAAGCATGGCGTTGCCGCGCCTGTCCATCAGGCGGGGTTTGGTCTCCATGTCGAGCAGGATGTCGTTGACGATCTGCTTGGCGCGCGGCTCACTGGAGACGACCTTTTGCATGGTGCCCCAACGCTTTTTGAGTTCAGCCTTGGACAGGTCAGTCATGCCCTTCGTCTTGACCTCGAACCACTTGTCGACCTGCTCAGGTGACATCAGGTCCTGGTCGATGTTGCGGGCCTCGTATTGCAGGTCGAGCACGACGCCGTCAGCGACGGCTTGATCGAACTTGTAGGTGTGGATGAACGAGCCGAAAGTTTCGATGCTGGTGGCCTTGTCGGCCTTGAGTAGCGGGGTGCCGGTGAAGCCGATGAACATCGCCTCGGGCAGCAGCGCGTTCATGGCGGTGTGCATCTTGCCGGACTGGGTGCGGTGGGCCTCGTCGACGAAGACGAAGATGTTGCCCTTGGCCTTGAAATCCTTTGGGACCGTGGCATTCAGTTCTTTGATGAACTCGGCGGTCGCCTCTTCGTCGTCGGCGTCGCTGTCGGCTGCCCGGAACTTGTGCACCAGCGAACAGATCAGCCATTCCTCGCTGGTGTTGAGTGTGCCGATCAGGTCGGCGCCGCTCGTGGTGCGGTAGATCTGCTCGTTGACGCCGTTGAATACCTTCTCGATCTGTTCGTCGAGTTCGGTGCGGTCGGTAATCAACAGCACCCGCGCATCGGGCTGGTTCTCGCGAATCCACTTGGCCAGCCACACCATCGTCAAGCTCTTGCCCGAACCCTGGGTGTGCCAAATGATTCCACCCTCACGCTTGGCGATGCGCTCCTGCGCCGCTTTGACGCCGAAGTACTGGTTGTGACGCGGCCCCTTCTTCACGCCCGCATCGAAGACGATGAAGTTATGGGTCAGTTCGAGTAGACGATGCTTGTTGCACATCTGCAGCAGCGCCCGGTCGAGCGGATCCTCAACGCCGGACGGTTCTTTCCATTCCAGCCAGTACTTTTCCGGTGTGTCGATGACGCCGTAGCGCAGCCCTTCGACGTCGTTGCCGGCGAAGACGAACTGCACCGTCGAGAAGAACGAGCGGATGAACTCCGGCTTCTGGTTGCCGATGGACTGCCGGATGCCCTCGGACACAGCCACTTTCGAGCGTTTGAGTTCCAGCGTAACCAGCGCAAGACCGTTGACATACAGCACCACATCGGGGCGCTTGGTGTGGTGGCCCGAGACAGTGACTTCCTCGACCACGACGAAGTGGTTAGCGTCGAGGTTCTTCCAGTCGATCAGCCAGACCGTCTCGGTCTGCTCACCCACCCCGGGCTTGACCTTCACGCCGTAGCGCAGCAGCCCATAGACATCGCGGTTCGCCTCATAGAGACCGTGTCCAGCGCCAACCGAGGCGGCCTTACCGACCTGGTCGAGGGCACGGTTGATCAGGTTGTCGTCGTAGCCGCGTGCTCGCAGGTTCTGCACCAGCAGCTCAGTCTCGATGTTCGAGTTGCCCTCGCGGTGCGCCCAGGTGCCGAGGTACTCGTATCCGAGCTGATCACGAAACAGCGCGACGACGCGGTGTTGCGCCTTGCGCTCAATCTGGCCGACGTCGCTCATGAGGCGGACGCCCCAGACAGCCTCGTCCGGCCGGTCAGGAGTTGCTGCATCATGCCTTGCTTGATCGCTCGATGTTTGACGATGCGACGGTCTACGCAGGCAATCTCACGGTCCAAATCCTCAACCAAGTCTCCGATCGCCGTCTGCTCCGCGATTGATGGAAGTGGCAACGGCATCTCAACGAACTTCTCGCGCGGGAGATGCGCGATGCTTGTCTGCGTCACATAATCAGCGAAGGAACCGACAGACGACCATAACTCAAGCAACGCCTGCATAACTCGTATGTCGTAGCCGTTTCTTGGGCGAAGGCGGTGAAGCGCCTTTTGGAAGTAGCACTCCGACAATTCATTTCGCCAGACAGCCGCTCTGCCGACCTCGCCACCTTCGCACACAAGGAGATCACCTGCCTGCAGCCGATAGCGGTGGATGTCACTCGGAGTCATCGGCACACTTCCCGCAGCTGAGACGTCGATGCGCCCCCACTGAACAGCACGATTTCCGAGGTACGGTTTCACGACACCCGCATTCTTCGCCGCATCCAGCATCTTCCCGAGCTGAACATCAAATTCGGCACCAACAGTCGACTGCCGCCAGTCATCTGTAAACCCAGGCAAACGAGCGCGGCCAGTCAGGAGTTGTTGCATCATGCCCTGTTTGATCGCCTGCTTCTTGGCGATGAGGCGTTCGAGGGTCTTGATCGTCTGCTGGACGTCGCCGAACGCGGATACGATGCGATTCTGCTCGTGCTTCGGTGGCAACAGAACAGGAAGCGCTGCCAGAATGCCCGTATTGAGATTCAGCATCGTTCCGCCGACCGCATTGTCGACAAGCCAGGTTTGTGCTGCGTTTGACCCAAGGTACTCCGCTACATAGGCAGGATTGACGGCCCTCCTGTCGGTGCCGAATTTCGCTGCAAGACATCCGGTTCCGCATAGCCATCCTACTTCTTTCTCGCGCACCAGGGATCGGCGTCCCACATCACCCCTACGACTAAAGACGATGTCACCGTCTCGCAATGCATGACGACGCAGCCTATGAACATCGGTAGCGCCAATGCGTGCGATGCCACCCTCACGGATTTCGTTGTCACCGAGGTTCACCGGCATCACTAGTGGAGTGCCGGTCGATTGATAGTCGCTCGCGTGGAGCTGGCTGCCGAATGGGCCAGTTTGGAGTGCGCCACCTGTCCTTGCGACGACGCTTGCTAGCGTCGTGAGTTCTGGGGTATCAGCCATCACGAAATACCCATTTCAGCCAGGTGCGCAGATACTTTCAACTCGAGTACGCGCAGCTGAGAGTCGAGGAGGTCGAGCGTGTCAGCGTACCTCCCTCCAAGCTGCTGAACTCTCCCTACCAGGTCGAGAGTTAACGCTTCGACTTCACCAACGACGCGGCGCACGACTGTCGCTTTCCACTTGTCGTCGAGCACAAGTGTTTTGATGTCGGCCTCGGTCAGGTCGCCGTACTTCTTGAGCGTGGCGAGGTCGAGCTCAGCCTGGGCGTCCTTGACGGCCTTCTTGGCGGCGGCCTCGGCGTTGTACAGCTTGGTGGCGTGCTGCAACGCCTTGATCTCGTCGGGGTCACCGCCGGTCTTGATCTTCTTCAGCCGCGTGGCGACGAGGGCTTTGGAGATCTTGTCGTCGTCCATCGCATCGGCCAGCAGGCCGTCTTCGACGGCGTGTTCTTCGATGTATTCCTCAACGGCACGGGTGGCTTCTTCCGCGGTTGCAGTGAGGTCGTCGATGGTCGCCTGATCATCGGCGAAGTAGCGGGCAACGATCAGTGCCGGGGGGATGAGGTCCATCTTGTACTTGGTGGCGCTGCGGCCGGAGCCGACCACGAGGTCGGGGGTTTCGGTGAGCTTGCGTTCTTTGTCTTCGATGGTCTTGCGCGGCCTGGCGGCTCCCTGCCAGCCGTCGGCCATGATCAGATAGACGTCGTCGTGCATGGTGTCGTGCCAGTAAGTCATGAGCTGCTCGTAGACGTCGTACTCGTCGAGTAGCGGTACCGGCTTGAAACGTGCGAGCAGGTCGTCGCTGATGGTGGCGATGAGCTCGTTCGGCGTGGTGTCGGCAGTGATGCTGGCCAGGGTGTCGCGTTGTGTGGCAAACCAATCCGCGACAATCCCGGTAGCCTCGTCCTGGAGCTTATGGAAGCCGGGTGCGTCGAAGATGGCTTGCTGCACGGCGCTGACGTCGATGGCCAGGTCGCTGTAGCCGGGTCGGTTCGGGGTGAAGATTTGGCTGCGGAGCTGAGGGAAGGCGTCCCAATAGCTTTGGAGTGCGTCGAGGTCACGGTCAGGGATGCCGCCGTGCAGGTGGGCCGAAAGGTCCTGCAGATCTTCGGGTTCGGATGAGTCGATGTAGCGCGGGATGTTGAGGTTGTAGTCGTTCTTCGGGTCGGCGATCTCGCTCATCGGCACCATGCGTGAGTAGCGGTCAATCTCGATCTGCTTGTTAAAGGTGTCGACGACCTTGTGGATGTCCTGGCTACGGAGGCGGTTCTTGTTGCCGTCCTTCATGAAGCCATTGGAGGCGTCAATCATGAACACCCCCGTGCGGCCGACCGCGTTCTCCTTGTCGAGGATCACCACACAGGCCGGGATGCCGGTGCCGTAGAAGAGGTTGGCCGGCAGGCCAATCACGCCCTTGATGAAGCCACGCTTGAGAAGATTGCGCCGAATGGTGGCCTCGGCGTTGCCGCGGAACAGCACGCCGTGCGGCAGGATGATCGCCGCCTTGCCCGTGCTCTTGAGCGAGGTGAGGGCGTGGAGCAGGAAGGCGTAGTCGCCGTTCTTCTCCGGTGGGCGGCCGTATTCGAAACGGCTGTAGTCGTTTTCGAGGCCGTTGTTCCAGGACTTCACCGAGAACGGCGGGTTCATGACGATGTAGTCGAAGGTCCGCAGGTGGTCACCTTTAGTGAACTGTGGGCTGGTGATGGAGTCGCCTTTTTCAATTTCGGCGATCTCGTTGCCGTGCAGGATCATGTTCATCTTGGATAGCGCCCAGGTTGCGTTGTCCTTTTCCTGGCCGTAGATCGTCATTCCGCGCAGTGCTTCGGAGGCGGCTTTGAGTAGTAGTGAGCCGGATCCACAAGCGGGGTCGTAGACGGTCTGGTCTTGGCGCGTTTTCGGCCCGATGCCGACGACCTTGGCGAGGATGCGGGAGACCTCAGCGGGGGTGTAGAACTGGCCCTTGCTCTTGCCTGATTCGGTGGCGAAGTGGCGCATCAGGTACTCGTAGGCGTCGCCGAGCAGGTCGTCACCTTCGGCGCGTGAGCCTCGGAAGTCGAGGTCGTTGAAGATGGTCACGAGCTTGGAGAGGCGGTCCTGCATCTCCTTGCCCTTGCCGAGCTTCTCCTCGTCATTGAAGTCGGCCTGGTCGATGACATTACGCAGGTCGTTGGCTTCGGCCAGCTGGGCGATGATCTTGTTGAAGCGGTCGCCGATCTCTTTGTCCCCCTTGGCGGCGAGCATGTCGTCGAACGAGCCGCCGGCGGGTACCTCGATAAGGCTGTTGGCGTCCGTCCTGGCCTTGTCGGAGACGTACTTCACGAACAGCAGCGTCAGGATGTAGTCCTTGTACTGGCTGGCGTCCATGCCGCCACGGAGCTGGTCGCAGCTTGCCCATAGCGATGAGTAGAGATCCGACTTCTTCAACGCCACCTGGTGCGCTCCTTGTCCCACGATTCCTGCCGGGCGGGTCTGATGCGTACCCGCTCTTGCCCGACAAGTCTGTCAGCATCACGACCATTTCTGGGCAAGTCGGGCTACACGCGCCCCGCACACCGGTGGACATGGCGTCATGAGCAGTCGCCGGTTCGCAGCGGTACGACTTTGCTCCGGTCCAGACCGCCTGACCGGAGCTGCTCGTTCTCCAACGCCAAGACCTGGATGATCCGCTCCAATTGATGAATCGTCGCGGTGAGCGCGGTGACGTCGGCGGTGAGCTCTTTCACGCGCTTCTGAGCATCGATCTTCTCCTCGCGCAGTGCGAGCAGGATCGGGGGCTCGACGTTGGTGCTGGCGATCCGGGCGCGGAACTCGTCTTGGAGGTCGGTGTGCCGGTGGGTGAGCAGCCATCGCTTGACGCGGGCCTCCTCGGCGAGCGACTTCACTGTGAGCTTGCCGTCGGAGTGCAGTGGTTTGCCGGCGATGAGTCGGTCCATCGCGTCGCGGATCGCGCGGCGCACATGCTCGTCGGCCTGACCGGTCATCGCCACTTCCCGCTGTCGTGATGCTCGTCGACGATGGCCTGCAGCGCAGTGACGCGTTGTTCGAGCCGGCTGCGTAGCGGTATCGGCGTTGTAGGAGAGGCGATCTCGGCTCGATGTTGCGTGATGGCGTCCTCGATCTGAGCGACGTTCTGGTCAGTTCGGGCGATGTTGCCGCATCCGGGTTGGCAGTGAGAGGCATCAGGTGATCGGTGCTGGCTTGTCGTGACCTGTCGGTCGGGGTGACATAAGGCCTTGGACTGGTCGTAGCAGCAAGTGACGAACTGTTGCGGGTTGTCGTAGATGCGCAGCTGCGGGTTGGCGCGGAGGGCGGCCGATTGCTTGGTGCTCATGTAGCGGCCGCGGAATTGCCGGTCGAAGAGGTGGATGGCCTGGGTGTATCGACCAGCGGCCGGGCCGCTGACCTGTTCACCGTTTTCGAGGCGTTGATGTGCGTCTTCGAGGTAGTCGGCTCGGGCGAGGGCTTCCTCCATCGGGAAGACGTCTCGGAGGCCGCTGGCGACCCGTGATCCGTAGCCGTCGGTGGTGTAGCCGCGCAGGTGTCCGTACTGCACGCCGAGGGCCACGCGGCCGCCAGGCTTGCGGTAGATGAACCAGGCCAGTGTTCGTCTGAACCGCTTGACGGTCACAGCTTCCTCGGGATCGGCGGGGATCACCTCGTGAGGGCGTTCGAGTCTCACAGCGGCGCGATTGCTCCAATCGATCAAGTCTTGGATACGGTCCCGAACCATCCGGGGATGCACAGCCTTTCCCGCGTTGACACCGCAGGGCCATAGCGAGAACGCGTCGATCGGAAACAGAAGTTGGGAAGTGGGGTTCAGTGCTTCCATTACGGCGACGGCTTTCGCCACGGGCGCGATGGCCAGCCAGGGTTGTTCTCGTTCAACGCCGGCGGGTATTGCGTTGCCCGAATTATCAAGTGCGCCTTTGAAGGTTCTTCCGTGGATGCGGTAGTGGAGTTGCCCGGTCGCGGGGTCAGTGTGGGTTCGGCAGCAGCCGCGCTCCAGTGCGCGGCACTCCTCCCCGCGCATCCCGGTCAGGTACGCGACGACGACGAACGCGGCGGTCGCCAGATGGCGGCCCAGCTCCTCGACCTCGTAGAAGTTGATCGCCGGGGTCCAGTCCTTCCCGTCGACGGAGCCTGTGATCGGCATGGGTAGCTGTGCTTCGTCGCTGGCACTCAGGCCGGCTATCGGCCAGTGCGAGTTCATCCCCATCGCTTCTTCGGGAGACAGGCCGAGCTGCCAGCCGATGAATCCTCTTGCCAGAGAACGCATGTGCGGCCTATTGGAAGCCACCCACCCAGGCACCGTCTGCGTATCGTGACGCCGCTGTTCGACGTATGCGCGAAACCGTTGATAAGGAGTGAGAGCCTGGAGGCTCGGCGGGACATCGCAAGGTGTCGCTTTGAGTGCCTTTGCGGTAAGGATGTCGTCGCTGAAGTCGGTGACGAAACGTAGCGCCCAAACGAGCAGGCCAGCCATCGTCTGTGGATGGATGGGCGTGGTCTTGTTCTCGCTCGACCAGTTCGCAGCGCCGAGCACCGAGGTGCGTCCGATAGGGCTGTTCTCCCATGGCGGCCGTATGAGGCGGTCGGCTTCGGGAAGGTAGGGAGCGTAGAGCCAGGCACGGGTGACGGCGAAGAGAATGTTGCCTACGTTCTCGCGTGAGCCGCGGTGTCGTTTGAGGTGCTCGGCATATTCGTCGTAGATGGCGTCGGTGACCGCGCTGAACTCGTGAATGTCCCTGTCTGCCAGCCAGGTCATCCACTGCCTCAGGAAGCGCGCGAAGATGCACACCGTTGCCGGCGCGAGTTGACTACGCGCCGCTGAGGAGCGCTCCAGATCCTCGACCGGTGTCGGCTTGTTGATGCTCGCCCAGATCAATCGCTTGGCCGTGGCGACGTAGCGTGGCGGGAAGGTGTCGAAGACGATGGTCAATGTGCCTGACACGGTCTGCTTCTGCACCAGCGGGGTGAGGTCCCACCGGTTGTCGCCCACGGTGGAGAGGATTCCTCGCTGTGCTTCAGGTACGCGCTCGATGTCGGCGATGACCGGATCTGTGTCGTCAAGTTCAAGCTGACCAGTCTGTTGTGGCCACGGGCTGGCTGCTGCGGTGCTCACGCGTCGAGATTCCTTCCGATGAGCGCAGTGACGACTTCGCGGTCAGCGTCGGTGACGTGGCGGCGGGCATCGCCGATCTCGGCGTTGGTTGCGTTCTGGTCGAGAATCGCTCGCAGTCGGGCGTAGTGGTCGCGGTAGTCCGTCTCCCACCGGGCCGGCGCAACGAGGGTGGCGACATTATCGAGGGCATCCAGCAGGGTGACCAGGCGCGGTAGATGTGCGGGAGTGATAACCGCGTTCGTGCAGGTAAAGCAGGCGAAGAATGAGGCCGGGCACGGTTCGCCCACGGTGGCGGCGAACGGGCTGTTCAAGAAGTCGGTGCACGCGGTGGTGGCGGTATCGAGGTGTCCGGCAAGCAGCAGCTTCAGTGTCGGCACCGGGATACCCAGCTGTGTCGCGGCGGTGTCCGGATCTCTCCGGGCTGCAGTCACTTCGGCGGCACTCAGCGAGCGGATCGCGACCGTGGCTTTGGCGTGAGCCACGGCATCGGCCTGTCCATCAATGATGGTGTCGGCGGCCCCTTCTGCGGTGGCCGGGTCGGGGCTGCGGTAGGTGTCTTCGCTGACGGATTCGGTGTTCTGCCGGGCATGCTGGTTCAACACCTGCTCGGACAACCGTAGCCGTCGCAGACTCACCCGCAAGGGTGTGCCGTCGTCTGCCAGCAGGCCTGCATCGGCCATGTAGTGATCGCCGCTGCCCGCGGTCAACCATTCCCGCCGGAACGGGCCCTCGTCGGTGAGGTTCTTGTGCCGGTGGGCGATGAGCAACTTCTCCGACGGGGTTCCGAGCTCTGCCAACGCGGCGCGGCATGGCTCGGTCAAGCGGACGGCGTTCTCCCACAGCTTCCCGGCCTCGCCAGCAAGGATTTCGGCGCTGTAGCGCTTGGTTCCTCTTCTCGGTTTGTCGGTTTTGACGGTGTACACCGAGTCTTCACCAGCACCGTCGGATGCCCTAAACGACGTGACGGTGAGGTTGTCCATGACGGAGAGGTTGAATCCTCGCTCGCACACGAGAAGGACCATCAAGCAATAGATTTCCCGTATCGACGGGAACAGCGCCTGCGCCGGATTAGACACGCCACCCAGGTCGAAGCAGCCCTTCAGGACCACACGATTCGCGAGGTACTGAGAGGGAAGCATCCCGTTTCGCGACAGATACTCCAGCAGGGATCCGGTGCTCCACCGCGCCCCGCCGACATTGAACGTGATTCCGTCACCGACATCACCAACCTCGCGGTACCGGTGCAACCTCTCGGTGTTGGTCCGGATTCTGCGGAGCGCTTGACGGACCTCGCCCTTGGCGGCACTGCGGATCCGTCCGAACTCGTCGCGACTGTAGGAGTCATTCTCCGGCAAACGGTTCCGAGGCTTCACGGCCTTCGCGCGCATCGCCTTCCGCGTGGTTTCGGGAAGTCGCGGCGACTCCGACAGCACGGCCCGCATGAGATTCACTTGCCCCGGCCAGCGAGACTGACTCTCCTTGGCCGCACGCCACGCCCACCACACCTCGGGCCCGAAATCGGCGACCGAGTGGACCTCGGGGAACTCCGTACCCAGATAGGCGATCAGTTGCCGCGCGGCACTCACCGCCGCATCAACAGTCGCCAGCGTGCGCCAACGACCACCGGATTGAGATCCGTTCGCCAGTGCTGTGACCAGGTCGTCGATCAGTTCGGCGGGCCCGTGGACGTCATCGAATGAGAATGTCCGTGTGCGTCCCGCCTCGTCGGTGAAACAGAGTTGCCGAAGCTCAAGGTCCACTGCGCTGGGTCGGGCGTACTTGCCTGCCGGGAGTGCCGCTGTTCTACGCGAAGCCACCGCTCACTGCTCCTCGGTGTCGACGATTCCGGGAGCCGCCGCCGCGATGTGCGTGATGAAATCGGCGATCGATGCGTCCTCGGCCATGTCGTCATTGAGGAACAGGTCTACCTGCAGTCCCGACACGGGTTCGAGATAGCAGTTGCGTGTGGTTTCCAAGCTTGCGTGGCCCAGCAATGTTTGAACCAAAACCCAAGGGTCACCGAAGATATGGCGATACTCGCGCCGTTCGGCGGGGGTGATGCCCATCTTGCGTTCGTGTGCGTAGATCAACGTGACCAACATCCTCAGGGCGAACGAGTGGCGCAGCATATGCGGGTGACAATGGATGTCTACCCCATGGGTCTGACACCGATCGTTGGCCGTGGAGAAGATCGCCTCCCAGGTGCGGTACGGCAACGGCAAACCGGCTTCGGACAGCCACACCATCCATGGTTCAAGCCCGCGATCAGTGGCGGTGTAGAAGTTGAGCCGATCGTCCGCGTCGAGACTGTCCAGCGGGACCGTCCCCTTGCTGCCGTCGCGGTTGGTGAAGTGGACACGGCGGTGATGGTCCACCGTGTCGACGATCTTGATGTCGGCCAGCGCGTCGTAACGACCTTCGGAACGGGCTCGGTGAACGGCCGCTGCTCGGGTTGAAATGACGTAGTTGTCAATGTGTTTCAGTGCTGCGGCGCTGATCCAGAAATCACGGCCGCGACCTTTTGCGACGGCTTGACCGACTCGGGCCTTGGCGTAGCGAACTTGGTTGTCAGCGTTGGGGATTTCGCCCAGGACCAGCGTTCCGGCTTCACGCAGTCGCAGTCCGCTCGACCACAGCGCTTCGGCGAACGCCAGGTTGCGGCCGTCGTTGCGTCCTCGCCAGGTCGCATTCCGCCGCCCGTCGCCGCAGTAACCGCCGAGGCCGACGTCGCGCCAGCGCTTGTACGCTCTGGGCGTCAGCCACTTCAATTGAACCGAGCGGACAGCGCTCGGCTGCAACCGCGTGGAGTCCGAGTCCCCAGACGAGCTGGACTTGTGCAGGGCGACAGGAGAAACAGCCACATTGCCGCGCCACTGCTGCCAGTCGTAGAACTTCCTGATCGCCGCCAGGTCCCGTGAAAACGTGGCCGCACCAACACGATCCGGATTCCGCTGGTCGCGTCGCCGCCAGAACTCATAGTCGGAAAGATGCTCGAACTTCGCAGCTCTCCAGTCGATGCCTTGAACGGACAGGAAGGAGAGAAACAGCTGGATGTCCGGGGCATAGGACTCCTGCGAGCCCGCCGCCAACGATTGGAACGCCGCCGACCGGAAGAACTCCAGGACCTCAACGTCCGGCCGGCCATCGGCCGTCAGGAGAAACGGTTGACCAGGACGAATTCCGAGCGCAGCCTCACGCTCTGCTATGTCCGGGAAGTCAGCAAGGACAGCGGACCTCGCGGTGTACGACCGGCTAGGCTGCCGTGCCCAACACAGTCTCCAGCGGGAGCCGTCGTGTTGTTCCACAGCAACAGAACCTGCCACAACACACCGACATTCTACGGAAGGGCGGGTTACCGACGATGATGTGGATCGGCGCGGCGAGCTGCTTGACGATCCGGGAGTTGTTCTGCGGGAACATCTCCGTGTCCATCGAATCACCGTCTTCGGTGATCTGGAAAGTATCAGCGAGCACGATCCCCTCGAACGGGCTGTACTCCGTCTCGGTGAGCGCGTGGTAGGTGGTCTCGATGTTGACCGCCGCGATGTAGTAGGCGAGCAACATGATCTCGTTGGCGTGAAGCTCTCTGGCGTACTTCCGCTCCAGATCCTGCCGCTTGACCAACCCTGACTGCAGCAGCCGGGTCAGGAACGTGGCGGTGCCGGTGAACGGATCCAGCACGTGCACGCCCTCGTCGGTGAGACCGCGGCCGAACGCCTCCCGCGACGCGTGGTCGGCGGCCCGCAGGATGAAGTCCACGATCTCGACTGGGGTGTAGACCACGCCCAGGGCCTCGGCCTGCTTGGCGAAGCCAATCTTGAAGAACTTCTCGTACAGTTCGGCGATCACCCGCTGCTTACCGTCCGCAGAACCGACCTCCGACGCACGGATCCGCACCGAGTCATAGAAGCCCTCTAGATGCGCCGTCTCGGCTTCGAGACCCGCACCGCCGAGCTCGTCCACCATCGCCTGCATCGTCTTCGAGACGGGGTTGTGCGCCGCGAACTCGTGGCCGGCGAACAGGGCATCGAACACGGGCGCGGTGATGAGGTGCTGCGCGAGCATCGAGATCGCGTCTTCGCGGCTGATCGAGTCGTTGAGGTTGTCGCGCAGGCCCCGCAGGAACCGGTCGAACGCCGCGGTCACCTTCTTGTCGGCGCCGTCGAGCAGGGCGCCGATGCGGGTGATCAAGGCCGCCGCGATGTCGGCGACGTCCTTCGCCCAGTCCTCCCAGTACGTTCGGGTTCCGACCTTGTCGACGATGCGGGTGTAGATGGCCTCCTGCCACTCCGACAGGGAGAAGAGCGCCATCTGCGAAGCCAGACCACCACCGCCGCCGGATCCGTCCCCGTCGGTTACACCAGCTGCGGGGTCGGCAGTTTCGGTGCTGCCTTCCGCGGCGGTAGTCGGTCCTTCGGCGCCGAATGTTTCGGGGTTGTCGACGGTCGGGCCGATGTGCCCGCCGAGTAGGCGATCCGATCCGTGACCGGTGTCCGTGCCGGGGTTCGCGGTGTTCAGCGCGATCGAGTTCACCATCGCGTTGAACCGGTCGTCGTGGGCGCGCAGGGCGTTAAGAACCTGCCACACCACCTTGAACCGCCGGTTGTCGCCGAGGGCCTGCGATGGCGAGATCCCGGCCGGGACGGCCACCGGCAGGATGATGTAGCCGTAGTCCTTGCCTTCGGCCTTGCGCATCACGCGGCCGACGGACTGCACGACGTCGACGACGCTGTTGCGCGGGTGCAGGAACATCACGGCGTCCAGGGCGGGAACGTCCACCCCCTCGGACAGGCACCGCGCGTTGGACAAGATCCGGCACTCGTCCTCCGGCAGCGGCGCTTTGAGCCACTGCAGCTCCCGGTTGCGTTCCAGTGCGTTGAAGGTGCCGTCGACGTGGCGGACCTGCACAGCGAGATCCAGGTTCGTGGTGTTGATGTCGACGCCGTCGTCCTGGCTGTCGGTGAGCAATTCCCGGTACGCGTCAACGACTTTCGGAAAGAGTTCGGCGACCTGCTTGGAGGTCGCGATGTCCTTGGCGAACGCTACGGCCCGGCGCATCGGGGGCGCACCCGGTACGAAGCCCTGACCGTCGGGGGTCTTGCCGGCACGCTTGGCGAGCCCGTTCCAGCACCCGACGATCTTCGTGGCATCGTCGAGCCGCAGTTCACCTTCCCCGCCCGCCAGCTGCCCCTGCAGCGGAGCGGCGACCATCTCCTCGTCCACGGTGAGGACCAGAACCTTGTAGTCGGTCAGCAGGCCACGCTCGACGGCCTCCCCGAACGAGAGGCGGTGGAACTCCGGCCCGTAGTCCTCCTCGTTGTCCATCCCCGTCAACACGGCGGAGTGTTCCTCCGCCTTCGCCTTGACGTTCTCGTCGAAGATCCGCGGGGTGGCGGTCATGTATAGGCGGCGGTCGGCGTGGAGGTAGTCCGCGTCGTGGACTCGAACGAAGTTGGACTCGTCGTCGCCAGCCAGGGTGACGCCCGTGGTGCGGTGCGCCTCGTCGCAAATCACCAGGTCGAAAGGGGCCACTCCGAGCTTCTGCGCGTCCGCGACGACCGGCAGCGACTGGTAAGTGGTGAAGACGACGGTCAGCCCCTTGGCTCGCTTGCGGTGCTCCATCTCGGAGGCGAGCTTCGCGGCGTTCGTGGTCACCGGGATCGCGACGTCGTAGGTGTTGATGTCCTCCGCTGCGCGGGAGACTTTGACGTCGGAGCAGACGGCGAACGCCCGCAGATCCAGCTGAGTCTGTGCGGTCCACTCACGCAGCGTCTGGCTGAGCAGGGAGATCGACGGGACGGCGAATAGGATCCGCGCGCTGCCACCGTTCTCAGCTACGGTGCGCTCGGCGATCTTCAGCGCAGTAAAGGTCTTGCCGGTTCCGCAAGCCATGATCAGCTTGCCACGGTCGTTGCCGGCTGCGAAGCCGGCGAACACCTTGTCGATCGCGGTGGCTTGGTGCGGTCGTGGTTCGTGGCGGGTCGCCTCCGACACGTCGACCTGGATGTCGCCGTCGACCAGGCTCACGTCCCAGTCGATCGGCGAATCGGCGATCTCCGCCAGGCCGATCCGCTGCACCGGGGTCGTCTGATTCTCCAGGGAGGCCTCGGCGTTCGGACCCCACCGGTCGGTGGTGGAGATGATGATCCGGTTGGTGAACGGCTTCTTCCCCGACTCGTTGAAGAAGGAGTCGATGTCGCTCTTGGCGAGCGTCGTAGTGGGCTCGTAGAACTTGCACTGGATCGCGGTGTACTCGCCGGTGTCCCGCTCCCGTGCCACGAGGTCGATCCCGAGATCGATCTTGCCCTTGGGGCGGTCGGGCCAGTCGACCCACCGCCACACCGCGTCGTACTGCTGCGACAGCATCGGGTCGAGTTCGAAGTATCGCACCATCAGTTTCTCGAACTTGGTGCCCCGCTCGGAGTTCGACGGCGCCTCGCGGAACACCTCCATCACCTCATGGATCGTCCCCACCTGTGTGCCCCCTGTCCGTCGAACGCGTGCGTCCGATGAGCCTATGCGGCGGCCGCGACTCGGCGTCGCTGATCGATGAGTTGTGCGGTTCCGTGTTACCGGTTGTCCTTCGGCACCCGCTCCGGCGAGGCTGACCGACAGCGTCCTTTCATGTGGATACGCTGCGTTCGACGGGGGAGAGATCCGCCATAGTGGCGCCAAATGGCGGAGTGTCAGGCGTCGACGGTACTTACGATCGGGTGGACACTCCCGGGACATCGCCACGTCGACATGACAGGCACAGGCCGGCGAACACCACAAGTAGCTGGTCGTCATCGGTCGCCCAGGAAACCCGGGTGTCGCGGTCGTGTCGACCGCATCCGTCGCAGAGGGTGTCAGCGTCGTAGCCCTTGATGTTCTGGGTGTGCGGGCCTACGCACTCCCAACAGACACGCATGTGGTTGGGGTCCCAGCCGAACACCGAGAGGTTGCGGGGTCCCATGCTGGCATGCACACAGCTTTGGGCATCAGAGTTTTCAGCGATCCGCCGTGCATAAAGCCGATATCCGAGGTCCAGCGCCGCCTTCTCACGCTGCTTGTTCTGGCGGATGAACTCAGCTGTGGCGATACGGCGTTCCCACTCTGCAGGTGCTCGACCTGCGAGATGGTCCTCGAGAGTTTGGCGGTAGCCGCGGAAGATTACTTCACCTTTCGAGGGGGCGACGCCGACCGTGTCGGTGTCCTGGGGGCGTTGCGTGCTTGTTAGCCCGGACATCGGGCTGATGTAGAACCCCTGACGCCGATACCACTGAATGGAGTCCGTGCGAGTCAGCTCGACGTTGCCGTACAGGCCAACGTATTTGCGTGGCATCCGGCGAACAGTGGCATCTAGCAGGGCTCGTCCGATTCCACTGCCGCGATGGCCCTCATCCACGGCTAGAACATAGATCTTCCACCAAGGGACCTTCGCCGGATCGAAGGCCGGCCCCCCTTTCTGGTGCAGGACATGCAGGTTTTTATCCGTGGGCTGGCCAACACCGATGACGCCACACACGACGCCGCGGCTGTCGGTCGCCACCAGAGAAAGCCACTCGTGGGCGCTCGACCCGGAGCCCAACCGCTCTGGCCACGGATAATCGATACCGACATACCGCTCGATCAGCCCGATCGCCCGCTCGTTGTCACCTGGAGATGCCTCGCGCACCTGGAATGTTGTCCCCACAGATCCATGCTTAGCAGGCGCCAATGACAACGCGCGTCAACGCCGAAAGTGTCGGTGGACGGGGCGAAGCACACTCTGAACGCGCAGCCGTGTGGCGTCTGCCCATCCGCGCCCTGTGCCCGCGCAGCTGGATCGCAGCGGCAAAGTCCCACCCCTCACACGACATCGGGGAGGACTGGATGAGCAGCGGATGCGCTTCGATCGACGCTGTCAACGCCGCCAACGCGGCACTCGGTCACAGCTGTTTTCACAGCCAACCCCCAGTTACCGTGGCTCTCGAACCGTCGACCAGCGCTGGACTGTGCAGGCGCGTCTGGCAACCTGTCGATCGGCGAGGTTAGGCTGCGGCCGTGTCCACACCGGCTGTCCCCGATCCCGGCTCCGTGGCCGGGCTGGACCGTGGTGTGCGCGAACGGATCCTGCGCGCCGCCTCCGGTGCCCAGTCGCCAGGAACCCGCCGAACCTACGACAGTTCCTGGAGCAGGTTCGAACGCTGGTGTGCCGCGCAGGGGCATCAGGCGCTGCCAGCACACCCCGCGGTGGTGGCCGCGTACCTGGTGGATGCTGCCGACACGTTGACCTCCGACGGCCAACGTGCCTATGCGCCAACGACCTTGATCAAGTGGGTGGCGGCGATTACCGACCGACATCGCCAGAGCGGAATAGAGTTCGCGCCCACCCACCATGAGATGGTGCGGACCACCCTGGCGGGCATACGGCGCGAATATGCCGCCGCTGGGGACCGTCCCCGCAAGCCGCGGGCGCCGCTGCTCACCGATGATGTGCTGGCCATTGTCGCCGCCGCCCGCGACCAAGTCGGCAGCTGGGCCGACGCAGTAGCGGAGCGGCGCGACTCGGCGCTCCTGCTGATGGGATTCGCCGGTGCGTTTCGGCGTAGCGAGCTGGTTGACCTGCGGGGATCAGACGTCGAGTTGCATCCGCTCGATGGGATCCACATCCACATCCGGCGGTCCAAAACCGATCAAGAAGGACTTGGAACCGTGCACGCACTGCCGCGTGCCGAGCTGCCTGACCGTTGCCCTCCGTGTGCGTACGCGCGGTGGGCACAGGTGGTTGCAGCCTTCGACAGGGGAGGACGCCCCGCAGTGATTGCGCTGGTCGCTGAAGACGACGGCGTGCTTAGCGAGCACCTCTGCCGAGGTCGCACTGTCCCCGGGATCGATTCGAGCCGAGCGATTTTCCGTGCGGTGGGGCGCACTGCCAACCTGTCGACGGGGCCTATGTCCGGCGCCGCAGTGCATGCCGCGATCCGCCGGCGCGCTGAGCGGGCCGGATACTCCGCGACGGCGGTGACCAGACTCGGGGCGCACAGCCTCCGTGCTGGATTCGTGACGCAGGCCTTCCGCAACGGCGCTGACGCGCACGCGATCATGCGCCAGACACAACACCGCAGCCCCGCAATGGTTGAGCGCTACGCCCGCGAAGAAGCTCCGCTGATCGGCAACGCTGTCACGTCCCTAGGGCTATGACTGGGACCGGGCCTCGTGAACGCGCCGTATGGCAGCTGTTCTGCGACTGGTGCACCGCATCGGGACGTGCGTCGCTGCCAACGGATCCGTTGACACTGGCGCAGTTCGTCGCCGCCACCCCAGCCAGTCAAGCCACCCAGCGCCGCCGCGTAGGAGTGGTCAACGCGATTCACGCACGCGCAGGCCTGCCCACGCCTGGACGGGGCGAGGCGGTGCGCCAATTGATGTATGACCGCCGCCGCGGCCGATTGCGGGAACGTGCTGTTGCTGCGGCCGGCGCGATCACCAGACTGCCGGACGAAGGCTGGCCGACAGCGCTGTTCGCCAGCCGGGACGCACTTGTACTTGTTCTGGCAGCTGCGGGGTTGCCCGCGACGAGAATGGAAGCACTGCGGATCGGCGATGTGCGTAGCGACCAGTCCGGACACCGGGTCCTTGTCCGGGACGAGAACGGTGGAATGCTTTCCACCCCGGATGATCTGGTGCATCTCGGGGTCTCAGCAGTTGACATTCATCGGAACTGGGCGCGGATCAGGAGCATTCAGCACCGCCTGTCCAATCCTCGGTTTCTGGCGGCTTTCCTTCGAGGCGAATCGGTACCTGCTACAGGGCAAGCTCCGCCGTCGCTGCCGCTCGTGACCCCCATCGACAGATGGGGCGCGACTCCGATTCTGGATGTTCCACTGAGCGCGCCGTCGATCGCTCACATCGTTGCCACTCATCTGGCGGGCGCGCCTGTCGCGCACCGTCCGGTTAACCGACCCACACCGACGCTGGATCCAGAAGACGAGGCACCGGAACCGCCGCAGGTTCCAGAACTGGACCCTTCGATGTTCTCGCGCGGGGTCGCCGCTCGTTACCGCGCGGCTCAGAAACTCAGCGGCGTGAGCGACACCCTCGACGACATCGAGGCGAAGGCTGATCGGATCCTGGCTGACCTCCTGAATCTTCTCAGTGACTGATGCTGGTGCGTGGTCCTAGTGGGCTGGGGCACTGCGCGGTGGACGTGACAGCAGCCCTGCCGTCACGTCCTGTGTTCCTGCGGCTCAACCCATCCCGGGGGCGGCGTAGCGCTGAACTGTGCCGGCTCCAGCCACAGCTGCATGTTGAGTTTCGATATGCCGTTCCCGCTGGAGACGGGAACGGCGACTGCGGCCAACCAGCCGCCATCGAAATCGGCGCATCCAGGCCACCTGTCGGCCTCGCTGCCACGGTTCGATCCGGAGACCGCCGCTTCTCAACCACATCGGGACCCCCGTCAGGCGTTTACCGAGGTCGGGGAACAGAGTCTGGAAGTGAACCCACACGGGTCTGTCCACCCTGTACAGCGTGGGGTAGTCGTCGGTTGTCACCCAGCGATCCAGATCATCGAACATAGTTTCGAACACTACTCGGTTGGGATGCCGCGGTCAGGCGTGGCGTGACGCCCGGGTGGCGCTGCTGCCCGCGCTCAGACGATGAGCACGGCAATGTACGGCCCCTGCCGGGCGAAAGCTCGACCACTTTGGTCCCCGGCCTTGATGGCCTCCCGCAGGGCGGATCGGGATCGTTTCAGATCGCCGAAGTGTGATGCCTCGGTGTGCGCCTACCCGTGGATCGGGAATCCGGGAACAGGCGCGCAGCATTCTGTACTCGTCGGTGTCGTGTCAGATGGGGAGCTGCGCCGCTTCTCGTCGCGCCGCACTCGCTGTCGCTGCGGAAACTGAAGCAGCGTTGCCCCCGGCACACCCAACCATCCGGAGGCGACATCGTGAGAACAGTCTATTTCGACCATCAAGGTGCAACGCACCGGCTGGAAGTCGACGATTGTGGTGACTCCGAATCCTCGGACATCGTGACGATCTACGGTCCCGACGGCAGCGAATTGTCCAGCTATGACAGCTGCGTTCACACCGACGAGGAGTACATCTCCGAGGCCAAGAACGAGCTCGGGGGACTGTAGGGGCCAATGGACATCCCTGATTCGATCATCGACCCCGCCACCGCAGATCCGGACGTATGGGCTTACATCGTCGCGCTCGATGATGACGACTGGGACCACTGGGGCTCTCCCAGCCAGATCGCGAAGTACAACGGCTGCCGCCGTTCCACCGGTCGCTGGAACCTGCGCGACGTCGTCACGGGAGCACCGGTCGATTGGGACTACGCCGACGACGAAGTTGTGGTCTTGAGGGTCCTGTCTTGACCTCGATCACGGCATCGTTTCGTCCGGCAGGGCGACACCTGACTTTCCCGTCCGCGTGTCGGGGCCTGTCATTGGACGCCGGCCCGCAGTGGAGCGAAACTCACCGGCATGTCATGTCATCTCTGAAAGCGGCGAAATGAACAACGGGTTCCACAAGGGCGACCAGGTGACGATCGGACACAGCGGACGTGTTGGCCGTGTTCTCGCGGTCACCGACGCCGCGCTCTATGTCAAATGGAACGACAACCCCCACGTCGGGTGGGAGCCGTTCGCTTCATACCCGCAAGGTTTGCGGAGTCTGACAGCTGAGGAGGCGTCGCTCGCCGCCGACGACGTCGCCGACAGGGTGAAAGCGCGACAGCGATGACCGTATACGTCGACGATATGAGGATGCCGGCGCGGGTCGGCCGCCTTAACGCGCGGTGGTCGCATCTGTTGGCCGATACCGACGAGGAACTGCACGTCTTCGCCGACCAGCTCGGACTGCGCCGGTCCTGGCACCAGAAGCCGGGGACGGCGATTTCGCACTACGACGTGACGGACACCAAGCGGGAGTTGGCGATTCGGCTCGGTGCCGTTCCGATCAACTACATGGGAGAACTGTCCCGCGCGCTGATCCGCCGCAAGCGGGCTGAACTCGCAGGGCACTCGACAGCTGAACCGCGGGGACGGGGAGGCCCACGATGAAATCCCCGGGGCGAATCCGATGTGACCAGGAGAACCTGCGCCCCAGCGGTTCGACGATGTACCCGGGAAACCCTGCGGGGCAATGAGCGTGGGCGCGCATCACGCCGAGATGCGACGCGACAGGGAACTCCACAGTGTGTGATGCGGGAGCGGAGACGGCGGGACTCGAACCCGCGGCCGGCATCTGCCGACTACGCCGTAGCAAGGCGCTGCATTCGCCGCTCTGCCACGTCTCCAAAATCAAGATTGCGTCGAGGCGCAATCTGCGTCGGGGATAGTGGGATTCGAACCCCCGACCTCCTCGTCCCGAACGAGGCGCGCTGCCAAACTGCGCCATATCCCGGGTGCGGCACCGGGCATGCCACACCGCGCCGGGTCACTCCTCGAAGATCCGCACCCCATACCCGTCGCCGCGGGTGTCTGCGCATCCGTAGCCGGCAGCCGCGACCGCAAGCAGGACGTCAGCTGGATCTTCGCCGAGCAGGGCGAGTTCAGCGGTCGCGTGTTGCTCGGCTGTAGTGCGGTCGGGATGCTCGGAGCGTCCGAAACACTCACCGCTGCGGATCTTCTGGAACTCGCATACAAACATCGCCGTTTCCTTTTCACCGGCGAGGTCGACGGGGGCGACCTCGATCACGCGAGAAGGTAGGTGCGCGAGGCTTTCCCTGCGCTACGCGGCGCGGACGTGCGCAGTGCGCCGTCCTGGAGCCCCCAACCGGAATCGAACCGGTGACCTGCTCATTACGAGTGAGCCGCTCTGGCCGACTGAGCTATGGGGGCGGGTCCGGCGAGTAAGCCGGAACGGTTACAGGCCAAGCTGGGCGCAGTGTTCGTCAAAGTGTGCTGTGGCGGCAGCATCAACCTGATCGCGATCGTTTCCGCGTTCGATCCAGACGCAGTTCTGGCACACCGCCACCCGCTCACCGGACTCCCGATCAACATGCGCATCGACAGCGACCAGTGTGTTGCCCTGCTTGTCGACGAACGCCAGGTGCCGGACATCAGGGTGACCATCCAGATATCCGATGCGGTCCATGGCGTCATTTCCTCGTTCGCAGGGAGATGGGTTGCGACGGCCAGTGTCTACATGAAGCCACGCGACATCGGGGTGCGACGCGGCGCGGAGTCTCCGACCGGAATCGAACCGGCGTATGCGGCTTTGCAGACCGCTGTCTTGCCACTCGGCCACGGAGACAGTGCTTGTCGGAGGGTGAGGCGAGGGCCACCAGCCTCGGCTATCGCCGGTTCTGCTCAGCGGCGGTGCATCTCGAGGCGAAGACCGTCAGGCTTGAGCGTCATCATTTCGCTGACCTCCAGCTGGTAGCCGGGGTCAGGCTCCAGGTCGAACTGGTGCAAGACCGCGGCCAGGGTCAGCATCATCTCGTGAAGTGCGAACTGCCGCCCGATGCACGCTCGTGGTCCTGTGCCGAACGGTTTGTAGATGCGGGGCCCGAGTTTGCGTATCTCTTCAGGCAGGAATCTGTCGGGGCGGAATTGGTCGGCGTCGGCGCCCCACGCTGTCGGGTCGCGTTGGGCGGCCAGGAGTACTACGAAAACCCAGTCGCCGGTGTGGAAGTGGAACTCACCATTGCCGATCGCCGTGTCGTGGCGGGCCTGGCGGAAGTAGCCGGGGGCCACCGGCCACAGGCGCAATGTTTCGTCGACAATTCGGCGCAGGTTGCGCAGACGGGCGATCTCATCGAAGTCGAATTCGGGGAGGTCCCCGCGTGGCCATCGGCTGTCGATCTCGGCGCGGGCAGCCGCGGCGATGTCTGGATTGGTGGCCAGGTAGTGCAGTGCGAAAGCGATGGCGTTGGCGGAGGTTTCACTGCCTGCGACGAGCAGGGTCAAGACCTGGTTGGCGATGTTGGCGTCGTCGAGTTTGTCGCCGGTGTCGGGGTCGGCCGTGTTGAGCAGCGCGTCGAGCATGCCAGCTCCGGAATCGATCGCGCCGCTGCGTCGGCGGTCCTCGACGATCGATGCCACCTGTTCGCGCAGCCAGGCTTTGTCGTGCCTGTGCTGGTCGCGGCGCGGGCCGCCGAACAGCTTCTCGTAGAACGGGATGGCATCGGTGCGGCGGTTGGCGTAGGTGAGTTCGCGGATGACCGCGGCGATGAATGGATCGTCGCACTCGGAGCTGAGCTTGTTGAAGCTGTGTCCGATGCCGGCGCGGCCGATCAGCTCGGCTGTGAGCCGGTTGGTGACTGCGGGGATCTCGATCCAGCTGCCTGCACGGTCATTCCAGACCTCGATGAGTTCGCCGACGGTGGCGGCCATGTCCTGGTGGTAGGACGCCATCGCGGTCTTGGTGAACGCCGGCATCAAGATGTTGTGGGCCTTGGCCCAGTTCGGTTCGTGGCTGTGTGCGGTGAATAGGCCGTCGCCGGCTGCCGCTCGCAATTTCACCATCGAGTAGCCGACCTGTTTTTCCCAGTGCTGTTCGTCGTTGATGTCGTTGACGAGGTCGGTGCGCGAGACGATGATGCCGCGAACGTTGAAAACCTTTTGCTCGATGATGCCGCCGTGCTTGACCAGTTCGCGGGCCAGGCCTTGGCAGACCTTGTTGCGGTCCAGAGTGAGTAGGTCGCCGACGATCGGCAGTCGCCAGGGTGTGTGCGGGAAACCGGTGGGTGAACTGGCATACGCCATTACGGGGTCGCTTCCATTGGATGGCCGGAGCTGGTGAACGTTCGGGCCGCGGGCCACCAGGCGGCCAGCCGGAGCAGGTCGGTGGCCTCTTCTTGAAGGCTGGTACAGCGGTATGTGGTGACTTCGGTTTCGTCGTTGTCGGCGACGGGGGCGCCGGTGCGCTTGGCCTCAGCAGCTCGCGCCAGGCTCAAAGCGCGCAGTGCTTCAGGGTGTCGGCGTGGGGGAACTGCGTGTTGTTGCAGGAACTGCGTGGCGTCGTCGGTGTCGATCGGCCGTTCCCATGGGCGCAGCTGCAGCATGGCGTCGCGCAGTTGCACGACGCTCTGATGGACGTCCAGGGGCTTTTTGCGCCGGTAGGACGATGGTTCATACAGCTGGAATGCGATCCCGGGGACGATGCGTGTCATGTCGGTCAGCATGGGTTGCAGCTGGCGCCAGGTGCGGCTCATGGAGTCCAGCCCTGATCGCATGTGCACGGCCATCAGGCAGGGGACCGCGGCCAGGCCATTGGCGAAAACCGAGATGATGAAGAAAATGACGGAGTGCACTGCTAAGCGGTAGTCGACGCTGTGCAGCCAACCCAGTTCCTCCAGCAGCGCCAGCACCGCAGCGCCAGGGTTGGACACCGCGATGAGCAGCCCGATCACGATGCCACCGATGGGCACGAGGCGTTCTTTGAAATCGGCGTCGCGGCGGATGGTTTCCTTGACGCACATCCACATGAGCGGCGCGGTCAGCGCCACGATAGGAATTTCGTAGAACGCCCAGGCGATGACGGCCAGCCATCCGCCGTGCACCTCGAGGTGCTCACCGGCGTTGCGTGCCGGTGTCGCGGCGACCAGGAACACCACGCAGCAGAACACCGCGACGATCCGTTGGCGGCGGTGGCGGCGGATCGCTTCGTCTTTGGACAGGTCGCCGCGCCACACGGTGGTGAAACCGAGAAACTCAGCGCCCACGAAAATCATGAGGGCCAGCGAAACCTGCTGCATGGTGGTCAGATCCCAGCCCAGGGCCTGATTGAGATAAGTCTCAATGGTGCGGTCACGCAACAGATTTGAGGCCAGCGCGAACCCGAGCGTATAGTTCAGGTACTTGTCGTACTGCGTCGTGTTGGTGCTGTAAAACGCGAACCGGGCGATGGTCACCGCTGTCATGAAGAACAGCAGCGGCCACGCCACCGTATCGGGGAGCCCCGTGATCATCTGCGCTGGAAAAACACACGACGAATGATCGAACGCTCATGCGCCTGTTCCTCGGTGGCGATCATCAACAGCGAGGCGAACGTCTCGGCCTCGCGTTCCTGGTCGTCGCCATAGTCTTTACGGCCCAGCACAGCGTGCACTGTTTCGGGATCAATGTAAGGGAGAAGATGGCGCCACGCCGATTCGATAGTCTCGTCGCGGTTTTCGCGCGGGCTGCCGCTGCGGTGTCCTAGGAGCATGTGCCCGATTTCGTGGCACACGATCTGATCAATGTGGTAGTCCGAGGTGCCTCGTTCGTGCACGATCACATCTTCGTCATCGCGGGCCACCCACAGACCGCACGGGCTGTCGGCTAGGAACGCGGTATCGACGGGAACCAGCCTGATCGGCCGACCGCGCATGTCGGCAACCTCCTGCACAAAAGCATCCCGGTCCCATGGAGAGGGGATCGGGAGCGTTCGCGCTAGGTCAAGCATGTCTTGGTTGGACAGTGTCATTAAGAACCCCCCGCTACAGGTCCGCCTGGTCAGGACTCGTCATCGGCATGATCGACAGGGGGCAGTTGCTCGACGCGTCGTGCCTGGTCAACCATTATTCGAATACTCTCAAGCGACTGTGGTGTCAGTCCAGACGCACGTGCGGCGATGTCACGCACTCCGGCATCTCGGAGAGTCTGTAGCAAACGCAGCTGGGCGTCAATGTTGGGGTCCGTACCATCGTCAATCAGGTAGGACGCAGGAACGCCGAAGTATGTAGCAATCGCACGAAGGTGAGCGATCGTGGGATTGGTTTTCATCCCTGACCTAAGCTGCCACAGGTAGGCGGAGCTGATCGATACGCCGGTCTTCGCGGTGATGGCCTCAGCTGCGGCAGCATTAGAGAGCGGCGATTCGGTCGGTTTCCGCATGATCTCGAACAGCCGATTGATCTTCGCTGCCAGTTCGGAGTCTTCTGCTTGGTCAGCCACGATTCACTCCATTGCGTATTTATGAGTTCTCGGTTAACGGTGCGTCTGTGTGCTCACGTTACTGCAGCGGTGGCTTGATTGGTACTTTCAGGTCCGCATCGGTGTTTTTATCCCGAGCCAGCGCTCACCTGTGCATCGCAAGAAAACACGATTGAAATGCGAAGATGCGCCCTTGGCAGTCCGCGGGCACTGGAATTCAGATGGGCGGCATGTTTGGCCGTCCGCGCGGCCCGCGGGGCCGTTCCCGTCCGAGGGAGACGTCTGGGGCGATGCGTGGGATTCGAACCCGACTACCTCCTGGACCACAACCAGGTGCTCTGCCGATTGAGCTACCACCGCCATGACAGGCCGACATACAGATCAGTCCGGCCGACGTCGCCGAACCGCCTGTCCACGGCCACAGAGGCGGAGCCACCCGCACCTGGCATCTCAACCGGGTAGGCAGTTCCAGCGCGGTGTTCAACCGTGTCGGTGCGCGGAGGGCGGGAGGATCGAACTCCCAAGAGCTTGCGCTTCGGCTGTTTTCAAGACAGTTCCCGTCGCCATCCGTCGGGTTGGCCCTCCCAGGGTGCGCCGGCCTGCTTTGGTCGGCGCGTCGTTGCTCCGGCGGGACTTGAACCCGCGACCACCGCATTATGAGTGCGGAGCTCTGCCAGCTGAGCTACGGAGCGTCAGGCACGGCGATGCTCCGTGCTGCTCGGCCTTGAACTCGATGGTTTTCGAGTCTCACCGGGTTTGCCGCGCCTGCCTCCTTCCCTCCCCATGGAGATCGGACGAGGGAATCGAACCCCGGACAGCGCGAACGTCGTTGCGGAGGCGGGATTCGAACCCGCGACCTCCGGGTTATGAGCCCGGCGGGCTACCTACCTGCCCTACTCCGCGCTGGCTGATACGGGCGGCGACACTGGTCTCGGGGCGCTCGCACCGACACCCGCCGCGGTAAATCGCGTTCGACCATGAAGCGTGGTCCCGGCTGGGTCCGAACGAGCGACCTTTCCATGCCGTGGAAGCGCGTTGCCAACTGCGCCGACGGCCCGCGGCTTCTCTCTAGTGCGAAGCTTCGGCGAGGCGAGGCTCCGGAATGCCCAACAGGGTCCGCAGGGCTTCAGCGTTTCCGTGAGCGTCATCGAGCGGATGGTGGGTGTGCCGGGTACGCCGCATCCCCTTCCACGATGATTGATCGTTCCACTTGCCGCGGGAGCCGGCGTAGAAGTCACCGATGCGCCGCGACGAGTGACCGAACAGCACTCGCCGGAGCTGTTCATCGGTGAAGCAGTTCAGCCACATCGCATCGAAGCCGTTGTTGTCGCTGACCAATGTGCACCGTGCGAGACCGAAGCCGTCGAGCCAGCGGTGCAGCGCCCGGGCCACTCCGCTGGCCTCGCGGGCGTGAGTGGCATCTGCGGTGTCGTGGCCGTCGGTGATCCAATAGGCGTCAACGATCGGTCGTCCCGCGGCGTCGAGTTCCACGACCGGCAGGGCCGGGGTGTCAGGGTGCGGATGAGCGCGGTACACGTGCCCATAGAACGACGCCCCAGTGACGACGTGGACCACGGCGAACTCGGTCATCAGACCTGACATCGGAGTCTTGTCAGTCGCTTCGACGTCCACGATGAACAGGTCTCCGACGCCGGCCGGCAGCAGGTGAGGATTACGCGTCATGGTTATTCCCCTCGTCATGCTCGAAAACCTGTGCCCCTAGACGGATTCGAACCGCCGACCGTCGCGTTAGGACCGCGCCGCTCTATCCGCTGAGCTACAGGGGCATATTTACGAGATCCCGTGCAGGTCACCTCTCGTCCGAGGATAGGTGCGGCGTCGTGGAGGTGCCTTCGCCAAGTGATACCAGGGGGATGGCGTTGACACAGGATCTCGCGGATTAAGCATCTACGCGGCGTGCGGAATGTTCCACTGAAGTGCCACGACACGCCGAAAGCAGTAGCGCCGACGGGAATCGAACCCGCGCATCCCCGAGGTGAAAGCCCGAGTGCCTAGCCATCACAGCACGGCGCCATGGACGAGACCGCGATCGTCGCCACGACCTCTGGATCCGACCATCGTTCGGTGATCGGAGATCTGCACGCCCGGCAGGACTCGAACCTGCGTTGTCCGGTTTTGGAGACCGGCGTCATAGCCGCTAGACCACGGACGCATAGGGGAGAGATCCCCGTAAAGCGGAAGACGGAGGCGCTGATCCCCATCGCCGAAGCGACCAACGGTGTTCGAAGCCGTGCGCGCCCGGGCGCGTTCATCTTCCAGATCTCGGCCGAAGATACGACCTGGTGCCCCCAGCAGGATTCGAACCTGCGACCCTCCGATTAAAAGTCGGTGGCTCTGGACCAGACTGAGCTATGGAGGCGAAGTACCCACGCCGAGAATCGAACTCGGAACCTCCTGCTTCGGAAACAGGCGCTCTATCCGCTGAGCTACGCGGGCTGAAAATCTTGTCGGGGTACCCGGATTCGTTATCTCTAGCGACTCCCGCACGTCCCGACCAGGGTAATTGACTCGGTGCGCCTCACATAAATCGGCTCCCCTTGTCGCTACGGTCGTATTTATCTGCAGCCATTCGTCAACGGCGTAGGAGCAGCGGGTGAGCGTATCGAACGTACGAGCTGTGGCCGTCACGATGCCTGACGGACGACAGGCGACGACCGTCGTCGACCATGATGGCCGCCCGATCGAAGATGTCGAAACCTTCCTCCGGTATCTCCGGGCGATGGACAACTCACCCAACACGATCAGGTCGTATGCCCGCCATCTCGCCCTGTTGTTCAGATGGCTCGACGCTCGCAGCGTCGACTGGCACCACCTCGATTTCGATGGCCTGTGCATGTTCGCGCAGGACCTTGCCGATGGATCCCTTCGCGCCCTCAAACAGGTCGGCGAGTATCGGCCACAAGCGCCTCGAGGTCGATCGACATGCGAAGCAGTGTTGGCTGCCGTTCACTCGTTCCTGACCTTCCATCGATTCGAAGGGCGTGGCCCCATGGACCTCCGCCTGTATCGAGAGGTGCAGGGAGGCAAGAGAACGTCCTACGACTTCCTTGCGCACGTCAGCGGTCAACGTAAGCACCACGAACGACGATTGAAGGTCCGGGGGCCGAAGGCCAAACCGCCGCAGATCGTCGACTTCGAGACTGACTTCAGCCGGCTGGTCCGGGCAGCGAACACCGCACGCGACCGACTCCTACTCAGCGCAATGTTCGATGGTGGGCTCAGAATTTCCCAGAGCCTCGGGATCCACCACGAAGACCTCGACATCGCCCGCAAGCGAGTCCGCGTCATCCGCCGGACCGACAACGTCAACGGCGCTCTGTCGAAGCAGCGCACTGAGTTCACCGTTGACGTACCGAAGCGATTTTTCGACTACTACGCCAACAGCTTGGTAGACGAACAGCTTGCACTCGGCATTGACAGCGACTACGTGTTCGTCAATCTCCAGCTACAGAATCGCGGCCGGCCGATGCAATACGCCAATGCCATACAAGTCATCACTGGTATCGGCAAACGAGCAGGTATTGCACTCACCCCACACGTGCTGCGACACACCCATGGGACGGCCCTCGCTAAAGAGGGCTGGTCAGCACCTCAAATCGCAAAGCGGCTCGGACAGTCGTCGGCAATGAGCGCAGACAAGTACATCCACTTGGCCGATGACGACATCGCAGACAAGTACTGGCAGAGCACCATGGCTAAGGCCGAATCGTGACTGCCGACAAGGCGCACAGGAAGGCCCGGCCATCGACAGCTGACCTCCAAGTTCCCGATGGCCCCTGGAATGTCGATGTGTGGCACATCGAACGACCGCCACGCTATGCCACATCCGGCAACGTCTCATGCGCTGTAACGATCTGCGATCGGCCAGCTGGCCGATCTGACGGCGATCCGGTCCGCGCCACCGACGTTTTGTGTATCGCACACCGGCGACGGTATATGCGCGACAAACACGCATCCGATGTAGCCACGTTCGTTAAGGACCAAGCCAGTCGCGGCCCGATCTGCAAACCACGTGGAATGGTGACGCCGAAGCCGCACTTCCCTCCGGTCGACTTCCGGCTGGTTTCGCACACACTCGCCACCGAGCTGAGATACATAGCCGCAATCAAGACCACGCGGATGAGATGGCATGAGCCCGAATACATCTGCAACGTACTGCGCGGGGCAATCGAGCTAGCAGTCAAGTACAACATCGGCAGTCTTCTGGAATTTCCACTGCCCCCTGCCGACATCAAAAACAGCGCTTCGCGGTTGGAGGGGGTCTGCTGCACGATCAGGTGACAGTTTCGGTCACGCGGCCTGACTGGCCGGTGCGGTCATGATGGCTTCGAATTCGATCGGGGTCAACCGCCCGAGGCCGGTCTGGCGGCGGCGCCGGTGGTAGGTCCGTTCGATCCAGGTGACGATCGCGATCCGCAGTTCTTCCCGAGTGTCCCAGCGACGGCGGTCCAGGACATTCTTCTGCAACAGGCTGAAGAAGCTCTCCATGGCCGCGTTGTCGCCGGCCGCCCCCACCCGGCCCATGGATCCGACCATGTCGTAGTTACCCAGTGCATGGACGAATTTCCTTGACCTGAACTGAGATCCGCGATCGGAATGCAGAATGCAACCAGCCACCTCGCCACGCCGCGCGACCGCACTGTGCAGTGCCTGGGTGGCCAGTCGGGACTTCATCCGGGAGTCGATCGAATACCCGACGATGCGGTTGGAGAACACATCCTTGATCGCACACAGGTAGAGCTTGCCCTCGCCAGTGCGATGCTCAGTGATATCGGTCAGCCACAACTGATTTGGTGCATCAGCGGTGAAGTCACGCTCGACGAGATCGTCATGCACCGGTGGTCCGGCCTTGCCGTTCTTGCCGCGCTTCTTACCGAACACACTCCACCACCTGTTGTCCGTACAGATCCGCCAGCCGGTGCGCGCCGCCATCGGCTCACCGGCATCACAGGCCTCCTCGACCAGGTAGCGATAGCCGAACTCCGGATCCTCGTGGTGGGCATCGAACAGGGCGTTGGCGCGGTGGGCCTCGATGAGTTCGGCGTCGGTAATGGGTTTGGCCAGCCACCGGTAGTAGGGCTGGCGGGCGAGCTGCAGGACCCGGCACGTCACCGCGACGGGAATCCCGTCGGCGGCGAGCTCTTTCACGAGCGGGTAGAGCCTTTTCCCGGCAGATTGGCCTGCGACAGATACGCCGCAGCCCGGCGCAGCACCTCGTTCTCCTGCTCGAGCAGCTTGATCCGTTGCCGGGCTTCGCGCAGTTCACCGGACTCGGTGGTGCTCTTGCCGGGCTTGGCGCCCTCGTCGATATCGGCCTGGCGCATCCACTTGTGCAGCGTCATCGGATGCACCCCGAAATCGGCGGCGACCTGCTCGATCGTCACACCGTCATCTCGGTTGCGAGCGACCCGCACGACATCGTCGCGGAACTCACGGGGGTAGGGCTTGGGCACAAAGACATCCTCTCAGCCCGCCCGTCATGGGCAAGCCAACTCAGATGTCACCTATTCGTGCAGCAGACCCAGGCGATGTTTCCTGGGCAGGTCCGCACAGCGATCACCGGAGACTTCGCCTTGGCAATCGTCGGCATGCGCCGACTGCTCGACGAAGCCACCGCCGACCTGTCCGCCTCCAACGTCTGGCATCCATCAGAATTTGACCTGTCCGGGCGTATCAATGTCGTCGCGGACGGATTGATCTACTGGACAAAAATGGAATGCCTTTGGCTGCGGGAGGGGCTGAAGACACTCGCTCGCGAGCAGCTTCGGTCTGGCTCGCGCGCATGGGGAACTATCGGGACCTACGTGCGTGCTGGTTCGATCTTCAGTCGGTACCTCAACGAGGAGATCGGTCAGATCGAACCCGCCGACATGTCTCGCGAGGTATTCCTAGATTTCGTAGCATGGGTGCGCGACGAAGACAGCACGGAAACGGACCTGCATGCCGTCAATACGCTCGCACGATTGCTCAATGATCTGAAGATCGAAGGCATCGTGCCGGAGTTGCCTGAAACGGTGTTTCTGCGGCGCGGCGAGAACGCAATTCCGAAGACGCGACATCCGAAGCCATTTCCGGCCGACATCCTTGAGGCTATCGATCGTCTACTTGCCGACGAAACCGCGATGCCTCCGGCGGAACGGTTGATCCTTCGACTGTTTCGTGCGGTCGGCCCGCGGGCCAGCGAGGCACTGATGCTGCCGAACGACGCCGTCACCTACACCGACGGCCGGGGTTACACCTTGGAGTACTTCCAATCCAAGATCCAGGACTGGCGTCGAGTCCCTCTACCGCCAAAGCTCGGCGGCGATCTTGTAAGACAAAAGCTATGGGTAGCACGAACTTACGGTCCATCTTGCAAATGGATGTTTCCGTACGCGGGCCGCAGGCCGCGCACCAATAGCGTTGTCAATCCCGACGGGCCGTCACCGTGGCCCTTCGCCCGCTTTCGGAACTTTGTATGGGGTTTGTATCGGGAGCACGGCATCGTCGGCTCTGCCATCACCGGCGAGACCCTGAACGGCGCACACCTGCATCGATTTCGGCACAGCATCGCCACTGGGCTGCTCAATGAGGGCTGGAGCCAGTACGAGGTCCAAACCTTCCTGGGTCACAAGAGCCCGACCATGATGCAGGCATATGCCGAGATCAACGATGACAAATTGCGCGACAAGTACCTCGAATTCATCAACAAATCCGTGGACATTGACGGCCAAAATGTTGAACCCCCAGATAACGCAACCGTCGATGTGGAGCGCCTCCGCGACCGCTTTATCCGGTCAACATTGCCCAACGGGTTCTGCACGCTGCCTGAGAAGCAGAAATGCGAGTTTCTTCCCAGCCCGTGCTTGAGCTGCACGTTCTTTCGGACGACTCGAACGTTCCTACCGGTTCACATCCGCCAACGCGACGAGGCAATCAGGGAACTCGATATTGCCGAAGCCGACGGCCGGCAACGCGCGGCTGAAGCGCACGCGAGTGTCGTCACGCGGCTCGACACCATCATCGATGGACTCAATCAGGTACCCGACGACGAGGAGGACTGCGGCGATGACTGAGACCAACACCGCCCGCGTCGATCGTCTTCGCGCTGCGGCGGCACGAAAGAGCGCAGATGCGAAGGCACGAGCTCGGCGCGCTCTGGTTTCGTTGGCAAATCGTGGGGCGCCGATCAATTTCAATACGGTCGCCAATGAGGCCAGCGTGTCAAAGGGGTACCTATACGGTGATCCGGACCTCCGTCACGAGATCACCGAGCGCCGCCGACAACCTCCGCGCCTACTCGAACCAGGGCCACGTAGCGCTCGTTCAAAAGCGGCTTCGGCCGAAGTCAAGCTGGCGGTGGCCACCGACGTCATCCGACAGCTACGAGCTGAAAACGAACAGCTCCGGGGCGAAAACGCAACGTTGCGTGGTGATCTTCTTGCAACACATCAAGCAAGCCGCCTACGCAGCAAGTCCACCGAGCCTCCAGACAAAGGCATTCTCGGACCAGGTGCCGAGGCATAACGGCGTCAAACAGACACCGGCTCGAAATCCAACTGGCCGACGTTCGACGAATCACCCAGCAGGAGCCCAGATGACCGCCGTCAGCCCTGCGACGGAGAAGAAGCTGCGCGACGCGTGCAGCGACTCCTGTCAGACAAGCCCAAACGGACCGACGGGCGGCTCGCCAAAGCGAACCCGCATGTCGAGGCCGCTGTCAGTCGCGCCACCATGAATCGGGCCGACGCCGTAATCGCCGACTGGAACTCCGCCGTGGGCGCACAATCTGCGCCACGTGACGTCGAGCTGCAGGAAACGGTCACCAAGCTCAAGCAGACCATCGCAAAGCTGCGCCAACACAACACCGACCTCGAACGAAAGAACCAAGCCTCCGTCACCGTCATCGCCGAACTCCACGCACAACTCCGCGCGGCTCGCGGGCGCTGAACCGCGCGGCACTGTCACGCCATTGCAGGGCCGTCAAGCGCGCCGCCGCTGGTGACTGTGGCGCACCACCCGGGAGATTCACCGGTCGCGACCCAGACAGAACTCACGAAGACATCGTGCGCCCAGACCAGTTCCTGCATCTAGAGCACGATGTTCTGCGGTCCGACCTCGGCGATGGACTCATTGACGAACTTGACCGCCAGTCCCAGTTCGACGTCCCACGAGCAGTTGTACATGAGCGCAACCACGCGGTCGGTGGAGCTGCGACGCGGGAGCGGAACCTGGAAGAAGTCCGGTGTCACCAGAGTGGACAGGCCTTCTTTGCCGTCGATGATCGGCATGAGTCGGTCCGCATCGTCGCCGAACTGCTCGCGCAACTCCGGCTGGCGCTGGAGGTACTCGAAGTAAAGGGCATCGTCGGCCTGCCCGCAAAGCTCGGCCTTGCGGGCAGTGAACTGCTCTACAGCGTCACGCTGGACAGGCTCTACCGGATCGGCTTCATCCCAGCCCCCCAGGGCCATGCGCACGGTCACTTCACGTCCAAGAAACAGGATGGTGTAGCTGCCCTCCCAGCCTCCGACTTCGCTGAAAGTGATGTCTCCGAATACGGGATCGATCATGTGGCTGGCCTCAGTCCCGCCCGTTCAGCGCCTGTTCGTGATCGACCGCACCAGTGCCTGCGCCGATGCCAGATCGTCGCCGCTGTCGAAGTACACGGCCAGCTGCATGTGGCCGGCGCTGCTCACCACGAAGCCGTAGAGCGCCGGCAGCCTCGCGTCGCCGGCCCCTTCGGCGAGGCGGTACGTCAGGTAGTGCACACCGTCCTTCTCCCACTCGGCGTGGTCGAACCCCCGCGGTGAGACGTGGCCCTTCACCTGCCGCAAGCGCTCGGTGGGGGCGTCGTTGCGGGGGTTGCCCCACGGGGTGAGCATCGCCGTCAGGCCCGGCCGCCAGAACACCGCACGCGACGAGCCCGCGTCCTGGTCGATGCGGAAATTCATCGGTTCGGGCACCGCGAGCATCCAGTCTGCCGTGAGCTCGTGGTAGCCGTTCACGACGGGGAACTGCGGGTTGAGCGCCGGCGGTGTCGGCTCATCTGGATCCCGCGGCGCGCCCTCCGGATCCTCCACGAAGGCGTCCCCGTGCCGGATGAACGCAGCCCCTGGCGGAGCCTGCAGGTACGGCAGGATCGCGCGGTCGTAGTTGGCGACCATGTTGAGCGACACCATGTTCAGGTGGCTGGGGTCGGCCAGGTACTCCGGCGTCTCGTCCCCGGCGGTGAACACCCAACCCGAGCCGTCGCGGTACATGTAGCCGACTGGGCTGCCGTTCACGACGATTCGGTCGGTAACGAGGCAGCCGTCCCCTGGAGCGAGGCCCGGCACGATGTCCTCGGCTGACAAGTAGAACTTCTTGGGCGCCACGAACGGCACAGTACCGGCCCTGCGCCACGTGCTCTCCCCGTCAGGCCTTGGCCGTTCAGACCTCCCGGCGCCCATGTGCGGTGTCGGTGCTGAACACGCTGTAGAAGTAGGCGACGCTGTCGGTGTCGCCGTTGTCGACACGCTTGAACGCCTTCCCAATCGGGTTCGCATGTGCCGCGGTGGACGCGCGATAGATGGTGAGCGGAAACGTGTAGCGGGCGACTTCGGGTGGGGTGTCGACCCATTCGTAGTCGGCGTTGCGGACGAGCACCTCGCCGACGTAGCAGCCGAACACGAAGATGGTCTCGGCCACCGCATCGGAGCCCGGCTCGCGAAACTCTTCCAGGATTCCGTCCACGAGACTCAGCGAGGCCGGGGTGTAGTCGAGTTCGACACCGGACACGTTGCGGGCGGCGTCAACCGCACGCTGGGCGAGTTCGGGGGCATGCTGCCGATCCGGTGGTGCGGGTAGCCGGATTCCTCGTCCCGTCCATGCCGGCCCGGTCACCGCCGGCACCCCGGTCAGTTCCGCTACGTCCTCGATTCTGGCGATGGCTACTGTCCTTTCGCCTTCTGCTCGATCAGCACGATGAGGTCGTCGGGGAAGCCGGCGATCCGGCCGATCATCACCAGCGGGGAGTTCTTGCCCTCGGTGCGGTTGGGGTCGGCGCCATGGTCCAGCAGCAACCGCACCATCGAACCGTCGGGACAGGTGCGGCTCTGCTTCATGATCGCCATCCACAGCGGAGTGTTGCCCCACACGTTGATCGGATCGACGTTCGCGCCGGCACCAAGCAGCGCCTTCGCGAACTCGACGTTGCCCCGGTCGGCGGCGATGTGCAGCGGAGTCATGTCTTCGGGACCGGGGGTGTTGATGTCGGTCCCGTCGGCGAGTTCGACACCGAACGCCGCGACGTCGTTGTTCATGACCGCACGGTGGATCGGCTTGAGGGGATCGATCTTGGGCGGGCGACCGCTACGAGCCATGGCGATGAGCCTCCGTTATGGGAATCGGGATGGTGGGTGCCTCGGCGTTCACGGTAGCGACCGCAGTGAGGAATGCGTCATGCACGGCGTCCGACAGCTCGGTGACGTCATCGCGTAGCCGGGCGCGGGCGTCGGCGCTGATGAACAGGCCGTGCAGGGTCAGCGAGCCAGCGCTCCGTGTGCTGCCTCCCATGACGTAGGTGCTGTACTGCGCCCACATGCGGCGCCCGGCGGCGGTGAAGTAGCCGCTGCTGCGCACCGCGCACGCCTGCTGCCCTTCGGGCACCGTCAACTGGTGCGTCGTGAGCGACTCGGCGCCTAGTCCGCGCAAGGTGCAGTCGTTGTGCTCGGCGATGACAGTTCGCGGCGGCGAACCTGTGAAACGGTAGACACTGATGGTTTCGCAGCCGTCCCACCCACCGTCCGCGCGAACTTGGGCCACGGCCGTCCTCGTGGGTTGGACGGATCCCGTATCGAGCTGGACGACCTGCCACGTGTCCGGAACAGCCAACTGCCACAACCATTCCGGACCCTCCTGTGGCCGCAGCTGGCTGAGATCGGTGACGTAGGGGGCGACGGCGTCGACAACCGACTCCACCGTGATCAGTCGACGGTGGTCGTTACGGTGGTCCGAGTCTGGGTGGGTCATCATTTGAACGGGTAGGCCAGTTCGCTGCCGATTTTGCCGAGGATCGCGAGGAACGCGCCGATTCCCGCCACGACCCCGGTCGCCTTCCCGGCTTCCTCGGGAGTGACGTTCACGTCAGGCATGTGGACGGAGATGTCGGGCGGGCTCCACCCGGGTGACGGAGCGGCCGGCGCGGGCGCGGGCAGGGTGTCGACGTTGACGCCGATGGGACCGCCCAATGGGTTATGCGTGTACTCCCCGCCGCCCGCGCCGGTGAGCCACGGCGGCAGCGGCGGTGTCGGAGCGACGGGTGGAAGTCCCGGGACGGGCGAGTGACTGCCGTCGAAGGAGGGCAGAGCGACCGGCGGATGGTTCAACACATTCGGCAGGTTGGGCGGCAGCGAGATGCTCGGCGCCGAGTTGCTGCCCGCCGCAGCGTTGGCGCCGGCCTGCAGGCGCTCCGGTGTCCAGGCTGGATTTGGGGCGTATGGGCTGTGGTCCTCGTTGGCGTGGCCGGAGTTCTCTGCAGGTGTTTCTAGCCGGAAGGGACTATGGCGATTCACGAAGTCGTTGAGCTCCTGTTGCGTCCAGCCCTCCTCCATGGCTTGCCTCAGGATCCGCCAGTTCTCGGAGCCGAAATCGTGTCCGAGGTGGAATCCTCCTTGCGCTGGGATGGTCATCGCCCCTGGCGTTCCCTCTGCGACAGGCCTGCCCGTAGTCTCATCGACCCAAATCAACTCACCCGCGGCATTTCGCGCGGCGGGGATCACATCACCGCTGACGTCCGACAGGAAGTCGCCTTCCGGTGTGCGGAGCGCATCGGCGAAAACACCCAGCCGTGTTGATAGTCGAATGTAGGGCCGACGCAGCTTCGACATGAAGTTGGCGGCGGCCTCTTCGGCCTGCGCATAGGCATCACCCGCGTTCAGACCACGGCTGGACGCTACTAGCAGACCCTGGCGGAGCTCGCTTTCGAGCTGCGCTGCTTCAGCCGCAGAAAGATCCTGTCCGTTGAGCAGGTCGTTGAGGGCGGCTGCGACCTGGGCGTCGGACATCGGCCCCGACCCGTCGTTCGGTGCGCCCACCGCCGGCTGATTCGGATCTGTTCCGTCTGTCTCGTTGTCGACGAATCGAACGGTGCCGTCACGCCCCTCGCCCTCATTCTCGAACTTGATCCCGTCTAGCTCAGCGGCTTTCGCCTCCAGCCGGTCACCGACGAAGGTGTCGGTCTGGACGAGCCGCTGGGCGTACCACCGGATGTCGTCGGCATGCTCCTTGGCAGCCCTGTTCCGCTCGACGATCGTGTTGATGTCCCACCGGCGGGTGTCGGTCGCCGTGAGGTCTTCACCGACGCTGAACCCGTCGTTCACGGCGGTGGTGATCGCGTCGAGGAACTCGCCCTTGGCGGCACGTACGTCATGGCCGCCGCTCTCGGCGATGTCGGCGGCCTCGTTATGAACGTCGCGCTGCCGGCGCACTACGCCGAGGTCAGCCGTCACCCGGTCCAGTGCGGAGTCCTTGCCGTCACCCGCCCACGTGGTTCCGCCGGGAGCGGCGACGCCCTGGCGGTGCTCGTCGAACAGGGCGACGGACTGGCTGCCGATCGTCCGCAGCTGGGTAGCGGCGGCGTCGAGGTGCTCCGTCGGCCAGTTCTCGAGCTCCGACCGGCTGGGCAGGGCGCCGCCCACGCCGGGAGCAGCAGGGCTCACACGCTCACCGTGGTGATCGCGTGGCCGCCGTCCTCGTCGGTCGTGTCGTAGCGTGCGGCGCTCACCGTGAGGTCGCCGGACTGACCGCTGATCCGGTTGGACTGGCGGGTGCGGGCGGACTGGACAGCGGCGAGGATCGCGGCCACACCGGCCTGACTCGGGGTTGTGCCCCGTCCGCCTTCCAGAATTCCGGTGGCCAGCGCCGCTGCGACACCGTCGCTGTTGGCGGCCGCGCTGCGTAGACCAGCCGCGTCAACATGAAGGTCGTTCGCCATCGCCAATCCCCCAAACCAGCCACACCCTGGTCGTGAGCGTAACTCACGATGTGCACCAGGGCTGACGGCAGTTTAGTGTGCGGTGGCCTCGGAAACGGGTGGAACCGATCCGAGTGCGCGTGCGTCTAAACGGTCGTGGAAGAGTCCGCAGAGGACCTGGACCTGGACCGGCTGCCGGCCGTCGTGGAGACCTACTTCGCCCAGGAGCGGGCCTGGCACCGGCTGTTGCGCGGGACCGGGCTCCAGGACGAGACGGCCTCGCGGGCGGAGTTGGCGCGGTGGGTACAGCAGTAGCGACTCAGCTAACCGCTACGTGAGGCGTCGGGGGCGCGAACTCCGACAGCCCCGTGTACTTGATCAAGTCGTGCAGCGTGTTCGCGGTGAACACCTTTCCGCGCGTCGCCACGATAAGCTGACCAATGTCTTCCCGGCGGACCCCAAAGCCGCGGCCGTCGATGCAAGCGACCACCTCGAACGCCGGTTTACCCGCCCGCTCACGGTCGTCGCGCATTGTCGCCAGCCGCAGGATGCGGGTCACCTTGTCGCGAGCGGTGCCGTCATCGCCCGTAATTTTCGCCTCGATGATCACCGTGGGCGCCAGTTCGTCGGGCGTGAAGAAGTCGGGCGCCTGATCGAAGCCGGGCACCCGCTCGGCGCGCTTGGTTTTGCGGAACGGGATGTGCGCGGCGGCGAGCACATCCTCGATCGCGTTCTCCATCACGTCGCCGACCAGTTCCGACACTCCGTCGCGGTGACTGGAGAATGGCCGACCCAAGTAGCGTTCATAGAGCAGCACCGCGTACGGAACATGCTGCTCGGCGACGTAGCGAACCGAGTCCAGCCCCTCCTTCGTGTCGATCTTGTCAAGGCGGTGGATCATTCCCTCGGGTGCTTCCGCCGCCCCGTCACCGATGGCCTTACATGCCGCGGTGAACAGCGCCGCGGTCCTCGTGACCGTGATGGTCGATGTCCCGCCGCGGGTGTGGAAGTAGTTGTGATCGGTCCGCATGTGCTTGTCGAGCCCACGCGCCCAGTTGTTAGGGAAGCTCTCGCCGGTTTCCTCCTTGGCGAGGTCCTGCCACTCGGGCGGCGTCACGCCGATGATCGCCCGCAGAACGATCCCAGCTACTGCATTCTTGCGAACCGCATCCCAGCACCGGTCGACGGTGAGTGTCTTGAACCCGCCGGTGCACAGGCGCAGCGCCTCGTACCCCTTCTGGAAGTCGGCGTATTCGAGGAACGTCGCTCCTCTCGGCAGGAGCATGAACTGTGAGGTGAGGTCGTCGAACGTCGCCTGCACCAGGTTGTCGAGATTGGCCTGCAGTTCATCGGCGCTGAGCTGGTAGGGGCGCACTGTCATAGGGTGATCGGCTCCAGTTCGTCTCGGATGGCGGCTACGGCGGCCGCGGCGGCTTCGAACCGCTGCTCCAAGGGCTCGTCCGCGGGCCAGGTGTCCCGCAGACGCCGAATCGTCGCGGCGGCCAGGTGCCCGGCGGTGAGGCACGCGATGTCGCCGGCAGTCGGCTCGTACGGCACTCCCCGCATCGCCTCGACGTCAGTGCTAACCAGCTGCGCGATGGTAGGCCGGGAGACGGTGAAGTTAGCAGGAGGGCGCCGGCACACGAACACCGAGTCGAGGATCGACGACTTGGTTCCGGCGATGTGCAGCGACGCCGACATCTCGCCCGGAGTCACCAGGACCCGGGTGCAGGTGAGCCCCGCGTCGAGGATCGCAACGATGAGCGGCACGTACGCCTGCGGGTCGTTATGGTGGTACGTGAACACCAGCGGCGCACCGGGTTTGAGTGCCGAAGCCATCTGGCAGAACACCTCGCTGAGGCCTGCGGTGAACTCCCGCAGCCCCCGCAGCAGCGTGACGTTGCCAGTCAGCTCGTCGTCGGTCCGCGTCGTCTCCGGCGCGAACTGGGCGTGTGCGCCCATGAACTTGCGCAGCCAGACGTAGCAAAAGTCCATCAGCTCGGCGTACTGGACGTTGTCGAAGTATGGGGGGTCGGTGAACACCCCGTCCAACGAGTTCGCGCGCAGCACCAACTTCTGCGAAGGTGCGCTCGACAGCCATGCCGCTTGTGGTCGGGACTCCGGCTCCGACTCGATCAGCGGCGTCTCGATCGACTCCCCGGCGACCGGGTGGATCACCTTCCTCTTGCCCTCGTAGATCACCTCGTACGGGTCCTTGGCGTACTGCTTGGCCTTCACGTACTTGGCGACGAAGTGGACGAACGAGCCGGAGCCCACCTTCGGGATGCCGAGCAAGCTGTTCTCGCACGCGAGCAGCGCCACTGGGAAGCCGTGCACCGCGAACACGTCCTGGCACTTGAGCGCGTAGGTGTCGTAGCGGCACAACAGGTTCTGGTACCGCAGGAAGTCGCTGAACACCGTCGCAAGGGCGTACCGCACCTCGGCGTCGTGCACCTCGGCGATGCGCTTCATCAGAGTGCCGAGCCCCAGCAGCTGCCGATCGCTGAACATCTCGTTCCAGTGGTGGTATCCCCAGCGGTGAAGGCGACTGGTCTCGTCGCCCGCCGGTATGGCATCGTCGGGGATCAGCAGACTATCTCTAGTGGCTCGGAGCAGCTTCGCCGCACGTTTGATGCGCGCGTGATCCTGTGCGTCCGGCGTCTTGAACTGCCGGCCCTGCACGTCCCTGTAGCAGTGCTCGCAGTGGTACTCGATCCCGTACAGCCGGTGCCGCGGCGGGGCTCCCAGCCGGGGCGCGAACTTGAACTGCTCGCCGCAGTGGTGGCACGTCGCCGTGCCGCGTGTAGTCGGCCGGCGAGAGAGGTCGTAATCGCACTCGGGACACCGCGGCGTCTTCGTCTCCGGGATCTCGCGCAGCGCGTCGCAGTCCGGGCAGTGGTACACCTCGCGGGGGTGCCGCACAGCTTCCGCAAGCCGCAGCCCAGGCAGCAGATCGACGGTTTCGCCGCAGGCCGGGCAGCCACACTGCTTGACGAGGTGGAAGTACTTCACCTGCGCGTTCCCAGCGCACTCCTGGCACTTCGTCTGGTACAGGTCACCGAGTTCGTCCCGAACCTCCGCAATCACTCGGTCCGCCTCGCACTGGAACGCGTCGAGGTCCAACGGAGCTACACCTTGGCGCACCGTCCAGTAGGACATCGGGTTCACGTCACAGCCGACGACACTTAGCCCCATCCGCGCGGCCTCGTACACAGTGGTACCGCCACCCATGAACGGGTCGGCAACGATGCCGGTGAGGTCGTGCGGCAAGGTGTAGGCCTCGGCCAGCGGTCGGTCATCGAACTCGGCGTGCAGCAAGGACCGGAAAACAGATCCCGGGCGCCGGGCGAACCACTTGTGGATCTGGATGATCGGCCGGTACGACTGCTGGACTTGCTTCTCGCGCAACGCAAGCTGTGCGACGAACGTGGCGTCGAAGCGGGTTTCGAGTCCGCCCTGGCGGACGTCGCCGCGTCGTCGTTTCGAACCGGTGGAGGGACTCACACGATGACCATACGCGGCGGGTGTGACAGTCCCCGGGAGGCGAAGACCCATGCCGCTATGAGTGTGCAGCACCCCTCCGACCCCCTCACACCCGCGACGACCAGTTCGGCGCGAACGGCAGCAGTTTCCGACTGGACGTGCTGACTATTCGCTGGTCCTGCTGCCGCACCGGGAGAACAACACGCCGCGGTGCCGGCGCTTCATCGGGCGATTCGGGGTTCCACGCGTCCTCGGAGGGGAGGCCAGGCCCCGACATGTGCATGTCGATGCCCCCGAAATTGTCGTTGGCGTCCTTCTTTACCAACTCGTGTACGAGCGTGCGCACGTGGGCTCCCTCAGCCGCAACCGGGCCGTGGACGGCGTCTCGCACCTTCTGGGCAGCGACGATCGACACCTCGCCGGCCTGCCCCGTGTAGCGACGCCGGGCGACATTCCACAGCGACGACACCGCCTGCTGGATCAGGAAGGACACTTCGATGTCCTGATCCGGGAGCGTGCGGGTCAGCGACACCCACCACTCCGTTCCGCCCTTCGCACCCGGTGTCTGGGGCTTGTGCAGGTAGGCGAACTGCGAACCCGCCACCAGCGGGATCGGGTCACCACCACCTGGCGGGGTGAACACCATCTGAGTGCTCTCGTCGGTGTGCACCACGGTGAGGCCATGCTTGGCCGCGTTGTACAAGAACGACTCGGACAAAACCGTGTCGGCGGCGGTCTCCAGGAGCAGCTGCCACGCGGTGACCGTGCCTTCGAACTCGCCGTCCTCCGCGTTGAGGGCCGCCTTGGCGGGGTCCGTACCCCCGAGGAACACCTGCTTCACGTCGTCGCGGTCGAACCCGGCCTGCAGGGCGGCGCTGACCTTCCCCTTGAACTCGGCGAAGCTGACCGACGCTGCCATCCCGAGCCACGGGCAGTCCTGCTTGTCGACGTGCGCGAAGAACAGCCGCAGCAGCATCTCGCAGGCGTGGTGCAGGACGAGGACGCACTCGGTGCGCACGTAGCGGTCGCGAGCCTCCTTCGACGGAACCGGCGCACCGACGCGGCGGGAGACACCCACGACCCGCTCGGACTCGTACGCGGGCACCAGGGCCTCGGCTGGCGCCAACATCAAGGTGAGGGCCTCGATCTTGGTCAGCAGGTACTCGCTCGGGTCGTCCTCGTAGAAGGTGGCGTTGAGTTCGGAGAACAGTTCGTGCGCCAGTCGCGGGCCGGCTGGCGCTGCGGCCTTCGGCTTGCGGGACCTATTGCGGTTGCGCGTCATCAGCGCAGCGTAGGGCTGGCCACCGACAGCGCGGGCGCCCCTGCTCGACGCGAGGCGCCGTCGCGACACGGCCCAACTTGCGGGACGTGACACGGCGGGTGCCCGTCAGGCCTTAGTACGGCTCCGCCGCGTAGAAGTCGTCAATGGTCCACTCGTCCGCCGACACCGCCAGCGTCTCCGTCGAAGTCACCTGTCCCCGCCGATTCATCGACCGCGCCACTATCTCCACGTCGAGCCGCTCCGGCGCTGTCAGGGCCGCAACGATGGTGGCGTCGAGTTCGCGCGACCACTCGCCGGGGCGAAGGTCACCGACGTCCCACGTGATCTCGAACAAGTCATCCAGTTCGGTCACCGATCCTGACCGGCTGTGAATCGGTACGAGATCCTCCACGCTGGCGCCGACCCACGCTGCGGGCTGCTGGCGGAATTGGTCCAGATGGTCCGGCCACTTCGGTTTCTCCGGCCAGTGGCCGGCCCGCGGCGAAGTCGTGTAGACCAGCACGCGGTTCTTCGGGACGCGAACGGTCAGCTGCACTCCGGAAACCGGATCCTCCGTGTCGTTGCCCACCTGGAAGTACACGGCGTTGGCGTTCTCGTCCCGCACGATCGCCCGCAGCACGTGGTTGGGAAGTGCTCGACCCAGCTTCGCAAGGTAGGTCTTCACCCGCTGGTCGAACGCAGCGGCGGCGTTGGAATCAACGAGCCGGTGGAGTGACCCCAGCCCCGTACTCCCGGTAAACAGGCTCGACAACGACAAGCCGCCGCCGGCCGACGACGGCTCCGGAGGCATCGGTGCCGGTGGAGGCGGTTCGCCGCTGGTGGCGCGGACGTATACCTCGTGTCGGCTCAACCACTCTTCTACCTGCTCGCGACCGATGTTGAGCCGGTACAGCGGGTCAGCGATGCATCGGAGTTTCAGATCCAACTCCGGTTGCCGAGCACCCTGTGCGTGACGCTCGAGCAGCATCTCCATCTCCTTCGGACCCGCCGGCGCCGTGCGTGCGGGACCGCGGTGGAAGACCGCACCCGCATCAAACTTGTCGTACTGCCTCTGCAGCGTATGGATTGCGTCCCCGGGCTGGGGAGGCTCGACGACGACCACGAGCACTTCCACACCGGCGAATTGGAGGGAACGCGGCGTGAATCGGGGCGTCGACGCGTAGATCTTGATCCCCGGGGTGAGGTCGGCGTGGTCGATCGCGACGACACCCGGCGCCGCGCGGGGCTCCACTCCCACGACCATGTACGCGACGCCACCGGTGGTGAGCAGGGCGTCGTCCACGGAGCGGTTCGCGAACCCGAGGATGGCTTTCGCGACGGCGAACCTCCCAGGGGCCTTTGTCAGGTCGAGGCTGCTCTTCCACTCCAGCCAGTTGGTCTCCTGCGCCTCGGGACGGGAGCCGTAAATCGCCATGACCAAATGGAGAAGTTCATCGTCAGTGCGAAGTTGGCGCGACGTGTCGATGCCGCTCAGCGTGAGGTGCTCCGGGTCCACCAGTCGAGCGTATGCGGCAGGGGTGACAGCTCCTGGCGCGGCGACACCGCGTGAACGTCGACCAGCTTCGTCGGCGCGATTTACAGTCACCGGCATGTGTACGTCGCCGACACCACTTCGGATGGTGTGATCGATGTTCGAGCAGCGCGATCGGTGGATGGAGGAATTACGCGAGCACATCGACCAGAAGGAGTTGGTCACCTGCGCCTCCGGCCACATGCCGCTGACCGCGATCGTGGCGGAGATCGCCGAAGCGTGTTCCGACCCTCGGCCCCATGACGGGGGCAACATCCGCGACTGGCGGTCGATCGACTCCGACTTGGCCGACTCGCTCGACTGGATCGGACCCGAACTCGGTGCGCTGATCGGCGGACTGGGACAGGCGATCCGCCAGACGATCACCGGCGGACTCCTGTTCACGAAGCCAAACGGAAAGTTGGGCCTGGACGACACCAAGCGGCCGGTTGTAGGCGCTGCGACAGCGGCACTCACCGCAATCCTCGGAGACGACGACCTACTGGTAGCAGCGTGGCGGGATCTGGTCGTGGCGTGCGGCAACGTCGACCACACCGTGTACCCATACGAGCGGATCAGGTACCTACGCGACACGGTGATCGGCTTGAGCGAGTACCGCAAGCAGGGGCGGGGCTTCGGCAGCCCCGTAGGGTCCGCCGTGGATGTCCTCTTCGGCACGGAGAGCGGTGTCCGATACGCGCGGGAGATGGTGGGCGACCCGATCGACAACGGCCCGTACGACCCGAACGCCAGTGCAGGGCTCACCGACAGCCAACTCGCTGATCTCGCTGAGCGGTGCATCGTCACAGGCCCGCCGCCCGCCGGGGAGTACGTGGTCTGGTTCCGCATTTCCCCAGCCTTCATCCCCGCCGTCGACTGCGTCACCCATGGCGACGTCACGTTCTACCACGCGCAGACCCTCGCCGGATCCCTCACCGATTACGAGCGGGCACGCGCACTCGCCGTCGTACCGGAGGAGCTGCTTACCGACGAGATCAGCGAGTTGCAACTGTCGGACAAGGTGAACGACTACCGGGGGTTCCAGTTCGAAGCGCAGCTCGTGTACGCACGGGTTGCGGTCCGCAACGTCGAGCGCCATCGCGCCACAGACGTCGCGCGGACCTACTTGGACACAGTCCTCGCCGTAGTCGGCGTACCCGACGGCATGTGGCGAGTGCTCGGCGGGCACCTGCTCTTCGCAGTCGGAGCACCGCCGCCCTGGATACCCGCCGAATGGGGACCGAAGGAACCGCAGCCCGAGCCCGTCTTCTACCAGAACGACTTCGTCACGACCCGACTGCGCGAGATGACCGCAGACGGCCACGTGATCACGGCCGCGGCTGCCGAGGAGCTGCAGAAGGTGCTGCGCCTCGAAAAGGGGCTCGATAATGCACCGCGGTCAGATCCCGAGGCGATCGTCATGGCCGCGGTCCGCGCGATCGAGCACGCCAACACCTGGGTGACCCCGACCCCTGGTCGCAACTGGTATGACTTCGCGGTCGAGTACTTCGGTGACGGGTACACCGTCGAGGCGCTCGCCAACCGTGTGGTGAACGACGTATACACGGCAGTGCAACTCCGGCCCGATCGGTCTCCGGGCGCCGCGACCCCGACTGAACTTGGAGTCATCCGGGAGGACATCACGGTGCACACGGGGTACGGCGAGCGCATCGACAAGCTCAAGACCCCGCCTCACGTGTCCACGCTCAAGACGATCTACGCCGACCACCCATTGGCCCGGCGGCTGGCGGAGACGGAACAGTTCCTCACCGACTCCGCGGTGCTCGGAACGACGTTCGACGTGGAGAAGCAGCACGTCAGCAACAGGGTGGAGAGGCTCAGGCGGACCAGGAACGCCGCGATCCACGGCGGTGTCCTATCCGAGGCAGCGTGCGCCACCATCGCCGACTTCGCCGTCTACCTCGCGCGCATGGCGCTGAACGCAGCGGTCTGGGCCATCGTCACCGGGCAACCAGTTAGTGCGCACATGACGCAGCGGCGGGACGACTACCGCCAGCAGATCCGGCGACTCAAGCAGGGCGGCGACGTGGCGAACCTCTTCAAGCTCACCTAGTCCTCGCAGACGCTGCCGGTGCCGACTCAGAAGTACTGGTCCACCCGGCGCAGGATGTTCGCGAGCATGATCACCGCGTCTGCCGCGATCCCGGCGTCCCGCCGAGTGGGCTCCGCGGAGTGCTTCACGCTGTGGGCCAGCTCGATCGTCTTGACCACGACGCCGCGGATCGCTTCGTTGTCCTTGCCTGCCAGGGAGTCCTCGACGTAGCGGCTGATCCGCAGCTTCGTCTTGTCGGGCGAGAGCTGGGTCTCCCCTTCGCGCACGTGGACCGCGGGGTCGTACACGCTGCGGCTGATGGCCTCCAGTACCGCCACAGCACGGTTGCCGGTGTCCCGGTAGTCCTGCGTGGTGGCCGCGGTCCGGAAGCGGCGACGTAGCTCTGTGAGCTCGGCATCTACCTTCGGCCACCCGGTTTTCGTGTGCGGCGAGACGGCCTCGGCGTTCACCTCCCGGAACTGGGCCTCTTCGAGTTTGTCCAGCTTCCGCTGCACCGGACCGAAGAAATCCTCCAGCAGGTCGCGGCGGGCCTGATACGAGCCGGTGCGGTCGTTCTTGATCCAGTAGGTCTTGAAGCCCTTGAAGTTCCGCCACGGGAAGTCCAGCTCGATGTCGATGCGGTGCAGCGTCGCTTTCAAGGCGCGCTGCGCGAGCGCGATCTGTTTGTCGTCGAGGCGGGTGGCACCGTCGGTCCCGCACGCCTTGAGCTCGTCCCAGACGACGCCGGTCAAGGCGCTCGCCACGTCCAGGTCGTCGTAGCCGGGTACCGGGCCAGCCCGCAGCCGGTCCAGGAGGTCGACGCGCAGGTGGACGGTGGGGGTGCCCCACGGCCCCGAGTCAGCGCTCCCGGCGAAGAAGTCATCCTGGATCACGGCACGTGACGGTACATAGCTGGTCCGACAAGAAGTGCGTGTTTCCGAACTGATTTGCACGCCCGACAATTTCGTCGGAGGTGTGTGCGAAGCTGCGTTGCACATCCGGTTGTGAGGGGGACGTGACAGTGGACGGTGTGGGGCTCGGCGGTTCAGTCGAGGCGGAGGTCTGGGAACTACTGACCGACAACGAGTCGGTGGACGACGAGACCGTGTACCTCGTCGCAGCGGCGATGCGGGGCGACGACGAGTTCGCCGATCAACTCGGCGGGGACGCGGCGGCACCGGAGCGGCCGAAAGTCGAGACGATCGACGCCCCGCCGCCGCTGCGCGCCTTCCTCCGTTCCATCACGGTGTCGGGGTTCCGCGGCATCGGCGGGCTCGCCACTTTGGAGGTGAACCCCTACTGCGGCATCACGGTGATCAGCGGCCGCAACGGCTCCGGCAAGTCCAGCTTCGCCGAGGCGCTGGAGTACGCGCTCACCGGCACCAGCTACCGGTGGGAAGCCAAGAAGGGCCAGCACTGGCAGACGTCGTGGCGCAACCTGCACGCCGGCGAACCGGCGTCCATCAAGATCGACTTCGCGATGGAACCCGACGACGATCGCACCGGGACAGTCGCCACCGTCGGTGTGGACTGGTCGCCGGGCTGCAAGCTGAACGAGGCCGAACGCTGGTCACAGATCAAGGGGCAGAAGCGGGAAACGGTCGCCGCGCTCGGCTGGGAGCAGCCGCTCAAGACTCACCGGCCGCTGATGTCCTACGACGAACTGGGCGGGCTCTTCGAAGAGGGACAGGCCGCGCTGTACGACGCGCTCGACATGCTGCTCGGGCTCGACGACGCCGCCGCAGCCGAGGTCCGGCTCAAGGACGCCGAGAAGCAGCTGGGCGGGGCACGCAAGACGGCGAACGACGCCCGCACCCGTCTGCGCAACTCCCTGAGCGATGTCACCGACCCGCGCGCGGAACAGGTGAAGAAGCTCACCGCGCGGGTGCCCTACGACCTCGATGCGATCAAGACGACGACGTTGGGCACAGCGACCGACCAGGCCGCCACCATCGCGAAGCTTCGAAGGATCGCGGCGCTCGAAGTTCCGCTGACGGCCAAGGCCACCGAGGTCGCCGAGGAGCTGCGCGCGGCCATCGACGCGCACGCGGCCGGGGCCGACTCCGCGGTGAAGGCGCTGACTTCACGGGCGGCACTGCTGCGCGACGCTCTGCACCTGCACGCTGACACCGGCGACGGGGCCTGCCCGGTGTGCGAGACCGGGACCCTCGACGCCGATTGGCGCGCCGCGGCCGAGGAACGCCTGCGGGCCGCCGAAGCGAGCACCGCCAAGCACCAGGCCCTGGCTCAGCGACTAAGGCTGGCGCGGTCGGTGGCGGACACATTCTTCGGAGAGGTCGTCGACGTGGCCGCGGTCGAGGGAGTCGACCTGGTCGCGCTGGCGCCGTTCGCTGCTGCGCTCAAGAGCGCGCGCACGGCGCCGGACACCCTGGCCGACCGGCCCGGCCACGTCGAGCTGGCCGCCTTGGAACTCGACGAGGCGGCCGCGGCGCTGCGCAAGGAAGCCGCGGAGCGCGCGGACAGTCTGGAGGACGCGTGGGCACCCATCGCAGGGGCGATCGTCTCCTGGGTCGAGCTGGAGACCGCGGCGCGCAAGGACGACGCCAGCCTTGAGCGGGTCAAGCGGGCGTTGAAGTGCTTGCGTGCGGCGGCCGACACGCTGCGGGAGCGGCGCCTGGCACCGATGGTGGAACAGACAGGTGAGTTCTGGGGCCGGATGCGGCACGAGAGCAACGTCGACATCGGCAGCATCAGCCTCGAAGGAGCGGCCAAGCGCCGCCACGTCGTCGTCGACGGTGCCGTGGACGGGGTGTCGACCGGTGCGCTGACGGTGATGAGCCAAGGGGAGCTGCACGCGCTGGCGCTGGCCATGTTCATCCCGCGCGCCACCACACCGGCGAGCCCGTTCCGCTTCCTGGTGCTCGACGACCCGATCCAGGCCATGGACCCGGCCAAGATCGCGGGGTTCCTCGACGTCCTGGTCGAGCTCGGCAAGACCCGGCAGGTGATCGTCTTCTCACACGACGACAGGCTGCCGGCCGCGATCCGCGCACGCTCGGTGCCCGCCCAGCTGCTCGACGTCACCCGGGAGCAGGGGTCGCTGGTCGTGGTGAAGCCGAACGACCTGCCCGCGGACCGGTACGTCGCCGACGCCGAGGCCCTCATCCTCGACGACGACATCGACGACCTGATCAAGCGGAAGGCGGCACCAGGCCTGTTCCGGATGGCGATCGAAGCGGCCGCCCACCAGCGGTACTTCAGCGAACAAGCCAAGACCGGTGCGGTCTATCACGAGTCGGACACCGCTTGGGAAGAGGCGAAGACCACCCAGCGGCGGGTGGCGCTCACTCTGACCGGGGCCGCAGACGGAGACGTGTCCGGCTGGAAGTCGTATCGGGCGTACAGGTTCCCGACGTTGGCGATTTCCGCGTCGGGTAGCCACCGCGGCGCCAAACTCGACCGCGGAACCATCCAGGACCTCCGCAAGACCGTCCGTGACATCGTGGCGGGTCAGTGACCAGCGACGCCGAGCTACTGCTCACACGGGCCGACAAACTCCTCAACTCTCCCGATCGTGCGGCTGTCGGCAACTCCGCCCGCCTCGCGGCGTTCCTGGCGCGCCAGGCGGTCGAGGACCTGATCGACGCCCGCTGCGCGGAGCTGACCGGTGTCCGGGCGGTCGTCGGGACCGCGAGAGCCAAGCTGGCGGTGCTCAAGTCGCTCGACACCACCCCTGCCGGACCCGTGCTCATCGACGCCTGGCACCAGCTGACCGGCTTCTGCCACCACCACGCCTACCAGCTGTCGCCGACGGTGCCGGAGGTGCGGGCGCAGTGCGCTGCGGTCGAGCGGGCCTGCCTCGGCGGGATGCCCGAACCATCGGCAGGTTCCGTGGCCGGGGATACGGTCAGCGCATGACCTCCGCGTTCAAGCGTCCAAAGCTGACCACCCAGCAGGTCGGCGCAGCCGGGGAGCACTTCGTGGCCGCCGAGATCCACCGCCGCGGCGGCTACGCCGTGACGTTCTCCGGGAACATGCACGACATCGACCTGCTGGCCAGCGACGCCAACCACGACCGCGTGATCAGCATCCAGGTCAAGACGAAGACGGCCGGCACGTGGCAGACAAGCACCAAGCGGGGCAAGAAGCGGAGGGCGCCCGAGGCCGAGACGAAGTATTGGGTGCTCGTCGACCTCGGAAAGGCATACCCGGAGTTCTACGTTGTGCCCCTGTGGTGGATGGAGAACGACATCCACGTCGCGCACAGCAAGTACCTCGCGGACTCCGGCGGCCACCGCGTCAAGAACGACGCAAGCACCCACCACGCGATCCCCGTCTCGCGCATCGCGCAGTGGAAGGACCAGTGGGACGTGCTGGAGATCCTGCCGAAGGTATGAAACCAGCCACGTCCGGTGCCATCTGGGTGTGCAGCCCCTTGCCGCCCTACGTGACCGTCGACAACACCAGAAGGAAACCCGATGCCGGACAACGAGTTCGATGACGACGGCACCAACGACTACATCGAGGTGTTGAAGACCGTCATCGGCGGGCTGCACCTTCTCGTCGACACCCTGATGGGGAACTCCGTCAACGGGGTCGAGACCACTCCCGAAGAACAACGGCAGGCATGGGAGGACGGAAAGGGGGCCGGCCGCCTGCGAGCAATCGGACCGCGGGTGAACCCGTACCGGACGACCACCGAGGGGCGGTACCTGCTCGCACAGCTGTGGCTCGTTGGTCGGCAGGGCGTCTGGGACGGTCACCTGATCTGAGGCGCGCCGCCGCGGCGATCATCGGCCCGCAGCGATTTTCGGCCCTCGGCGAAGTAGGCCATCTCCACCGCGTCGGCACGCACGCCCTCGGCGGTTGTGATGCCCTGTGCGTGGTCGATCCACCTCGCGTAGGTGGATGGATCCCACGGCCCGTTCTGTGAGATGTCCCAACCGTCGACCGCTTTCAGCGCCACGGCCGCGAACTGGTCCGGGATCAGCGCTCGGCCAGGTTGACGGTCACGGGCGTCTGCGGCGTAGAGAAACCTGGTGAAGAACGACGGGCCGAGGTGCTTGAGGTAATGCGGCCGCCCGCGCAGCATCGCGGCGTAGGCGTCGACAGTGTTGCCTCTCTACACCGTCTCAGCGACCGCGTGGAGTGCCTCGTCCGCACGCCGAGAATCGTTGTCCCGGAACCGCCCTTGCCCGGCGGCCGAGGAACGCTGAGCTTCCGGTTCCCTAGACGTAGCCGGCGAGCAGCGACTGAGGAAGTCCGTGCCTGTTCGCGGTGTCCAGCCAGGCGACCCTCGTGATGGTGCGATAGCCGCAGTCCTCGGCAGGCAAGACCGCGCCGTGTCGGTCAAGCGGGTACGAGACGTCGAAATCCGCTGCTACACAATCCGCAACGTCAGCCGCACCGCAGTTCCGCGGCGCGATTTCACACCACGGGTGGTGGTCCACCGGAGACCGCTCATCGCTGGTTCCCACCGCATTTCACGCACCAGGTGATCCGCTCGGGCTCCACCGTCCCGCACCGGCCGCAGGTGTGCGCCAGCTCTGCAAGCGTGGCCCAGACCAGCAGGCGGCCTGCGTCGGTGTTGGCGGTGAAGATTGTCTTCGGGCCTAGGATGGTTGCGTCGATCATCTGTACCTCGGCGGTGGGTTCCACCTCGGCGAGATCGGCGACCAGTCGGTCAGTGCCTGCCAGCCAGCCGGGGCGATCTCCGGGGATGACCGGATCGTTCACGGCTGCTTCACCATGATCGACGCCGGCTCCGCGAGGATGCGCGCTATCACGTCGCGTTGCCGGTCCGACAGCATCTCCGGGGTGTAGCCGTCCAACGTGAGCGCCCACCAGACCGTGGCGGTCGACGGGCAACCGGGACAGACGCGCGGACTGATCACGCCGAAGCGCCCTTGCCGCGGCGGGTAGTCCCACCCTGCGTCGTATGCCTCGTCTGGCGTGAGCACCTCCTCGACATCGCATACCTCGCACATGTGACGGAGCGCCATCGCGAGCACACCGCGGCGGAGTTCTCCGGTGCTTGGCATGATCACGTCACCCGCTGGGCGGTCGGTGTAGTGCGCGGTGTCGGGCACCGGAACGACTTCGATCCCGCCGACGATTACCGTCTGCCCAGAGAGCATCGCCGCGAGCTCGCCGCGGGTGACGAGCACCATGCCTTCCACCGCGCCGGCGTCGGCTTGCGCCGCTGTCCGGTCGGTGCCTTCTACCGCACGTACTCGCACCAAGCCGCATGGGGAGCCGATGGTACGAGCGCTGCGGGGGTCGTCCAACTTGTCGTTGAGCGCCTGCAGGTTTCGGGTCGTGAGTTCGACGCGGCGGGCGTTGGCGTCGTACCTCATCGCTCCTGCCTCGTCAGTACCAGCGTCATCATCGGCTCGCCGATTGTGACTGCAGGGTCGTGCTCCGGCAGGGGAACGGTGATCGCAATTCGGGTGTTCCCCAACCAGTCAGGGCGCCGGGTCGAGCCCCTACGAAGCGTCACTGACATCAATACCAGCGTTGATCATCCTCGGCCACAACCACTCTCGCAGGAACAGCTGCTGACGAGACAACCCCTCATCGGACGCCAATTGTTCCAGAAAGTCTGCCTCTGGATCCAACAGCCGGACCTTGCAGTCGCGGTTGCGCTGACGCGTCTCGGACCCGCTGCGTTGGGTCCTTTTCGTGGCTGCACTGCTGCGCGGTTGGGGATTCGTTATCACGTGGGCAGGGAGCTCCTTGTGTCTAGATGCTGACGCAATCAGTGGTGCACGCGCCTGTGTACCCGATGCACGTAATGCTAGTAGGGCAGACTTTTTCGTTGGCACACAGGGTACTTGTGGCGTGCCAACTAGACCCAGCCAAACAGATCCGGAGCGCGCCGAACTCTGGGCGCAACGCCGACAAGCAGTAGGTCAGCGCATTCGCAAATTGAGAATCGAACGCGGGCTCACGCAGGAGGCGCTTGCCTTGGAGTCCGGAGTGACCCGCAATGTGCTGATCCACGTTGAGCACGGAAAACGTGGCCTGCTCTTCGAGCGGCTATATGACTTAGCGGAGGTGCTCGGGGTCCCGGCCGGCGACCTCCTGCTAGTTGACGACCCAGGGCTGAATCCGAAGCGCCGGAACTCGTGCCGCGAGCGCGGCGCTCAGTAGCCGGAAAAGTGCTTCGATGAGTCGAGGCTGCGCAGAAGTGGTGCAACAAGCGCGGCCACTACTTGACCGGGGTTCTCGTCGATATCAATCAGCGAGGCTTCAGTAGCACGCTCGTAGATGTCCTCGGTATACACCGTTCCGCGATCACCAAACCTGCGGTCTTGCACGGCTAGCGAGCTGCTGCCGTCTAATCCGTTGATTGACAATGCAAAGCGCCAGCTTCCGGTGAAGCCAAACCTCCGCGACACTTCGGCGGCCAACCGAACCAGGAAGGACAGATTTCCGAGAATTAACGACTCGAATACCACCAATACATCCGGGGGCTGCGGGCTCACATGGGGAAATGACCATGTCGTGACAGCCCGCTCCGAGGCCAACACAAGTCGGCCGGCCTCGGTGAAGGTGACCTCGGCTGCGTAGTCTTTGTCCTCGAAACGCGCTCCGTTAAACATGCCGGTGGTGGCGGCGACTCCACCGGGGCGTCGCGCAAACCCGCTGGCGTCGGCAAGCGTGGGCGCGTACCGGCGGTTCTCGTCGCCGATCGCCGCATGCACGAGTTCTAGAACCGTCTGCTGCCACTGGTGCGATTCCGATAGAGGGACGAGCAACTCGTCGTGTGCGCCCCCTGGATCGGCCACCGCAACGAAAAGGGGGCGGTCGCCAACGAGGTTGTTACGGATCGTTCGAGCCTCCGTTCGGAGGTCTTTGCGATCGGACAGTCGGCGGTCAAGCAGTCGCACAACTTCGACGTTGGGCAGCACTCGATTGGTCTTGTCGCCGCGCCCGTAGTAGCGACCGTCGGCCATGTGCGGTGCACGTACCGAGACCGGTACGTGAACTACGAGGTAGCCGTGTCCTGGCTGCGTCATGGATTCGATGACGACAATGCGGACCTGCACGGCTTCCTCGACGCGCGTCTGCGCAATCTGTTCGATGCGCTCGGCAAGTCCTGCCACGGGAATGGGCCATAGCCTGGGCGGCGAGGTGTCTTCGTCGACGCCGATGAGGATCGTTCCCCCGTCGAGTGCGAAGGCGGCGATGTCACAGGCCAGCTTCTTGTTCGCCGAAGTGCCTGGCTCGAGTTCGCGCTTGAGGTCGAGCCAGTGCGTTTCCTCGAGGAGGCCGTTCTGGGCGCAGCGTTCGAGTTCTTCCTCGGTACGGGGATCCCAGCCCGCCGCTAGGGGCTTCGGCCCGTTGAGTCGGTCATCGAGAGCGGCCATCGGTTACTCGACTGTGCGGGTCGAAAAGACGTTCACAAGCTGCGATCCAACCACGAAGAGCAACCAAATCCGAGGGATTCAGGCGCATTGCCGACTTGAGCACAGAGTGTGATCTACAGCACAGTCCATTGCCTGTATGGCGTTGCGCCCCACCAATGCTCGGCCAATCTGTCGGGGTGACACGATTCGAACGTGCGACCTTCCGCTCCCAAAGCGGATGCGCTACCAAGCTGCGCTACACCCCGTGTGCTGGAACATCGTAACGGACATGTCTACGACGTCCCGAACTGCAAGTTTCTCCTGCCCCTCCAGATAAGATTTGAACCGAGGACCTTTCGCTCCCAAAGCGAACGCGCTACCAAGCTGCGCTACACCCCGTTTCGCGTCGTTGAGGCCGACGCGGGCCTTGGTGCCGGCAGAGGGATTCGAACCCCCTCACCCGAGAGACCTGATTTACAGTCAGGCGCGCCTCGCCAACTGCGCCGTGCCGGCGTGGTGGTCCCGGAGGGATTCGAACCCCCGACATCCGCGTTGTAGGCGCGGCGCTCTCCCGCTGAGCTACGAGACCTAAACGGTGCCCATTGCACCGCTGGCGCCAGTGACGGGGCTTGAACCCGCGACCTCCGCCTTGACAGGGCGGCGAGCTAACCAGCTGCTCTACACCGGCATGCGCGGCGATCCGCCGCGTGGTCGACCTGCGAGGAGTTGAACCTCGGACCTCATCGTTGTCAGCGATGCGCTCTAACCGTCTGAGCTACAGATCGTTTCGGGGAGTTGACGGTCCCGGTCCGTTGCACCGCGAGAGGGATTTGAACCCCCGGCCCCCTGCTTCGTAGGCAGGTGCTCTTTCCACTGAGCTACCGCGGCTCGGTGTCGGTGGCAGGAGTCGAACCTGAACACCGACAAAGCGGTCCCGACCGGAGTCGAACCGGCGTCTCCGGGGCTTCAACCCGGCGCTTGAACCGTGTCAGCTTCGGGACCATTTCAGGTGCGTGCCCGCAGCTGCAGGTGCGCATCGACCGCCCCCATCACTGCGTGGGTAATGCCCTGGCGCGCATCGAGCGCGGAAATCAACAGTCTGCCTGACGTGACGGCCAGCTGACCGGCGACGGCTAGGTAGTCCGTACGGGGATCGAACCCGTGATCTCCACCTTGAGAGGGTGGCGAGATAACCAACTACTCCAACGGACCATGTCGGGTCGGCGGCTGTGTCCCACACCGTGTCGACCGGCATGGTGCGCGGGACACAGCCGCCGTCACAGGTGGCCGGGACGAAACGGTTCGCGCACCAGGCGCATTCCCGCCTCGGCTGGCGTGCGATTGGCCTTGGCGCCGTTGCACGCCTCGCAGCTGGCCACCAGGTTGTGCCAGGTGTTTCCGCCACCGCGACTGCGCGGCAACAGGTGATCAATCGTCGTAGCGCTCCCGCCGCAGCCGACGAACTGACACCGGTTCGCGTCGCGCGTCAAGATCTCGGCGCGGCTGGCGTGATCGGCTTCGCGACGGTACGGAACCGGGGCGTAGCGCACCAGCAGCAGCGACTTGGGCAGCTCGATTGCGGCGGTGGGGGAGCGCAGCACCTGCGGCGGGTCGTGCGCCTCCAGCGCGTAGGCGACCTCGCGCATCAGCATCGACACTGCAGCCTGCCAGCCCACCCGGTCGAGCAGGCTGTAGTCGGCGTTGAACACCTCGACGGCAGGTGCGGGGGCCGTCATCGTCATGGCGCCGCACCTCCTTTCAGTGTCGTGGCGGGCCAGGTGGCGCGGATGCGCCAGAAGTGGAGACTGGGAGATTCGAACTCCCGACATCCTGCTTGCAAAGCAGGCGCTCTACCAGCTGAGCTAAGCCCCCGAAGTGGTGCGCTGGCCCGGAAGGGGTCGAACCTTCAACTACGCGATTAACAGTCGCGTGCTCTGCCAATTGAGCTACGGGCCAAGGTATTTCCTCTGTGTACCCCTCCCCGGATTCGAACCGGGAACCTTCGGAACCTAAATCCGACGCCTCTACCAGTTGGGCTAGAGGGGCATGGTGCGGATGGCGGGGATCGAACCCGCGGCCTTCTCGTTGGCAACGAAACGCGCTACCGGCTGCGCCACATCCACTTAGAGCCCACGACTTTCGACCAGCTGCAGCTGGCTTGCCCAGTTCGGCTACTGCCGCCATGCACCCCCGCATGGGGGAGGGGACCTGGTCTGACGGTTCCGCGCTCCGCTGCGCGAGCGGATAGTCACCGACAACCGTGGAGCCTTCACCGGGAGTCGAACCCGGGGCCTCGCCCATACCAAGGGCGCGCTCGTGCCACTGAGCTATGAAGGCGAAGCGGCGAGCATCGTACTTGAGCGTGTCCGCCAGATCATCTGCGTGGTCTCGGCTAGCGACAAGGGTGAGTAGCGCATTCACGCAGCGGCGCCTAGCGTCGTGATGCATGCAGATATCCCCACACACAGCCCTACTTGAACAACAGCGCTGTCTGCTGTTGGCCGTCGTCGGCCGGTGCAACGCCGATGAGTTGCACCGGTTCAGGATCCGAGTCGACCGGTTCGCTGAAGCGTCGACTCCAGACACGCCCATGGCCAGGCGTGAGCGGCTCCGCTACGGCCTCGCGACAATGGAGGACATGCTTGCGGCGATCGAGCGGCACTTTGAGCCGCTGCATTCGTCACAATCGGGTTGAGCCCCGGGCCGGATTCGAACCGGCGACGGTCGCTGCTTACAAGGCAGCCGCTCTGGCCGGACTGAGCTACCGGGGCGGGTTGTCCGCCTCGCGGCGGTTGCGAATGCGTTCATGCTGCTCGTCTCTCGGGAGGGGACCCACCGTTCATACCGGGCGGAGTCATGCCAATCGAGGGGAGTGGGAGCGCTGCTCACGGCCGTACTAGCGGCAACCATTGGGCGTGGAGTCCTTTGCGTGCACGTCCTACGCCGGCGAGCTGTCGCACCGCTGCCCAGCCGGCCAGAAGTCAGCGACCGGAATGATCAGCGTGGTGCCGCCCGTGCCGATGTTCTCGCGGCGGAACCAATAGCAGCGCTTGCCCTCAACTTGCGGTCCGTACCCGAGCGCGACACGTGCTCCCAGATAGTTCCACTTTTCTCGCACGCCCACGCCGCCGAGACTGATCGGTGTGAGGTGCAGTTTCGGGTTCATCGACATGGTGGATGTCCTCACTCCTGGAAACGATCAATTTCCCTAAAATAGAGAATAGATGCCGCCGCCTACAAGTGAGCAGCCCAGATGCGACACGCCGACGAGACGAGACGAGAGTGGCTGCCCCGCCTGGATTCGAACCAAGGCGAACTGAACCAGAATCAGTCATGCTGCCGTTTACATCACGGGGCAAGGTGCGTTTGTGGTCCGCCGACCTGCTGCCTCGCCAGGGTTCGAACCTGAACTAGGCGAACCAAAATCGCCGGTGCTGCCAGTTACACCACGAGGCAATCGGTAGCCCCCGCGGGAGTCGAACCCACACGCCCGAATGGGCACCGGGTTTTGAATCCGGTGCGTCTTCCAGTTCCGCCAGAGGGCCTGGCCGTTGAGGGGAGCCGAGCGGGTGCTGCAGCGTCCTGGTCATGCGACGACGCAGCATCCGGGTCGAGGTGAGCTCGCGCATCTCGCGCATCGAGCGGACGACGGGCATCGAACCCGCGACATCCACCTTGGAAGGGTGGCGCTCTGCCAGCTGAGCTACATCCGCAGTGTCCCAGGCGGCGCCGGGGACTGGTCGTGTGTTGTGCGCCGCGAAGGGATCGAACCTTCGGCCCGCTGATTAAGAGTCAGCTGCTCTACCGACTGAGCTAGCGGCGCGTATCTGCAGGTGCGGAACGGCATTCGAGACCCGTTCCGCACCTGCAGAAGACCGCACAGCCCACGCGATCGTGGTCCTGTACGGCAGCTGGGCGCATGGCGGCGCCCAGCCACTGCCCCTGGTTCACCGGTACGGGGCGAAACGCGAGCGTCTGGCTGACCGGTCGCATGCCCTCGAAAGAGCCCGGACGCCGAGGCGGCGCGTTCGCCTGTCCCGGTGAGGGGCAGTGCATCACACACTGTGGAGTTCTCAAGTTGCTGTGCATCACCGGGATGTCCCAGGGTGTCGCGGACCGAAGCCGTGATCGCTGCGAGCGATTCCGTATCCGGTGACCAGAATGGTGCTACTCGAAAAGCGAGTTGTCCAGCCCATTTTCAGCTGAAATAGTTTGTGGGACTGCGGATTTGAGTGCAGTTAGCTACAGAGACGTCAAGCGACGTTTCTGTCAGGGAAAACAGCCAGGCTGAGAGATTTATAAGATTGTTCTTCGGGCCCAAGCTTCCGACCGGGGCACACGCCCACTGACGGGGCGGAAGGGTGACGCGGTGATGGCCGGAAGCACCTGGGCTGGCTGAAGATGCGGGACTCGTCGACCGACCAGAGGCCGACAATGTTGGCGATATTGGTGCCCGCGCACGACAACGCAGCCGAGGATGCAGCGTGCATCCCGGTCGTTGTGCGATAGTCGCGGCCCCACACGGTCATGTATCAAAAGGTAACACCCGCTACCGACATCGACCAGCGAATACACGGGGCAACGCGCGTCCGCGCCGCAGGGAAGTTCGGGCAGCCGCAGCTGTGACGCTGCAGCACATGATGGAACGAAACACTGAACTGTCAGGAGCTGACCGCACCGCCGACGGTGTCCTGATCACCGAGGGCCTTCGGGTGTGGACTAACGATCTCGAGCGGGGCCACATATCACTGGCCGAAGCCGGCTACGAGACCAACCAGAACACCGGCGACAAAACGCTGTGGTTCCACGTGATTCGACGACCCGGCGACCGGGGCGTGTTGCAGTCCAGCGACCGGGTCGCTACCCGCTTCCAAGGTAAGCCGGCCTGAAGGGCAGTGCATCCGATCGCGCCGCGTGACGGACTTCCCAGACTCGTTGGCGAGGATCTTCGCCATGAGCAACGACTGGCCCATCCCCGAGGACCTGAGCGCTAACGGCCGCAAAGCCGCCGAGACGATCCGAGACTTCTTCACCGAGAAGAACATCACCAATCACGGTGGGGGAGGCAAGTTCTACTCGCCGCAGCAGTGGCTGGATCGCGGCGAGTTGTACGGACTGGGTTCACTGCTGATCATCACCCACGATGGCGGCGATCATGCCGGCGCATTCAATCTCGACTACGAGCAGTACGAGCTCCATGACCAGCTGCAGACGCGCTTGCGGTCACTCGGTGTGTTCGTTGAAGGCTGCACCGGCTGGTACAGCGCGATCCATCCCATCTGACAGATTCATTGAAAGACCCGGACCGAGACCGTGTTCGTGAGTGTGTCGCGGTAGGTCTACGCTGCGGGACGCCCGTAGGCGCCGTTCTTAGGTTCCGGCGGGGCCCACAGAACCTGATGTCGCGCCCGGGTCAGGGCCACGTACAGCAGACGCAGCTGCTCGTCATTGTCGTCATCGATCGGAACATCGCCCATATCGACCAAGACACGATCCCAGGTTCCGCCTTTGGCTTTATGCACGGTGGAGACGGTGACGTCGGCGCCTGAAGAGTCCCCCACCAGAGCCTGGGCCAGTGTTTTGATCGCGGATACCCCGTACTTGAGAACTGCCAGCACCTGGTCTCGCAGCTCCTCGTTTTCGGGGTCCTCTTCATAGAGCCAGTCGTTCCAAAGCGCAAGGTCGGTGAACCCCTGCAACACAGTGTCTTTCGCCTCTTCGGCTATGCCGTCTTCGACGAGTTCAACATCCCGGGCCAGTCGCTCCAACGCGACGATGTCGATCGTTGAGTGCACGCGGCGGCCGGCTGCGAGCTGAAGCATGATGTGTTCGATCACGCGGGCGTTGGTGCGGCACACCACTGCGGTGACGGCGTGGGTATCGCTGTCGCTGTATTGGTGGTGCACCTGCCCACTCTCCGGCCCAATCCCGACGAGGCGGATTCCAGTTCGGGCAGGGTCAAGCAGGTCGAGAACCTTGTTGGCCTCCGCGGCGATGGCGGGGCCGAAGCGGCGGCACTCTGTGAGCGGCAAGGCCCGGACTCCGGGCCGCATCACGAAGTCCTGCATGGCGTCGACGCTTCCAGTGAACGTGTAGATCTGTTGGTTCTCGTCGCCTACCAGGGCCAGCTGTACCCGGCCCTGCTGGGCCATGACGACGTGAGCTAGTACGGGGTTTGCGTCTTGGGCTTCGTCGTAGAGCAGCACGTCGCCGGGGCTGCCGATGATCGGCGCACTCAACGCCCACGCTTTCAGATAATGCTGGTGGCTCGTTCCCAGAGGGCTGTGGGGATCCGACAGTTCGTCCCACATGCGTCGTGCGCATGCAACCAGCTCCCGGCGCACGATCGGCCGCATCTCTTTCGGCATCCCTGCCAGGGACGGCACATGCATCCAGTCAATCTCGGATTCTGCGGACTGACAGAACTTCTCCACCGTCTTGCGAGTCAGTGTCAGAAACCGACGTTGCAACGAGAACCGCGGATCCCGGGATGGCACGATAACCCCTACGCACTTTCCGGTGCCGGGCTCCAGCTTCAATACGGCGTCAAGACACCGTGCGGCGCGGGGGACACCGAGCAAGCGCATCTCCTCCACCATGCGAAGAGAGTGCTTATTGAGCCGCTCCACCCAGTGCCGCAGCGCCGGGGTCGCCCGGCAGGTGCGGTTGGCCAGTGAGTGCGCGGTGGAGGCACGTGCGTTGGTGAGCCCGTACTCGGCGAATGTGGCCTGCACCTCGTCCGCGTTGCGTCGATTGAACGTGATGTACCAGGCTGTGGCGCCGGGCCGATGATCCCGCTGAGCCTGGGCGATCAAGGCCAGGGTGCTCGACTTTCCGGTGCCCGCCAGTGCTTGCACGGCGAGGTCTTCACCGCGGAGATATGCATCGATCACGGCCTGCTGCTCGGCGGAGGGGGCGAACGGAACGGGCACAACGACTCTCCTTGCTCAACGAAATCTCTAAAAAAGAGAGTATCTAGGAGTTCTTGCACTGCAACCGAATCAGTGCGCCACGCCGAGGCGTATGACCGTCGCGAACAAGGATTACGTCACACCGTAAGGCTGAGTTCAACCTCAGCGCAGTCGACGCAGACACCGAGACCTGCATGTGGGCAGAGGCTGAAATGGATACCGCATCGCGAACACAGCCGCCGTACGCTGTGCTCGGCGTCAGAGATCCCGTATGAATCGCGGTGGTTACCGGCTCGGGCCTCCGACGGCCGGCGTGGCGGGCCGGGCGGGTCGAGTGCGAGAAGCTCCAGGAAAAGCCGATCATCGTCAGTCACCGGCCGATACGGAGCGTGGACCGGGAGCATGTCTTCGGTGACGTCGAAAATGCTGATGGCCTTCACTGCGCCGCCGGACCCCCGGGATGGCATCCTCATCGCCCTCCTTCGAAAAGGACCACTCGCCAGGCGTGCGCACGCCCCGCGGCAGCTTCGAAGTCGCCGGCAGATGCTCCGTGCGTGTTCGATAACTCCCGTGAGTACCGCCGCAGCGCCTCGTGATGGGACAGGAGGCCGGTACTTGACCGCAGCACGGATAAGTATGCGTCGACGAAGACACGCAACGTGTCGGGGATGTCGCCGGGGACCGTGTCGATCCACCGGGAGAGCGGCGCTGATCCCTGAAACTCAGCGGCGTACCCGATCACGGCGAGGAAGTTGCCGATGCAGGCGTGGATCTCGTCCTTCGCCACCGCTTCGTATGTCGGGTGGTCATGTTCGAGTGCGCGAGCCGCGTCTGCGCCGCTCTGGTCGAGGGCGGCGTGCCGCTGCTCCTGGGCGATTCTCGCGGTGCGTCGTTCCTCCAGCGCGGCTGCGAATTCGAAGAGCCGGTATCTGCCGGCTCGCGCACACAGGCGAGTAAAGCCGGCGGCCGGGTCTGAATCGCCGACGATGTCCGGCAACAGAACTACGTGACGGTTGAACTCTGCGATCAGCCAGGCGAACGCGTCGGCCTGCAGGCCCTGGCCTCACGTTCTCGCTGCAGTCTCGTGGCATCCCAACCACTCTGTGTCCCGGTGCCCATCGCCGCCGAATCCGATGTTGGTGTCCGGGGAGACCTCCGCGCTCACCGAATCCTCCTCCTTCACACACGGCCGTCTCGCTCTCGTCCCAAAAGAGAGCGGGCCCCTGTCGCTAAAGTGGAGAATAGGATCGACGGTGGGAATCACCTCAAAGCAACTGCGCGCCACGCCGGGGGAGCGGTCGGGGGACGCGCTGCCGTGATGTCTCGACGCACCCCCGGCCGCGTGTGGCGAGTGCGGGACAAGGTCAAGACTCGGCGTTGGCGGCGTTCCAGCCCCGGCTGAAAGCTGCCAGCAGGTGCGTCTTCTCACCGACTGCGGCGTCGGCGACCTCGGCCATGATGGTGGGATCCAGAGCCGCGGCTGCCGGGCGACCGGCGGCGAAAGCGTTACGGCCCAGCTGCTCAGCTTGTCGATCGTCCACGGGCTCTTCCCCTTTCCCTGTGCACGGTTCGCGCACACTGCCGACTTTGATCCATCCGCGGTGCGGATGTTCCGCAGACTTGCGGCTGGCGCAGTGAAACCACGTGTGAGGCGCAATGGCGTCGACGACAGACGTGCCGGGTGAGTAACGAATTAGCGATCGCGGGAAGGGGCGCGCCTCGTGGTCTTCTTGGCTACAGCTTTGCGCGGGGCCTTGGCGGGCGTGGATTTCTTCGCAGTCACGGCTGCCTTTTTAGCGGGGGCTTTAGCGACTTTGACTGGCGCAGACTTCTTCACGGCGGGGGCCGCGACTTTCTTGGCAGGAGCTTTCTTCGCACTTCGAGGAGAGGTGTTGGCCGGAACCGATTCCGGAGCCAGTCTGCGTGCGCGCCGGACACGGGCCATCGCCCGTTCATCGCCGGAGATTGCCTGCATCATGATGTGCGAGGGGATGTCGTAGGCCCGGGATAGGGCGTCAAGTTCTGGAACACGGCATGGCCGGTCACCGATCTCGATCCGCGAGAGGACTGCGCGATTGACGTTGGATGCCTCCGCGCCGGCATCGAGATCCATCCCCACTGCTGCGCGTGCCTGACGCAGCACCGCTCCCACTGCCTCGTCGGTCAGGTCGTAGGTGCGCTGGGGGTGAATAGGCACAGTGCGTCCTTCCGCTTTAACCGAGGCGCGTTCACGTCTCTAACGTGGAGATTATGGCAAAACCACCCGTGGCGGCTACCGTAACAGCGCAGGGACGTGACATGTTGGCGAAAACAGGCGTTTCCGGGAGCGCTGAGTCTTGGAGCATGCCCCCTCGGAGAGATCGAGCGGGCCACATGGCGCGCAACACGCTCGCTGCGGGCGATGCGCGAGCGGTGGTGTGAACGCATCGTTTGCGGAACCTAGCAGCACGACACTGGAGATGAACCCACACAGTCGAAGTTCTCTGCCTGCGTGATAGCTAAGTTTTTGCTGACACGCGCCACATGCGCCGTGTCATGTCCGCATCGGAGACAGTGCGGGCATGGCACCAGACGCGATCGCAGCGATCCTGGTCCTTCTGTCCAAGGTCCAGGGAACTCCGTACATCCCCGGGGGCAATAGCGCCGCGGGAACCGACTGTTCTGGGTTGGCGTCCTGGGTAGCCAACACCGCGGTGGGACGCGACCCATTCTCGGGGCGATTCAGCACCGCCGACGAGGCATCCGAACTGGCTTCCCGCGGGTTCGTCCAAGGCACAGCACCCAATGCCCTCGTAATTGGGTGGAACGCGTCGCACACCGCGGTGACGTTGCCCGAGGGTACAACGGTGTCCTCCGGTGAAGGTGGCGGGGTGAAGTTCGGCGGCCCAGGTGCCTACCAGCGCCAGTTCACCCACTACATGCATCTGCCGGTCGTTGCGGATACGCCACCCGATACGCCCGCGCCACCTCGGGCATAGGCCCGAGTACACGGCTGCGGTCGACGTACCGGTTCTAGATGCCCCCGCGGCGCCCGCGGACGCTCCGGCACCAGACCCCGATCCCCGCCGACGTGCCTGGCCCCGAGATGGTTCCAGCTGAAGCCCCGCATTCCGGTGCGAGTGCGCCCCCTGAATGCAATAAGTCGACCCGGCTGAGTGCAGCGGGTTACACCGTCCCTGCTGATCGGTTTTTGCGGCCGGCTCCGATCGCTGCGATTCTCCGGACCATGGCGGGCCATGAGAGTTCGACCTCCCCGCCCGGTGTCGCGCCCTGCTACGCGAGTAGAGCCCGAATCGAGACCCAGGATGCGTCCGGGTTCACCATCGAGCGGCACCTGCCGGCGACACGCACCGCTGCTGCCGATGTGCCTCGGGGTACCCCCCGCCACTGCGGCGGCGATGCCCCGCGTAGGGGCGTCCGATGCGCTCCCAACTTGTCGTGTCACGAGTCCCGCGCCCATCTGTTCGAACAGGTTTTCGACAGACCGGTTCCCGGTTTCCCGCTGGATTTGTCGGATGTAAATTGTCCCGTTCGCGCTGAACCTCCCCGTACTTCGATGTAAATTACCCGTTTGACCTGCGGTAACTGTCACCGCTCCGGTCACTTCACCGCTCAGCTGGGCAAACACGCATCTGTCGTGGGAATGGGGGGTGCCTCCGACAGCGGATATTCTCTGTTTCAGAGAGAATGCAGGTAAAGATATGTATCTAGAACAACTAACTAATTAGCTTTCACCTATAGACCCTGTTGCCTTCTGTCACGCCGAGCTGTCCGAGGCACCCCCCATTCCCACGACAGCTACGCATTGGTGCATGTGAACCGAAAAGTCACCGATTTACTGACAGTTACCGCAGGTCAAATGGGAAATTTACGGTGAAACTCGGGGAGGTCTAGCTAGCGGCGAACCATGCCGGCCGGCTGAACCGGAAACGAATGCGAGAAAGCGCCAGGGATGCAGCGGATCCGGCGGGCGGGTCCCAGGACTCCGAGGAGGGCTCGATGGGAGCTCCACTGGCTGCAGTAGTCGGGGGCGATCCGAGGCGCCCCTTCCGGCACCGTGGGGAGGGCCGCGGTCGGCTCGGTCAGCCGGTCTCGACGTCGGCGTAGTGGCCATCGACAAGCGGTGGTGCGCCGTGTTCTGAGAGGTGTGTCCGCCACATGGGCGCAACGGCCAGCCCGATCAGGTGGGGAAAGTGGGACCAGCGCTGCAAGGCTGAGATGCTCACCGGGGCGACGACGCGCCGATATCGGAAACACAGCAGCGACAAGCCCTCACGTATCTCGCCGCCGAGAACGGCGTGCAGGGAGCGCCCGAGAACTGCGGCGGCTGCGAATGGCGCCGGCCGTGATCATCGCCAGTTGCCGCCTCACTGAGGTCGACGCGCCCGTCGGCCCGTCGACGCGGTGCCGGATGAAGTTGCGGGTGCCGGCTTCGAGGATCGGCGTGAGAATTCCGGCAACCTCGTCGATTTTGTGCGAGCAACCGGCGGTGTGGCCCATCATGAGCATTCGGTGCTGAGGGTGGGCGGCTGGTGTCATGGTGAGGTCGCCGCAATGCTCAGCGCCGGTTTCTGCCCACCGTGCGGCAACATGATTCGAGCGAGCTAGCGGCAGCCGTCAGTGCATAGCCCAGGATGGCGTTCGCCGGCGTCCCGGAATGCGATGTTGCTTTTGATGCCGGGTCGCATCAGGCAATTGCACTGTTCTTGGCTTTGCGGCGCCGGCCGTCAGAAGCCTGTGTGATGGTGCGCTGGCGGGCTTGCTCTAGCAGCTTGTCCACCGGGATGGGCAAGGCCGCGGCAATGGTGGACAGCTCGGTGGCGCGGCAGGGGCGCTGACCGAGCTCGATACGCGAGAGCACCCTTACGTCGATCCCGGTGTCACGGGAGAGCTGATTCTGGCTGATTCCACGGTTCTGACGTTCGATACGAATGATTGCCCCGATCCGCGCGTCGGTCAGCCGAGGCCGCTTCTGGGCGCGGATGCACTGCGCGGGGCGCGCGCCTGAGGTGGTCATCGTCGAGTGTCTCCGTCATGTCGTGAGTAATCTCTAAAGTAGAGAGCTTTAGTTTGATCGTATGTGACAGGAACAGGCGCTGCAAGGCGCGGGTGGCCTGTACATGTTGTCCCATCGGTGGAGGGAACCCGCCGGGAATGGTGGGGGATACAGCGTTTTCGGTCACCCTACGAGGCCCGATACGCACATCACCACATGCAGTGCCACGCCCATCACGCACACGGCGGGCGCGCTAACCCGCGCCCCACCCGTGCCGTGGCGGATCAATCGACCACGCTCAGCCCCCGAATGCGCCGCTCGCAACAGGCCCGGCGCCGGTGATCGAGGAGGTATCGGTGCCCTGGTATCTGACAACCCCGCGGCAGATCAAGGGATACAGGCGCGAATTGAATCGCGTCGACGAAGCCCTGTCGCGTCAGGATGTGCGGGGCCTAGGTTCCCCTTTGAAGCGAATGCGCGGCTGGCTCGGGCTGGGCTTCGGAGGCGGCATCCTTATCCTGGTCGCGGCGTTCGTGGTGTCGCTGATCAGTCCGAAACCCGATGGCAGTGTCGCCGAAATTGTCACGACCCGAAGCGGTGGCATGTTCGTCCAGTTCAATGGGCGCCTGCACCCGGTGACCAACCTGGCCTCCGCGAGGCTGATTGTGGGCAAGGCCGACGATGCGAAGGTCGTCACCGATACGGCGCTACGTTCGATGCCGACTGGCCCACTGATGGGAATCCCCAATGCGCCGAACCTGCTTACGCCGCGTACCGATGAAGAGGCGGCCTGGACGGTGTGCGACTGGCGAGACACCGCTGTGCCGTTGTCGCTGCTGCGCTCCGGTGACATCACCACCGCGGTCATCGCCGGGAAAGACATGTTGGAAGGTGGCGAGGACCTTGGCCAGACGCGGGCAGTTCTGGTTCGACCGTCCACCGATCCTTCTCAGCTGTGGTTGATCTACCGTGACACCCGTGCGCAAGTGGGCCGAGGCGACTTCGCCGCACAAGCCGCTCTGGGTCTGACTCCCGCCCGCATTGACTCGGCCGCGGTGGTGTCCCCGGCGCTACTGGGGTCGATTTCGGCCTCGCCGGTCCTGACCGCACCGCAACTGGCTGATCAGGGCCAGCCAAGCGCAGCGGTCCCCGGGTCGGCTATTGGCGACGTGTTGACTGTGTCCACCGCATCAGGGGCCCGCGCCTTCTATCTGGTGGGCCGTACCGGAATTCAGCAAGTGGGACCCGTGCTGGCCCAGATGATGGTCAATGTCGGTGCTGCACAGCGGCTGATCGATGATCCCGCCACAGTGCAGACCTTCGAACGCGTGTCGATCGTCGACGACGGCCGGTTCCCGTCGTCGGTGCCGACCCTCGTCTCGAATCCAGCGCTGTGCTGGAGCTGGACTAAGACTCGCGGTGAATTGGCGGCGCACACACGGGTTTTCACCAATTCGAAGATGCCACTGACTGAAGCGGGACGTATCTCGACTGTGCGCCTGCTGCCCAACGAGGGAACTGCCGAGCAGGCCACCGACGCGATCACGCGACCGGGGTATGGCTGGTATGCCCGCGTCACCGGGGACGCAGCTGATTCGGTGGCCGCCGAACAGGTGTTGTGGATCGACCCGAACGGGACCCGCTTCCCGATCGATGCGGTGATTCCAGACAGCGGCAACAAGCTCGACGTCTCCTACGACCCGACAGTGAAGGCGCTTGGACTCGAGAACGTGTTTCCGACCCCGATCCCGTGGTCGGTGGCCAAGCTGTATGCGCCTGGGGCCACGTTGTCGATCAAGAACGCACAGGTGATGCAAGGAACGATCAAGCCATTCTCTCAGGTGCCGAGTCCGGCGAGGACCGCCAACCAGGCCCCGCCCGCGCAAGCTCCTAGTCCCACTGGGGACCAGACCCCGCAGCCGGCCGCGCCGCCTGACGATTCGGCGCCGGAGGAGACCGAAGCGCACACCGATTCTGCCTCCGCTGTACCAGCGCCCACCGCTGACGCCGCCGGCTGATCCGACACCCTGACCTGCTTCGAAGGAAGGACCTTCCGTGTTGTTCAACGAGTTCCGGCCAGCACCACGGCCGCAGACACAGCTCAGTCCCACCGGGGTGGAGATCCCTGCTCCGCTACCCGCGCCGGAGCCGGACCGCCGGCCCACCTGGCAACGGATGCTTCCGCTACTCATGGTCGGAGTCATGGTCGCGATGGTGGGGGGCATGGCGCTGATGGGTGTCCGCGCGATCACCTCGGTTCTGTTCAGCGTTCCAATGATGATGATGATGCTGATCATGCATCTGAGCACCCAGCGTGGGGGTGCGTCCGGTGGCGACATCGAGCAGGAGATCGAGCGCTACGACTTGGACCTGCGGGAGCGGCGTGCCGAAATCCACGACCAGGGCCGGGCGATGCATGATCTGCGCACCACCTGCTTCCCGCACCCGTCGGATCTCCTGTCCCTGGTGGGAACTGAGGAAATGTGGCAGGCCGACCCGAATCCGGACATCGGCCGGGTGGTTCCCCCTGAGAGCGAACAGGATCCGGACGTCAAGCATCTGACGGCGAACCCGTTCCTGCGGGCCCGGGTGGGCATCGGTGTGGCTCCGCTGTTCCCGAAGCTGCCCAAGGCTGAGGAGATGGTGATCGAGATGACCGAACCGGTCACCTTGGTGCGGTACCAGCGGGCAATGAACACATTGTCGGTGGTGGCCAACCTGCCGATCGACGTGCGCTTGAGCGAGTGGCCTGCTTACGCGCTGCGCGGTGACGAGGCGGCGCGCCTGGATCTGGTGCGGGCAATGGTGATGAGTCTGGCGTTCAACCACCGACCCAGTGATCTGAATATCGGTGTCATTACCGATGATCCGAAGGCATGGGAATGGATCAAGTGGTTGCCGCACCTCGAGGACATCTCGAAGGTGGAGAAGGGGACTGGCCCTCGCCTGCTGGCGTGGCGCAGCCTGGACGAGTTCGCGGTGCGCCACGCAGCTGTGATCGAGCGGATCCGTTCCGGCGGAGATGATCGGCCACCGCACTTGCTGGTGATTGTCGATACCCCTGAGCAGATGGTGGCATGGCCGGCGACGATGGCCGGCGGGATGGATGGCATGACATGGCTCGTGGTGCGCTACGGCACTGATCTGGTCTCTGAGGAGCGGTCGCGCATTCTGCTCAAGAACGGCCGCGTGTCGACGCTCGAAGACTACGACGCCGCGGCAGCCGATTCCGCGTCGGCGACCCTGGCCGAGACGTTCGCGCGTGCGATGTATCAGCACCGCCCGAAAGGCTACGGTGCCGGAGGCGGAGTCCAGGATGAGCGGGCCGAACACATCCCGGACTTCTTCGAAGCCATTGCGATAGGCAACATCGAAACGCACGACCTGATCAAAGTGTGGAAGTCCAACGCGTTCACCGACGAGATCAAAGTTCCGTTCGGGTACCTGCGCAAGGGCGATGAACTCACACCCGAGCTGAGCTTCCTGAACTTCTACGAGGAGAACCGCGACGGAAACGGCCCACACGGGGCGATCGCCGGCCGCACAGGATCGGGAAAGTCGTACTTCCTGCGGGCAATCGTGCTGGCGCTGCTCGCCTTGTACGGGCCCGACAAGGTGGCGCTTATCCTCGCTGACTTCAAAGGCGGTTCGACATTCCTGGGGATGGACCCCGACCGGATTCCGCACGTGGTGGCCAACATCTCCGATCTGGAGCACACCGCAGAGCTGGTGGATCGTCTCGGCGCGGTGATCGATGGTGAGGTTACCCGTCGCGAGGAGTTCATCACCGGTGAAAAGGGATGCAAGGACATCTTCGAATACCGCGAGCAGCAGCAGAAGCATCCCAACGATCCGCTGTGGCCTCCGGTGCCGGACCTGATTGTCGTCATCGACGAGTTCGGTGAATTCCTCAAGAAACGTCCGGGATATCTGGAACTGTTGACCCGTGTCGGCCGCGTTGGCCGTTCACTTGGCATGCACCTGGTCATGTGCAGTCAGTACATTGACCAGTCCGTGCTTGGTGATCTTCTGCAGCACTTGACGTTCCGATACTCGTTGGCGGTGAACTCGCCCCAGCATTCGAACGTGATGCTCGGCACCGACGACGCGGCTCGGATGATCAAAGGCAACCTCAAGGGCAAGATCCTGCGCAAGTTCACCACTGACCACGGCCCGGTCGAGGTCGCGGCGTTCCATCACGAGGCCGCCTATATTCGCAAGACGGTGGTCGAACGCGCCCGCTCGGGCGGCGATTCGGATGAGGCGATCGTAGAGGCGGTCCTGCCGTTCGCGCTGTTCACCGAACGCAGCTTCACTCCAACGGTCGTCGACGGCGAAGTCGTCAACGTCAAGCAAGAGGAGACCGGCGACAGGATGAGTGACGTACTGCTGGAGAAGGTTTCTCGACTGGCGGACATGAAGGTGCTCGACTTGTGGAAGCCCTCACTGCGTGAGCCTCTGAGTCTGCCGACACTGAAACTGAGCCGTTCCTCTGTGGGGCTGAGTATCCGCATCGGCGACCTCGATGTGCCCGAGAAGCACACCCGCTTGCCATGGTTCATGGACTTCAGCGGCGCTCTGCCGCACCAGGTTATTGCCGGTGGCGGTAAGTCGGGGCGCACCACGTTGTTGCAGACGTTGGTCATCTGTGGCTGCCTGCAGTACGGGCCGCGCCGGCTGGCGTTCATGCTCGCCGACTTCGGAACCGGCAAGCTGGGCGAGGTCAAAAACAGTCCGAACGTAGCGTCGTATGCGGCCCCCGGCAGCGCTGACGGAGTGTCGCGGATCCTGGGTGAGGCCCGGCGAGTCATCGGGCTTCGCCGTGAAGCGATGGTGGACCGTGCAGTCTCCTCGGTGGACGCCTACCTTGACTCAAAAGTCGACAACCCTGTTCCCGGTGACCCATACGGTCGGGTGATGGTGCTGATCGACGGGATCGGAGGGTTCCTCGGCGAAGACCGTTCCGAACGGGCCAAGCTGCTGCGCCCGATCCTCGACCTCGGCGCTGCTGTTGGTGTGCACCTGGTGTTCACCGCTGATTCTTCCGGCGGCGGCACCACCGGCAACGTGGCTCACTACTCCATCGACGTTCCCGGCGGTGTGCAATTGCCTGCGACCGATTACGCCGGCGCCAAGATGGCTCCAGAGCTGCGGATGAATCTCAAAACCCTGATCCCGCAAGATCAGCCGGGACGGTCGGTGGATCCGTACAGCACCAAGCAGGCGCGAACGGTGGTGCCGATCAACCGCGAAATCGAACCCGACTCGTTCGCCAGGGGCATGCCGGTGTTCGAGGTGAACGACTATGGCGCCGAGATCCGGGGCCTGTGCGACCAGTTGGCCGAGGTGTTCGCCGCCGAGCAGGTGCCTGTTGTCCGGCCCGCAGACCCGGTGATCGACTTTGAGACGATCTGGTCGGTATATGCGCCGCTGGTCCCACCGAACCGTCATCCGGTACAGACACACTTCCCCGTGGGCTCCCTGACCGACACCCTGGAACTCGCGCTCGTTCCGAACAGGTCGCAGGACCTGCTGGTGTACGGCGAGAAAGGCTGCGGCAAGACCAATATGCTGCGGATGCACATGGAGTCGGTGATGCGTCAGTTCGCGCCAAAAGACGCCGTGATCATCGTCATCGACCCGCTGCGTCAGCAACTCGGCGAACGTGACCGCCTCTACGCGCGTGGTCACGTGCGGCCGGCGAAGTTCGGTGAGCCTCGCGCGGACGGCACAACCAATCGGATCCGTCCCCCTGGCTATGTCAGCTCGGTTGACGATCTCAAAGATGTTGCCGACATGCTGGTCCGGCTGATGGGCCAACGTCGCCCCAGCGAGGACGCAACCGCCGAGGACCTGATCAACCGGACCTACTTCACCGGTCCGGAGGTGTACGTGTACATCGACAACTTCCACGCAATCTCCGAGGGCTACATGGCCAAGACCGTGTTCGACACTGTCGAAGTCGGCGATCAGACGGTCTCCAAGCTGCTGTCGACGGGCACTGATCTCGGCGTGCACTTCATCATCTCCGACGACGGTGGGTTCAACGACCGGGTGAAGTCGGCCGCGATGCTTGCGGCACTGCGAGAGAAAATGATGGCCCCGATCCTGCAGTTGGCCGGGCAACCGTCCTCGGGTATGCCTATCCCGCAGGCGTACCACCTCAAGCCTTCTCGGTGGCGTCCTGGCCAGGGGAGGCTCATCATCGACGCGGAAGCGTACGAGATGGTGCAGACGGCGCACATCGATGTCAATGCGGTGGCGGCGAGGTTCGAACAGAAGTAGGGCATACGACAACGCCCCGGTTCCGGTGGTCTGGGCCGGGGCGTTGTCGTATGCGGGATCAGTGTGTGTCGCGGATCTGCAGAGTCAGCGCTCCGCCCCTAGCGGTGATGATCAGCTGTACCAGCGCATTGCCGGCGTCAGGGTCTAGCCACAGTGTCACGGGCACGGATGCCAGGTTGTGCAGGTTGTCGCGGGGGAGTACGGCCTCCGCGGCGGCGACGGGAAGCTCACCGTGGAGTTTCACCGTGCCGGCGACCTGTCCACCGTTAACCGGTTGTGTACCTTCGAACGACACCGGTGAGATTGTCTCGATCATCGACGCCAAGCCCAGCTGTGGGTCCAAAAGCAGTGTCGGGTCGAAGTTTCCGCGTGCTGGGCCGACAGTGAAAGGTTCTCCGTCCGCGGAGTCGAGAAACAGCTCGCCGTCTCGGACGTGGAAGTTCGTTTGCTGCCGTTCGCCGTTGATCATGAGGTTGGCGTTGCCGTCCGCGGCGGCCGGGTCGGTGCTCACCTGCGCCGCGTAGGACGATGCAATCAGATTCTCCATGCCGGTGGTGGCCACCATGACGGTTGCCGCGGTTGTGGTACGCAGTCTTATAGCTGCATCGGCCACCGCTGCGGTCGGGTCAGAGGGAAGGTCCAGTGCTGCGGTGACTGTCTCCACGACCGGGGGCGAGCCTGTCGGTGGTGGAGCCGCAGTAGTCGAACAACCACTGGCCAATAGCACGGCGGCCAAGGCGGTGACCATGGCAGAGACGGTGGGGGAGGGCATGTCCGGGGACGGTAAAGGCCTCGGCTTCGATGTCTGGCCGGTGGCGCGGCGAGTTCAGCAATACCCTCGGAACCGCATCATCACCGACTTCTCGGCGGCGGTCACAGTGAGCCGGTACTTATTCTTCACCTGCACCTGTCGCTTGACGTACGTGCACTGGAACGACGGGTTCGGCGGCAACCACTGATCGGCCGAAGCCGCGCCCTTGGACTGGTTGGCCGATCCGTCGGAGGCCATCAGATTCAAGGGGTCGTTCGCGATCTGCTTACGCCGCGCCGGCGGCCACGCTTCCGCCCCCGACACCCAGGCGTTAGCCAATGCGACCAGATGATCGATCTGTACCAGTGCAGAGGTGTCCCGGCCGCGGGTGAAAGTAATCACGGTGCCTGTGTACGGGTCTGCCAGCGTGCCAGAGAGCACTTTGCAGCCGTCGCGGGTCAGGGCTCCGGTCATATCCCGAGCCAGGATGTCGTCGCGGGTGTTGCATCCGTTATGTCCGTATTCGACGTCCACGTCATCGGTCCACGCCGCACCGAAGCGGTCTCGGGCGTACCCCCGCATAGGCCCCGACTTGGCTACCGTCAGAGTGGACGGGTCGTCGCTCGGGGCGCCGGTCCCTCCGATTCCGTTCGGCGAGGATTGAGCCGGGTTGATCCGTTCGGTTGCCCAGTTGATGGCGGTGTCGGCATAGGCGCGTACGCCGTTCGGACCGATGCGGACAATGACAGCGATCACCGCGATGACGGCGGCGATCACCAACACTGTCCGTGCGAGTTCGCCCGAATCGCCGAGCACGCCACCTTTTTTGGACTTCTTCGAGTCTCTGTCAACCACGATCGCAGACTGTCGCCGTAGTCGCGCGACTGCGGCGACTACGGCGCGACTTGCGGGGACTGTCGCCGCCGCGGTGGGCGCGTCCTGAAGGCAGGCGGTGCGTCATTCAATACCGTGTCATGTCCCGTGGTTGCCTTGCGGCCAGCTGACTGGCACGGAGTCACAGTCAACGGTCACGGGGTTGTTGGAAGTGCTACGGCGCGGTGGTTGTAGCGCTGCGCGTAGTTCTGTGGGAATGTACGGTCCTGTCGAAACGCAACGCTAACAAGCAGCTCAGAAAGGTGAACCGGGCTGCTTATCGGCCGACGTGTCCCCGCTCGTGGCGATCGTTGTAGTGGCGCGTGTGGAGATGTCTGTAGCGGGGCGTCAGGCGCCGACGCTGGGTCAGGTGGACCCCACCGCGCCGTAGACGGTCGAACGCAAGCGTTGGGACCAATGTTGTGCCCGCAGCCCGGCACCCACACCGCCGATGCTGCCCGTCGCGGGATTCACCGCGGCGGGAGCCAAGGAATCAGAAGGTGGAACGCATGCCCGTCATCATCGACAACGAATCGTTCGTCAAGGGACTGTCTGCGGCCAAAGTGATGGCCTATTCGGGAAACGACGACCCAACCCACGCCGCGGTCGTGCTGGGCTCGAGCCGGGTGGAGGCTGGTGACAGCGGAACTCAGAACAGCCTCGCCTTCATCGCCTCAGACGGTGTCAGTCCTGGGCAGGCGATCTTCGAGTGCGACGGCGATCTGAAGTTGGTGAAGTTTTCGGTCGACCAGGCGTCACAACTGTTGTCGGCGGCCAAGGGTGCGGCAGCGGCGGTCAAGAAGCTCGACAAGGAAGCCGACTGCTCCGTCGAACTCTCGGTGGTCGACAACGGCGCAACACTGCTGATGCGCACGCTTACCGACGGCGACCCGGGCGAGGCCGATTCGCGCCACTACATCCCATTGCAGGACGCCGAGGACTTCCCGATCCGATCGACGATCAGCCGACTCAATGCTCGCGGTGCCAAAGAGATTCTCGGCACGCGAGGAACGGGTGACGAACAGACACTCGCGCCGCTGGGCGCCGGCAACGTGCAATCGTTCACCGCTGATGCCATTAAGAAGATGAGCGCGATCACCGCAGTGTTCAAAGAACCTGTCGAGCTCTACACGCGGGAACACCCAGCTTCGATCGTGACTATCACGTGCGCAGGGGTGTTCCGTGCGGTACTGGCTGCACATGCCTATTCACCCGACCTGGACGTCGATGACCCGGAAGTGCCGGTAGCGATAGGTCTGATCGACGACGACAACGCCGAAGCTGACGCAGCGTGACCACATGCCCTGACAAGGACTTCGACGCACTAGGCATCCCCAGCATCGAATGCCACGAGCAGGCGACGCTGCAGGTCATGTTCGGCTACGGCCGCGGTGTGGTCACCGTGTGTCGGCGCCATGCCGAAAGGCGCGTCGCGCACGCGCAGCGACGGGCACGTGACGATGCCCGCGGAGCAAGTCCCGACAGCCGAATCCTAAACGCGTAGAGGAATTTCCGTGAGTCTTTCAGAACTGCAATTCGCACTGGACCAGCTCGGCGTCGCTTGCTGGTTCAACCAGCTGCCGGCACACGTGCGGCACTGGGAGGACCGGCAGGAGCAAGAAGCGATCTTGATCCGGGCGCGGGAATTCGCGGTCATGTGCGGTGCCACTGCAGAACAGATCACCGATTGCGAACAGTACGGGTCCCGCCTGGCGATAAAAGACAAGGCTCCACTGACGTTGGCAGGGCGATCGTGGGACCAGTTCTCCGCAGGGCTGCGCGACTCGCGCAGCGACTGTGGCTGACCGGATCGCTGACGATGTCTGCCATGCATGGCGGCCTCGCAGCCAGATATTGCATCGGTGGCTACGTGGGCGACAGCGATGAACAGCAGCGATGCAGCGGAGAGTGCTGACGTTGCGCCGCAATTCATCTCGACCTGTCACGTCCCCCTGAACCACCAACCCAGTGAAAGAGAAACCATATGAGCTTCACAATCGAGACCGGCGACCTTTTCGCGCACCCGTCTCAGGCGATCGCGCACGGCGTCAATTGCATCGGAGTCGCCGGCGCCGGTGTCGCAGCAATCATGAAACAGCGCCACCCGAACGCGATTCACCAATACGAGGTGCTTGCACGCCGAGGTGAGCTTCCAGTTGGCGGGGCGATGATATGCCCTCAAGGGCCGGGAGATATGACGATCATCCACTGCGCCAGTCAGTATGAGCCGGGCCCCGACGCCCGACCCGAATGGCTACGCTCGTCGCTGACCGTTGGGCTCGAACTCGCAGTCGCGCACGGGATCGCGTCCGTGGCGCTGCCGCTCATCGGCGGAGGCATTGGTGGTCTTGATCCGAAAGAGGCCGAACGGATCATTCGCGAAGTCGCCGAGTCTTCCTCGGTAGCGGTCACGCTCGTGCTGCTCGGGTAGAACCTGATTCGGCGCCACAGATATGCCGGGACACGCCGTCGGACATGCATATTTCGTTACACGATGCTTTGTTGGATGCCGGTGCAACGATTGAGGTAATCCGGTGCGGGAACATCCACAGGCCGGAGTGCCGGGGAAGTATTCCGGCTACGTTCTCGCGCCGGATTGCCGCAACAGAAACTAAACGAGAGGTTCCGCCATGACTGTCCCTATCGCTCAGGCCCCCGTGGCCGCTGCTCCGCCGGTCGCTCAGGCACCGGTTGCTGCCGCTCCGGTTGCTGCCGCGCCTGTGGCCGCTGCTCCGGTCGCTCAGGCTCCGGTGGCCGCCGCTCCGGTCGCTCAGGCTCCGGTGGCCGCCGCACCAGTTGCTCAGGCGCCCGTTGCTGCCGCTCCGGCTCCGGCTCCGGCCGCCGCTCCCGCCGCCACCTACGGAGGCATCACGGCGGCCCCGGCGATCGGTTCGATTCCCACCGGCGGCGGCGGTGGTATCGGCGACGAGCACTTCAACAAGCCGATCCTGTTCCGCCTGCTGTCGGTGAGCCCGCGCTACAGCAAGTACGAAAAGGCCGAGGTTTCGACACCCACCGTCGACTACATCGTGCTCGATCCGGCCACCGGTGCCTTCACCGAGATCAAGAATGCGGTGATGATGCAGAAGCACATCCGGAACGAGCTGGTGGCATGTTTCCAGCGCGGAATGACCGCGGTGACCGCCGTGGCCATCAAGGTGCCGACGCAGAACGACGAACCGGCCAAGGTGCTGCGCGCGTTCGACGACCAGAACACGGGCTACGGCGCCGAACTGGCCACGCAGTATTTGCGTGAGGCCGCGATCAGCCAGTTCAACTGGTGGACCGCCACCGCCGCCTGACCCACGATCAACACACGGCCCGTGCCTCCACCGGTGCGGGTCGTGTGTTGTTCTCACCGGCACTTGCGTAGACGCGTTGCGCGGAGTGATGCGGCGGCAACATAGCTAGCATCACCGCCGACATACCTGCAAGGGAAAGGCAGAGTCTTCATGAGCGAGGACGTCACCACCGGCGAGCCGACTTACTTCCGCCCGCCCAACGCTGATACCGGCGAGCCGACGCTGGCCGTCTACTTCTCGGCCGAGTTGTTCCCTCTGATGCGTGCCTACGAGTACGACGTCGCCGCCAAGACGGACCAACTCGCTGCCGATGTTCGCGACCACCTAGACAGGCTGGGCATCGCAATCCGGCCCACCATCCGGCACGGCCGCCTGCGCGCGATGCAGGATATCGAGCCCGACGAGAACGGCGTCAACCGCGACCCCATGGTTGTTTCGACAGTCGTGGCGTATCTGACCGATGCCGAGCCCGATGACCCGCGGCTGGTCCCGCTACTAGAGAACAGCTTTCACGGTCAGCGTATCGACGCGCAGATCGAGTTCGAGATTCCGACCACCGCCAGCGAAGCGGCGCTAGCCGAGCAGGAAAAGGCTGACGCTGAGCGTGCCGCGGAGTACCGCGTCAAAGCCGATGCCGCGCGTGCGGAAGCTGCGGACCGGGAAGCTCGACCGTTCGACCAGGACATGAGCGAGCTGTTCGACTGAACCTCGCGAAAGGCCCGAGCGCGGAAATGCCATCGTGCTCGGGCCTTTGTCCTGTCTACACCTGATGAAAGGATGACATCCTGTGGCGCATTTTGGTGGACGCACACCCGATCGCATCGCCGCCGACCAGCTTCTGGACAGGGCGCAGATGCTCGACGCAGCGGGGAAATCGGAGCAGGCGAGTGAACTGCGCCGACGAGCTTCGAAGCTGATCGGGATCATCGCAAGTTCGAATGGCCGAAAGACGTGACAGGCTCTCCATCAGCGCCGTGAAACCGCTGCGCGACAGTAAAAGGAGCCGCAAGTTGCTTCGACCCAGGCGCGGCGGTAATCTCCATTTTAGAGAGTAGGGATATGGCTGCATTGATTTCACGTTCTATACTCCAGCGCATGACGCTGGCGGGCGCGTTGACCGCCGGCGTCGGAGGGGCGACCACCACGGCCCTTCCAGGACTGAGCCACTGGCCGGCGCCATCGGTGATCGTGACCGTTGCTGCCATCACCATCCTGGGCGGGCTGATCCGCAAGGTGTTACTGGTTGCGACCGTTGCAGTCCTGCTCACAGTCGCGCTTGTTGCCGTAGATGCGGCAACAGGTCAACACATCCAGCAAGCGCTGAACCCGGCGGCGGCGCTGCGCATGGTGGGTCAACCGTGACCGTCAGCCGCGCATACGTGACCGACACCGAGACGGGCGTAGTCATCTACGTCGGCGTATCCCAGCTGCACTGCGCCCAACCCAACCACCACAGACGGGATTCCGATCATGACCACCAGAGACGCCACCGGCTCACCCCTGCCAGCAGTTGACTTTGATGGCAACGTCTCCAGTGTCGTCAAGTGGATTGAGGGCGACGGTCTCGGCTGGTTCCTGGCGGTATGCCGCGACGGTGCAACACGGCAGGTTTCCGCCGACGAACTGATCGGGTTCGGGGTAGACCCGGCCCGCAACGTCAACCCCAGGCGGCCGAACACTGCCCGCTAACCACCCGACCCGGCGGCCTGACTGGCCGCCGGGAAGCTCCATCTGAAGGAGTTCGACATGAACACAAACCCCACCAACTGCCAATGCGTCGGACGTCGCGACGAACCCGACCCGCATTCGGTCCACTGTGACTCTGCCGGCAAGAGCGCCGACGTTCGCCCGATCGAGGTTGGTGACCGTGTTCAGTACCACGAACGCGTTGGGCAGGAACCCCGCGCATTCCACGGAACCATCCTCGGAATACATAGCGGCATAGCCACGATCGATCTGGGCGGCGGCGGACGGTCTAGCGTCGCCGTCGAACGACTTTCATTCGTAGCCATCGACCCGTACGCGCCCGGCGCCGTGTACCGCTGCCAGATTGACATCAGCACCGACTACCGCACACACGAGGCGTTCGTCATCATCGACGCGCTTGAGGAATACGCGTCGCGCCAGCGATGGCGGGCAGAAGACGGCGACAACGCCGAATTCCTGAAGGAGCTGGCAGACACTGCCGACCGGCTGCGTGAACAGTTCCACGCCCAGATGCACGGCGGAGCAAACGTTGTCGACGCCATGGGCATCGCGCACGAGCCCGTCCCGATCACCGTCGGGGACGTCGTGACGTGGACCTACGGCCACTCAGCGCCGTGGGGCGGTGCCGAACAGCGCACAGGCACCGTCACCGCGCTCGACACCGACGTGAACATTGCAACGATCGCCGACGCCGCCGACGGCCGCTCCTGCATCGTCGACGACTATCCGAACCGCCTGCACCGCGCCTAATCCACCACGGCAGAGGGGATTCCGACCATGGCCACCTACCGCCCAGGAAACCACATGCGTACGCCGGTCGACAGCGCAGTCGACGCCGAGAGCCTGCCATATGAGTGCCCCGACTGCGGTGATCGTCACGACGGTATGACCACCGGAACCGAACGGTGCCCAGATTGTGAAGACGACGACCAGTGCGAAGGCCACGAGTCTCTGGCCGGCGAACACATGGGTGAGTCTGTGTACTGCGATGGCTCTTGCCGACGAGCGGCGAAGCGCACCCGCAACAGTGAGCGGGCGTGACCATGGCGAACAAAACGACCGGACCAGCGAATCGCCGCCAAGGGCTTACGTAATCGGCGGCAGACGGCGAAATCATCGGTGAAGGATGGGCGTATGAGTGGACAGACATGGCTGGAGAACATCAGTCAAGACTTCGCCGTTGGCGACCATGTCACGGTCGGGTCCGTGGTCACTGTTCGGCGTGCCCGCAATCGGGCATCGCAGCACGCCACAGGCATCGTCACCGGCTACAACGATGTCGGAATTGTGGTGGAGTTCGACGGCGGGCCAATCAACGGTGCTACTTGGTGCACGGCCAGCCCGCTGGAACTTCGGCACTTGACGTAATCGCGGTTCATCGCAGAGGAGAGGTATGACTCACACCGACCTGTACTGGGAGCTCCGGGACCGGGGATACACCGACCCGGAAGCTCACCGAGTGACCGAAGAACCCGAACTGATCGAGGAGGTAATGACATAACCAGGCCCGTATTGGCCGCCGAGCTCAAGAAACTCGCCGATGAGCGACTGTGGGGGCGCGTCGGCGCCACAGCAACCGGAGAGTTGTCGGCCTCTTGGTCTATTCTCTATATTAGAGAATAGACCGGATGCTGAAAGGGCCACGATGACCGCCGCAGGGGAACCCAGAACCGCGAGCCTCTACTACCGGGAAGGCAACAGCGACAAGGAATACCATGCGAGGCTGGAACCCACCGACGCCGGATTCCTCGTCACTTTCGCCTACGGACGCCGGGGTTCGGCACTGACCACCGGCACGAAAACCACCACCGCGGTGGACTACGTCAAGGCCACGGCGATCTTCGACAAGCTGGTCAAAGCCAAAGAGGCCAAGGGCTATACCCGCGGCGAGGACGGCACCCCATATCAGAACAGCGCCAGCGACCGCCAGCCGTCGGGCTTGCTTCCCCAGCTGCTCAATGTGGCCGACCAGGCCGCTGCGAACGAAGCCATCAACAGTGACAGCTGGTGCCTGCAGGAGAAGTACGACGGCCGTCGCATGATGATTCGCAAGACCGGCGACACCGTCGAGGCCATCAACAAGTTGGGCCTGGCGGTAGGGGTGTCCGCGGCGGTGGCCCGTGCAGCTGGGTCCATCGACGGTGACTTCATCCTCGACGGGGAGATCATCGGCGATGTGCTGTACGCCTTCGACATCTTCGAGTACGCAGGCAATGACCTGCGCGACAAGCCCTACCAAGAGCGCTACCGCATCCTGCTCGATCTGATCGCCCTGAACCTCGATGACGCGATCGCGCCGACCCACAACTGGACCTCCCAGAGTGACAAGCGCCGGAAGCTGGCTGAGCTGCGGGACGCCAAGGCCGAGGGCGTGGTGTTCAAGCGCCTGGATGCACCGTATTCGCCGGGGCGGCCCAACAGCGGCGGCCCGCAGCTCAAGTTCAAGTTCGTCGAGACCCTGAGCGCCCTGGTGACCGCGGTCAACACCCAGCGCAGCGTGGGCCTGAGCCTGCACGGCAACGACGGCCTGACCTTCGTCGGCAACGTCACCATTCCCGCCAACCACGACGTGCCGCCGGTCGGCGCCGTCGTCGAGGTCCGCTACCTCTACGCCGCTCCGGCGCTGTACCAGCCCGTCTACCTCGGTGTGCGCGACGACATCCTGCCCGCGGAATGCGTGATGGCGCAAGTGAAATTCAAGAGCGGCATCGACCGGTGAACGCTGACGGCGAAAATTCACAATCAACGCGCGGTGGCGGTGGAGGACTCATGCGACATCACCGCGAGACCACGACAGATGGCGACCTTTTCGATCCCCCCGAACCGGGCAAGTTCATCGTCGATTGTGCCTGTGGCGACACCTATCTCGTTGACAAGCCGAGGCGATTCGATGCCGAGTTCGAGGCATTGGAAGCCGCCGCAGTGACGCACGCCAGGAGACGACATGACCACGCCGTCTGAGCTTGTGAAGCAGGCTCTTGATGAGGCTGCCAGTTTCGGCACCGGAGACTGGGCCGACCGTGCACTCGCTGCGCTCCATGAAGGCGGTTACGAGGTCACCCTTCGCAATCCGTGCAGGTGCGGGTGCGAAAAGCCACGAGATCAGCACCTGTGCCCGTGCGGCTGCGGACATCCCTACGAGGACGCAGTACGCAAGGTGATGGGTGGCCCGACGTACCTGAACTGGGACCAGGCGAGCGCCAACATTGACGAGCACCCCGACGAGCCGTGCAAGTGGCCGGCCTGACGTAGGGCGCAAATGATCGGATGGGGGAATGATGGAGTTTGAGACTCGGCAGATCGTGATCGCTCACGAGGTTATGTGGGAAGTGATCAGCGAATGGGCAGGTAAGCGCGGCCTTCGCCTAGTGCAGATACCGGGGTCGGGCTACGCCGAGGACGACCTACCGGCGTACATTTTCTCCCCGATCGACCCGACAAAGTTGAGATAGTCAGTGAAACACGTTGATCGCCAAGGACACAACGCGAAATTGTCAGTGGAATAATCCATCCAGCATCACCGCGAGGCCACGGCAGACGGCGACCTCTACAGCCACTTCATAGCTGTGTGGGCGCCCGCGCCAAGCTGACGTAGGAGAGACTGCCAAAACATGACCAGCCGATGCACTCATCCCGCAGACCAGCAGCGCGCCGTCTCCGACTTTGACGAACATCGCGACACCATCGACGGACCAAAGACATGGGTCCGGGAAACCGTCATCTGTGACGCATGCGGCCAGCGCCGAAACATCCGGACATTGCTCACCAACGACGCCAACGACGGTCCAGAGTCGGGGATACACAAGCGGTGTCCAGATTGCGGCGGCCGCGTGTTCACCACTGCCCGCGATGGCGCGCTGGGCCCGCACCAGTGCGATGACGTATGAATCAATTACCCGACTCAGAGGTGTTGCGCGGCCTGCTGCACGCCCGGATCAACAAGGCCCATTCAGCTGGGCGGCATCGCTACGTGGATTTCCTGTTGGACCGGCTGTATGACCTGGACGCACAGAAAAGGCGGCTGGCGAGCCAGCGCGGGTCCCGACATCGAGCCGAACTTCCGTCGATCTCGCCGGCTCAAGACGACAGGTCCGGGACGTGACATCCGCGTGCGGCCGGTAGTTTCACCGGCATCGAGCCAGCAGTCAGGCTGCCTGCCGGTTGAAATCCCCGCGGAGCACTCGATCGGCGAACTCGGCCAGACTGATCACGCGTGGGCCGGGAACTTGCCGGTTGTAGGTGGTGTCGCGCACCACGGCGATCCTTCCGGCACTTCGGATCTCGACGATGTTGTGGGGAGCATCATCGAGGTAGACGTCACAGCCAGAGAAGCTCTTTCGCTGCTGGAAAAGCAGATCGTCAGTTTCGATGCCATGGCGAGCAAGCCAGCTTGCGAGGTCGCGGCGTCCGGCACGGTGCCCTGATTCTCCCACGCGGTGCTCTTGTCGTGCAGTCACGATGGAGACCTTGTGGCCGCCGTTGCGCAGTTCACGCACCGCGGCCGGAGCGGTGTCGTCGAGCAGTGCCAGATCGTCCAGGCCGCGCTCGTGCAGCTGGGCCATTGCCCTCGCCGCAGTGAGTGCATCGGGAAACCAGCCAGGTTCGATCAGTTCATAGGTGAGCGGTCCCTCGCCCGACATCGCGTGGCCGTTCCCGCGTCCGACCTCGGCGATGGCCGCCATGTAGTCAGCAAGCACACCATCGACATCGAGACCTATATGCAATGGTCGCCGGATCATTGCGAAACCAGTTCGGGGCAGCCCCAGTAGACCAGCGTGAAGGGCTTTCCGAAACCGGGACGGGCGGCAAACCAGTGCGCGTGCCACTCGCCTTCACTGTCGCATGACCAGTCGTGGCGGCCGCACCACTTGATCCGCGACGCCACGCTTAGCCAGACCTCTTCGACGATGAGTTCCTGGCCATCGGTGCGTTGGCTTCCGCCGTTGTCGGCCAGGTCGGTGAGTAGCTTGTCGCGGTCAAGATCATGCCCTTCGTGGACGCGGTGCCATCCGTGATCTTCGTTGACGAAATCAGTGGGGCATTTCACTGTCTGGGCTCCTCACTTGTGTTGGGTGGTGCTGGGTCGGTGTTCATCGCGATCCGGGCCGCCGACACCACTGATCCACGCGTCGATGGCCTCGTAGTCGATCCGCTCACTGCGCAATTCGCCGCCGGGAAGAATGAACGTTCCGTACATGAGCTGCGGGCCCAGGCGCGCCCAGTTCTCCCTGGCTCCGTGAAGCATCTCGTGGATTTCTGAGTGGTTGCGGCCGGCAAGCCCGCATTGGGGGAAGTGAGACCGGGCCAGCATCTGCAGGCTGTTGCGCTCCCAGTCGCGCTGTCGCCAGATGAACGCGTTTGGAGCGTCCTCGCGCGGGATGGAGAAAGCGCGAGAGTCGAAGGTGACGAGGTCGTCGCCGGGCCACGCTCGGTTGAAAGCCGCGGTGAACAGAGACGCCGAGAGCGACACCAGCTTGTGCGCCTTGTTCCCGAACCAGGGCTGCGATTGCAGTGAGGCCAGGTCATCGATCAGGAACGTCGCCTCGTCGGACTGCACGTAGGCCAGCCGGAACCCCGCCATGTCAGCCGCGGCGTACCGGGCAGCCTCGACCATCGAGACGACCATGCGGCGGTCAAAGGGACGCTCGCACCGGCGGGTGAAGGTGTGGAACGCTCGGCCGTCCACCCGGATCATCACCGGGACGCGCGGGACCAGCGTGCAGTTGCTTGCGGCCTCGTACCGCTTAATCCGGTCGCCCAGCGTATCGGTGCTCACGAAGCGGGCCCTTCGCCGAATACGAGATCGGCGCAATGCATAGCGAATTTGCCCGCGTAGTCGGTGTGGCCCGAGGCACTGCTCTCCACTGCGGTGATGCAGTCGATTCCGATCGGGGCGAGACCCCGGTCGGCGCGGGCGGTGTTGGTGAGCCGGTGCATGAACTCGCGCTCGTGCACCATCCAGGCGAGTTCTCCGGATGGCAGGCGTTCGACCCGCTCATCTCGATGCTCGGCTTCGTCGATGAGCGCGGCGGTGAAGACGCGAACCAGGTCCCTGTACGACCGGTGATCCTCGCTACGCACGGTCACGTTGAGACCCTCTGGCCGATCGGGACGTCCCAGTGCTCAGTGTCGGGTTCAAGAGTGCGCCCGGTGATCCCATCGATCAGCAGCGCATGGATGTGCTCGTTTCCCTGCAGGGTGGACTCGAAGTCGCGGGTAGTGAACGAGATTGCGCTCATGCGGCAGGCCACCCATAAACGACGTCGCCGCCGTGCACTGAGGCGTACTCGTCCATCTGGTCGCGGCTGATTCCAGGCCCGCCGGCTATGACGGTGCCGTCTTTCCAAACGTGCCAACTGGTTTCGAATTCGATGCGCGGAACTACGATCTGCACTGACCGCGTGGTGATCTCGCCATTCGTGGTCCGGATTCTATACACCGACGAGCCTGTGATGGGGGAGTCGAACGGCCCCTCTTCGATAGTTCCAACTACCAACGCGTTACCGTACGCAATGACCTCGGCCCCGGCTGGGATGTGTGGTCGTGAGACTGAGTTCATGGCGGCTTTTCCTCTCATCGTCAGACGGGATTCGGATGTCAGACCCCGAGCACGCGACGTGCTTCCTGAACTCGCTGGAACTCCTCTGGCGCGCCTCCCTGGTCAGGGTGCGTAGCGCGCAGCGCGGCACGCACGCCGCCGTAGGAGTCGATGAGCGCCTGTGCGCGGGAACGGGCGTCAGAGTGATTCTCGATCGCCACCCAGCCTCGGTACTGCTCATGTCCGGGCGTGATCCCGTACCGGTCCAAGCGGCGAAGCCCGTTGAGCCCGAGTGTGATGGCCCGCAGGTTGTCCTGCCAGGTATCGAATTTCGCGGCGGGGTAGGACAGTGGTCCGAATCGCGATTCGACATGCAGGACTACCCCGGGGTGGATGGTTTTAGCGCTCGCCCGTGGCATCCCATCCATGCGGAAGTCGTCGTCGCGTAACGCGATCTCAAGCACCGACGGTGCATTGCGGGAGTGCTTGCCCAAGTGGCGGAGTTCGCGGTCGAGCTCATCGAGGGTGGCCGACAGCGGCGCGGTGAACGGCGAGCCGATGTGCGCTGACGGCAACTGTCCCGGCCATTCCAGCAGGGGGCGCAACGTCATCCCGTCCGGGTAACTGGTCATGTCCCCCCCTTTCGTTGTGTCTCTAAAATAGAGAATATCATTGACGGTCCGAAGGTGTAACGGGCCGGCGCGATGGCTGCCCCATGGGGCACAGGCGCTCCTACGCTGGAATGTCGAGGGCTCGCTGTTCGGCGGCCGATATCAGTCGCCGCAACCGGCCTGCGAACGTGTGCTTGGTCATCGGCGGTATGCAACGTTCGGCAAGATCGGTGTTTGAAGCGTCGGGGTGGGCGATCCGCAGCTGCGCAGCGCAAATCCACTCTGGCGGCACGTCGGACCCTAGAATTTCCAGGGCGAGCCGGACCTTCTCGGCGATGTGTTGTCCTGCTTGCGAGGCGCGTGCGCTGTTGGCCTGGGACAATGGCCTGGTGTCGAGCCGAGATTGTGCGGCAGCAACAGCTTTCGCATCGACCCACCGCCTAGCGGCCCCCGGAGCGCCGAGCTGTTCCAGGAGAGCCCCAACCCCGTAGCGGACCCGGACATAGTCAACGGCACCGTCGATCTCACTGCCTTGACGTGCTTCCGCGATCGCCGACAGACGCCGAGCAAAACCGGCCACCGCCAGTGCCGACGCCGGTCCGGGACAACGTATTTCCAGCGCTGGTGGCCTCACTGAAGTCACCCGCAGGTGTCCTGCGGACAACACCGCTCCGCGAAGTGCCGCAGCAGCGATCACATCCGATGCGCACGCCGCTGACACCAAGGCTGCGGGCATGCCCACCACGGGGCGTCCGTGCGAGTCGAGAAGCCCGATGCGTCGAGCAAGGTCGTCGGCGTCGCTCACACGAAGTGTCGCGGTTCTGCGTGGTCCGGCATCAACGCGCGGTGTACGCCCATACAGGTCGGTTAGCGCCTGCGCGATGCGCACTGCGGCCGCTTCGGAGGACATGCGAGATTCGAGGGTCAGGCGACCGTGCTGCATGCGTAGGCCACCACCGACACGCATCGCGGAGACCGCTTCGGCTTGGCGGCACCTGGCCTCTCCAGTGCCTTCGACAGGGGTCTCTACCAGTTCTGCAACCAGACTCATCGTTGGATCCACGGAAACGCTCCTTCCGGCTTGTCGAGCCCAGCACTGACAGCCACCAGCTGCGGTTCCGGGTCAGCGACAGTGGCGGGCAGGGCCGCTTCGTGCTTGTCGGCCAGCGCCAGCAGGCGCCGCAGGCGCCCCGCGACAGCGTCTTTGGTCAGCGGTGGATCGGCCAGGCGCCCCAGTTCCTCAAGAGAGGCCTCGCCGTGGGTCAGGCGCAATGTTCCGGTAACAGCCAGGTGCTCCGGAACGTCGGTTCCGAGAATGGTCAACGCGCGTTCGACCCGGGCCGAAGTTTCTGCCGCAGCATCGGCAGTGCGCCGACTGTTGGCGGCGTCGAGGCTGGCCATGCGGCACATCCGCCGTCGCGTCGCACGGCTCTCCCACTCGAGGCGTGACTCGGGGGCTCCGATGCGCGTCATGAGATCGGCGATGTCAGTGCCGGCACGGATCATCACCCGGTCGATACCTCGTGATTCGCGCACCAACGGCAGCACACCGATCCGGCGTGCGCAACTGGCCAGCGCGTATGCCACTTCTGTAGTGGGGCAGCGGATTTCCAGACTGGTGTTACTGCCAGGGCCGCTCAGGGTTCCCGAAGCCAGGAATGCGCCGCGCCAGGCCGCCTCGATCTCGCCGGGGGAGCCTCCAACAACGGCGGCAGGCAGACCCTGGACCTGGCGTCCACGATCGTCGATCATTCCGATGGATCGCGCTAACGTCCCTCCGCCGTCGCTGGCGGCGACACGGACCAAGTAGCGGCCGCCGCACAGTGCTGCATTTCGAGGCAGCACGGTCGCCACCGCGCGGTAGCCGTACAGCTCGGCGATCTCACGGCGCAGGTACCGGGCCAGCGATGCGCTGCTGACCTCCGCGGCGACAACCAGGCCACGCGACACACGCAGGGTAGCGGTCAGGCGTAGGACTGCGGCCAGTTGTGCACGCCTGCATCCTTCAGGGGTGCCGGTGTGCACTCCGAGGAGCTCGTCTTTCAGTTCTGCGGTCATCGACACGGTGTGCCTCCAGATTTGGTGGTGGTGGGGTAGTGGGGTGGGGAGTGCCTGTCAGGCGGCGTTACTGGTCGGGCTGAGGTGTTCGGCGTCATCGAGCACACGCCACAGGGCGGTGTCGGCATCGCATGCGTCTTCGGGGCTGACACGGCGACGGTGATCGGCGATTGCGGCAACCAGATCGCTAGCGGCGGGCCAACGGGCATCGCGCATCTGCGCGAACTGCACGGCGGCATCGCAGGCGGCGACAATCTCGGTGGCGTTGGCGCTTCGTCGCAGCAGGACTGCTCGCTCATTGGGGTCGGTACCGGTGCGTGCATCCAGCGATGCCAGGCGGGCGTCAAGTTCGGCTTTTACTCCACGCGCGGTGATCAGAACTTTGGACGCGACGTGAAGGTCCGCGCAGAACCCGTCGATCGTCGAGCGCACTGTGCGCCAGCACAATGCGTGCACCGCGGCCCGCAGTTCCGCCGGTCCGGCAGCAGCGATCCAGCTCGGGTCAGCCAACCGGGCGCGCATCGTGTCGCCTCCGGTACGGCTGGTGTCGGTGAGATTCACAGGGATAGTCCTTTCGGTGTCAGGCGGCGGTGGTGTGGGTGGGGCGGTCGAACAGCGGAAGCCAGCGGTCTGCTTGGGCGAGGGCGATCATGTCGGAAAGGTCGCGGCGGTCCAGGTTGTGTGCGTCGGGGACACCGAGACGGGCGGCCAGGTCGACCTGTGCGCCACTGGCCTCGCTGCGTTCCACATCGCGCATATGGCCGGAGAAGATTTGTTGGGCCAGTGAGTCCGCGCGCGACAGGTCCATGCCCTGCAGGTGACAATCCGGTCCCGGCCGGGTCCACTGTCCATCGAGTCCCACCCAGAACATCTGGTGCACCGTGGTGTCGAAAAATCCGAAGGCCCAATCTTTTCCGGCGACAGTGCCTGGCACTCCGCGCATGTCGGCGAGCAGGATGGCGCCTTTGGACCCGCCCTGCCGGTAGACCGGCCGTACCAGTCCGCGCGGATGCTGGGTCCAGCGGATCGTCGAGGTACGCACCGACCAGGACGAATCGGTGCGACGCTTGGGGCCGGCAGCGGTGAGTTCGCCGGTTACTGGGTCGAACGTGACCAGCGGATCGACCCGGTGCTGGTCGCACTGGCAGCCGCAGCGGCACACTCCGAACACCGAGGCGCACTCGCACGTGCATTCGATGCTGTCTTTGACGGTCTCGACACCCGAACAGGTTGCCGCACAGCTGCAGTCGCATGAACAGCCGACACCGGTGCAAGTGAGGTCGCATTCCCCGTTGCACGGCTGGTCGCAGCCGCAGCCGAGCCCTTCCTCGTCGCCGTCGGGTTGCTCTCGGCGGTCGGGCTCCAGCCTGGTCTGCACGATCAGGCCCAGCGATCCCGCTCCGACCAGATCCACCACCAGCGCGCGCTCTTTGACGCGTCCGTCCTCGAACGTGTGCGGACGCAGTGCCCGGCCCACGCATTGCACCAGGCGAGACTGGCTGCGCGTGGGCCGGGCCAGCACGACTGCCTCGCAGCGGGGGAAGTCGGCACCTTCGGTGAGAACATCGACGGTGACCAGAACCCGTGTGGTCCCGTTGCGGAAGCGGCGGTAAATGCCGGTGCGATCACGAACGGTGGTCGGCCCCACCACCATCTCCGCGGTGGCGCCGAGGCCGACCAGTGAATCGGTGAGTTGGCGGCAGTGCTCCATTGAGGCGCCGAACGCGATAGTCGACAAGCTGGCGGTACGTTCGAGCACCGCCTCCACGGTGGCGTTGAGCGTGGTCGTCCGCAGCATGGCTTCGGCGGCCTCGTCATCAGTGATTTCGCCGGCGCCGGTGTGCAGCGATTCCACGTCGAGGTCGGGCAGGTCAACGGTCACCCCATAGGGAGGCAGTAGAAACCCGTTCTCGATAGCCCAGGTGATGTCCCGCTCGAAGACAACGTCGCTCCAGACGGTCCGAAGTGGTACCTCGTTCTTGCCGGCGGCGTGGCGAGTCATCGTGGCGGTGAACCCGGCGCGGCGTGCACCGAGTGCGTGAAAATGGTCAATTACCTTGCGGTAGGTGGTCGCCACCGCGTGGTGCGCCTCATCGACGATGACGAGATCGCGCTTACCCAGACGCAACAGCGCTGCGCTGCGCTGCAGTGATTGCACGGTGGCAGAGACGATCTGTGCATTCGGATCGCCGCGGTGTGGCCCACCGATCATCGCCGGGGAAGGACCTGCCGGGTTCACTGCGGTCACAGCGCCGCTCATCTGCTCGATGAGTTCGTTGCGATGTGCCAGCAGCAGAACGCGGCCGCCGATTGCCACGTCGCGACGGACCAGCTCGGCGATCACCGTTGTCTTGCCCGATCCGGTGGGTAGGACAACCGCCGGTCCTTCTACTCCACCAGCGAAGGCCTCGGTCACTCGATCGGCCGCTTCGATCTGGTAGCCGCGCAGCGCACGCGGCGCGACGCCATGCGGTCGGGGTGACGGAAGCGTCGCTGTCAGCGTAGATCCGGCGAGGGTCACGCCACCGACCTCCAGGTGATTCCTCTACGGATCCATCGGGGTGATGTCAGGCTTGTCGGGTTGAGCTGCGGCAGGGGTGGTGATGTCAGGCTTGTCGGGTTGAGCTGCGGCAGGGGTGATGCGGTGGCCATGGCCGTCACATCGCCGGTGCTGGCAGGTGATCCAGCCAGGACGGCCACGCGCCTTCTGCGACGTTCCCGGCAGTGACTGCCAGGCGCACCGCGACGGCGTTGCGAACGGTGTCGGCTACCGGGTTACCGTCACGGCCAACCCGCGGGCAGACGATGCCGGCCAGATGGTGCGCGGCCAGCGCTGCCCGGCTGTGCGGCACCAAGACACGACTCGGCTGATACTTGCGGGTCAGGAAGGACAACAGTTCCAGATCTGCGCGTTCGACGCGCAGGCACATCAGCATCACCTGGCCCCAATGATCCCCGTAGAGGTCGTGCATGGTGTTGGAGCTGATCGCCAAACGCCGTAGCCGCGACATGGTGCGGGTGTCGGTGCAGTCCGGCTCGAGATTCCAATCCTCGTCGGCGGGGGCAGCACTGCGATTCAGGATTTCGAGCAAAGTGGCGGCCAGGGTCGGGTGCTCGGCTGCACTAAGGACCGCGCACCGTAGACATGTCACCTTGCTTGGATGACGGTGAGGATGGTTGACCCGTTCGACCAGACCGTCGCGGATGTAGCTGGCGGTGCGCCGTGCCAGGGCTCCGGTGTAGTCGATGATCAGCTGCATGTCGACGACCGTTTCTTCCGGTCCTTCACTGTTGCCGCCGTCGTCGCCGTCATCGTGGGTGCGGGTGAGAGAGTCCATGCGGACCCGGATCATCGGCGGCGCCGGAGGCATCGCACGAAGCGGAATCGGGGCCGGCGACACAGCTGTCTCATCACCGGCAGCGGTTGTGTCGAATGCACTGTGAAGCATCCCGGCGGCGGTCACAGCGACACCGCCGCTGCCGTCGCGAAGGTCGCCAGCACCGCGGGACCATCTGCGGACAATTCCAGCACCGCGGAGGTGATCATCAGACCGGGCAGCGCGTGGGCAGCCATCGCCACCAGGTCGCTGTCAGGGCCGATTTGCAGAGTGCGTCCGCCGCTGAGGTCGAACGGCAGCCGCACGGTGCTCAACACCGCAGCCGGCGGGGCGTCGGCAGAGGTAACAGGCGGGGGGCTCGGATTGGCGGGATTCTCAGTGGCAGGCACCTCGACGGGTGCGACGACCACGGAATCCTGCGCGATGTCTATGGCCTGAACCGGATTCACCGGGGTGGAAACCAGCGGCTGTTCGGCCACGGCGGCCGGCACCGGGGTCGCTACGGGTTCCGGCGCAGGATTGAGGCTCTGTTCTCCAGCCTCGACAGCTGCTGCACTGATCGCGGCTTCTACGTCGGCGCGCACGATGCGCCCACGGGTTCCGGTTCCGGTAATGGTGCGCAGGTCGATCCCGTGCCGGTCGGCCAGCGTCTGAACCGCTTTGGAGACCGAGGGCGCCGGGGTGTCGGCGGTGGGTTGCAGCGCTGGAGTGTCGGGAAGCGCGATGACCGGCGGCAGGGGAGCGCCACCGGCGACCGGCGACGGTGCGAACACCTCTTCGTGCGCCGGCGCGGATGGCTGAACGGGAGGCACACCCGTAACGGGCACGGTCACGGGTGCTGGCGGTGCGACAGCGGGCGCCGGAGGAACGGGGGCCGGAGCCGGAGCGATCGGCGGACCGGCAGGCACGATTCCAGTAATCACGCTGTTGTCGGCTGCCGCCGGCGCCGGTGCCACAGTCAACGGCGTGGACTGCACGGCGACAGGGTCGGGCACAGGCAATGGCTCCGAGGCAGTCACCGGGGCCACCGCAGTGTGTGACACATCATGCAACGGGATGATCGGGGCCATCGCGTATGCGGGAGCCGGAGCTACGGATACGGGTGCTGGTGCAACAGCAGCGCCGTGGCTGATGTCCTGCAGACCTTGTGGGGCAACAGGAGTCGCGTTGGGGGCGGGCGGTACAGAAGCGGACATGGTGGTGTTCTCCTTGGTGGTGTTTGCCGGTGGGGCGGCGATGTCAGGCGGTGTACTTGAGGGTCCGGCCGGGCGACTTGGTGGTCACCAGCTCGTCGTAGATGTCGGGGTATTCCGCCTCGAGGCGCTTGTAGTCCATCTGCCGACCGCCGGCGGTGGCAGTCACCGTGAATCCGGCGTAGACACCCGCGTTGCCTCCGACTGAGTCCAGCAACGCGGTCCGCACTGCGTCGAGGGTCTTGGAAATCGCGGCGTTCACATTCGACAGAGTCCGGCCCTGCTCGGCTGCGCTGCGCGAGCGTGCGGCGGTGGCCAGCACCAGCTGGGTGAGGACCGCGACGGGGTCGGCGCTGGAGGCGACCGCATCGGAGAGCGCCGCCAGGTCGAGAACCGCGGCGGTCATGGGTGCGGCCGGCGCAGCGGCCGTCGGGGCGATGGGGTAGCTCGGGGGCGCGGTGGGCGCAAGTGCAGCGGTCATAAGGACCCTCCTTGGTGGTTCGGGTTTCGGTGGTGGGGTGGTTCGTGGGCGGTGGCTTCGGGTGCCGGGTACGAACCTGTGGTTGCTCACAACTACGAATCAGCCACGTTTTCGTCACCGGCACTGGATGCCAACGATGCCGACTGTAATGCCGACTGTGATGCCAGGCAACCCCTGTTGAGTTATCGCGTGTCGTTTGTATCTGCGGGCACCGACAAGGCGACGGAATCGAGGACGTCTGGCTGTACGGGATGGCGACTCTGGCGAGGCGGCTTGGACCGCCCCTTGGGGCCTCCCTGGCGGTCGATCAGAGGATCCTGAATTGCCGCCAGGATCCTCTACAGATGTCTCGATGGTGGCACTAAAGGTGCAGTAAAACGCGCATTTACAGCTGTAGTGGGCTCACGGCCGCGAGATCCTTTTCTGCCGCTCCAGTCCACCTAGAGCGACCATCTCTGCGCGTGCGGCGGTGGCCGGCTACGCAGCCGTGTAGTTCACGTGTTTCACACGCGTCTCAGTAGCACCTTCCCGCTCTGTCATGTCCCTAGCTCAGTCGGATTGGCGGACTGACTCGGCATCGCGATGCCGATCCAGACCGGCATCCGTGCGGCACTGGATTCCACATAGTGCCGTCGTCGGCGTGTCGAAACAGTGCAGGCAAACATGTCGGCAACTGCTGCTTGACTGACTCGCGTGTCCCCAGAACCCGACGTCCCCCGAGTCGAGCTGCGTCGCGTCGCGGCTGCGCAGTTTCAGATCTACGACCACACCGTGGGTGCATACCTGGTCACCGACGATGACGCGATGGCGCGATGGGTCGAAGCCCTGTGCTCCACCGCGCCCTCGACTGTGGCTGCCGACATCGAGACACGCGGACTGGACGTCAACAAGTTCTCGATCACCTGCGTGACGGTGGCATTTCACCTCGGCGCCGACACCGTGTCCCTGCTCTTGGACCCGCTACGCCGGCCCCAGCACCGCAAACTTCTCGCCCAGGTCTTCGACCATGCCGCGGCGTTGATATTCCACGGTGCTTGCTTCGACGTGGCGCCGCTGTATGCACACCGGCTGATGACCCGTGCACATATCCGAAAGTTGGGTGACACCCTGGTCGCCGCCCGAATGGTGAAGACCTACGACAAAGCCGGACGCACTCTGGAAGATCTGGCGATGGCGTACCAGCTGATGAATGACGACCGGACGACAATGTCGGAAGTGTTCGCTGTACGGGGGTTGAAGAAGGACGAAGGCTGGTGGGCCACCGACATCGACACACCCACGTACGCCGTTGGCGCGATGTCGGACACCGTGGCGACGCTGCGGCTGTGGGGCACCCCCGGAGTAGGTGGAACCGGAATCATGGCCACCGCTGCTCGGTACCTGACCACCCCGGACCTGGGGATGGGTGGTCGCGGTGTGCTCAACGCCGATGACGCCGAGCAGGTGGTTGAGGACGTTCAGCAGGTCAACCGGATCGTCCTGGAACGCACCGCCCGCGGCTATGCCGTCGACACCGAGTTTCCTGAGCGGTTCCGCGAACAGACGGTGGAGCAGGCGCGGGCAGCGGCGCAGCTGCTGGCCAACGCGGGCATCCGCCCAGGCAATGGCCGGGATCTGGTCAATGCACTAGATGCTCGTGGCGAATTGCCCCAGCCGTGGCCAACCACCCCCACCGGGCAGCTCAAGGCCGACAAAGACGCGCTGAAGATATTCACCGACGACGACGCGGTGCTGCGATCGGACCTGGCACTGGCGCACCGCACGGTCGCGGGGGTCGAGAAAGTCCTTGGCTACGTCTGCAAGGTGAAGGAGAACGCCGCCCCCACAGGACGTCTGCACCCTGAGATCAAAATCCTCGGCGCCAACGCCACAGGCCGCATGTGCTTGCCGGAGAATCAACGGTTGCTCACCCGTCGTGGCATCGTCGGCGTCGGCGACATAAGGCTAGGCGACAAGACCCTTGATGCGGACGGGAATTGGACCACAGTGCGTGCGGTGCATCGCTATACCGATGCGCCGGTGAGTACCTATCGGCTGACGAATGGGATGCACTTCACGTGCACTCCGGAGCATCGTTGGGTGACTGAGGATGCAACGGCGCAAACACATCTCAAAACGCTCGACGCTCTGACGGAAACTGACACGATTCGGTTGACCCCGCCGCCGTACATCGCCAGGCAGCTCGGCGCAGACGCGATCAAGTCGGTGACGGAGGCATGGACTAACGGTGCCCAGTCGATGGCAGCTGCGGCGGCATGGAGGAAAGAACTCGAGCTTCAACAGTGTGCCGCGATGGCGGGAGGCGCATCCGTCTCCGTCGTGCGGAAACAGCTCCTGGAACGACGCTCCGCTGACTTCGCCGACCGGTTGAGGGATCAGGGCAGGCTGCCGAATCAACCGCTCCTGTGGGCGTTGGAGGCGCCGACTTCCGATCTGGCGGGCTGGGTGAACGGTGCGGGCTTCTGTCACGAAAAGGGTGCCCCGCCGCACTCTTTCGACGAACAGTGGGGGGCCGCGGCTGCGGTGGCGCTGTACCGCCTTGGAGTGTTGCCTCGCGTGAGTGGTGGGCTGGTCGAGGTATGGAACTTCACCGATGTACAGGTTGCAGAGGGGCCGATGTCGCTACCTGGCCGTGGCCGTGCCGACGTCTGGTGCGTGACCACTGATGCCGGCACCTTCACGGCGTGGGGATCTCGGGGACCGTACTTGACCGGCAACTCGGCATCCAAGCCGGAGATTCAGCAGTTTCCGAAGGAGGCGCGCGGGATCGTCGTGTCCGACGCCAGTGACTGGGTCAGCGCGGACTGGAAGTCGATTGAGCCGGTGATCCTAGCGACGGCATCAGGTGATGGTCAGTTCCTTGCCGACATGCGAGCTGGGAAGGATCCCTACGAGCCGGTCGGCCAAATGGCCGGTATCGATCGCAAACTGGCGAAACGCAAGATGCTTGCCGACATGTACAGCCAGGGTCACAAGGCAGCCGCGCTGCAGTACGGCTGGACTCTGGATCGGGCAAAAGAAGTCGCGTGGGCGATCCGGGACAGTCTTCCTATCCTTTATCGGCTCATCGACGCTCTGAAGCACGAGTCGAAGAACGTCGGCAGGGTGGTCACACTGATGGGGCGTGTCGTAAATCAGGAATTCTCGTTCTATGACAACGGAATTCGCATGAACGAAGTGGCATCGAGGATCGCACCGAACCACTTCTGCCAAGGGTCTGCACTTGATGTGATGCACTATTCGATCCTGGAACTGGATCGGATGGGCTTGTCCGACCATGTGCACCTGTGGATGCATGACGAGATCGTCGCGGATAGAGAGATTGCCGATGCTCTGACCCAAGTGATGGCCACCCCGCCGCCGTTCCTGCAGCGCGCGGCTGCGCAGCGAGGGATCGAGGCGTTTCTGGCCGTCGACGTTAACGGGATGGGGAAGCGGTGGGAGTACGTCTGATGGACGACGCTGTCATTCTCGACATTCACTGGCGCAGCGGCAATATACCCAATCTTCCCCGGATGGTCGGACCTTTCACGTGTCAGGACGAGGCCGTGCAGTGGGCACATTTGAACGCACGGCGGTCACTGTGGCAGGTGCATCCGCTGACCTTCCCTTACTTGCGCAGCGGCGAGTCACTTGGCAAGGGAGGCAACAATGCTCGGATCTGACCCGATCGCTGCGCTGCTGGGTGCAGGCATGGATCCTCGCCTGCCGGAGGTGCTGTGGAAAGGCTATCTGCGGCGGCTGGTGAATGCGGGTGCCGCAGTGACGATGCTCGGACCGGACGTGGTGGTCCCCGACGACGCCACCGACGCTGAGCGGGCAGGACTGGCAACGCTGGTGAGCACCTATCCCACCGGGACGCAGATGCCCATGGAAACAACCGGGAAGCTGGCGGGGGCCGGACTCATCGACGCTGCCGCGGAGCGGGTCAACGTCCGTGTCGGTGCCTACTACAGGCGGATCAATCGCACCGTGGGTAAAGATGTGGCCGCGGGTCTGTGGCGCCGAGGAGCGATCACCACCTCGGCGGCGATCCATGCCGGCGCGTCGAACATGGTGGCGGTGATGATCGGTGATGCTGCGTCGTTGCGGGTGTGGCGAGAATGGTCCATGCAGGCTAGTGGCGACGGCTACGAACGCCACAGTGCACCAACGCTGTTGGTGCCTCAGTTGCGTGGCGGCGGGATGTATCTGTTCCGCACCTCGGAGGGGCACCGTATCGATCCACTGACCATGGCGGTCACCGGCTGGGAGGACTGCTCGATCACGGTGACGTCTGGCGACATGCTGGTTCCTGTCCCGCCGACGTGTCAGAACGGCGCACCGGTGACGCGGCTGGGGCCGTGCCGCATGCTGCCCGGGTGGTTGCGTGAATCGCTGTTGGGCTACGGCGTCCCGCCGCAGTCGGCTGCCGCGTAAACAGCTGCACGACAAAGCCCCGCGACTGTATAGGTCGCGGGGCTTTGGTCGATGTGTGAAGCCTCAGCCGGCAGTCGCCATGCCGGGGCCCTGGTTCATGTCGAAGGAATGGATGTCATCCATCGAGGTATTGAGCACGGTCACCATCTGGGCGTCCACCTCCTCGTTGGAAGTGATTGCGGCGTTCTGCTTGTCCGAGAACTCCTTGACCGCATCCGAGGTGGTGCCTTGCAGGGCGCCGCCGGTCATCTGCGTGTACTTGTCGAGCAGCGTCGTCGCGGAGCCGGCGATCGCCTTTGACAGGTTCTTCATCTGCGCGATGGCGTCAGTTGTCCCGGCGATATTGAGATCGATCATTCCACCACTCATAAGAATCTCCTTGTCGTTTGAGGCGTGGTCGGTGGGCTGGTGGATCAGACGGGCCGGTATACGGCCTGCTTGGCCGCTTCGGCCTGCGCGATCTGCTGCTGGGTGTACTTGCCCAGTCCTTCGAGAGCCTGATTGCCCGTGTTGATGAGATCGGTCATCTTGGGCATGGTCTCGGTCTCGAAACGGTTGAGTACCGCTGTCGCGCCTTCGGACTGGAAGTGCACATGCGCGATCTCGGTGATCACCTTGTGCTTGTTGTCCGTGGCCTGTCGCAGGTTGACGAGTTCGCTCAACATCGCGTCGCTGATGGCCGCAATTTCATCCTGCGTGAGTCCAACCTTCGGGTTGGTCATGGCTAACCTCCGTGTGTCGTCGCTAGTGGGCGATTACGGCCGATGCTAGCGCAGATTTGCCGATCACCCGCCTCGGTATGCGTGTCGTAGGGCCTTGATACCTTCCTCAATGCCTGCTGCGTTTCCCCTTGTATAGGTGATGCGCCGCAACGGACCAGTTCCTGAAGGATACGAAGCAACTATCCCTTTGCCCCGCAGAAATGCCAGCGCTAGCGCGGACGGAGCCCCCCGCGGGGTGTCCACGTCGTTGGTGCGAACAGTGATCTGGGCCAACGCGTGAACGGTGGAGGTGGCGATCTCGGCGATCGCGTCGGTGGCCGCAGTAGGGGTGCGTGCGGCGGCGAGTACTTTGCGGGCACCTTTGCGGACTCCGGCGCGAAGTTCAGCATCGGCTGCGCGCTCATCATCTGTGGCGTCTTCGTCAGGCTCTGCGTCAATGAGCTTGGCCGTGGCCGCCGACGTGGCAAGTTCATCGGCGACAGCCCCGGGCAGCACCACGCTGGTACGCAGCGGATACTCCGGCCAGATCCCCTGCGGATCGAGTAGTCCCAGTACCGCGTCTGCGGCATCTGCAGTGTCATGGATACGCCGCAGACGGCGAGCGAAGACAACGGTGTTGTTATTGACCAGAGTCGTCACCACCTCGCGGTCGCTGATACCTACCGCGAACGACACCCGAGGAACATCGCGCACCGCGGCAGACAACCCGAACTTCTCCAGTACCGCGGGCAGCTTCTTGGGCGCGCGCCGCTGGGCGTAGAGCAGAACTGTCCCGTACACGGTGAGCTCGGAGAAACCTGTCACCGCACCGAACATGTCAGCCGCTTCGGCGGTGATTTGGCCATCGCCGCTGAGGGCCCCCCACGCTTTGAGGTCGAAGATCACTTGTGCTTCAGAGATGAACAGATGCGGCAGGACGAGCCCCAATTCGACGGGCATGCGCCGCACCATGTTCTTGGCCGCCAGCCACTGCCAGTGCGAAACAGTGAACCACGGCGAAACCTCGGTGACCGGCGACGACAAAGAGTTGTCAGCGCTCAGCCAGCCTCCGACCGTCCGAAACCCTCCATCAGGCGCCGTGTCAGGTCCCGGAACAAGGGTGTCCATCGCGTCACGCAGTGTCGAGGAGACGCGGACGTTCCCGCCCCCACCCATGCTCACGCCTTCACGTGCGGCGTGGGCGATCGGCGCCAGTGCCGGATTAGCCTCGACGGCCTGCGAGATCAACTCCCGGCGCACTTCTTCGGGGTCGGTGGTGTCTGCCGGCGCGGCCTGAGCCTCAGTGTCTTCGGCTTGCGTGTCGGGCACTGAACCGGAGTCCGTTTCGAGGGGGCCGACGATGTCCGGTTCGGCCTCAAGATCGGGGACAGGGCGATCCTCGAGGAGCGCTTGCAGGCGTGGATCAATCACATCGCTGATCGTGACGGCCCGGATTCAGTCGACCGGCACGCGGCGCGCCCTACCCGAGCGCGTGGCCCTCATAGGGAACCTGCCGCGGCAGCGTTGTCTGATCATTTGACGAGACCGCCGATAGGGGCGCGGATGCAGGCGCCGGCGGCGCCGGATCGCTCACTCGAGCTGGTGCCGGTGGCATTGCGGTAGCCGCAGCAGGTGACATGTCTGTCGGGGGCAGCGGAGCTGTCGAAGCGGGCTGATCTGACTTCGGGGCCGGCGCGTTCGGGGGATCCTGGGGGGCTTCTGCACTCGATGTGTTCACGGTGATGGCGGGCATGGAATCCCCGTCTACCCCATTGCGTTCGGGCACCACTGGAGCCGGGTTGTCCGGCAACAGCTGCCCGTCCGGACCGACCGGTTCTTCTGGCAGTTCCGGCAGCGGGATCGCCGAGATAAACCCGTCGTCCCCCAACACATCGGCCAGGTCCTCCACGAGACCCGTCGCGGTGAGCACCAGATCGTTGCCGAGATAGATGCCTGAGGAAACAGCACCGATAACCGCGTCACCGACCTGGACATCCGATGGATCGAGCGCATCGCCCAGGGAGGCGATGTCCATTCCGGAAGCTTTCGCGGCGTCGACAACCGACATCGGCGACCCTCCGCTGGCCTCGGCCATGTTCAACATCATCTCGCCAATCCGCGGGTCAGGAACATCCTTGACCTGTACGTTGCGCCCGTCGGCAGAGACTTCCAAGGCGAACGGTTTGACGGTCCGCTTCGACAGCGGGACTGCATCCTTGTCGACTTTGCCGTTTCCGTCCTTGTCGGCTGGCTTGCCGTTGGCGTCCAGCTGGTGCGGGCGGGCATCGGTACCAGGTGCACCGAGGTGTGTCGGAGCTGCGGGGCCTGCTGGTGTGGGGGTCGCCGACGTGGCAGCGGCCCGGTCAGTTTCGGCTGCGGCAACCGCCGCCGGATCGGCTTTGGCGTTGCTATTCGCGGTATCGCCACGCAACGCTTTGAGGACGTCGTCGGGGAGTGCGGCGGCTTTCTGGGCGGCCTCGGTGAGCGGAGCCGCGGTCTGCTGTGCGGCGTTGGCGGCTTGCTGCGGAACTGCGGACGCCTGCTGCGCGGCGGTGGACGCCGGTTGTCCCAGTGCCGAAAGTAAAGCTCCGAGGTCGTTGTTGCCTTTGGCCTTGGTCCCCGAACCTTCCGAGCCCGATGGTGTTGCTCCCGGCTTGGGGGTCGAAGCTCCGGTGCCGCCGGTGCTCCCGGTCACCCTCGCCTTGTCGGCTGCCGCTGTGGGAGTAGCGGCAGTGTTCGCGACCGCGGCCGATACGTTCTCCACCGGCACTGTGTCGGGCTTTGTAATCGACCCTGCGTACTCCTGGATCTTCTGTGCGGCTTCGGTCGGAGCTCCCAAGCCGGCGGGTACGGCCACATCCGGCAACTTGGTGAATTCCCCATGCAGCGTGAGCCGTTTCTTGATGTCGAGACCAGTGGTGCTGCCGTAGTCCCGCTGCAGGTTGGACACGATGTCACCGATGGCCCGCCGGATCGTGTGGTTGCTGTTGCGAAGCTCCTGGAAAGCGTTATTGGCGCCAGTTCCTGCACGCCAGATCTGCTGCGGAACATCAGCGGACGTGTGCAGCCCGGCGGCAAGCTGGTCGAACACCGGAGCGATGCGCTCCAGCTGCTTGGTGATCTGCTGCTCACCGCTCCTCTCGAACGCCCGGCGTAATGCGTCGAGAACCCCCAACGCCGCGGTCACTTTCTTGTCCGCGGCGGTGAACGCCGACCCGAGCGTGGAAATGTGGCTACCGGTTCCGCTCTCGGTCGGGATGGCAGCACCGGACGGGTTCCACGCCTGTGACTTCTCCATGTCGACGTGGAAGTGTTCCAGGTTGACCTTCTGCAGCGCGTCGTCTCGTGCGTTGAGCGCCGCCTCGTCGCCGTAGGTCAGGCCGCCCTCGTCAGTAAATCCGGGGAGGTACTCGTTAGACGGCAGCCACCAGCGACTGCCGGCGAAGGCGGGCGCGGCGTTGAACGCGGTGTCCGCCGCCGAATCGCTGGCTTTGAGCACCGATCCTTTCGCGCCGTACGCGTCGCTGTCAGGGATCTGGGTCGTGGCATCGGTGCTCCCATCGATCCTGGGCTGTTTGGCGTCGGCATTCCTCAGGACGTCCTGGGCATTGAGCGTCTTGGAACGGGAGCTGTAGGGACCGTCATTCAATTGATTGTTGGCCGTCGCGCGGAAATCGATCGCAGCGTCGATACCGTTGCGGCGACGAATGATCGCTTCAATCTGATCGAGCAGGGACTGGCCGGTCGCCCCACTCCGCATCGCCACACTGTCGATGCCGTTCCACTTGGCGATCAGCTGGGTAAGGGTGGCGTCGGTGCGAGACTGCGCGTCGGTTAGAGGTGCCATCGCTATCAGTACCCGACGCCTCGGCCCGTGCCACGGGCCATGAACGCGTCCAGCCCGGAACCCGTGTCCAGGTTCACGCCGTACTGGACGCGGATGTAGCGCCAGGCCGCGGCGATGTTGGCAACCGGGTCGTAGATCGCAGTCGAGGTTCCGGGGGCGTGATATGCCGCGAACGTGCCGGGGATGGTCTGCATGGGACCGCGGCTGCTGTTGTGCGGTGCGCCGTCGGGCTGGGTGGCACCCCAGGCATTGGAATCCCAACGGTTCACTGCGTTGGTCGATCCACCGGACTCACCTCCGATGATGGTGCGGGTGGCCGCGGTGAACCGTGGCGTCAACTCCGGAGCCACCCCAGCCGCGTTGAGGCCCGCGACAATGTCGGCGTCGCCGACGGCGGCAACCGGATGGGCGCTGTAGTCGACAGCGGCCTTGTCGATTCCGGTGGCGGGCACAGCCGGGTGGCGGCTCGGTTGCTCAGAGACGAGCACCAGGGTCCGCGACGGTGTCGTTCCCCCGATCGGGCCGGCGACCGAGACAGCCTGAACTGGGATGGCGCCGGAGAGCAGCGATTTTCCTGGCTCAGGAGCCGCCGGGATCGGCGTAGACACGACCTCGTCTGGGATAAGGACGACGGGGCGCGGCGGGACGTCGATCGGAGCCATGTCCACTTCGGCGGGACCGGGGGCCACGCCATTGGCTGCCCCGTGTGCCGTCACGGGTGGTTCAGCGCCCGGGGCCTCGAAAGTGAAAGGTTCGGTGAATGCGCGAGCCTCCAGTGCCGGGGGACCGTCGGGTACGGGCGCCGGCAACGCCCACAGCGGGTCAACGGCCTTCGGGCCCGGGACGTCGAACGTAGACGGATCGGGAGCGGCAACGTTGTCATCGGCGCTGGCGATACCGGCGCTGATCACGCCGAGTGCCATAGCGGCGGCAGCGGGAAGAAGGATCCGCGTACCGGTGGACAGCGGGGGCATCGTCAGCAGAGCTCCTGTGTTTCGGGGCGCGTGTGCGCCGATGCCGGGAAACTTAGGTCGTCGGCATCTCAGGAACTGCCCGCGGCGCGAGCAGGTAGATCCGGCGAAGCCGGGCGCATTATGCCGGTAGTGGTGCAGCGGAAGTTTTCGTATGCGTCGGGTTAGCCTGCGGCCATGTCGACCGCACACCCAAGCAAACCCTGGATCGCCAAAGTTGCTTCTGTCGTTGTTTTTGGTGCCATGGCCTCCATGGCGACCGTCTCGCCCGCCGGAGCTGACCCTTTGCCCGGTGGGCCTTGGGTGGCGATCGCCGGGGTGCACGGCGCATCGCAGCCCGTCGAGGTGACTGCGGCTGACTATCCGCAGCCGGGAATTACCATCGCCTCCCAGGTGGATGAGACCGAGGCGCAGAACTGCACCGTGTCATGGCCGATCGTGGCGACCACCGACGATCCGGGCTACCTGACAGCGGGCCACTGTATGGCCGCTAAATCTGCCCCGCTGTGGATGTATACCGCCATGAACAAGTCAGCGCGAGAACAACTTCCACCGTTGCAGAGCTACGATCGCGGATACGACCGGGACGGGGTCTACCACGACGCCGCGGTGTTTTTCTTGTCGGCCAGCCAGCAGCAGGGGCCCTACGGAGTCGAAATCGCCCCCGGAGTCAGACTGCGCGGGGTCCTCGGCGTGGACGCGGTGCGGTCACTGCCGGCAGGAACTCCGATGTGCATGAATGGCGCCCGTTCCGGTCTCACCTGCGGTCCCTTGGTGAGAGCCACGTCTGTACAGGTGCGTTGGGGTGGCTCGGCGGTCCATGGCGACTCCGGTGCCCCTGTGTTCGTCGTCGACGAGAGGGGAGAGGCGATGGCCGTGGGGATGCTCGCCTACGGCCCGACCGACACCGACAACTACGTCACCTACCTGGCTCCCGTACTCAAGCGAATGGGGCTGCGCCTGGTCGTCGACAATGACGCAAAAGGAACTGACCGATGAGCGACCCCGCGTGGTGGCGGCAGCCCGCAACCCCGGAACATGCAGCGGCGGCCGCACTTTCAGCGGCGCTGATCCGAGTCGAACCGGTGCGGGCGCAGTCGGCCCGGGCCCTGTACCCGCTGATCGCCGAGTCCTCTTCCGGGGACGGTGTCACGGCCCGCCGCAAGGCAGGTCCACTCTCAACACTGATGCAGGCACTGATCGACTCCGACCAGCGGTGCACAGACCTTGCGCTGGCCTGCGAACAGTGGCTCATGCACCCGTCGACGGACACCGGCGCCGCGCTGGTCGTGGCGGCCGGCTCACTCGAAACCTCGCCGAAAGAGAAAGAGCTGGCGTGGTTGTGTGGGGCCGGGATCGATGCCGCGATGGCCGAAGTGGCCCTCAACGGTCTGCGCGACGCCTCGGATGCGGCCTGCTCACTCATCGCCGCGGGGTGCGCTCAGCTGATTCCGCGGGTGTGGGTGGCCCGACAGCTCGGAGTGTCCCGCGATGCGCTGCACCGCCGGATCCGCACTACCGGTGCGGACGACTGGCGTCACCTTCTCGGGGCGTTCACATCTCCATGCACCGCCTGATCATCGCGGCTTGCCGCTGAACTCCCGACCGGCACCGCTGGAGCGGGATCTGCAGCGCCACTGCGACGCGTCCGGATGCTAAATGGCGGGGTTCCGGCCGCCCTATTCGAGGACGTCTCACGAATGCCGCATCCTTCTGTCCGAACAAAACTTTCGACAGACCGGTTCCCGGTTTCCCGCTGGATTTGTCGGATGTAAATTGTCCCGGACGCGCTGAACCTCCCCGTACTTCCATGTAAATTCCCCATTTGACCTGCGGTAACTGTCAGAGATCCGGTCAATTCACCGCTCAGCTGGGCAAACACGCAACTGTCGTGGGAATAGGGGGTGCCTCCGACAGCGGATATTCTCTGTTTCAGAGAGAATGCAGGTAAAGATATGTATCTAGAACAACTAACTAATGAGCTTCCACCTATAGACCCTGTTGCCTTCCGTCACGCCGAGCTGTCCGAGGCACCCCCATTCCCACGACAGCTACGCATTGCTGCAGGTGAACCGAAAAGTCACCGATTTACTGACAGTTACCGCAGGTCAAACGGGTAATTTACCGCGAAACTCGGGGAGGTCTAGCGCGCGGCGAACAGTAGCGAAGACGAACACCGAGTAGGCGTTCGGAAGGGCGAACGAGGTATGGGCGGTGAGTGCCCGACGCCGGTGATCCGAGTGACAGTCTCGCGCCGCGCGCGCCCAAACGGTGACGGCTTCCTACAGTCACCGTCTGTGATCGAGTTTCTCTTGCATCCAGCGGTCCCGCTAGCACTGTTGGTGTTGTGGGGCGCGGTCTGGTGGGCCCAGCGCAATACTCCGCCCGTGCTGCCTCGGATGGATCGCCAACGGGCCCGGCCCGGAGATCTGGCCGCCGACGGCTCGACGGCGACCAGCAAGACTGAACAGCGCGTGCGCCAGGTCATCGAGAACGCCGGCTACCGGACCTACCCGCAAGGCACGCTGATGTGCATGGGGCGCGACAGCGCAGGGAAGAACCGATTCTTTACCCCCGATATCCTTGTGCGAAAACCGTTCTCGGTGGTGGAAGTCGACCCTGAGCGCTGGCACGGGACCCCGGAGCGTGTGGCCGAGGACCTCATGCGCAACCGGTTCTACGCGTCTCGCGGACTGAGGGTAGTGCGGGTTCGCATCGCCGGCACGCAACCGCTGAGCCCCAACGACATCGTGATCGCCGATGCAGACTTCATCCCCGAACGCCACGGGGCCGCTCTTCTGCGCGCACTGCGCGGTGCCCGCATGTTGCCACCGCGGTACTGGGACAGGCGGGCATCCTGACACACCGCGCGATTCACGGCCATACCGGGCCGGGCGGGGCCAAATGGGCGCGAGACACGAAGCTCAGTTCGTGGCGGGTCGGCCACCGCGTGTGAAGATCGCCGTGTGGAATCAGTGAGAGACAAGGAATATCGCGCGGTGGCCGGCCGGGCCGACGCTTCTCGCAAGAAGGCGGCCGAGACGTTGGAGGCGCTTCAGAAAGCGTCCACCCAACCAGATCCGATGCAGATCGCGCTGTTGTCGGCGTATCAAGAGCAGGCGAAGATCGATGCGTTGCACAAGATTTCGCACGAACTCGACTGGGTAAGGGACGCGATCGAATCCCGATAGCTGTGAGAGAGCAGAGCGGGTAGGCGCCGCGTGCCGCGGGATGGACACAGCGACGTGACCGTGCTGTGTCGGCGTGTCGTGCCTGCAGATTGGGCGAAGGCCGCGCTGGTTCCTAGTGTCTGGGCATCTGTTCTGCAGCGATGCCACCACCGAGAGGGCCCAGATGACCACCACTACCTGTGACCACCTGGTCTACACAGACAGCGAGGCGAGCACTTTTCGCCAGAACATCGACAAGATCGCCACGCGGGCAGCTGCAGCTCAAGCCGAGATCGTTGCTCTCGGCGGGGCGCATGACGGCGCGCCGGCCGACAAGAATGCGGCGCTTGCCCGGGTGTACAGCGACCTGATGCGCGACATCGACATGATCGACAGCTGAGCTGGCGAATTCTGCTCCGGGTGAACCGCTGACACGGCAAGTCGGGGCCGTCGGCAGACCCGGGTATTGCGCTGACGCAACTCGTGTCAGCGGTGTTTTGACCAAGCGTCGAGCGAAATCGAAGACTGACGGAAGCGCTGACATGGACAGTGGATTTTTGACGCTAGAAGCGCACCTTGCCAAGCATCGGCCGACCCGGTGGCGCTCGTTTTCGAACGACAACGAAATTCTCCGGTGCTGCGGGCAGGACTTTGGTCGATTGACGGGGAAGCCGAAACGCACTGACCCCGATCCCTATGACCTATGGGCGCAGCACGTCGCCGATACCTACGCCAAAGCCAATGCAGCAGAAGGATCGACTATATGAAGTACACCGTCGTCTTGGCCTCCAGCTCGACAACAGTGATCGACGTGGAGGCAGCTACGCCAGAGGAAGCCCGGGAGCGGGCGTGCAATGAAGCCTATGTCTCACTGTGCCACCAATGTTCAAAATCCGTTGAGGTCGGAGACGATTGGGAGCCGACACAGGTGACAGACGACTCACACGAAGTCGTCTGGACCGCCCCCCACTGACATGGGGAGCCCATGACCCCGGCCAAGAGTCGCCGGGGTCATGGGGCTTGTTCAGTGCCCCTTCTATCCCTTCGGGACTGATCGGGTGCGTGCGTCGATCCCTCGCACCGCGATGACGATGTCTTCAGTGGTCAGCTCTGTCAGCTGCGCATCTGTCAACGTCGAAAGATCGGTGTCCGTCAAGCGCGCAATGGACGCACGCGCTGCGTGCTCGACGACATAGCTCGCGAACCGAATGTTGGAAAGCACATCGAGCGGTGAGTGTCCTTCATCGGCGTGCGCGAACAGGTGCTCGACCTCCGTGTAGAACGCCTCTTCCGAGCCGGCCGCTGGCAGACGGCCAGCTTTGTGGGCGAACCGTTGTAGGTGCTGCCAGAGTTCGGTCGCCGTGGGGCGTGCGAGGTCGATTCGCGCGCCAAGCAGAGAGTCCAGCCTGCGATTCGTTACAAAGAGATGCGCCACGTCTGATGGATAGCCGGTGAGGATCAGCGCGATGTCGCCGCCACTACCACCGTCATCCAGCTTGTCCACGAGCATGTCCGAAATCTCCGCCGCATGCCACGGCTGGACATCATGGATGATGAGGGTTGCGCCGCTGGCTTCCTCAAGTACGGCCTGAACCTTATCCACTGTATCGCCCGGGTTCGCGCCCGCGAGCTGCGTCCAGCCGGCCACAACGACTTTTGAACTGCGACTGAGTCCGCACGTGTACAACGCGCGGGCGAGCAGGTCAGCGGTATGTGACTTTCCGGTTCCAGGACGACCGGTGACGACGAACGTGCGCTCTGCGGCACCGATGCTCCCCAGTCCGCGCCGCTTTCGTTCTGCAGATACCTGCGCCGACGCGAGGATTCGGCGCAACTGGTCTTTAACAGCGTCTCGTCCAATCAGGTTGTCGATCTCACCGTGAATCACCTGCAACTTGGACCGGCGAACGGCGTCAGCGAACTCCGCGAGACGTTCAGGTGTCGGCTTCTCAACCGGGTCGATGCCTGAAGACAGCGCTCGGCTCAGTTCCTGAACAGCCGAGGTGCGGTCAACGTTCAGTCCGTCCGGTTCGACGCTGCCAGTGACTGGGAGGGCAACGCGCGCCTGCAGTCCGGTAGCGGGGTCGATCGAGCGGCCGGGCTGGTCCCGGGGGATCTCAGCGTCGAAACGCGCTCGGAGAATGTTCGGGGCGTGAGCGCGGTGGTAGTGCTCGCATGGAAGCTGGATATGTCTGGAGAAGTTCGCCTCGAGCCCGGGGGAGATCTCCTGTGCGCGGGTCTGGTCTGTTGCCACAAGATGTACACCCAGTTCGCGGCCGAGAGCGGCGATTCGGTGTATTACCGAACCACCGCCGGCCCCGAATCCGGCGAAACCTGCAAGCCCATCAACGGCGACGATCACGTGGCCGTAGGGATCGCCGGGAACCGTGTCGGTGTTCTTTCCCGCCAGATAGGCATCTATCCCTGCGCTGTGAGGTCGGGTGACAGCGTCGTGACGCAGCTTCATCAACCGATCGATCTCGTCCAGAGCCGCTTTCACGCTTTCAGCATCCCCACTGTGGGCATAGGCGATCACGTTCGCCGACTCGGCGACCGCGTGCAACTGGCCGGAGCGGCTGTCGAGGAGAACGAACGAGACATGCTGGGGCGTGTGCTGCGCGCAGGCCGCCAGCACAAGGGTCTGCAGCGTCGTGGTGCACCCGGATCCGGGGTCCCCCGAGATGAGCCAGTGCGGGGTGGTTGAGCCGAGATCAATTGTCCAGGGGAGGGTTCGGTGATGCAGCGGGTCGTCGAGATGGCCGATCTGAATCCCGAGTCCATCCGTTCGACGCTGTAATCCAAGTTCTGGCAGTGTTACTGGCTCCCGCAGTGGTTTTGTCCACAACCGGCGCACATCCGGAGCTGGTTCACGCGACAGCCGATCAAGCAGCGCGTCAGCCATCGTGGCATTGCGTCCAGAAACTGGAGCGCTGTGGTCCAACGCTCTGATCTCGACGGGTGCTTCGTCGCAGCTGAACCTGCGCCAGATCTTCCCTGTGAGCGTGCCGCCTGACGACTTTGCAGCGGCATCAGTGCCGATCATGGTGATCGACTGATGCGGTGAACTCACGGCCAGGCAGTAGCAGAATGCAAGCTGCTCCAACAGCTCGCCAAACGTGGACCGTTCGACGTGCTGACTGCACATGACCAGGTGCATGCCAAGTGAACGGCCAACGCGGCCGACTCGAGTGAGAAGTTCGCTAATCCCTCGCTGTCTCGGACGGGGGCCATTGAACTCCTCGATGACCACGAACAAATTCGGCAGCGGAGGCCAGTCAAGCTCACCGGGGTGCTGTCGTTGCTGCTCGCGGTATTCGAAGATGTCCTTGCATCCCTTTTCGCCGGTGATGAACTCCGAGCGGCGGACAATTTCGCCCTCGATCACCAAGCCGAGGCGATCCACCATCTCGGGGTCGTCAGCTAGGTTGGAAATGTTGGCCAGCACATGTGGGCACCGGCCGGGGTCCATGTCCCGGAATGTCGCTCCGCCCTTGTAGTCTGCGAGGAGGAATCCGATCCTGTCGGGGCTGTATTTGGACATCAGTGCTAGGACGATTGCGCGCAGGAAACGGCTCTTCCCACTACCCGTTCGTCCAGCGATCACCCCGTGCGGGCCGTTGCCGCCGCGATTCTCCTCGTAGAAGTTCAGGTAGCTCAAATCCGGTAGGAGTTGGTCGCCTTCACGTAGGAGGGCAACCGGGATTTTGATCTCATCAGTGTGATCATTGGCCGCCCATGTCGCCTGGAAGTCGTGGGTGGAGATGTCGGAAATCCCGAGGGCTTCGAAGAAGTCGGGGATGTCGTTGATGGAAACGGTAGAGGTGTCTGGCGCGCTGTCAGTTTCGGTGGCGGTGACCGCGTCGAGTGCCTGTTGGTACTTGGTGCCGGGGTGGGCGGCCATGTAGCGGCGGGCCCGGTTCTTGAGACGTGCGGATTCAACCATTGTGGACTAAACCTCCTGTGTCGTGCGGGATGTGGTCTGAACGGTTCCGCGACCACCTGCCACGTCCCGCTGAAACAGGAAGGACGAGCCGTGTGCCCCTAAGGGGGCTGACCGCCGAAATCGGCCGGGGTCGCGGCCCGGCTCGAAGACGGCTCCCGCCCCACGACGAAGGCGATTGCGGCGAAAGCTAGGCGATGTCTGAGGCTGCCGACGAACGCGACACGGTTCGGCTGCCTTCAGCGCGCGGTCTTGGTGCCAGACACAGCGGGGTCTGGCGACGGTTCGGGCTCACCGTCATCCCAGCCCCGGCAGTAGGGGCACCACAGCAGAAGCCGGTAGTGGGTCGTCTCCGAGTGCAGAATGGCGAACAGCCAGAGGTCCATCGGAATTCGAAGGCGAGTGGACCAGATTCCGGTTGATAGAGCGCCCGGAAGTACGAGCGACAATAGCTGCGGGCCGACCAAGACAGTGATCGTCACCGCTATCCCCGATGGCCGGGTAACAAAATGGGCCAACCAGAGCCAGCGCTTCTTCCGCTGGGCGCGGAGTGGGGCGTCGGTAGGCACTTCCTCAATGCAACGAACACACAACTGCCCCCTGAGCCGATGCGCTAGCGCCGCCAGTGCACACACGGCCATCACCGTGCCGGCCGTGAAGCGGCTGGTGGGTCCCAGAAGGCCAAACCACGACGCGATACACACAGCCAGCCAGCAGGGCAGGACATAGAGACTGGAATGGGCAATCATCAACGAGAATCGCGAGGCTCGTGAGTCGCCTCCACAGGCATCCATGCACGTCATCTCAGGTCCTCCGTTGGCCGGGCGTTTTGCCGGCACTTTGCTTCGTTCACGCCGCGATGCTCGCGCACGTCGACTACTCCGACGAGTCGGCATGCACGGCACGCCGACACAGCTGGTCGGCTGAAACGGTCGGACTATGTGCAAGTAGAGGGCACGTGACAGTGCCTGTCGCGAAGCCGGTTCCGCTTCCGGAATCAGGCTGTACCCGCATTCCACGGATGCAGGTGACCGTTGCGAGAGTGCGCCGCAGCTGATCCGGTGTCTCAAGACTCCGTGGAGAGTGCACGACACACGGGTGTGCTGAATCCGCGCTGTCGCCACCTCAGCACTGTAATCTCCAAAATAGAGATAGAAGGAGGTTGGGATGCGAGGCGGAATCAGCTCCCCGCGGCGGCAACTGCCATGGAATCGCACCATGCACGAACGCACCGCACACCGGCTCGTCCTCGCAACCACACTGTTGTGTGCCGCGGTGCTGGCCGGAACTGCCATCGGTGAGAACCCTTGTCTAGCAGGCCTGATCGCCGATCTGGTTGTGCGATGACCCGACGCGTCATGGTTCTCATCACCGCTGGCTCGGTCGGTTCGGTACTGGGCTGCCTCTACCTGGCGGACCTCGGCATGTTGGTGTACGCCACAATCATCGGTGCTATTTGCTGGATCGTGCTCGACTTCCTCAAATGGCAGGGAGAGTGAGGTCGAGTGCAGGTGTCGACCCTGGTGGTGGCTGGTTCTGCGATATATATTGGAGGCGTTCTCCTTGGTGGTGGAACACACGTGGGATGCGAGGCCCCGGCTCCAGTCGGGGCCTCGCATATTTTCTCTGTCAACAGTCCCGCGACTACTGAGCTGAGCTGCGCAGAGATGCGCTCATCGCCACGCACCAGGATCTGGCCAGTTACCTGCCTGCCGGGGCCTGTCGCGAGGCGATCCGCCGCCCCCGAATTCATTTGGCCCGCCATTAGATCCGCCACAGGCTCTGACCCGAAAACCAATTGCTCCACATCACTTCTGTCACGGACCATGATTCGATGACGACCGTTCTGCACGAGCCGGGGCCCAGCACGGTGATGCTGGCCGGCGACTGGCACGGCAACACTGGCTGGGCGACGTCGCTGATCCGGTCCGCAGGTGTCCGCGGCATCCCGGTGCTGCTGCAGCTTGGAGATTTTGGATTCTGGGTTCCGGGGCGTCGTACCGACGACTATCTCGACGAGATCGACATGGCCTGTGCACGTCACGGCGTCACAGTGCTGTGGGTCGACGGCAACCATGAATGCTTTGATGCGTTGTACGACCTGCCGGCTGACCCCGACACGGGACTGCGCCAGATCCGGTCGCACATCTTCCACCTGCCCCGCGGCCTGCGCTGGCGCTGGCACGGCAAGACGTGGATGGCCTTGGGTGGCGCGCACTCGGTGGACCGCCCCATGCGCAAGCCCGGCGTGAGTTGGTGGCCCGAGGAACGTCTCACCGCAGCTGATGTCTCCCACGCGATCAGCGGCGGCCCGGTCGACGTGATCGTCGCGCACGATGCACCGGACGGCTACGAGATCCCGGGTCTGCCCGGCGGTTTCCCGCCAGCCGAGCTGTACCAGGCCGACCTGCATCGGCAGCTTGTCGGCGAGGTTGTAGACGCCACCACGCCAACGGTGCTGTACCACGGCCACTACCACATCCGCTACACCGCGCAGCGCGGACCGACCCGGATCATCGGCCTAGCCGACGACGGCGGCAACTTCGTGAAGAGCGCCATGATCCTGGACCTGACCGTCTGACAGCAGCCGCCGCGGGCGACGAACACTGCAGCTCGGGAGCGAGCGGTGCTCCGGTCCGCTGCGGTGCCAGCGCCTGTCACCACCAACAGCTCCAGGCGCAGCTGCGGGCTCGGAGGGCGGGACACGGCGGGCCGCGACACTGACGCACATCACGTCCCCCGATGTCCGAAGCTGTCGAGCCTCGGTGCGAAGATGCTGTGCATGGCTGAGGAGATGGTGCAGCGCGTCAAACCAGCTCGCCGGGATGTCGAGCTGAAGGATCTCACCATCCTCGTGCGCGCTGACGGAAATCCATTCGCCGTGCGGTGCTTCACCGAGGCGGAGTATGGCGAAGCAGAGCGCTACGCCACCGAGATCAATGGTGAGTTGGTCGATATCTCCTGGCCGCGGCTGACTGACTCGACAGCCGCGGCCGATCAATCGCTGTCGTAGTGGCGCCGGTGCGGCATTTCCCGTCACAGATCCGAGCAATCGCTCCGATCCGGTCCAGGTCTCCTCAACGTCGACGACATCGCGGCGCGCACGACAGAGCAGCGGAGGGTCACGCTGCTGTTCTCAGAGCGCGAAGGTGACGATCCAGCGCGGGTCGTTCTGCTCGATCGCCGCGGCTGCTTCCACGAACACGCCGCGGCTGCGTTCCTCGTCATCGAGTCCGAAGCGGTGTGCGATCGCGCCGGTGACGGCGGCGGTGTTGGCGTCGTCCCACTGCCCGGTGGCTCGCTGGCCTTGGGGGAGGTACACGTCAGCGCGGCCGTGGCGCGACACCCGGATCGCTTCGGTCTCGCGGTGGTCCCACACGTCGTAGTCCAGGTGCACGAAGACAGTCGCGGTGCTCACGACTGGAATGCCCCGCCGGCATCCACGATGCGGGCTGCTGTCGCCCATGCGAATTCGACGCGGCCGCCTCGCCCATCGCTACGCGACACCGTGGCGAATGGGTGGGCCCAGCCGATGATGCGTGCTGGCTCCCCGTCGAGCGTCACTTTCGATTCGCAGAGTTGTTGGCGTTGGGCGTCGTCGAGTCCACCGTGTGTTGGCATGCGCGCATAGTGGCAGCCATCGCACGGGAGCACGATGCTCGGCGCGAGTGCTTTTGGAGGAGATCAGCTCAGGATTGTCAAGGCTTCGCTTTGCGCGCGCGTCCAGTGGCGTGGGGGTGCGTCACCGGTGAACGTGGTCTCGTCCCACTCAATGGTGAAGATGCCTGGACGCATCCCGTGGTCGAGCCAGTCGACGACGGCGCCGATCGCGCCATTAGCGGTCTTGACAACATTGCCGAGTTCGACCACGGCGCCTTACCTTTCGACGGAGCAGATGTGGGTGTAGCTGAACCGGTCGAGATTCTGCTGCGACTTGATGGCGGTGAGCTGGCCGGCGGATTCACCGTCTGCGATGACCCCGTAGAGCCGTAGGCGGCCGTAGGCGTCGTAGCCGGGCTCGGCCAGGATCGCCGCGGCCTCGTCGTAGGTCAGGGTCTTCTCAACGCCGCCATCGATGATCGACATCAGCGGTTCTCCTCCATCCAGCCGCGAGCGGTGACCAGGCCCAGTGGACCGTTCGCCACAGACTCATCGGGCTTTCCGTAGTTCTTCACCACGGCCGTCGCGGTGTTCAGTGGCGTCCACACGATCAGAATCTCGATACCGTCACGGCCGTAGACGACCTGCTCCTGGTCTTCGAAGCACGGGGTCACCGAGACGGTGGCCCATCTGTGTTGTGCGGCGACCTGTTCGAGCACCGCGCGTCCGTTGTAGGTCATGTCGGCATCGTGGCAGGGCCCGCACATCACCGGTGTGCACGGCGCGACCAGCACCAGTGGGCAGGCGCATCTCGCCACCCCCGCCGCGATGTCACGTCCTGAGAGTGATCCGGCGGGAGGACCGCGACGCGCCGCGTTCGCCGGTCGGAGAACGGCGCGGGCAGAGTCGCGCTGCCATCCGCCGACGAGAGGAATCATCCATGGGCAGCACGAACTTCGAGCAGCTACGCATCAACGTGCTCAACGCTGCACGCGAAGGCCGGGCCACCTACCTGCCGGCCGGTGCCCGAGACAACCGCACCGCCGAGGTCTACATCGATGGCGAGCTGGTAGGCCAGGCGTCCACCGTCGCGCACTTCGTGCGTGAGGATCCGGAGAACACCACGCGCTTCGGGGAACGAAAATTGCTGCCCGGATACGACCACCAGATCCCGGAACGGTTGCGCTGAAACGAAACTGGAACCAGATTGGCGCCGGCCCGGCTCAAGCCGCAGCGAACAGGAACCCGTCACCGTCTGCGACCCAACTTCCGGGCGGGAAACCGTGATCAGCGATGAGAGATGCCAGGGCCGGGCTGCGCACCGCGGAGCTGGTCCCGCTCAGCCGCACCAGCACCGTGCCCTTGTCATCTTCGACCCACCGCGGCGGGGAGGCGCTGATTGCTGGTCGACGCCGTCGCCAGCCCCACTTCGGACTATCTCGCGACGAACGACAGGAACACCTGCTGCTTCTGCCCGCCGGCGGTCACGTCGAATTCTCCGTCAGCGTGCACCGGGTCACCGCCTGCCGCGCGGATCTGGGAGGCGACGGATTCAAGGATCAGCGCCAGGGTCTCGGCGTCGTCGGGGCCATCGGTGGATGCGGAAACAGTCAGGTTCATCGACACGGCGTCAGTGTCACCGCACCCTGGTGACCGGGCTCTGCGCGGCGCGAACACCGACTCGCACTAAGCCCGTCGAACAGCGTGGTGTCGACCGTGCGGACGTGACATTCTGAACCGAGTCCGTGCGGTCTGCGCAGGCCGAGCCACCCGAACTCCCGGCCCGACTTCACACATAGTTCCCACTCAACGGCTAATCCCGCCTATCCACTCTGCTATGTTTATGCAGGTCAAAGACGCATGGGCAGCGGCCTGAATCAGGGAAAACAGTGGTCTACACTCCTGGGGGTCAAGTGGTCGCAGGTTCAAATCCTGTCAGCCCGACCAGAAAAACCCTCTCTGACCAGCGTCGGAGAGGGTTTTCTCGTATCCCGGGTCGGGGGAGCAGTCGGCGTGTTGACACACACGAGATGACACTCGACGTCGGTTATCGGTCCTTCTCTTGCGGCCATGGCTCGGATCCCCGACTACGTACATGTCGTCACCACGCCGAAGGGTGCCACGCGCTACCAGGTGTGGATCGAGGCCGGGAAGGCCGCGGCAAGCGCCAGCAGCAGAAGCGCCGGTTCACCAAGTTGCAGGATGCGATCGATGCGTACAACGCCGCACGGGGCGACCGGTCCCGCGTGCGCAGGTGTCGGGTCGGTGCTGTTCATGGCCGGATCATCTGCGCGCTGCCACGCAGATGATGCGCGGGGCGGGGACGGAACGGGGCGGCGTTACGGCACGCACTTCCCGGTGGATTCGGCGTCGACCTCCACGTCCGCGGACCAGGTGGAGCCGAGCTCTGCCACGGCGGCAGCCGGGATGAGCGCCGACACGGTGTTGCCGTCGGTCTGCGGCGGGATCGTGAGGTTGTCCTGCGGCGCTACTGTCGGGTGGAAGACGTAGTTCGCGATCAATGCACCGTCGTTGAATTTCACGCCGCGCATGATGGTGCCGCTGACCAGGGTGAACGCCACCGTGCCGGTCACCGGCATGGGTGAGTTCGTGGTCCAGCGCACCGTCTTCGCGCCGTCAGAGTGGCCGGCCGCCGGGGTGAGGTCGACACGGGTGAGTCCGAACGCGCCGGCCGGCGTCGCGGTGCAGGACTCGGGTAGCGCAGTTGCGCTGGTGGTGGCCGGGGCACTTGTGCTCTCCGTGTCGAGCGCCTGCGTCGTGGCGGCCGCAGTGCTGGATGCCTCGGCCGGGCTGGTCTTCGCGGCCTGCTGGGTGCCGCCGCATGCGGTGACGGAGAGCAGCACGGCGAGGGGGATGGCGCCAGTGAACGCCTTTGTCGGAGAGATCATCTCAGGGGTATACCTCAGCGAAGTCCCGGAGTGAGTGGCAACGCGGAGAATCGACCGTTGGCGCGAACAGGAGGCGATCCCGACAACTCCTCAGTGTGGTACCCCAGCGCTACTGTGCCGCCGTGGGTATCACCCGGCAACCGACCAAGGTCCCCCCTACACCCGGATCGCAACCGCGGACGACCGGATCGCAGTGGCCGGCACCGTGCTCTGGACGGTGGACGGTCCGAAGCTTTTGAGTCCCTGGTGATTCCGTGGCGGGCGCGCAGGTTCAGTCCCACGGTTCCCGACGGTGCCACCACGGCGCAGACGCCCAGGCGCCGCGCTCTACGGTGACCGCGCGGAAGCGTTCGTCGAGCCGCTGCACTTCGACTCGGAGCTGGTGGGCGTGTTTACCGCGGCGGCGGATGAGGGTTTCTAATCGCCTACGGGAGTCATCCCAGATGGGCTGCCCGTCGCAGCACGGGCAGCCCCAGTAGCCGGTGTAGACATAGCCGCCTGATCGGTGGAGGCGTTCGGCGTACTCGACTTCCCGTCGCCATTCGGTGAGGTACCGCAGGGCCGCGCCGTCTTTCCGAGGGCGGCGGGGACGGTGCCGGTTCACCGGCGGGGAAGGGGTTGCCCCTTCTGTTCGATGTGTGTCATGTGCGGCGCCGTGACGTGGCGCATGCGGTGAGGCGGGAGACGAACCCGATCAGAGTACCGCGGCTACGTTCGGTGCAGGTGATCGTTGAGCCCTCAGTCGCCGATGCGGTTCCACACCTTGCCGCGGCCGATGCCCAAGGCCTCGGAGTGCTTCGCGAGGTCCAGAGCCGAGTCCGGGAACCGTTCCGCGATCGCGGCGATGAGATCATCACCGAGATCTTCGCGCAGTCGCGCCGTCTGATCGGTGGTGAAGGTCGCGGTCGACTCGTACTCGGACATGCCGAATGCTCGCTTCACGACCGGTCCGAGGTCGTGGATCTCGATCACCAATGCGCCGTAGCCGTTTAGGTAGGCCGCGCTGTGCCGGCGGCTGCCGTCGTCGTCGCGCTCGTCTTCGAATACATGCCGATCGGGTATTGGATCCTCCTTCATCTGGTCACCCCATCTCGCCGCGCCGTGCGATCCGGATCTCGCCGCCAGCAGCCAGTTCCAGCAGCTCCTCCTGCTTCTGGGCCGGCAGCTGCGCGACCGCGATTTTGTGGCGGCCGCGTGCTCAGGTCCACCCTCGTTGTGAACCGAGTGATGCCCGTAGCGCGCAGCCCGCGCGGCAGGTAC